>CAWCGW010000003.1:0-473014 GCA_963795215.1 uncultured Actinomycetota bacterium
CGAAGAAGGAGCACCGGATCCAGCTGGTCATCGTGCTGGAGAACCAGGCCTCCCGACGCATCGCGGACAAGTGCGGCTTCGTGCGGGAAGGGACGGCACGCGGGGCGTTCTTCAACCACGGCCACCCGCAGGACGTGCTGCTCTACTCCCTGCTGCGGACCGACCCCCGCCCGTGGCACTCAGCCCCCGCTGACACCTGAGCGGGCTCCGGCTCGGGGTGGACGCTCAGCCGACGAGGTCGATGGTCGAGGGGGCCGGAGGCGGGGAGCAGTAGGCCGCCACCACGCGCGGGTCGGGCCCAGGACGAGGCAGGTCGAGCAGCGTCCGCACCTGGTGGGGGGCGGGGGTCCGACCACGTCGGAGGGCGGTGAGGACCTCCGCCGCCGCGTGCACGGTGCGGAACTCGGCCGCGGCGCGGGGGTCTCCCGGCCGGTGGTCCGGATGCGTCAGGGAGGCGAGGAGCCGGTACGCGCGCCTGGTGTCCTGGCAGGTCGCGGTCGGGTCCAGCCCCAGCACCCGGTGCGCCACGGCCGCGGCGCGGCCCGCGGACGTCAGCCGTCGCTCTCGCATGCCCCACCCCCGGGGTCCGCCACCGAGGTGCGTGGCGGACGCGTTCGACGCTAGGGCGGGGGAAGGCCGTCAGAGCCGCTCGGACCGCGAGATACCCACCATGGGTGACCGGCGCAGGTCGACGGCCCGACCCAGCCTCTCCCCACGAGCACCCGGCCACGCAGGCACCGGTCAGCCGCACTGCCAGGTGAAGGACACCTCGTCCAGCTGCGGGAGCCGATCCCGGCGGGCCAGCCAGTACAAGGCGCCGAGGTCACCCCACATGGCGTCCAGCTCGGCCTCGGAGCCGACCTGCAGCAGCAGGGTCCAGCGCTCCGCCTCCGCGGCGTGCGCCTCACTTCCCAACTTCGCCTGCTCCCCGCCCAGCACGGCCTGGGCGACCTCGTCCTCGACCGGACCCTGGATGTGGTCGGCCCATCCACCGAGCTGGTGCCCGGGCTCGTCCCGGTCGAGGAGCGAGTGCAGCGCCTCGAGGAAGTCGTCGTCGTTCACCGGGTGGGACATCCAGCGCTGGTCGCTGAGGCCTCGCGCCCGGAAGGCACGCTCCAGCACCGGGTGCTCAAACGTGGGGAAGGTGACGCTCTGCCGACCGGCGAGGAGCTGCTCGGGCAGCACCCGCACCCCCTCGGGAGGCAGCGCGGCACGCTCGTCGGGTCCGGTCTCGACGTGGACCAGGCGGGCGCCGGCCAGGGTCTCGGGGTCCCAGGTGCCGACCACGGCGTCGACGTCGTCCCGGTAGGACCCGTCGTAGTAGAAGGCGAGCAGCCGTCCGTGGTCCGGCAGCGGAATCCCGGGGTCGAGACCGGCGGACGCGAGCGCGACCAGGTCGACCTCCGCGACGAACGTCAGCGGCCCGTGCCCCTCCCACACCGGCCACGAGAACCCTTCGGGGGTCGAGGGCACCCCACCGAACCGCCCGACGTGCCGCTCCCCCGCCTCGCTCGGGACCAGGCGTACGGCGGGTCGCAGCAGCGCGATCCACCGGTTCGCCACCGCGGCCTCGAGGTGCGCGTGGGCGAGCCGCTCCACCAGGCTCCGATCACTCTCGCTCGACTGTGGCCCCCCGTGGTCTGCTGGGACCATGCCGCCCACGACCACCCGTCCGTTGCTCGCTCTGCTGCTGTCGTTGGTGCTGGGGCTCACCGCCTGCGCCGAAGACCGCCCCGAGGACCGCGCCGACGTCGCGGAGGCCGGCTCGGGAGCGGAGTACCCGGACGTGAGGGACGTCGAGATCCGTGCGGACGACGGCACCTACTCGCTGGACGTGACGATCAGCTCGCCCTACGACTCCCCCGATCGCTACGCCGACGGCTGGCGGGTGCTGGACGAGGACGGAGAGGTGCTGGGTGAGATGGAGCTCGCCCACGACCATGCGGCCGAGCAGCCGTTCACCCGCACCCAGACCGGGCTCGAGATCCCCGAGGACGTCCGCACCGTCACGGTCGAGGGCCGCGACTCCACGAACGGGTACGGCGGTACGACCGTCGAGGTCGCCGTCCCCCGCCGGTGAGGAGACGCCGACTCGCGCCGGATTCAGCCGGAGACATCGCGTCGGTAGCGGCTGGGCGTCTCCCCGAGGGTGGTGCGGAAGTCGCGCGTCAGATGGGCGTGGTCGCTGTAGCCCAGCTCTGCGGCGAGGGTCGCGAGGTCCAGCGTGGTGTCGAGGCGGAGCCGTTCGGCAGCTTCCTGCAGGCGGCGTCGACGGATCATGGCGGCCGGGGAGACCCCGAGGTAGCGCTGCGTCAGCCGCTGGGCGGTCCGCACCGAGATCCCGATCCGGTCGGCTGCCTCCCGCACGCGCAGCACCTCCTCGTCGAGGTCGATGACGTCGGCGAGCCGGTTGGCCAGCAGCGCCTCCTCGCCCGGCGGCGGCGCGCAACCCGCCAGCCAGGCCGAGAACGCGTCGACGGCGCGGCTGTGCCGCTCCTCCGTCGCGACCCGCTCCCCCATGGCCGCGACCACCCGGTCGCGCAGCTCGGGGAGGTCGAGGACGACGTAGGAGTCCGCCAGTGCCGCCGGGTCGGCGGTGAACAGGGGCACCGCAGCGGGCCGCAGCAGCGCCCCGACCGCCCACCCACGCCCGCTGAGGTCGCGGTGCGACGCCCGCGTCGTCGGCCCCGACAACCCGACGGTGCCCGACGGTGCCCGGTCCCCACCCTCGACGACGAGGTTCAGCGCGGGGAAGGCGATCAGGTGCTGGCGGGAACCCCGCCCCTCGGGCAGCCGCCACTCAGGGATCCAGAACCACCGCACCAGCTCGGCGACCGCCGACGGCGGACTGGCCCGCCGGAAGGTCGGCAGCCGGGCGGGGTAGAGCACACCCCTGCGATCCACCGACTGCTGCCGGCTCCCCGGCGTCCCTGCGGCCCCCTCCACCAGGCAGAGCCTACGAGGCACCGGGCGCGACGAGGCGGACCCCGGGTCGGCGCGAATCTTCAAGCCGGCCGTCCCCGCACCTCCCTAGCGTCGAGGCCATGACCAGCACCAGCAGTGGACAGACCGACAGCAGGCCCGGCGTCACCGGTGAGCACACCACGCGGGGTCGGCCCCACGGCGTCTCTGCGCTGACGCCGTTCCTGGCGGTCGAGGGGGCGCGGGAGGCGATCGAGTTCTACCGCGAGGTCTTCGGCGCCCGGGTCGTCGACGTCACCGAGATGGGTGGCGTGGTGGTGCACGCGGTGCTCGATCTCGGTCACGGCCACCTGCAGCTGGGCGAGCCCAGCCCGGACTACGGACTGCTGTCCCCGCCGCGAGGTCCCGACGGCGACGGCGCCTGCTACTCCCTCGGCCTCTACGTCGAGGACGCCGACGCCGTGGTCGCGCGTGCGGAGGCCGCGGGAGCCGTGGTGCGTGAGCCCCTGATGAACTTCGTCTCCGGCGATCGCTTCGCAAGCGTCCGGGACCCGTTCGGGGTGCGCTGGTCGGTGATGAGCCGGATCGAGGACCTCACCGAGGCGGAGTCCGCGCAGCGCGTCGCCGACTGGGCCGCGGCGCAGGGCTGAGGGCGCCACCACCACTGCCGCAGTACGCTGGGGGCACATCCCGAGCGGATGGTGGAGTCATGTGGTGGTTGTTCTGGCTGGTGCTGGCCGTGGTGTTCGGCGTGGCGGAGTTCCTCACGCTGACGCTGGCGCTCGGCCTGCTCGCGGGCGCCGCCCTCGCGGCGGCGATCACGGCCGGCCTCGGCGCCTCGGTCCCCCTGCAGCTGCTCGCGTTCGCCGTCACCGGCGGAGTGGGTCTGGTGGCCGTCCGCCCGGTGGCGAAGCGGCACCTGGCCCTCCCCCCTGCCTCCCGCGACGGCAGTGACGCGCTGGTCGGTCGCTCGGCGCTGGTGACCCGGGAGGTCACCGCGGCCGGCGGCCTGGTGACGCTCTCCGGCGAGGACTGGTCCGCGCGTCCCTACGACGAGGACCTCGTGATCCCGCCGGGCGTGCGGGTCGACGTGCTGCTGATCGAGGGCGCCACAGCGCTCGTGCACCCGCGGGATCCGCTGCCCGAACCCCGAACCGGAGAAGAGTGATCGCGATGGAAGTACTGGTGCCGATCATCGTCCTGGCCGCGCTGGTCACCTTCGTGGTGGCCTCCGCGATCCGGATCGTCCCCCAGGCCCGGCGCTACAACATCGAGAGGTTCGGCCGCTACCAGCGGACGCTGCAGCCCGGCTTGAACCTGCTGATCCCGATGGTCGACCGGGTGAACACGAAGCTCGACATCCGCGAGCAGGTCTACTCCTCCGACCCCAAGCCGGTGATCACCGAGGACAACCTGGTCGTCGCCATCGACACCGTCCTCTACTACCAGATCACCGACCCGCGGGCCGCGGCCTACGAGGTGGCCGACTACCTCAAGGCCATCGACCAGCTCACCGTGACCACGCTGCGCAACCTGATCGGCTCGATGGACCTGGAGAGCGCCCTCACCTCCCGGGAGACGATCAACGTCAGGCTGCGGGAGGTGCTCGACGCGGCCACGGGCAAGTGGGGGATCCGGGTGAACCGGGTGGAGATCAAGGCGATCGACCCGCCGTCCTCGATCAAGGAGGCGATGGAGAAGCAGATGCGCGCCGAGCGCGACAAGCGCGCCGCGATCCTGCACGCCGAGGGTGAGCGGCAGTCGCTCATCCTCACCGCGGAGGGCACCCGTACCAAGCAGATCCTGGAGGCCGAGGGCCACCAGCAGGCGATGGTCCTGGAGGCCGACGGCGAGGCGGAGGCGCTGGCCCGGGTCTTCCGCGCGGTGCACGACAACGACGCCGACCCCCAGGTGCTGGCCTACAAGTACCTCGAGATGCTCCCGCGGCTGGCTGCCAGCGGGAACGGTTACTTCGTGATCCCCGGCGAGCTCACCGAGGCCGTGAAGACCGTGACGTCCGCCTTCGCGGCGGACCACGGCGGGAACGGGACGGGCCGTGGTGCCCGCACGCCTCCGCCCCCGTCCGGTGTCCCCGAGGCGGTCGAGGCCGCCCAGGCAGCCCACGCCGAGGTGGCGGACGCGAAGGCCGAGGTCGAGCAGGCGGAGCGCGGTCGGCGGTAAGGCGGACCGCCCGCTGCGGACCGCGTCGCTAGGCTGGACGGGACATGCCATCGGGGCGCCACGAGGACCTGACCCATCGCGGAGGACACCATGGAAGCCACCGGCGTCACCGAAGCCAGCCTGACCGGACTGCGTCGCTGGAACCTCGGTCTCACCGTCCTGCACGGCGCCCAGGTGGTGCTGGTGCTGCTGCTGGCCAGCGACTTCGCGATCACGGTGACCTCGCAGTTCCCGCAGGGCCCTCCGGGGAGCGCGCCGCCCGCCCCGGAGGCGCTGTTCGACGTCCGGATCGGGGTGGCCATCGCGGTCTTCCTCGCCCTGGCGGCGCTGGACCACCTGCTGACGGCCACCGTGCTGCGGGGCCGCTACGAGCGTGACCTTCGGTCCGGGCTGAACCGGTTCCGCTGGATCGAGTACTCGATCAGCGCCACGATCATGATCCTGCTGATCGGCTTCTACAACGGCCTGACCGGGGTCAACGAGGTCGTGCTGATCGTCGGCGCCAACGTGGCGATGATCCTGTTCGGCTGGCTGCAGGAGCTGATGAACCCGCCCGGACGGTCCCGGACCACCATGCTCCCCTTCTGGTTCGGCTGCGTCGCCGGCGCTGCACCCTGGGTCGCGATCGTCATCAACCTCGTCGGCGCCAGCTCCGGCAGCTCCAACACGGTGCCCGGCTTCGTCTACGGGATCGTCGCGTCGCTGTTCGTCTTCTTCATGAGCTTCGCGCTCAACCAGTGGCTGCAGTACCGCCAGATCGGCCGCTGGAGGAGCTACGCCTTCGGCGAGAAGGTGTACCTGGTCCTGAGCCTGGTCGCGAAGAGCGCCCTGGCCTGGCAGATCTTCGGCGGGTCGCTCGCCGGCTGACCTAGAGGCACTCGTTCAGGTCCTCGGGCGTGCAGTCGGCCTGCGCCCAGGGCTTTGAGAAGTAGGCCGCCGAGTAGGACTCGCTCGGAAGCCCGCGCACCTTGGCGACGCTGGACTCCTCGAAGTGGAGGGACAGGCCCTCCTCGTCGACCGACCAGGTGAAGGAGTCACGGACCCCCTCGTAGTAGGCGTCGTCGAGGTGCAGCACCTCACCCTCCGTGGTGGCGGGGCCGTACCAGCCCACGTCCCAGGTCTGGTCCGGGAGCAGCCAGGCGATCTCGAAGTAGTCGGGGGACAGGGTCAGGGTCAGGGTCGTGCGCCCGGGTGCGAGGCCCTCGGACTTCACGAACCGGTCGACGATCTTGCCGTAGCCGGCCTTCTCGAGGTTGGTCTCGATCGCCGCACGGTCGACGTCGAGGAGCCAGGTCCCCTGGATCTCCTCGGGGACGGCGACGGCACCCTGCTCGCTGGCGGTGGAGTCGGGCGTCGAGGGCGAGACGGTCGATCCCACCGAGCGAGTCTGCGGGTCGGTCGAGCCGTCGCTGCAACCGGCCGCCCCCGCCGTCAGCATCATCATCACCACCAACGCAGTCATCGCGCGGGACATGGTCACCACTCCAATCGTCGGTCGATACAGGCAGGGGTCGAGGTCGGCTCCGGGTCCTGGAGCCACGCGTTGCGGACCTCGACGGTGCAGTCGGACCCCATGACGTTGTGGGCGGCCGTCGGGACCGTGACCACCGACAGGTTCGTGAGGCCGGCGAGCTGCTCGCGGACCACTCGCGGTGGCACCGTCGCCAGTCCGGGGACGAACGCGAGCGTGGGGACAGCCGAGGTGACGGGACCGGTCTCCGCAGGCGGATCCACCGGCCAGACCTCGCAGATCTCCCCCCACCACGCGGCGTCGAAGGTCTCGTCGAAGCCGGGCAGCGCGGTCGTCGCCCGGGCGCGGGTCGCCTCGCCGGCGGCGACGTCACCACACAGCACGGTGGCGGCCACGCCCTCGCTCACCCCGTGGGCCGGGGAGCACTTGGGCCGGTAGCCGGGGCACAGCGGACCCTGTCGGCCGAGCAGCTGGGCCAGGGCGCCGGAGAGGCGCCCCCGGTCGCGGGCCACGACGGCTTCGAGCAGCCGCGGCAGCGCGGTCGGGAGGGCCCACGGTCCCGAGCTTCCGCCGTCGGTGGTGGCCTGTCGTGCGACCCGCACCAGCAGTCCCGCATCGAGCAGCACACGCTCGGCCCCCGAGGCCGACGGGACCCTCACCGGCACCGGGTCGGTGTCGACCGCGCGCAGCGCTCGCTCGAGCAGGGTGCTCGGGTCCGGGTGGCGGCGACGGCAGTCGAGGTCGCGCTCGCACCACGACAGCACCCGCCGCAGGGCCGTCAGGGTCGTGGCCGCGGCGTACCCGCGGTGGTCGACGCCCGGCAGCTCAGGAGTGTCGAGCACGAGGGCTCGCACCCGGTCGGAGTGACCCCGCACCAGCTCCAGGGCCACGCGCCCGCTCGACCCGTAGGTGATCACGTTGACCTGCTCGAGGTCGAGCGCGTCGAGCAGGTCGGCGGCGTCCGCGGCCAGGTCCTCGACGCCGTACGCCGCGGGCTCGATGCCCTGCGCGGTCAACGCGTCGTGGCACTCGGCTGCCCACGCGGTGATGCCCTCACGCCACTCAGCCGATCCCGTGCGGTCGCGCCAGGTCACCGGGGGCGCCGCCGGATCGCAGTCGAGGGAGGGCTCGGAGTGGCCCACCCCGCGGGGCTCGAGGATGATCACCTCGCTGCTCGTGCGCTGCGCCACCGGCGCGATCCCGGAGTAGTTGAACCGGGTGTCCAGGCCGAGGACCAGGATCGGCTCGTCCTGGGTGATGTCCGGGGGGACCAGCGTCGAGACCAGGAGCCGCACCTCGCCGGTCCCGTCCTCCCGGTCCTCGGGCACGGAGAGGGTCCCGCACCGGATCTCACCGACCACGCCGATCGACACGTCCCGGGGGCACTCCGCCTCGGCGTACGTCGGCGGGCCGCCTCCGCGACGCGCGTCGGCCGGCGCGTCGGTGCCCGTGCACCCGGAGGCGACCAGGACCAGCGAGACGATCCCGGCACACCGGCGCAGGCGTGGCCGGGTCATGACACACGCACCCAGCGCACGTCGAAGAGCTGGCGCCGTGGCGGGCAGACGTCCTGGATGGGCACGAACGCCAGCCCGGTCGAGGTGACCTCGACGCGGTACCGGCCGATCGGGGGGTCCGCCTGCTGACAGCCGGGCCACCCCAGGTAGAGGTTGGTCCTCAGCTCGTCACCGACGACGTCGTAGCTCTCGCCCGTCCCGGGGAGGAGCCCGTCGTAGCCCGCGGGCGGTTCGACCTCGATGTCGCCCTCGTCGCTGAGCGTCACCAGCCAGGTGCCGGCCAGCTCCGCGCTCCTGCCGACCGCGGCCACCTCCACCGAGTAGCGGCCCTCGAGGCCGACCTCGGCCGGCGTCGCCGGGCCGGTGGCGCGCTGCTCGGCGAGCCAGGTCCCCGCGGCCCACGGGGTGGCGGCCAGGACCGCGGTTGCGGCGACCGCCACACCGACCTGGGCGCGCACCCGGCGGCGTCGTCGCTGTAGGACCGCGCCGAGGCTGGCCTCGACCGGTGCGGCCACGTCGGCCGCGTTGGCGGCCAGGCCCTCGCGGATCCGCTGCTCAATCGACATGGTCGGAGGCTCCTTCGGACAACAGCTCGGCCAGCCGGGCCCGTGCCCGCAGCAGGTGCTGCTTCACGGTGGACTCGGACACGTTGAGGATCTGGGCGACCTCCACGACGGGCAGGTCGGAGTAGTAGTGGAGGACGACGGCGGCGCGCTGCCGAGGTGCCAGCGTCGCGATGGCCCGTGCGAGATCGAGGTCTGGCTCGGTGAGGGGGCGGGTCTCCAGGCTCGCCCGTTCCCTGGTGCCGCGGCCGCCCTCGCGGCCCGCCTCCCGGACCGCGAGCCGGATCGCCACCCGGCGCACCCACGCCTCCGGTTGCTCGTAGCCGCTGACCTTGCGCCAGTTCTGGAGCAGCCGCAGGAACGCCTCCTGCGTGACCTCCTCAGCGCGGTCCCGGTCCCGCAGCACGAGGGTCACGGTGCGGTGGATGCGGGGGAAGCAGGCGCGGAACAGCCACTCGTAGTCCGCCCGCTCCTCGCGTCGCATCCCGCACCTCCGGGCCCGCGACCCCCGTGGTCGCCTCTTACCCAAGAGACAGCCACGGGCGGGCCGCACGGTTGACACCGCCACGAGTTGCCGTCGGAGATTCTACGACGGCGAGGTGGAACCGGTCCTCTCGAGGATCTGCTCGACCTGGCCGCCGAGGCTCGCCAGGCCGGCACGTTCGGCGGCGTCGAAGGTCTGTGCCGCGACGGTGGTCCGCAGCCGGCCCAGCTGGTCGCGGATCAACTGGTGGTGCTGCGGTCCGACCCGGTGGCTGAGGTCCAGCAGCACCCGGAAGATCCGTTCGAGGACCTGCGGGTCGGCGGCGCCGTAGCGGCGCGGCTGGGAGATGCCCAGGTCGACGTACGCCGCGAGGTCGGGGCGCTGGACCACGACCCTGACCCGGCCACGGTCGTCGCGCAGCAGCACCGGTCCCAGGTCGCGGTCGCCCAGCGCGCACAGGAAGGCCGAGATGTGACCGAGGGCGTGCACCGCCGTCGTCGGGTCGTTGATGCCGGGCGAGAGCGCCTTGTTCGCCACGTCCACCAGCTGGCGCAGCCCGAAGCCCACGTCCTGGCCGGATGTCCGCTCGACGCCGGTGTGCAGGCAGGACCCGACCCGTTCCCGGATCCGCTCGACCGCCTCCTCGTCCAGGGCGCCACCGTGGGCCGACCAGGCGGCACCGAGGGGCGTCTCCGTGACCACGAAGGTCCCCGGATCGACCGCGACGCTCAGCACCGCGTCCTCCTCCTCGGCGACCTTCAGCAGCCCCTCCTGCGACACCCAGGTCAAGAAGCCGTCCTCGGCCGCAAGCAGCGACACCGCGCCGGGAGGCGGCTCCGGGGCCCTCCCCCGGTCCGCGGCACCGGGCTCCTGCTCGTCGAGGACCGTCCGCATCGTGCTCGACGCGTCACGGTGCACGTTGCGCAGCATCGTCTCGACCCGGATCTGCTCGGTGAGGTGGGCCAGGAAGAGGACCAGCCCCAGCACGCTGACGACCGCGCCGACGAAGGCCAGGGTCACCGCGATCTTCGGGACGAACTCGGCCTGTCCCTCGTCCCCCGCACTGCGTATCGCGCGCAGCACCATCAGCGCATAGGTGAACGTCGCCAGGAACAGCGCCAGCGTGACCTGCACGAACCGGTCGGCCGTGAAGGTCCGCAGCAGCCGGGGGGAGAACTGGCTGCTGGCCAGCTGCAGGGTCACGACCGTCAGCGAGAAGGTCAGCGCGGTCACCGTGATCAGCGACGAGGCGATGACGCCCAGCAGCGAGCGCGCCGCGTCGGCATCGCCTCCGAAGAGCCAGTCGGTCTTGCCGGCGACCTCCGCATCGACCATGACGTCGACCTCGGGCATCCCCCACCCGAGCAGCAGCGCCGCCACCACGGCGATCGTCGGAATCGGCCACAGCTGCGTCCGCAGCATGTCGCGGGAGCCGGCCAGCCAGGTCTTCATGTTCCGCATCCTCGCAGGGCCGATGGCGAGAGCGCTGACGCAGGGGCGCGTCGCCGGCGGGCGCCCGGACGCCGAACGGCCCGCCCGGGAGTCCCGGGCGGGCCGTTCGAGGCGATGACTGAGGAGGTCAGTTTCCGCCGGTGAGCTTCTCGCGGAGCGCCTGCAGCGCCTCGTCGGAGGCCAGCGAACCGCTGGTGGTCTCCTCGCCGTCGCTGCCGACCTCGACCTCTTCGCTGCCCGAGGAGTACGAGGTGGCCTCGCCGGCCTCGACCTCGGCCTTGGCGGCCTCGGCCTGCTGCTTGACGTGGGCCTCCCAGCGAGCGTGCGCCTTGGCGTACTGCTCCTCCCAGACGGCGCGCTGGTCGTCGAAGCCCTCGAGCCACTCACCCGTCTCGGGGTCGAAGCCCTCCGGGTAGATGTAGTTGCCCTGCTCGTCGTACGACGCGGTCATGCCGTAGAGCGTCGGGTCGAAGTCGTCGACGTCGGCCGCGGCGGAGGTCTCGTTGGCCTGCTTGAGGGACAGCGAGATCCGGCGACGCTCGAGGTCGATGTCGATGATCTTGACCATGACGTCGTCGTTGACCTGGACGACCTGCTCGGGGATCTCCACGTGACGCTCGGCCAGCTCGGAGATGTGGACCAGGCCCTCGATGCCCTCCTCGACCCGCACGAACGAGCCGAACGGCACCAGCTTGGTGACCTTGCCCGGCACGATCTGGCCGATCTGGTGGGTGCGGGCGAAGTGCTGCCAGGGGTCCTCCTGCGTCGCCTTGAGCGACAGCGAGACCCGCTCGCGCTCCATGTCGACGTCGAGCACCTCGACGGTGACCTCGTCGCCGACGGTGACGACCTCGGAGGGGTGGTCGATGTGCTTCCAGGACAGCTCGGAGACGTGGACCAGACCGTCGACGCCGCCGAGGTCGACGAACGCACCGAAGTTGACGATCGAGGAGACGACGCCCTTGCGGATCTGACCGCGCTGGAGCTGGGTGAGGAAGCCGTGGCGGACCTCGGACTGGGTCTGCTCGAGCCAGGCACGGCGCGACAGGACCACGTTGTTGCGGTTCTTGTCGAGCTCGATGATCTTGGCCTCGAGGGTCTGACCGACGTAGGGCTGCAGGTCGCGGACGCGACGCATCTCCACGAGGGAGGCCGGCAGGAAGCCGCGCAGGCCGATGTCGAGGATCAGGCCGCCCTTGACGACCTCGATGACGGTGCCCTCGACGACGCCGTCCTCCTCCTTGACCTGCTCGATGGTGCCCCAGGCGCGCTCGTACTGGGCGCGCTTCTTGGACAGGATCAGGCGACCTTCCTTGTCCTCCTTCTGGAGGACCAGGGCCTCGACCTTGTCACCGACCTCGACGACCTCGTTGGGGTCGACGTCGTGCTTGATCGAGAGCTCGCGGCTCGGGATCACGCCCTCGGTCTTGTAGCCGATGTCGAGCAGGACCTCGTCGCGGTCCACCTTGACGATGGTGCCGTCGACGATGTCACCGTCGTTGAAGTACTTGATGGTCGCGTCGATCGCCGCGAGGAAGTCCTCTTCGGACCCGATGTCGTTGACCGCCACCTGGGGCGCGTCGTAGTCCGGAAGAGTGGAGATGGTGCTCGTCATAAGGGAAGTGATTCCTTGGTGGTCAGATGTCGTCGGGCACGCTCATGAGGTCTGGTTCACTGACGGTGTCGCTCCGGCTGTTCGTACACCTGGAGACAGGCAGCGAGCCCGGTCCGCTCCTGTGGGACGGGCAGACCTGATGGCGCAGTGTGCAAGATTACGCCTGCGTGAGCACAGGAGTCCAACTGCGGTCCCCCCGCTCAGTGGAGGGCAGCGAGGTCGGCGGCCTCCGCGAGGGCCAGGGCCTGCTCCGGCGTACCTCCGTGGCGGGCGCAGTACGCCGCCAGCACTGCGTCGCGGAAGCCCGCGCCACGGTCCTCGCGCAGCAGTCGGCCGAGGTCGGCGTACGGGTGCCCGGCCCGGGCGTGCTCCCAGTCCAGCAGGGCCGTCACCTCGAGGGTGTCGCGGTCCAGCAGCACGTTCTCGGGTGCGAGGTCGCCGTGCACGAGCGAGCGACGCGTCACCGTGTCGAGCAACGCTGCCGCTGATTCGGGGAGGTCCTCCGGCTCCGGTGACGCCGCCACCGTGAGGTCGGCGTCGACGAAGGCTCCGGCGCGCAGCTGCGGCATGCCGGCCAGCGTCGCGACGAGCCGCCCGAGGGAGTCACCGGCCCGGGCCAGGGCCCGGGCGTCGAGCGTCGGCAGCAGGACGTCGCCGCGCTCCCCCGTCACGAAGCTGGTCACGAGCAGGCCGGGGACCCCGGCGCGCGGGTCGGGCCGTCGGGCCTCCAGCACCTCGGGCACCGGGACCAGCCCGCGCACCAGGCGCAGCAGGGCGGCGTCGATCTCGGCCGCTGCGTCGCCCCGGGCGCCGGGATCGGCGTAGATCCGGACGACGCACCGCTCGCCCGCCACCTCGCCGAGGAAGGTCTCGCCGGAGCGTCCACCCGCGAGCGGGGTCAACGACGTCAGGTCCATGGTCGTAGTCTGCGTGACGTGGAGCAGGTGTGGCCGCACCCCGCGGTGCGCGTGGAGCGACGACCCGTCGACGAGCACGAGTCCCGGTCGGCCAACGGCCCGGACTGGGACCGGTACGCCGACGAGTACCAGGCCACCCACGGCTCCTTCCTCGGTGACGTCGGTTTCGTGTGGGGCCCCGAGGGCCTCACCGAGGAGGTCGCGGGCGTGCTCGGCCCGCTGGCTGGCCGTGACGTCCTCGAGCTGGGCTGCGGCGCGAGCCAGTGCTCCCGCTGGGTCGCCTCGCAGGGCGGTCGCCCGGTAGGGCTCGACCTGTCCTTCCGCCAGCTGCAGCACTCCCGCCGGATCGACCACGCCACCGGGGTCACGGTGCCGGTCGTGCAGGGGACGGCCACCCAGCTGCCCTTCCCCGACGACAGCTTCGACGTGGTCTTCTGCTCCTTCGGGGCGCTGCAGTTCGTCGCGGACCTCGACGACGCGGTGGCCCAGACCGCGCGCGTGCTGCGGCCCGGGGGGCGCTTCGCCTTCTCCATCACCCACCCCACCCGGTGGATGTTCCCCGACGACCCGGGCGAGGCGGGCCTCGTCGCCAGCCAGTCCTACTGGGACCGCACGCCCTACGTCGAGGTCGACGACGCCACCGGCCAGGTCGCCTACGTCGAGCACCACCGCACGCTGGGCGACTGGGTCTCGGTCCTCGCCCGGCACGGCTTCACGCTCACCGACCTGCACGAGCCGCAGTGGCCCGAGGACCACGACCGGGTCTGGGGCGGCTGGTCCCGCACGCGTGGCCTGCTCACCCCCGGCACCGCGATCTTCGGGGCGCGCCTCCCCCGTTGAGTTGCCACTCGCGCTGGTCGAGTTGCCACTCGCGCTGGTCGAGTCGCCAGTGCGGCGAGCGGTCGGACGGCGTACGTGGCAACTCGCGGCGCCTCACTGGCAACTCGACCACATGGCAACGGCGCCGCCCCCGGAGGGGCGACGCCGTCGTCGAGGTGGTGATCGGTCAGGCGATCAGCCGGCGGCGGAGCAGCAGGCCCCCGCCACCGAGGCCGAGCAGCGCCAGCGCGGCGACGCCGCGCTTGGTGTTGCGCGAGCCCTGGCCGTCGTCGCCGAGCAGCTCGTAGCTGTAGGCGGTCAGGCCCTGCGCACCCTCGGGTGCCCCGTACGCCATCTTCTCGGCGTCGGCGCGCTCGGCACCGGCCTCGATCGTGGCGTAGAGCTTGCCGTAGTCCTGCGCGGTGTCCTCTCCGGCCTCGACCAGCTGGGACATGCCCTCCTCGGAGAGCCGCCCGGCACCGTCGACGAGCTGCGGGGTGCTCTCCTCGGCCTGCGCGAGGCCGTCGGCGAGCCGCTCGGAGCCGTCGGCGGCGTCGCCGAGACCCTCCGCCAGGTCGCCCGCACCGTCGGCCAGCTGCTGCGAGCCGTCGGAGGCGTCCCCGGTGCCGCCGCGGCCAGGCGACCCGCGCCGTCGGCGAGTCACCGGAGGCCAGCTCGTCCGCTCCGACGGCCAGCTTCCGCGAGCCCGCCTTGGCATCACCGGTCCCGGCCGCGAGGCGACCAGCCCCGTCGGACAGGTCGTTGGCGCCACCGTCGAGCCGGACCAGACCGTCCGAGAGGTCACTGGACCCGGCGTAGGCGTCGTTGGCGCCCGCGACCAGCTCCCCGGCGCCGCCGACGGCACCGGTCAGACCCTCCACGAGGTCAGCCAGACCGCCTTGCACCCGTAGCAGGCCGACGCGAAGCGCAGGAGCACTGGCGTCCAGCTGTCCTGCGCCCGCCGCCGCCTCGGTCAGACCGGCGCTGAGCTGGGTGGCGCCGGGGATGAGCTGTCCGTCGAGTGCGGCGACCGCGTTGGCAAGACCGCCCGAGACCTGCAGCAGACCTGCATTGGCCTGCGTCAGGTTGTCCTTGCTCGTGCTGACGCCGCCCTTCAGCGCATCGATCGTCGGCACGCAGGCGGGCTCGTCAGCGTCGCAGAAGTCCTTGAGGCTCTCGAGCCCACCGCTGAGCTGGTCGAGGCTGCCCCCCGGCGCCACGGCGTCAGGCGAGACCCTGCTGGACCTGGTCGACACCACCCTTGGCACCGACCAGGCCGGGCGTCGCGGTTGAGCCGTCGCCTCGGAGCTGTTGCAGGCCTCCCAGGATCTGGGCAGAGCCGGTCTCGGCGGCAGGGAGCTTCGTCGCGAGCTGGTTGATGCCCCACAGCAGGGTTCCGGCGTCATCGACGCTTCCGACCTTGGTGACGATCTCGTCGACTCCGGCCTTCAGCTCCTCGGCGCCGGCCAGCGCCTTCGGCAACCCCTCGACGTCGGAGATCTGCGCGAGACCTTCACTGATCCGCTTGAGTCCGGCCTCCAGCTTCTTGCTGCCGGTCAGGGCGTCGCCGGTGCCGCCAGCGAGCTTCCCGGCACCGGACGCGAGCTCGCCCGCTCCGGCGTCGAGCTGCGTCAGGCCGTCGTTGAGGTCGCCCGCTCCGGCTGAGAGCCGCGAGCCACCATCGCTCGCGCGATCAGCGCCGAGCGAGAGCTCGCCGGCACCGGCGTCGAGCAGGCCGAGGCCGTTGTTGAGCTCGACGGCACCGGCGGCCAGCTGCTGCGAGCCGGGAGCGGCCTCGCCGGCGAGGCCGGCGGCGAGCTCGTCGCTGCCGTCGCTGAGCTGGACCAACCCGGCGAGCAGGTCACCGGCGCCGTCGCGCAGCTTGAGCAGGTTCTCGTCGATCTCAGTGGCGCCGTCGGCGAGCTCGAGACCGGTGTCGGCGCCTGCCTGGTAGCTGTCGCCGGCGGTCTTGAACGTCGGTACCTCCAGCGGGTTCACCGGCAGCGCGGTGACCTGGGTCGAGGGGATCACCGCGTCGGAGATCTGGGCCTGGTAGCTGAACTCCATCTCGTCGGAGCCGAGCGGCGGGAACAGCGTCATCGTGAACGACAGCTTCGTGCCGCCCTTGCCGTCGCCGGCGATGTTCGCCTGCTCGGAGGTGACGTCGGTGAAGGAGGAGGGGACGACCGTGGTCATCGAGCCCACGATCGGGATCGGCACCTCGACCGTCTCGGTCATCGTGCCGCCCTTGCCGTCGGGGAAGGAGACCTCCTGCGGCTGCGCCGTCACGTTGCGGACGGTGTAGAGCACCTCGAGGGCGCCGTCGGCGCCGACCACGTCACCGGGCTCCACCTCCTCGCCGTCGAGGAGGTAGGTGATGTCGAACTCCAGCGGCAGCTCGCCGGTGAAGTCACTCACCGAACGCAGCCGCTCGTAGCCGTCGACCTCCAGCTCGACGTCCTGGACCCCGTCCTCGGCGGAGACCCCGCCGAAGCCGTCGAGGTTGCGCAGTCCGTCCTGCTCGACCGGGTTGGACACCGCCACCGAGCCCTGGCCGGTGAAGGAGAGCTGCTCGTAGACGCGCTGGCTCTCGACCTCCCCGTCGGGGCCGACGTAGACCTGCACGGTCTCGGTGTTGACGACCTCCACGTCGCCGCTCTCCTCGGCCGCCATCGCCGCAGGGGCGATGGCGAACGCGGTGACGGCGATCGCGGCGAGGCCGGCGCCGAAGGTCCGGCGCTTGTTCACAACAGTCTTCACTTCGCGTCCTCCAGGACCTCGTCGTCGGAGCGGACGTGCGTGGCAGTGGCCGTGGTCGTGGCCGTGCGCGCACGGCCCGGGGCCGCCAGGACGGCGGCACAGAAACCGACGGCCACGCAGAACAGCAGCGCGGTCAGCGTGTCGATGGCGTTGTCGGCCACGCGGGGCGGGGCCAGCGCGTAGGTCTCCTCGAAGGCACCGGCGAAGACCGCCGCACCCAGCAGGCACGCCCACAGGGCGAGCCGCTCGACGCTGACCACGGCGGCGACCACGCACAGGGCCACCACGAGGGCCGCGAAGACTGCGCGGCCACCGGAGGTGTCAGGCAGCAGGGCCGCGCGGACGAGATAGGCGACCAGGGTCACCACGACGCCGACGGCGAAGCCGGCGAGCCGACCACCGAGGGACGCGTGCGGGACGAGCGCCACGACCGCGCCGGCGGCGACGCCGAGCACCGCCACCGAGTCGACGTCCAGGTCGAGCCAGCCCCCCAGCAGGACAGTGAAAAAGGTTGCCGCGACGAGCAGCAACCCTGAGAAAAGCGTTCTAGGCATGTGGATACAGCGAGTCCCTCCCGGTGCACGGCCTCCCAACCGTGGACCACGCCCGCTGCGCGGTCGCCGGAGTTTACACCTCAGTAACCTACGCGCAAGTAATCGCGGCGAACTGCTGCCCCCGAGGTGTGGCGGTCCGCGGTCAGTCCCGACCCCCGCCTAGGCTCGCCCGATGACCAGCCCGCGCGAGGTGTCCCCGGCCGCGTCGGGCACCCCGCTGCGCGGCGGGACCCAGATCGCCGTCGCCGTGGGGACCATGAACGTCGCGACGTACGGCTTCACGATCCTGGCCGCCCGGCTGCTGGGCCCCGGCAGCTACGGTGCCGTCGCCGCGGTGATGAACCTGCTGATGGTGCTCAGCGTCGTCGCCCTCGCCCTGCAGGCCACGGCCGCCCGCCGGATCGCCGCGGAGAGCGAGCACGTCGCCCAGATCGAACGCACGGTGCTTCGCACCGGGCTCCGGGCCGGCCTGGCGATCGGGCTGGTCCTGGTGGCCCTCTCCCCCCTCGTCGACCGGGTGCTGCGTCTGGAGGACCTGCGGGTGGCCCTGCTGGTCGCGGTCACGGCGGTTCCGCTGACCGTGATGGGCGGCCAGGCCGGCGTCCTCCAGGGTGAGCGTCGCTGGGCGGCACTGGGTGCCGTCTACGTCGCGGCCGGGGTGCCGCGGCTCGCCGTGGGCGCTGCCCTGCTCGCGTGGCGTCCCTCGGAGCTGACGGCGATCGTGGCCGTGGCGGTGGGCAGCGTGGCCCCCGTGGTCGTGGGCTGGTGGGCCCTGCGCGCGGACCGGGCGTCGGGCCCGGTCGCCACGCACCACGGCGGCCGCGCGATCCTGCGCGAGTCGGTCCTCAACTCCCAGGCGCTGCTGGCGTTCTTCGCCCTGTCCAACCTCGACGTCGTCGTCGCCCGCAATGTCCTGGACCCGCACGCCAGTGGCCTGTACGCCGCCGGGCTGATCCTCACCAAGGCGATGCTGTTCCTCCCCCAGTTCGTCGTGGTGCTCGCCTTCCCGGCCATGGCCATCGGACGACGCTCCGGGGCGCTGGCCCTGGGCCTGCTCACCATCGGGGGTCTCGGCGGGGTCGGGATGCTGGCGTGCTGGCTGCTTCCCGACCTGGCGCTGGTCTTCATCGGCGGCGACGCCTTCGTCGGCATCCGCGACGAGCTGTGGACCTTCGCCCTGCTGGGCACCGTGCTCGCGATGCTGCAGCTGCTCGTCTACTCGGTGCTCGCGCGCAACGGGCGGGGCAGCAGCGTGCTGCTCTGGGTCGCCCTGGTCGCGATGCTGCTGGTGGGCTCCACCGCCGAGACCGCGGCCGGGCTTGTGCTCCGCGTGGTCACCGTCGACGCGTGCCTGCTGGTGGCGCTGCTGGCCGCCGGTTGGCGCGGGCGCAGCCCGCGCACCGCACCCGGCTGAGGGACCCCGCGGGCCGATCGATCAGTGGGCGGCCTCGTGCCAGCTGCGACCGGTCCCGACCGAGACGTCCAGCGGCACCGCGAGGTCGGCCGCGGCGCCCATCTGCTCGCGGACCAGCGCGTCGAGCCGCTCGCGCTCCCCCGGGGCGACCTCGAGCACGAGCTCGTCGTGCACCTGCAGCAGCATCCGTGAACGCAGCCCGGCCTCCTCGATCGCGCGCTGCACGTGGAGCATCGCGACCTTGATCAGGTCGGCGGCCGATCCCTGGATCGGGGCGTTGAGGGCCATCCGCTCGGCCACCTCGCGGCGCTGCCTGTTGTCGCTGGTGAGGTCGGGGAGGTAGCGGCGGCGACCCCAGATGGTCTCGGTGAAGCCGGTACGTCGCGCCTCGTCCACGACGCCGGCGAGGTAGTCGCGGATCCCGCCGAAGGTCTCGAAGTACTCCTCCATCAGGCCCCGGGCCTCGGAGGGGTCGATCCGCAGCTGCTGGCCGAGCCCGAACGCGGAGAGACCGTAGGCGAGGCCGTAGTTCATCGCCTTGATCTTGGCCCGCATCTCCGTGTTGACCTCGGTCGGCTCGACGTCGAAGACCCGCGCGGCCGTGACCGCGTGGAAGTCACGCCCCGAGCGGAACGCCTCGATCAGCAGCGCGTCCTCGGAGAGGTGGGCCATGATCCGCATCTCGATCTGGCTGTAGTCGGCGGTCATCAGCGACTCGTAGCCCTCGCCCACCACGAAGCCCTCCCGGATCCGGCGGCCTTCCTCGGTCCGGACGGGGATGTTCTGCAGGTTGGGGTCGGTGCTCGAGAGCCGGCCGGTCGCCGCGATCGTCTGGTTGAACGTGGTGTGGATCCGGCCGTCGGGGGCGACGGTCTTGAGCAGTCCCTCGATCGTCTGCCGCAGCCGGGCGACGTCGCGGTGGCGCAGCAGCGCGGTGAGGAAGGGGTGCTCGGTCTTCTCGTAGAGCGACTGCAGCGCGTCGGCGTCGGTGGTCCAGCCGGTCTTGGTCCGCTTGGTCTTGGGCATGTCCAGCTCGTCGAAGAGCACCACCTGCAGCTGCTTGGGCGAGCCGAGGTTGATCTCCTTGCCGATCACCGCGAAGGCGTCCTCCGCGGCCCGCTTGACCTCCGCGGCGAAGTGGGACTCCAGCGACTCGAGGTGGTCGAGGTCGACCGCCACCCCGACCTGCTCCATCCGCGCCAGCAGGTCGACCAGCGGCAGCTCCATCTCGGCGAGCAGCCGGGCGCCGCCGTGCTCCTCGATCGCGGCGTCGAGCGCCTCGGCGAGGTCGAGCACCGCCCGCGCCTGGAGCATCGCCGCCTGCTCGGCGCCGTGCGCGTCCGCCTCGTCGTCGAAGCTGAGCTCGGCCTGCCCGGTGTCGGCCGCCCCCGAGCGCAGCTCGCGCTTGAGGTAGCGCAGCGTGAGGTCGGCGAGGTCGTAGGAGCGCTGGTCGGGGCGCACCAGGTAGGCGGCGAGGGCGGTGTCGCTGACGACCCCGCGGAGCTCCCAGCCGCGCGCGGCCAGGGCGAGCATCGGGCCCTTCGCGTCGTGCAGCACCTTGGCGCGCCCGGGATCGGCGAACCAGGCGGCGAGGGCGGCGTCGTCCTCGGGATCCACCTCCGAGGCGTCGAGCCACGCGGCGGTGCCGTCGGCCGCGGCCAGCGCCACCGAGAACACCTCACCGGTGCCGCCACGCCAGCTGCCCTGGACGGCCACCCCGGTGCGGGCCTCGCCCGCGGCGTGAGCGGAGAGCCAGGCCGCGACCCCGCCCGGCGCCAGCCGCTCCCCGCGCAGCTCGAAACCGCTCTCGTCGATCGGCTCCGCGGCGGCACTGTCCACGACCTCGAGCAGCCGGGTGCGCAGGTCGCCGCGGAACTCCAGCTCGTCGAGCAGCTGCAGCCCGGCCTGGCGGTCCCAGGTCGTCATCGCCAGGTCGGCCGGGGACAGCGCGAGGTCGAGGTCGGTCACCAGCGCGTTGAGGCGACGGTTGCGCATCACGTCGGCGAGGTGCTCGCGCAGGGCCTCGCCCTTCTTGCCCGTGATCTCGTCGGCTCGCGCGATGACGTTGTCGAGACCGTCGTAGGTGGTGATCCACTTGGCGGCGTAGCCCTGGCCGACCCCCGGCACGCCGGGCAGGTTGTCCGAGGTCTCCCCCACCAGGGCCGCGAGCTCGGGGTAGCGGGCGGGCGGTACGCCGTACTTCGCCTCGACCGCCTGCGGCGTCATCCGCGCCAGCTCGGAGACGCCACGCATCGGATAGAGCACGGTGCAGGTCTCGCTCACCAGCTGCAGCGCATCACGGTCGCCGGTCAGGATCAGCACGTCGAGCCCCTCGCGGGTGGCCCGCGTGGCGAGGGTGGCGATGATGTCGTCGGCCTCGTACCCCTCGACCTGCAGGTGCGGGATGGCCAGGGTGTCGAGCATCTGCTGGATCAGCGGCAGCTGGGAGGAGAACTCCGACGGTGTCTTGTTGCGGCCGGCCTTGTACTCGGCGTACTCCTCGAGGCGGAACGTCTGGCGCGACTTGTCGAACGCGACGCCCACGTGGGTCGGCTGCTCGTCGCGGAGCACGTTGACCAGCATCGAGGTGAAGCCGTAGACCGCGTTGGTGTGCTGGCCGGTGGCGGTGGAGAAGTTCTCCACCGGGAGGGCGAAGAACGCGCGGTAGGCCAGCGAGTGACCGTCGAGGAGCAGCAGTCGCGGGGTCTCAGGCACGCCGCGACTCTAACCGCCGCCGGTGACACCCCGGCCGCCCGGCCGGGACCGCCGCGGCAGCCGTGGGCTCACTCCTCGACCGGGCCCTCGCGGCGCATCGAGCGACGGGCGGCGAGCACCCTCGGCAGGTGCCGACCGGTGGCCCGCGCCAGCAGCGGGTGCTGGGCGTGGAGACGACCCTTCACCGCGCTGGTCGGAGCCACCCGCAGGGTCGCGACCGGGCCCAGCGCCAGCCTGGCCATGAACCGGTTGGAGTCGCGGGAGCCCGCAGTGACCGCGGTGCCGACATGGCCGATCCCCAGCTCCTCGGCGAACGACACGGCCGCCTCCACCAGCGCCGAGCCGACGCCCTGGCGGCGGAACTCGGGCAGCACGTGCGGCGAGATCACCTGCAGCACCGGCTCGAGGTTGATCGGGCTCAGCGTCGTCGAGCGCAGGTGCACCGCACCCGCGACCGCGCCGTCGATCTCGGCGACGACGATCCGCTCCTCGTGCAGCGCGGAGACGCGGTCGACGATCCGGCGCACGTCCTCGACCTGCTGGTCGCGGTCACCGCGCCGCAGGACGTCTACCCACACCGTGGCGAGGGCGGGGACGTCGGAGTCCTTCGCCGGTCGCAGCAGCATCTGGGAACGCATCTGGCTCCTCGTGGTCGGCCGAGCCACTCCTGCCCCCGAACGCCCGGCACCTCCGCCCGAGACTACGCTCGACCTCCGCGCCCCGTCAGAGGAGTCCCCCTGTTCCCCGGAATCGGCACCGTCGTCAACGTCGCCACCGTGCTGGTGGGCGCCGGCCTGGGCGTGCTGCTCGGGCACCGGCTGACCCAGCGGACACGTGATGTCGTGACCGACGGGCTCGGGCTCGTGACCCTGCTGATCGCGATCCTCTCCGCGTGGGCGGTGACCGATCCGGCGCTCGAGGCCGAGATCGGGTCGAGCGCCCCGATGCTGGTCGTCCTCGGCTCGATCCTGATCGGCGGCATCGTCGGATCCGTGCTGCGGCTGGAGCAGCGCGTGGAGTCGATCGGCGGCTGGCTCCAGAAGCGGCTCACCTCCGAGCGGGGGTCGGCCGAGCGTCACCGGTTCGTCGAGGGCTTCGTGGCGGCCTCCCTGTTGTTCTGCACCGGTCCGCTCACCGTGCTGGGGTCGCTGAACGACGGCCTGGGCCGCGGTGCGGACCAGCTCTTCCTCAAGGCCGCGCTCGACGGCTTCGCCGCTCTGGCGTTCGCTGCGTCCTTCGGCTGGGGTGTGGCCGCCAGCGCGCTCACGGTGGTCGTCGTCCAGGGCGGGCTGACCCTGGTCGGGGTGCTGCTCGGCGACGTGATGCCCGACGCCCACGTCGCGGCCCTCACCGCCGTCGGAGGGCTGCTGCTCGTGGGCGTCGCGCTGCGGCTGTTGCGGCTCCGCGAGATCCCCGTCGCCGACCTGCTCCCGGCGCTGCTCGTGGCCCCCCTCCTGGTGTCCGTCGCCGCCACGTTCGGGTAACGCCTGGGTAACGGCTCGGAGTGGGAGAGTCCTGGAGTCGTTATCTCTGTATTGTGCCGGGCGTCACCCACGCCGTCCGGGCGTTGGAACGGAGGACTCTTGCACGCGTACCGGCACATTCGACGACCGCGCATGGCCGCGGTCGGAGCACTTCTCCTCGGACTCCTCGTGGTCCTGGCACCCGCTGTCCCCTCGTCCGCCGCGCCCACCGCGCCGGCTGCCGCGGGCGGCGGGTGCAAGTACGAGCCCCACCCGAAGGAAGAGATCCACATCAAGGGCTGCATGCGCGACGAGCGCAACCAGCCTCCGAGCCCGGTCGAGGGTGTCTCGGTCACCGTCGAGGACGAGGCGGGTCAGGTCGTCGGGGAGGACGTCACCGATGCCACCGGCATCTTCGACATCCCGCTCGAGGGCGACCCGACGTCGGTCCTCGGCAAGAGCTTCACGGTCACCATCGACGAGTCGACGCTGCCGGAGGGTTCCGGTCTCCGCGACCCGGACAAGGTCACGGTGGACATCCGGTTCACCACCACCAGTGACCAGAGCGTCATCTTCCCGATCGGCGACCCGCTCGCCGGCTCCTCCGGCAAGCTCGTGCAGGCCCTCCAGCTCACCGTCGGCGGCCTGGTGTTCGCCTCGCTGCTGGCGATGGCGGCGCTGGGCCTGTCGATGATCTTCGGCACCACCGGGCTGACCAACTTCTCGCACGGCGAGCTGATCACCTTCGGTGCCATCGTGGCGTTCGCCATCGACCGGCTGCCCGGGCAGATCGCGATCGGCGGGGCGAACATCACCGTGATCGTGGGCGTGATCGGCGCCTTCATCGTCTCGGCGGCGTTCGGCTGGCTCAACGACGCCGCACTGTGGGGACCGCTGCGCAAACGCGGCACCGGGGTGATCGCGATGATGATCGTGAGCATCGGCCTCTCCCTGTTCCTGCGCAACCTCTACCAGTACTTCGCCGGCGCCCAGAGCCAGAACTACTCGCAGTACTCGGCGGTGACCCCGTGGGAGATCGGGCCGCTGCTGGTCACGCCGAAGGAGGTCGCGGTCTTCCTGGTCGCCATGGCCGTCCTCCTGGCGACGACGGCCCTGCTGCAGTACACCCGGTTGGGCAAGGCGACCCGCGCCGTGGCCGACAACCCGGCGCTGTCCTCTGCCACGGGCATCAACGTCGAGCGAGTGATCTCCGTCGTCTGGATCGGTGGTGCCGCCCTGGCTGGCCTGGCCGGCGCCTTGCTCGGGCTCACGCAGGGCTTCGACTACCAGATCGGCTTCAAGCTGCTGCTGCTGGTCTTCGCCGCCGTCGTGCTCGGCGGCCTCGGCACCATCTGGGGCGCCATCGTCGGCGCCTTCATCATCGGCCTGTTCACCGAGCTCACCACGCTCTTCGTGCCGGCCGAATTCAAGTTCGTGGGCGCACTGCTGCTGCTGATTGTGGTGCTGCTCATCCGACCCCAGGGCCTGCTCGGTCGAGCCCAACGGGTCGGCTGAGGGAAGGACGCGACATGGACATCGGCAACATCCTGGGATTCTCCCTCGAACAGGCCCTCGGCCCGACGGCGATCATCTACTGCTTGGCGGCGATCGGCCTCAACGTGCACTTCGGCTACACCGGACTGCTCAACTTCGGCCAGGCCGGCTTCATGCTGGTCGCCGGCTACTCCGTCGGCGGCGCGGTGACGATCTTCAGCTCGTCGCTGTGGGTCGGGCTCGTGGTCGGCGTCCTCCTGTGCGTCGTGCTCGCCCTGCTCCTGGGCATCCCGACGCTGCGGCTGCGGGCGGACTACCTCGCGATCGTCACCATCGCGGCTGCCGAGATCATCAGGCAGACCATCGGCGCCGCCTCCTTCTCCGGCACCTTCGGCGGTCAGGACGGGATCACGGACTTCATCGGCGGCTTCCGGGCCGCCAACCCGTACTCCGAGCGTGTCGACCTCGGCATCGTCGAGTGGAGCGCCTACGACGCCTGGGTGATGACCGTCGGGTGGTCGCTGGTGGCCGCCAGCTGCCTGATGATCTGGCTGCTCATGCGCAGCCCGTGGGGCCGGGTGCTCAAGTCGATCAGAGAGGACGAGGACGCCGTGCGGTCGTTGGGCAAGAACGTCTACTCGTTCAAGATGCAGGCGCTGGTGATCGGCGGAGTGATCGGCGGTCTCGCCGGCGTGATGACGTCCCTGCGGTCGGCCGCGGTGGGCCCGTCCTTCTTCGCGACCGACGTCACCTTCTTCGCCTACACCGCGCTCCTCATCGGCGGGGCGGCCCGGGTGCTGGGTCCCGTCGCTGGCGCGATCATCTTCTGGTTCCTCATCAACTTCCTCGGGTCGTTCTTCAGCCAGGCGACCCGCAACGAGCTGATCCCGACCTGGATCATGGACTCCCAGCAGGCGAGCCTGATGCGTTTCATCATCACCGGCCTCGGACTGATGCTGTTGATGATCTACCGACCACAAGGGATCTTCGGAGACCGAAGGGAGCTGGCGCTCGATGCCCGCTGACGTGACCACCACACCGGAGGACGGTGCGCCGGTCGAGAACGCGACCGGTGTCGACGTCTCGGCGGCCCGGGCCGCCCTCGACGACGTACCCCACGAGCCGGGAGCACCCAAGCCCGACCCGATCGTGGTCGCCGACGGCATCCGCAGGCAGTTCGGCGGACTCACCGCCGTCGACGTCGCGCACGTCGAGATCCAGCGCGGCGTCATCACGGCCCTGATCGGCCCCAACGGCGCAGGAAAGACGACCTTCTTCAACCTGCTCACCGGCTTCGACCGGCCCAACGAGGGGACGTGGTCGTTCAACGGCACGTCGCTGAACAAGGTGCCGGCCTACAAGGTCTCCCGGATGGGCATGGTCCGCACGTTCCAGCTCACCAAGGTGCTCTCGAAGCTGACGGTGATCGAGAACATGCGCGTCGGCGCCACGGGGCAGCGGGGCGAGGGACTCTTCTCAGCGATGTTCGCCGGTCTGTGGCGACGCGAGGAGGACGCCAACACCAAGCGTGCCGACGACCTGCTCGAGCGGTTCCTGCTCATCAAGAAGCGTGAGGACTTCGCTGGGTCGCTCTCCGGCGGCCAGCGCAAGCTGCTCGAGATGGCGCGGGCCCTGATGGCCGACCCCGAGCTGGTGATGCTCGACGAGCCGATGGCCGGAGTGAACCCCGCGCTGAAGCAGTCGCTGCTGGGACACGTGAAGTCGCTGCGCGACGAGGGGCGCAGCGTGCTCTTCGTCGAGCACGACATGGACATGGTCCGCGACATCTCCGACTGGGTCATCGTGATGGCCCAGGGGCAGGTCGTCGCCGAGGGACCGCCCGACTCAGTGATGAGCGACCAGCGAGTGATCGACGCCTACCTCGGCTCGCACCACGACCAGGACCTCAGCGAGGACGTGGAGGACCAGATCCTCGCCGAGGCACAGGCCGAGATCGACGCCGAGCACGACCGATCGTCCCAGGAGGGCCCCCGTGAGTGAGTCGAACACCCCCACCGTCGACCGCAGCGCCCACGAGCAGGCTGCGGAGGGCGCGGTGCTGCGCGCGGACAACCTGATCGCGGGCTACCTCCCCGGGGTCAACATCCTCAACGGCGCAGACCTCTACTGCCAGGAGGGCGAGCTGGTCGGCATCATCGGGCCGAACGGCGCAGGCAAGTCGACGTTGCTGAAGTCGCTCTTCGGTCTCGTGAAGGTGAGCTCCGGCACGGTGCGGCTCAAGGGTCAGGACATCACCAACGAGCGCGCCGACAGCCTGGTCACCAAGGGGATCGGGTTCGTCCCACAGACCAACAACGTGTTCCCGTCGCTGACCATCCAGGAGAACCTGGAGATGGGCGTCTACCAGCGACCGGCGTCGTTCCGGAAGCGCTTCGAGTTCGTGGGCGAGCTGTTCCCGGCCCTGCTCGACCGGCGCAGCCAGCGGGCCGGCTCGCTCTCCGGTGGCGAGCGGCAGATGGTCGCCATGGGACGCGCGCTGATGATGGAGCCGTCCGTGCTGCTCCTGGACGAGCCGTCGGCGGGCCTGTCCCCCGTGCTCCAGGACGAGGTCTTCGTGCAGACCCGGCGCATCAACCGCGCCGGCGTCTCGGTGATCATGGTCGAGCAGAACGCCAGCCGATGCCTCCAGATCTCCGACCGCGGCTACGTCATGGACCAGGGCACCAGCGCCTACACCGGTACCGGGCGTGACCTCATCAAGGACCCGAAGGTCATCGAGCTCTACCTCGGCACGCTTGGCAAGAACTGAGTCAAGCGCCGGCGTAGGCACGCCAGCACCCCCGAACGCCCCCGGTCCGGGACCGGGGGCGTTCGCACGTCCCCGGGGCCCACAGGCTGCCCCGCACGCGCAGGAGCCCCCGGCCGCGTGGCCGGGGGCTCCTGTCAGGTGGTGCTAGGTGCTACAGGGTCGAGCGAGGGTCACTCGACGAGGCCGGAGACCTGGTCGACCTGCTCGTACTTGTTGCCGTCGTACTCGTTGATGCCGATCGTGCCCGACGACGGCGAACCGCTGTCGTTCATGTCGGTCGGACCGGAGGCACCTTCGAAGTCGATGTCCTCGCCGTCCTCGAGGAGCTGCGCGCACTCCTCGAAGGTCGAGCACTGGGTGCCCTCCTTGGTGACGTTGACGATCTCGGCGCCGATGGCCTCGCCGTTGTCGCTGCCGGCGGCGATGGCGGCCAGGCCGATGATCATCGCGGCGTCGTAGGACTGCGGCCCGTAGCTGAAGTCCTTCAGCTTGGGGTCGATCTCGAGCAGCTTGTCGTTGAACCCGGGGTCCGGGTTGCCGGACACCGGGATGGTGCCCTTGACGCCGGTCAGGTCGAACTTCTCGTCGGAGTAGTCCGCGAGGTTGCCGTCCACGAAGTAGATCTGGATGTCCTGCGGGCCGATCCCCTTGGCGATCAGCTGCGGGATGATCTTCGTGGTCTCCTCGAAGGCGACCAGCACGAGCGCGTCGGGCTTGGCCGCCGCGATCTTGTTGACCTCCGCGGTGTAGTTCTGCGCGTCGGCGGAGTAGAGGACGAACTCGGCGACGTTGGCGCCCTTCTCCTGGAGGGTCGTCTGGACCTGCTCGGCCAGACCCTCACCGTAGAAGTCCTGACGGGCCATGACGGCGACGTTGGAGAAGCCGTCCTCGACCGCGAGGTTGCCGAGCACGGCGCCCTGGAGGGCGTCGGACGGGGCGGTGCGGAAGTAGAGCCCGTTGTCGTCGTAGGTGTCGAAGCCCGCCGCGGTGTTGGCCGGCGAGAAGTGCACGACACCGGCGCCGGTGATCTTGTCGATCACCGAGACCGACACACCGGACGCGGCGGCGCCGATGATGGCGTCGACGTCCTGGTTGAAGAGCTTGTCGACCTCCGAACCGGCGATGTCGGGAGTTCCGTCACCGGAGTCGGCGTCGATGTTGACGACGTCCTCGCCGAGGACGCCACCAGCGGCGTTCATCTCCTCGACGGCGAGCTTGACGCCTGCGAACTCCGGCGGGCCGAGGAACGCGAGGTCACCGGTCTGCGGCAGCAGGTTGCCGATGGTCAGGACACCGTCGCCTGCGGGCGCATCGCCCGTGGACGAGCTGTCCCCGTCGTCGTTCGGGGTCGCGGTCGGCTCGTCGTCCCCACCGCAAGCGGTGAGGACGAGCGTGGCTGCGGCGAGTACTGCCCCGAGGCGGGCGGCACGGGTAGTGCGGATCATGAGGCCTCCGGCTCACTAGACATACTCCGGGCATGCGGCCCGGACGTGGGTGCTGCGGCCTGAACGTATCGTCAGCAAGATCACGTTTGGGAGGTCTTGCGTGTAACAGTTGGGGTCGTTGCCGATTCGTGACCTTTGGGATCGGGCCGCGAGGGGTCAGTCCCCGGCGCCCAGACGTGGGCCGTGGTCCACCACGCCCTGCGCCACCTGCCGCATCGAGAGCCGCAGGTCCATGGCGGTCTTCTGGATCCAGCGGAACGCGTCGGGCTCGCTGAGCCCGAGATCGGACTGCAGCACCGACTTCGCCCGGTCGACCGCCTTGCGGGTCTCGAGCCGGTCGGTGAGGTCGGCCACCTCGTGCTCGAGGGCATGCACCTCGGCGAAGCGGCTCACAGCCATCTCGATGGCCGGCACCAGGTCGGAGGCCGAGAACGGCTTGACCAGGTAGGCCATGGCGCCGGCGTCGCGGGCACGCTCCACCAGGTCGCGCTGCGCGAAGGCGGTGAGGATGACCACCGGGGCGATCCGCTGGCCCGCGATCCGCTCGGCGGCGGCGATGCCGTCGAGCACGGGCATCTTCACGTCGAGGATCACCAGGTCGGGCCGCAGCTCCTCGGCCAGCTCGATGGCGCGGGCGCCGTCGCCGGCCTCGCCCACGACCTCGTAGCCCTGCTCCCCCAGCATCTCCGCGAGGTCCATCCGGATCAGGGCCTCGTCCTCGGCGATGAGGACCCGGCGGCCCGTGGCGTGCTCGGCGGGGGGTGTGGTCACGGGGTCAGGCTATCGAGATCCTCCGACCGGGTGAGCATCGGTGAGGCCCACGCCGCCCTCCGCCACCACTCGCGGCTGCGGCCTCCGCTAGCCTGTGGGCCGCCTGGCCCCGGTAGTCCAACGGCAGAGACACGGTGCTCAAACCACCGCCAGTGTGGGTTCGAATCCCACCCGGGGCACCCTTGTCAGGGCTTGCGACCAGACTCGTGACCATGTACAGCCGGGGTGACCAGGAGCAGGCGCTCGAGGTGGTGTCCCGAGGACTCTCGCTCAGCGAGGCCGCCCGGCGTACCGGCATCCATCGCTCCACCCTGCGGGCATGGCGCGACGCCCCCGTGCCGCGCCCGCTCGAGTGTCCTCGCTGCGACGGGTTCCCGATCGCCTCGCCGGACTCCTACGTGGCTCTCCTCGGGTTCTACCTGGGCGATGGGTGCCTGTCGCTCACGGGAAGGTGCTGGGCCCTCCGGGTCTCCTGCGACGCCCGACTGCCCGGCATCGTGGACGACGTGGAGCAGACGATCCGCCGGGTGCGGGCAGGGGGACGGGTCCACCGTGTGAACGCGCCGGGGGTCGTCGTCGTGCAGTCGAACTGGAAGCACTGGCCCTGTCTCTTCCCCCAGCACGGGCCGGGCCGCAAGCACGAGCGTCCGATCGTGCTCGAGCCTTGGCAACGGGAGGTGGTCGAGGACCATCCGGCGGCTTTCCTGCGCGGCCTGTTCCACTCCGACGGCTGCCGGGTCGCGAACTGGGCCCGGCGCCCGGTGGCCGGGCGGCTGAAGCGCTACGACTACCCCCGCTGGCAGTTCAGCAACGCCTCGCTGGAGATCCGCGAGCTGTGCTGCTGGGCGCTGGACCTGGCCGGCGTCGCCTGGCGCCAGTCCGGCGCACGCACCATCTCGGTGTCCCGGCGCGAGGCCGTCGGGCTGCTCGACGAGCTGATCGGGCTGAAGTCGTGAGCCTCAGCCGCGACGGTAGGCGGGGGCCACCTCGTTGATGGCGTCGCCCATCCGGTGGATCCGCATGGCGTTCGTCGAGCCGGGGATCCCCGGGGGGCTGCCACCGATGATGACGACACGGTCACCCTCGGAGACCCGGCCGATCTTGAGCAGCTGCTCGTCCACCTGGCGCACCATCTCGTCGGTGTGCTCGACGGGCTCGGTCTTGAACGTCTCGACGCCCCAGGTGAGGGCGAGCTGGCAGCGGACCTTGTCCTCGGGGGTGAAGGCCAGCACCGGGACCTTGCCGCGGTAGCGCGCGAGCCGTCGGGCCGAGTCGCCGGACTGGGTGAAGGCCACGAGGTACTTCGCGCCCACGCGCTCGGCCACCTCGGCGGCCGCCTTGGCGACGATGCCGCCGGTGGTGCGCGGCTGCCACTCGATGGCGGCCATCCGCTGCGGGTCGTAGGCCTCGACCTGCTGGGCGATGCGGCGCATGGTGCGGACCGCCTCGATGGCGTGCTCCCCCACGCTGGTCTCACCGGAGAGCATCACCGCGTCGGCGCCGTCCAGGATCGCGTTGGCGACGTCGGAGACCTCGGCCCGCGTCGGGGCCGGGTTGGTGATCATCGACTCGAGCATCTGGGTCGCCACGATGACCGGCTTGGCGTTGCGCCGGGCCTTCTCGACCACGCGCTTCTGCAGCAGCGGAACCTCCTCGAGCGGGCACTCGACCCCGAGGTCGCCGCGCGCCACCATGAACGCGTCGAAGGCCTTGACCACCTCGTCGAGGTTGTCGATCGCCTGCGGCTTCTCGATCTTGGCGATGACGGGGAGCTGCAGCCCCTCCTCGGCCATGATCTCGCGGACCCGGACGACGTCGGAGGCCTGCCGCACGAAGGACAGCGCCACGAAGTCGACGCTCATCCGCAGCGCCCAGCGCAGGTCCTCCTCGTCCTTCTCCGAGAGCGCCGGCACGCTCACGGCCACACCGGGCAGGTTGATGCCCTTGTGGTCGCTCACCTTGCCGCCGACGAGCACCTCGGTCCGGACGTCCTGGTCGTCGACCGCGGTCACCCGCAGCCGGATCTTCCCGTCGTCGATGAGCACCTGGTCACCGACCTCGACGTCGCCGGGAAGCTCCCCGTAGGTCGTCCCGCACTCCGCGGCGTCGCCCGAGACGTCGCGCGTGGTGATGGTGAAGGTGGCGCCCTTCTCGAGCACCACCGGCCCGTCGGCGAAGGTCTCCAGCCGGATCTTCGGGCCCTGGAGGTCGGCGAAGATCGCCACGCCCAGGCCCGAGTCGTCGGCCGCCTGACGAACCCAGCGGTAGGACTGCTCGTGGTCGGTGTGGGTGCCGTGGCTCATGTTGAGCCGAGCGACGTTCATGCCCGCGTCGATCAGCTCCCGGATGGTCTCCTGGGAGGCGGTGGCGGGACCCAGCGTGCAGACGATCTTCGACGTGGTCACGGCCCTACCCTAGCGAGTCTTGGATCGATCAAACAACGAGTGGTCGCTCGGTCGGCGGGATCGGCGCCGGCAGGTTGGTCGACCCGGTCAGGAAGGTGTCGACCGCCGCCGCGGCGGCGCGTCCTTCCGCGATCGCCCAGACGATGAGGGACTGGCCACGACCGGCGTCGCCGGCGACGAAGACGCCCGGGACGGAGCTGGCGTAGGCGCTGTCACGCACCACGTTGCCGCGCCCGTCGAGCTCCACGCCGAGCTGCTCGACCAGGCCCTCCTGCTGCGGCCCGGTGAAGCCCATCGCCAGCAGCACCAGCTCGGCCGGGATCTCGCGCTCGGTCCCCGCGACCGGCTGGAACTTCTCGTCGACGTCGGTGAGCCGCAGCGCGCGGACCCGTCCCTGGTCGTCGCCGAGGAACTCCGTGGTCGAGACCGAGTAGACACGGTCGCCGCCCTCCTCGTGGGCCGAGGACACGCGGAACAGCATCGGGTAGGTCGGCCACGGCTGGTTGGCCGGCCGCTCCTCGCCGGGCTGGGGCATGATCTCGAGCTGCGTGATCGACGCCGCCCCCTGCCGGGTCGAGGTGCCGAGGCAGTCGGCACCGGTGTCGCCGCCGCCGATGATGACGACGTGCTTGCCGTCGGCGCGGATCTGGTCGGGGACCTCCTCGCCGAGCGAGACCCGGTTGGACTGCGGCAGGAACTCCATCGCCTGGTGGACTCCGACGAGCTCACGGCCCGGGATCGGCAGGTCACGGCCCACCGTGGACCCGACGGCGATCACGACCGCGTCGTACCGCTCGCGGAGCCGCTGCGCGGTGAGTGCCTCGGAGCCGACGTCGACGCCGGCACGGAAGATGGTGCCCTCGCGTCGCATCTGGTCCAGACGGCGGTCGAGGTGCTTCTTCTCCATCTTGAACTCGGGGATGCCGTAGCGCAGCAGACCCCCGATCTTGTCGGCGCGCTCGTAGACCGCCACCGTGTGGCCCGCCCGGGTCAGCTGCTGGGCCGCCGCGAGACCGGCGGGGCCCGACCCGATGACCGCCACCGTGCGTCCCGAGAGCCACTCGGGAGGCTGCGGACGCACCGCTCCGGACTCCCAGGCCCGGTCGATGATGGAGACCTCGACGTTCTTGATCGTGACGGGGTCCTGGTTGATGCCGAGCACGCACGCGGTCTCGCAGGGCGCCGGGCACAGCCGCCCGGTGAACTCCGGGAAGTTGTTGGTGGCGTGGAGCCGCTCGATGGCCCCGGTCCAGTCGTCACGCCACACCAGGTCGTTCCACTCCGGGATGATGTTGCCGAGCGGGCAGCCCTGGTGGCAGAACGGGATGCCGCAGTCCATGCAGCGTCCGGCCTGCGTCGTGATGATCGGCAGCAACGCGCGGCCCATCCCGTCGGGGTAGACCTCGTCCCAGTCGTTCACACGCTCCTCGACCGGGCGCCGGGTGGCGACCTCGCGGCCGTTCTTCAGGAATCCCTTGGGGTCAGCCATGAAGCACCTCCATGATCCGGGCATCGGTCTGCAGCTCGTCGAGGCCCTCCTGCTCGGCCTCCTCGCGGACGGCCAGCACGCGGGCGAAGTCGCGGGGCATCACGGTGGTGAACCGCTGCACCGCGGCCTCCCAGTCGGTCAGCAGCTCCCGGGCGACCTGTGAGTCCGTCTCCTCCGCGAAACGGGTCACCAGCTCGCGCAGCTCCTCCGACTTCTCCCCGACCGGCAGCAGGTCCACCAGCTCCTCGTTGACCCGGACCTGCTTGAGGTCGAGGACGAAGGCGTAGCCACCGGACATGCCGGCCGCGAAGTTGCGGCCGGTCTTGCCCAGCACGACGACGCGGCCGCCGGTCATGTACTCGCAGCCGTGGTCGCCCACTCCCTCGGTCACGACCGTCGCCCCGCTGTTGCGCACGCAGCACCGTTCACCGACCCCGCCGCGCAGGAAGACCTCGCCGGAGGTCGCGCCGTAGGCGATCGTGTTGCCGGCGATGATCTGCTCGTGGGAGCGGAACGCGGCCGCCCGGTCGGGACGCACGACGATCCGTCCGCCGGAGAGGCCCTTGCCGACGTAGTCGTTGGCGTCGCCCTCGAGCCGCAGCGTCACGCCGGGAGGCAGGAAGGCGCCGAAGGACTGACCGGCGGAGCCGAGCAGCGTCAGGTCGATCGTGCCGTCGGGCAGACCCTCCCCGCGGTAGCGCCGGGTCACCTCGTGACCGAGCATCGTGCCGACCGTCCGGTTGACGTTGCGCACCTCGACCTGCGCGCGGACCGGCTCCCCCGACTCCAGGGCGGGTGTCGCGATCGCGATCAGCTCGTTGTCGAGCGCCTTGTCGAGGCCGTGGTCCTGCTGCTGGGTGCAGTGGAGGTCTTGGTGCTCGAACTGCCCGAACTCACCCTGGACCGTCGGACGGTGCAGGATCGGCGCGAGGTCGAGCCCGGAGGCCTTCCAGTGATCGACCGCCGCGCGGACGTCGAGCGTCTCGACGTGGCCGATGGCCTCGTCGAGGCTGCGGAAGCCGAGCTCGGCGAGCAGCTCGCGGACCTCCTCGGCGATGTACTCGAAGAAGGTCACGACGTACTCGGCCTTGCCGGAGTAGCGCTCGCGCAGCACCGGGTTCTGGGTGGCGACCCCGACCGGGCAGGTGTCGAGGTGGCAGACCCGCATCATGATGCAGCCCGACACCACCAGCGGGGCGGTCGCGAAGCCGAACTCCTCGGCGCCGAGCAGCGCGGCGACGACGACGTCGCGGCCGGTCTTGAGCTGGCCGTCGGTCTGCACCACGATCCGGTCGCGCAGACCGTTGAGCAGCAGCGTCTGCTGGGTCTCGGCCAGCCCGAGCTCCCACGGACCACCCGCGTGCTTGAGCGAGGTCAACGGTGAGGCGCCGGTGCCGCCGTCGTGGCCGGAGATCAGCACGACGTCGGCATGTGCCTTCGAGACGCCCGCGGCGACGGTGCCGACACCGACCTCGGAGACCAGCTTCACGTGGACCCGCGCCGAGGGGTTGGCGTTCTTCAGGTCGTGGATCAGCTGGGCGAGGTCCTCGATCGAGTAGATGTCGTGGTGCGGCGGGGGGCTGATCAGGCCCACGCCCGGCGTCGAGTGCCGGGTCTTGGCCACCCACGGGTAGACCTTGTTGCCCGGCAGCTGCCCGCCCTCGCCGGGCTTGGCGCCCTGCGCCATCTTGATCTGGATGTCGTCGGAGTTGGTGAGGTACTCGGAGGTGACGCCGAACCGTCCGGACGCGACCTGCTTGATCGAGCTGCGGCGCTCGGGGTCGTGCAGCCGGTCGGGGTCCTCGCCGCCCTCACCGGTGTTGGACTTGGCGCCCAGCCGGTTCATCGCGATCGCCAGGGTCTCGTGGGCCTCCTGGCTGATCGAGCCGTAGGACATCGCGCCCGTGGAGAAGCGCTTCACGATCTCCGAGACCGGCTCGACCTCCTCGATCGGGACGGCCTCGCGCTCGCCGTCCTTGAAGCGGAACAGCCCGCGCAGCGTCATCAGCCGCTCGGACTGCTCGTCGACCCGCGAGGTGTACTGCTTGAACACGTCGTACCTGCCGGCGCGGGTGGCGTGCTGGAGCCGGAAGACGGTCTCGGGGTCGAACAGGTGGGGCTCGCCCTCGCGGCGCCACTGGTACTCGCCCCCGATGCTCAGAGCGCGGTGGGCCGGCGCGATGCCCGAGGTGGGGTAGGCGACCGCGTGACGGCGGGCGACCTCCTCGGCGATCGTGTCCAGCTCGATCCCGCCGAGCTTGGAGGTGGTGCCCGTGAAGTACTTGTCGACGACCGCCTGCGAGAGACCGACCGCCTCGAAGATCTGCGCCCCGGTGTAGGAGGCGACCGTGGAGACGCCCATCTTCGACATCACCTTCAGCACCCCCTTGCCGAGGGCCTTCACCAGGTTGGCCATCGCCTGCTCGGGCTCGGCGGTGACGTAGTAGGCGTCGCGGGCGAGGTCCTCGACCGTCTCCATCGCGAGGTAGGGGTTGACCGCGGCCGCGCCGTACCCGATCAGGAGCGCCACGTGGTGGACCTCCCGGACGTCACCGGCCTCGACCAGCAGTCCGACCTGGGTGCGGGTCTTCTCGCGCACCAGGTGGTGGTGGATGGCCCCGGTCAGCAGCAGTGACGGGATCGGGGCCTTCTCCTGGGTGGAGTGCCGGTCGGAGAGCACGATGACGCGGGCACCGTCGGCGATCGCCGCCGAGACCTCGACGCACAGCTCGTCGATCCGCTCGGCCATGGCCCGGCCGCCGCCCTCGACGTCGTAGAGGCCACGCACGACGTGGGTGATGAAGCCCGGCATGTCGCCGTCGCGGTTGATGTGGCGGATCTTCGCGAGGTCGTCGTTGGAGATCACCGGGAACGGCAGCACGACCTGCCGGCAGGCCGCCGGCGCGGGCTGGAGCAGGTTGGCCTCCGGTCCGATGGTCCCGGCCAGCGAAGTGACGAGCTCCTCCCGGATCGCGTCCAGCGGCGGGTTCGTGACCTGCGCGAAGAGCTGCGTGAAGTAGTCGAAGAGCTGCCGGGGCCGCTCGCTGAGGGCGGCCACCGGGGTGTCGGTGCCCATCGAGCCGAGGGGCTCGCCGCCGGTGTTGGCCATCGGCGTGAGCAGGACGCGCAGCTCCTCCTCGGTGTAGCCGAAGATCTGCTGCCGGCGCGTGACCGAGGCATGGGTGTGGACGATGTGCTCGCGGTCGGTGATGTCGTCGAGGTGGATCAGGCCGGCGTGCAGCCACTCGTCGTAGGGGCGCTCGGCGGCGAGCTCGGCCTTGACCTCCTCGTCCTCGATCACCCGGTGCTCGTCGACGTCGACCAGGAACATCCGGCCGGGCTGCAGCCGGCCCTTGCGGACGATGCTCGCCGGGTCGAGGTCGAGCACGCCGACCTCGGAGGCGAGCACGACCAGGCCGTCGTCGGTCACCCAGTAGCGCGAGGGACGCAGTCCGTTGCGGTCGAGCACGGCACCGATCTGGGTGCCGTCGGTGAACACCACGCACGCCGGGCCGTCCCAGGGCTCCATCAGCGCGGAGTGGAACTCGTAGAAGGCGCGGCGCTTCTCCTCCATCTCGGCATGGTTCTCCCACGCCTCCGGGATCATCATCAGCACCGAGTGGGGCAGCGACCGGCCCCCCATGTGGAGCAGCTCCAGCACCTCGTCGAAGGACGCCGAGTCGGAGTGACCGGGCGTGCAGATCGGGAAGAGCCGCTCGAGGTCCCCCGGGATGACGTCGCTCTCGAGCAGCGCCTCGCGCGCCCGCATCCAGTTGCGGTTGCCCATCACGGTGTTGATCTCGCCGTTGTGGGCGATGAACCGGAACGGGTGGGCCAGCGGCCAGCTCGGGAAGGTGTTGGTCGAGAACCGCGAGTGGACGACGGCCAGCGCCGAGGCCATCCGCTCGTCGACCAGGTCGGGGTAGAAGTGGTGGAGCTGCTCGGTGGTGAGCATGCCCTTGTAGGCGAGGGTGCGCGAGGAGAGCGACGGAAAGTAGGAGTCGGTCTCCTTCTCGGCGCGCTTGCGCAGGCAGAACGCCTGTCGCTCCAGCGCCATCCCGGCCACCCGGGCCCCCGCGCCGGCCACGAAGAGCTGGCTGAAGGTCGGCATCACGCTGCGGGCGGTCGCACCCAGCACGTCGGGGCTGGTGGGCACCTCGCGCCAGCCGAGCACGGCGAGGCCCTCCTCCGCGGCGAGCTCCTCGATCCGGGCCCGGGACTTGGCGACGTTCTCCGCGTCGCCGCGCAGGAAGGCCGTGCCGACGGCGTACGAGCCGACCGGCGGGAGCTCGAAGCCGGCCACGTCGCGCAGGAACGCGTCGGGGACCTGCATCAGGATGCCGGCACCGTCTCCGGAGTTCGGCTCGGCGCCGGCGGCGCCGCGGTGGTCGAGGTTGCGCAAGGCCGTCAAGGCCTTGGCCACGATGTCGTGGCTCGGCTCACCGGTCAGGGTCGCGACGAAGGCGACGCCACAGGCGTCGTGCTCGTGGCGGGGGTCGTAGAGACCCTGGGGCGGCGGGAACGCGTGCGTCGACACCAGTTCTTCTCCCGTCGTCGTCGCCGGTCCACCTCGGTGGAGCGGCACGCTGGCGATGCAGTGCATGGGTGATGCGGTGCAGGGGACGACGTTGGCCCTAGCGGCGCGGCCACGCTATCACTCGGCGGGGGTGGGATCCTGCCCGTCTCTCGCCCTGTGGTCCTCCCGGCGCACCTGATCCTCGCGCCCCGGGTGGCGCCTCGACGACCACCAGAAGTACGCCGCCGCCGCCAGGAACAGCACGATCGAGGTCCACACGTTCAACCGCAGTCCGAACACGTCGTCCATCTGCACGTCGTCGATCCGGAGGTACTCGATCCAGCCGCGGCCCAGCGTGTAGGCCATCACGTAGACGGCCAGCACCCGGCCGTGACCGAGCCGGAACCGGCGGTCGGCCCACACGACGAACCCGAAGGCGGCGAGGTTCCAGAGGAACTCGTAGAGGAAGGTCGGGTGGAACGTCTCGACGTCGAGGTAGCCGAACGGCCGGTGGGCCAGGTCGATCTCCAGCCCCCAGGGCAGGTCCGTGGGGCGGCCGAAGAGCTCCTGGTTGAACCAGTTGCCCCACCGGCCCAGGGCCTGTGCCACCAGCACGCCGGGAGCCAGGGCGTCGAGCATCGGCAGCACCTTGATGCCCTTGCGCCGGGCGCCGATCATGATGCCGACCGCGCCCAGCGCGACGGCTCCCCAGATCCCGAGGCCGCCGCGCCACACGTACAGCGCCGTGACCGGGTTCCGGTCCTCGCCGAAGTAGAGCTGGTAGTCGGTGATGACGTGGTAGAGCCGGCCGCCGACCATGCCGAACGGGACCGCCCACAGGGCGAGATCGGACACCTCGCCCCGGGTGCCGCCGCGGGCCTCCCAGCGGCGCTCCCCGATCCAGATGGCCACGACGATGCCGAGGATGATCGACAGGGCGTAGCCCCGGATCGGGACGGGGCCGAGGTCCCAGACGCCGTCGCTGGGGCTCGGGATGGCCTGCAGCAGGATCTCGGGCAGGATCATGCGTCCCCCAGCAGCGAGTGGATGTCGGAGGCGAACTCGGAGGCCGAGGTGCCCTCGGTCCAGACGATCGGTGCCCGGTCCTGGCCGTCGACCCCGATCACCTGGGTGGAGTGGGTGACCTCGTAGCCGCCGCTCGGCAGCCGCTTGCCCTTCTCCACCGCCACGCCGAGGTCGAGGCCGACGTCGGTGATCGTGTCGAGCTCGCCGGTGAGCCCGACGAAGCCGGGGTCGAAGCGGTCGAGGTAGGTGCGCAGCACCTGCTCGTCGTCGCGGGCCGGGTCGGTGGTCACGAACACGACGTCGACCTGCTCGCGGTCGGCGTCGTCGAGCCGGGTCAGCCCCGCGGTGAGGTTGGCCATCACCGTCTGGCAGATGTCGGGGCAGTTGGTGTAGCCGAAGAAGACCAGGGTCAGCCGCCGGTCGGTGTCCCTGGAGAGGGAGTACGGCTCGCCGGCGGTGTCGGTCAGGGTCGTCGCGGGCACCTCGTAGGGCTCCGTGAGCACCGCTCCGGCCAGCTCGCCGCCGTCGGCCGAGGCGCTGCAGCCGGTGAGGGCCAGCAGCGCCAGCGCCGCCGCGGCGGCGCGACGGAGGGAGGCGGGATCAGGCACGACGCACTCCGTCCGCCAGGTCGTCGGTGAGGTCCGCGAGCGCGGCCAGCCCGGCCGCCCGGTCCTCGGCGTGGTCGAGCAGCACCCGGACGAAGGCCGAGCCGACGATCACGCCGTCGGCGTAGGCCGCCACCTCGGCGGCCTGCGCGCCGTTGCTGACGCCGAGGCCGACCGCCACCGGCAGGTCGGTGGCCACCCGGGTGCGGGCGACCAGCGGGCCGGCGAGGTCGCTGGTGGCGTCGCGGGCGCCGGTGACGCCCATGACGGCGGTCGCGTAGACGAAGCCACGGCAGGCCGCGGTGGTCATCGCGATCCGCTCGTCGGTGGAGCTCGGGGCCACCAGGAAGACCTTGTCGAGGTCGTGGGCGTCCGCGGCAGCGATCCACTCCGCGCCCGAGTCCGGCGTCAGGTCGGGCGTGATCAGGCCGGAGCCGCCCGCCGAGGCGAGGTCCTGGGCGAACCGGCTCACGCCGTACCGCTCGACGGGGTTCCAGTAGGTCATGACGACGGCCGGGGTCCCGGTCGCCACGACCGCCTCGACGGTGCGCAGCACGTCCCGGGTGCGGACGCCGCCCTCGAGCGCCTGCTGGGCGGCGGCCTGGATGGTCGGGCCGTCCATCACCGGGTCGCTGTAGGGCATGCCCACCTCGATCACGTCGCACCCGTGCTCGACCATCACTCGCAGCGCCTCGATCCCGCCGGCGACGTCGGGGAAGCCGGCGGGGAGGTAGCCGACCAGGGCCGCCCGGTCCTCGCGGCGGGCCCGCTCGAACGCCCCGGAGACGCTCACGTCCCGCTCCCGAGGTCGAACCACTCCATGGCGGTCTCCATGTCCTTGTCCCCGCGACCCGACAGGTTGACCAGGACCAGGCCGTCCGGCCCCAGCTCCCTGGCCACGTCGTAGGCGCCCGACAGTGCGTGGGCGGACTCGACAGCGGCGATGATGCCTTCCTTGCGGGCCAGCAGCGCGAGCGCGTCCATCGCCTGGGTGTCGGTCACCGGGGTGTAGACGGCGCGACCGGTCCGGGCGAGGTGAGCGTGCTGGGGACCGACGCCGGGATAGTCCAGCCCGGCGGAGATCGAGTGGGACTCGACGGTCTGGCCGTCCTCGTCCTGGAGCACGAAGGTGCGGGCGCCGTGGAGCACGCCGCTCTCTCCCGCCGCGATCGTGGCGGCGTGACGGCCGGTCTCGAACCCGTCCCCGCCGGCCTCGAAGCCGTGGATCGCGACGTCGCGGTCGTCCAGGAAGGCCGTGAACAGGCCGATCGCGTTGGAGCCGCCCCCGACGCACGCCGCGATCGCGTCGGGCAGCCGGCCGGTGAGCTCCAGGCACTGGGCGCGCGCCTCGTCACCGATGCCGCGGGTGAAGTCGCGGACCATGCTCGGGAACGGGTGCGGCCCGGCGGCGGTGCCGAACAGGTAGGCGGTGTGGTCGACGCTCGCGACCCAGTCGCGCAGCGCCTCGTTGATGGCGTCCTTGAGGGTGGCGCTGCCGGAGTCGACCGGCACGACGGTGGCGCCGAGCAGCTGCATCCGGGCGACGTTGAGCGCCTGCCGGCGGGTGTCCACGGAGCCCATGTAGACGGTGCAGTCGAGCCCGAAGTACGCCGCAGCGGTGGCCGAGGCGACGCCGTGCTGGCCCGCCCCGGTCTCGGCGATGACGCGCTGCTTGCCCATCCGGCGGGTCAGCAGCGCCTGGCCGAGCACGTTGCGGATCTTGTGGGCGCCGGTGTGGTTGAGGTCCTCGCGCTTGAGCAGGATCCGGGCGCCACCGAGGTGCTCGCTGAGCCGGGTCGCCTCGTAGAGCGGGCTCGGGATGCCCGCGTAGTCGCGCAGGATCGCGTCGAACTCGGCGTTGAAGACGTCGTCGGCACGCGCCTCGTGCCAGGCCACGGTGAGCTCGTCGAGGGCCGCCACCAGCGCCTCGGGCATGAACCGGCCACCGAAGCGGTCGTCCCCGCCACCGAACCAGCCCTGCTCATCGGCGTCCCAGGTGGACAGGTCGGTCGGGTGGGTCATCGTGTCACTCCCGTCATCGAGCGGACCGCGGCCTCGGGGTCGCCGTCCTTCACCAGGGCCTCGCCCACGAGCACCACGCGGGCGCCCTCGCCCACGAACCGGTGCACGTCCTCGACCCCGGAGATCCCCGACTCCGCCACCAGCACCCGGTCGGGCGGCAGCTGCGGGGCGAGTCGGCCGAACGTCGTGGGGTCGACCTGCAGCGTCTTGAGGTTGCGGGCGTTGACGCCCACCAGCTCCGCACCCAGCGAGACGGCACGCTCGGTCTCGGGCTCGTCGTGGACCTCGACCAGCACGGCCATCCCGAGCTCGCGGGCCTGGTCGTGCAGCCGCCGGAGCAGGTCGTCGTCGAGCGCCGCGACGATCAGCAGCACCAGGTCGGCGCCGGCCGCCCGGGACTCCAGCACCTGGTAGGGGTCGACCACGAAGTCCTTGCGCAGCAGCGGGACCTCGACCGCGGTGCGGACCGCACGGAGGTCGGCGAGGCTCCCGCCGAAGCGTCGCTCCTCGGTCAGCACGCTGATGGCGCCGGCTCCCCCGGCGGCGTACGCCTGGGCGAGCGCGGCAGGATCGGGGATGTCGGCAAGATCGCCCTTGCTGGGGCTGCGGCGCTTGACCTCGGCGATCACGCTCGACCCGGCGCCGCGGAAGTGCGGCAGCGGGTCGCGCGGGGCGTCGACGTCGGCCAGGGCGGCGCGCAGGTCGGCCTCCGTGGTCCGGGACCGCCGGCGCTCGAGGTCGACGCGCACCCCGGCGACGATGTCGTCGAGGACGGACACGGTGGTCTCCCGGGGAAGGTGGTCAGTGGTCAGAGCTGTTCAGGCCCATCTTGGCCATCACGGCGAACACCAGCAGCGCGCCGACGCCGAGGGCGCACCCGACCCAGAACAGGGTCATGCTGACCGGCTCGAGCATCAGCGCGACACCACCCACGATGAACCCGAGCAGCGCGACCGTGACGCCGGTCCAGGCAGCGGGAGTGTTGCCGTGGTTGTCAGACATGAGCGGGCTCCTCGAGGCGGTTCGGTGGGGCGGGGCCCAGTGTAGTGAGGCGGTGGAGCGGGGCGGTCACACGGTGGGGTCGCGGCCCTCGTCGATCGACTTCCACAGGTCGAGGTTGGTCTGCTCCACCGACGGCCCCGGCGCAGGCCCGGTCTCCGTGCCGCCCGGGGCGTCGTAGCGGGCACCCATCTCCGGCCAGTCCGGGGCCCAGGCCACGGCGAGCACGGCCGCGACCAGGCACACCAGGGCGGCGACGACGGCCGCCCAGCCCCACGGAGCGACGGCCGTCATCGCCGTCTCCCCCGGCCGGGCGTCCCGGAGCTCGGCGGCGACCCGGTCGGGCAGGGTCAGCAGGCCGGTCACCACGGTCGCGGCGTACCCGAGCGCGGCCAGCGACGCCACCGCGCCGACGGCTCGGCGCACCCGGCCGCGGGTCACGAGGACGACCCCCCAGCAGGCGAGGCCCACGAGGCCGAGCGCGAGCGCCAGCGGCATCTGGCCGGAGGCGGCCACCGGGTCGGCCAGCGACACCCCCTGGATGGGGTCGGCCGCCTCGGCGGCGTCGGCGTCGACCACCCACGGCTTGCTGCCGGCCACTGCTGCCAGCGCGCCACCCGCGAGCCCGACGAGGACGACCGGGCCGAAGGTCCGTCGTCGACCCGTCACGAGGGGTCGGCCCGGTGCACCAGGTCGGCGTCGAAGCAGGTCCGGTCACCGGTGTGGCAGGCGCCGCCCGTCTGGTCGACCGAGACCAGCAGGGTGTCGCCGTCACAGTCGAGCCGGATCTCGCGGACGGCCTGCGTGTGCCCGGACGTCTCGCCCTTGACCCAGTACTCCTGGCGCGAGCGGGACCAGTACGTCGCCCGCCCCGTCGCGATGGTGCGGGCCAGCGACTCCTCGTCCATCCAGGCGAGCATCAGCACCTCGCCGGAGTCGTGCTGCTGCACGATCGCGGGGAGCAGTCCTTCGGCGGTGCACTTGAGTCGCGCCGCGATCTCGGGGTCCAGCTCGGTCATGGGTCCAGTATCGCGGTCAGGTGGAGCGCTGGGCGACCCAGGAGGCGTGCAGGCCGGCGTAGACCGACCCGGACTGCGTCAGCAGCTCGGCGTGGGGACCGCGCTGCACGATCCGGCCGGCGTCGACGACGACCACCTCGTCGGCGTTCTCGGCGGTCGAGAGCCGGTGGGCGATCGTCACGGAGGTCCGGCCGCTCATCAGCCGCTCGAGCGCCCGGCCGATCCGCATCTCCAGCTGTGGGTCGACCGCGCTCGTCGCCTCGTCCAGCACCAGCAGGTCGGGGTCGGCGAGGTGGGCCCGCAGCAGGGCGACCAGCTGCCGCTCCCCCGCCGAGAGCGACTCGCCGCGCTGCCCGACCCGGGTGTCGAGGCCGCGCGGGAGCCCGGCGACCCAGTCGGCGAGCCCGAGCTCCTCGGCGCTGGCCAGGATCTCCTCCTGGGTCGCGTCGAGCTTGCCGTAGCGGACGTTCGCGGCGATGGAGTCGTCGAAGAGGAAGCCCTCCTGGGGCACGAGCACGACGCTGCGCCGCAGGCTGGCGGCGGCGATGTCGCGGACGTCGATGCCGTCGAGCAGCACCCGGCCGGAGACCGGGTCCATCAGCCGGGTGAGCAGCTTGGCGAACGTCGACTTGCCGGACCCGGTCTCGCCGACGATCGCGATCCGGGTGCCGGAGTCGATGGTCATCGAGACGTCGCGCAGCACCGGCGGGCCACCCGGGTAGGCGAAACCGACGTCGTCGAAGGTCACGTCGATCGGGCCGCGGGGCAGCACCCGGCCCTCGGGGCCGGGATCGACCAGGTCGGCCGGGGTCTCCAGGATGCCGATCACCCGGCGCCAGCTCGCGATGGCGTTCTGGGCGTCGGTGAGGATCTGGGTGCCCATCTGGACGGGGCCGACGAACAGGGTCACCAGGAACGCGAACGCCAGCACCTTGCCCGCGCTCATGTCGGTGGTGAAGCCCAGCAGCACGCCCACGACCAGCACGCCGGCGTTGGCCAGGCCCGCGGAGAGGCCACCCAGGGAGAACGAGACGACGGTGTACTGCTGGGCCTTGATGCTGGCGGCCTTGAAGTCGTCGATGGCGGTGTCGATGCGCTGCTGGGTGCGGTCCTCGACGGCGTAGGCGCGGACCACCTCGGCGCCCACGACCGGCTCGGAGATCGCGGAGAGCATGCTGCCGACGTGGTGGCGCACGACGGCGTAGGCGGCGGAGAGCCGGCGCTGGAACCAGCGGATCGAGAGGAACAGGGGCGCGAAGGCCACCCAGACCACGAGCGCGAGCTGCCAGCTGTAGACGACCATCAAGACGGTGGCGACCAGCACCTGGCCGATGCTGACGACGAAGATCAGGCCGCCGAAAACCAGGAACTGGCTGACCTGGTCGACGTCGGTGGTGACCCGGGAGACCAGCGCGCCGCGGCGCTCGGTGTTCTGGGTGAGCAGCGGCAGGTCGTGGACGTGCCGGAACGCCTTGATCCGCAGCGTCGCCAGGCCGCGCTCGGAGGTGCGGAACAGCCGGCTGGTCATCAGGTAGGACGCGACGCTGGTCAGGCCGATGCCCAGGGCCGCCGCCAGGCCCATCAGCACCACGAAGGAGACGTCGGGACCGCCGGGTCCGTTGATCCCGTTGTCGAGGGTCTGCTGGACGGCGATCGGGACGATCACCTGCCCGAGGGACGCGACCACCGCGAACACGAGGGTGAGCCGGATGCCCTCGCGCAGCTCGGGGCTGATCGCCACGCCACGACGGATCGTCTCCATCGCGGCCATCTCCTCGCCGCTGTCCATGTGGGTGCCCGCGGTCGGCTCCTGGGTCGCGGTGCTCATCGCGTGCTCTCCTCGTGGGCCTGCTCGTGAGGCTGTTCGTGGGCCTGCTCGTAGGCATTGACCAGGCGGGCGTAGCCGGGGCTGCGGGACAGCAACTCCTCGTGGGTGCCGCGGTCGGCCACCCTCCCGCCGTCGAGGTGCACGACCTCGTCGGCCAGCGCGATGGTGGCCTTGCGGTAGGCGACCACGACCAGCGTCGAGCCCGCGCCACCACTGCGGAGGGTCGCCAGGATCCGCGCCTCGACCTCGGGGTCGACCGCCGAGGTCGCGTCGTCGAGCACGAGCAGCCGGGGGCGGCGCACCAGCGCCCGGGCCAACGAGATCCGCTGTCGCTGACCACCCGACAGCGAGGTGCCGCGCTCGCCGAGCGTGGTGTCGAGCCCCAGGGGCAGCGCCGCGACGAAACCGTCGGCCTCGGCGGCGCGCAGGGCGGCCCAGACCTCGTCGTCGGGGACGTCGGCGCCCAGGGTGACGTTGCCGCGCACGGTGTCGTCGAAGAGGAAGGCGGTCTGGCCGACCACGGCGACCGCCTCGGCGAGCCCGCCGTGGACCAGGTCGCGCAGGTCGACCCCGTCGACGAGCACGCGTCCCCGGTCGGGGTCGAAGAGCCGGGTCAGCAGGTGGGTCAGCGTGCTCTTGCCCGAGGCGGTGGCCCCGACGACCGCGACCGTGCGCCCGGGGGCGACGTCGAAGCTCACCTCACGCAGCAACGGCGTGTCGGCGTCGTAGGCGAACCCGAGCCGGTCGACGTCGAGCCGCGCACCGCCCTCGAGCGCCGGCAGCGAGGCGGAGCCGTACGGCATGGCGCCCGTCGCCCGGACCACCCGGTCGGTGCGGTGGTAGCCGACGACGCTGCGGGGGAACTCGCCGAGCAGCCAGCCGATCGAGCGGATGGGGAAGGAGACGATCGTGAGCAGGTAGGCGACGGTGACCACGTCGCCCGCGTCGGTCGCGCCGCTCACCACCCGTGAGACCCCCACCGAGAGGACGACCAGGACGCCGAGGTTGGGCAGCGAGGCCAGCGTCGGGTCGAAGACGGCACGGATCCGGCCCGCGCGGGCGTTGACGTCACGCAGCTGGTGAGCCTTCGCCGTGAAGCGGGTGGTCTCCTCCGCCTCGCGGCCCAGGGTCTTGACGACCATCGCCCCGTCGAAGGACTCGTGGGCGATCTCGCTCACCTCCGCGCGCAACCCCTGCGCGCGCGTCATCAACGGGGAGGAGAGGCGCTGGAAGAACAGGTTGGCAACGACGACCGCGGGGAACACCAGCAGCCCGACGGTCGCCATCACGACGTCGGCGGCGACCATCTGCACGACGGCCACGACCATCATCACGACCACGCCCACCGCCATCGGCAGCGGGGCGATCGGACCCCAGGCCGCCTCGACGTCGGAGTAGGCGTTGGAGAGCAGCTGGCCGGTGGGGTGGCGCTGGTGCCACTCCATGGGCAGGGAGAGGTACTGACGTGTGACGGCGCGGCGGGTGTGCGCCTGCATCCGGTACTGCATCAGGCCGGCGCCGAGACGGCGGGCGACGATGCCGACCGCGCGCAGGAAGGCGACCGCCATGAACAGGCCGAGGACCGCCCACAGCAGCCCCGGACGGATCTCGCCGTCGCGGAAGGCCGGGACCACGACGTGGTCGGTCGCCCAGCCGAGCACCCACGCGTCGGCGACCGTCATGACGCCGAACAGCAGGCTCCCGATCGTGGAGAGAGTGAAGATCAGGGGCTCGCGCCTGATGGCGACCCCGAGGACGGCGAAGCCCTCTCGTGTCGTCGACCCGCGGTGCTCGCCCCACTCGTCCGTCACTGCTGCCCGCGCTCCCCTCGTCGTGACCTGCCCTGCCCCCAACCGGGGGCCTCGTCAGGCTATTCCTCGGGACTGACAGCCGACGAATTGCTCGCCCGCCGGCGGGCACGTGCTCAGCCGCGGACCGGGTGGCCCGCCGCGGCGAGCGCCTGCTTCACCTCGCCGACCCGCAGCGTCCCGAAGTGGAACACGGTGGCGGCCAGCACCGCGTCGGCGCCGGCATCGACCGCCGGCGCGAAGTGCTCGAGCCGCCCGGCACCGCCGCTGGCGATGACGGGGATGCTGACCTCCCGGCGCACGGCCGCCACCAGGTCGAGGTCGAAGCCGTGGGTCGTGCCGTCCGCGTCCATCGCGTTCAGCAGGATCTCCCCGGCGCCGAGCTCCGCGCCACGGTGGGCCCACGCCACCGCGTCCATCCCGGCGGACCTGCGGCCGCCGTGGGTCGTGACCTCGAAGCCGGAGCCGGTCGCGGCGTCTCCGGTCGAGCCCGTCGGGACCCGTCGCGCGTCGACGGAGAGCACCAGGACCTGGCTGCCGAACCGGTCGGCGATCTCGGCGACCAGCTCGGGGCGACGGATCGCGGCGGTGTTCACCGCGACCTTGTCGGCGCCGGCGCGCAGCAGCCGGTCGACGTCCGCGACGCTGCCGACTCCCCCGCCCACGGTGAGCGGGATGAAGACCTCCTCGGCGCACCGCGAGACGACCTCCATGGTGGTCGCGCGGCCCTGGTGGGAGGCGGAGATGTCGAGGAAGGTCAGCTCGTCGGCCCCTTCCGCGTCGTAGGTCCGGGCGAGCTCGACGGGGTCACCGGCGTCCCGCAGCTCCTGGAAGTTGACGCCCTTGACGACCCGGCCCGCGTCGACGTCGAGGCAGGGGATCACCCGCACGGCCAGCGTCACGGTGCGCCACGCCCTCCGCGCGTGAGCGCGAGCGCGTCCTCGAGGGTGAACCTGCCCTCGTAGAGCGCGGTGCCGGCGATCGCGCCCTCGACTCCGTCGTCGACGAGTCCCATCAGCGCCTCGATGTCGGCGAGGGTGGTGACGCCTCCGCTCGCCACGACCGGGCGGTCGGTGGCGGCGCAGACGTCGCGCAGCAGCTCGAGGTTGGGGCCCTGCAGCATCCCGTCCTTGTTGACGTCGGTGACGACGTAGCGGGCACAGCCCTCCGCGTCGAGCCGGCCGAGCACCTCGTACAGGTCGCCGCCGTCACGGGTCCAGCCGCGGGCGGCCAGGGTGCGACCCCGGACGTCGAGGCCGACGGCGACCCGGTCGCCGTACTCCGCGATCGCGGCGGCGCACCATGCGGGCTGCTCGAGGGCGGCGGTGCCGATGTTGACCCGGCGGCAGCCGGTGTCCATCGCGGCCTTCAGCGACTCGTCGTCGCGGATCCCGCCGCTCATCTCGACGGCGATGTCGAGGGTGCCGACGATCCGCGCCTGCAGCTCGCGGTTGTGCCCGTGGCCGAACGCGGCGTCGAGGTCGACCAGGTGGATCCACTCCGCGCCCGCCTGCTGCCAGCGCAGGGCGGCCTCGATCGGGTCGCCGAACCGCTTCTCGGAGCCGTCGACGCCCTGGACCAGCTGCACGGCCTGGCCGCCCTTGATGTCGACGGCGGGCAGCAGCTCGAGGTAGTCGCTCACGAATGTCGAGCGTAGTCGCCGGCGGCGAACATCGAGTTTCCAGGCCCGCGGGTCGAGGTGCCAGCCGGGCTGGCGACTCGATCCGCCGGGGTGGCGACTCAACCTCTCAGGGAGGCCACCCAGTTGCGGAGGAGGGCGGCGCCGGCGTCCCCGGACTTCTCGGGGTGGAACTGGGTCGCGGTGAGGGGGCCGTTCTCGACGGCGGCCACGAACCGGTCGCCGCCGTGCTCGGCCCAGGTGACCAGCGGGGCGCGGGTGCGGTCGTTGGTCTCGAGTGTCCAGTCGCGCACACCGTAGGAGTGCACGAAGTAGAAGCGCTCGTCCTCGATCCCGGCGAACAGGGTGCTCCCCTCCGGGACCTGGACGGTGTTCCAGCCCATGTGGGGGACGACCGGCGCCTGCAGCCGTTCCACGACGCCGGGCCACTCGTCGCAGCCCTCGGTCTCCACGCCGTGCTCGACGCCGCGCGCGAACAGCACCTGCATGCCCACGCAGATGCCGAGCACGGGACGACCACCCGCGAGCCGGCGGCCGATCAGCCGCTCGCCCTTGACGGCGCGCAGCCCCGCCATGCAGGCGGCATAGGCACCGACACCGGGGACGACCAGGCCGTCCGCGTCCAGACCCGTCTCGAAGTCGGACGTGAGCGTCACCTGGGCACCGGCGCGCTCGAACGCGCGGACGGCCGAGCGCAGGTTGCCCGACCCGTAGTCGAGGACCACCACTGTCGATGACACGACCGCTACAACGTGCCCTTGGTCGAGGGGACACCCGTCTCGCGCGGGTCGAGCGCGACCGCGTCGCGGAAGGCGCGGGCAAACGCCTTGAACTGCGCCTCCACCAGGTGGTGGGGGTCACGGCCGGCGAGCACCCGCACGTGCAGTGCCAGGTGGGCGTGGAAGGAGAGCGTCTCGAAGACGTGACGGGTCAGCGATCCGGAGTAGCCCGGTCCGCTGTCGCCACCGATCACGACGTAGGCCTGGCCGTCCGGCTCCCCCGTGTGAACGCAGTAGGGGCGACCCGAGACGTCGACGACGGCCTGCACCAGTGCCTCGTCGAGCGGCACGGTGGCGTCGCCGAAGCGGCGGATGCCCTGCTTGGCTCCCAGCGCCTCGCGGATCGCCTGACCGAGCACGATCGCGGTGTCCTCGACGGTGTGGTGGGCGTCGATGTGGGTGTCACCCTCGGTCTGGACGACCAGGTCGACCAGGCCGTGCCGGGCGAACGCGGTGAGCATGTGGTCGTAGAACCCGACCCCGGTCGAGATGTCGTGGCGCCCGGACCCGTCGAGGTCGAGCTCGACGTGCACATTCGACTCCGACGTCGCGCGGTCGAGCGTGGCGGTGCGACTCATCGCTGCTCCTTGATCGGGTGGGTCTCCATGACCTCGGTGAGTGCCGTACGGAAGTGTCCCATCTCCCCGGGCGTGCCGACCGAGACCCTCAGCCATCCGGACGGGCCGGTCTCGCGGACCAGCACCCCGTGGTCGAGCAGTCCCTCCCAGACGGCGTGCCGGTCCTCGAAGGCGCCGAAGAGGGCGAAGTTGGCGTCGCTGTCGGCGACGGTGAGCCCCTGCTCGCGCAGCCAGGACACCGTCGCGTCCCGCTCGTCGCGGAGCTCGTCGACCCGTGCCAGCAGCTCGTCGGCGTGCCGCAGGGCGGCCAGCGCCGTCGCCTGGGTCACCGCGGAGAGGTGGTAGGGCAGCCGGACGACGCGGATCGCGTCGGCGACGGCGGGGTCGGCGGCCAGGTAGCCGAGCCGGCCCCCGGCGAGGGCGAACGCCTTGCTCATGGTGCGGGTGACGACCAGGTTGCGATGCGTCGGCAGCAGCTCGAGCGCGCTCGGGGTGCCGGCCCGCCGGAACTCGCCGTAGGCCTCGTCTACGACGACCAGGCCGTCGCCCGCGGCCGCGCAGAGCACGCCGATGGCCTCGTGGGGCAGCGCGGTGCCGGTGGGGTTGTTGGGGCTCGGCAGCAGCACCACGGACGGCTGCTCGGCCAGCACCAGGTCGCGCGCGTGGTCGAGGTCGAGGGCGAAGTCCTGCTCGCGGTGGCCCACCACCCAGTCGGTCACGGTGTCGCGGGCGTACTCCGGGTACATCGAGTACGTCGGGGCGAAGCTCAGCGCCCGTCGACCCGGGCCACCGAAGGCCTGCAGCAGCTGCAGCATCACCTCGTTGGACCCGTTGGCCGCCCAGACCATGTCCGGGGTGATCCCGGAGCCGCCGGAGCGGTTGAGGTAGGCCGCCAGCGCGCTGCGCAGCTCGACGAACTCACGGTCGGGGTAACGGTTGAGCGAGGTCGCGGCCTCCCCCACCGCCCGCGCGATGTCGGCCGCGCAGGCCGCGCTCGGTCCGTAGGGGTTCTCGTTGACGTTGAGCTGCACCGGCGCCTGCTCGAGCGAGAGCTGCGGTGCGCCGTAGGGCTCGAGGCCCCGCAGCTCCTCACGCAGAGGCGGGAAGCCGCGCGGCGCGCTCACCGGTCGTCCAGCCGGATCGAGACCGCCTGGCCGTGGCCGGGCAGGTCCTCGGCGTCCGCGAGCGTGACCACGTGGTCGGCGACCTCTGCCAGCGCCTCGCGCGAGTAGTCGACGACGTGCATCGAGCGCAGGAACGCCCGCACGGACAGCCCCGAGGAGTGGCAGGCACAGCCACCGGTGGGCAGCACGTGGTTGGACCCGGCGGTGTAGTCGCCGAGGCTCACCGGCGCCCAGGGCCCGACGAAGACCGCGCCGGCGTTGCGCACGCGCGCGGCCACCGCACGGGCGTCGCGGGTGTGGATCTCGAGGTGTTCGGCGGCATAGGCGTTGACGACGTCGAGGCCCTGCTCGACGTCGTCGACCAGCACGATCGCCGACTGCGGGCCTCCGAGCGCGGTGAGGATCCGCTCGTGGTGGCGGGTCGCCGCGACCTGCTTCTCCAGCTGCGCCACGACCTCCTCGGCCAGGGCCTCGGAGTCGGTGACGAGCACGCTGGCGGCGGCCGGGTCGTGCTCGGCCTGGCTGATCAGGTCCGCCGCGACGTACGCCGGGTCGGCGCTGTCGTCGGCGAGGATCGCGATCTCCGTCGTGCCGGCCTCGGAGTCGATGCCGACGACGCCCCGCAGCAGCCGCTTCGCGGCCGCGACGTAGATGTTGCCGGGTCCGGTGACCAGGTCGACCCGGCGGCACGGACCCGCGCCGTGGCCGAACATGGCGATCGCCTGGGCCCCGCCCACGGCGTACACCTCCTCGACGCCGAGCAGCGCGCAGGCGGCCATGATCGTCGGCTCGGGGAGCCCGCCGTGCGCTCGCTGCGGCGGGCTGGCGAGGGCGATCGAGCCCACACCGGCGACCTGGGCGGGCACGACGTTCATCACGACGCTGGAGACCAGCGGGGCGAGGCCGCCGGGGACGTAGAGGCCGACCCGGTCCATCGGCACCTTGCGGTGGGTGACGACCGCCCCGGCCGCGACCTCGGTGGTGACGTCGTGCTCCAGCTCGGCCTCGCAGGTCGCGCGGAGCCGGCGCACCGACTCCTCCAGCCCCGCCCGCACCTGCGGGTCGAGCTCCTCCAGGGACCGGGTCAGCGCCTCCCGCGGGACGGCGACGTCCTCGAGCAGCACCCCGTCGAACTGCTGGGTGTACTCGACGACGGCCTCCAGGCCGCGGTCACGCACCGCGTCGACCACCGGGCGCACCAGCTGGGTCGCAGCCTCCACGTCGAGCTCGGCGCGCGGCACCACCGCGCGGTAGTCGACGGGGCCGCCGGCTCCGGTCAGGTCGAGGCGTCGGATGATCACCCACCCATTCTAGTTTCGGCGCGTCGCCGCCCGGCGGGTGCACCCGGCATGGAGACCGGCCTACAGTCGAGACGTGATGGATCCGCTGCCGATGTTCCCGCTGAACTCGGTGATGTTCCCCGGCGTGAGCGTCCCGTTGCGCGTCTTCGAGGACCGCTACCGGGCGCTGGTCCACCACCTGCTGCGGGTGCCGGACCCCACCGACCGGGTGTTCGGCACCGTCGCGGTCCGGGAGGGCTACGAGGTCGGCGACCACGGCGCCCAGTCGCTCTACCGGGTCGGCTGCCGGGTCCGGATGACCGACGTGGAGTCGCGTCCCGACGGCACCTTCGATCTCGTCGCGGTGGGACTCCACCGGATCGAGCTGGAACGGCTCGACACGACCGGATCGTTCCCCCTCGGCCACGTGGCGGCCCGCCCGGAGCAGGGCGCCGCCGTGCCGGCCGAGGTCGTCGAGCGGGCCCGGGCGGTGTTCACGGCGTACCGGGTCGCGCTGACCGAGATCCGCGGCGACCCCTACCCGGCGCCGCTGCCCCAGGACCCGACGTACCTGTCGTGGACGCTGGCCGCCGTCGCGCCGCTGCCCCTGCCCGACCGGCAGTCGCTGCTCGAGGCGGAGGACCCGGGGGTGCGGCTGCAGCTGGTCACCGACCTGCTGCGCACCGAGCTGCGGGCGATGAACGTGATCCCGTCGCTGCCGGCGACCGAGGTCGCACGCACGCGCTGGTCGCCCAACTGAGGCGGCCGGTCCCGTGGCGAGGAGGAAGCAGGGCGGCACGCCGGCGACCGTGGCGCTCGACCGTGCGGGCATCGGCTACACGTTGCTGCCCTACCCCCACGACCCGCGGGGGCGTGCCGAGGCCGGCTCCTACGGCCTCGAGGCAGCCACCGCGCTCGGGGTCGACCCGGACCGCGTCTTCAAGACGCTGCTCGCCTCCCTCGACACGCGCGAGCTGGTGGTCGCGATCGTGCCGGTGTCGGGCCAGCTGGACCTCAAGGCCCTCGCCCGGCTGCTCGGCGGCAGCAGGGCCGCCATGGCCGAGGTGGCCGCGGCGGAGCGGGCGACCGGATACGTCGCCGGGGGGATCTCGCCGGTCGGTCAGAAGCGGCGGCACCGGACCGTGCTGGACGAGAGCGCGCTCGACCACGACACGATCCTGGTCTCGGCCGGCCGGCGCGGGCTCGACCTCGAGGTGGGACCGGCCGACCTGGCCGCGATCACCGGGGCGATCACGGGCCAGGTCCGGTCCGTCAGTCGGTGGTGAGCCGAAGCACGCCGTGCGTGGTCCCGTCGTCGACCCACGAGGTGACGCCGAGGCCCTCGAGGGGCTCGAGGTTCTGCTGCACCTCGGCCTGGCCCTCGGCCAGCCCCGTCAGCCAGTCGTTGGCGTCGAAGTTGACGAACAGGATGCTGCTCGCGTCGTCGCCCTCGCGGACGACGTTCTGGTAGACGTCGGAGTCACCGAGACCGCCGTCGCCGAGCAGGGTGCTGCGGTAGTCCGGGCTCGGGCCGACGGCGACGAAGTCGCCCTCGGAGTCGGTGTCCAGGAAGCTCGCCTCGGAGCCCATCGTCTGGGCCAGCGTGCCGAGCACCTTCTCGATGGCGGCGGAGTCGCCCTTGATCTTCGCGCCGACCGGGATGTCGCTGCCGTCGGCGGAGGAGAAGAAGGACTCCGGGTCCACGTCGCTCCCGAGCGAGATCACCGCGGACTCGCCGAAGACGGTCTCGACGTCGTCGAGGGTCAGGCCGGTCATGGCCTGCAGCTGCTGCTCGACGTCGTCGACGGTCATCTCGCCGCCGGAGGACGCCACGGCCTGCTCGAGCACCGCGTCGAGCCACCCCTCGGCGAAGCCGAAGCCGAGCGCGACGGCGGTGTCGCCAGGGAGGGTGGCCAGGGCGTCGTCACCGCGGTCGGTGGCGAACAGCTCGGCGTTCTGGGACTCCTGCGTGGCGGCGACGGCCTCGAACTCCAGGGCCCCGTCGGAGAAGCGCACCGTGGCTGCCATGCCCTGGAACTCCTCCAGCGCCTGCGTCATCTCCTCCGGAACCTCGGTGCTGTCCCCCATGCCGTCGGCGGGCGGCACCTCGCCGGGCAGGCCAGGGACCATGCCGTTGCCGAGCTCGCCGGCGAGGCCCGCGAGGACCTGTCCGGCCTCGGGTGCGGCGTACATGTTGACCACGCCGGCGTCACCGACCTCGTCGGTCCACTTCTGGTAGTCCTCGTCGTCGGCCAGCGTGCCGTCCGCGGTGGCGTCGACGACCTGCTGGGCGAGGTCCTCGGTCTCCGCGACGACCGCCCAGTCGCCCTCGACGACCCAGCCGCCCATCTCGCCCTCGTCACTGCACTCGGCGAGCTGCGCCAGCCCGTCCTCGGCCGCGCCGGAGTCACTGACCTGGATCACGCCGACCGGGGTCGGGACCTTCTCACCCAGGTCGACGGCTGCCACCGCGAAGCGGTAGCCGAGCCACGGCTTCACGTCGTCGGCGTAGTCGAGACCCTTGCAGTCGGCCTCCTCGAACACCTTGGCCAGCAGGTCGTCGTCGGCGTCGACGCCGTTGAGCTCCTTGTCGAGGGCCGGGAACTTCTTGATCATCTGCATGGCCTCGATCTTCTGGCCACCGCTGGGGTCGAGGTCGATCGCGGCGTAGCCGATCGTGCCCGCGGGCAGCGCCTCGGCCGGCTGCGACCCGGTCGCGAAGAACGACATCGCGGCCCAGACCCCGCCTCCGACGAGACCCAGGCCGAGGACGGCCCCGCCGGCGACGATCGCCGTACGACGGCCACCGCGGCCCGACGACGCGGCGGTCGGAGCGACTCGGTCCCCACTGCTCTGGTCGAGGAACTCGGGGCCGTCGGAGCCGGCCGGCGGCGGCGTGGTGCTGGACATCGGGTGTCTCCCCTGGGTCGGGTCGGTGCTGGTGAGGTGAACCTGTGACGGGACACGGCGGCGGCCGGTTCCCGTGGGTCGAACTCTACCCAGAGAAGGAGTGCGCTAGCTGCGAGTTGAGCGAGTCGGTGTCAGTCCGATGAACACCACGACCAGGCCGGTCAACGCCCCCGCCGGGAGGCTGAGGAGCGCCCCGAGGCCGGAGATCTCCAGGGCACCCCGGAGCTCGGTCCCCTCGGCGGCGGTGCGAGCGAGGGGGTCGGGATCGGGCGGGGCCAGCGTGGTCCCGACCAGGAGCATGAGCCAGGTGGCCAGCACCGAGCCCACGAGTACCGAGACCAGGGTCAGGATCTCGACCCGGTCGACGTAGAAGGCGCAGGCCGCGCCGGCGACGGTGCCGCACAGCAGCGCCACGATCACGAAGTGCGCGGTGCCGTCGAAGAGCCCGCGGACGCCACTGTCGTCGGGCACCCACGCGTGGTCGACGACGACCCCGCTCGGGGCGGTCCACCACGCCTCCCACCACAGCCCGGCCGCGACCCCCACGACGGCGAACACCCCCAGCACGAGAGCGACGTCGCGCAGCAGCCACCACCGCGAGGCGTGGTGGACCGGTCGGTCATCGCTCGCGTGACCGGTCGAGGTCAGCTCTGCAGACACCCGGGCCCCAGCAGCTGCTTGAGGTCGGCGAAGAGGGCGGGACTGGGCGTGACCCGGTGGTGGTCCCCGATCTTCATCATCAGCGTCTTGTCGCGCATCAGGAGGTGCAGGTGCACCTCGGTGACACCCGGGTGGGTGGCGAGCACCTCCTTGAGCTGCTCGACGGTGCCGGCGTTGACCCGGGTCTGCGGCAGCCGCAGGACCACGGGACCGCTCGGCCCGTCGGTGAGGTCGGGGACCGTCACCTCCTGGGCGTGGATCTCGGGCTGGTCCTTGCTGCGGGAGAGCCGGCCCCGGACCGTGAGGATGGCGTCCTCGGACAACAGCGTGCTGGCGAGCTGGTAGGAGCTCGGGAACAGCAGCACGTCGATGGCGCCGTCGAGGTCCTCCAGGGTCACCATCGCCCAGGTGTCGCCGCGCTTGGTCACCTTGCGCTGCACGGAGGTGATCAGCCCGCTGATGGTGATCGGGGAGCCGTCGGCCCGCTCCTCGTCGAGCATCAGCTGACCGATCGAACAGTCGGTGCCTCGCGAGAGCAGGTGCTCGAGACCGAGCAGCGGGTGGTCGGAGACGTAGAGGCCGAGCATCTCCCGCTCGTGTCCGAGCAGCGTCATCTTGTCCCACTCGTCGATCTCGGGGATGGCCACCGAGATCCCGAAGCCCCCTCCCCCGTCGTCGTCGAGCCCGTCGAAGAGCGAGTCCTGGCCGATCGCCTCGTTGCGCTTGATGTCGACGTACTGGTCGACGGCGGCCTCGTGGACGTGCACGAGGGCACGGCGGGGGTGCTTCATGTCGTCGAAGGCGCCGGCCTTGACCAGCGACTCGATGACCCGCTTGTTGCAGACCAGCGCCGGCACCTTGCCCATGAAGTCGTTGAAGTCGGTGTAGCGGCCGTGCTCCTCGCGGGCCTCCACGACCCCGGTCACGACGTTGCCGCCGACGTTGCGGATCGCGGTCAGGCCGAAGCGGATGTCGCGGCCGACCGGGGTGAAGTTCGCCTGCGACTCGTTGACGTCGGGCGGCAGCACCTGGATCTTCATGCGGCGACACTCGTTGAGGTAGATCGCCATCTTGTCCTTGTCGTCCTTGACCGAGGTCAGGAGCGCCGCCATGTACTCGGCGGGGTAGTTGGCCTTCAGGTAGGCGGTCCAGTAGGAGACCAGCCCGTAGGCGGCGGAGTGGGCCTTGTTGAACGCGTAGTCGGAGAACGGCAGCAGGATGTCCCACAGCGTCTTGACCGCGGCCGGGGAGTAGCCGCGCTCGACCATGCCCTCGGAGAAGCCGGCGAACTGCTTGTCCAGCTCCTCCTTCTTCTTCTTGCCCATCGCCCGACGCAGGATGTCGGCCTGTCCCAGCGAGTAGCCCGCGAGCTTCTGGGCGATCGCCATGACCTGCTCCTGGTAGACGATCAGGCCGTAGGTCTCACCCAGGATGTCCTCGAGCGGTTCGGCCAGCTCGGGGTGGATCGCCTCGACCGGCTCGCGACCGGTCTTGCGGCGGGCGTACTTGTTGTGGGAGTCGGCGCCCATCGGACCGGGTCGGTACAGCGCGCCGACGGCGGAGATGTCCGCGAAGCAGTCGGGCCGCATCGAGCGCAGCAGCGCCCGCATCGGACCGCCGTCGAGCTGGAAGACGCCGAGGGTGTCGCCGCGCTGGAGCAGGGAGTACGTCGCGTCGTCGGTCAGCTCGAGGTCCTCGAGCACCACGGTCTCCCCGCGGTTGGCCTCGATGTTGCGCACGGCGTCGTCGAGCACCGTGAGGTTGCGGAGCCCGAGGAAGTCCATCTTGATCAGGCCGAGGGCTTCGCACGTCGGGTAGTCGAACTGCGTGATCATGGCGCCGTCGGCGGGCCGGCGCAGCATCGGGATGACGTCGACGAGCGGCTCGCTCGACATGATCACGCCCGCCGCGTGGACGCCCCACTGCCGCTTGAGCCCCTCGATGCCGATGGCGGTGTCGACGACCCGCTTGACGTCGGTGTCCCCGTCGTAGAGGGCACGGAACTCCCCGCCCTCGCCGTAGCGCTTGTGGGCGGGGTCGAAGATGTCCTTGAGCGGAACGTCCTTGCCCATCACCGAGGCCGGCATCGCCTTGGTGATCCGGTCGCCCATGGCGAAGGGGTAGGCCAGGATGCGCGAGGAGTCCTTGACGGCCTGCTTGGCCTTGATGGTGCCGTAGGTGACGATGTAGGAGACCCGGTCGTCGCCGTACTTCTCGGTGACGTAGCGGATCACCTCGCCGCGTCGGCGCTCGTCGAAGTCGATGTCGAAGTCGGGCATCGAGACCCGGTCGGGGTTGAGGAACCGCTCGAAGATCAGGCCGTGCTCGAGCGGGTCGAGGTCGGTGATCCGCATCGCGTACGCGACCATCGAGCCGGCACCGGAACCGCGACCAGGCCCGACCCGGATGCCGTGGTCCTTGGCCCAGTTGATGAAGTCGGCGACCACGAGGAAGTAGCCCGGGAACCCCATCTGGGTGATGACCCCGAGCTCGAACTCGGCCTGGGCCCTGACCTTGTCGGGCACGCCCGCGGGGTAGCGGGCGTGCAGTCCCCGCTCGACCTCCTTGACCAGCCAGGAGTCCTCGTTCTCCCCCGGCGGGCACGGGAAGCGGGGCATGTAGGTGCCGTTGCCCTCGGTGAAGGAGACGTCGCACCGCTCGGCGATCAGCAGCGTGTTGTCGCACGCCTCGGGGAAGTCGCGCCAGAGCTCGCGCATCTCGGCCGCGGACTTGAGGTAGTAGCCGTCGCCGCTGAACGCGAAGCGCTGCCCCGGCCCGTCACCGGCGGGGATGTCCATGGTGGACCCGGAGTTGATGCAGAGCAGGTGCTCCTGGGAGGCGGCGTCCTCGCGCATGACGTAGTGGGAGTCGTTGGTCGCCAGCAGCGGGATCTGCAGGTCCTGGCCGAGCCGCAGCAGTCCGTCGCGGACCCGGCGCTCGATGTCGAGGCCGTGGTCCATCAGCTCCAGGAAGTAGTTGTCGCGGCCCAGGATGTCCTGGAAGTCACCGGCCGCCTGGCGGGCGGCCTCGTAGTTGCCGTGGCGCAGGTGGACCTGGATCTCGCCGGAGGGGCAGCCGGTGGTGCCGATGATCCCGCGGCCGTGCCGGGAGAGCAGCTCGCGGTCCATGCGGGGATGCTTGAAGAAGCCGTCGCGCCAGGCCCCGGTCGAGAGCCGGAACAGGTTGTGCATGCCCTCGGTGGTCTCCGAGAGCAGCGTCATGTGGGTGTAGGCGCCCCGGGCCGAGACGTCGTCGGGCCCGCCCCCGTAGAAGTTGACCCCCTTCTTCTCGAAGCGGGAGATGTTGGGGGCCAGGTAGGCCTCGATGCCGATGATGGGCTTGACCCCGGCCGCCTTCGCCAACCGGTAGAACTCGTAGGCGCCGAAGACGTTGCCGTGGTCGGTCATGGCCACCGCGGGCATGCCGAGCTCGGCTGCCCGCGACGTCAGCGCTCCCAGCCGTGCAGCACCGTCGAGCATGGAGTACTCGGTGTGCACGTGGAGGTGTGCGAAGGAGGTGGGTGAGGATCCAGCCATCGGTGGTCGAGCCACTCCCCTCGGAGTCGGACGGGCATGCTGCAGCGACGACGGCACGACTCCGGCAGGAGCACCCGGGCGTTGCTGGGGGAAGAGCCAAAAGCCTACGGCAGCCGTCCCGGTGATCGTGACAGGGCGCACCGACAGCCGGGCATCCCCGGCGGGACGCTGACGGCACCCCCACTCAGGTCGCTGCGTCCAGCGACTCGGTGATGATCGCGTGGACGATGCGGGCCAGCCGGTCCTCGCCGAGCTCGGGGGCGCGGCCGGCCATCCGGGCGGCGACCGCCCGTTCGCGGGCGGGGTCGCGGGCGGGGTCGAGCTTGTGGGGCTGGACCGCGCGGGTGAGGGCCGCCCGGCGGGCGAGCAGCTCTCCCAGCTGGTCGTCGACCTCGTCGATCAGCCGCCGGAAGAAGGCCAGCGGCTCGCGTCCGGGCCAGGCCATCCGGACGTCGGGGGCGCGCTCCTCGTTGCCGCTGCCGTCGGTGGCCTCCAGGGCGACCAGGCCGTGGCGTTCGTAGAAGCGTCGGGCGCCCCGGTTGGACTCGAAGACCCACAGGCAGAAGCCGTCGGGCCGTCCGGCCTTGGCCACGTCGAGCAGGGCCGCGCCGATGCCTTCGCCCTGGTGGGCGGGGTGGACGTACAGGTCGTCGAGCCAGTCGCCCTTCAGCTCGGAGTACGCGATGACGCGGTCGGTCTCGGCCACCCACATCGTCTGCTCCTCGAGGTCGAGCGAGGCGTGGAAGGAACGCACCTCGTCGGGAGTGTGCACCAGAGGGGGCATGGCTGGAACGGCTTTCGCGCGCGCGGCGAGATGGATCTCCGAGACCGCCGCGAGGTCATCGCGGGTCGCCGGCCGTAGCCTCAGGTCAGTCGTCGGCATCCCGGATCACGTCCAGCGCGTGCTGGAGGTCCTCGGGGTAGGTCGACTCGTACTCGACGTGGTCACCGGTGTCGGGGTGCTCGAAGCCGAGCCGTACGGCGTGCAGCCACTGCCGCTCCAGACCCACCCTGCGGGCGAGCACGGGGTCGGCGCCGTAGGTCAGGTCGCCGACGCAGGGATGCTTGAGCGCCTGCATGTGGACCCGGATCTGGTGGGTGCGCCCGGTCTCCAGGCTGATCTCGAGCAGGCTGGCGAAGCGGTGCGCCTCGAGCGTCTCGTAGTGGGTGACGCTGTGCCGCCCGTCGGCCATGACCGCGAACCGGTAGTCGTGACGGGGGTGACGGCCGATCGGGGCGTCCACCGTGCCCTCGAACGGGTCGGGGTGGCCCTGGACCAGCGCGTGGTAGGTCTTGTCGACGGTGCGGTTGCGGAAGGCGTTCTTGAGCAGCGAGTAGGCGTGCTCGGACTTGCAGATGACCATCACGCCGGAGGTCCCGACGTCGAGCCGCTGCACGATCCCCTGCCGCTCCGAGGCACCGCCCGTGGCGATCCGGAAGCCCGCCGCCGCGAGGTGACCGACGACCGTCTGGCCCGACCAGCCCGGTGAGGGGTGGACGGCCACCCCGACCGGCTTGTCGATCACGACGATGGAGTCGTCGTCGTGGATGATCTTGATCCCCTCGACGATCTCCGGGACCACCTCGAGCGGGTCGGTCCGGGAGGGGATGCTGACCTCGAGCATCGAGCCGGGCTCGACGCGGTGGCTCTTGGCGACGGCGTCGCCGTCGACCTTGACGTTGCCGGCGGAGATCAGGTCGGCGGCGCGCGTGCGGGAGAGCCCGAACAGCCGGGCGAGGGCGGCGTCGACGCGCTCGCCGTCGAGGCCCTCCGGGACCGCGAGGAACCGGTGGTCGACCTCGGTCATCGGTCCTCCCCGCGCCGTCCGTCGAGCCCGATCCCGCGGAAGGTCTGCAGCAGGATCACGCCGGCAGCGGCGTTGATGCAGATGTCGGCGACGTTGAAGACCGGCCAGTTCGGCAGCATGAACAGGTCGATGACATGACCCAGCATCGGGCCCGGGTCGCGGAAGATCCGGTCGGTCAGGTTGCCCGCCACGCCACCGAGCAGCAGCCCCAGGCCCACCGCCCACCACGGGTCGGCGATCCGGCGCGAGAACCACAGCACGACCGCCACGGCCGCGATGGCCAGGCAGCTGAGCGCGAAGGTGTACTCGGTGCCGGTGGAGAACGCCGCACCCGGGTTGCGGGTCAGGTGCAGCACGAACCAGTCGCCGAACACCGCGACGTCGCCGTCGGCCAGGCGGGTCACCGCGAGGTGCTTGGTGACCAGGTCGACGGCGTACGCCGAGAGGGCCACGGCCACGAAGACCAGCTTCGTCCGCGACCACCGGCCACGTGCAGCGGGGTCGACGGAACCGGTGGTCTCGTCGTCGCTCAGCGACGCTCCTCGCGCTGCTTGCATGGCATGCACAGTGTGGCACGCGGGAAGGCCATGGCCCGCATCTTGCCGATGGGGTTGCCACAGGACTCGCAGGTGCCGTAGCTGCCGTCGGCGATCCGGGCCAGGGCCCGGTCGATCTGGGCCAGCTTCTCGCGCTCGTTGTTGACCACCGTGAGCTCGTGGTCGCGCTCGAAGCTGGTGGCACCCATGTCGGCCTGGTCGTGACCGGCGCCGTCGCCGGCATCCCGCATCAGACCGGCGAGCTCGGCCTCCTGCGCCTCCAAGGTCTTGGAGACCTTGCCCCGGATCTGGGTGAGCTCGTCGCGGACCTCCTTGATCTCCGCCTTGGTCCAGGCGCTCTCACCCTCCTTGACCCGCAGCGCGCTCACCTTCTTGGCGGGCGCGGCCTTCTTCGCGGGCGCGGCCTTCTTCGCGGGCGTGGCCTTCTTCGCGGGCGTGGCCTTCTTGGCGGGGGCGGCCTTCTTGGCGGGGGCGGCCTTCTTCGCGGGGGCGGCCTTCTTGGCGGGGGCGGCCTTCTTCGCGGGGGCGGCCTTCTTCGCGGGCGCGGCCTTCTTCGCGGGCGCGGCCTTCTTGGCGGGCGCGGCCTTCTTGGCGGGCGCGGCCTTCTTGGCGGGCGCGGCCTTCTTGGCGGGCGCGGCCTTCTTGGCGGGCGCGGCCTTCTTGGCGGGGCGCGGCCTTCTCGGCGGGCGCGGCGGCCGCCGGCTTGCGCCGGATCGCCTTGCGCGCGGCGGACACCGCCGAGCCGGCCAGCGACTTCTTCGTCGTGCGAGCCATGGGGTCTGAGCCTCCTGGGAGCGTCCTGCCGCGTGGCAGCCGCCACCACGTCGGCGGAAGGTTAGCCCGGCGATGGGGGCGCTTCAAGCGCGCCGCGCAGGCGTGGACACAAGCAACGGGCCCGACTCACCCTGGTAGGTGAGTCGGGCCCGGCTGACAGGTCCGTGCGAGGAGGATCAGGCGTCGTCGTCGCCCAGGATCGAGCGGAGCCGCTTCGGCGCAGGGTCGCCCTGGGCGGGCGGACGCGAGCCCTCGGAGGAGGCACCGGACTCGAGGGACTCGAGCTGCTGGGTGAAGTAGGACTTCAGGCGCGCGCGGTACTCGCGCTCGAAGGAGCGGAGGTTCTCGACCTCGGTGTTGAGCTTGTCCCGCTCCTGCTCGAGCTCGCCGAACATCTGCTGGCGACGCTCGGAGGTCTCACCGTCGAGCATCTCGGCGCGGCGACGAGCGTCGGCCTCGAGCCGGTCGGCCTTGCCCTTGGACTCGGCGTCGAGGCGCTCGGCCTTGGTCCGGGCCTCCCCGACGATGCGGTCGGCCTCGTTCTTGGCCTCCTCGACCAGCTCGTCGGCGTTGCGGGTGGCGATCTCGAGCAGCCGCGCCGCGGCGTTGGAGGCCTGCGGCACGGTCTCGACCTTGAGCGTCTCCACCGGCGCGACCGCAGCGGCGGCGACGGGCTCGGCCTTGACCGGCTCCGGCTCCGGCTCGGGCTCCGGCTCCGGCTCGGGCTCGGGCGCACGCTCCTCGACCTTGGGGGCCGGGGGCGCCTCGAAGGCGACCGGCGATCCCGACTGCGCGGCCGAGAGCTTCGAGCGCAGGTCGTCGTTCTCCTTGGTGAGGCGAGCCAGCTCGGCTTCCACCTCGTCGAGGAACTGATCCACCTCACCCATGTCGTACCCCTCGCGGAGCCGGACGGGAGTAAAGCGCTTGTTGCTCACGTCCTCAGGCGTCAGCGGCATGACCTCACCCATTCTTGTCGCGTACGGAAAGTCTGTCGTTCGAACAATAGCGCCTGCCCCGGTGCAGGTCAGCGAACCGGGTCAGCCGAAGAACACCCTCGCCACCATCACACGCAGCAGCAGCGCCCCGATCAGCACGACGATGAAGCTCAGGTCGAGCGCCACCTGCCCCAGCCGCAACGGCGGGATCACGCGGCGCAGTGCCTTGATCGGCGGGTCGGTGATCGAGTAGACCACCTCGAGCAGCACCAGCAGCACCCCGCGCGGGGACCACGAGCGCGCGAAGACCTGGACCCAGTCCACGATGAACCGGATCCAGAGCAGCGCGATGAAGGCCGTGAGCAGGCCGTAGAGGACCTGCCCGATGATGTCCACGGGAGTCAGCTCTGGTTGAAGAAGCCGCCCTCGGCGAGCCGCTGCTTGTCCTCAGCGGCCACGGTCACGTTCGGGGGCGAGAGCAGGAACACCTTGTTCGTCACACGCTCGATGCTGCCACGCGTGGCAAACACCAGGCCGGCGGCGAAGTCGACGAGCCGCTTGGCGTCGTTGTCGTCCATCTCCGAGAGGTTCATGATCACCGGAACGCCCTCGCGGAAGTTCTCGCCGACCGTGCGCGCCTCGTTGTAGGTGCGCGGGTGGAGGGTGGTGATGCGGGACATCTCGGCGACGACTCCAGTCGTGACGGCGGCGGGGCCCGAGGCCGGACGCCGGCGCTCGGACAGGTCGGACACGGGGGCGGGTCGGGACTCCCGGGCGGCCTCGCGGCCATGACGGGCGGGAACCACCGGTGTGTCGGCGGTCTCGTGGTCGTAGTCGTCGTCGTACCGGCCGGTGTCCTCGAGCAGGCCGAGGTACTCGCCGATCCTGCGCATCGCGCCGCTCATGACGTGGTAGTCCTCCGGGGTTCCGGCGCCCGTCGGGGCGCCTGGTGTGGATGTGACATTACTTGTCCTGCGGCCTCGGGCCGAGGATTGCGGAGCCGACGCGCACGTGTGTCGCGCCGGCCCGGACGGCCGCCTCGAGGTCGCCGGACATGCCGGCCGACAGGGCGGTGGCTCCCGGCTCCGTGGCGAGGAAGGTCTCGCGCACCCGGGCGAGCCTCGCGAAGGCGTCCTCGGGGTCCTCGCCGAGCGGCGCGACGGCCATCAGCCCCCGCAGCCGCAGCGACGGGTGCTGGTGGACCTCGGCAGCCAGTGCCGCCAGGCCGGACGGCTCCACGCCCGCCCGGCCGTCCCGGTCGGGCGGGTCGAGGCTGACCTGCAGCAGCAGGTCGAGGGGTCGGTCCCGGTCCTCGGCGCCGCGCTGCAGGCCGCGCAGCAGCTTGGCGCGGTCGACGGACTCGACGACGTCGGCGTAGGCCGCCACGGCGGCCGCCTTGTTGCTCTGCAGCCCGCCGACGTAGTGCCAGACCAACCCGAGGTCGGCACACTCCTCGGCCTTGGCCTGCGCCTCCTGGTGACGGTTCTCGCCGACGTGGCGCACGCCGAGGTCGGCGAGCAGCCGGACGTCGGAGGCGGGGAAGAACTTGGTGACCACGACCAGCGTGATCTCGTCGGGGTCGCGTCCGGCCTCGGCACAGGCCCCGGCGATCCGGCCGCGGACGGCGTCGAGCCCGGCGCGGACGTCGTCGGCGCGACTCATCGCCGGTCCATCCAGACCACGCCGGCGAACCGGGTCGAGGCCGCACCGTCTCGGCGGTAGGACGGGAAGGCGTCGTCCTCGCGGGTGCAGCCGGCCACGACCCGGACGTCCCGGACGCCGGCGGCGGCGAGCTGGGCTCGCACGCCGGACCCCAGGTCGAGGGCCGGCGTGCCCCAGCTGGTCTCGGACCGCGCCTGCGGCACCAGCGCCGCGACCTCGTCCCGCATCTCCAACGGCACCTCGTAGCAGGCGCCACAGACGTGGGGTCCGACCCAGGCCGTGATCGCACTCGCCCCGAGCTCCCGCATCTGGGCGACGGCCGCGGGCACGACGCCTGCGGCGAGGCCGGGTCGGCCGGAGTGGACGGCGGCGACCACACCGGCCCCGGCGTCGGCGAGCAGCAGCGGCACGCAGTCGGCGGCCCGCGCGAGCAGCGCCAGGCCGGGCCGGGTCGTCACCAGCGCGTCCCCCTCCGGCGGCACGGGCGGAACGGCGTCGACGACGTGGACCGCGGCCCCGTGGACCTGGCGCATCAGCACCGGCTCGGCACCCGAGGCGGCGGCGACGGCCGCTAGGGCGGCTCGACGGTCGTCCTCGGCGGCGAGGTCACCCAGGTCGAGGGCGGAGTCGGTGAAGGCGACCTCGACGAGGAGGTCGCCCTCGATCCGGTCTCGCAGGCGCAGGCTCACTTCAGGAAGTCAGGCACGTCCAGGTCGTCGTCGTCGAACTGGACCTGGCGCGGCTGCGGCTTGGGCTGGCTGGACTGGCCGTGGGACTGGCCCTGTGACGGCGCCGAGGAGCCCTGGCGTGCCGGCTGGGACGGGGCCTGGCCGGCCTGCTGCGCACCGGCGGGGGCGGGCTGGGCGGCCGACTGGCTCGGCGCGGGCCGGCTCGGCGCCCGCGTGGCGAGCGCCTCGGCGGCGGCCCGGGTCTCGGCCTGGGACTGCTGCGGCTGCTGGCGCAGCACCGTGCCCTCGTTGCGCCGCTTGGGCATGCCGCCGTCGAAGCCGGCGGCGATCACGGTCACGCGGACCTCGTCACCCAGGGCGTCGTCGATGGTGGCACCGAAGATGATGTTGGCATCCTCGTGCGCCGACTCCGAGACCAGCGCCGCGGCCTCGTTGATCTCGAACAGCCCGAGGTCGGACCCGCCGGCGATCGAGAGCAGGACGCCGTGCGCACCCTCGATGCTGGCCTCGAGCAGCGGCGAGGAGACCGCCATCTCGGCGGCGGCGACGGCGCGGTCCTCGCCCCGGGCCGAGCCGATGCCCATGAGGGCGGACCCGGCGTTGGCCATCACGGACTTCACGTCGGCGAAGTCGAGGTTGATCAGGCCGGGGGTGGTGATCAGGTCGGTGATCCCGGAGACGCCCTGCAGCAGCACCTGGTCGGCCTGCTTGAAGGCGTCGAGCACCGAGACGTTGCGGTCGCTGATCGAGAGCAGCCGGTCGTTGGGGATCACGATGAGGGTGTCGACCTCCTCGCGCAGCTGGGCGATTCCCTCCTCGGCCGAGTTGGCGCGTCGACGGCCCTCGAAGGCGAACGGCCGGGTCACGACACCGATCGTCAGCGCGCCGAGCGAGCGGGCGATGCGGGCCACGACGGGGGCGCCACCGGTGCCGGTGCCACCACCCTCGCCGGCGGTCACGAACACCATGTCGGCGCCCTTGATGACCTCTTCGATCTCGTCGGAGTGGTCCTCGGCGGCGCGCGCGCCGACCTCGGGGTTGGCGCCGGCGCCGAGGCCGCGCGTGAGCTCGCGGCCGATGTCGAGCTTGACGTCGGCGTCGCTCATCAGCAGCGCCTGGGCGTCGGTGTTGATCGCGATGAACTCGACGCCCTTGAGGCCGACCTCGATCATCCGGTTGACGGCGTTGACGCCGCCGCCTCCGATGCCGACGACCTTGATGATCGCCAGGTAGTTCTGTGCTGCCGCCATGGCGCTGTGCCTCTCGCTTCTCGGGGAGTCGTCCGGGTCTGGTGCTGGTCTGGTGCTGGTCTTGCTCGGCGTGACCGAAAACCGTAACCCTGAGGTGGAGGGTTATAGTTATGTCAACCTCGCGTTGCAGAAGAACGTAGGCGCCGACCCACGTCCGACGGCGCAGACACGCCGGGCCGGGCGACCTCGTTCCCGGAAATCCTTCCGCCCGTGCTCCGCGCGGTCAGGGCAGGAAGCTGGGACGTCCCGGGACGCTGACGTCGATGTCGGACTTCGGGTCCTCGCCCACCATCGCGACGAGCACCTCGGCCTTGACGTCGGACTCCTCGGCACTCCCCCACACGACGGTGCGACCGTCGCGCATCACCAGGGAGAGCTGGTCGACCGAGGCGACCTCGACGTGGTCGACCTGGGCGGCGAGGTCCCCCGGCAGCACCGAGGCGACGGCCGCGGCCTCCTGCAGCGCCTCGCGGCCCGCGCCGGACTGGGTCTGGACCCGCGGCAGGTCGGCCGGTGCCGAGCGGTAGGAGTCGAAGACGACACCCTCGGCGTCGAGCCCTCGCAGCTGGCCGCCGATGTCGACCACGGCGACGGCGACGCGTTCCTCGACCTCGATCACCACGGTGTCCGGCCACTGCCGGGTGACCGTGGCGCTGCGGACGTCGGCGATGGCCTGGACCCGGGCGCGCACGTCGTCGACGTCGACGCGAGCCAGGGGTCGGCCCTCGGTGACGCCGGAGACCGAGAGCACCTGTTGCGGGCGCAGCCCGTCGGTGCCGGTCACCCGGACCTCGGCCACGGCCATCACCCGCGAGAACCAGACCAGCCACACCCCGCCCACGAGCAGGCCCAGCAGCACCACCAGCGCGAGCACCGGCTTCCAGGCCAGCCAGCGCCGCGCCCACTGGCGGCGGGCGAAGGCCCGCTGGCTGCGCCGGATCGACGGGGGCCCCGGCTGGTCGTCCCGCACGGCGCCACGCTCAGCCATCGGCGCGGGTCTCCAGCAGCGCCAGCAGCTGGGGGCCGAGGTCGGTGATGTCCCCGGCGCCCAGCGTCAGCACCAGGTCGCCGGGTCGGGCACGCGCCACGAGCGCCGCAGGGACGTCGGCCAGGTCGGCGACGAAGGCGACGCGCTCGCCTGGCAGCGGGACGGCGTCCGCGACCAGGGCCCCGGTGACCTCGGGGTCGGCGTCCTCGCGGGCGAGGTAGACGTCGGTCACCACGACCTCGTCGGCCCCACCGAGCGCCTCTCCCATGGCGGCGCCGTAGGTCCGGGTGCGTGACACGAGGTGCGGCTGGAACGCGACGAGCACCCGCCCCTCGCCCGCCACGCCGCGGGCGGCGGCCAGGTCGGCCGCGATCTCCTGGGGCATGTGGGCGTAGGAGTCGACCACACGGACACCGCGGACCTCGCCCTTCGGCTCCATCCGGCGACCGCTGCCCGTGAAGGCCTCGAGGCCGCGGACCAGGCCGTCGACGTCCAGGCCCAACCGGTGGCCGAGCGCGAACGCGGCGAGCGCGTCGAGGACGTAGTGCCGACCGGGGATCTGCAGCGTCACCTCGGCGAGGGCCTCACCGGCGTGCTCGACGGTGAAGCGCGAGGTGGTGCCCGCGAAGGCGAGACCCGCCGCGCGGTAGTCGACGTCCTCACCCGTGCCGACCCGGACCACCTCGAGGTCGCGCTCGGCGGCCGGCCCCGCCAGGGCGGCGGCACCGGCGTCGTCGGCGCAGAGCACGAGGATGCCGCCCCGGTCGATGCGGTCCAGGAACTCCACGAAGGCGGCCCGGTAGGCCTCCTCGCTCCCCCACTGGTCGAGGTGGTCGGCCTCGACGTTGGTCACGATCGCGGCGCACGGGGAGTAGACGAGGAAGGCACCGTCGGACTCGTCGGCCTCGGCCACGAACCAGGGACCCTCCCCCGCGTCGGCGTTGCGGCCGGTGGCCCGCAGCACCCCGCCCACGGCGTAGGTCGGGTCGGCGTCCGCCGCGAGCAGCGCGACGGTCAGCAGTGCGGTGGTCGTCGTCTTGCCGTGGGTCCCCGCGACCGCCAGCACGTCCTTGTCGTGCATCACGGCGGCGAGGCCTGCCGACCGGGGCAGGATCCGCAAGCCACGGCGCCGCCCCTCGAGCACCTCGGGGTTGTCCTCACGGGCGGCCGTCGTGACGACCAGCGTGTCCGCCCCGGCGACGTGCCCGGCGTCGTAGCCGATCGTGACGGGCACGCCCAGCTCGCGCAGCGAGGCCAGGAAGGGCGTCTCGTTGTTGTCGCTGCCGGAGACCGGCACGCCACGGCGGGCCATGATCCGCGCGATCGCCGAGAGCGCCGCGCCGCCGATGCCGACGAAGTGGACGTGGCCGAGCCGGTCGGCAGGCAGCAGCTCGGCAGGGACCGGGATCCTCACGCCCCGCCCCCGTCGGCGCACGCCAGCACGATCCGGGCCAGCTGGTCGTCGGCGTCGCGCGGGATCAGGGCCGAGGCCGCCGCGCCCATCGTCGCGAGCCGACCGGGGTCGCCCACCAGGTCGGGGACCGTCGCCGCGACCCACTCGGGGGTCAGCGCACCGTCGGCCACGAGCAGACCGCCACCCGCGTCGACCACCGGCCGCGCGTTGAGCTCCTGCTCACCGTTGCCGATCGGGAGCGGCACGAACACGGCCGGGAGACCGACAGCGGCGGCCTCGGTGACGCTGTTGGCACCGCCGCGGCACACCACGAGGTCGGCGGCGGCGTAGGCGAGGTCCATCCGGTCGACGAACGGCACGGTGACGTACGGGACGCCGGTCGGTGCGGGCGACGCCTCGCCCTTCGGCCCCAGCACGTGCAGCACCTGCACCCCGGCCGCGCCCAGCGCCGCCGCGGCACCGGAGACCGACTGGTTGAGCCGACGGGCTCCCTGCGAGCCACCGGTGACGAGCAGCGTCGGTCGGTCCCGGTCGAGCCCGAAGTGATCACGGGCCTCGTCGCGCCGGGCCGCGCGGTCGAGGGTGGAGATCATCCGCCGGATCGGCAGGCCGACGTACTCCGCCTTCGGCAGCGGGGTGTCGGGGAAGCTGACCGCGACCCGGGAGGCCACCCGGGCGCCCAGCTTGTTGCCGAGGCCGGGCAGGGCGTTCTGCTCGTGCACGACCAGCGGCAGCTTCTGCTTGCGGACCGCGACGTAGGCCGGGACCGAGACGTAGCCGCCGTAGCCGACCACCACGTCGGGACGGACCCGGTCGAGCACCTCGTGGGTCGCGCGCACCGCGCCGCGCAGCCGCGCCGGGACCTTGACCAGGTCCACGCCGGGACGCCGCGGCAGCGGCACCGGCGGGATCAGCTCCAGCGGGTAGCCGGCCTCGGGGATCACCCGGTTCTCGAGACCGCGAGGGGTCCCGAGGCAGGTGATCTCGACGCTCGGGTCGAGCCGCCGCAGCGCGTCGGCGGTGGCGATCAGGGGCGAGGTGTGGCCGGCGGTGCCACCGCCGGCGAGCAGGATCCGCATGGCGGCTCCAGCCTAGAGGTCGGTCGCGCCGGGCCGAGAGGCCGCCAGCCCCGCCGAGCGCTGGCGTCGTCGCTGCTGCAGCGCCCGCGCCGCCTCGGGCTCGCGCCGCGCGAACCCGATCAGCAGGCCGAGCGCGACCAGCGTGGGCACCAGCGAGGACCCGCCGTAGGAGATCAGCGGCAGCGGGATGCCGATGACGGGCAGCAGCGCCAGCACCATGCCGACGTTGACCATCATCTGGCCGACCAGCCAGGCGACGATGCCGAAGGACATGTAGCGCACGAACGCGTCGCTGGTCTGGGTGGCGACCTTGATCGCGGCGTAGGCGATCGTGAGGAACAGGCCGATCACCAGCAGCGTGCCGACCAGGCCCAGCTCTTCGCCGAGCACGGCGAAGATGAAGTCGGTGTGGGCCTCGGGCAGGTCACCCCACTTCTGGGTGCTGGCACCGATCCCCTCGCCGAAGACGCCGCCGGAGGAGAGGGCGAAGAGTCCGTGGGCGGGCTGCCAGCCCGCGTCGTGGTAGTCCTTGAACGGGTCGACGAAGTTGGTCAGCCGCTCCCGCCGCTCCGAGCTGGTCGTGGCCAGCCACACCGCCGCCACGCCGATGACCGACATCGCGAGCGTGAACAGCCGGGCCGGTGCGCCGACGACCCACAGCAGCGCCAGCAGGATCGCGAACAGCACCAGCGCCGTGCCGAGGTCCCGGCCGACGATCACGAGCAGGGTGATGCCGATCAGGACGGGCACGACCGGGACCACCACCTGGTGGAGACTGCCCAGACGGCGCTCCTTCTGGGCGTAGACGTGGGCGGCCCACAGCACGATCGCGAGCTTGGCGATCTCCGAGGGCTGGAACTGGAAGGGGCCCAGGGCCAGCCAGTTCTTGTTGCCGTTGACGACGACGCCCATCTTCGCCGTGAGGGCGAGCAGCACCACCGAGACCACGATCGCCAGCCACGAGATCTGCCGGATCGCCGGCGGCGGCAGCCGGGAGGCGATCCACGCGCAGGGCAGCCCGATCGCGACCCACATCAGCTGCCGCTTGACGATGGCGTAGGAGTCACCGTCGTGCTGCTCGAAGGCGTAGACGCTCGAGGCCGAGAGCACCATGATCAGCCCGATGGTGAGCAGCAGGGCGGAGGCGCCGAGCAGCAGGTAGTAGGAGGTGAGCGGGCGCGAGAGCGCGTCGCGCCACGACGAGAACCACGCAAGACGACCGGAACGACTGGTGCGACCGGGGCGGCCGTCGTCGTCGCCCTGCCGCCGGACCTGCTCGGGATTGGCTGTCGTCACGCCGCGCGTCCCTCCCTGGTCGGTCCGGCCCTGCTCCTACCCGCTCTCCGCGGCCCTGCGTCGTACGGCCTCGGCGAAGGCGTCGCCCCGCTCGGCGTAGTTCGTGAACATGTCCATGGACGCGCAGCCCGGTGCGAGCAGCACCGTGTCGCCGGACCGAGCGAGCTCGGCCGCGGCGGCGACCACGCGGGCCATGGGGCCATGCTCGGGATCAGTCTCACCGTCGGCGAGGGCGATGACGGGCACATCGGGCGCGTGTCGCGAAAGCGCCTCCTCGATGACGTGGCGGTCACGGCCCAGCAGCACCACGCCTCGCAGCCGGTCGCGGACCGCCTGCACGAGCTCGTCGAACCGGGCACCCTTGGCCAGCCCGCCGGCGACCCACACCACGGAGTCGTAGGCCGCGAGCGAGGACTGGGCGGCGTGAGGGTTGGTGGCCTTGGAGTCGTCGACCCAGGTGACGTCGCCGAACCGGGCGACCTCCGCGATCCGGTGGCCGTCGGGGCGGAAGGCCCGCAGCCCGTCGCGGACCGCGGCCTGGGAGACGCCGTGGGCGCGGGCCAGCGCCGCGGCCGCCAGCGCGTTGGCGACGTAGTGGGGTGCCTGCGAGGCGAGGTCGCCGAGCGTGCACAGCTCGGCGGCGCTGCTGGCGCGGCTCTCGACGAAGGCGCGGTCGGCGAGGATGTCCTCGACCACGCCCACCATGCCGACCGCGGGCATCCCGAGCGTGAAGCCGACGGCCCGGGCGCCCTCGACGACGTCGGCCTCGCGGACCAGCTCCTCGGTGACCGGGTCGGCCGCGTTGTAGATGCAGGCCCGCTGCACCCGCTCGTAGATCCGGCCCTTGTCCGCGGCGTACCCGGACATCCCGCCGAGGGCGTCGTACCAGTCGAGGTGGTCCTCGGCGACGTTGAGGACCACGGCGGACTCGGCGCTCATCGAGTGGGTGTAGTGGAGCTGGAAGCTGGAGAGCTCGACGGCGAAGACGTCGTAGGGGGTGGGGTCCATGACCGCCTCCACGACGGGGCGGCCGACGTTGCCGACGGCGGCGCTGCGCAGCCCGGCCGCCTGCAGGATCGCGTCGAGCATCTGCACCGTCGTGGTCTTGCCGTTGGTCCCGGTGACCGCGAGCCACGGAACGGGCCGCTCGGGGTCGCGCAACCGCCAGGCGAGCTCGACCTCGCCCCAGACCGGGACGCCGCGGTCGGCCGCCTGCCGCAGCAGCGTGTGGTCGGGCCGCCAGCCGGGGCTCACCACGAGCAGGTCGGTCCCGGCGGGCAGCTCCGTGGTCGTGCCCTCCCCCAGCCTGACCGTGGCGCCGAGCACCTCGAGCAGCTCGGCCTGCTCGGCGCGGGTCTCGGTGGTGTGCTCGTCGAGCGCCGTCACCGACGCCCCGAGGTGGGTGAGGTTGTCGGCCGCGGCGAAGCCGCTGACGCCGAAGCCGGCGACGGTCGCGTGGACCGCCGACCAGTCGCTGGTCCGGGAGTGGGCGGAGACGTCCATCAGTACCCGGCGACCCACTCGGCGTAGAAGATGCCGAGGCCGGCAGCGACGCAGAGCCCGGTGATGATCCAGAACCGGATCACGACGGTGACCTGCTCCCACCCGAGCATCTCGAAGTGGTGGTGCAGCGGGGCCATCCGGAAGATCCGCCGGCCCTTGGTGGCGCGGAAGAAGCCGACCTGGAGCATCACCGAGAGCGTCTCGGCGACGAACAGCCCGCCGAGGATGACCATCAGGAACTCGGTGCGGGTGAGGACCGCGAAGCCGGCCAGGGCGCCGCCCAGGGCGAGCGAGCCGGTGTCGCCCATGAAGATCTGGGCGGGCGCCGCGTTCCACCACAGGAAGCCGAAGCAGGCGCCGGTGATCGCCGCCGCGATGACGGCGAGGTCGAGCGGGTCCCGCACCTCGTAGCAGGTGCGGCCGCCGGTGAGGCTGCACGACTGGTTGTTCTGCCAGATGTTCACGAACATGTAGGCACCGAAGACCATCACGGACGCGCCGGTCGCCAGCCCGTCCAGACCGTCGGTGAGGTTCACGGCGTTGCTGGTGCCGGCCACGATCACCCAGATCAGCAGCACCACGACCACGGCCGGGAGGGTGAAGGACTCGAAGTCGCGGATGAAGGAAAGGTGGCGGCTCGCGGGGGTCAGCTCGCGCTCGTCCTCGAGGGCCGGCAGCAGCGCCACGATCCCGAAGGTCAGCGCCACGACGGTGAGACCGATCATCTTGGCCTTGCTCCGCAGCCCGAGGCTGCGCTGCTTGACGATCTTGATGAAGTCGTCGAGGAAGCCGACCATCCCGCAGCCGACGAAGAGGAAGAGCAGCAGCAGCGCCGAGGCCGAGGGCATGCTCAGCGTGATCAGCTTGGCGAGGAAGTAGCCGGCCACGGTGGCGCCCACGATCACGACCCCACCCATGGTCGGGGTGCCGCGCTTGGTGTGGTGGGTCGTGGGCCCGTCGTCGCGGATCTCCTGGCCGTAGCCGAGGTTGGTGAAGGCCCTGATCGCCACCCGGGTGCCGAGCAGCGAGAACAGGAGAGCCAGGCCACCGCCCAGCAGGATCGCTCTCACCGAGTCAGGTCCCTTCGTCCGATTCCAGCAGGCGTCATTGTCGCGCACCACGGCCAGCGAGTCGCCACCACCCGCCGTCAGTAGCCCACGACCCACTCCGCGTAGAAGATCCCGAGACCGGCGGCCACGCAGAGACCGGCGATGATCCAGAACCGGATCACGATCGTCACCTCGCCCCAGCCGAGCATCTCGAAGTGGTGCTGGAGCGGGGCCATCCGGAAGATCCGCTTGCCGGTCCCGGTGAGGCGTCGGCTGATCTTGAACCAGCTGACCTGCACCATCACCGACATGGTGATGGCCACGAAGAGACCGCCGAGGACCGCCATCAGCAGCTCGGTGCGGGTGAGGATCGCGAAGCCGGCCAGGCCGCCGCCCAGGGCCAGCGAGCCGGTGTCGCCCATGATGATCTGCGCCGGCGACGCGTTCCACCACAGGAAGCCGAAGCAGGCGCCGGTGACCGCCGCCGCGATGACCGCCAGGTCGAGGGGGTCGCGCACGTCGTAGCAGGTGCGACCGCCGGCCAGTGCGCAGGACTGGTTGTTCTGCCAGATGTTCACCAGCGCATAGGCACCGAAGACCATCATCGAGGCGCCGGTGGCGAGCCCGTCGTAACCGTCGGCGAGGTTGACCGCGTTGCTGGTCCCGGTGATCACGAGCCAGAACAGCACCACGGCGAGCACGGCGGGGAGTGTCAGCCACTCGATGTCGCGGATGAAGGAGACCGCGGTGCTCGCCGGAGTCAGCCCACGGTCGTCCTCCAGGGCCGGCAGCAGCGAGACCACGCCGAAGACGAGCGCGACGACGGTCAGGCCGATCATCTTCGCCTTGCTGCGCAGGCCCAGGCTGCGTTGCTTGACGATCTTGATGTAGTCGTCGAGGAAGCCGACCATCCCGCAGCCCACGAGCACGAACAGCAGCAGCAGCGCGGACGCCGAGGGGGCGTCCAGCGTGATCAGCTTCGCCAGGAGGTAGCCCAGCAGCGTCGCCGCGATCACCACCACCCCACCCATCGTCGGTGTGCCGCGCTTGCTGTGGTGGCTGGTCGGGCCGTCGTCACGGACCTCCTGCCCGTAGCCCAGTCGGGTGAACGCCCGGATCGCCACCCGGGTGCCGAACAGCGAGAACAGCAGGGCCAGGCCTCCCCCGAGCAGGATCGCCCTCATCAGGTGGGGTTCCCGACGTCGGTCGCCAGCAGCAGCCCGTCGGCGACGTGCTCCAGGGCCGCACCGCGCGAGGCCTTGACGAGCACGACGTCGTCAGCCGCCACCCGGTCGCGCACGAGCGCCAGCGCGTGGTCACGACCCGCCGCAAGGTCGACCCGTCCCTCCCAACCCGGCACCCCGGAGGCGCCCCGGGCCAGCCCCACCGCGCCCTCCCCCACCACGACGAGCCAGTCGACACCCGCCTGCGCGACGTGGCGACCCACGTCCCGGTGGGCGTCGGCGGCATCGGCGCCGAGCTCGAGCATCTCCCCCAGCACGGCCACGCTGCGGCCCGGCCGGTGACCGGCGATCTGGACCAGCGCGTCGACCGCGGCGGTCATCGAGGCGGGGTTGGCGTTGTAGGCGTCGTTGACGACCACCAGCCCGTCGGACCGGGTCTGCACCTCCATCCGCCAGCGGCTGGCCGGCTGGGCGGTCGAGAGCCGGTCGGCCACGTCGGCCAGCGCGAGCCCGCTGGCGATCGCCAGCGCCGCGGCGGCCGTCGCGTTCGCCACCTGGTGGGCGCCCGACTGGGTCAGCGTGACGGGGAACCAGTCCCCGGCGTACCCGAGCTCGAAGGTGGGGCGGCCGAGGTCGTCGAGGGTCAGGGTCCGCCACGCCACCTCGCCGGTCTCGCCGAAGGTCAGCACCCGCGCTCGCGTGCGCGTGGTCATGGCGGCCACCAGCGGGTCGTCGGCGTTGAGCACGGCGACCCCGTCCGCGGGCAGCGCCTCGACGATCTCCCCCTTGGCCACCGCGATCTGCTCCCGGCTGCCGAACTCGCTGAGGTGGGCGGTGCCGACGTTGAGCACCGCGGCCACCTGCGGCGGCGCCAGGGTGCAGAGGTAGCCGATGTGCCCCACCCCGCGGGCCCCCATCTCCACGACCAGGTGGCGGGTCGTGGCGTCGGCCTCGAGCACCGTGATCGGGACGCCCAGCTCGTTGTTGTGGTTGCCGCGGGTGGCGACGGTGGCGCCGTCGCCGGCGAGCACGTGGGCGAGGTAGTCCTTCGTGCCGGTCTTGCCCTGCGAGCCGGTGAGGGCGACGACCCGGGGCCGCAGGGCGTCGACCACGTGACGGGCCAGGACGCCGAGCGCCGTCACGGGGTCGGGCACGACCACGGTGGGCCGGTCCGTCGGGCGGCTGCCCAGCACCGCGTGGGCGTCACCGGCGTAGTCGTGGCCGTCGACCCGCTCGCCGACGACGGCGACGAAGAGCCCCCCGGGGACCGGGCGCCGGCTGTCGAGGTAGGCCGTGCCGGTCACGGAGGTCGCGGCGTCGCCGTGGACGGTGCCGCCGACCACGGTGGCGACCTCCGCCAGCGTCAGGGGGATCATCCGCGCGCCAGCTCCTCGCGCACGACCTCGTGGTCATCGAACGGGTGGACGGTGCCGGCGACCTCCTGGCCGGTCTCGTGGCCCTTCCCGGCGACCAGGACGACGTCGCCCGCTCCCGCGCGGGAGAGCGCCTCACGGATCGCCGCCCGCCGGTCGCCGACCTCCACGACCTCGGCCGTCGCGGCGCGGGTGCCGGCGAGGATCTCGGCCCGGATCGCCGCCGGCTCCTCGCTGCGCGGGTTGTCGTCGGTCACGATGAGCAGGTCGGCCAGCCGTCCGGCGATCTCGCCCATCAGCGGCCGCTTGCCGGGGTCGCGGTCGCCGCCGGCGCCGATGACCACGACGAGCCTGCCCTCGGTCAACGGCCGCAGCGTGCGCAGGGCCGACTCGACCGCGTCGGGCTTGTGGGCGTAGTCGACGACCACCACGAAGTCCCGACCGGTCGCGACCCGCTCCAGCCGGCCGGGGACTCCGGGACCGGTCGCGATCCCGGCGGCGACGTGCGCGGCGTCGTACCCGGCCTCGCCGCAGGCGGCGATGGCCGCGAGCGCGTTGGCGACGTTGAAGTCACCCGGGAGCGGTACGCCGGCGGCGATCCGGTCGCCGGTCGGCGTGACCACCGTGAACCGGCTGCCGGTCGCCTCGAGCTCGACGTCGACCGCCCGCCAGTCGGCCTCGGCGCCGGCCGCCGACCAGGTCCGGACCGGGATCGTGGCCTCGCGCACGAGTCGACGACCGTGCTCGTCGTCGACGTTGACCAGCGCGAGCCGGGCCCGTGCAGGGGTGAAGAGGGAGGCCTTGGCGCGGTAGTAGTCCTCGAGGTCGCGATGGAAGTCGAGGTGGTCGCGGCCCAGGTTGGTGAACACGGCGACGTCGAAGACGACCCCGTCGACGCGGCCCATCACGAGCGCATGGCTGGAGACCTCCATCGCGCACGCCGTCACCCCCCGCTCGCGCATCATCGCGAACAGGCCGTGCAGGTCGGGGGCCTCGGGGGTGGTGAGGTCGGTCTTCACGTCCTCGCCGGCCACCCGGGTGCCGACGGTGCCGATCACGCCGGTGCTGACACCGGCGGCGCTGAGCCCGCCCTCGGCCAGCCGCGTCGTGGTGGTCTTGCCCTGGGTGCCGGTGACGCCGATCAGCCGAAGCGCGGCCGCGGGGTCGCCGTGCACGCGCGCCGCGAGGCCGCCGAGCAGCGCGCGGGGGTCCTCCACCACCAGCAGCGGCACACCGGAAACGACCCGGTCGGCACCGGCCGGGTCGGTGAGCACCGCCACCGCCCCCGCCGCCACGGCGTCCGCGGCGAAGTCCGCCCCGTGGGCGCGCGCACCGGGCAGGGCGGCGTACAGGTCTCCGGGGCGGACCCGGCGCGAGCTCAGCGACAGTCCCGTGACGGTCGTCGCGAGGTCGCCACGCACCTCGAGTCCCTCGGCGCGCGGCGCGAGCCAGTCCGCGAGGTCACCCAACGGGGTGCGCGTCGGCCGTTCGGGGCGGGTCCGTGCCAGCAGGTCGTCGCTCACCACGGCCCGAGGCTATCGCTGCCCACCGGCGCCCCGACGGGTGCCCGCCCGGTCGGCACCCTCACCACTCGAGCGGCAGGTTCGATGGCTTGGAGCCGGTCGGCGGGACCCCGTAGCGCTTGAGCGCGTAGCTCATGATCTTCGCGAACGCCGGGCCGCCCACCGAGCCGCCACCGCCCCCGTTGCGGGGGTTCTGGACCACGACGTAGATGGTGAACCGCGGGTCGTCGGCCGGGGCGAAGCCCGCGAAGGAGACGGTGAAGGTGCCGTCGTAGCAGCCGCACTCCTCACCCACCCGCTGTGCGGTGCCGGTCTTGCCCGCGACGCGGTAGCCGGGGACGGCGGCGCTCGGCGCGGTGCCCTCGTCGGGGTCGACGACCCGCTCCATCATGTGGGTGGTGTCGCGGGCGGCCTTCGCGCTGACGACCCGCCGGGTCCCCGCGTGGTCGGTGCCGACCCGGGTGCCGTCGTCGGTGGTGGCCGAGCCCTGGATGACCGACGGGTCGACCCGCACGCCGCCGTTCGCGATCGTGTTGACCGCCGCGGCCATCTGCACCGCGTTCACCGAGAGCGACTGGCCGAAGGCCACCCGGTCGCCGATCAGCCGGTTCCAGATCGAGGAGGAGGGCAGGATCCCCGGGGCCTCGGTGCGGACCCCGATGTCGGTGGGGCTGCCGAGGCCGAACCTGACCAGGTAGCGGCGCAGCTCGCCGGGGCCGAACTCGTCGGCGGCCCGGACGGTCCCGATGTTGGAGGACTTCGCGATCACCCCGGCCAGGGTCAGCCGGATCCGCTCGTGCGGGAACCAGTCGTTGATCACGCGGCCGTCGCGCCGCAGCTCGGGCTCGACCACGATCCGGGTGCGCGGAGTGACCTTGCCCGCGTCGAGCAGCCCGGCGACGGTGAGCACCTTCGCCACGGAGCCCGGCTCGAACACGTCGCTCATCGCCCGCGAGCCACGGTCGTCGGCCTCCGAGTCGGCCGGGTCGGCGGCGTCGAAGGTCGGGTGGTCGGCGAGGCTCAGGACCTCACCGGTCCGCGAGTCCAGCACGACCGCGAAGCCGGAGTCGGCGCGCGCGTCCTCGACGCTCTGGCGCAGGACCCGCTGGGTGTACCACTGCAGGTCCTGGTCGATCGTGGTCCTCAGGTCCTGGCCGTCGACCGGCTCGACGACGGTGCTCTCCCCCAGCGGGAGCCGGTTGCCGCCACCGACCTGGTAGCGCGCGGAGCCGTCCGTGCCCGCCAGCTGCCGCTCGAAGGTCTGCTCGAAGCCGGCCAGCGCCTCGTCGATGCCCACGAAGCCGACCAGGTTGGCGGCCACGTCGTGCGCCGGGTAGTCGCGGACCGGGTCGCGGCGGGTGTCGAGCCCCTCGAAGCCGCGGTCCCCGGCCTCGTCCACCACCCGGGTCGCCACCGTCGAGGGCACGCGGCGGGCGACGTACTCGAACCGGCTGCCCTCCTCCCGCAGCCGCGGCAGCAGGTCGAAGTAGTCGACTCCGAGCCGGTTGGCCAGGAACTTCGCGAGCTCCGGCGCCTGGTCGGTCGTCAGCAGCGGGTCGGCCACGACCATCATGCCGTCGACCGAGCGGGCCAGCGGCTCGCCGTTGCGGTCGAGGATGTCACCCCGCTTCGCAGGCAGCACGACGTTCTCCAGCCCCTCGGCGGCCGCCATCTCGGCGTAGGCCTTGGGGTCGATGCCCTGCAGCTGGACCAGCCGCACCGCGAACACCGAGAGCACCATCGCGATGACGAGGAACCCGAAGCGCAGCCGGAGCAGCGGCGAGCCGCGGAGGCTGCCGCGAGGGCGGCGGGCACGGGGGGCCGGCGACGTGGGCACGGGGTCCTCGCTCTCAGTCGTTGTTCTGCACGAGCGGGCGGCCACCGAGGTCACGGGCGCCGTCCGAGGCGTCGCCCACGAGCGACTGCGCCGTCGGGCCGCGGCTGATCACCTGGCGCACGATGGGCTCGGGGTCGAGGACCGCGGGCTTGGGATCGGGACGCGGCTGGAGCCGGATGCCCTCCTGCGCCGTGGCCGGGGCCGGCTCGCCGAGCACCTCGCCGGTCGGCAGCTGGAGGTACGCCGGCGTGCCGCCCGGCACCATGCCCATCGCCTGCGCCCGCTCGGCGACGCGTTGCGGGTCGCGGAGCACGTCGAGCTCCATCTCCAGGGTCTGCTGCCGGGCCGAGAGGGTGCCGGCCTGCGCCTCCAGCGCGGTGGTGGCGAAGGCCGCCTGCTGCATCGAGGTGTTGAAGAGCAGCAGCCCGACCACGCCCCCGAGCAGCACGAGCGACACGAGCGCCACGAACGGCACCCGGGTGTGCTGCGGCGCGCGGCGCGGCACGACCCGCAACCGGGCCTTCTCGACGGCGGCGCCGCCGATCCGGGGGGTGGTCCGGGTGCGGAGCTGGACAGCCGGGCTGCTCATGCGGCGACTCCTCTGACTCGTTCGACGGCGCGCAGCCGGACGGAGGCTGCGCGGGGGTTGTCCTGTATCTCCTCGGCCGTGGCCTGCTCGGCGCCGCGGGTGAGGAGTCGGTAGCCGGGCTCCATGCCCTCGGGCACGAAGGGCAGGTCGGGCGGGACCTCGCTACGGGTGACGGCGGTGAAGGCCTGCTTCACCAGCCGGTCCTCCAGGGAGTGGTAGGACTCCACGACGACGCGTCCGCCCACCCGGATCGCGTCCACCGCCGCGGGCACCGCCCGGCGCAGGACCGCGAGCTCGTCGTTGACCTCCATCCGCAGCGCCTGGAAGGTGCGCTTGGCGGGGTGTCCCCCGGTCCGCCGGGCGGGGGCGGGGATCGCGGCGTACAGCAGCTCGACGAGGCGTGCCGAGGTGGTGAACGGAGCCGTGGCCCGCTCGCGGACGACGGCCCCGGCGATCCGGCGGGCGAACTTCTCCTCGCCGTACTCGCGGAGCACGCGGACCAGGTCGGCCTCGGGGTAGGTGTTGAGGACGTCGGCGGCGGTGGCCCCGGTCGAGCCGTCCATCCGCATGTCGAGGGGCGCGTCCTCGCGGTAGGCGAAGCCGCGCTCGGTGACGTCGAGCTGCATGGAGGAGACCCCGAGGTCGAACAGCACGCCGTCGACGGCCTCGAGACGCTGCTCGAGCAGCACCTCGGGGAGCTCGTCGTAGACGGCGTGCACCCCGGTGAACCGGTCGCCGTACGGGGCGAGCCGGCGGCCGGCCCGGGCGAGCGCCTCGGGGTCACGGTCGATGCCGACCACCCGCGCCCGGGGGCAGCGCTCGAGGACGGCCTCGGAGTGCCCACCGAGGCCGAGCGTCGCGTCGACGAGCACGGCGCCGTCGCGGTCCAGCGCAGGCGCCAGGAGGGCAACGACCCGGTCGAGGAGGACCGGGACGTGGGAGGGGTCGCTCATGGTCAGCCCTGGTGACCCAGCGCGGTGAGCAGCAGCAGGCACCCGGCGATCACGCTCGAGGCCACCGCGGAGAAGACCATCAGGGCCACGGCCTCGCGGGCCTGGTGCCGGACCCGCGGACGCGGTCCCGTGCCGGAGGACCGGGAGGGCCCGGTGGCGGCGACTGGCGTGATGCTCATGGTTTCTCGACCCCACGGAATGGTGCTGCTGGCGGACGGCTCTGACGAGTGGCAGAACGGGGATCGCACGGCCAGGTCCCTGCCCGCTCCCCGGGTGGGAAGTCGGCGTCTGGAACCGGGGAAGGTGCCCCAGATGTCGTGACCTCTGGAACCGGGGAAGGTGCCCCAGAAGTCGTGGAGAGCGGGCCCGAGACCTCGCCGTGCGATCCGTTCTTGAGTTGTGTCGTTCCCGAGAGGTGGTGCTGGTGGTGCCGGGTGGAGCGTGCGGGTCAGTCCCGCGGGAAGACCTCCTGGCCCAGGTCGGAGAAGGAGTCCTCGTGGGTGTCGGAGTAGGACTGCCAGCGCGCGGAGTCCCAGATCTCGAGCCGGTTGACCACACCGATCACGACCACGTCCCTGGTGAGGGCGGCGTACTCGCGCAGCATCGGCGGGATGGAGAGCCGGCCCTGCTTGTCGGGCTGGTCGTCCGAGGCTCCGGCGAAGAGCAACCGCGTGTAGTCGCGCACCGCGCGGTCGGTGACGGGAGCCGCCTGCGCCTGCAGAGCCACCTGCTCGAAGGCCGGGCGCGGCCAGACCGTCAGGCAGCGTTCCTGTCCCCTCGTGACCACGAGCCCCTCCGCCAGCTGGTCCCTGAACTTGGCCGGGAGGATCAGTCGGTTCTTGTCGTCCAACCGCGGGGTGTAGGTGCCCAAGAACATCGGGCACCTCCTCCCCGGGAGCCCCCGGATGCGGGCTCTTCCTCCACTGCGCTCCACCATACGCCACTTCCCTCCACCGTCAACCATCTTTCGCCGGTTTTGCCGCGTGTCCTCCCCCGGTGTCGACCGGGGAGCAGGGGCGGGGCGTCGCGTCGTGCCTGCTCAGCGCGGTGGTGGCCGCACACGGCCGCCCGGAGGTACCGAGGGGAGCCGGGTGGAGGACCGTGGTGGGAGCACGCTGGTGGAGCACGGTGGAGCGGTGGAGGACTTCCCGGCGGGAGGACGCGGCCCGGGCTCGACGCGGGCCTCGACGCGGGCCTCGACGCGGACTGGGCGGCGGATGAACCCCCGTGGTGGACACTGGTCCTCACGGTCCTCCGACGACCGCGGGAGATCGCAACCATTTCGTGACGTGGGGGGTCTGAACCTCACGAGGCGGCCGACATAGGTTGCTGAGGCACGTCACGGACGACGACGCAGCAGCCACGAAGGGGATGACGAGTGGACACGCAGGAGACGGGCACCGCGACGGCCGGGGCGGACCTCGACACGTTGGGCCGGGTCGTCGCCCGGGTCAGGGCCAACGTGGAGCGGGTCATCGAGGGCAAGCCGGACGTCGTGTCCAACGCGCTCGTGGTGTTGCTGGCCGAGGGTCACCTCTTGATCGAGGACGTCCCCGGCGTGGGCAAGACGATGCTCAGCAAGACCCTCGCGCGCAGCATCGACTGCTCGGTCCGCCGGATCCAGTTCACCCCCGACCTGCTGCCCTCCGACGTCACCGGTGTCTCGGTGTTCAACCAGAACACCCGGGAGTTCGAGTTCCGGCCCGGCGGGGTCTTCGCCAACATCGTGGTCGGCGACGAGATCAACCGCGCGTCCCCCAAGACCCAGTCGGCGCTGCTGGAGTGCATGGAGGAGCGTCAGGTCACCGTCGACAACACGACCTACTTCCTCGAGTCGCCGTTCATGGTGATCGCGACCCAGAACCCCATCGAGATGGAGGGCACCTACGCCCTCCCCGAGGCGCAGCGCGACCGGTTCATGGCCCGGGTCTCCATCGGCTACCCCGTCGAGGCGGCCGAGATCGCGATGCTCACCTCCCACACCCGCAGCAGCCCGCTGGAGGACCTCGAGCCGGTCACGGACGCCGTCGAGATCGGCAAGCTCACCGGCATCGTCGGGCAGGTCTACGTCTCCGACGCGGTGCAGAAGTACGCCGTCGCGCTGACCTCGGCCACCCGCCGCTCCAGCGACCTGACGCTGGGCGCCTCCCCACGGGCCACCCTGCACCTGGTCCGAGCCGCCAAGGCCCGGGCCGCGATCGCCGGCCGCGACTACGTGCTGCCCGACGACCTCAAGCAGCTCGCCGAACCGGTGCTCGCCCACCGGCTGCTCCCCAGCGTCGAGGCCGCGATGAGCGGGCGCTCGACCACCGACATCCTCGAGGCGCTCGTCGGCGCCGTCCCGGTGCCCGGCGGCGCACCGCTCTCCTGAGACCACGGAGGCCACGTCGATGGAGTCGAGGGAGAGGGACGATCGTGCGTGAGGCACTCGGTGGGCTGACGGTGCGGGGTCGCGCCTTCCTCGCGGCCGGCGTGACCGCCATCGTGTGCGCGGTGGTCATGGGCCAGCAGCAGCTGACCCGGGTCGGCGTGCTCGTCGCCGTGCTCCCGCTGCTGTCGGCGCTGCTGATCGGTCGCAGCCGCTACCGGCTCTCCCTGGTCCGGACGGTCACGCCGCAGCTGATCACCGCGGGCTCCCCCGCCACGGTGTCGCTCGCGCTCACCAACGAGGGCCGGACGCCGAGCGGCGTGCTGATGCTGGAGGACCACGTCCCGTACGTGCTCGGGACCCGGCCCCGGTTCGTGCTCGACGGCATCGGGAACGGGTGGCGGCGCGAGGTGGGCTACCAGATCCGCTCCGACGTCCGGGGTCAGTTCGAGATCGGCCCGATGACGGTCCGGGTGAGCGACCCCTTCGGCCTGGTCGAGCTCGGCCGGTCCTTCCACACGACGGTCCCGATCACCGTCATCCCGCGGACCGTGCCGCTCCCCCACGTCCCACTGGGTGGCGCCTGGACCGGTTCGGGGGACAACCGCCCCCGGGCCTTCGCCTCGGGCAGCGCGGAGGACGTGACCGTCCGCGAGTACCGACGCGGTGACGACCTGCGCCGCGTCCACTGGCGCAGCTCGGCGCGGGTCGGGGAGCTGATGGTCCGCCGCGAGGAGCAGCCGTGGCAGAGCCGCGCCACCCTGTTCCTCGACAATCGCGCGCGGTCCCACCGCGGGCAGGGCGTCGCCTCCTCCCTGGAGGCCGCGGTGTCGGCGACCGCCTCGATCGCCGTCCACCTCAGCCAGCGCGGCTTCATGGTGCGGCTGGTGACCGCCCTGGGGGACGACCCCTCCACCGCGTGGCACTTCCGCGACGCCGGCCTCAACACCGGGCCGCTGCTGGAGTCGCTCGCCGTCGTGGAGGCGGTCGACCAGTCCTGGCTCGACACCGGCTGGCTCGCGGACCCGCACAACGGCGGTCTGCTGGTCGCCGTGGCCGGGTCGGTGGGTGACCTGGACGCCCCCGTGTTCCGACGGATGCTGCACCACTCGATGCCCGCGCTCGCCGTGGCCCTCGACGTCGAGGCGTGGGGCGGACGTCCCGACGCCGGGCCCGCGACGGCGCGGCTGACCAGCCAGGGCTGGCGGGCGGTCACGCTCGGCCCCCGTGACCGGCTCGCCACCGCCTGGCAGGACCTCGCCCTCAGCAACGCGCTGGCGGCTCGGGGTCCGGGCGACCCGCGGGTGGAGCCGGTCCGATGAGCCGACGCCAGGGCCTGCTCGAGGCCACGACCCTGACCGCCACCGCGATGGCGACCGGCTGGCTCGCCACCACCGCGTGGAACGGCTTCACCGACGCGCCCCACCTGTTCCTCTACCCTCTGCTCGGGCTGGCCGTGATGGTGCTGGTCATCGGCACCGGGCTGCGCCACCTGCGGGTCCCCGTGTCCCTCGTGCTGCTCGTGCAGCTGGTCGTCGGCGGGCTGGTCGCCACGAGCCTCGTCGCCGGCGCCTCGGTGATGACCGGCGACGGCTGGACGCGGCTGGGCCAGGAGCTCTCGGCAGCCATGACCACGGCGCAGCAGTTCGAGGCGCCCGTGCCGGTCGACGTCCCCGGTGTCGACCCGCTGCTGGTGCTCGGCGGCTGGGCCTGCCTGGTCGCCCTCGACACCGCGGTCGGTGGCCTGCGCCGGGTCCCGCTCGCAGGCCTGCCGCTGCTCGCCATCTACAGCATCCCCGTCGGACTGCTCGGCGGCGGCGTCCCGTGGTGGAGCTTCGCCCTGCCCGCGGCCGGCTTCTTGCTGCTGCTCTTCCTGCAGCACCGCGAGCAGACCAGCCGTTGGGGCCGGGGCATCGGCGAGGGCGGACGTCAGCCGGGCACGTCGGTGGCCGTGACCTCCTCGACCGTGCGCACCTCGGCGGCCTCGCTCGGGTCGGTCACCCTGCTGCTGGCGGTGCTGGTCCCCCAGTTCGTGCCCACCCTGTCGCTGGACGTGCTCGGCTTCGGCGGGGGCAGCGGCGGGGGCGGCGACATCACGGTCGACAACCCGATGACCGATCTGCGGCGCGACCTGCTGCAGTCCGAGGACCAGCCGCTGCTGCGGGTGGTCACCGACAATCCCGACCCGCGCTACCTGCGGATCGCCGTGCTGAACCGGTTCAGCGACAACGAGTGGAGCACGGGCGACCGTGACATCCCCGAGTCCCAGACGGCCCAGGGCACGCTGCCGCTGGAGGCCGACATCGATCCCTCCGTCCCCCGCCAGCGGTTCGCCACCGAGATCACCGCGATGATGGGCTTCGACTCGCGGTGGCTGCCCACGCCGTACCCGAGCGAGCGGATCTTCGCGCAGGGTGACTGGCGCTACGACACCGAGACCCTCGACTTCCTCGCGGCCGACGACGACCTCGACGTCTCCGGCTCGAGCTACCAGGCCACCGAGGTCGTGCTGGACGTCGAGGGCGAGGAGCTCGCCGACGCCCCCTCGTGGGCGGGCAACGTCAGTCGCGACTACATCGAGCTGCCCGACGACTTCCCGCCCTTCGTGCGCTCGCTCGCCCAGGAGGTGACCCGGGACTACCCCAGCCGCTACGAGAAGGCACAGGCCCTCCAGCAGTGGTTCCGGGTCGGTGGCGGCTTCGAGTACTCCACCGACAACGTCGACACCGGCAACGGCACCGACGACCTGGTCGCGTTCCTCACCGAGGGTGGCGAGGCCGGCCGGGTCGGCTACTGCGAGCAGTTCTCGGCGTCGATGGCGGCGATGGCGCGCTCCCTGCAGATCCCGGCCCGGGTCGCGGTCGGCTTCCTGACTCCCGAGCAGATCGGGGCGCGGACCTGGGAGTACTCCAGCGACGACCTCCACGCCTGGCCGGAGCTGTACTTCTCCGGGGTCGGCTGGTTGGCCTTCGAGCCCACCCCGGGCGACCGGGCCGAGGAGGTCCCGGCGTACACCACCGACCGGATCCCGACCGATGATCCGAACAACCAGCCGGGCGAGACCCAGGCGCCGACCGACCCGCAGCAGTCCCAGGGCCCGGACCGGCAGCCCGACCCCGGCGCCCTGCCCGAGGAGGACACCACGGGTCAGGGCTCCGGGGGGTTCCCGCTGCTGAGGTTCCTCGGCTGGCTCGGTGGTGGTCTGCTGGTCGTGCTGCTCGCGCTCACGCCCCGGCTGGTGCGCCGCAGCCGCACCCGCTCCCGCCTCACCGGCGCCGTCGAGCCGGCGTGGGCGGAGATCCGTGCGACCGCCCTCGACCTCGGCCTGCCCTGGCCCGAGCACCGCTCACCGCGCGAGACCCGGGAGCAGGTGGCACGGTGGCTCGGCACGACCGACCCGCTCGAGGCCCGGCAGCGACCGGCCCACGGCCCGCAGACCGCACCCGAGGCCGCAGCCGCCCTGGACCGGCTCGCCGCCCGGCAGGAGCAGCAGCGCTACGCCCGCCCTGCGGGCCCGCCCTCGACCGACCCGGGCGTCGTCGGCGACACCCGGACCGTGGTGGCGTCGCTGCGTGGCGGCGCCAGCGATCGGGCCGTGCGCCGGGCCACGTGGTGGCCCGCCTCGGTGCTCCCGTGGCGCGGTGGTCGCCGCAGCGTCGCCGGGTCGGTGCCGCTGGTCCGCCGCGGCGGGGTCGTGGACCACGTCGGCTGAGAGGTGAGGTGACCCCTCGGGCGGCTCAGCAGCCGCCGGTCTCCCGACGACTGGTCCGGGGCTGTCGCTGACGACCACCGCCGTGGAGCAGGGTCAGGCCCTCGGTGGCGGGGTCGTCGACCACGTCGGCTGAGCGGTGAGGTGACCCCTCGGAAGGCTCAGAAGCCGCCGGTCTCCCGACGACGGCGCCAGCGCTCCTCCATCCGCTCCAGGAAGGAGCCGTGGCTGCGCTGCTGACGTCCCTTGGTCCGGGGCTGACGCTGACGACGACCGCCGTGGAGCAGGGTCAGGCCCTCGGCGGCGGAGTCGGTCGGGGGCGCCGGGGCGTCCCCCTCTGCGGCGGGCCGCTGGCCGCGCAGGGCGGCCAGCCCGAAGGTGGTCGCGCCCAGCATGATCAGGAACCCGGCGATGCCCCAGGCCCAGTGGACGGTCACGCCCACCATCAGCAGGGCGACACCACCGATGAACAGGACGCCGGCGAGGATGGCGCGGCGGCGCGCGATGCTGCGCAGCGAGGTGCCGCGCAGGGTGGAGGCGAACTTGGGGTCCTCCTCGACGAGGGCGCGCTCCATCTGCTCGAGCAGTCGGAGCTCCTCTTCGGAGAGAGGCACGGTTCCTCCAGGGCGTCAGGTACAGGGCCGTCAGGTCCAGGGCCAAGGGTGTCTACCAGCATAGGCAGCAGGTGGTGACCACGGAATCCCTTCCCGGATAATTCCACTCCTATGCACTAGCCGATCAGGCTCGCAGGCCGGACGGCGCCGGATCCGAACCGGTGGACGGCGCGGTCGACGGCGCGATCGGCGTCGCGCCACCCGTGCTCCGGCTCGTCGAGCAGCAGCTGGTGGTGGACGCGCTCGCGGGGCAGCAACCCCTCGACCCGCACCCCGACCAGCCGCACCCGGGCCCGCTGCAGGCCCAGCGCGTCGTAGAGCCGGGTCGCCGCCCGGTGGATCTCGACCGTGACGTCGGTGGCCTCGGGCAGGGTCCGCGAGCGCGTGATCGTGGTGAAGTCGGCGAACCGCACCGTGATCGTCACGGTGCGGCCCGCCACCCCGGCGACCCGCATCCGGCGGCCGACCCTCGCCGCCAGCCGCAGCAGCTCGCGGACCACCACCTCCCGGTCGTCGGTGTCGAAGCCGAAGGTCTCCTGGGCCCCCATCGACCGGTCGGGCTCGCCGCCGAAGAACGCCGGCGCGTGGCGGGCCACGACGGGTCGGCGGTCGGCGCCCCAGGCCAGCTCGTGGAGGTGAGCGCCGAGGTGGTGGCCGACCGCTCGCTGGAGGGTGCGCACCGGGGTGTGGGCGAGGTCGCCGACGGTGACCAGGCCCAGTCGGTGGAGCAGCGCGCGGGTCTTCTCCCCCACGCCGTAGAGCTCCCCGACGTCGAGCGGGTGGAGGAACTCGACCACCCGCTCCGGCGGCACCACCACCACGCCGTCGGGCTTGGCCCGCTGGCTGCCGAGCTTGGCCACCGAGGGCGCGGCCGCCACCCCCACCGAGCAGGTGATGCCCTGCTCGTCGTGGACGACCGCCCGCAGCTGCTCGGCGATCTGCCACGGCGACCCCAGCCGGCGAGTGGAGCCCCGGACGTCCAGGAACGCCTCGTCGAGGGAGAGCACCTCCACCAGCGGGGTGACCCGGCGGAAGGTCTCGATCACCGAGGAGGAGACCGAGGAGAAGGTGTCGAAGTCGGGAGCGACCACCACCGCCTGCGGGCAGAGCCGCCGGGCGCGGGTCATCGGCATCGCCGAGCGCACGCCGTAGCTGCGGGCGAGGTAGTTGGCCGAGAGCACGACGCCGCGGCTGCCGCCGCCGACGACCACCGGGACCTCGGCGAGGTCGGGTCGGTCGCGGGTCGCCACCGAGGCGTAGAAGGCGTCCATGTCGACGTGGAGGACCGGGCAGTCCCAGGAGGGATCGCTCACGGCGCCCCCCTCAGGTCGAGGGAGCGGTCAGCGGGTGGCGAGGAGGTGGAGCTGCGCGGCGAGCGGGGCGTACTCGGGGCGCTCGGAGACCGCCTGCTCCAGCTCCAGCAGCGCCGCGGTGGCTCCGGGCTCGAGATCGAGCAGCGTGCCGGGCACCAGGTCGCTGAAGACGCGGACGGCGTGGACCGCGCCGAGGTCGAACCCGGCATCGGCCAGCAGCTGCTGGAGCTCCTCGCGCGTGAAGCGGCGACCCGAGCGTCCGGTCGGCTCGCGGGAGTCGAGCAGCGCACGCGCCTGCTCGAAGTGGCCGGCCATGGCCCGCGCGACGACGGCCGCGTGGCGCTGGGCGACCAGCAGGCTGAGCACGCCGCCGGGGCGCAGCACCGCAGCGATCGTGGCGAGCGCGGCGACGGGGTCCTCGACGACCTCGAGGACGCCGTGGCAGAGCACCACGTCGGCGCTGCCGGGCTCGGCGACGTCGAGCAGGGAGGACAGGTCACCCTGCTGACCGGCGACCTCGACCCCCTGCTCGCGGGCGCGCCGGTCGAGGGAGGCCAGGGCGTCGGGGCTGGGGTCGACCACCCGGACCCGGTGTCCGAGACCGGCCACCCGGACGGCGAACCCGCCGGTGCCGCCGCCGATGTCGAGCACGTCCTGGCCGGGGGCACGGTCCAGGGCCGGCTGGAGACCGGCCCACACCACGGCGGTCCGGGCCGCGCTGCGGCGCTCGCTCGCAGATCCGCTGCTGGTCGGCATGGGACCAACCCTAGGGGGTGCCTGCCCCACGCCGTCCGGGCCACCGCTCCCCGGGCGGGCCCCCACCCGGCGCCCCTCACCCGGGGCTCCCCGGGCTGCGGTGCCACAGGGTGCGGGACGGACCGGAGCGGTCCGCCTCGACCGCCAGCTTGCGCGCGACGTCCCTGGGTGCCTCGCCGGCCGGCTTGATGTCGGCGTAGGGCGACATCCGGAACCCGCTGGAGTGGACCAGCACCCGCTGCTGGGCCGGCCCCCGGAACCCCTCCGGCACGGCGGTGAGCACCTCCTGCACGGCGCCGATCCCCTCGCGCTCCCACAGCTCGTGGAGCGCCGGCAGCTCCCAGGCCCCGGTCGCGCGGAGCGAGACCCCGCGGTAGCCGGTCCGGCGCAGCTCGCCGCGGACGACCAGCAGCCAGGAGCCGAACACGGTGGCGGCGTAGGGACCCTGGGCGTCCTCGAAGAACGTGGCGTCGACCGGACCGGTCCCGTCGTCGAGGGTGAGGAAGACGACCCGGCGCCCCGAGCGCACCGGCGGGGTCTGGGTCGCGACCTTCACCCCCGCGACCAGCAGCTCGGCCTTGCTCCGGCGGGCGAGCAGGTCACGGCTGCGGGTGGTGCCGAGCTCCTCGAGGAAGTCGGCGTAGCGGTCGACCACGTGGCTGCTGACGTCGAGGCCGAGGATCTCCAGCTCGGCCCGCAGCCGCTCCTCCTCGTCCATCTCCGGCAACCCGGAGACCTCCCCCTCGCCGGGTCGGTCCCCGAGGTCGAGGGAGAGCTGCACCGAGGCCACGGGAGCCGGCTCCACGCTCGCCCGGGACTGCGCGCTGGCGCGCGCCCAGACCCCGCCGTCGGCGAGCGCGTGACGCTCGGTCGCCGGCGCGGCCTCCCGGTCCAGCGGGTCGGTGCTGTTGCGGCCGGCGACGTCGGCGACCGGGTGGGCGGTCGACCCCGGCCTGGGGGCGGGACGTCGCCGCGCCCCCAGGCCGCGGCCCCGGACCGCGCGGTCCAGGGAGCGGCCGTAGCGGTCGAGCTCCATCACCTGCAGCAGCAGGTCGCGCCGCGTGGTGCTGGCGGTCCTGGCGGGGGCCGGCTGGACTGTCGGCTGGTCTGTCGGCTGGACTGTCGGCTGGTCTGTCGGCTGGTCGGGAGAGCCGATGCCGTAGAGCCGGTCGAAGGCCCCGGTCAGCACCAGCCGCTCGACCACCGGTCGGGAGACCCTGGCACGGTGCCAGAAGTCGGTCAGCGAGTGGTAGGGCCGGGCCGCGACCACCCGGTCGGCCTCGGCGGCACTGATCCCCTTGACCTCGTCGAGCGCCAGCCGGATGCCGTAGCCGACCGGGGTGCCGGGCAGCGGCTCCACGGCGTAGTGGCGCGCGCTGCGGTCGACGTCGAGGCCGAGCACGGCGACGCCGCACTGCCGGGCGTCGTCGAGGATCAGCCGCTTGGGGTACATCCCCGGGTCGTGGGTCAGGACACCGGCCAGGAAGTGTGCCGGCCAGTGGGTCTTGAGCCAGGCCGACTGGTAGGTCGGCAGGGCGAAGGCCGCCGCATGGGCCTTGCAGAAGCCGAAGCTCGCGAAGGCCGCGAGCACCTCCCAGACCCGCTCCACCACCGGCAGCGGGTAGCCACGCCCGAGGGCGCGCGGGAAGAACCAGGCACGGGTCTCGGCCATCCCCTCGACGTCGCCGAGTGCCCGACGCTTCTCGTCGGCCTCGGCGTAGGAGATCCCGGCGAAGCAGGCGATCATCTCGATCACCTGCTCGTGGAAGACCACCACGCCGTGGGTGCCCCGCAGGATCGGCTCGAGGTCGGGGTGGAGGTAGGAGACGTCACGCCAGCCCTGCTTGACCTCGAGGTAGGGGGTGATCATGTCGCTCTTGACCGGCCCGGGACGGAACAGCGAGATGTCGGTGATGATCTCGGAGAAGGAGCCGATCCCGGACTTGCCGACCAGCTCGCGCTGGCCGGGTGACTCGATCTGGAACACCCCGAGCGTGCGCGCCGAGCTGATCATCGCGAAGGTCTCGGCGTCGTCGAAGGGCACCTGGGCCTCGTCGTCGAGGTCGAGCTCGACGCCGTCGACCCGACGGATCTCGGTCACGGCGTGCGCCATCGCCGACTGCATCCGGATGCCGAGCACGTCGAGCTTGAGCAGACCGAGGTCCTCGACGTCGTCCTTGTCGAACTGGCTCATGGGGTAGCCGGCGTAGGAGGCCTCCACCGGGGTCCGGTCGAGCAGGGTGGCATCGGAGAGCAGCACCCCGCAGGGGTGCATCGCGACATGGCGGGGCAGTCCGTCGAGCCGCTCGACGAGGTCGAAGAACAGGTCGAGCCGGCCATGGGTCAGCCCGCTGGCGGTCAGCTCGGGCAAGTCGCGCAGTGCCATCCTCGCGTCGCGGGCGCGGACGTGGGGGAAGGCCTTGGCGATCGCATCGATCTCGCCCGGTGGCATCCCGAGCGCGCCACCGACGTCGCGCACGGCATGGCGTACCCGGTAGGTGTCCATCATCGAGACGCACACGCACCGCTCCCCGCCGTAACGGTCGAGGATCGCCTCGTAGACCTCCAGCCGCCGTGCGGACTCCACGTCGAGGTCGATGTCGGGCAGGGAGTGGCGCAGCGGCGAGAGGAAGCGCTCCATCAGCAGGTCGTGACGGATGGGGTCGATCCCGGAGATGCCGATCAGGTAGTTGACCAGGCTGCCGGCACCCGATCCCCGGGCCGCGGCGCGCACCCCGAGGTCACGGACCAGGTCGGTGATGTCACCGACGGTGAGGAAGTAGGAGGCGTAGCCGAGCGCACGGATCGTCTCCAGCTCGTCGTCGAGCCGCTTCCAGATCCGCTGCCGGGGGGCCGAGCCGTAGCGGCGGCCGATCCCCGCCTCGCACCGCTCCCGCAGCAGCAGGTCGGCCGGCCCCACCCCGGTGGCCGCGGTCCGGGCGGAGCGGGCCTCGAACCCGGAGCCGACCCGCAGCTCGGGCAGGTGGACGACCCCGAGCCCGAGGTCGTCGCGCGGGTCGAGCGCGCAGCGGTCGGCGAGCGCGCGGGTGGCGGCGAGCAGCCGGTCCGCCTCGCGATCGGTGTCGGTGGCCTGGCCGGCGAGCCGGCAGACCTCCTCGGCCACCTCGGCCATCTGCTTGCCGGACTTGAGGAAGCCCTCGGCGTTGCCACGATCGAGGTGTCGCCGGTCCAGCGCCACCAGCCGGCGGGCGGCGTCGAGGACGTCGACGGTCGGGGCGTCGCGACGCTCGGCGTAGCGGACGGCGTTGGTGAGCACCGTGCCGAGCCCGGCCGCCCGGGCCACCCCGGCCGTGCGGGCGGCGTGGACGGAGGTGCCGGGACCCCAGTCACCTCCCGACCCCGGGAGCCGGTGGCTGACCAGCTCGAGCAGCAGGTTGCCGGCCGGGACCACCTCCCGCCACGGTGCGAGCGCTGCGAGCGCGAGGTCGTCGCGGCGCCGGGTCACCGCGGCGCCCACCGGGGAGTCGGGGCCGAGCAGCACCACGACGTCACCGCCCTCGAGGTGGGGCGCGAGCAGGTCGAGGGTGGCCAGCGGTCGCCCCCGCTCGCCGGCGAGGTGGACCGCGGAGACCAGCCGGCAGATCGCCGCCCAGCCGGCCGCACCCCCACCGGGGCCACCGGCGTGGGCGAGCAGTCGCACCCGGCCCGCACCGCCCCGGCCGGTGGGGAGGTCGCGGAACGCGCCGCCTCGGACCGGGGTGCGGGGACCCCGGGCGCTCTCCCGCCTGCCCACCGGGCCGACCCCCGGTGCCGGGTCGGGCGCCAGCGCGAGGTCGACCCCGAGCACCGGCCGGATCCCGGCCTGCTGGCAGGCCCGAGCGAACTTGACCGCGCCGTAGGTGCCGTCACGGTCGGTGAGCGCCAAGGTGTCCATCTCCTGCTCGGCCGCCCGCTCCACGAGGGCGTGCGGGTGGGAGGCGCCGTACTGGAGGGAGTAGCCGGAGGCGACGTGGAGGTGGACGAACGGGTCAGGCACTGGAGGCCACCGGGATCCGGCTCCCGAGCGGCGTGTGGGGGACCATCCCCAGCGACTGCTCGACGACGGCCAGGAACCGGTCGGCGTCACGGACCAGGTCGTCGGCCTCCCGCTCGGTGACGGCGCGGGTCGAGCCCGCCTCGGCCGCTGCCCGCTTGGCCGCGCCGGCGGCGAAGAACCGGGCCCACTCCTCCAGCTCGGGCGCGACCTCGGCGAGCAGCACCCAGGCGTTGCGCTGGGGGCGGCGCCGGCTCGGCGCCGGGCGGGCCCGGGCCGCGAGCAGGGCGGCGGCGGCCCGGAGCGCGGCGACGTGGGCGCAGGCGTAGCGGGTGGGGACGTCGGGGGCGGTGATCGCCTCCTGGAGCGACTCCGCGGCGCGGCCGAGGTAGGAGTGGGTGGTCGCGGGCAGCAGGTAGGGACCCGCCGGCCTGCTCGTGCCGGTCATGTGGTCGGTCATCTCATCTCCCCTTCAGTCGAGCCTTCAGTCGAGCCTTCGGTCGAGCCATCAATCGAGCCTTCAGTCGAGCCCTTCAGTCGAGACAGCCGACGAGCTGCCAGCTGCCGTGGGTCCAGTCGAAGGACAGGTCGAAGACCCCGCTGTCGCCGACGCGGCCGGCCTCGACCCGCCACAGCTCGCGCTCGAGGAGCAGGTCGGTGGTCGCTCCCCCGGACTCCTGACCGGACTCCTGCTCGGACTCCGGCTCGGACTGCTGATCGGGGGCCGGCAGGTCGTCGGAGCCGATCACGGCCCGCACCCCCGCGGCCTGCCACCAGGGGCCGGTCTCGACCCAGTGGGCCAGCACCGCACGGACCTTCCACAGCCGCCCCCGCCACAGGAACTGCTCGGGTCCTTCACCGCGGTGACCGGGGCCCTCCACCCAGCCGCGCCGCACCTCCACGGGGTCGTCGTACCGCCTCACGGGCCTGCTCCTCTCGCCGGCCCGGTGGGGCGGGGGTCGAGGTCGCCCCACCGGGGTGTTCGAACAGATGTTCGAACACCCTCACGGTACACCGCTCCCCCGACAGGCCGTCAAGGAACAGCGGAGAACCGGCGGAGAACCGGGCAGGGAACCGAGCAGAGAACCGGGCAGAGAACCGGTCGAGCAGCACCGGCGGCCGGGCGGGCGGGCGGTCTCAGCCGGCGTGCTGGTGCTCCTCGGCGAGCCCGGCGGCCCGCACCCACTCCCCGGCGTCGCGCTGGAGGAGGAACCACACCAGGACGAGGTCGAGCCCCACGGCCAGTGCGCCGAGCACCACGAACACGGTCGGCAGCGAGGCCTGCGCCACGACGTAGGAGGCGAACAGCAGCGAGACGGCCAGCGCCAGCAGCGACCAGCGGGCCCAGCGGTGGCCGGCGCTGAACAGCGCCCCGATCACCCAGGCCAGGCTGGCGTAGACGATGAAGGAGACCACCGCGACGGGCACGAAGGCCGGGATCGAGATCGAGCTCTGCTCCAGGGCCGCCATGCCGCCCTGGTCGTAGTAGGTCTGCGCGTTGGGGTTGGAGGCGATCCAGGACATCAGCAGGTCCTCGCGCCTCACCACCGCCAGCACCGCGCTGACCGTGCCCACCGCCACGATCGCCCACTGGACCCGGAGCGCGTTCGTCACCGCCCGCGGACGCTGCCGTCCCATGTGGTCCCCGTTCTCTCGTAGGCTCGCAGTATGTCGACCGAACATCCCGGGATCACCCGGTTCCGTGAGGAGCACGCCCGGCGCGGCGGGACCGGCGAGGTCGTGATCCTGCCTGCGTCGGTCCACACCGCTGCCCTGGCCGCAGAGGCCCTGGGCTGCGAGGTGGGGGCGATCGCCAACAGCCTGGTGTTCGAGTCCGATCCTGGGGACCACGGTAGCCCGATCCTGATCCTGACCTCCGGGGCCCACCGCGTCGACGTCGCCGCCACCGCGCAGCGGATCGGCTCGGGTCGGCTCGGCCGTGCCGACGCGGAGTTCGTCCGGCACCACACCGGTCAGGTCATCGGCGGGGTCTCCCCCATCGGACACCCGGCTCCGGTGCCGACCTACCTCGACTCCTGGCTGCGTCGCCACGAGGTCGTGTGGGCCGCGGCCGGCCACCCCGCCGCGGTCTTCTCCACCACGGTCGAGGAGCTGCTGGCGCTCACCGGCGCCACCGAGATCGACGTCGACTGAGGCGGTCGTGAGCACCGCCGGGCCCGCCGTCGACCTGGTCGACCCCGACCAGCGCGAGCGGGTCGCCGCCCGACTCGGCTCGGTGCTGGCGGGCCGGCCCGTGGTGCTGGGTCCGGGCGTGCTGGCCGTCCACACCCGCACCGTCCGCTGGCTCGGCCGGCTGGGCTGTCCGGTGCTGGTCCTCACGACCGGGCGTGGCGCGGGACCCGTCCCCGCCCCCCACGAGTACACCGCCGTTCCGGTCACCCTGCCCCGGGCCGCCTCCGTCACCGAGGAGTTCCGCACCCTCGACCGGGTCGTCCGCACCCTGCCGCCGGTCGTGGTCGACGCCGTCGAGGCCTTCGACCCCCGAGCCGAGGGGGTGTGGTGGCCGGGGCCGTTCGTGACCAGCGACGAGCCCATCCTGGGCCGGCCGGTGCTCGGTGGCCGTCCCCGGGCGTTCCTCCGGCTCGAGGACAAGCTGCTCGCCGAGGAGATCTGGGCGGCCGCGGGGGTCGCGGCCGCACCCCACCGCGTCGTCCGGCTCGACGACGACCCGCGCGACGCCACCTCCGGGCCGGCCAGCGGGCTGGACACGGGATGGGGCACCGTGTGGTCCGGCGACGCCCGCGACGGCTTCAACGGCGGCGGCAACTACGTGCGCTGGGTGCGCGACGCGGCCGACGCGGCGGCCGCGCGGGCGTTCTTCCTGCCGCGCTGCGACCGGGTGCGGGTGATGCCGTTCCTCGAGGGCGTCCCGTGCTCGATCCACGGCTTCGTGCTGCCCGACGGCACCGCGGCGCTGCGCCCCGTCGAGATCGCCACGCTCCGCGAGGAGACCACCCGGCGCTTCGTCTACGGCGGGGTGTCGAGCTGGTGGGACCCCGCCCCCGCCGACCGCGAGGAGATGCGGGCGGTGGCCCGACGGGTGGGTGAGCAGCTGCGCGAGTCCTCCTCCTACGCGGGCGCGTTCGGTGTCGACGGCGTGCTCACCGCGGACGGGTTCTTGCCGACCGAGCTCAACACGCGGATGCCGGCGGGGCTCTCCACCGCCGGGTCCGTCGACCTCCGGTTCCTCTCGCTGCTCCAGCTGGCCCTGCTCGCGGGACACGACACCGGCCTCACCGCGGCCGACGTGGAGTCGGTCGTACCGCTGCTCGACGAGCACCGTTCGGGCCAGCCCGTCGCGGTGGCGGACGGCGTCGTGGTGGGTGGGGAGGACGCCTACGACGTGGTGGTGCTCCCCGACGACCGCGGCCGTCCGGTCCTGCGGCGGGCGGAGCGGGAGACCGGGGACCGGCTGGTGCTCTCGGACACCGCCACCGGGTGCTTCGCGAAGGTCGACCCGTGCGGCTCGATGCGGCCGGGCGCGCGGCTGGCGCCGCTCAACGTCGCCCTGATGGAGCACCTCGACCGCGAGCACGGCAGCGACTTCGGGACCTTGACCGCGGCTCGCGACGTGCGCGGCTCCGGATAGGTTCTGCCCATGCGGGTCGTCGTGGTGGGGGGCGGGCTCGGCGGGCTCGCGAGCGCCGTCCGGCTGGCCAAGCTCGGCCACGAGGTGAGCCTGCTGGAGGCGGGCGACCAGCTCGGCGGGGCGCTCTCCCTCGAGCAGGCCGAGGGCTTCGCCTGGGACCGGGGAGCCCACGGCACGCTGCTGCCCGCCGTGCTGCGCGACCTGTTCCGCAAGTCCGGGCGGCCGCTGGAGAAGGAGCTCGACCTCCAGCCGGTCGAGATCGTGCGACACCACCGCTTCGCCGACGGCACCGAGCTGCGGCTGCCCGGCGGATCGCGCGCCGCCCAGCTGGCGGCGTTCGACCGTCTGGGCGGCGGCCTCGGGCAGGCGTGGGCCGACCACGTCGGCTCCTACGCCGACACCTGGGACACGCTGCGTCGCCACTACCTCGAGGTGCCGTGGACCCCCGGGTCGCTGCCGCGCGAGCTGGCGCGGGTCCTCGACGACCGGGAGACGCTCCACAAGCGGCTGCGGCGCACCTTCCGCGACGAGCGGCTCCGGCAGGTCGCCGGGCACCGGTTCGTCGCCGAGGGCCACGACCTGCGCGACGTCCCGGCCTGGCTGGGGCTGCACTCCTACCTCGAGCAGCGGTTCGGCTGCTGGACGGTCGCCGGCGGCCTGGCCGGCATCGGCGAGGCACTGGCCCGCCGGCTGGCGACCCGGGGCGTCGAGGTGCACACCCGCACCCGGGTGCAGGACCTCGTGGTGCGCGAGGGCCGGGTCGTGGGGGTGCTGACGGCCACGGGTCCGGTCGACGCGGACGTGGTCGTGTGTGCGATCGACCCGCGGCTGCTCCCGACCCTGGCGCCCCACGTCAGGCGCACGCTCCCGGCGATCCCGCCCGTGGTGACGCACCTGGGCCTGGTCGGTCCCGTGCCGGAGGTCGGCCACGAGCTGGTGCTGCACGGCGACCCGACCATCGTGGTGCGCGGCGGCGGCCGGGCACCCGCGGGCCACGTCGCCTGGACCCTCCACGGACGCGGACAGGTCGCGGAGGACCTCGTGACCGCCCTGGCCCGGCACCACGTCGACGTCCGCGACCGGGTGGTCGTCCGGGTCGACCGCTCCCCCCGGGTGCAGGTGGAGGGTGGCGGGTCCTCGATGGGCGTGCTCTGGCAGGGCCGCGGCACCGTGCGCCACCGGCTCGGTCCGCGCACCCCCGTCCCCGGCGTGTACGCCGCCGGGGCGCACGCCACGCCCGGGGGGCAGGTCCCCTTCGTGGGGCTCTCCGCCGCGCTCGTGGCGCAGCTGGTCGGCCCGGCCTGACCGGCACGGCTCAGACGGTGATCCGGAGCCGCTCGAAGATCTCCAGCGTCGCCCGGGACCGGTTGAGCGTGTAGAAGTGGAGGCCGGGGGCACCGCCGGCCAGCAGGTCGTCGCAGAGCTCGGTCGCCAGCGCGATCCCCTCGGCGCGCATCCGGGCGGGGTCGCCCTCGTGCTCGCGGATCCGGTCGACGACGGCGGCCGGGACCTCGGTGCCGATCAGCTCCCCCTGCCGCGTGATCGCCGCGAGGTTGAGGATCGGCATGATGCCCGGCAGCACCGGGATGTCCACCCCGCGGGCCCGGACCCGCTCGAGGAGCCCGAAGTAGTCCTCGGCGGTGAAGAACATCTGCGTGATCGCGAACTCCGCCCCCGCCCGCGCCTTGGCGACGAGCACGTCGGCGTCGTGGTCGAGCGAGGGCGAGCCGGGGTGCTTCTCGGGGAACGCCGCCACGCCGACCCGGAAGTCGCGCGCCGCCGCGAGCTCGACGAGCTGCGAGGCGTACTCCAGGCCACCCCGGGTGGGGGTCCACTCCGCCCCGGGACCGCCCTCGGGGTCGCCGCGCAGCGCCATCACGTGGTGGACGCCGCCGGCGGCGTACTCGGCGAGGATGGCGTCGAGCTCCTCGCGGGTGTGGCCGACGCAGGTCAGGTGGGCGACGGGCAGCAGGGTGGTCTCACGGGCGATCCGGGAGGTGATCCGCACGGTCGTGCCGCGGCTGGAGCCACCGGCGCCGTAGGTCACCGAGACGAACGTGGGCCGGTAGGGCTCCAGCGCCCGGACCGCGGCCCACAGCTGCTCCTCGCCCGCCTCGTCCTTGGGTGGGAAGAACTCGAAGGAGAACGACCGCTCGCCCTCGGCGATCAGGTCGGCCATGCCCCGGCCACGGTCGGTGCTCACACCCTCGATCCTACGAAAGGGGTGGGGGTCCGGCCGGGCCCTGTCCACTGGCTAGTCTCGCCGGGTGACGAGCTGGGACGGGACCGCCTTCCGGGCGAGCATCCAGGCGGTGCTCGAGGAGTTCCTCGACGAGATGTCCTCCCGGCTCGAGCCGCTCGGCCCGGACGCCTCGCGGCTGCTCGCCGAGGCGCGGGCCAGCGTCAGCGGCGGCAAGCGCTTCCGCGCGGCGTTCTGCTACTGGGGCTACCGCAGCCTGGCTCCCGCCCCCGCCGACGAGCGGCCGCTGCTGCGCGCCTGCGCCGCCCTGGAGCTGCTCCACGCCAGCGCGCTCGTGCACGACGACCTGATGGACGCCTCCGACACCAGGCGCGGCCGGCCGGCCACCCACCGCGGCTTCGAGGCCGAGCACCGCGGCGACGGCTGGCGCGGCGACCCCGAGCAGTACGGCGCCGCCGCCGCGATCCTGCTCGGCGACCTGCTGCTGAGCTGGTCCGAGGAGCTGCTGCGCCGCTGCGGCCTGCCGCTGGAGCGGGTGGCCGCAGCCATGGGTGTCTTCGACCTGTGCCGCTCGGAGGTCATCACCGGGCAGTTCCTCGACGTCTCGGTGCAGGCCCGCGGCCGGGCCGACGTCGACGCCGCGATGACCGTGCTGCGCTACAAGTCCGCGAAGTACTCGATCGAGCGCCCGCTCCACATCGGCGCAGCCCTGGCGGGTGCGACCGAGGCCGACCTCGCCGCGCTCTCGGCGTTCGGGCTGCCGCTCGGGGAGGCCTTCCAGCTCCGCGACGACCTGCTCGGGGTCTTCGGCGACGCCGCCACCACCGGCAAGCCCGCCGGCGACGACCTGGTCGAGGGCAAGCGCACGGTGCTGGTCGCCCTCGCCCTCGACGCGGCCCCCACCGAGGACGCCGCGCTGCTCGACGCCAGCCTCGGCACCGCGCTGTCCCCCGACCTGCTCGCGCGGCTGCGCGCGGTGATCGACGAGAGCGGCGCCCACGGCCAGGTGGAGGCGGTCATCGGCGAGCTGGTCTCCCACGCGCTCGAGGCGCTGGAGCACACCGGTGGCCGCGAGGACGCCGGGGCCGTGCTTCGCGAGCTCGCCGCGGCGGCCACCGACCGCGTGGTCTGACCCCGGCTCCGGTCCGGCGGTGCCCCGGCCGTCACCCGAGCAGGGCGACCCCGGGGACCTCGGGCCCCTCGCCGCGCAGCAGCACGGCGAACCTGCTCCCCCGTTCGGCCTCGACGCGGCCCCCGAGCACGCTGAGGGCAACGGAGAAGGCCCGCGGCTCGGAGCGGGCGAGGGTTGCCCAGCCGTCCCAGAGCAGCACGGTCCCCTCGCCGCCGTCGACGTCGGAGAGGCAGTCGGCCAGGGCGTCGAAGTTCTGGCCGTACCAGTGGGGGAAGGCCAGTGCCTCCCCCACGGCGCGGAGGAACCCGCTCCTCGTCCGGGCGGTCGGCCCGTCGACGTGGGCGAAGCGCCAGCCGGCCTGCTCGACCGTGTGGCGGACCTCGGCGACGTCGCGGCCGCTGTGCCAGGAGTAGGTGCCGGGCGGGGTGTGGCCGGCCAGCAGTGCCGCGAGTCCGCTCATGGCCTCACCTCCTGATCACGGAGTACGACGCGTAGTGGTCGTCGGTCCAGTACAGCTCTCCCCCGTCGCCTGCCACGATCCGCCGGGCGCCGCGGTCCTCGGAGCCGGGGGTCTCCACGGTGTACTCGCGGTAGTAGCCCTGCGGCTGCTCGGGAAGCAGCCCCTCGCGGTTCATGAACACGCCGTCGTCCTGGTCGTAGGGGTAGGGCCCACCGGCATCGATGCGGGCGAGCGTGTCGGCGGCCTCGGCCGGCAGGTCGGCCAGGGCCACGACGGGCAGGCCGCTGACGGGGTCGGTCGCCCCCGTGGTGGGAGCGTCGGAGGCGGCGTTCGGCGTGGGAGCCGGCTCGGCCCCCGGCGTGCTGCCGTCGGACTGCCACCACAGCAGCAGCGCCAGGGCGACGGCGACCAGCAGCCCCACCCAGGTCCGCCGGCCGGTCATCGGCGGCTCAGCCCAGGGCCTGCGCGCGCCGCTTGACCTCGGAGGCGCGGTTCTCGCGCAGCGCGTCGATCGCGCGACCGGGGAGGTCGGCGTCGGTGAACATCCACGCCAGGCACTCCCGGTCGTCGAAGCCCTTGTCGTGCAGCAGCGTCAGCAGGCCGGGCACCCCCTTGACGATGACCCCGCCGTCGAGCAGCTCGGCCGGGACGCGCGGTCCGGCGCCGGGCCACGGGACGGCCGCCGCCAGCTCGTGGTCGCGGATCATGGTGCGCACCTTGGCGGGCGTCACCCCGAGGCGCTCACCCACCTGGCTCCAGTCGAGCCACTCGGGGACCAGGGTGCCGAGGTCGGCCTCGGCCTCGGGGGGGATCGGGTCGTGCGCGGACATGGCCCCATGCTGTCACCCGGCTCCGCGCCGCGCCACGCCGGGGAGCCGCCAACTCACGCCCCGGCCGCGGCGTCCGTACGATGGAGCCCCGGATCCTTCCCCGTCCGGAGCCAGGAGGGCCGACGTGCAGTCCGACCAGCGCGCCCAGGCAGGCCAGCAGCGCCAGCAGGGTGTCGTCGGCGACCCCATCGAGGGACGGCTGCTCGACGGTCGCTACCGCGTCGGACCCCGGATCGCCCGCGGCGGCATGGCCAGCGTGCACGAGGCCCGGGACCTGCGGCTGGACCGCACGGTCGCGGTGAAGCTGATGCACCCCGGCCTCGGTGACGACGACGACTTCGCCCAGCGCTTCGTCCGCGAGGCGCGCGCGGCCGCCCGGCTCAGCCATCCGAACGTGGTCGGTGTCTTCGACCAGGGCGACGACGACGGCGCCGTCTTCCTGGTGATGGAGCTGGTGCCGGGCCACACGCTGCGCGACGTCATCCGCAAGGAGGCGCCGATGACGCCGGCCAAGGCGCTCGCGCTGCTCGAGCCGGTGATCTCGGCCCTGGCCCACGCCCACCGCGCCGGCCTGATCCATCGCGACATCAAGCCCGAGAACGTCCTGATCGCCGACGACGGGCGGGTCAAGGTCGCCGACTTCGGGCTGGCGAAGGCGGTCAGTGCCGACACCCAGCACACCGCCACCGGCGGGATCCTGATCGGCACCGTCTCCTACCTGGCTCCCGAGCTGGTCGTCGACGGCAGCAGCGACGCCCGCGCCGACGTGTACGCCACGGGCGTGGTGCTCTACGAGCTGCTGACCGGGCAGAAGCCCCACGAGGGCGAGTCGCCGATCCAGGTCGCCTACAAGCACGTCCACGAGGACGTCCCGGCGCCCTCGGCGGCCGTGCCCGGCCTGCCCGACTACGTCGACGCCCTGGTCGCCCGCGCCACCGCCCGTGACCGGGACCAGCGGCCCGCCGACGCCGGGGTGCTGCTGCACCAGGCGCACCGGGTCGCCGCCGCGCTCGCGGCGGGTGACCTGGCCGACCCCGAGCTCGCCGCCGACCTGCGCCCGTGGCCGATCGCCGCGGACCGCACCGAGGACACCGAGCAGGACCCCTTCGACGCCGACGAGTTCGCGACCCTGCTGACGCCGGCCCAGGCCGTCACCCACGCGACCGAGGCGCACGAGCACACCGCGGTCCCCCTCCCCGCCCCTGCCCCGGTCGGCGACCAGCCGGTCGTGGCGCGCCGACCCCGCCGCAGCCGTCGCGGGCCGCTGCTGCTGCTGCTCGCCCTGCTGCTGGCCGTCGGGCTGGGGGTCGGCGCCTACTGGTTCGGCTGGGCGCGCTGGACCCAGACGCCGAGCGTGCTCGGGCTCAAGGAGACCGCCGCCGTGAAGAAGCTGGAGGCGGCCGGGCTGAGCCCTGACGTCGGCACTCCGGCGTACTCCGAGACGGTGCCGGAGGGCGAGGTGCTCAGCACCGACCCCGGCGCCGGTGAGCGGGTCCTCGACGCGGGCACGGTCACGGTCGTGATCTCGCTGGGCAAGGAGCGCTACGAGGTGCCGAAGCTGCGTGGTCTCACCGAGGACGAGGCGCAGGACGCGGTCGCCGATCGCAACCTGGAGTTCGGCGAGTCCGTGGCCCGATACTCCGACACCGTCGAGGAGGGGGTGGTGATCGGCAGCGACCCCGGTCGCGGCACCTCGCTCAAGCCCGGGACGATCGTCGACGTGGTCGTCAGCCAGGGCCCGCGACCGATCACGCTGCGCGACTGGACGGGCAAGGACGGCGAGCGGGCGCAGACGTGGTTCGACGCCAAGGGCCTCGAGGTGGACCTTGCCGACCCGGCCTACTCCGACTCGGTCCCCGAGGGCAGCGTCGTGAGCCAGACACCCGCCAGCGGCACCCTCTTCCGCGGCGACCGCGTCAGCCTCGTGCTCAGCCGGGGTCCGGAGCTGGTCGAGGTCCCGGGCGGGCTGATCGCCTCCGGCGTCGACGCCGCGCGGGAGCGGTTGGAGTCGCTGGGCTTCGTGGTCGAGGTGAAGGAGTCCCCGCAGCACATCGGGCTCGGCTACGTCTTCCGGGTCGACCCGAAGTCGGGCTCGATGGTGCCCCAGGGCTCCACCATCACCCTCTACCTGATCTGAGGCGGAGGGCCGATAGCGTTCCGTCGTGAACGCCGAGCAGCCGCGCGAGCAGCGGCGCACCACCCTGCTGGCGGCCGGCGCCCTGCTGTCCGTGACCGCCATGTGGGGCAGCACCTTCTTCTTGACCAAGGACCTGCTGCTGCGGGTCCCGACCACCGACTTCCTGGCCGTCCGGTTCGCCATCGCGGCCGGGCTGATGCTGCTGCTCGCGCCGCGGGCGATCGGACGGCTCTCCCCCGACGCCCGGCGCCACGCGATCGTGCTGGGGGTCCTGTACGGCCTGGCCCAGATCGTGCAGACGGTGGGTCTCGCGCACACCGCGGCGAGCGTCTCGGGCTTCATCACCGGCCTGTACGTCGTCGCGACACCCCTGCTCGCCGCCGTGCTGCTGCACACGCGGCTCACGGCCTGGACCTGGGGTGCGGTGCTGCTGGCCACGGTCGGGCTCGGGGTGCTGAGCCTGGACGGCCTCGCGGTCGGGTACGGCGAGGCGCTCACCTTCGTCTCGGCGATCCTCTACGCGCTGCACATCGTCGGTCTCGGCGCCTGGTCGCGGCCCCGCGACGCCCTGGGGATGTCGATCCTGCAGCTGGTCGTGATCGCCCTGGTCTGCGGGGTGGCCACCGCACCCGACGGGCTGGTGCTGCCGCCGACCGCGCAGGACTGGTTGGCGGTGCTCTACATGGCCGTCTTCGCCGGTGCCGGGGCACTGCTGGCCCAGACCTGGGCCCAGGCCCACCTCTCCCCCACGCGCAGTGCGCTGATCATGAGCATGGAGCCGGTCTTCGCCGCGCTGTTCGCGGTGTGGCTCGGCGGGGAGTCGGCGGGCAGCCGGATGCTGCTCGGCGGGGCGATGGTGCTGGCCGCGATGCTGCTGGTCGAGGCCGGTCCACGCCGCAAGATCGAGGGCGAGGTGCCGCACCTGGCGGTCTAGCCTCGCGACATGGTCGTCGTGATGTCCCCCGACGCCACCGACGAGCAGGTGGCGCAGGTGGTCGCCCGGGTGGAGGCCGTGGGCGGCGAGGCGAACGTCTCCACGGGAGTGCTGCGCACGATCATCGGGCTGGTCGGTGACATCGACGCCTTCCACCACCTCAACCTGCGCACCCTGCCCGGTGTCGCGGACGTGCACCGGATCTCCGACCCCTACAAGCTGGTCAGCCGGCAGCACCACCCGGAGCGGTCGACGGTCTGGGTGGGTCCGGCCGGGCACCAGGTGCCGATCGGCCCCGACACCTTCACGCTGCTGGCGGGGCCGTGCGCCGTGGAGAGCGCCGAGCAGACCCTCGCCGCGGCACGGATGGCACAGTCGGCGGGGGCGACGCTGCTGCGCGGCGGGGCGTTCAAGCCGCGGACCTCGCCGTACGCCTTCCAGGGGCTGGGCGTCCGCGGGCTCGAGATCCTGGCCGCGACCCGCGAGGCGACCGGGATGCCGGTCGTCACCGAGGTGGTGGACGCCCGCGACGTCGCCGTCGTCGCGGAGCACGCCGACATGCTCCAGGTCGACAGCCGCAACATGGGCAACGTCGGGCTGCTGCAGGCGGTCGGCGGGTCCGGGAAGCCGGTGCTGCTCAAGCGCGGGACGGCCGCCACCGTCGAGGAGTGGCTGATGGCCGCCGAGTACGTCGCCCAGCGCGGCAACCTGGGCATCGTGCTGTGCGAGCGCGGGATCCGCACCTTCGAGCCCGCCACCCGCACCACCCTGGACCTCTCGGCGGTTCCGGTGGTGCAGGCGACCAGCCACCTGCCCGTGGTCGTCGACCCCTCCCACGCCGCCGGCCGCAAGGACCTGGTGGTGCCGCTGTCACGGGCGTCGATGGCCGTGGGCGCCGACGGGGTGATCGTCGACGTCCACCCGGACCCCGAGCTGGCGTTGTGCGACGGTCCCCTGGCCCTGGACGGAGCCGCGCTGCGCGAGCTGGCCTCGGCGTGTCGTCGGCTGCCCCCGCAGCTCGGCCGCGCCCAGGCCGCCGACCGGATCCGCCGGAGCTGACCTCGACGCCCTCTATCGTGTCGCGCGGAGGAGAGTGATGGACACCTGCACCCAGTGCGGAACCGGCCTCGCGGCCGGGTACTTCTGCAGCCACTGCGGCCACCCGGTCGACGGTCCCGGCGACGGCTGGCGCACCGACACCGCGGAGCGGCCGAAGGTCGTCGCGCCCGTGGAGCCGCCCGCCCCGCTCTCCACCCCCGAGCAGGCACGCTTCCCGCTGTTCGCCGACGAGGCGGAAGCGGCAGCTCCCGAGGCCGTCACCGACGAGACCACCAGCGAGACCACCGACCAGACCCGCACCTTCGCGCCGGTCGCCGCTGGAGGACCCGCGCCCTCGCGCCACCGCGACCCGCAGCCCCGGACGTGGCTGCCGTGGCTGGCCGGCCTCGTCGTGATGGGACTGGTCGCCGGTCTCGGTGCCTGGCTGCTCCTCCGCGGCGGTGAGGATCCCGCCGGGGAGCCGGTGGGTGCCACCCCCGCCCGGCCGGAGCGCTCGGAGAGCGCGTCCCGCGAGCCGACGCCGCGAGAGACCGCCACGGAGGCGACGTCCGCGCCGCAGGTGGTCCCCGACGACCTGGCACGCTTCGCTGAGGTGGACGCACCGGCGGCCGCACCACCGAGCCGTGACAACAGCGGGAACGCGGTGCGCTACCAGGCGACCAACATGGTCGACGGCGTGCCGGAGACGACCTGGCGCACGCCGGGCGACGCCACCGGAGAGACGATCAGCTTCACCTTCGACGAGCCCACGACGCTGACGGAGGTCGGCCTGATCAACGGGTACGCCAAGGTCGGGCAGGACGCCTCCGGCCCGCTGGACTGGTACCACGGCAACCGGCGGGTGCTCGCCGTCGAGTGGCTGCTCGACGACGGCACCACCCTGACCCAGGACCTCGACGACACCACGGTCGTGCAGACGGTCACGGTGAAGCAGGTGGAGACGCAGGCGGTGCAGCTGCGGCTGACCCGGGTCTCCGCGCCGGGCAGCGGCCGGGCCGCCCGCGACTTCACGGCGATCAGCGATGTCAGCCTGGTCGGCACGACCGGCTGACGCCGCGCCACGTCGAGGGGTGAACGGCCACGCCCTCCCCCGCACCCCGCTAGAGTCCCGTCCCGGACCATCGGTCCAGACGGGGGAAACGTCGCCATCGTGTCGGGCCTGCGGCCCGGCCCTGGTCGCGCGCCGTCCTCCGCCCAGCGAGCACGACGGAAGCGAGACCCCCCATGCCCTTCTGCACCGAATGCGGGCAGGCGTCGCCCGAGACCGCGAAGTTCTGCCCCGAGTGCGGAGCACAGCGAACCCCCGCAGCCGCCGCAGACCGCCCGGTCTCCGGCCCGGACACGGGGTCGGAGACCCGGCCGCTCGCGTCCGAGGCGCCGCGGTCGACCCGTACGTTGCCGCCGCCGGCCGCCGCGACGGCGACCTCCACGACCGGTCCCGTCGTGCCCCGCATCGACCTCGGCCGGCTGCTCGTCGGCAACTGGCTGGGCGCCGGTGCGGTGGCCCTCGCCGCGCTGCTGACCAGCGGGCTGCTGTCGGTGGTGGTGGCCCTGCTCGGCAAGCCCACCGACTTCGGCCTCGACAACTCCCTGACCCTGGTCGCCGTGCTGATGACCGGCGCGTTCGGCGCCGACCTCACCGCCGAGGCCGACGTGCTCGGGCTCGAGGCGCAGGCCTCGGTCGGCGCGTTCCCGCTCACCCTCACGATCGCCGCCCTCGCGGTCGCGGTCCTGGTCTTCCGGCGGGTGACCGCCGGGTACACCAGCGCCCTGGACGCCCTCGCCGACGCGGCCCGTGCCGCGGTGGTCTTCGGCCTGGGCCTGATGCTGGTCGCCCTGGTCTTCCGCTCCGACTCGCGCGAGTTCGGTCGCGGCTGGGGGGCCGACCTGGCCTCGATGTTCGACACCCGGCTGGCGCTCTCGGCCGACGCGGCGGGTGCCTTCGGCCTGGGCTTCCTGCTGCTCTTCGTCGTCCTCGCCGGGAGCTGCCTGGTGCGAGGCGGCTGGTGGCCGGCACCGGTGGAGCGGGTCCGGGACTGGGTCGCGGCCCCGCTGTACGGCGTCGGGGTGCTGGGCCTGCTGCTCCCGGTGGTCGGCCTGGTCGGGCTCGGACTGCTGATGATCAGGGGCGACGCGGTCGAGGAGGCCACCGACGCCAGCGGCGAGGACCTGCGGATCTCGATCGCGATGATCCTCGCGATGCTGGCCAGCGGGGGGACCTGGCTGCTGGGGCTGGGGGCCGGCGGGTCCTTCGGGACCCGGGGCGGTGGCGACGACGGCCGGGTCGACGACCTGCACCACCTCGCCCACTTCACCGAGGAGTCCCCGGGCCTGTGGGCCGCTCCGGTCGTCATGCTGCTGGTCCTCGCGACCCTGACCTACCTGGTCGCCCGCCGGGCGCCGGCAGGACGGCTGCTGCCGACGCTGGCGGGGTGGGTGCTGACGGTGCTGGTCGTGACCCCGTTCCTGGTCCGGGTCTCCGGGATCCACGCGCAGATCGAGGGTGAGGCCGGTGGTCAGGGGTTCGAACAGTGGGGCTGGATCGGCCTGCTCGGCTGGCAGTCGACCCTGCTGCTGACCCTGGTGGCGCTGCTGGTCTCCCTGCTCCTCGGCTGGCGGGCCGGCGTGCTGACCGGAGTCGCGTCCCGGGCGCGTGAGCTCGGGCAGCGGGTGCAGAGCGACCCCTCACGACCGGCTACCGCGCCGGAGCAGCCGCAGGGCTGAGGCCCGACAACGACGACAGGACGGCGGCCGCACGCTCGGCTGCCCTCCGGTCGACGTCGAGATGGGTGACCAGCCGCACGGTGCGCGGTCCGACCGCGCTCACGCGGACGCCCGCCTCGGCGGCCGCGGCCACGAAGCCCGCCGCGTCGTCGCCGGGGACGACGACGATGTTGGTGTCGACCCCGGCCGGGTCGACGCCGCAGGCCTCGGCCAGCAGCCGGGCGTGGTCGTGGTCCTCGGCCAGCCGGTCGAGGTGGTGGTCGAGAGCGTGGAGCCCCGCCGCGGCCAGCACGCCCGCCTGGCGCATCCCGCCACCGAGCCGCTTGCGCCAGACCCGGGCCTCGGCCACGAGGTCGGCCGCGCCCACCACGAGCGAGCCGACGGGGGCACCGAGCCCCTTGGACAGGCAGACCGCCAGCGCGTCGGCGACCGCGCCGTACTCCGCCAGCGGGGTGCCGGTCGCGACGTGGGCGTTCCAGATCCGGGCACCGTCGACGTGGACGGCCGTCCCGGCCCGGTCGGCCCAGGCCCGCAGCCCCCGCAGCTGCTCCAGCGGCACCACCACGCCGCCGGCGAAGTTGTGGGTGTTCTCGACCGAGACCGCGGCGGTGGCCACGAAGTAGGGGCCCAGGTCGGGAGCGTGGAGCTGCTCCACCAGGTCCAGCGGGAGCCGGCCGTCCGGCGAGAGCCAGGTGCGCATCGTGACGCCCCCGATCGCCCCGTGCGCGCCGAGCTCGGCCCGGGCGATGTGGGCGCTGGACTCGCACAGCACCTCCTGCCCGGGGGCGACCAGGCCGCGCACGGCCAGCACGTTGGCCATCGACCCGGTGGGCGTGAACAGGGCCGCCTCGTGGCCGAACAGCGCCGCGATCCGCTCCTCCAGCGCCCGCACCGTCGGGTCCTCGCCGTAGACGTCGTCGCCGACCTCCGCGTCGGCCATCGCCCGACGCATCGCCGCGGTCGGACGGGTGACAGTGTCGCTGCGCAGGTCGATCACGGGACCGATCCTGTCAGGAAACCCCTCGCCGTCCACGGCGGCCCGGGGGAGGATGGGGACATGACCGGCACGCGCGCCCTGGTGTGGTCCTCGATCCAGCCGGTGCTGGCGGGGACCGCCTTCGACCACGGCTCCTCGAGCCCTCCGGCGGACGAGGAGGGGCACGTCTCGGCGCAGGTCCTCTGGTGTGCCGCCACCGAGGCCGTCGTACGCCGGCACCCGGCCGCCACCGGGGCCACGGACGTGGACCATCCGGACGGCTGCGTCGACCTCGTCATCGACGTGGACGCCCGGGGTCGGCTCGACTCCGCGTGGATGGAGTGCCTCGACCTCGACGACGGGCTGGTCGGGCTCCCCATCGATCGCGCACTTCCCGTGCTGGCCGAGCGGATCGCCACCCTGCTGGGGTGAGGCGTCAGACCTGGCGGAGCATCCCCGCGACGAGGAAGGACAGCTCGAGGGACTGCACGCGGTTCAGACGCGGGTCGCACACCGACTCGTAGCGGTCGGACAGGCCGGCCTCGTCGAGCAGGTCGCCCCCTCCGACGCACTCGGTGACGTCGTCACCGGTGAGCTCGACGTGGATCCCACCCGGCCAGGTGCCGAGGGAGCGGTGGACGTCGAAGAAGCCCTGCACCTCCTCGATCACGTCGTCGAAGCGGCGGGTCTTGTAGCCCGAGGAAGCCTCGAAGGTGTTGCCGTGCATCGGGTCGCAGACCCACGCGACCTGCACGCCGGCCGCGGTGACCTTCTCGATCAGCGTCGGCAGCCCCTCGCGGATCTTGCCGGCGCCGAACCGGGTGATGAAGGTCAGCCGGCCCGGGATGTTCTCCGGGTTCAGCTTCTCCGCCAGCGCCAGCGCGTCGTCGGGGGTCGCGGTGGGGCCCAGCTTCACCCCGATGGGGTTCTTGATGTGGCGCAGCAGCTCGACGTGGGCGCCGTCGAGCTGACGGGTGCGCTCGCCGATCCAGACGAAGTGCCCCGAGACGTCGTACGGCGCCTCGGTCCGCGAGTCGATGCGGGTCATGGCGTGCTCGTACTCCAGCACGAGCGCCTCGTGGCTGGAGTGGAAGTCGACCCGGTGGAACTCGTCGGGGTCGGCGCCGATCGCCTGCATGAACGTGAGCGCGCGCTCGATGTCGTTGGCCATCGCCTCGTAGCGCTGGCCGGCGCCGCTCTCCCGCACGAAGTCGGTGTTCCAGGTGTGGACCTGGCGCAGGTCGGCGTAACCGCCGGTGACGAAGGCGCGCACGAGGTTCAGCGTCGAGGCGGACGCGTGGTAGACGTCGACCAGCCGCTGCGGGTCGTGGCGGCGGGCCTCCTCGGTGAACTCGTAGCCGTTGACGGCGTCGCCGCGGTAGGCCGGCAGGGTCAGGCTCTCGCCGCCGACGGTGCGGGTCTCGAGGTCGGAGGAGCGGGGCTTGGCGTACTGGCCGGCGAGCCGGCCGACCTTCACGACCGGGACGCTCGCGGCGTAGGTCAGCACGACGGCCATCTGGAGCAGCACCCGCAGCTTGTTGCGGACGTTGTCGGCCGTCACGCCGGCGAAGGTCTCCGCGCAGTCGCCGCCCTGGAGCAGGAACGCCTGGCCCTGCGCGACCGCACCGATCTTGGTGGTCAGGTCGTCGCACTCACCGGCGAAGACGAGCGGCGGCTGGGTGCGCAGGCGCGCCACCGCGGCCGCGACGGCGTCGGGGTCTGCGTACGTCGGCTGCTGGGCGGGGCCCATCGCGTGCAGCGCGGCGAGGTCGGGGATGCTGCTGGGGTTCACCTGCCCAGAGTACGGGGCGGGGGGCCGCCCCTCCGAAGTGCCGGGCCCCCGTGGACGCCTCCTCGCCCCGCGCTAGCGGGCCTGGTCGTCCATGTCCTCCATGTGCTCGATGTCGCGGAACCCGGTGCGCTGCGCGCGGGCACCCCGGTTGACCAGCCAGGTCAGCACCCACAGCACGATCCCGACCAGCATCATGCCACCGGCGATCTGGTACTGCTCGGAGTCGGCCCGGGCCCAGGGGCCGGCCAGGAACGCGCACGTGACGGCCCCGATGATCGGCATCACGAACGGCGCCCTGAAGTGGTCGTGCTCCACCGTGTCGGTGCGCAGCACCAGCAGCGCCACGTTGACGATGGTGAACACGCACAGCAGCAGCAGCGCGGTCGTGCCACCCAGCAGGGTGACGTTGGCGAGGCCGTCCTCGGAGGCGCTGGCCCGCACCACGTAGATGATCAGGCCGAAGGACAGCAGGGTCGTGAAGATGATCGCCACCCACGGCGTCCGGCGGCTGCGGTGGACCTTGCCGAAGGTCCGCGGGAGCACGTCCTGCCGGGCCATGCCGTAGAGCAGCCGGCTCGCCATCAGCATGTTGATCAGGGCGGAGTTGGCGACGGCGAACATGCCGATGAACGGGAAGATCTTGTCGAAGGGCAGGTCCGGGGCACCGGCCGCGACGACCTGGTTGAGTGCCGGGCCGAGCTCGGCGTTGGTCAGGTCACCGACCGGGACCAGCGCCACGGCGGTGATCGAGACCAGGAGGTAGATCACGCCGGTGACGCCGAGGCCGGTGAGCATCGTCTTGGGGAAGTCGCGCACCGGGTTCTGGCACTCCTCCGCCATGTTCACCGAGTCCTCGAATCCCACCATCGCGAAGAACGCCAGCGACGTCGCCGCCGTGACGGCGAGGAAGGTCCCCTTGTCGTTGGGGCTGTCGAAGACCATGACCCGCGAGAAGTCGACGTTGCCCTGCGTCATGGCGTACATGCCGATCACGATGATCAGCAGCAGGCCGGAGAGCTCGACCATGGTCAGCACCACGTTGGCCTTGACGCTCTCGCCCACGCCGCGGAAGTTGATCGCCGCCACGAGCGCCATGAAGCCGAGTGCGATCAGCAGCAGGCCGGTCCCGCCGATCTCGAGGTCGAGGGCGAAGCCGGCGTTGACGAACCCGGCGAAGGCGTTGGACGCGGTCGAGGCCGACGTGATCCCCGAGCACATCACCGCGAAGGCGACCAGGAAGGTGACGAAGTGGATCCCGAAGGCCTTGTGCGTGTAGAGCGCCGCCCCGGCGGCCTGGGGGTACTTGGTCACGAGCTCCAGGTAGGAGAACGCGGTGATCGTCGCGACGGCGAAGGCGGCGAGGAAGGGCGCCCAGGCGGCGCCGCCGACCTCGCCCGCCACACTGCCGGTGAGGGCGTAGACGCCGGTGCCGAGGATGTCCCCGACGATGAACAGCAGCAGCAGCTTGGGGCCGATGACCCGCTTGAGGTCCGGTTCAGAGCCGTTGACGTCCTGCGTGGCCGGCGCGGTGGCACTCATGGCACTCCCCCTCGAGATGTGGATGCCCGCCATCGTGGACCAGCCGGCCCCCGCGCGCCACCACCTGCCGCCCCGACGCGCCGGTGCGTCGGAGCCGGGCTCCGGTCACCCGAAGAAGACCTCCGCCTCGGCGTACTCCGCGGCGCTGACGAGCTTGAGCTCGCCGGTGCCCTCGATGAGCGGGACCCGGACGATGTCGGTGCCGCGCAGCGCCATCATCGTGCCGAACTCGCCGTCCGCGACCGCGTCCACGGCCTGCAGCCCGAACCGGGTCGCGAGCCAGCGGTCGAAGGCCGTCGGCGTCCCGCCGCGCTGGACGTGGCCGAGCACGACGGCGCGGGCCTCCTTGCCCGTCCGGGACTCGATCTCGTGGGCCAGCCGGTCTCCGATGCCGCCGAGCCGCACGTGGCCGAAGGCGTCCTTCTCCCCCGACACCAGGGTCATGTTGCCCCCCTCCTTCGGGATGGCGCCCTCGGAGACCACGAGGATCGGCGAGAAGCGGGACTCGAAGCGCGACTCGATCAACCGGCAGACCTCCTCGATGTCGAAGGGCTGCTCGGGGATCAGCACGATGTTGGCGCCGCCGGCGATCCCGGAGTGCAGCGCGATCCAGCCGGCGTGGCGGCCCATCACCTCGACGACGAGCACCCGGTGGTGGGACTCGGCGGTGGTGTGGAGCCGGTCGATGGCCTCGGTGGCGATGTTGACGGCCGTGTCGAAGCCGAAGGTGAAGTCGGTGCCGGAGAGGTCGTTGTCGATCGTCTTGGGGACCCCGACCACGTTCACGCCGAGGTCGGCGAGCTTGGTCGCGACGCCGAGGGTGTCCTCGCCGCCGATGGCGATCAGGGCGTCGACGCCCTGGGCGGCGAGGTTGTCCTTGATCTGCTCGACGCCGCCCTCGATCTTGAACGGGTTGGTGCGGCTGGAGCCGAGGATCGTGCCGCCGCGTGGCAGGATGCCGCGCACCTCGGGGACGCCCAGCTCCACGGTGTGGCCCTCGAGCGGTCCCAGCCAGCCGTTGCGGTAGCCGACGAACTCGAAGTCGTGGACCTTGACGCCCTTGCGGACCACCGCCCGGATCACGGCGTTGAGGCCGGGGCAGTCGCCCCCACCGGTGAGCACTCCGACGCGCATCGTCTCTCCTGAAGTGGTTGACCTGGCTGGAACGTCCCGGTTCTTGGAACGTTCACATCGACGCTGCACGACGCTAGCGGTCGGGCGGAGGTGCTGTCGACCGTTCCACTCCTCGGGCCGCGGCTAGGGTGCGGCCCATGACGTTCTCGATCGTGGCCCGGTCCGCCGACGGCGAGGCGTGGGGCGTGGCCGTGGCCTCGAAGTTCCTCGGCGTCGGGTCCGTGGTCCCGGCCGCCGTCGCCGGCGTGGGCGCGATCGCGACCCAGGCCGACGCCAACGTCGCGTGGAAGGGGATCGCCCTGGCCCACCTCGACGAGGGCGCCACCGCGGGTGTCGCGCTGCAGCGGATGCTCGAGGAGGACCAGGGCCGCGACCACCGCCAGGTCGGCCTCGTCGACCTCGACGGGGAGGCCGTCTCCCACACCGGCGCGGCCTGCCTGGACTGGGCGGGGGGCGTGACCGGTGAGGGGGTCGCGATCCAGGGCAACGTGCTGGCCGGTGAGGAGGTCGTGCTGGCGATGCAGGCGGCCTGGGACACCTCCGACGACGACGCGCCGCTGGGCCGGCGACTGCTGGCGGCCCTGGTCGCCGGGGACGACGCCGGCGGCGACCGGCGCGGCCGCCAGAGCGCAGCCCTGCTCGTCGTCCGTGAGGGCGCCGGGTACGGCGGGGGCGACGACCTCGCCGTCGACCTGCGGGTGGACGACCACCCCGACCCGGTCACCGAGCTGACCCGGCTGCTCGAGCTCAACGACCTCTACCTCACCGCTTCCACCGAGGAGGAGAAGGTCCCCGTCACCCCCGAGCTCGAGCGAGAGCTGCAGGACTTCGCGACCGCCCGCGGCCACCGCGACTTCGCGGCCTGGGTCGGCACCGAGAACTACGAGATGCGGGTCGACCCTGCGCTGGCCTGGATCGACGAGCGGGTGCTCGACGTCGTCCGCGGACGGCTGCGGTGACCCTGCTGCGGCTCCACGTCCGCGCCGACCAGGTCTCGGCCGTGGTCGTGGCCCCCGACGCGGGACCGGTGGGTGGGAGCAGCGAGCCGCTGGCCGGCGAGCCAGGCCCGGGAGGCACGACCCTGGTCGCGGCCGGCGACCTGTGGCGCGCGGTGCTGGCCGTGGCCGGGGCGGCCGTCGCCGAGCTGGCCGGGCCACCGACGGGCCTCGGGGTCAGCGCCGTCGCCGACTCGCTCGCCGTGTGGGACGAGGAGACCCTCGGCGCGGCCCGACCGGTGGCGTTCGGGGTGGACGTGGTGCAGGAGCTGACCGCGCTCGCGACCGGCGAGCCGCACTCCTGGACCCACCTGCTGGACGGGCGCTACGTCGTGGGAGGCGCCGCGTCGTACCTCGTCGCCCGGCTGACCCGAGGCGTCCACCACGTCAGCGGCAGCGACTGGGCCGCGGAGGCCGATCTGCTCCCGCTCGGGCTCCCGCCCACGGCCCTCCCCGCCCCCGCCGGCACCTCCCCGGTCGGCGTCAGCGACCCCGGGACGTTCCTCGGACTGGCGCTCCCCGTGGTGGTGCTGGGCAGGCGGCCCTCAGGTCGATAGCCCCTGCAGGCGGTCCCGCGCGGCGGCGTGGGCGCGCTCGGCCGCGGCTGCCTCCTCGGCGGCCTCGGTGCGGGCGTCCTCGGCGTCGGCGAGCTCCTCCTCGACCTGCTCGTACGCCGTGTCCAGCGCGGCCAGCCGACGCTGCAGCTCCTCGATCTCGGCCTGCAGCTGCATGCCGCGGGCCTCCAGCTCGGCCACGGCGGAGGTCGCCTCCTGCAGGGAGCCACGGGCCGCGGTCAGCGCGGCGTCGGCCTCCTCGGCCGCCTCGCGCGCGGCGGCCAGCGCCTTCTCGTCGGCGTCGGGGTCGGGGACGACGTGGAGGTCGGGCGGCGGCCGCTGCGTCCGGCTGGCCGTGAAGCCGAGCGCCTCGGGGGTGGCGACGGCCGCGGTGAGGTCGACCTCGTCGATCCCCGTCGAGGCCAGCGCCGTGACCAGCAGACCGCTGCGCACGGCGTCGGCGCAGCGCGCGTCGAGCATCGCCGCGGTCAGCGTCGCCTCGACCTGGTCGGCGACGGCCTGCGTCACCTTGACCCCCTCGCCGGAGGCCAGGGTGCGGGCGCCGGTCGTCACGGCCGCGGTCAGCTGACGACGCTGCCGGGTCAGCGCGCGCAGCTCCTCCCCCTGCATGCCCGCGGCCGCCTGCCGCAGCGCCGCCCCGAGCTCGAGCACCTGCGCGACCTGGTCGGCGTCGCGTCGGACGAGGAGGTCGACGACCCAGGCAGCCAGCGACGGCTTGCGCAGCGCCTTGACCGGCGCGGCCAGGTCCGTGCCCTTGAGCTGCTTGGCGCGCGCGTCCCGGGCCGCGGTGAAGTCGCCCAGGGGCAGCGCGTAGAGCTCGTCGGCGATCTCCAGCAGGTCCGCGGTCACCCCCGGATCCTAGGTCCGCTCACATGTCGTTGCCGAGGAAGACCGGGTCCCCGCTCCCCGGGCCCAGCCGCTCGAACTCCACGCACGCGCCCGTGGTGGCGTCGCAGTCGTGGTAGACGGTCCCGTCCTGCGACATGACGGCCACCATCACCGAGCCGTCGGAGTCGAGCGCCGCGAACTCCACGCCACCCCGGGTGGGGACGTCGAGCCGCAGCGGCTTCCCGCCTCCGGTGGCGGCCAGCGTGGAGGTCCAGTAGACCTCGTGGGCGCCGTCGAAGGTGAGCAGCGACTCCACGCCCTGCGCCTGCACCGGCCGCCAGCCGGGGCCGAGCGGCTCGTCGCCGCAACAGGCGCCGTCGCCGAGCATCACCCGGTTGCGCACGTCGGCCACGGTGAAGGTGGGCAGTGCCACCGGCGCCGCGGCCAGGTCGGCGACGTCCCAGACCAGGGTGCCGCCCCGGGTGTCGCGGACGAAGACCTTGCCGCTGTCGATGCCCGCCACCTGCTGCCGCTCGCACGCCGTGCCCTCACAGGGGACAGTGGTGGTCGCGACGACGCCCTCGTCCTCGCCGAACCGGTAGACCGTCAGCACCACCCGGTCCCCGTCGCGCGTCAGCCAGGCGGCGAGCGGCTCGACCGCGTCGTGCTTCACACGGGGATGGAAGTCGCCCGGGTCGGAGGGGGCGGCGACCAACCGCCGGATGCTGCCGTCCTCGGCCACGAGCCGCGCCTCCTGCTCCGGCGTGAAGTAGACGACGCCCCACGGCGTGCCCGCAGCGGTCAGGTCGAGCTCGGCGGCCTGGCCCAGCGGGAACGCCCGTCCCCCGACGTGGAGCTCGCTCCGCCCGTCGTCGTAGAAGGCGCGCAGTCCTTCGTCGAAGTCCATCGCCGGCAACCCGGCGGGTCGCACCACCCGGCCGCCGTCGCCCCCCGCGGTCGCCCAGGCGGTCCCGCCGACGACCACGGCCAGCGCCACGAGGGCCGTCACGGCGGTACGGCCGGCGCGACGTCGCTCGCCGGCCCGGCGTACCCGCTCGACGTCCACGCTGGGCACGGGGGCCCGGTCGACGTGCTCGGCGATGCTGCGCGTGAGTGTGTCCTCGAAGCTCATACCCGCTCCTCCTCCCTGGTCTGCTGCTCCCACTGCCGCCGGAGGTTGGCCAGGGCCGCGGAGCACTGCGACTTGACCGTGCCGGGCCGCACGCCGAGGGTCTCGGCGATCTCGGCCTCGCTGAGCTGCTCGTAGTAGCGGAGCACGACCACGGCACGCTGCCGCGCCGGGAGCGCTCCCAGCGCCTGCCACATCGCATCCGACTCGTCGACCGACGACTCGTGGGACCCGGTCGCGACGTCCGGGGCGTCCGCCGTCGGCAGCTCGCCCGACGAACGCCGGCGACGCCACGAGAGCACCTCGTTGACGACCATCCGGCGCACGTAGGCCTCCGGCTGCTCGGTCCGGACGATCCGTCGCCACCGGGCGTAGGCCTTGCCCAGCGTCACCTGCACCGCGTCCTCGGCGTGGTGGTGGTCGCGCGTGATCGCGTAGGCCGCCCGGAACAACCGTGGCGACATCGCCGTCACGAAGTCCTCGAACTCCCTCTCGAGGTCCGACCCCATCCTGTTCCCTCCCCCGTCCGTCCCGTCATCCCTCAGACGCGCCGAGGGGCGGGATCGGTTCGTCCCGGACGTACTCGATCTCGCGCGGACGGGGCGGCCACTCCGCCGCCCGCTCCCGTCCGGAGGGCGACCAGCCCCGGCGCTCGTAGAGGGACCGGGCGCGGTGGTTCGCCACGAGGCACCAGAGCCGGGTGGCGCCGGCGCCGGTCGCCCGGGCGAGCGCCTCGGAGCCGAGACCGTCCCCCCAGCGGTCGGGGTGGACCGCCAGGTGACGCAGGGTGGCCGGGTCGCGGGCCAGGAAGGCGTCCAGCCGGCCGGGACCGTCGACGACCTCGACCGCCACCTCCGGGAGCGCCAGCACCTCGCGCCAGCGGGCGAGGACCCCGTCGTAGGGGAAGGGGTGCGCCTCGGGCGGGAAGACGTGGGCGAGCGCGAGCAGGTTGGCGGCGCGCTCGAGGTCGGTCAGCGCAGCGTCGTCGGCGGCCGTGGCGAGCCGCCACTCACCCATCGAGGTCGTCGCGGTCGTCGGCGTCCTCGCCGTCGTCGTCGAGCCCCCGCTCGATGGCGTAGCGGGTCAGCTGCACGCGGTTGTGCATCTGCAGCTTGCGCAGCGTGTTCTGGACGTGGTTCTGCACCGTGCGGTGGGAGATCACCAGCCGGCCGGCGATCTGCTTGTAGGAGAGGCCCTTGGCGACCATCTTGAGGATCTCGGTCTCCCGCTCGGTGAGCGCGTCGGCCGACTCCTCCTCGGGCGGGGCGTCGGCCATTCGGCGGAACTCGCCGAGCACGAGCCCCGCGAGCCCGGGGGTGAAGACGGTGTCGCCCGCCGCCACGCGGCGTACGGCGTCGAGGAGCTCCGCACGCTGGGCGGACTTCACGAGGTAACCGGTGGCGCCGGCCTTCACCGCGGCGAGGACGTCGGCCTGCTCGCCGGACGCGGAGAGGATCAGCACCCGCGCGGACGGGTCGTGGGTGAGGACGTTGGCGGTGACCTCGACGCCGTTGGGGCCGGGGATCTGCAGGTCCAGCACGACCACGTCGGGCCGTGCGGCGGGGAACCGCGCGATCGCCTGCTGGCCGTCGGCCGCCACGCCCACGACGTCGAAGCCGGCCTGCTGCAGGTCGCGCTCCACGGCGTCGCGCCACATCGGGTGGTCGTCGACCACCATCACCCGGATCGGCCGGGCGGTCCCCTCGTCAGTGCCCGTCATGGTGTCGACCCTAGTGCTCGCGAGCCGCTCGCGGGCGGAGCCAGCGACCCCGCCGGTGGAGCAGGGGCTCGGCGTCCTCCCCCTCCACGGTCACCTCGTCGACGGTGCAGGTGACCAGCCGCGACCACCCCACCTCGCGCGCATCCTCCAGGGAGACCAGGGCCCAGGCCTCGGTGTCGACCAGCCGCGGCCCGGCGGGGGTGTCGGTGAAGTCACCGGTGCGGAAGGGACCGCCGGGGGCGGGCGCGGTGCCGGCGAACGCCTCGGCCAGCTGCCGGTGGCGCCACGCGAGCAGCTGGACCACCGCCCGCCCGGTCCCCTCGAGCGCGAGCGTCAGGTCGGCGTCGGGGTCCAGCAGCGCCAGCACCCGCCCCGGGTCGCCGCCGGCGACCATCACGGAGGTGACGGTCAGTCCGGCACGGTCGCCACCCTCGCCGGCGGTCCAGAGCGACACGCCTGCGCCCAGACGGCCGCGGAGACGGCGCACCGGGTCGGGGTCGGGGTCGGCGAAGGGGTGACTGGAGTGGATGGTCACGGTGCGAGGGTACGGCGACGCGGGACGCTGAGCTCCCACTCCGTCCCGTGCGGGCCGGTGTCGAGCGTGGCGGTGCCGCCGAGCTCGGTGAGCCGGGCCCGGATCGACTGGGAGACCCCCAGCCGGCCCTGGCCCTCGGCCTCGGACAGCCGGTCGGCCGCGATGCCCGGGCCCTCGTCGCGGACGGTGACGGTGACCGACTCCGGAGTCTCCTCCAGCAGCAGCCAGACCGGCGCCTCGGGGCCGACGTGCGTCGCCACGTTGTCCAGGCAGGCGCGCACCGCGGCCGTGAGCTCGTCGACCACGGGTGCGGCCAGCACCACGGGGCGGCCGGGCCCGGCGACGGTGACCGAGAGCCCGACGGCCCGCGTGAGCTCCTCGAGCGCCGCGGCCAGGTCGGTCGGGGCCGCCGCGGCCGGGCCGTCCTGCTGGCGGATCAGCGACCGCAGCGCGGCCTCCTGCTCCCCGGCCAGCCGGCCGAGCTCGCCGAAGTCCGCCGACAGCGGCTCCAGCTCGGCACCCCGTCGCTGCACCAGCGCCAGCACCTGCAGCACCCCGTCGTGCACCGCCCGCGCCAGCCGGGCCCGTTCCTGCGCGGAGACCGCCTCGCGCAGCGCGGCGTCGCGCTGGTCCTCCATCCGCTGCAGCGACCCGGCCATGAACCCGACGATCGGTCCGCCGATCAGCAGCAGGAACAGGTTGCCGTAGTTGGACTGGCTGATGTCGGTGCGGACCGAGAGGTCCGCGGCGGCGAGGGCGACCCCGGCCACGAGGCCGCCCCGGGTGTGCCACCAGATCGCCCAGGCGAGCAGCGCCCCCATCACCCAGAAGCCCGGGATGGTGGCGCGCAGTCCCTCGCCCTTGACCAGCGGCGAGACCAGCATCAGCGACAGGGCCACGGCCAGGTCGGCGCCGAGCAGCCAGGCGGTGCGACGCAGCGGCTCGGCGTACGCCCAGATCGCGACGGCGGTCCAGGCGATCATCACGACCACGCACACCACGCCCGCCAGCGGGTGGCGGAAGTTGTCCGCGCGGTAGACGTTGAGCGCGACCGCGTTGACGAGGACGACGACCCGCAGCACCGCGAGCGCGCGGAACATCCGGTCCTCGACCGCGAGGTCGGGCCGGGTCCAGAGCTGCCAGCGCGGCCGTGGCTCGCTCAGGACGCCCGCTTCTCGTCGCGCGGCCCCGCGGGGACCGCGCCGGCAGCCGCCTCCTTGGCCTCCTTCTCCAGCCGCTTGGACTCCTCCTTGGCGCGCGTGGCGTAGAGGTCGACGTACTCCTGGCCGGAGAGGCGCATGATCTCGTACATGATCTCGTCGGTGATCGAGCGCAGGATGTACCGGTCGTTCTCCATGCCCTCGTAGCGCGAGAAGTCCAGCGGCCGGCCGAACCGGACGCCCGGGCGGGTGAAGGTGCCGAACTTCTTGCCCGGGGGCGCGACCACGTCGGTGCGCAGCACCGCGACCGGGATCACGGGGACGCCGGTCTCCAGCGCCAGCCGTGCCACGCCGGTCTTGCCGCGGTAGAGCTTGCCGTCGTGGGAGCGGGTGCCCTCGGGGTAGATCCCGAACAGGTCGCCGTCACCGAGGATCCGCTTGGCGGCGCTGAGCGCCCCCTCGGCCGCCGAGGCCCCGGAGCGGTCGATCGGGACCTGGCCGGCCCCGGAGAAGAACTTCTTCTGGAACCAGCCCTTGAGGCCCGGAGTGGTGAAGTACTCGGCCTTGGCGACGAAGGTGACCCGGCGCTGCAGAGTCAGCGGCATGAACAGCCAGTCGGCGTAGGAGAGGTGGTTGCTGGCCAGGATCGCCGGCCCCTCCTCGGGGACGTGGTCGGCCCCCTCGACCTGGGGGCGGAACACGATCCGGAGCAGCGGTCCGAGGGCGATCCACTTCAGGAACCAGTAGAACACCGCGCGACCTCCCAGGACGGTCCGACTCCGACGCCGGAACTCTAGACCCTCCCCCGGTCGGACCCCACCCTCACGAGGGCCACGGGTGGTGCACAATCCCGCCATGGCGAAACCCGTGCCGCACGAGCCGGCCCCGCACCCCCTGACCCGGCCGTGGTCGGCCCCCGCCGATCCCAGCCGGACCGACGGCCGCGCCGTCGGGGTGCTGCTGGTGCACGGCTTCACCGGCTCCCCGGCCTCGATGCGGCCGTGGGCCGAGCACCTCGCCGGGCTCGGGTACGCCGTGGAGGTGCCGCTGCTGCCCGGTCACGGCACCCGCTGGCAGGACCTCAACCGGGTCGCCTGGACGGACTGGTACGACACCGCCTCGGCCGCCCTGGACCGGCTCCGCGGGAGCTGCGAGACGGTCGTGGTCGCGGGCCTGTCGATGGGTGGCGCGGTGGTGCTCCGGCTGGCCGAGGAGCGTCCGGGCGACGTGGCCGGCGTGGTGCTGGTCAACCCCTTCGTGTCGAGCACCCGCAAGGAGCTGGCGGCGCTGCCCGTCCTGCAGCGGCTCGTGCCCTCCCTCAAGGGCGTGGTCAACGACATCAAGAAGCCCGGCCAGGACGAGCTCGGCTACGCCCGGCTCCCCGTCCGGGGGCTGTACCAGGTCACCCGGATGTGGCGGGCGGTCGTGCCGGACCTGCCCGGCGTCACCGCGCCGCTGCTCTACTTCCAGTCCACCGAGGACCACGTCATCGACCCCTCGTCGGCCGAGACGGTGATGTCGGCGGTCTCCTCGCGCGACGCGACGCGACGGGTGCTCGAGGACAGCTACCACGTGGCCACGCTCGACCACGACGCCGAGGCGATCTTCGCGGAGTCCGCCGAGTTCATCGGCCGGGTCACGGCCTCCCGCGACTGACGTACGCTCGACCGCGTGAGCGGCACGAACAGCGACGACGACGCCTGGCAGGCGATCGTCGCCAACTACGGTGAGCGGCCGCAGGTCGAGGACCCGCCGGCCGAGGAGCCGGAGGCCGGTCCGTCGGCGCCCGAGCCGGAGCCCCTCGCCCCGGAGCCGTTCGCCCCGGAGCCGTTCGCGCCGACGTACGACCAGGTGGACGGCGAGCTCGAGCGTCAGGAGCGCTTCGTGCCGCCCGACCCCGGCCCCGGCCCCCGGGTGGTCCTCCCCCGCGACCTGCCGTGGGTGGCCGTGCTCGGCATCCCGGTCGTGCTCCTGTTCACGCTGCTCGCAGGGGTCTCCCTGCCGGCGTGGCTGGGCTACCCGCTCGTGGCCGGCTTCGTCGGGAGCTTCGTCTACCTCGTGGTGACCATGAAGCGCGGGGGCCGCGACCCCTGGGACGACGGCGCCCGGGTCTGACGCGCCCCTCTCGAACGGTGCCCCGGCCTCCCCTAGAGTCGCCGACGTGAGCGTCAACGAGACCGTCGAAGTCACCGGCCACCTGATGGACAGCGGCATCCTCAGCCGCATCCTCGACGACATCCGCGAGTACGGCGGGGACTGGGTGATCACCAACATCGACGTCGGCCACGAGGCCGGCGACACCTCGACCGCCACGATCGACCTCACCGCGGACGACGACGAGTCGTTGCAGCGGCTGCTGATGCGGCTGCAGACCCGTGGGGTCAACCAGGTCCACCCCGGTGAGGCGTCGATGACGCAGGCAGAGCTCGACGGGGTCTTCCCCGACGGCTTCTACTCCACGACCAACCTCCCGACGAAGGTGCGGCTGCAGGGTCGCTGGCTCGAGGTCGAGAACCCCGAGATGGACTGCGGACTGGTCGTCGCGGTCGACGACGACGGTGCGCCGGTCTCCATCCGGACGCTGCCGATGTCCGACGTCGCCGCCGACAGCTGGGTGGTGACCGGTGCCGACGGCATCCGGGTCACCGTCCCCGGGGTGGCCAAGAGCTCGGAGTCCTTCGGCTTCATGGAGTCCGACGTCTCCTCGGAGAAGCCGCAGGCGGTGCTGGTGCGCCAGGTCGCCGACGGCATGCGCGAGGCCAAGGCGCAGGGCAAGAAGGTGCTGTGGGTCGGAGGGCCCGGCGTCGTCCACACCGGTGCCGCCCCCGCCATGGTCGCGATGGTCGAGGCCGGGTTCGTCGACGTCCTCTTCGCCGGCAACGCGCTCGCGACCCACGACATCGAGTCCTCGCTCTACGGCACCTCGCTCGGTGTCGACCTCTCCCACGGCCACGGTGTCGAGCACGGCCACGAGCACCACATCCGGGCGCTGAACACGATCCGCAAGGAGGGCTCGATCCGGGCGGCGGTCGACCACGGCGTGCTGACCGGCGGGATCATGCACGCCCTGGTGACCCACGACAAGGAGTTCGTGCTGGTCGGGTCGGTGCGCGACGACGGGCCGCTGCCCGACGTCCACACCGACGTGATCGTGGGCCAGCGCGCGATGCGCGCGGCGCTCACCGACGTCGGGTTCTGCCTGATGGTGGCGACCATGCTCCACTCCGTGGCGACGGGCAACATCCTCCCGGCCTCGATCCCGCTCGTGTGCGTCGACATCAACCCAGCCACGGTCACCAAGCTCGCCGACCGCGGCTCCTCCCAGGCCCGCGGCATCGTCACCGACGTCGGCCTGTTCCTCGAGCAGCTCGCGCGCGAGCTCGTGCCGGACTACCGCCGGCCGTAGCGGACCTCAGCCGTACGCCGCGCGCGCCAGGACGGCGGCGCCGACCAGCCCGGCCTCCGGGCCCAGCTGGGCCGCGACGACCGGCGGGACCTCGCGGTGCCCGGCGCCGACCAGCGACCCGGCGAGCACCCCACGGGCGGGGTCCAGCAGCCGGTCGCCGGCCTCGGACACTCCGCCGCCGATGACGACCAGCTCCGGGTCGAAGGCGGCGACCAGGTTGGCCAGGCCGGTGCCGAGCCACTCGCCGATCCGGGAGAACGCCCCGCGGGCGAGCAGGTCGCCGTCGGCCGCGGCGGCCGTGACCATCGGACCGGTGAGGCGGGCGGGGTCGCCACCGCACAGGTCGGCGAGGACCGTCGGCTCGGTGCCGAGCCGCGCCCGGACGTCGCGCACCAGGGCGTTGCCGCTGCAGTACTGCTCCCAGCAGCCGCGGCGACCGCACTCACACGGGGCACCGTCCGGCACCAGCTGCATGTGGCCGAACTCCCCCGCCATCCCGCTGGCGCCGCGCCAGGGTCGGCCGTCGAGCACCAGCGCGCCGCCGATGCCGGTGCCGAGGGTGACGAGCAGCATCGAGCCGACGCCACGTCCTGCGCCGTACGCCGCCTCGGCGTGAGCGGCACAGGTGGCGTCGTTCTCGAGCACCACGGGGGCACCGAGCAGGTCGGAGAGCCGGCGACGGACGTCCTGGCCGCGCCACGGCAGGTGGGGGGCGAAGCGGACCCGGGCGCCCTCGGCGTCGACGAAGCCGGCAGCGGCGACGCCGACCGCCGCCGGGACCCGACCGCGTGCGGTGCGGCGCACGGCCTCGGCCACGGCCTCCTCGACGGCCTCGGGGGCCGCGTGGCGGCCGGGGGTGGTGCCGCGGGTCAGGTGGTGGACCACGCCGTCGTCGGTGACGTCGCCCGCGAGCACCTTGGTGCCCCCGACGTCGACTCCGACCCAGAGCGGCCGCTCGGGGTCCGGCAGGTCAGCGCCGGGCGAGGTCGGCGGCACCGATGATTCCTGCGGCGTTGCCGAGGGTGGCGCGACGGATCTCGGCCAGCGGCCGGTGCTCACGACCGGGCAGGTGGATGCCGAAGGCCTCGCGCAGCGGCTCCAGCAGCAGGTCCCCGGCCTCGCTGACGCCGCCGCCGATGGCGACGACCGCGGGGTCGAGCACGGTCACGAGGGAGGCGATGCCCTCCCCCAGCCACCGGCCCAGCTCCGCCAGCCGGCCGAGGGCGAAGGCGTCACCGTCCCGTGCGGCAGCGGTGATCATCGGACCGTCGATGCCCTCCACCCGGCCGCCGGCCCGCGCGAGCAGCGGCTCCGCGGCGGGGATGCCGTTGGCGGCGATCTGGCGGGCCTCGCGAACCAGGGCACTGCCGCTGGCGTACTGCTCGAAGCAGCCGTGGTGGCCACAGCCGCAGAGGATCCCGTCGGGCACGACCCGCAGGTGGCCGATCTCGGCACCGACGCCGTGGGCGCCTCGGTTGAGCTGTCCGTCGAGCACGATGCCGCCACCCACACCGGTCCCGACCGTGACCAGCAGCAGGTCGTCGACGTCGCGACCGGCGCCGTAGCGGAACTCGCCCCAGGCCGCGGAGTTGGCGTCGTTCTCGACCACGATCCGGGTCACGGGCGTGCCCGCGAGCCGGGTCGTCAGGTCGCCCTTGACGTCGACGTCGACCCAGGCGACGTTCGGGGCGAACAGCACCCGGGCGCGGTCGGCCGCGACGTATCCGGGGGCGCCGACGCCGACCGCCTCGAAGACGTGGCGCTCCCGCAGCGTGGCGACCAGGCCGGCGATCGCCTGCTCGATCGCCTCGGGGTCCTCCGCCGGGGACTCCACCCGCAGCTGCTCGAGGATGGTGCCGTCCTCGTCGACGACACCGCCGGCGATCTTGGTCCCGCCGACGTCGATCCCGCACGCCAAGGTTCCTGCCACGCTCACTGCTGCTCCTCCGGCCAGGGGGTCTGGGGGTCGTGCCCGTCGCCATCGAGGTCGGGGTCGAGGTCGATTCTCTCCACCCCGCCACGCTCGTCGGCGGACGCCCCCGCCGAGGCGGCCACCAGGAAGCCGGCAGCGGCCTGCATCAGCGACGACGCAGCCACCGCGAGGTGCTCGCGGACCTCGGGGCTGACCTCGCGGACGGCGTGCAGGGTGCGGCAGATCGGGCAGTAGGTGCACTCGGCCGCACCCGTCGCCAGGTGCTCCCCGGCCTGGTGGGCCGCACCGGCGGCCTGCTCGGCGAGGCCGGAGATCCCCCGGCCGAGGTCGCCGGGCAGGTCCGGCCCGAGGTCGGCACCGTGGTCGCGGGCCCAGCCGGCGAGCGCGCCGAAGAGCTTGGCGGCCTCCTCCCCGACACTGCCGACCTCGCCGGACCCGTCCGGCCCGTCTGTCTCGTTCACGTCACCGTCTCCTCGAACCTGACCTGAAGCTCTCCCTGCTCCACGCGGGCACCGGCGGTGCGATGGCGGGCCAGCGCCGCCGGCAGGGTGAGCAGCCGACGATACGACCCCACGGACGCCCCGGACCCGCCGCTCCCCTGGGTGGGCACCGGACCCTTGAGGGTCACCACCAGCTCGTCGCCGTGGCGGGAGAGGTCGACCTCCGCGCGGCTGACGAACGGGAGCGCGAGGTGGAGCACCGCCCCGGTCGCGGTCCGCACCACGCGGAACGGGCCGTCGCCGGCCGCCGGGGCGAGCGGGTCGTCACCGGCGTACACCTGCTCGGCGAGGTCGCGCAGCGCCGCGACCCCGACCGGCTCGCTGGCCCGGTACAGGGAGCGCCAGACCGGCAGACCGGCGAACGACTCGTGCACCTGGGCGAGCACCGCCTCCTGGGACGCCACCCAGCCGGCGCGCCAGTCGTCGGCGCCCTCGCCCGGGAAGACCCGGTTGGCGACGACGCCGTCGACGCGGTACCCGTAGAGCGAGAGCGTCGTGTACGAGCGCCGTGCCTCGGCGAGCACGACGCTCTCCGGGGTCAGCACCAGCCGGACGCCGGACCCCGGGCCCGAGAGCAGCTCCCGGACCTCGTCGAGCTCACGGTGGAGCCGCTCGACGGCGTCGAACACGGAGTCCTCCGGCATCGGCGCCCCGGCCGCACGAGTGAGCACCGGCTTGAAGGCCCGGACGACCCGGCGCTGCACCGGCAGCACGCGCTGCAGGTACCAGCCCAGGGCCTCGGGCAGCGCCAGCAGACGCAGCGTCTCGGCGGTCGGGGCGCAGTCGACGACGATCACGTCCCACCGGCCCGACCGCGCCTGCAGCCGCAGCTCGAGCAGCGCCAGCACCTCCTCGGCGCCCGGGATCACGGTCAGCTCCTCGGCGGCCACCGGGTCGACGCCGGCCACGTCGAGGACCGAGAGCAGGTAGCGCTGGATCTCCGCCCAGGACTGCTCGAAGCGCAGCTGCGCATCGACCTGCTGGACGTGGAGCCGGTCGGCGACCTCCGTGGGCTCCGGCCCGACGGGTGCACCGAAGGCGTCGGAGAGGGAGTGGGCGGCGTCCGTGGACAGCACGAGCGTGCGCTGCCCTGCCGCAGCGGACAGGGCAGCGGTGCCGGCCGCGACGGTGGACTTGCCGACCCCGCCCTTGCCGGTGAAGAGCAGGACCCTCACGAGCGCTGTTCGACGCGCTTCTTCAGGCCCGTGAGCGCGGTGTCGATGAGGATCTTCTCGCCCTTGCGCTTGAGCATGCCGATCAGCGGGATCGACAGGTCCAGCGCGAGCCGGTAGGTGACCTCGGTGCGGCCGTCACCGAGGTCGCGCAGCAGGTAGGCGCCGTCGAGGGCGCTGAGCATCTTGCCGGACACCAGGGTCCAGGTGACCTCGTCGTAGCCGTCCCAGTCGTAGGCCAGCGTGTACTCGTCCTTGATGGGCGCGACGTCGAGCCGGAAGAACACCTGACGGGCCCAGCCCTCCGGTCCCTCCTCGACGACCCGCGCCTCCCGCACACCCTTGGCCCAGTCGGGGTAGGAGGCGAAGTCGCCGATCACCTCCATCACGGCCGCCGGCTCGGCGTCGACGACGATCGAGGAGGTGGTCTGCTCCGCCATGGATCCCCCTGGAGGTCGGCGCGGTCGGGCGCCGGTCAGCGCCGCGGGACGGGGTGCGAGCGTACCGGACCGCGGCCGCGTCCCGAGGCAGCGGTAGCCTGCCGGACGCAGCCCCCACGGGGCGTCCGACCCCGTCAAGAGCCCCTGAGGAGGCCCGTGTGCGTGAGTACTCCGCGCCGCCCGCGATCGAGATCCCGGCGACGGGGAACCTCACCGACGACGTGGTCGGCAACGGCACCGACCACCCGGACGCCGTCGCGCTCGCACGGCACACCGGGGAGGAGTGGGTCGACGTCACGGCCGCCGAGTTCCTCTCCGAGGTGCGCGGCGTCGCCAAGGGGCTGCTCGCGGCCGGCATCGAGGCCGGCGACCGGGTCGCCCTGATCTCGCGCACCCGCTACGAGTGGACGCTGCTCGACTACGCGATCTGGTTCGCCGGAGCCGTGACGGTCCCGGTCTACGAGACGTCCTCCGCCGAGCAGGTCGGGTGGATCCTGCGCGACTCGGGTGCGGTGGCGGCCGTGGTCGAGGGGGCAGGTCACCTCACCAGGGTCGCGGAGGTGCGGGCCGACCTCGACGACCTGCGCCACCTGTGGTCCCTCGACGACAACGCCGTCGAGGTGCTGACCCGCCTCGGGGCCGACGTCGCGGACGAGACCCTGGAGCTGCGGCGTACGACGGCGACGCCGCTGGACCTCGCGACCGTCATCTACACCTCCGGCACCACCGGCCGCCCGAAGGGCTGCATGCTCACGCACGGGAACTTCATGTTCGAGCTCGGCGTGGCGACCGAGGAGCTCTCCGAGCTCTTCGACGAGGACTCCTCGACGCTGCTGTTCCTGCCGCTCGCCCACGTCTTCGCCCGGATCATCCAGGTCGGCTGCGTGAGGCGCCGGGTGAAGCTCGGCCACACCAGCGACGTGGCGCACCTCGTCGACCGCCTCGCGGAGTTCCAGCCGAGCTTCGTGCTCGCGGTCCCCCGGGTGTTCGAGAAGGTGTTCAACACCGCCTCGCAGCGGGCCACCGCCGACGGCCGCGGCGCGATCTTCGACCGCGCCGCGCGGACCGCGATCGAGTGGTCACGGGCCCGGGACCGCGGCCGGGTGCCGGTGCGGCTGCGGGTCCAGCACGCGTTCTTCTCACGCACCGTCTACCCCAAGCTGATGCAGGCGCTCGGCGGCCGGTGCATCCACGCCGTGTCCGGAGGTGCACCGCTGGGCGACCGGCTCGGCCACTTCTACCGTGGCGTCGGCCTCACGATCCTCGAGGGCTACGGCCTGACCGAGACGACCGCCGCCCTGACGGTCAACCTGCCCGGGGCCCACAAGGTCGGTACCGTCGGTCGCCCGCTGCCGGGCACGACCGTGCGGGTCGCGGACGACGGGGAGCTGCTGTTCACCGGGGGCCAGGTCTTCGCGGGGTACTGGGAGGCGGAGTCGGCCACCCGCGAGGTGCTGGAGCGTGACGGCTGGTTCCACTCCGGTGACGTGGGCGAGGTCGACGACGAGGGGTTCGTGCGGATCACCGGTCGCAAGAAGGAGATCCTGGTGACCGCCGGCGGCAAGAACGTGAGCCCGGCCGTGCTCGAGGACCGGGTGCGCGCACACGCACTGGTCAGCCAGTGCCTCGTCGTGGGCGACGGGCAGCCGTTCATCGCCGCGCTGGTCACCCTCGACACCGAGGCGCTGGAGCCCTGGGCGCGGGCGCGGGAGAAGAGCCCGGACCCGGCGCGGCTCACCGAGGACCAGGAGCTGCGCGAGGCGATCCAGGCGGCCGTCGACGAGGCGAACACCGCCGTCTCCCGGGCCGAGGCGATCCGGAAGTTCGTCGTGCTCCCCCACGACTGGACCGAGGAGGGCGGGCAGCTCACCCCCAGCCTGAAGCTCAAGCGCTCCGTGGTCACCCGCGAGGAGCGGGACGAGATCGCGGCCCTCTACCTCTCCTGAGACCGCCTCCCGGAGTACGTCGGAGGGCCCCTGCGGCGGCTTTACTTTTCCTCCCAGCAGTTTCCTGAAACGGGTGTGACTCAGGGGGTTTCTCACTACTGTGGCGTCTGAAGCGGCCCGCGGGCCGCACGTCCCCCCCGCTCACGCAACACCGACCCCCAGGGGTCGGTCCCGACATCCAGAGGTGCCCGTGGACCGCAGGAGATTGCTGCTCATCGTGGCTGTCGTCATCGCCCTTGTCGGCGCCGGTCTCGTCTACCTCTACGTCCGAGGTGCAGACCAGCGCGCAGAGTCGCGGTTCGACACCGAGAACGTGCTGCGCGCGGTCGCTCCGATCGAACCCGGCGAGACGATCGACGACGCGGCGGCGAGCGGCAAGCTCGCCCTGCAGCCGGTGGCCAGCGACTACCTGATGCCCAACTACCAGACGTCCACGGACGCGCTCAGCGGCAGCGTCGCGACCCAGCGCATCTACCCCGGTGAGCAGATCGTCAGCGACAAGTTCGGCGCCGAGGTCGACACTCCCGTGTCCGCGCTGTCCGTCCCCAAGGGGATGATCGCGATCTCGGTCACGCTCACCGACACCGCTCGCGTCGCCGGGTTCATCAACCCGGGCACCGAGGTGGCGGTGTTCCTCACCGGCACGACCCCCGAGGACGGCGCCTTCACGCGCCTGCTCCTCGAAGAGGTCGAGGTCATCGCCGTCGGATCCACCGCGACCACCCAGACCACGACGACCGACGCCGAGGGGACGCAGACCGTGGAGCAGCTGCCCAGCACACTCATGACGTTGGCGGTCGAGCAGAAGGACGCCGAGCGGGTGCTGTTCGCGCAGACCACCGGCGAGCTCGCCTTCGGCCTCCTCACCAAGGACAGCTCCGTGGACGCGAGCGCCGGCGTCACGGCGGCGGACCTGTTCAGGTGATCTGAGATGCCAGTCGTCGTCGACCCGGACCGCGAGACCCTCGAGGGCATGCTGCTCGCCATGCCGCCCGGCACCCACTCGATCGACCAGGGCGATCGTCTCGAGGCGTGGCTGCTCAACCGTCCCGAGGAGTACGTCGTGGTCCTCGGACCGCACCTCGACGCCTCGGACGCGTGCAAGCTCGCCGACAGCATGCGCCTCACCCGGCCCTCGACCGGCGTGGTGCTGCTGCGGCGCGAGGTCGACGCCCAGACCCTCCGGGACGCGATGCACGCGGGCATCCGCGACGTCGTGCAGGTCGGCGACACCGACACCATCCGGGCTGCCGTCGACCGGGCCTACCAGCTCTACGTCGCCCTCCGCGGCCCCGGTGGCGCCATGCACCAGGGCCGGATCGTCACCGTGTTCTCCCCCAAGGGAGGCGTCGGCAAGACCACCGTCTCGGTCAACCTCGCGCTCGCGCTCGCCGACCGTGGCGCGCGCAAGGTCTGCCTGGTGGACCTCGACCTCGCCTTCGGCGACGTGGCGATCACGCTGCAGCTCTTCCCGAGCCACACCATCGAGCACGCGATCGGCTCCGAGGACGCGATCGACGCCCCGCTGCTCGAGACGCTGCTGACGCGGCACGCCGACTCGGTGATGGTGCTCGCTGCGCCCAACCACCCCGACGTGCGCGAGCGGGTCACCCCGATGCTGGTCTCACGGGTGCTCAAGGCCCTGCGGGACTCCTTCGACTACATCGTCGTCGACACGGCGCCGGCGTTCGACGAGCAGACCCTCACGGCGCTGGACGAGACCGACGAGTGCGTCATCGTCGCCACGCTCGACGTGCCGACGCTGAAGAACGTCAAGGTCGCGCTGGAGACGCTGGAGATGCTGGACATCGCCCGCGAGCACCGGCACCTGCTGCTCAACCGGGCCGACGACAACGTGGGCCTGGGGTCAGAACGGGTCGAGTCCATCCTCGGCATGCCGGTCTCCACCATGGTCGAGACCTCCATGGACATCGCAGCCGCCACCAATGCCGGCCAGCCACTGATGAGCCAGGACCCGCAGCACGCGTTCAGCGCCACCCTGCGCGACTTCTCGTCGCGCCTCACGGGTGAGCCGGCTGCCCCGACGACGACCTCCGGCCGACCGCAGCCGGTCGAGGACCCGGACAAGTCGGCCCGCCGGTTCCGGAGAAGGAAGTGACCCATGAGCAGTCTTGGTGACCGTCTCTCAGCGGCCCGCAAGCCGACCGAGGGCAGCGACGCGCTCGAGTCCGGCGAGCCGGGCGACACCACGCTGGAACAGCCCGGCGACGTCCTCGGCGGCCAGCCGGCCGCCACCCCGTCCTACTCGGCCCGCCACGCAGGGGCCACGCCCCCGCCGAAGCCGGAGTCCCGGCCGGAGGGCGGTGGCCGCCGGGCCCTGCCCGCGACCCAGCAGGACCGGATGGAGGAGCTGAAGCAGACCGTCCACGCGGAGCTCCTCAAGCAGCTGGGGCCGAAGCTGTACGGCGGCGAGATGGACGCCCAGGAGCTCGACCGGCAGGTCCGGGTCGTTCTCGGCGACGTGCTCTCCCGGCAGGACCGGCCCTTCAGCAACAGCGACCGGATCCAGGTCACCCAGGAGATCAGCGACGACATCCTCGGCTACGGCCCGATCGAGCCGTTCCTGCGGGACTCCGAGGTCTCCGAGGTCATGGTCAACGGCCCGGACTCGGTCTGGGTGGAGCGTTCGGGCCGGCTCAAGCCGGTGCACGCGCACTTCTCCGACGAGGCCCACCTGCGGCGCACGATCGACAAGATCGTGTCGCGGATCGGCCGTCGCGTCGACGAGTCCAGCCCGATGGTGGACGCCCGCCTCCCCGACGGCAGCCGTGTCAACGCGGTCATCCCGCCGCTGGCCGTCGACGGCTCCGCGCTGACCATCCGGAAGTTCTCGACCGACCCGCTGACGGTGGACGACCTGATCCGGTTCGGGTCCCTGAGCCCCGCCACCGCCGACTTCCTCGACGCGTGCGTCAAGGGTCGGCTCAACGTGATCGTGTCCGGCGGCACCGGCGCCGGGAAGACGACGACCCTCAACGTGCTCTCGTCGTTCATCCCCGACGACGAGCGGATCGTCACCATCGAGGACGCGGCGGAGCTCCAGCTCAAGCAGGAGCACGTCGTACGGCTCGAGTCGCGCCCCTCCAACATCGAGGGCAAGGGCGAGGTCACGATCCGCGACCTGGTGAAGAACAGCCTGCGCATGCGACCCGACCGGATCATCGTCGGCGAGGTCCGCGACTCCTCCGCGCTGGACATGCTGCAGGCCATGAACACCGGCCACGACGGCTCGATCTGCACCCTCCACTCCAACGGTCCCCGCGACACCCTCGCCCGGATGGAGACGATGGTGCTGATGGCGGGCATGGACCTCCCGATGCGAGCCATCCGCGAGCAGGTCGCCTCCGCCGTCGACCTGATCGTGCACCAGGCCCGACTCAAGGACGGCACCCGTCGCATCACCCACCTCACCGAGGTCGAGCGGATGGAGGGCGACATCATCACGCTGCAGGACATCTTCGCCTTCGACCACAACGCCGGCTTCGACGCCGACGGCAAGTCGATGGGCTCGCTGCGAGCGACCGGCCTCCGTCCCAAGTTCCTGGAGAAGATGCAGCAGGCCAACATCACCGTCGACCCCCGCACCTTCGCGACGGGCCGACCGTGAAGGGGATCCTCGCGTCGGCAGCGGCCGCCGTCGCCCTGCTCGCGCTCAGCGCCGCACCCGCCGCGGCGATCGACCCCTCCATCGCCTACGTGGAGGCCGGCGACGGCGAGCTGCAGATCCTGGTGTCGGTGCCGGCCGACGCCACGGTCGACACCGACAGCGTCGCCGTCGAGCTCGACGGCCAGGAGGCTTCCGCGACCGCCGCGCCCGCCGACTCCACCACGTCGGTGCGCCGGACGGCCGTGCTGGTCATGGACACCAGCAACTCGATGCGCGGCACCCGGCTCGAGAGCGCCAAGGCTGCGGCCTCCCTCTTCCTGTCGACCGTGCCCGACGACGTCCAGATCGGCATCGTCACCTTCGACCGCGACGTGACCCCGGTGCTCGACCTCACGACGGATCGCGAGGCAGCACTGGCCGAGATCGACGCGCTCGCCCTCGCGCCCGAGACCCGCCTCTACGACGGCATCCGGGCCGGGTTGGACCTCACCGGCACGGACGGGCAGCGACAGCTGCTCGTGCTCTCCGACGGCGCCGACACCAGCGACACCCCGCTCCCGGACGTGGCGAACGCGATCACCGCCTCCGGAGCCTCCGTGAGCGTCGTGGCGCTCGACCAGGACCGTCCCAAGGCGCTCGAGGCTCTCGACACCCTCGCCGAGGCCGGGGACGGTTCGGTGATCTCCGCTGACTCCAACGAGCTCGGCAAGACCTTCAGCGACCAGGCCGACGTCCTGTCCCGGCAGGTGCTCGTCACCGCGGACGTGCCCGCCACGGTCACCGCGCGTGAAGGCACCGTCTCCGTCACGCTGGGCTCCGACCAGGGCGACCTCACCGCCGAGGCGTTCGCCCCCCTGGGCACCACGTCGGCCGAGAGCGTCATTCCTGGAATCACGGGACCCAAGGACAGCACGACGGTCAACCAGTACTGGATGTACGGCGGAGTCCTCGCCGTCGCGCTCGGGCTGGTCGGCATCCTCGTCGGACTGGTGCTCCCCCAGCGCAGCTCGACGCTGGCCGGGGCCGACCTCGCGACGACCTACACCAAGCGCGTCTCCGGCATCAACTCCGAGCACTCCGGTCCGGGCGTGGAGCAGGCGATGGCCTCGGCCACCGATCGCGCGGAGAAGGTGCTCCGGTCCAGCAAGGGGCTCGAGACCCGCATCTCGGAGCGGCTGGAGGCCGCCGGCAACCCCTTCAAGCCGGCCGAGTGGCTGATCATCCACGCCGGGATCTTCGTGCTCTCCGGCGTCGTGGCCGCCCTGCTGTCGAACATCGTGTTCGGAATCGTCCTGCTGCTGGTCGGCGCCGTGGGACCGTGGACCTACCTCGGGTTCAAGCGCAGCCGGCGCCGCAAGGCGTTCGAGCGGCTGCTGCCCGACACCCTGCAGCTCATCTCCGGATCCCTCGCGGCCGGTCTCTCCCTGGCACAGTCGATCGACACCGTGGTCAAGGAGGGCCAGGAACCGATCAACTCGGAGTTCCAACGGGTGCTCGTGGAGACGCGGCTCGGGATCAGCCTGGACGACGCCCTGCAGGGCGTCGCCGAGCGGTACGAGAGCAAGGACTTCGCCTGGGTCGTGATGGCGATCCGGATCCAGCGACAGGTCGGCGGCAACCTGGCCGAGCTGCTGGACACTGTCGCCGGCACGATCCGTGAGCGCGAGTACATGCGGCGTCAGGTGGCCGCCCTGGCCGCCGAGGGCAAGCTCTCCGCCTGGGTCCTGGGCGGGCTGCCGCCTGTGTTCATGCTGTACCTGCTGGCCGCGAAGCGCGAGTACGTGATGCCCATGTTCACCGAACCGGTGGGATGGCTGATGCTCGGCGGAGCGGGTCTGCTGCTCTCGGTCGGTGTCTTCTGGATGTCCCGACTGGTCAAGGTGGAGGTGTGAGATGACCCTGCTCTTCGTCACGGGTCTGGTGCTGGTGTTGGCGGCCATCGCGGTGGTCGGTATGGCGGTGCGCCCGTCTCAGCCGCAGGGCATGCACCGCTCGCTGGCCGTCCTCGAGGCCATGTCGTCGGCTCCCAAGGAGCTCACCGGCGAGCTCGACAAGTCCTTCTCCGAGCGGGTCCTCGGTCCGCTCCAGGCGCGAGCTCTCGGCCTCGGCAAGCGCCTGACCGGGGCTGATGCCCCCGACCGGATCCAGCGCAAGCTCGATCTCGCCGGAAACCCCGCGGGCCTCAACCCCGACCGGGTCCTCGCGTTCAAGGTGCTGGCCGCGGGGGTCGGGCTCGCTCTGGGATTCCTGGTCTGCCAGCTGCTCGGGCTCGAGGCCACGGTGCTGGTGCTCGGCATCGGAGTGGGAGCGGTGGTCGGCTTCTTCGCGCCCAACCTCTACCTGTACCAGGTCGCCTACGACCGGGCGCAGCGGATGGCGCGCGAGCTGCCGGACGCCATCGACCTGATGACCATCAGCGTCGAGAGCGGCCTGGGCTTCGACGCGGCCGTGCAGCAGGTGGCCACCAACACCGAGGGCCCGCTCGCCGACGAGCTGGCCCGGGTCCTGCGCGAGATGCAGATCGGCCAGAGCCGGTCGGAGTCGCTGCGCAAGCTCGCCGAGCGCTCGTCGGTGCCTGAGCTGAAGACCTTCGTCAGCTCGATGGTGCAGGCGGACGCCTTCGGCATCCCGATCGCCCAGGTCCTGCGGGTCCAGTCGAGCGAGATCCGGGTCAAGCGCCGCCAGCGCGCCGAGGAGAAGGCGCAGCAGGTCCCGGTCAAGATGACGATCCCGCTGATCTTCACGATCCTGCCGTGTCTCTTCATGGCCGTCATGGGCCCCGCTGTCCTCAGCATCATGGACAGCTTCAGCGGATGACCGGACCGGGGCGCGAGGCCACGCACCTCGCGCTCGCGCTCAGAGCCCGGGGCTTGGCCCTGCTGGTGCTGGCGATCCCGATCGTCGTCCTCGGCGACCGGGAGTCGTTGCTCGCGCTGGTCGCCCTCGCTGGCGTGTGGGCCTTCGCGACGCTGGCCTACCAGATGTCAGGTTCGGGCCGTGTGCTGCCGATCCTCGAGGGCGCCCTGGTGGGAGGCATCGTCGCGGTCTCCCTCCCCGAGGAGGCGGGCGTGCTGGGGGCGCTCGCCGTGCCCGCGTTCACCGCCGGGCTGCGCGGGGGTCTCCGGTTCGCGTCGCTGGCGCTCTCGACCGAGATGCTGGTGCTGCTGGGCGTGCACTGGGTGCGCGTCGGCCCGATGTCGTCCGCCCAGGCCACCGACAGCCTGGTGTGGTTGCTGACGGGGGTCGGGCTCGGTCTGATCGCGAGCTTCCTCCACTCCGAGGCCGAACGCCTCACCAGCGACCCGCTCACGCCCTACCGGGACGCCCAGAAGCTGATCCGGGAGCTGATCGACCTCTCGGGCGACCTCGGCTCCGGGTTGGACCCGATCACCCTCGGCGCCCGGATCGCGGTGGAGGTGCGCAACGAGCTGCCCGTCGCGGCGATCTCCGTGCACGTCCCACGCGGGGACCACCTCACGCCGCTGGTGTCCGGCTCGAGCTCCTCGACGATCGACCAGTCCGAGCTGGAGCCGCTCGCCCTCGACGCCTGGCGCGAGCAGTGCGACCAGATCGACGGCTCCGTCTTCGCCCTCTGCCTGCTCACCCAGGCGGGCCCGGTGGGCGTCGTGTCGGCCCTGCTGCCCCGGACCTTCGGCATGGCCGTCCAGGATCCGGGGCTGCAACAGCGCCTCGAGGAGCTCCGGCCCTCGCTCTCCGCCCTCGCGGTCCAGCTCGACACCGCCATGCTGTTCACCCGGCTCCGCGACGCAGCCACCGCCGAGGAGCGGCGTCGACTGGCACGCGAGATGCACGACGGGGTGGCCCAGGACATCGCCTCGCTCGGTTACCTCGTCGACGCGCTGGCCGCGGCGCCGGCGTCGGCCGCACAGGCCGAGCAGCTGCGACGGCTGCGCGACCAGATCACGTCCGTGGTCGGCCAGGTGCGGCTGTCGGTGCAGACGCTGCGCACCGACGTGCAGGCCAGTGAGAGCCTCGGCGCCGCGATCAGCGGCCTGGCGCGTCCGCTGAGCGAGAGTTCCGGCATCCCGATCCGGGTCACCGTCAACGAACGGACGGGGAGGCTCCGACCAGAGGTGGAGGCCGAGCTCCTCCGCATCGCCCAGGAGGCGATGAACAACGCGGTCCGTCACGCGCAGGCGAGCGGCATCGACGTCAGCTGCCGCGTCGCGGCGCCGACGGCCGAGATCGTGGTGCGTGACGACGGAACCGGTCTCGGCACCGGCAGACCCGACTCCTACGGCCTGGCCATCATGCGCGAGCGGGCAGGACTCATCGACGCCGACCTGTCCATCTCGACCGCAGAGCCGTGCGGCACCGTCGTCACGGTGCGCGTGCCCTCTCGACACGCCAGCCCGTCCCGCTCCCCCGATCCCCGACCTGACAAGGTGACCGCATGACCACCGTGCTGCTCGTCGACGACCACGAGCTCATCCGCGACGGCCTCTCCGGGGTGTTCTCCGCCCAGGACGACATGGAGGTGCTCGGCGCCGCCAAGGACGTGGCCGGCGCCGTGGCGATGTACGAGGAGGGCCGACCCGACATCGTCGTCACCGACCTCCAGCTCCCGGACGGCACCGGCCTGGACGTCGTACGACGCGTGCGGCGCGACTCCGCCAAGGTCGGGCTCGTGGTGCTGACGATGCACGCCGGCGACGACCAGATCTTCGCCGCCATGGAGGCGGGAGCCTCTGCCTTCGTCGGCAAGGACGCGCCCTCGACCGAGGTGGTCAAGGCTGCGCGGCACGCGGCGGTCTCCCCGCGGTCGTTCCTCTGCGCCGGCCTGGCGCAGGCCATGGTGCGCCGCACGACCGGTGCCTCGGCCCGTCTGTCGGACCGGGAGCACGACGTGCTCGTGCTGCTCGCCGACGGTCTCAGCGCCGCGGAGATCGCACCGCGGCTCCACCTGTCCGAGTCGACCGTGAAGTCCCACGTGGCCCGGATCTACCAGAAGCTGGGGGCCGCCAACCGCGCCCAGGCACTGGTGACGGCGATGCGGATCGGCCTGCTCTCGAGCATCAGCCCTTCCGGCCGCTCGCTGTGACGCTCACGCGTCCGCGTCGCATAGCCCGAAGTGACTAGGAGAGTCGATCCGAATTTCCGGTCCACGGAGCGGCGAAGTGCAGCATGATTTCAGTCATGGAGGCCCTCGCCTCCTCACGAAGCACTTCACCAGGCATCAAGGAGCCCCCCAATGTTCAAGACCCTGAAGATCCTGCTCGACGCCCGCCTCGCCAAGATGGAGGAGCGCGGCGCGTCGGCCGTGGAGTACGGCCTGCTCATCGCCGGCATCGCGGCGCTGATCGTCGTCGTCATCTTCGCGCTCGGCCCCATCATCAAGGAGGCCTTCACCGACACCTGTGAGGGCATCGAGGGCCAGGGCGACATCACCGCCACCTGCGACTCCTGATCGAGACCCGCTGACGGGCCCTGGTCACCTAGCGGTGACCAGGGCCTTCGTCCTTCTGGAAGGGGTTGCCACGATGCCGGATCGTCGTGATGAACGCGGCGCCACCGCCGTGGAGTACGGCCTCTTGATCGTCGGCATCGCAGCCGTGATCACGGTCGTCGTCTTTGCTCTCGGGCCGCTGACCAAGGAGATGTTCAGCGATACCTGCGAGGGCGTCGAGGGCAGGGGCGGCATCTCAGCGACCTGCGACAGCTGACCCGGTGGTCACCAGCCCCAGCCGCTCGAGTGCAGTGGGATGAGTTCCGAACACCCACTGTGACCACGCGGGTGGGGCGGGATCGGCGAGTGATCGAACAGCCAGACGCCGTCGCAGCTGCACGAACCCTTGAGGGTCCCCGGTGGCGGCCAACGCTTCGGCGTCCGCCCGCCACTCGACCTGGCGGCTGATGCCCGACTGCACGGGGGCGCTGACCACCGTCGCCACGGCCACCAGCGCCAGGAACAGGGGAACCCGCCGCCGGTCGACGGCACGAGCGGTGCCGACGGCGGTGCCCAGGACTCCGACGGCCAGCAGCGAGCCTGCGACGCCGAGCCCGATACCGATCAGAGGATCGTCGTGACGCGCGTGCGCGAGCTCGTGCGCCACGACGGACAGGGTCTCCTCCGCGGGTGCGTCCCTCACGAGCGTGTCGTAGAGGACGACGCGCTTGGTCGCCCCGAAGCCCGAGACGTACGCGTTCAGCGTCGTCGTACGCCGGGAGGCGTCCGCGACGAGGACCTCCTCGACGCTCACCCCCTCCCGGTCCGCGAGCGCCAGCACCTCGGCGCGAAGGGCGCCGTCGGGCAGCGGCTCGAACCGGTTGAAGAGGGGCTCGACGACCAACGGGTAGACGAAGGCACCGAGCACCACGAAGCCCGCCAGCACCACGCCGACGACGGCCGGCCACGCTCGGCGCCAGCGTCGCGCGGCCACCACGACCAGCAGCATCCCCAGGGCGGTCGGCACCGCCGTGACGAGCTCGGACACCGACACGTCGCGGGCCCACCCGGCCCACGACTGGGTCGAGAGCCCGGCGTCGAGCCGCAGCCGGTGCAGCGCCACGGCGAACGGCAGCGTCGCCACGCGCCCGATCAGCCCGCACGCCACGACCGCCAGCACCACCACGACCGCCGTGGGGCCCGGCAGCCGGCCGACCAGCCGCGCCCCTGCGGAGGTGAAGCCCAACCAGCACGCCACCGTGAGCGAGACCGCCAGGCTGCCGTAGCTCCACCACCGGGCCCACCACGAGTAGGACTCCGCGCGAGCGAGCTGCTCGGGGGTGAAGTGGTCCTCGGCCCGGGCGGGGACCACGGGGTGGCCGACCGGGTCCCAGGGCACCAGCCACCACGCCAGGGCCACGAAGGCCACCGCGCCCACCAGTGCCACGGCGAGCGCAGTACGACGGCCGGGGTCCCTCACTCCGCCAAGTCTGACAGGCGCTGCCTCCACTCCCGGGTGAAGGCCGCGACGGACATCCCGGTCCGGCGCCGGAACGTCCGCTGGAAGTCGGCGGCACCGTCGCTGCTCCGGTAGAGCCGGACCAGCTCCTGCTCCCCGATCCTGTCGGCGAGCATCCGGCAGGCCAGCCAGGCCGCCTCGTACGCCGCCCCGAAGTACTCCGACCCCTCGTCGAAGTCGTCGTCGTCGGGCAGCCGACGGGGCGCACCCTCGCGGCGCACCTGACGGGTCACCTGGGCCGCGGTGGTGCTGAGCGGCAGGGGAACGTCGCGCAGCGCGACGTAGTCGGCGAAGCCCTCGGACAGCCACACGGGCAGCGAGCTCGACGCAGCATCCACCGCCACGTGGACGGCCTCGTGGCTCACCACGACCTGCGCACCGGCCGGGCGCAGCGCCTGCATCTGCGCGGGGTTGAGGAACACGTGCACCGGAGCGGCCCGCCGCCCGCTGGCGTCCGCCGTGGCGGTCACCCCCGCCACGGTGCGGAAGGTCCCGCGATCGACGTCCAGCGCAGCGTCCACCCCTGCTGCCCGACGGGGCACCTCGACGACCAGCCGCCCGTCCCAGTCCGGCAGCACCCGGCGCACGACGTCGACGGCCCGGCGCGCCAGCCCGGCGTACCGCCCGGCCCGGTCGGCGGCCAGCACCACCACGCCCCCGCGGCGCACCGCCTGGACCGGCCCGGACATCCACACCGGCGTGACCCCGCCACGCCCGCCCAGCCCGGACACGACGACCCGGTCCCCCACGGTGGTGAAGTCCACCCGTACGTCGGCAGCCGCCGTCGTCTCGTCCACCCCGGCGACCCGCCAGGTCGTGGTCGCGGTCGCCGACCACACACCCGACGGACCGGCGCCGCCGAGCTCGTCGACGTAGCGCAGCGAGACGTCGCGCAGCCCGACCCGCTCCGCGTTGCCGACCAGCGCCCGGAGTCGGGACGCGGTCCCCCGGTCCCCCGCAGCCGCCAGCTCGGCGGCGGCCCGGGTGTCGCCCGTCGAGATCGCAGCCGAGAGCTGCTGGAGCAGCTCGGCTGCCTCGGCCGGCTGCACCCCCGGCGCCGCGGCGGGAGGGCGGGGAGCGACGTAGGGGTCGTCGCGGACGGTGATCCAGAGCCCGACGGCGACGAGCAGTGCCAGGGACAGCGAAAGGCCGGCCACCCACCATCGGGGGCGACCGGCCTTCGGCGGTGCGGGATCAGCCAGGGCGAACCGCACCGGTGTACGGCATGGAGTAGAGCCCGGTCACCTGCACACCCGTGCTCGGGTTCGCGGCGTGCACGATCTGACCGTTGCCGATGTACATGCCGACGTGGCTGATCGGGTTGTAGTAGAACACCAGGTCACCGGGCTGCAGGTCGCTCGCCGCGACCTTGGAACCGGAGCTGTACTGGGCGCTGGAGGAGTGCGGCAGGCTCACGCCGGCCTGCGCCCACGCCATCATGGTGAGGCCGGAGCAGTCGAAGGCGTCGGGGCCTGCGGCCCCGTAGACGTAGGCGTCGCCGACCTGGCCCATGGCGTACTGGACCGCGGCGCCGGCGTTGCCCGAGGCGCTGACCTCGGGAAGACGTCCGGTGCTGCGCGAGACGGTCGCGGCCTCGCGCTCCTCCGCCTCGAGCTCGCCCAGCAGCTCCTTGGCGTCGGCGAGCTTCGCCTCGACCGTGGCCTTCTCCTCGGCGAGCTTCTGCTCAGCCGCGGCGATCTCGGCGAGGCGCTGCTCGGTGGCGTCGCGGCGGATGTCGAGGGCCTTGGCCTCCCGCGCGTACGCGGTGAACATCTGCCCCTGGAGGTCGTTGTAGGACGTCATGGTCGACAGCTGGTCGAGGAAGGCGTCGGGGTCCTCGCTGACGAAGACCTGGCCGACCGCCGACATGCCCTCGCCCTGGTACTGCCGGATCACGGAGTCGCGCACGAGGTCGCGGGCGACCTCCATCCGGCGGTCCTGGCGGGCCTGGTCGGCCTTCAGGGAGGTCAGGTCCTGCTGCAGCTCGTCGAGCTCCAGCGTGGTGTCGTGGTAACGCTCCTGGGCTGCCTCGGCCTCGTGGTAGAGGTCGTCGACACGCGAGCGGACGTCGTCGATGTCAGGGTCGGCCTGGGCGGCACCGGGCATGAAAGCCACGGAGACCACGAAGGCGAGACCGGACAGGGCACTGATGAGTCGCTTCCGACCGTCGAGCACGAGCGGGCGTTCTCCTAGGGTGTCGTACGCCTACCGGGTGAGCTGACGGGTTCGGGCACGACGTGGCCCTACCCCTGCTCCTCGACCACGTCTCCGCGACCGCCTTGCAGGGGATTCACCCCAGAGGTGGTGGTTCCCCGGCTCCGTCTGGCCATCCCCCTGGCCTGGACTCGGCGCGGTGCCCGCGCGGATCCGGACTGATCCACGTCCACGAGCACCTCGCGGTGCAGACTAGTCGCCATCGGGCCAGTCGCCAACTCCTCCCGGCCGCGGTCCACAGGCCGGACCACGGGAGATCAGGCCGACTCCACGACCGGGCCGTCCAGCGGTTCGACCAGACGCAGCGGCGGGACCAGCCCACCCTCGGCCAGCGCGTCGAGCGCCGCCCTCCCGTCCTCGTCGAGGGTCAGCTCCGGTGGGGGGCCCAGCAGCACCGTCACGACACAGTCGTGACACGCCAGGCCCCGCACCACGCAGGTGTCGCAGTCGATTCGTGTCGCCATGACCCCGAGGATGGGGACGGCCACTGACAAGTCGGCCCGGGACGCCGGGATCGCGGCGTGTCGGGGTCAGGAACCCGAGCGGTCCCCGGCGTCGTCGGACGCTGCCACGTCGGACTCCGAGACGTCGGCGCGGGCGAGGACCTCGACGGCGTCCGAGCGACCGCACCAGCGGCAGGTCACCTGCTCGAGCCGCTCCTCGCGCACCGAGGTGTCCTCCACGACGTGGTCGCCGGCGAGGTCGAAGTGCCAGAACTCGGTCGTGCGTCGGGCGCGGTTGACGTCGAACCGCGTCAGGTTGCCGCAGCCACCACAGCGCCAGCGCTCGGACGGTCCGGGGATCGGGGTGCTCACGGCCACCAGCGTAGGGCGCGTCCTCCCGGGCCCTGTCAGCGGCGAGGCCTAGCGTCCTCGACATGAGCACGACCGCACCGGACCGATCCCGCTGGGAGTCGCAGCGCGGCTTCGACGAGCTGGGGAGGCCGCTGCGAGACGTGACGTTCTGCGTCGTCGACCTCGAGACCACCGGTGGCTCCGCAGCCGGCGGGTCCATGATCACCGAGATCGGCGCGGTCAAGGTGCACGGTGGTGAGATCCTCGGCGAGTTCCAGACGCTCGTGGACCCCCGGACCGAGATCCCGGCCTTCATCGCGGTGCTGACCGGCATCACCAACTCGATGGTCGTCGACGCACCACCGATCGAGTCGGCGCTCCCGGCGTTCCTGGAGTTCGCCGAAGGGTGCGTCCTGGTCGCGCACAACGCACCGTTCGACGTCGGCTTCCTGCGTCACTTCACCGAGCAGCAGGGCCGCGCGTGGCCGACCTTCGAGGTCGTCGACACCGCCAAGCTGGCCCGTCGGGTGATCACGCGCGACGACGCCCCCAACTGCAAGCTCTCCTCGCTCGCCCAGCTCTTCCACGCGACCACGACCCCCAACCACCGGGCGCTGTCCGACGCGCGCGCCACGGTCGACGTCCTCCACGGCCTGATGGAGCGGCTCGGGGGCCTGGGGGTCCACACGCTCGAGGAGCTCCAGACCTTCTCGGCGCGCGTCTCCACGGCCCAGCGCCGCAAGCGTCACCTCGCCGAGCAGCTGCCCCACTCCCCCGGCGTCTACCTGTTCCGCGACGACCGGCAGCGGATCCTCTACGTCGGCACGTCCAAGGACCTCCGCACCCGGGTGCGTTCCTACTTCACCGCCTCGGAGACCCGCACCCGGATGGGCGAGATGGTCAACCTCGCCTCCGAGGTCACCGGCATCACCTGTGCCACGGCGCTGGAGGCGGAGGTGAGGGAGCTGCGACTGATCGGCCAGCACAAGCCTCGCTACAACCGTCGCTCGCGCTTCCCCGAGAAGGTCCACTACCTCAAGCTCACGCGGGAGCCGTGGCCCCGGCTCTCGCTCGTCCGCCGGGTCATCGACGACGACGCCGACTACGTCGGACCCTTCTCGTCGAAGAAGTCGGCCGAGCGCTGCCTGGCGGCCCTCCACGACACCTTTCCCGTCCGGCAGTGCGCCGACCGGTTCGGCCGACACCCCTCTCGGACGCCCTGCGCCCTGGCGGAGATGGGCCGCTGCCTGTCCCCCTGCGACGGGAGCGTCGACACCACGACCTATGCCGCCATGGTCCGACGGCTGCGCGACAGCCTGCTCCGCCGCCCTGACGACGTGGTCTCGGCCATCAACCAGCGGATGGCGGGCCTCGCTGCCGACGAGCGCTTCGAGGAGGCGGGTGTCCACCGGGACCGGCTCAGCGCCTACGTCCGCGGCACCGCCCGGACCCAGCGGCTCGCCTCCCTCACCCGGTGCCCGGAGATCGTGGCGGCGCGGCGCGAGGACGACGGGCGCTGGTCCGTGCACGTCGTCCGGCACGGACGCCTCGCCGGCGCGGGGGTCATCCCCGCCGGGGCCGACGCCCGTGCGTTCGTCGAGGACCTGCGTCGCGACGCGGAGACGGTGCGCCCCGACCTCACGCCGCCGGCCACCGCGGAGGAGTCGGAGAGGATCCTGCGCTGGTTGGAGGCCCCGGGCGTCCGGCTGGTCGGGGTCGAGGGTGAGTGGAGCTGTCCGGTGGCGGGCGCCTCGCGCGAGCTCCCCCTCCACCAGGCCGCCGCGGAGTCACGCTCCGGACTGGTGCCGTTCGACGAGCGTCGGTCCCTCACCCCCGAGCACCGGCCGGCCCGCTAGCCTCGACCCATGATCACCGCCATCGTGTTCGTGAAGGCCGACGTGGCACGCATCCCGGAGGTCGCCGAGCAGATCGCGGCCATCGACGGTGTCAGCGAGGTCTACTCCGTCACCGGGCAGATCGACCTGATCGCCCTGGTCCGTGTCGCCGACCACGACGACGTCGCCGCCGTCGTCGCCGACCGGCTCAACAAGGTCGACGGTGTCACCGCCACCGAGACCCACATCGCCTTCCGCACCTACTCGCGCCACGACCTCGAGTCGGCGTTCTCGCTCGGCCTGGACTAGTCGGTCGACCGGTCCGCCAGGCCCTCGGTCCTCCGCGACCTGCCAGGACGGGCCTCGAGGGGCCAGGTGCGTGTCAGGATCCAGCCGCCCCACACGAGGTAGGTCAGCAGGCACGTCGCCCCCAGCACCACGGGCGGCAGCGTCACCCAGTGGGGATCGGTCGCCGACACGGGCCTCCCGACCTCGCCGTGGGCCACTCCCCAGACCGAGACGGCGTGCGCCACGGCCAGCAGGACGAGCGCGAGGGCCGGGGGCTTGACCCCTTCGCGCCCGAGGAAACCGACACGGTCCAGCTGCATGCCCGCGACGATCGGGATCCCGACCGCCCACGCCAGCTGGTACCTCCCCTGCCAGACGACTCCCTGGACGTCGACGGTGAGTGCGGTCAGGACGACCGGGAACACGACGACGACGGTGAGGAAGGCGATCAGCGCCCAGCGCACCCTCGCGCGGGACCGCGCGACGGCGACGACCAGGATCAGGCCGAGCACGAGGGCCGCACACAGGTAGACCGCGGGGTGGGCGGTCTCCCGCCGCAACGGGAAGGCGGCGATCATCCCCAGCGTCCAGGCCAACGGTTTCGTCCCGACCTCGAAGTCCGGCACCGGTCCCTGCTCCTGGGCGTCCAGTGGCATCCCGGTCATCCCCTGGTCCAGGCTCCACCACGCTCCCGCCGCCACGGCCAGGGTCACTGCGAGGCTCGCGGCCCCCCACAGCCACCGACGTCCGGACACCGTTGTCCACATCGCCCGCACACCGACCACGGCGACCACGGACAGCACGATCAACCCCAACCACAGCGGACCGAGCATCCGCAACGTGGCCAGGATCGCGCCGGCCCCGCCGGCAAGCCAGACGAGCGCCGTCTCGTGCCGTCTGGGTACGCCCCGGGAGAAGGTCGTCAGCAGGCAGGTCCACACGACCAGTCCCGCCGCCATCTCCGGAGCGTTCGGTCCGGGCACCACGCTGCTGTACACCCAGACCGGCGTCAGAGCGGCGAGGAACGCGCACCTGGTCCACCGACCGGGCCGCCCCAGCGCCAGCGCCCAGGCAGCGACTCCGATTCCGAGGGCGCAGACGAGCGCCGTGGCGATCCGCATCGCGTAGAGGGCCGCGGCGCCGTCGAACGGGCGGCTGACCTGACCCACCGCGGCGTACCACAGCGGGTGGTAGAGCGCCGCCGACGTGGCGATCACGACCTGGTCCTCACCGACCTCGGCGATCGGGAAGCAGTTGTCCGGTCCCGGGTACGGCAACCAGTCGCACTGGGCACTGGCGGCGGCGACGAGGTCGGCCGGCACCACCACCTCCAGCCCCCGGCCCTCGGCCGCCGGTTCCGTCAGCCGCCACTGACCCGTCGCTGCCCCCGCCGCACGGAAGGCATGATCGAACTCGTCGATGCCGCGGAACGGAGGGACGGTGAGGATCCACAGCCCCTGGAGGACGAGGTAGCCGGCCGCGACCATCGCCGCGAACCGCGCCGGTCGCACGTCAGGCCCCTGGTGTCGGGGGGTGCCCCGCCTCGTGGATCGCCAGGGTCCTGGCCAGCTGCGTGCAGCGACGCTCCAGCTCACTGAGCCGACGGAACAGCACCACCGCGACCAGCAGCGACGTCACGCACCACCCGTAGAGCAGCAGGTCGGCTCCGCGGCCCACCCCCACGCGGTTGGCGATCCAGGTCAGCGCGTCCGGGAAGATCACGGCGAAGGACCCGACGACCAGCACCAGCACCAGGTAGCCTCGCCACAGCACCTTGTGGACCGGACGCGAGCTCCCACGGAACGCCTGCAGCCCGACGAGGAGCAGCGTCAGCAGGAGCAGCACCTTGATGATGGTCACGGGGCGAGGGTAGGCGACCGCGGCCTCGCCGAACGGTCGAATCGCGAACCGAAGGTGCGTTCAGCGCTGCTCGGGCCCAGCTCGCTGCTCGCCCGCCGCGGACGGCCGGTGCACCATCCGGAGCACCGTCGCGCTCACCAACGAGGCGCCCGCGACGGCCACCATCGCCAGCACCCACACCGGCGCGTGCGGAACTGCGCGAGAGGCGATCATCCAGTCCGCCTGCGCCATCTCCGAGGCCACCTTGACCGGTCCCGGCACGTGGACCGCCAGCAGGGTCACGCCAAGCAGCACAGCCGCACGGGCCGAGAGCCGTGGCGTCTCGGAGCGTGCCCAGCCTGCGCCGAGCAGCACCGTGGCACCGATGAGCAGGGGCATCGCGTAACGCCCCTGCCACGCCGTCCCGACCTCCGCCATGGTGAGGACGGTGAGGACGTAGGGGATCGCGAGGCTGGCGGTCAGGGTGAGCAGGACGGCGCGGCGCAGCCGGGTGGTTCCGGAGCGGGCCCCGACCACGCCCAGGGCCACGACGAGGGCCAGGAACGCGGGGTACACCACGAGGGGTGCCGGTTGGTTGCGGAAGGGGAAGGCCCCCACGTCCTGGAGCAGCCACAGCGGCACCTCCTGCAGGGCACGGCCGAGCCTGAAGGACAGCGACAGTCCCCCGCCCGGGCCGTCCTGGCTGAGGACCAGCGCGCGCTGGCTCAGGGTCCACGTCACCCCCAGGGCCGCCGCCGTCCCCGCGACGAGGACCGCGACGACCCCCGCGACGGACCTGACGGCGTCGATCATCCGCGACGTCAGACCCGGCCAGGCCAGCAGCGAGAGCAGCAGGATCAGCAGCGCCCAGAGAGGGCCCAGGGAGCGCAGGACCAGCAGTCCCGAGAGCGAGAGAGTCGCGGTCAGCACGTGGTAGCGAACCCGGCCCCGCACGTCGCGGGCGATGCCCGCCAGCGAGGTCCACAGCACCAGCCCGGCGACGATCTCGAGCCCGTTCGGGGCCACCACCGTCGTGGAGTACGTGACCGTCGGGGTCAGGCCCAGCAACGCTCCCGCGAACAGCCGCGGCGGGGCCCACCGCCGCAACCCCTCCAGCCCGGCGCCCAGCAGCAGCAGGCACAGCAGCGCACTGGCCCCGCGCATCAGGTAGGACCCGGCCACCCCGTCGGCCAGCTTCGTGACGTAGCCGACCAGGACGTAGTAGGTCGGGTTGTACCGCCCGGCGGCGGAGGCGACCCCCGGCCCGTCGGGAGAGGGCACCAGCCGGCACTCCTCGGGCTCCTTGTAGTCCAGCCTCGTGCACGCGTCCGTGGCCGCGTCCACCATCTCCGCGGTGGCCCCCACCACGGCACCGGTCCCGCGCGTCGCCGCCGTCGGCGGCGAGCTCCAGTCACCGGCAGCCACCGCCGAGGCCCGCAGCACGTGGTCGACCTCGTCCGCACCGCGAAGCGGCGGCAACGTCGCGATCCAGACCGCCTGGAGCAGCCCGATGCCCACCAGCACCCAGAGGACGACGCGCCGGGGCGTCCCGGGCGGGGCCGGCGCTCCCGCAGCCCCCGGGACAGGAGCAGCACGACGTCGGCCGCTGGAGCGCATGGGCGTCATCATCGCAACGGCAGGCCCCCTGCCGGCGCCGACGCGCAGTGCCACTGGCTCGTTTCACGGTTCCCCGGACGCGGCACCGAACCAGACCTATCCTCGGCCCTGCCGAACTCAACCAGGGGGAAACACAGGTGCGCTCCAACCAGCTCCGGCGACTCGTCGTCGTCCTGCTCACGGCTCTGCTGTCGGGCCTCGTGCTCATCCCACCCGGAGCCGCGGCGGCTCCCGGGGCACCTGGCGGACTGACGCCGAACCGCCTCGACGTGGCGGGTATCCCGATCCTGGAGTGGGAGCGTGTCAAGGCGGCGACGGCCTACGACGTGCAGGTCTCGACCTCCTCGGGCTTCGGGTCGCTGCTGTGGTCGACCGCCACGGCCAATCGCCGGGTCACGCCCACCCAGCAGCTACCGGGTGGCGAGATCTACTGGCGTGTCCGAGCACGCGGGGCCAACGGCACCAGCCCCTGGAGCGAGGCGCAGTTCTCCCGGTCACCCCTCGCGGGACCCACGCCGCTGGCACCTGCCGACCAGGCGCAGCTCAACCCCCCCGAGGAGCCCGCTCTCCTCGCGTGGGAGCCGGTCAACGGCGCGACGCAGTACACGCTCGAGGTCAGCACGGACCCGCTCTTCGTCAGCACCACCGCCGTGCGGTCCTACACCACCAAGACGTCGTCCTACGTCGTTCCCGATCCGGCGGTGGCGACCGACTACTACTGGCGGGTGCGCGCCAGTCTCGGCTCCGGCGTCGTGACGGAGTGGTCCGCCGCCCGTTCCTACTCCATGCTGGGACTCGACAAGCCGGTGCTCGTAGGGCCCGACGACAGTGCCCAGGCGGCGCCGCTGCAGGACGTCGTGCTCGACTGGGAGCCGGTGCCGGGAGCCAAGTCCTACAACCTCCAGGTCAGCACCGACCGCAACTTCAACTCCGTCGACGTCCAGACGAGCGTCGTGAGCACGCGCTACTCGCCGGCCACGACGCTCGACAACGACCAGTACTACTGGCGCGTGGCACCGGTCGACAGCGTGGGCAACACCGTGGACTGGAGCAGCGTCGACGTGTGGGAGTTCCGCCGGAACTGGCCCCACCAGCCAGGCCTGGAGTACCCGCAGGACAACAGCATGGTCGGCGACCCCATGTACTTCGAGTGGTCGCCGGCGCGGCATGCCAGCGAGTACCGCCTCGAGCTCGCCACGTCGCCCGACTTCAGCCGGAACTCGATGTTCGACGACTGCACGACCGTGCACACCACGTACGTCCCGACGGTGAAGAACGACTGCTTCCCCGACTCCCTCGGCACCTACTACTGGCGCGTGGTCGCGCTCGACGGTCCCAGCGACGTGGTGAGCGAGGTCGTGGACGCCGAGGTCTTCCGATTCACCTACAACCCCCGGCTCGTCACCCCGGTCTCCCCCGCGCCGGGCGCCACCGGTGTCACGGTGCCCACCCTGACCTGGGACCCGCTGGAGGGAGCCTCCCAGTACGACGTCACCGTGACCCGGACCGACACCGGCGCCCAGCAGTCGGCCCGCACGTACGGGACGTCCTGGACCCCCCGCTCGACCCTGGAGGTCGGAGCGACCTACCGCTGGCAGGTGCGCTCGGTGTCGGCGAGCGGTCGCGTGGGTCCGGCCCTCATGATCGGGTCTCAGCCCACCTTCACTGTTGCGGCGGCGGACCCAGCCGCGGCGGCGACGCCGGAGCCGACGTCCCCCGAGGGGGCCGTCGCCGATCGCTTCCCGACACTCACCTGGACGCCCGTCCCGGGAGCCACGCGCTACGTCATGTTCGTCCGTCGCAGCGGCACGGCGCCGTGGGTCGCCATCTCGGGCAACCATGTCTATCCCGCCGGCGAGGACACCACGTCGACGTGGCTCGCTGCGGACACCTACCAGTGGAAGATCGAGGCGTGGGAGGGCAACGCGTTCCTGGCCGACAGCCAGGCACCCGGCAGCTTCACGGTGTCGCCCTCGCCCGCCGTGGTGGGCCAGCGCGTCTCGATGGGTGGTGACGCGTCGGCCGATCCGGCCCTGTCCTGCGCCAAGTCCCTGGACCCCGCGCTCCCGCTCGCCGAGACCCAGTGCACGGGTCTGCGCGCCACTCCGGTGCTGCGCTGGGACCCCGAGCCCGGAGTCGGGCGGTACGTCGTGTGGATCTCACGGGACCGGCAGCTCACCAACGTCGTGGACAGCTTCGACACCGACCAGACGGCCTTCATCCCGAAGTTCTCGCTGATCGACAGCCAGGCCGGGTCTGCGTTCTTCTGGCACGTGCAGCCGTGCAAGCTCCCCGGCACCTGTCGTGCGCCCGAGGCGGCCGGCCACGCGTTCGACAAGATCTCCAAGCCGGTGCAGCTGCTGACCCCGTCGCAGGGCGCCACCGTCGCCAACGACGTCACCTTCACCTGGCGCGACTACCTGGAGACCAACCAGGACGCCACCACCCAGGGCGACCACACCGGTGTCCACTCGATCGAGCCGGAGGTGGAGGCACAGCGCTACCGGGTCCAGGTCGACGACGACCCGAACTTCCAGTCACCGCTGGACACCGCCGTGGTCGACCAGACCACCTACACCGCACTCTCGAAGACCTATCCCGAGGGTCCGCTCTACTGGCGGGTGCAGGCGATCGACGGGTCGGGGAACAACCTGGCCTGGAGCGAGGGGCCCTCGCTGAGGACGTTCACCAAGCGCTCCCCGACGGTCACGCTGAGCTCGCCGGTGGGCGGCGCCGAGACTCCCGGCACCGCTCCGCTCCGGTGGGACCCGTTGGTCCACGCCGCCAGCTACGACGTCGAGGTGTACAAGAACGCCGACACGATCGGGCAGGCAGGGAACCGGGTCTTCGCCGGCTCCAGCAAGCAGGCGGCGCTGTCGCTGCCCCAGCCGCTCGCCGTGGCACCCTCGGCGTACACCTGGCGGGTGCGTCCCCGTGACGCCTCCAACCTCCCCGGGCAGTGGACCGAGCTCACGAGCAGCGAGGCACGCTTCCTGGTCGTGGGTGACGCACCGCTGCAGACCGCTCCGGACGCGGGCAGTGACCAGCGCTCGGACGACCTGCTCTTCACCTGGAACGGTGTCGACGGCGCGACGGACTACCGCTTCGAACGCCGTCTCGTCGCCGGTGGCGGCGCTGAGACCGTTCGCACCCCCGGTCTGGCCTGGGCCCCCTCGGTCGTCGGTGACGGGCTCTGGGAGTGGCGCGTCACCAGCGTGGACAGTGCCGGCGCGGAGATCGGGTCCTCACCCTGGCGGCAGTTCACCGTCGACCAGACGGCACCCCGCGTCGCCCGGGTGAAGCCGACCGGTTCGGTCAAGCGGAAGTCCACCTTCAAGGCGGTCTTCACCGAGACGGTGACGGGCGTGGACAAGAGGACCTTCACGATCTCCCGCGTCGGGTCCCGGCGCAAGATGTCTGCGGTGGTGAGGCCCTCGTCCAGCCGGACCGCGGCGACCCTCAAGCCGGTGCCCGCGCTGAAGAAGGGCAGGTCCTACGTCCTCACGTTGAAGTCGAAGATCGCCGATGACTCGGGGAACCGGCTCGAGACCTACCGGTGGACGGTCACGGCGAAGTAGCCGGGGGCCGCCACCTGACGGGTCGTGCGAAAACGGGGACGGCGGGGTCTCGGCCGCCCTACCCTCGAGTCGTGACCGACCCGACGCCGAACGACGACGTGTGCGTGGTCGTTCCCATGCTCAACGAGGCGAGCAGTGTCGGCGCGGTCGTCAGCGACCTGCGGCAGGTCTTCCCGCGCGTCGTGTGCGTGGACGACGGCAGCCGAGACCAGTGCGACCTCGTCGCAGCGGGCGCTGGCGCCACCGTGGTGCGGCACCCGGTCAACCTCGGCCAGGGCGCGGCGCTGCAGACCGGCTTCGCCTTCGCCCTGACCGATCCTGCCGTCCGCCACGTGATCACCTTCGACGCCGACGGCCAGCACAGCCGCGACGACGCCGAGCGGATGCTGGAGATCGCCCGGAGTGGCGGTGTCGACGTCGTGCTGGGCTCGCGCTTCCTGACCAAGACCGCCCTCGGCATCCCGCCGCTGCGTCGCCTCGTCCTGCGTGCCGCCACCCGCTTCACCCGGATCACCACCGGCCTCCACCTCACCGACACCCACAACGGGCTGCGTGTGCTGAGCCGGAGCGCGGTCGAGGCGATGGACCTGACCCTCGACGGCATGGCCCACGCGAGCCAGCTGCTGGGCCAGATCGCCAGCCGCGAGCTGTCCTACGTCGAGGCGCCGGTGACCATCACCTACACCGAGTACTCCCTGGCACGCGGGCAGTCCAACGTCAACGCCCTCAACATCGCCTTCGACCTCGCCCTCGAGCGGCTGCGGGGCGCCCGCTAGCGTTCTCTGCCGTGGAGTGGCTGCGGGAGTACTGGCTCGACGGTGTCGGGTGGGCGGGAAGCGCGCTCCTGGTCTACTCGCTCATGCAGGCGCGGGTGCTGCGCTTCCGGGTGCTGAACCTGGCGGCGTGCCTGATCCTCACCGGCTTCAACGCGATGCTCGCGATCTGGCCGATGGTGGCGATGAACGTCGTGCTCTGCGCGATCAACATCTTCTTCATCGCCCGGCTGGTGCGCGACCGGCACGACGAGGCGGCCTTCACGGTACTGCCGGTGGCCTCCGACGACGCCTATCTCCACCACTTCCTGGAGGTCCACGCGGCCGACATCGCCCGCTTCCACCCCTCCTACGTCGACGTGGCGGACGACGACCTGGTCTGGATCGTGCTCAAGGGTGACGAGGCCGTCGGGGCGGTCGTCATCAGGCGCGAGGGCGACGTGGCCCGGGTACAGCTCGACTACGTGACTCCGCGCTTCCGCGACTTCTCCCCGGGGGAGTTCGTCTGGCGCAGTGCACCCGCGCTGCGGGAGCGCGGCTTCCGCCGGGTGGTCACGCCTCCGGACATGGTCGGCGCCTACTACGACCGGCTCGACCAGGACTTCCGCCGCGAGGGGCCGTCGTACGTGCTGGAGCTCTGAGGCTTCTCACGCCATGGCGGAGGCGGCGACCCAGCGGTCGAGCGTCGCCCGGGCGGCGCCGGAGTCGACCGCCTCGACGGCCTTCTCGTAGCCGGCCGCCAGGGAGTCCACCGGGTCGGCCCCGGGGTCGTCGTGGACCGCCAGGGCGGCGCCGGCGTTGAGCAGCACCGCGTCACGGACCGGCCCGGTCTCGCCGTCGAGCAGCCGGAGCACGACCTCGGCGTTGTGGGCGGCGTCGCCGCCGCGGAGGTCCGCGGCCGAGGCGGGGGCCAGGCCCAGGTCGGCCGGGTCGACCGTCGTCGTCGTGACCTCCCCGGCGTGGACCCGCCACAGGGAGGAGGTGGTCGTGGTCGTCAGCTCGTCGAGCCCGTCGTCGCCCCGGAACACCCAGGCGTCGACACCGCGGGCCGCGAAGACCCCCGCCATCACCGGCGCCTTCGAGGCGTCCGCACACCCGATCGCCTGGGCGGCGGGACGGGTCGGGTTGGCGAGGGGGCCGAGCAGGTTGAAGGTGGTGGCGATCGCCAGCTCCCGGCGGGGCACGGCCGTGTGCCGCAGCCCGGGGTGGAAGGCGGCGGCGAAGCAGAAGGTGATGCCGACCTCGTCGAGGATCGCGGCGACCCGCTCGGTGGGAAGGTCCAACCGGATCCCGAGCGCCTCGAGCACGTCGGCGGACCCCGACTGCGAGGAGGCCGACCGGTTGCCGTGCTTGGCCACCCGGGCCCCGGCGCCGGCAGCCACGATCGCGGCCATCGTCGAGATGTTGACCGACATCGACCGGTCACCGCCGGTCCCGACCACGTCGAGCAGCCGTCCGGAGACCCGGATCGGCGTCGCGACCTCGAACAGGGCGTCGGTGAGCCCGATGATCTCCTCCGGGGTCTCCCCCTTCGCGCGCAGCGCCACGGCGAACCCGGCGATCTGGGCGGGGGTCGCCGATCCGGCGACGATCTGCGCCATCACCCAGGAGGTCTGGGCGGCGTCGAGGTCCTTCCCGGCGACGAGGGCCGTGAGCAGTTCCGGCCAGGTGGGAGCCATCGGTCAGCCGGTGGCGGGGACCCGCGAGCGCAGCAGCGAGACCACGGTCTCCGCCAGCTGGACGGGGTCGAGCGGGTGGGGCACCGCGGCCTCGGCCCGCGACCAGGCCGCGAGCCACGCGTCCTGGACCCGTCCGGTCAGCACCAGGACGGGCGGGCACTGGTAGATCTCGTCCTTGAGCTGCTTGGCGATGCCCATGCCGCCGGCAGGGACCGCCTCGCCGTCGAGGATCGCCAGCGCGATGCCGCCCGCGTCCATGTTCTGGATCACGACCGGCTCGGTCGCGACCTCGACGTACTGCACCTCCGGCAGGTCGGGGTGCGGCCGGCGTCCGAGGGCGAGGATCACCTGCTGGCGGGTGTTGACGTCGTCGGAGTAGACGAGCACCTTCAGCGGGCGGGCGTTCTGGTCGGTCACGCGCCAGATGCTACCCGTCGCCCGCGGCGTCCGACCGGCCCCTGGCCTCCAGCAGGTCGAGCCGCCGGTCCTCGCGTGCGGCCTCCCTGGTCGAGGAGCGCACCCACTGCGCGAACAGCACCGCGAAGAACGCCAGCCCGATCAGGTCGCCGCTCCCCCACAGGATCCCGCCGGCCAGGTGCTGGTCGTCGAGCGGGTCGGGCAGCCACCACCCCATCGGCCCGGCGTCCAGGGAGGGGTACCAGTCCCCGCCGAGCAGCGACTGCTGTCCCATGATCGTGACGCCCAGGAACGCGTGGAACGGCAGCGTCAGCACCACGAGCAGCATCCGGGCCGGGTAGCCGACCCGCCCGGGCACCGGGTCGGTCCCCATCAACGGCCAGAAGAACAGCGCCCCCACGACGACCAGGTGGACGTGCATCATCTCGTGGACGTAGACCGACTCCAGCGACGCGCGGTACCAGCCGGAGAAGTAGAGCGCCCACGGCGAGACGATGTAGAGCGCCAGCGTGAGCGGTGGGAACGACAGCACCCGCGCCACGCGCGAGTGCAGCACCGCGAGCAGCCACCGCCTCGGCGTACGCGGGAGGGTGCGCAGCGCGAGCGTCACCGGCGCGGAGAGTGCGAGGGCCAGTGGCACCAGCATCGAGAGCACCATGTGCTGGACCATGTGGACGCTCAGCAGCGTCGTGTCGTACGCCGCGAGGCCGCTCATCGTCGCGAACGCGAAGGCCCCCATCCCCACCGTGAGCGCGAGCACCCGGCCCCACGGCCAGCCGTCGCCACGACGCCGCAGGACCACCACGCCGGCGGCGTACAGCCCGAGCGCCCAGATGGTCAGCACGAACGGCAGCGGCGCCACGGACCAGTCGGTCAGGGCTCGCTCGAGCGTGAACCTCGGGAGGTCCAGCGCGGTCGGGGGAAGGGCGCTGTCCACGCCCTGAACGATAGGACCCTCCGAAAGCGGGGGGTGGGATGCCCTCAGCGGCCGGGAGCAGCCATAATGATCCCGTGGCGACTGCAGCAGCGACGATCCCGGCCTCCCGGCTCCATGGGCACCACGACCGACCGAGCATGGTCTCGGTCGGGACGATCATCTGGTTGTCCAGCGAGCTGATGTTCTTCGCGGCACTCTTCGCCGCCTACTTCACGATCCGCGCGGTCTCCGAGCCGCTGTGGGCGGAGAACACCAGCCTGCTCGACGTCCCCTTCGCGGCGGTGAACACCACGATCCTCGTGCTGTCCTCGCTGACCTGCCAGCTCGGCGTCTTCGCTGCCGAGCGCGGCCAGGTGGGGCGCACCGGAGGGGTGCTCCAGATGGGCCGCTGGGGCCTGCGCGAGTGGTTCATCCTCACCTACGCGATGGGGGCCGTGTTCATCGGCGGCCAGGCGCTCGAGTACGCCACGCTCGTGCAGGAGGGCGTCACGATCCAGGACAGCGCCTACGGCACGATGTTCTACCTCACCACCGGCTTCCACGGCATTCACGTGACCGGCGGCCTGATCGCCTTCCTCTTCGTCCTGGGCCGCACCTACATCGCCCGCAAGTTCACCCATGAGCAAGCCGTGAGCGCCATCGTCGTGTCCTACTACTGGCACTTCGTCGATGTCGTCTGGATCGGGCTGTTCGCCACGATCTACCTCGTCCAGTGACCTCCGCCCTGCCGACCAAGGACCTGATGTGCGCTTCCTGAACCGTTCCGCCGGCCGGATCTCGCGCCACCGACGCGGCCCCGTGGCCGGGCTCCTGGTGCTGCTCCTGGGCCTGCTGCTGACCGGCGGCCTCTACACCGCGTTCTCCCCCGCCCAGGCCGACACCACCGCCACCGACGAGGAGCTGGTGCAGCAGGGTCGCGACCTCTTCCTGGTGAACTGCTCCTTCTGCCACGGCCAGAACGGCGAGGGGGTGCGCACCGTCGACGGCAACCAGCTCGGCCCCTCGCTGATCGGTGTCGGCGCCGCTTCCGTCGACTTCCAGGTCGGCACCGGCCGGATGCCGATGGCCCAGCCCGGCCAGCAGGCCCCCCGCAAGGCGGCCTCGTTCGACCAGGGCGAGATCGACGCCATGGCGGCGTACGTCGCCTCGCTCGGCCCCGGCCCGGCGATCCCCGACGAGTCCGACTACAGCATCGAGGGGCTCTCCGCCGAGGAGCGGCAGGAGGCCATCGTGCGGGGTGGCCAGATCTTCCTGACCAACTGCACCGCCTGCCACAACTTCACCGGCTCGGGCGGCGCGATGCCCCGTGGCGGCTACGCCCCGCAGATCCTGGGCGTGGAGCCGAAGTACGTCTACGAGGCGCTGCTCACCGGCCCCCAGTCGATGCCCAACTTCTCCAACGGCAACCTGACTCCCGAGGCCAAGCGCGACGTCATCGCCTACCTGCAGTCGCTGGAGGAGAACCCCGACTACGGCGGCTTCGGCATGGGAGGCCTCGGCCCCGTGGCCGAGGGCATGTACGCCTGGCTCGTGGGCATCGGCGTCCTGGTCGGGTTCTGCGTCTGGATCGCCGCCCACAGCACTCGCTCGAGCAAGGAGAAGGTGGAGTCATGACGACCCCGGAGGGTGAGAAGCTCCCCGAGAAGCCCGCGGACCCGCACGGCCGGGAGGTGTCCCCCGCGGACCCCGTCGCCGACCCGGGCCTGCCCGCCCACGAGTGGCGACCCACCGACCTCGACCCGAAGGCCGAGAAGCGCGCCGAGCGCCAGATCGCCGCACTGTTCGGCCTCTCGGCCGTGTGCGCCGTGCTGTTCGTCGTGTCCTACATCGCCCTCGAGATCGGGGAGGTGACCACCACCTTCGCCGGCCTCGGGGCGTCCACGCTGGCGCTCGGGCTCACGCTGTCGGGTTCCCTGCTGTTCATCGGCATCGGCATCATCCAGTGGGCCCGCAAGCTGATGGGCGACCACGAGATGGTGGAGATGCGCCACCCCGCCTCCTCCAGCGACGAGGACAAGGCCGCCGTGCTGGCCGACCTCCAGCTGGGCATCGAGGAGTCCGGCATCGCCCGACGTCCGCTGGTGCGCAACTCGCTGCTGGGGGCGCTCGGCGTGCTGGCGCTGCCCGTCCCCGTCGTGCTGCTGCGCGACCTGGGCCCGCTGCCCGGCGACGCGCTCTACCACACGATCTGGGAGAGGGGGATGCGCGTGGTCCGCGACGTCACCGGCACCCCGATCCGGCCCCAGGACCTCCAGAACGGCGACCTCGTCAACGCCGAGCCGGCCGCCATCTTCGAGGTCGACGAGGAGGGTGAGCCCGTCGTCCACGGGGTCGAGCTCCAGGTCGCCAAGTCCAAGGGCGCGGTCATCCTCGTGCGCATGGACCCCGACGAGATCGTCCCGGGCGAGGGTCGTGACGACTGGGGGGTCGAGGGCATCCTCTGCTACTCCAAGATCTGCACCCACGTGGGCTGCCCGATCTCGCTCTACGAGCGGACCACCCACCACGTCCTCTGTCCTTGCCACCAGTCGACCTTCGACCTCGCGGACTCCGCCCGCGTGGTCTTCGGTCCGGCGGCGCGTGCCCTCCCCCAGCTGCCCCTGGCAGTTGATGAGGAGGGGTACCTTGTGGCACAGAGCGACTTCAACGAACCGGTCGGACCCAGCTTCTGGGAGCGCAACTCATGAGCATCGACACCAGCAAGGTGGCCACCAGCAACGCCGGGGCCGCCACCGCCAAGAAGCCGGGCAAGGCCGGTGCCGCTGCCACGTGGGCCGACGACCGGCTCGGGCTCGCGACGGGCATGCGCAAGCAGATCCGGAAGGTCTTCCCGGACCACTGGTCGTTCATGCTCGGCGAGATCGCGTTGTGGAGCTTCGTCGTGCTGCTCCTCACCGGCACCTTCCTGACGCTGTGGTTCAAGCCCAGCATGGCCGAGGTCCCGTACATGGGCTCCTACGACCAGCTGCGCGGCATCGAGATGTCGGAGGCGTACGCCTCCTCGCTGGAGATCTCCTTCGACGTCCGCGGTGGCCTGCTGATGCGGCAGATGCACCACTGGTCGGCGATGCTCTTCATCGCCGCCATGTTCGTGCACATGATGCGCGTCTACTTCACCGGCGCGTTCCGCAAGCCGCGTGAGCTGAACTGGGTCATCGGCTGCCTGCTGTTGATGCTCGGCGCGCTCGAGGGCTTCACCGGCTACTCGCTGCCCGACGACCTGCTCTCCGGCACCGGCGTCCGCGCCGCCGACGGGTTCGTGAAGTCGATCCCCGTGGTCGGGACCTACGTCTCCTTCTTCCTCTTCGGCGGGGAGTTCCCCGGCGACGACATCATCAGCAGGTTCTACGTCGGGCACGTGCTGCTGCTGCCGGGGCTGATCCTGGCGCTGATCGCTGCCCACATGCTGCTGCTCGTCTACCACAAGCACACCCAGTGGCCCGGTCCCGGCCGGACCGAGCAGAACGTGGTCGGCTTCCCGCTGCTGCCTGTCTACGCAGCCAAGGCCGGCGGCTTCTTCTTCATCGTCTTCGGCCTCACCGCCTTCATGGGTGGCGTGCTGTCGATCAACCCGATCTGGAAGTACGGCCCCTACGACCCGTCGAAGGTGACGGCCGGCTCGCAGCCGGACTGGTACATGGGCATGCCGGACGGCGCGCTGCGGATCATGCCCGGCTGGGAGACGGCTCTGTTCTCCGCCCCGGGCGGACTCCCCGGGGTGACCCTGTCGTGGAACGTGCTGCTGCCGATCATCGTGCTGCCGGGCGTGCTGTTCACGATCCTGGTGCTGCTGCCGTTCCTCGAGGCCTGGATCACCGGTGACAAGCGGGACCACCACCTGCTGCAGCGTCCGCGCAACGCACCGACCCGCACCGCGCTGTTCGTCGCGCTGATGACCTTCTACGGTCTGAACTGGGCGGCGGCCGGCAACGACATCATCGCCATCAAGTTCGGGTTGAGCATCAACCAGATCACCTACTTCATGCGGGCCGCGGTCTTCATCGGTCCGGTGATCGCGTTCATGATCACGCGGCGCTGGTGCATCTCGCTGCAGCGCTCCGACAACGACAAGCTGATGCACGGCTACGAGACCGGTGTGATCATGCGGTCGGCGGAGGGCGGTTACTCCGAGCGGCACCTGCCGATCGCCGAGACCAGCGCCTACACGCTCACCGCCCGGGACCGCGACGCGCTCGCGGTGGCGTCGCGCGAGACCGACGACAACGGCGTACCCGCCCCGGGCGCTGGTCGGATCGAGCGGCTCCGGCTCCGGCTCAACCGTGCCTGGTACGCACACAACGTGCAGAAGCCGACCCGCGAGGAGCTCGAGGCGGCACACCACCACGCCGAGCACGAGCACGAGCTGCAGGCCGGCCTCGACCACCCCGCCGACGGCCACCAGTTCGACGGTCACCACACCGTCGACGAGGAAGCCCTGCGCGACAAGAAGCACTGACGCACCACCCCCTGCGATCGGCCCCGGACCCCTCACGGCCCGGGGCCGATCGCCGTCCCCCGAAGGTTGAGTTGCCACTCAGGCGCGGCGAGTCGCCACTGCGGCACGCCGCTATCCGCACAGGACACGACTCGGCCCGCCGGGGTGGCAACTCGACCCGCCGGGGTGGCAACTCAACCTCCCTGCGGGGCGGTCAGGAGAGGGCGGAGCCCTGCTTCCAGGTGGCGAAGTCGAGGTTCCAGTCGCCGTAGCCGTTGTCGAGGGTCATCGGGCGGTCGGTGCCGGTGTACTCGACGACATCACCGCGCAGCGTCAGGTCGTAGAGGTAGCCGGCGTCGGCGGTGGACAGGCCGGTGCACCCGTGGGAGACGTTGGCGCTGCCCTGGGAGCCGACCGACCACGGGGCGGCGTGGATGAACTCGCCGGAGTAGGTGAGCCGCATGGCGTACTCGACATCGTTGATGTCGTAGTACTCCGGGTCGTCCTGACCGATGCCGACGGTCTCGGAGTTCATCCGGCGCTCGCGGAACTTCTCCATGATCACCTTGGTGCCGGAGCGGGTGGTGAAGCCCGCCTTGCCGGTGGTGATCGGGATCGTGCGCTGCAGGGTGCCGTTGCTGAAGACCCGCATCTGGTGGGTCTGGGCGTCGACCTTGTAGACGTGGGCGTCGCCGACCTGGAAGTCGACCGAGCGATCCTCCTGGCCGTAGATCCCTGCGCCTGCGTCGACGCTGTTGATGTCGAGGTCGACGGCGACCTCGCTGCCGGCCTTCCAGTACGACTTCGGGCGCCAGTGCGCCTCGGTGTCGCTCAGCCAGTGCCAGGCGCCGCGCTGGGCCGGGGAGCTGGTCACGTGCATGTGGCGCTCCATGGAGGCGCGGTCGGTCACCGGTACGTCGAAGGTCACGACGACCGGCATCCCGACCCCCACGGTCTCCCCCTGCAGCGGAGCGACCGAGGCGTAGGTCTGCTCCGCGAGCGAGAGGTCCTGGGTGCGGAAGGTGGTGGTGTCCACCACGCGCTTGCCGTCGCTGCGCTCGGCGACCGAGCGCACGGCGTAGGAACGGCCAGGCTCGAGGGCGCCGGTCTGGGACCAGACGGACCCGTCCTTGCTCAGCGTGCCGGGCAGCGGCTGCCCGCCGGAGGTGACGCGGACCTCGCGCAGGGTGCCGCCGCGGGCCTCGACCTCGAGCATCTTGTCGACGGCGACCGTCTCGCCGCGCAGGTTGGTCGTCACCTTCACCGGGGCGACCGTCTCGGCCTGCTCCACGCCCGGCGACGTCCCGCCCTGCGGCTGGGCCGCGTCGGTTCCGGCGTCGTTGCAGGCGGAGAGCGTCGTGCAGGTCAGGACGAGCGCGGCCAGGCCGGCAGAGCGGGTCCGAGACATCAGGCGTGCTCCCAAGCGGGTCGTGGTGCGGTACGGGTCCTGGTCAGGGTAACCGCGCGACCACGCCGATCCCCAAACCCGCGGACGTCGTCCGGGTCACGTCCGCGGGTCGGGAGTCGTCAGGCTCTCAGTGGGCGTGCTCGCCGCGGTAGTACTCGAAGATCCACCCGGAGAGGGCGACCGAGCCCAGCACGGCGCCGATGATGAACAGCCACCAGGCGCCGAGCGCGGTGGCGTAGACGATCACGCCGAGCGTCAGGGCGCACCACAGCGGCCACCAGGAGTACGGCGGGAAGAACCCGAGCTCGCCGGCACCGTCCGCGACCTCCGCGTCCTTGCGGTCCTCGGGACGCGGGTCCATCTTCGCGGCGTGGAAGCCGAGGTAGAGCGTCACCATGAGCGCCAGCAGCATGGTCATGGTCAGCGCCGAGGTGCCGGTCCAGTCACCGGTGATGAACCAGTACGCAGGGGCCACCAGCACCAGGAACGCCGTCGTGATCCCGAAGACCCAGGCCTCCGCCTTCATCGCTGCTCCCCCTCGCCGTCGAGACGCTGCCTGAGCATCTCCTCACGTCCACCCACGTCCGGCGCATCAGCGGGCTCGCCCCTGCGCTCGGCGTCGTTCTCCTCCAGCTCCATCGCCGCGACCTCGGGGTGGTGGAGGTCGAAGGCCGGGGACTCCGAGCGGATCCGCGGGATGGTCACGAAGTTGTGCCTCGGCGGCGGGCAGCTGGTCGCCCACTCCAGCGACCGGCCCCAACCCCACGGGTCGTCGGTCTCCACCAGCGGCGCGTTGCGCGAGAGGTAGAGGTTGTAGAAGAAGGGCAGCATCGACAGGCTCAGCAGGAAGGCGCCCACGGTCGAGACCTGGTTGAGGAAGGTGAAGCCGTCCTCGGGCAGGTAGTCGGCGTAGCGGCGGGGCATGCCCTCCACGCCCAGCCAGTGCTGCACCAGGAACGTGGTGTGGAAGCCGATGAACAGCAGCCAGAAGTGGACCTTGCCGAGCCGCTCGTCGAGCATCCGGCCGGTCATCTTCGGCCACCAGTAGTAGAAGCCGGCGAACATCGCGAAGACCACCGTGCCGAAGACGACGTAGTGGAAGTGGGCCACCACGAAGTAGGAGTCGGACACGTGGAAGTCCAGCGGCGGGCTGGCCAGGATGATGCCGGTGAGACCGCCGAACAGGAACGTCGTGAGGAAGCCGACCGACCACAGCATGGGGGTGTCGAAGGACAGAGATCCCCCCCACATCGTGCCGATCCAGTTGAAGAACTTCACTCCCGTCGGCACCGCGATCAGGAACGTCATGCCGGAGAAGAACGGGAGGTCGACCGCCCCGGTGACGAACATGTGGTGGGCCCACACCGCCACCGAGAGGATCGCGATGCCGAGTGTCGCCCCCACCAGGCCGACGTAGCCGAACAGCGGCTTGCGGCTGAAGACGGGGAGGATCTCGGTCACGATGCCGAAGAACGGCAGCGCGATGATGTAGACCTCGGGGTGCCCGAAGAACCAGAACAGGTGCTGCCACAGGATCGGACCGCCGTGGGCGGTGTCGAAGACGTGGGCGCCGAGCAGGCGGTCGGCCTCCAGTGACAGCAGCGCGCCGGCCAGGATCGGGAACGCGATCAGCACCAGCAGCGAGGTGACCAGCGTGTTCCAGACGAACAGCGGCATCCGGAACATGGTCATGCCGGGGGCGCGCATGCAGATGATCGTGGTGATGAAGTTGACCGCACCGAGGATCGAGCCCAGACCGGCCATCCACAGGCCCATGACCCACAGGTCACCGCCGAGGCCGGGTGAACGTACGGCGTCCGAGAGCGGCGTGTAGGCGAACCAGCCGAACGACGCCGCACCGCTGGGGGTGAGGAAGCCGGACCCCGCGATGGCGCCGCCGATGGCGAAGAGCCAGTAGCTGAACATGTTCAGCCGGGGGAACGCGACGTCCGGGGAGCCGATCTGCAGCGGCATGATCACGTTGGCGAAGCCGAAGAACAGCGGCGTCGCGAACAGCAGCAGCATGATCGTGCCGTGCATCGTGAACAGCTGGTTGTAGACCTCGTCGTTGACCACCTGCATGCCGGGGTTGGCCAGCTCGGCGCGGATCAGCAGCGCCATGATGCCGCCGATGAGGAACCACGCGAACGAGGTGACGAGGTAGAGCTTGCCGATCAGCTTGTGGTCGGTGGTCGTGAGAAGTCGGACGACCTGCTGCCCGAGCCGCTTGCGAGGCTCGGGGGTGCCGTGGGTCGTCGGCTGTGCTGCTGTGGCGGTCACTCCGCCTCCTCCTCGCTCTGGTCTCCGAGGCCGGCCTGCTCGTTGACGTAGTTGCCGCCGAGCAGGGGCTCCTCGGAGTAGTTGCCCTGGTCCTCGAGGTCCGAGACGTACTGCTCGTACTCGGCCTCCTCGACCACGCGGACGTTGAAGAGCATCCGCGAGTGGTAGGTCCCGCAGAGCTCGTAGCACTTGCCGACGTAGTCACCCACGGTCCGCGGGGTGACCTCGTAGTGGTTGGTGCGGCCCGGGATGACGTCCATCTTCATCAGGAACGCGGGGATGCCGAAGGAGTGGATCACGTCCGGCGAGGTCAGGTTGAACTGCACGGTCTGACCGACGGGAAGCACCAGCGTGGGGATCTGGCTGCCGGTGCCGGAGGTGTAGACCACGGGGCCGTCGGTGCTGCCGTCGAGCCGGTGGTTGAAGGTCCAGCTCCACTGCTGGCCCACGACCTCGATCGTCAGGTCCTGGTCGGTGTCGTCCAGCACGGCGTTCTGCGCCTCGACGGTGTGGAAGAAGAACACCACCACCATCACGATCGGCGCGATCGTGTAGAAGATCTCCAGCGGCAGGTTGTAGCGCGTCTGGATGGGGATCTCGTCGTCGCTCTTGCGGCGGTAGCGGACCACGACCCAGAGGATCAGGCCCCAGACCACGACACCGGTGGCCATCGCGGCGATCCAGGCGTAGCGCCAGAGGTAGAAGATGTGGTCGGCCTGCTCGGTGGCCGGATCCGGCATCGCCAGGTTCTTCCACTCGTCCTGGGTCTGGGCGGAACATCCGGCCAGGAGGACAAGGGCACCCATCGTGGCGACCAGGGCGGCGCGTCGCAGTCGCTGCGTCGTACGCCGGTGGAGTTGCTGACCCACGAACGAGCCTTTCGTTCACGTGCGGACAGGACTGGTTCAGACTATCCGATCCCGCGCCCGTTGAGCCGGTGGGGCACCTGTCGAAGACGCAGTAGGTTGGGACGCGTGAGGTCACCGTGACGCCACCCTCCACGCCATCTGCAGTCGGCGTCGAGGGCTATCTGGACACCGGCTCCTCCGAGCCGCTCCACCCCGCCGCCCGAGACGTGCTGCTGGCGGCACTGGACCAGGGGTACGCCGACCCGCGGCGCCTCCACCGCCCCGGCCGCAACGCCCGGCTGCTGCTCGACAACGCCCGCGCCGTGACCGCCGAGGCGCTCGGGGTGCGACCCGACGAGGTCAGCTTCACCGGCTCCGGCACCGAGGCCGTCCACCGCGGGCTGCTGGGCCTGCTGCGCGGCTCGCGCGGCGGTCCGGGGGTCGTGCACCCGGCCGTCGAGCACGCCGCGGTGCGTCATGCCGCCGCGTGGGGCGGGGAGCCGGTCGAGGTCGGCTGCGCGCGCTCCGGGAGGGTCCGGGTCGAGGAGCTGGTGGCGCGGGCCTCGGACCCCGGGGTCGGGGTCGTGGCGCTCCAGGCGGCCAACCACGAGGTGGGCACGCTCCAGCCGGTCGGCGAGGTCGGGCTGCCGGACGGTGTGCCGCTGTTCACCGATGCGTGCGCCGCGATGGGCAGGCTTCCCCTCCCCCGCGGCTGGGACGCGGCCGCAGGGTCGGCCCACAAGTGGGGCGGTCCCGCCGGCGTGGGGGTGCTGCTGGTCCGCAAGGGCGCCCGCTGGCGCAACCCCTTCCCCGGCGACGACCGGGTCGACGAGCGGGTCGCCGGCTTCGAGAACGTCCCCGGCGCACTCGCGGCGGCAGCCTCGCTGCAGGCGGTGGTCGCCGAGCGCGAGGAGGTCAACGCCCGCCAGCACGCCCTCGTCGACCGGGTCCGCGCCGCGGTCGGTGCGATCCCCGACACCGAGGTCGTCGGCGACCCCGACGACCGACTCCCCCACCTGGTGACCTTCTCGTTCCTCTACGTCGACGGCGAGGCGCTGGTCCACGCGCTGGACCGCCACGGTTTCGGGGTGGCCAGCGGATCGGCCTGCGCGGCGTCGACGCTCGAGCCGAGCGCCGTGCTGGCGGCGATGGGGGTGCTCACCCACGGCAACGTCCGGCTCTCCCTGGGCCGCGACACCAGCGAGGCGGAGGTCGCGCGGCTGCTGGCCGTGCTCCCGGGCGTCGTCCGGGACCTGCGGGCCGAGGTCGGGCTGTGAGTGCCGACCTCGAGCTCGACTGCCGCGGGATGCGCTGTCCGCTCCCGGTGATCGAGCTCGGTCGCCGGATCGGGGAGGTCGCGGTCGGTGGCACCGTGGCCGTCGCCGCCACCGACGTGGCCGCGCGCGTGGACGTCGCGGCCTGGTGCCGGATGCGGGAGCAGGAGTACGTGGGCGAGCAGGTGGCGTCCGACGGCGTGCCGGTGTTCGTGGTGCGTCGGCTCTCCTGACCCCGGTGCCGCTCGTGCACGTGCGGAGCGGCAGTGGGCAACCTGACGCCGAGGTCCGGCGTCTCAAGGGCATGAGAGCCCCGAGCCTGGCGGCGACCGCGGTCGCCGTGACCACCCTCCTGGCCGGCTGCGGCGCCGACGCCCGGGAGGGCCGCGAGGACCCGGTCCGCGCGAGCGCGACCGGCTCCGCGGTGACCGGCGGCTTCAGCCCCACCGCGACCCCGTCGTCGCCGACCGGTCGAGCCGACGGGGCGCCCGCGCCCCCCGAAGGTACGGCCCTGCAGACGGCGAAGCACGCGGGGACGTGGGACCTGGTGCTGACGGACGTCCGCGCGAGCGAGCACGAGGGCCATGACCGCCTCGTGCTGGAGTTCACCGGCACGGGCAGCCCTGGCTGGGCGGTCCAGTACGTCGACGAGGCGGTGCTCGAGGGCACCGGCGACGTCGCCGCGATCGAGGGCGACGCCATCCTCCAGCTCGACGTCTCCGGGACCACCCTGCCCGCGCCCGGCGACGACCGCCCTCCACGGCAGGGACCCGTCGGCGCCCTCGTGGACGTGTACCTCGGCGGCACCTTCGAGGGCTACACGCAGGTCTTCGTGGGCGTCGAGGGTGGTCGTGCCCCGTTCCGGGTCTTCGCACTCGGCGGCCCCCCGCGGCTGGTGGTCGACGTGGTCGCCGACGCGGGCTGACCGGGACGGGTCAGTCGCGCAGGGTCCGGAGGTGCTCGTCGATCTCGGCGGCCGCCTGCTCGCCGTACGCCGCGGCGCAGCGTGCCAGGAAGCCCGACCGGGTCAGGACGTACTCCTGGGTCCCGACCTGCTCGACGACGTAGACCGCCAGCAGGCAGCCCAGCTGCGAGGCCCGGGCGACGTCGAGACCCCAGCTGAGGCCCGCGAGCAGCCCGGCGCGGAACGCGTCGCCGACCCCGGTCGGCTCCTTCTTGTCGACCTCGGGGACCGCGGCGACCTCGACGCTGGGCTCGCCCGCACGCTCGATCCGGACCCCGCGCGGCCCGAGCGTGATCACCCAGGTGCCGACCCGCTCGAGCACCTCGTCGTGGCTCCAGCCCGTCTTCTGGACGATCAGCGAGGACTCGTACTCGTTGCTGACCAGCAGGTGTGCGCCGTCGACCAGTGGCCGGATCATGTCGCCGTCGCCGAAGGCCAGCTGCTGGCTCGGGTCGGCGACGAACGGGTAGCCGCGCTGGCGGCACTCGTCGGTGTGGCGCAGCATCGCCTCCGGGTCGTCGGGCCCGACCAGCACGTAGTCGGGGGCGCCGACCCGGTCCACGATCGGCTTCAGCTCGATCTCGCGGGCCTCGCTCATCGCTCCGGGGTAGAAGCTCGCGATCTGGGCGTCCGCGGAGTCGGTGGTGCACACGAAGCGGGCCGTGTGGCGGGTCTCGGAGACGTGCACCGAGCCGCAGTCGACGCGGTGCCGCTCCAGCCAGGAGCGGTACTCGGCGAAGTCCTCCCCCACGGCACCGACGAGCACCGGCTCGAGCCCGAGGTTGCCCAGCCCGAAGCTGATGTTGGCGGCACAGCCGCCACGGCGTACGTCGAGGTCGTCGACCAGGAAGGACACCGAGAGCTTGTCGAGCTGGTCGACGACCAGCGAGTCGGAGAACCTCCCCTGGAAGCTCATCAGGTGGTCGGTGGCGATGGAGCCGGCGATCAGCAGGGACACGACACGCAACACTACCCAGCGGTACCGGTAGGAGTACCCCGCGGTAGCCCCTAGCGTCGGGCCCATGAGGAACCTGCCGCCGACCAGCCGGTCCGCGTACGACGACTTCGCCACGCCCGCGCAGATGCGGGCCGACTGCCTGGCCGCGGGCCGCAACCTGCGGTTGGAGCGGGTCGCGGAGCGCGCCGTCTCAGGGGCGCCCAGCCTGCGCTACGAGGACTTCCCGCGCGAGGTGCTCAAGCGGGAGATCGCGGTCAGCGACGCCGCCGCGCGGCTCGCCAACGCCCTCCACCTCCACCTCGACTGAGCGCGAGTCGTCGCTACTTCACGCGCAGGAACGCCGAGTCGGCGCCTGCTCACGTCGTTCACGTGAGTAAGCGCCGACTCGGCGTCGTCAGGCGCGACTACGCGCCGACTCGCGTCAGTGGAAGCTGTCGCCGCACGCGCAGGAGCCGGTGGCGTTGGGGTTGTCGATGGTGAAGCCCTGCTTCTCGATGCTGTCGACGAAGTCGATCATCGCGCCGTTGAGGTACGGGACGCTCATCCGGTCGACGACCACGACCACGCCGTCGAAGTCGGTGGTGACGTCGCCGTCGAGGGTGCGCTCGTCGAAGAACAGCTGGTAGCGCAGGCCCGAGCAGCCACCGGGCTGGACGGAGATGCGCAGCTGGAGGTCGTCGCGACCCTCCTGCTCGAGGAGGCTCTTCACCTTCGCCGCCGCCACCGGGCTCAGGTTGATCTGGTCGGTGCGGCGCTCGGTCTCGACCTGCTCGGTCATGTGTCTGGCTCCCTCGGACTAGCGGGCTGGTTCCCGGTCAATGGTCGCACACTGCGGGTCATTCCCCCTCCTCCCGCCATGGGCTGCCGCTCACGGACCCGGGAGCCGCACCTCCAGCCGCGCCCCTGCGTCGGACTCCGCCACCCGCACCGTCCCCCCGTGCCGCAGGGCCACGGCCCGCACGATCGCGAGGCCCAGACCGGCACCCTGGCCGTGCCCCCGGGCGGGGTCGGCCCGCACGAAGCGCTCGAACACGTGCTCGCGCTCGGCGGGCGGGATGCCCGGACCGTCGTCCTGGACGACGAGCACCACCTCCGAGCCGTGCACCGCGCACGACACGCTCACCGCCGCCTCGGCGTGACGGACGGCGTTGGCCAGCAGGTTGCGCACCAGCCGGGCCAGGTCGTCGCGACGACCGAGGACGGGGGCCGCGCTGACGCCGGCCGCGTCGATCACCACGGGACCGCCGGTGGCGCCCAGCCGGGCGACCTCCTCCAGCACGACGTCGTCGAGGTCCAGCATCGCCCCCGGCGCCGCCGCCCGGTCGTCCTGCCGGGCGAGGAACAACAGGTCGCGGACCAGCCGCTCCATGCGGTCGCTCTCGCCGAGCAGCTCGCCGGCGGTCAGGGCCCAGTCGGTCCCATCCGGGTCGCGCAGCGCCACCTCCAGCTGCGCCCGGTACGACGCCAGCGGGCTCTGCAGCTCGTGCGCGGCGTCGGCGACGAAGTCGCGCTGCCGCGCCTGGGCGGCCACCACCGGCCGCAGCGTGCGCCCCACCAGCACCCAGATCAGCGCGGTCGCGAGCGCCAGCAGCGCCGGGACCCCGCCCGCCAGCGTGAGGGCGAGCGACCTGACCGACTCCTGGATCACCTCGCGGGCGGTGCCGACGTACACGGCGGTCGGGCCTCCCGGACCGTCGAGGGTGACCCCCCAGACCCGGTAGTCCTCGGTCTCCTCGTCGTCGGGGACCCCGTCGAGGTCGCGCACCTCCGGATCCGGCCCGGGCGACCAGCCGGTGACCGGTCCGGACCCGCCGAGGCTCGCCGAGCCCCCGGCCACGCGGTCCGCCACCACGACCTGGGCGAAGCCGTCGTCACCGACGTCGGTCAGCACCGGCGGGACCTCGTCGGCGCGCACCAGCGCCGAGAGCTCCGCCAGCCGGGCGCGGTCGAGACTGTCGGCGTGGCGGACCTCGGAGCGCCAGAAGACGGCCACGAGGGCGAGGGAGGCCACCAGCAGCACGCCGGCGGTCACCAGGGCCGCCAGGACGGTCAGCCGGCGCCGCACGTCGTCCCCGGCCACCTCAGCCACCTTCCGGGTCGAGCCGGTAGCCCGCCAGCCGGACCGTCTGCAGCGCCTGCCGCCCGAAGGGCAGGTCGATCCGCTGCCGCAGCTGTCGCACGTAGACCTCCACGATGTTGGGATCGCCCTCGAAGGCGAAGTCCCACACGTGCTCCATGATCGTCGCCTTCGACACGACCTCGCCCGGCCGCCGCATCAGGAACTCCAGCATCGCGAACTGCCGCGGAGTCAGGGCCACGGCGACCTCGCCCCGCCAGACCTGGTGGGCGGCGGGGTCGAGACGCAGGTCGCCGACGACGAGGTCCACGGGCCTGGCGTCGGACCCGCGGCGCAGCAGGGCGCGCAACCGGGCCACGAGCACGACGTAGGAGAACGGCTTGGTCAGGAAGTCGTCGGCACCACCGTCGAGCGCGCGCGCCTCGTCGGCCGGGTCGTCCTGAGCGGTGAGCACCAGGATCGGGGTCCAGTTGCCCGCCTCGCGCAGCTCGGCGCACAGCTCACGGCCACTGATGCCCGGGAGCATCACGTCGAGCACCATCGCGTCGTAGCTGCCCTCCCCCGCCAGCCAGCGCCCCTCCTCACCGGTGAGGGCCACGTCCACGGCGTACCCCTCGAGCTCGAGTCCGCGTTTGAGGGCGCGCGCCACGCGCTTGTCGTCCTCCACGACCAGGATCCGCACCCGCCCACCGTGGCACGGCCACGCTGAACGCCGCCTGAAGACGGCCTGAACGCCTCCCCGCGCCTTCAGCGTGGCTTCAGCGACGAGTGGCGACGGTGGATCCATGAACAGGACACAGAAGACAGTGCTGGCCGGCGCGACCGTCGCCCTCGTGGTCGTCGGCGGCAGCGGAGTCGCGATCGCCGGCTCCGACGACGATGCCACCGACCTCCCGATCGAGGGTGCGGCGCTGGAGCAGGCCTCCGAGGCCGCGCTGGCCGAGACCGGCGGGGGTGAGGTCACCGGCACCGAGGTGGGTGACGAGGAGAGCTACTACGAGGTCGAGGTCACCCTCGCGGACGGTCAGCAGGTGGACGTGCAGCTCGACGAGGACTTCGACGTCGTCGGCTCCGAGACCGACGACGAGTCCGGGAGCGACTGAGCCGCTCCGCTCAGGGTGACCAGGTGCGGGCCACCCGCTCGGCGAGCTCGGCCAGCGCGCCCCCCGCGTCGGCGAAGGCGCGCTCCTCCCCCACGAGGTCGACCAGGGCGTAGGCCGACTCGACGCCGAGCGCCCGCATCTCCCGGGAGCCGACCAGCACCTTGCCGGCCAGCGCCACGCACGGGCGGATCGCCTCGGCCGCGATGCTCGCGACGCCGTAGGGCACCTTGCCGGCGCGGCTGGAGAAGTCGAAGGCCCCCTCGCCGGTCACCACCAGGTCGGCCGCCCGTGCCCGATCGGCCAGTCCGGTCGCGGCGGCGACCAGGTCCAGACCCGGACGGCGCTCGCCACCGAGCAGCAGCAGCGCGTAGCCGAGGCCGCCGGCGGCGCCGGCCCCCGGCGCGAGCGCGGTCCGCTGGTCGGCGGCGTGGGCGAGCTCCTCGAGCAGGCCGTCCACGGCCGGCAGCCGCTCCTCGGGGATCCCCTTCTGGGGCCCGAAGGTCTTGGTGGCGCCGAAGAGCCCCGTCAGCTGGTGGTCGACGTCGCTGGCGGCCACCAGCACCACCCCCGCGTCGGGGACGTCGAGCCGGGTGATGCCCGCCAACGCCGCCACGCCCCGGTCCAGGGGCCGGTCGGCGGTGGCTCCCAGCGCGGCCAGCAGGCCGGCACCGCCGTCGTTGGTGCCGCTGCCACCGAGCCCGACCACCACGGTGCGGGCGCCGGCCTCGCGGGCGGCGAGGACCAGCTCTCCCACGCCGTACGTCGAGGCACGCTCGGCGTCGCGGGCACCGGTCAGGTGCAGCCCGCACGCCTGGGCCGACTCGACGTAGGCGGTGTCGCCGACCAGCAGCACCTCGGCCGGCACCGGCTCGCCGAACGGCCCACGCACCACGGCCGGCTCGCGGGTGCCCCCGAGGGCGGTGGCCAGCACGTCGACGAAGCCCGGCCCCCCGTCGGACATCGGCAGCAGGTCGAGCTCGTCGTCCGGGGCGTGCCGGTGCCAGCCGGTGGCGATCGCCTCGGCGGCCTCGACCGCGCTCAGGGTGCCGGCGAACTTGTCGGGGGCCACGAGAACTCGCATGTCCGCATCCTCCCCCAGGCCGTAGCCTGCCCTGCGATGACCACCCACGCTGGAGCCGCTCGGATCCGCCCGATGCGCGACGAGGACGTCGAGGCCTGCGAGCGCCTCAGCTCGCAGGCGTTCCTCGAGCTCGACCAGCGCACGGTCCCGCGGGTCTGGCCGGACCCCGAGGCACGCCCGGCCCACCGCGCCGCCGCCTGGCACGCCCGCACCCGCCACCTGCTCGCCACGGACCCGGGCGGTTGCTGGGTGGCGGAGGTCGACGGCGAGGTGGTGGGCTTCGCCACCTCCCTGGTGCGTGAGCTGATGTGGATCCTCGCCTCGTACGCCGTGCGGCCGAGCCTGCAGGGCCACGGGCTCGGCCGGGCGCTGCTGGAGGTCGCGCTGCAGCACGGGCGGGGCTGCCTGCGGGGCATGCTCAACGCCTCCTCGGACCCGCAGGCGTTGCGCCGCTACGCCCTCGCCGGGTTCCGGCTGCATCCGCAGATGCTGCTCCACGGCACCGTGGACCGCGCGGTCCTGCCCGTGGTGCGCCACGTCCGGGACGGCGCACCGGGCGACCGGGACCTGCTGGACTCCCTGGACCGGCGTACCCGCGGCGCCGCCCACGGACCCGACCACGAGGTGCTGGGCCGGGAGCTGCGGCTGCTGGTGACCGACCGCCCCGCCGGGTCCGGCTACGCCTACGTCAGCCTCGCCGGCGCACCGGTGCTGCTGGCGGCCAGCAGCCGCAAGGCCGCGACGGCGCTCACCTGGGAGGCGCTGGCCGCCTCCGACCCCGAGGTGCCCGTGACGATCGGTCGCGTGTCCGCGGCCAACGACTGGGCTGTCGACCTCGCGGTGGCTGCGCGGCTGAGCGTCTGGTCGCGCGGTTTCCTGGCCCTGCGGCGGATGAAGGACCCCGCGCCCTACGTCCCGCACCCGACGTTGCTGTGAGTCCGCGACGCCCGGCGACCTAGGATCGGGTCATGAGCACCGTGGACCTGCCCCTGCTCCCGCTCGGCCGTGGCCATGACCTGGACACCGAGCGGGGCGTCGAGTGCCCGGGCGAGCTGCCGGCGGCCTCCGACCCCGACCTGGTCGCGCGCGCCCGTGCCGCCAAGGAGGCGCTGGGTGACCGGGTCTTCGTGCTCGGGCACCACTACCAGCGCGACGAGGTCATCGAGTTCGCCGACGTCACCGGCGACTCCTTCAAGCTCGCGCGGGACGCGGCGGCACGTCCGGAGGCCGAGTTCATCGTCTTCTGCGGCGTGCACTTCATGGCCGAGTCCGCCGACATCCTCACCGGCGAGCACCAGCAGGTCGTGCTGCCGGACCTCGCCGCCGGTTGCTCGATGGCCGACATGGCGCGGCTGCCGCAGGTCGAGGACGCCTGGGACGCCCTGGCCGCGGCCGGCGTCGCCGACAGCGTCGTCCCCGTCACCTACATGAACTCCAGCGCCGACATCAAGGGCTTCGTCGGGCGCCACGGGGGCACGGTCTGCACCTCCAGCAACGCCGACACCGCCCTGGAGTGGGCCTACGCGCAGAAGGCCGGGGTCGAGGGCGGGGCCAAGGTGCTCTTCCTCCCCGATCAGCACCTCGGACGCAACACCGCCGTGCTGCAGATGGGCCTCGCGCTCGAGGACTGCGTCGTCTGGAACCCGCTGCTGCCCGACGGCGGCCTCACCCACGAGCAGCTGCGTGACGCGCGGATGATCCTGTGGCGCGGCCACTGCTCGGTCCACGGCCGGTTCTCCCCCGCCGTCGTCGACGAGCTGCGGGAGCGGATCCCGGACGTGCAGATCCTGGTCCACCCCGAGTGCCAGCACGAGGTGGTGCTGAAGGCGGACCTGGTCGGCTCGACGGAGTTCATCATCAAGACCATCGAGGCGGCACCCGCCGGCTCCGCCTGGGCGATCGGCACCGAGCTCAACCTGGTCAAGCGGCTCGCCGCCGCCCATCCGGACAAGCAGATCTCCTTCCTGGACAAGAACGTCTGCTACTGCTCGACGATGAACCGGATCGACCTCCCCCACTTCGTGTGGGCCATGGAGTCACTCGTCGCGGGTCAGGTGGTCAACCGGATCGAGGTCGATCCCGAGACGGAGCGGTGGGCGAAGGTCGCGCTGCAGCGGATGCTCGACCTGCCGGGCAAGTCCCACCGCGACTGACCGGCGGGGGCTCGCTCAGTCGAGCGGCACCTCGAGCCAGACCACGGTGCCGCGTACGCCGTCCCCGGCGGCCAGGCCGTCGCCCAGCCCCAGGGTGCCGCCGTGGCCGGCGACGACCCGGGCGCAGGTCGCCAGGCCGATGCCGCTGCCCGGGATCCTGCGGTCCAGGCGCACCAGCGGCTCGAGCACCCGCTGGCGGTCCGCCACGGGCACGCCGCGACCGTTGTCGGAGACCTCGAGCCGCCAGAACCGGTCGGTCCGGTAGCCGGACACCTCGATCCGCGGCGGCACGTCGTGACGGGTGAACGTGGCGGCGTTGGCCAGCAGGTTCTGGACGACGACCCGGATCGGAGCGGGGTCGGCCGGCACGACGGGCAGCTCCCCGACCACCACCAGCTCGGCCCCGTCGAGGACGGTGCCGAGGTCCTCGGCCGCCTCGGCGACGACGGCGCCGAGGTCGACCGGGTCGCGGGTCTCGCTGACGACCCCCGACGCGAAGTCGAGCAGGTCGCTGATCATCGTCGACATCCGCTGCGCGCTGCGGCCCGCGCGCTCGACGAGCTCGCGGGAGGGGTGGTCCTCCAGGTCCTCCAGCGCCAGGCCGAGCGACATGATGATCGCCGCGAGCGGGTTCTTGAGGTCGTGGCTGACCTGCCCGACGAACGCTCCCAGCGCCTCGTTGGCCCACGTCAGCTGCTCGTTGGCGGCCGCCAGCCGTCGGGACGCCAGGTCGAGCTCGAGGGCATCGACGATCCGGTCCGCCAGCACCTGCAGCTCCGCCTCCAGGGCGGGGTCGACCGGCCGGACCTCCTCGTCGGAGACGCACAACGTCCCGATCACGACGTCGTCGGGTGTCCGGAGCGGGTAGGAGGCGTAGAACCGGACGTCGGCGAGCTCCCCCGTCACGTGGGGGTTGTCGCGGAACCGCTCGTCGACCGAGGCGTCGGCGAGCAGCACCGGACGACCCTCGGCAACGACCCGTGTGCACAGACAGGCTCCGCGCGGCTCGCGGCCACCCTCGAAGCCGACGGTCGCGACCGACACCTGCTCGGTGTCGGTGTGGATGCTGATCGCGGCCGTCGGGACCCCGGCGATCCGCGCGGCCAGGTCGACCAGGGCGTGCAGGGCCGGCGGCATCGGCCCGGCCAGCACGCCGTAGCGCTCGAGCGCGGCGGACCGGCGCTCGTCGTCGGTGGTGCTCACAAGCCGGGAGCCTCCCACAACGCGAGCCACCGACTCAGGTCCGTCTCCATCGGGAGCTCCTCGCGGAGCTCGTCACGCACCGCGAGCTCGGTCAGGTTGTCGCGCTGCTGCGGGCCCGTCGGCGCGAACGCGTAGAAGGTGCCCTGCTTGTAGAGGTAGACCAGGCCCAGCGTCGTCCCCGCGCCAGTGCGGAAGGGCACCAGGGTGCACAGCAGTGCCGGCCCGAAGCCCTCCGCCTCGAGCGAGGTGTTGACGGCGTGCAGGTCGGTGCAGAGCCCGGCCACGTCCTCCGCGTCCCGGGTGACGGTCAGCCAGGTGAACCCGAAGTCGTCGGTGGTGATCCGCACCGGCGGGGCGGTCGGGTCGGCGCCCACGAGGTCGAGCACCTCCTGCTGGGTCCGGGCGAACGCGGCGCCACCAGCCGCGCGGTAGCAGACCGAGGCCTGACCCGTCGGGACGAGCCCCATGGCGGCCTGCAGCGTGATCGCGGCACTGGGGATCTCGAACAGGGCGTCGAGGTCGGCGCGGGCGGGCTGGCTGCGCCCGGTGAGGGCCTTCCAGAGGCCCATCAGCTGCCGGGCCGACCGAGCTCGGCCTGGATCCGGGCGAGCTGCTCGAGCCGCTGCTCGAGCGAGGGGTGGGTGGAGGTGAGGGTCTTCAGGCTCATGCCGCTGATCGCCGGGGCGATGAAGAACGCGTTCATCGCCTGCGAGGACCGCAGGTCCTTCTGCGGGATGGCCGAGATGCCGCCGCTGATCTTCTGCAGCGCGGAGGCGAGGGCCGCCGGCTTCATCGTGAGGTGGGCGCCGGCGCGGTCGGCGGCGAGCTCGCGGTAGCGCGAGAGCAGCCGGGTCAGGAAGAAGCTGATCGCGTAGACGACGAGACTCACCACGAGGGTGATCACGAAGAACGCCGCGGAGTTGCGGTCCCGACGACCGGCGAACGCTCCGAAGCGCGCCCCGTGCATCAGCATGCCGGCCACGATCCCGGCGGAGGAGGCCACCGTCATCACCAGGACGTCGCGGTGGGCGACGTGGGAGAGCTCGTGGGCGAGGACCGCCTCGAGCTCCTCGGGGGTCAGCAGTCCCTGGATGCCCGTGGTCACGCACACGACGGCGCGCTCGGGCGAGCGACCCGTGGCGAAGGCGTTGGGGAGGGCGACGTCCGCGATCCCGACCCGGGGCTTGGGCATGTCGGCCAGCGCGCAGAGCCGGTCGATCATGCCGTGCAGCTCCGGCGCCTCCTCGGGGGTGACCTCGCGGGCGCGCATCGCCTTCATCGCGACCTTGTCGGAGTTCCACCACTGGTAGACGGCGACCCCGATGCCGACCAGGCCGATGATCGGGACGAGGTTGCCGTAGCCCGCGCCCGACGCGGCGAACATCAGGCCGACGACCAGGGCGACGAACAGCGCCCCGAGCAGGAACATCACGGTGGTCATCCGGACGGTGAGCCCCGCGTCGGGCAGGAAGCGTGAGGAGGCCATGTCAGCCGGGGACCAGGCCGTCGCCGCTGAGGAGGTCGCGGACCTCCTCCAGCGTCGCGTCGGCGGGCGGGAGGATCAGGTCGGAGATGTCCAGCGACCCCTCCTCGTGGGGGACGGCGAGGTCGCGGACCCCCGCGAGCAGGGCGGCCAGCGCCCCGGTGAACGCCTCGCGGTCACCCGCCTCCACGCTGGACTCGACGGCCTCGTCGAGGCCGTTGAGCCGGTCGATCGCCTCGTCGGGGACGTCGTACTGGCCCTCGCCGAGGATCCGGACGATCACGCTCGTCCCTCGTCGGTCGACTCGGTCTTCTCCGGCTCGGCCTGCAGGATGTCGCCGCCGTCCTCGCGTCCCTCGATCGCCTGCGGCTGCGAGGCTCCCTTGAGCCGGGCGAGCTCCGCCTCGACGTCGGTGCCCGAGCTGAGGGCATCGAGCTCGCGCGAGATGTCGTCTCCACCGCCCGGCTGGCTCACGTCGTCGAGGGCACCCGAGGCGAGCAGCTCGTCGATCGCGCCCGCCCGGGCCTGCATCTGGGCCGTCTTGTCCTCGGCACGCTGGACGGCCATGCCGACGTCGCCCATCTCCTCCCCGATGCCCGACATCGCCTCGTTGATCTTGGTCTGGGCCTCGGCCGCGGTGTAGGTCGCCTTGATCGTCTCCTTGCGGGTCCGGAAGGCCTCGACCTTGGCCTGCAGCCGCTGCTGGGCGAGGGTGAGCTTCTCCTCCTCCCCCTGCAGCTGGGCGTGCTGGGTGCGCAGGTCGCCGATCTGCTGGGTCAACCCCGACTTGCGGGTCAGCGCCTCGCGCGCGAGGTCCTCGCGGTCGACCTCGATCGCCCGCTCGGCCTGGCCCTGCAGCTTGGCCTGCTGCTGCTCGAGCTGGTTGATCTGCAGCTCCACCCGCTTGCGGCTGGTGGCGACGTCGGCCACCCCGCGGCGCACCTTGACCAGCAGGTCCTGCTGCCGCTGGTAGCTGTAGTCGAGGGTCTGACGCGGGTCCTCGGCGCGGTCGAGGGCCTTGTTGGCCTTCGACCGGAAGATCAGGCTGATGCGCTTCATGAGGCTCATGGCCCAACCCTACGGTCCGGACCCCAAGTCGTGCGAGCCTTCCCGCCGGCCCCGGTAAGGTTGGCCCGTCCCTGTCGTCACCGTCCCAAGAGGCCCCTCGTTGTTCCGCCGCAGCAAGACCGAGTCCGAGTCCAGCCTCACCGCCGAGGCCGCCACCAGAGAAGCCGGCAAGGAGGGCGGCAAGGGACGACCCACGCCGACCCGCAAGGAGGCACAGGCCGCCGCGAAGGCCCGCGCCAAGCCACCACGCACCCGCAAGGAGGCCGCCGCCCACCAGCGCCGGCAGCGGCTGGAGTCGAGCCAGAAGGTCCGGCAGGCGATGAAGGACGGCGACGAGCGCTACTTCCTGCCGCGCGACCAGGGCCCGGTGCGCCGGTTCGTCCGCGACTTCGTCGACACCCGGTTCTCCTTCCTCGAGGTGGTGATCCCGGTGATGGTGCTGACCCTGGTGCTGCAGTACTCCGGGGTCCCGGCCCTGATGAACGCCGGCAGCATCACCCTGCTCGGCATGTTCCTGCTGATCATCCTCGACATCGTGGTGCTGCGGTTCCGGCTCCGTCGCGAGCTGGCGCGCCGCTTCCCGGAGCAGCCCACCAAGGGCACGTCGTTCTACGCGGTCTCGCGCGCGATGCAGCTGCGCTTCATGCGGTTGCCGAAGTCCCGGGTGAGGATCGGGCAGGCGCTGCCCGAGCACTACCGCTGAGCCCGCGCTGAGCCCGCGCTGACCCGGGTGCCGGGTCAGGCGTCGTAGTCCAGGACCACCCGCGACGACGTGGGGTGGGACTGGCAGGTCAGCACGTAGCCGCGCTCGACCTCCTCGGGCTCCAGCGCGTAGTTGGCGTCCATCTGCACCGTCCCCTCCACCAGCTGCGCGCGACAGGTGCCGCAGACGCCGCCCTTGCAGGCGAAGGGCAGGTCGCCGCGGACCGCGAGCGCCGCCTCCAGCACCGGCGGGCCGTCGGGGCGCAGCGAGAAGTCGCTGCTGCGGCCGTCGAGCCGGATCGAGACCTCCGCGGCCCCGTCGGCACCGTCGGCCAGGGCCGCCACCGGCGCGCGCGGAGTCGGGTCGGCGTGGAAGAGCTCGGTGTGCACCCGGGTGGCGCCGAGGTCGCCCAGCAGGTCGCGCAGCTCGACCACCATCTGCTGCGGGCCGCACAGGAACCAGTCGTCGGTGCCGGCGAGGCCGAAGGCCTCGACGATCGCCCGGAACCGGTCGGCGTCCAGACGCCCCGACAGCAGCTCGACGTCCTGCTGCTCCCGCGAGAGCACGTGGACGACCTGGAACCGCTCGGTGAAGCGGTCCTTGAGGTCGTGGACCTCCTCGAGGAACATCACCGAACGGCTGGTGCGGTTGGCGTAGACCAGGGTCACCTCGGCCGCCGGCTCCGCCTCGAGCACCGCGGTGATGATCGAGAGGATCGGGGTGATGCCCGAGCCCGCCGCGACGGCGACGTAGCGCCGGGCCGCGGCCGGGTCGAGGTCGGTGGTGAACCGGCCCGCCGGCGTCATCACCTCCAGCTCGTCGCCCACCTGCAGCGACCCGACCACGCCGTCGGAGAAGGCACCGCCGGGCAGCCGCTTCACCCCGATCCGCAGCAGCCCCGAGGCGGGCGAGGAGCAGATGGAGAAGCTGCGGCGCACGTCGTCGCTGCCACGGATGGAGAGGTGCTGGCCGTGCCGGAAGGCGTAGTCCTCGCTCAGCTCCTCGGGGACCGCGAACGTGATCGCGACCGCGTCGTCGGTCAGCTCGTCGACGGCGGCGACCCGCAGCGGGTGGAGGGCGGCGTGGGTGGTGCGCGTCGTGGTCACAGGCTCTTGAAGTGGTCGAAGGGCTCGCGGCAGGCGTTGCACACCCACAGCGACTTGCACGCCGTCGAGCCGAACCGGCTCGACTCGCGGGTGTCGGGGCTGCCGCACTGGGGGCAGCGCACGCTGAGCGTGAGCCCGACCGGGCCGTCCGCGCGCGGGGCGGGCGGGGCGACGCCGTACTCCTGGAGCTTGCGACGCCCCTCCTCGCTCACCCAGTCGGTCGTCCACGCGGGGGCGAGCACGAACTCGACCGAGACGTGCCGGTAGCCGGCGTCGGACAGGGCGTCGACCAGGTCGGTGCGGATCGTCTCCATCGCCGGGCAGCCGGAGTAGGTCGGCGTGATCTGGACGTGCACCCGGCCCTGGTCGTCCTCGGTGACGTCGCGCAGGATCCCGAGGTCCTCGATCGTCACGACCGGGAGCTCGGGGTCCAGCACCTGCGCGGCGACGTCGCGAGCGGTCACCAGGTGGCTCCCGGGTGGGAGCGGGCCAGGTGCTGCATCTCCGCCACCAGGTAGCCCATCTGCTCGGTGTGGAGGCCGTGTCGGCCGCCGCCGCGGGCGGGAGCCACCTCGGGCACGGTGAGCGTGGCCTCGGCCAGCACCGGGGTCACCCGGGCGAGGACGGCGTCACGCAGGGTCGTCGGGTCGACGGCGACGCCGGACTCCACCAGGTCGGGGTCGAGCCAGTCGGCGGTGAACAGCTCGGCGAGGAAGGGCCACTCGGCCGTCAGCGCCGCCTGCGCGCGCGCGTGGCTCTCCGGGGTGCCGTCGCCGAGCCGGACGACCCAGCGGGAGGCGTGGTCGAGGTGGTAGGCCACCTCCTTGACCGCCTTGCCGGCCACACCGGCCAGGGTCGGGTCGCTGCTGGAGCGCAGCGCGGCGTACAGCTCGGACTGCCAGCCGCTGACCAGCAGCAGCCGGACCATCGCCACCCCGAAGTCGGACTGCTCACGCTCGACGAGGTGGACGTTGCGGAACTCGCGCTCGTCGCGGAAGTAGGCGAGGTCGTCCTCGCTGCGCCCCTCCCCCTCGAGCTCGCCGGCGTGCGCGAGCAGGGCGCGGGCCTGGCCGAGCTGGTCGAGGCCGATGTTGGCGAGCGCCACGTCCTCCTCCAGCTGCGGGGCGCGGCTGATCCACCAGCCCATCCGCTGGGCGGACACGAGGGCGTCGTCGGCGAGCGCCAGGACGTAGCCGAGGTGGGGGTTCACGGGAGGGACTCCACGGGTGCTCACAGGTGCTCCACCCCCTCGGGGACGTCGTAGAACGTCGGGTGGCGGTAGATCTTGTCGGCGGCGGGGTCGAAGAAGGAGTCCCGCTCGTCGGGGGTCGAGGCCTCGATGTCGACGGAGCGGACGACCCACACCGACACGCCCTCCTGCCGACGGGTGTAGAGGTCGCGGGCGTTGCGCAGCGCCATCTCGGCGTCAGGAGCGTGGAGCGAGCCGGCGTGGACGTGGGACAGCCCGCGCCGCGAGCGCACGAAGACCTCCCACAGCGGCCACTCCCGGGTGCTCACGCGGCACCCCCGGTCGCCCGCCGGGACTGCTTCTCGGCGTACGCCGACGCGGCCTCGCGCACCCAGGCGCCGTCCTCGTGGGCCCGCACCCGGTGGCTCAGGCGCTGCTCGTTGCAGGGGCCGTTGCCCTTGATCACCTCGAACAGCTCGGTGAAGTCGATCTCGCCGAAGTCGTAGTGGCCGCGCTCCTCGTTCCACCGGATCTCGGGGTCGGGCAGCGTCAGTCCGAGGGCCTCGGCCTGCGGGACGGTCATGTCGACGAACCGCTGCCTCAGGTCGTCGTTGCTGAACCGCTTGATCCCCCACGCCATCGACTGCGCGGTGTGGCCGGAGGGGGAGGCAGCGTCCCCGGTGTCGGGCGGGCCGAACATCATCAGGCTCGGCCACCAGTAGCGGTCCACCGCGTCCTGCGCCATCGCCTGCTGCGCGGGCGTGCCGTGGGCGAGGGTGTGCAGGATCTCGAAGCCCTGCCGCTGGTGGAAGGACTCCTCCTTGCAGACCCGGACCATGGCCCGTGCGTAGGGGCCGTAGGAGCAGCGGCACAGCGGCACCTGGTTGACGATGGCGGCGCCGTCGACCAGCCAGCCGATCGCACCGACGTCGGCCCAGGTCAGGGTGGGGTAGTTGAAGATCGAGGAGTACTTCTGCCGCCCGTCGTGGAGCATGTCCAGCAGGTCGGCCCGGTCGGCCCCGAGGGTCTCCGCGGCGGCGTACAGGTAGAGGCCGTGACCGGCCTCGTCCTGCACCTTGGCCATCAGGATCGCCTTGCGGCGCAGGCTGGGGGCGCGGCTGATCCAGTTGCCCTCCGGCTGCATGCCGATGATCTCGGAGTGGGCGTGCTGGGCCATCTGGCGCACCAGCGTGCGGCGGTAGCCCTCGGGCATCTCGTCGCGGGGCTCGACCCGGCCGTCCTCGGCGAGGATCGCGGCGAACGAGGCGGGCTCCTCGTCGGGAACCGGGGTCGGTCGTCGCTCGGGGTCGTCGGGGGCGCGGAAGTCGTTGCCGTACACGAGACCCACGCTACCACGACATGTTACAGACGCCGACACCCTCGGCGGGGTGCTGTAACACCGAGCGTCCGGTGTCAGGATGGCGCCATGGACAGCCCCACCGCCGACGTCTCCTGCCGCGTCGCCTGGGCCGACGACGCGCCCGCGATCGCACGGCTCCAGCTGCGTGCCCGCGAGCACGACCTCGCCTCGCTGCTCCCCCGCGAGGCCCTGGTCACCGAGCCCGAGGCCGCCGAGGCCGCCTGGTTGCAGGCGCTGGCGCGACCCGCGGACGCCCGGGTCCGGGTGCTGGTGGCGCTCGAGCGGAACCGCGTGACCGGCTTCGCGATCACCGCCCCCGCCACCGACCCCGACTGCGACCCGGTGTCCGACGGGGAGCTGATGGAGCTGACCGTGGACCCCGAGCAGCGCGGACTCGGCCACGGGTCCCGGCTCGTGCAGGCGGCTGTCGAGACCCTCGAGGCCGACCGGTTCACCCGTGCGGTGCTGTGGACCGTGGCGAGCGACGACACGCTGCGCTCGTTCCTCGCCTCGGCCGGCTGGGCGCCCGACACGGCCCATCGCGAGCTCGACCTGGACGGCACCGGCACCACCACGGTGAAGCAGGTCCGGCTGCACACCGCGATCGGCGGCACCGGCGGCTGAGAAGTCCGGCGATCCGACCCCGTGGCTTGACCAGGTGAGGCACCATGGTCGTCATGGGCCCGCTCCCACAGCTCTACCGATTCGTCATCGCCGGTGTCGTGGTGGCGTCGGCGGTGGCCGGGGGCGTGTGGCTCGCGCACTGGTTCGCGTTGCCCCTGGGCGGGATCGGGGTGGGACTGGCCGCGGGCTCGCTGCTCGCCTATCTCGTCACCCACGACTTCGGGAGCGCCGACCGTCCCGCGCGCGAGTCCCGGCGCCGCTGGCCCTCCGGGGACGTCTAGCCTCACCTGCGTGACCACCCCGACCACCGACCGTGCGGCGGTCGTGCGGGACAGCCTCGGGGTCGGGCTGGCCACGGGTCTCTACGGCACGTCGTTCGGCGCGGTCGCCGTCGGGGCGGGCCTCTCGGTGGCCCAGACCTGCGTCCTGTCGCTGGTGATGTTCACGGGTGCCTCGCAGTTCGCCCTCGTCGGTGTGCTCGCCGCGGGAGGTACGCCGCTGGCCGGCGCGACCACCGCGCTGCTGCTCGGCACCCGCAACACCCTCTACGGCCTGCGGGTCGGACCGTTGCTGGGCTACCGCGGCCCCGCCCGGCTGGCGGCTGCGCAGGTCCTCATCGACGAGTCGACCGCGATGGCGGTGGCCCAGCCGGGCAGCTCGTTGGCACGGGTGGGCTTCGTGACCACCGGCGCGTCGGTGTTCCTGCTCTGGAACCTGTTCACGCTCGTGGGGGCGCTCGCCGGCCAGGCGCTCGGCGACCCCCGCAGCTACGGCCTCGACGCCGCGGTCGGGGCTGCCTTCCTGGCCCTGGTCTGGCCCCGGCTGCGGGAGCGCGACAACCGGTCCGTCGCCCTGGTCTCGGCGGCCGTCGCGCTGGCCCTGGTGCCGGTGGCGGCGGCCGGCGTACCCGTGCTCGCCGCCGGCGGTGTCGCGCTGCTCGCGGGCCTGCTCGGACGGCGGTCGGCGCCATGACCGTGTGGATCGCCGTGGTCGTCGCCGGGACCGGCTGCTACCTGCTCAAGCTCGCCGGGCTGTCGGTCCCCGACCACCTCGTCGAGCACCCGGTCGTGGCGAGGGTCGCCGACCTGCTCCCGGTCGCCCTGCTGTCCGGGCTGATCGCGGTGCAGGTCCTGGCCTCGGGGCCGACGCTCGTGGTCGACGCGCGAGTGGCCGGGCTGGCCGCCGCGTTCGTGCTGCTGCTGCTGCGTGCGCCGTTCCTGGTCGTGGTGTTCGGGGCGGCGCTGGTGGCCGCGCTGCTGCGGCTGTGGACCTGAGCCGGCTCAGTCGAGACCGAGGAACGCCTCGAGCCCGACGGTGAGGCCCGGGTGGTCGCCGATCGCGCGCAGTCCCGTCAGCACGCCCGGCGTGAAGGAGGCGCGGTCCATCGAGTCGTGGCGGATCGTGAGGGTCTCCCCCAGACCACCGAGGATGACCTCCTGGTGGGCCACCAGGCCGCGGGAGCGGACCGAGTGGACGTGCACGCCGTCGACGTCGGCGCCCCGGGCGCCGTCGATCCCGCTCGACGTCGCATCGGGGACCGGCCCGGCGCCGGCCCGGGCGCGGGACGCCGCGACCAGCTGCGCCGTACGCCGAGCGGTGCCGGACGGCGCGTCGGCCTTGTCCGGGTGGTGCAGCTCGACGACCTCGACGGACTCGAAGAACGGCGCGGCCTCGGCGGCGAAGCGCATCATCAGCACCGCACCGATGGAGAAGTTGGGGGCGATCAGCACCCCCACCGTCGGCGCCTCGCCGAGCCAGCCGCGCAGCGTGGCGAGCCGGTCGTCGTCGAACCCGGTGGTGCCGACGACGGCGTGGATGCCGTGGTCGACGCAGAAGCGCAGGTTGTCCATCACGACGTCGGGATGGGTGAAGTCGACGACCGCCTCGGCGCCAGCCTCGACCAGGGCCTCCCGGGAGTCCCCGGCGTCCACCCGGGCGACCAGCTCCAGGCCCGCCGCGGCGTCGACCGCCGCGCACACCTCGCGTCCGACCTTGCCCAGGGCGCCCAGCACCCCGACCCTCAGTGACTGGCTCACGACGCCAACCTATCCGGGGGTCGCTGACGCCGCAGCGCGGGTAGTGGCAGGCTAGGCCCCATGGCCCTGCAGCAGATCCCGCCGCGCATCCGGTGGGCGGTCGACGTGATGGACGTCCAGCCCCACGACAACGTGCTCGAGATCGGTTGCGGACCCGGCCACGCAGCCGAGCTGATCTGCCAGAAGCTCCAGACCGGCAAGCTGTTCGCGATCGACCGCTCGGAGTCCGGGGTCGACCGCACGAAGCGGCGCTGCAAGCAGCACGTCGACTCCGGGCGGCTCACGGTGCGCCAGATCGACCTCGCCACCCTGCGGGTGCCGGTCAAGCGCCTGAACAAGGTCTTCGCCTTCAACGTCAACCTGTTCTGGGTGCGCGACTGCCGCGACGAGCTGGCGCTGATCCACGAGCGGGTCGTCCCCGGCGGCGCGGTCTACCTCTTCTACGAGGCCAAGCAGCCCGAGCTGGTCCCCACCATCGTCAAGAAGGGCTCGGAGTCCCTCACCAAGGCCGGCTTCCGGGTCTCCGTGGTCGAGCAGAAGGCTCCCCCGGTCGTCGGGCTGATCGCCAAGCGCTAGCCGGGGTCAGCGCTCCGGGCCGACGACGGCGAGGATCTCGGGCTGGGTGAACAGCGCGCGGGCCACGGTGCGGACGTCGTCGGGAGTGACGGCGTCGACGCGGGCGAGCACCTCGTCGATCGGCAGCAGCTCGTCGTAGACCAGCTCGGCCTTGCCCAGGCGCGACATCCGGGCACCGCTGTCCTCCAGCCCCAGCACCATCCCGCCCCGCAGCTGGCCCTTGCCCCGGGCCAGCTCCTCCTCGCTGATGCCGTGGGCGGCGACGCCGGCGAGCTCGGCACGCACGGTCGCGAGCACCTCCTCGACCCGGTGCGGCAGGCAGCCCACCGCCACCCCGACCAGCCCGGCGTCGTGGTGGTGGGAGGCGAAGCTGTAGACGCTGTAGGCCAGGCCACGCCGCTCCCGCACCTCCTGGAAGAGCCGCGACGACGTCCCACCGCCGAGGGCCGTGTTGAGCACCCCCAGCGCGTAGCGGCGCTCGTCGTGGCGGGTGAGGCCGTTGGCGCCCAGCACCAGGTTGACCTGCTCGAAGGGCCGGGTCACCGTGCTGGTGCCGGGGCTGACCCGGCGGACCCGGCTGGACTGCCGGGGGACGACCGGCGTCTCGTCGCGGTCGAGGAAGCCGTTGCGGCCGAAGGCCTTGCGGACCAGCCTGACCACGGCGGTGTGGTCGAGGTTGCCGGCCGCGGCCACCACGAGGTTGGCCGGACGGTAGTGCCGCTTGTGGAAGCGGGCGACCTGGTCGCGCGTGAGCGACTCGATGGAGGCGGTGGTCCCGGCGATGGGACGACCGAGCGGGCTGTCACCCCACGCCTGCTGGACGAACAGGTTGTGCACGACGTCGTCCGGGTCGTCGTCGTGCATGGCGATCTCGTCGAGGATCACGTCACGCTCGGCCTCGACGTCGTCGGGGTGCAGCCTCGAGTCGGTCACCATGTCCCCGAGCACGTCGACCGCCAGCGGCAGGTCGTCGTCGAGCACCCGGGCGTGGAAGCAGGTGTACTCCTGGGCGGTGAAGGCGTTGAACTCCCCGCCCACGGCGTCCAGCGCCACCGAGATGTCCATCGCGCTGCGGCTGCGCGTGCCCTTGAAGAGCAGGTGCTCGAGGAAGTGGGAGCAGCCGTGGAGCGCCGGTGTCTCGTCGCGGGAGCCGACCCCCACCCAGACGCCGACGCTGGCGGAGCGGACCCCGGGGAGCTGCTCGGTGATGACCCGCAGCCCTCCGGGCAGCACCGTACGCCGGACCCGACCGGTCACCTGGCCCTCGGCGTTCCGCGCCGTCTCCAGGGTGCGTGTCGCGCCGATCCGCTGGTCAACGGACAACCGGCCGGCAGCACGCTGCCGGCCGGTCGCCCGATGGATGGAACGAGAGGTCACTCGTCGTCGTCCGAGCCCGCCTCGTCGGAGGCGTCGTCGGCGTCCTCGACGACCGGGACCAGCGACAGCTTGCCGCGGTCGTCGATCTCGGCGATCTGGACCTGGACCTTCTGGCCGACCGAGACGACGTCCTCGACGGCGTCGACCCGCTTGCCGCCGGCCAGCGAGCGGAGCTTGCTGATGTGCAGCAGCCCGTCCTTGCCCGGCATCAGCGAGACGAACGCACCGAAGTTCGTCGTCTTCACGACCGTGCCGAGGTAGCGCTCGCCGACCTCCGGCATGGTCGGGTTCGCGATCGCGTTGACCGCGGCCCGGGCCGCCTCGGCGGCCTCGCCGTTGGTCGCACCGATGTAGACGGTGCCGTCGTCCTCGATCGACAGCGACGCACCGGTGTCGTCCTGGATCTGGTTGATGACCTTGCCCTTGGGGCCGATGACCTCGCCGATCTTGTCGACGGGGACGCGCACGGTGATGATCCGCGGGGCGTGGACCGACATCTCCTCGGGAGCGTCGATCGCCTCACCCATCACGTCGAGGATCGCGAGCCGGGCGTCCTTGGCCTGGGTCAGCGCGGAGGCGAGGATCTCGGCCGGGATGCCGTCGAGCTTGGTGTCGAGCTGCAGCGCGGTGACGAACTCCCGCGTGCCGGCGACCTTGAAGTCCATGTCGCCGAAGGCGTCCTCGGCGCCGAGGATGTCGGTCAGCGCGACGTACTGCGTCTCGCCGTCGACCTCACCGGAGATCAGGCCCATGGCGATACCGGCCACGGCGGCCTTCAGCGGGACACCGGCCTGCAGCAGCGACATCGTCGAGGCGCAGACCGAGCCCATCGAGGTGGAGCCGTTGGAGCCCATGGCCTCGGAGAGCTGGCGGATCGCGTAGGGGAACTCCTCGCGGGAGGGCAGCACCGGCAGCAGCGCGCGGCGGGCCAGCGCACCGTGGCCGACCTCGCGACGCTTCGGCGAGCCGACCCGGCCGGTCTCACCGGTGGAGAACGGCGGGAAGACGTACTTGTGCATGTAGCGGCGGTGCTTCTCCGGGGAGAGCGTGTCGAGCTGCTGCTCCATCTTGAGCATGTCGAGGGTGGTGACACCCAGGATCTGGGTCTCGCCCCGCTCGAACAGCGAGGAGCCGTGGACCCGCGGGAGCACGCCGACCTCGGCGTGCAGCGGCCGGATGTCGGCCAGGCCGCGGCCGTCGATCCGGACCTTGTCGCGCAGCACCCGCTCGCGGACGAGCTCCTTGTTGAGGGAGCGGAACGCGGCGCCGAGCTCCTTCTCGCGGCCCTCGAACTGGCCGGCGAGCTGCTCGAGGACGGCCGCCTTGATCTCGTCGGTGCGGGCCTCGCGCTCCTGCTTGTCGCCGATCGTCATCGCGGCGGCGAGGTCGGACTTGACGGCCGACTCGACGGCGGCGTAGGCGTCGTCCTCGTGGTCGAGGAAGATCGGGAACTCCTGGACCGGCTTCGCGGCCTCCTTGGCGAGCTCGACCTGGGCCTCGACCAGCTGCTTGATGAAGGGCTTGGCGGCGTCGAGGCCGCTGGCCACGATCTCCTCGGTCGGCGCGCTGGCGCCGCCCTCGATGAGGTTCCACGCCTGCTCGGGCGCCTCGGCCTCGACCATCATGATCGCGACGTCACCGGTGTCGGTCACCCGACCGGCCACCACCATGTCGAAGACGGCGTCCTCGAGCTGGCTGTGGGACGGGAAGGCGACCCACTGGCCGTCGATGAGGGCGACCCGGACGCCGCCGACCGGGCCGGAGAACGGCAGGCCGGAGAGCTGGGTGGAGATGGACGCCGCGTTGATCGCGAGCACGTCGTAGGGGTTGTCCGGGTTGAGGGACATCACCGTGATGACGACCTGGACCTCGTTGCGCAGGCCCTTCTTGAAGGTCGGGCGCAGCGGCCGGTCGATGAGGCGGCAGGTGAGGATCGCGTCCTCGCCCGGCCGGCCCTCGGAGCGGAAGAACGAGCCGGGGATCTGGCCCGCGGCGTACATCCGCTCCTCGACGTCGATCGTCAGCGGGAAGAAGTCGAAGTGGTCCTTGGGGTGCTTGCCGGCGGTGGTCGCCGAGAGCAGCATCGTGTCGTCGTCGAGGTAGGCGGTCACCGATCCGGCGGCCTGGCGGGCGAGCAGCCCGGTCTCGAACTTGATGGTGCGCGTGCCGAACTTGCCGTTGTCGAGAACGGTCTCGACGGCAGAAATGATGGGTTCTGAGCCAGTCATGTGTGGTGGGCTCTACTTTCTCTTCGCGGAGCGGTCCCGCGACATGACCCGCTGGCCCATGTCCTGGGCGGCCGGTCTTCGATCGAGGCCCGCAGCAGGCCGCCGTGCGGCGTTCCTGAAGGCCACTACCGAGGACCGGGCCGGCGTCGCGGATCGCTCCTGTGGATGAGTGCGTTGTTCAGTTGTGCAATCTAGCGCGTCAAAGCAGAAGGGCCCGCACCCAGTGGGGGCGGACCCTTCTTCCTGTCAGCGGCGCAGGCCGAGGCGCTCGACCAGCGAGCGGTAGCGCTCGATGTCGGTGTCGCGCAGGTAGTTCAGCAGGCGACGGCGCTGGCCGACCAGCAGCAGCAGGCCACGCCGGCTGTGGTGGTCGTGCTTGTGCATCTTGAGGTGCTCGGTGAGGTGGCTGATCCGGTGGCTCAGCAGAGCCACCTGCACCTCGGGGGAACCGGTGTCGCCCTCAGCGGTGGCGTACTCGGCGATGATCTTCTTCTTGGTCTCCGCGTCGGTACCGATCGACATGAAGGCTCCTTCTGGTTCTCGTTGCGCGGCGCGCCGGGGCCTGTTCACCCGGGCACTCTGGGTCCGCGGCCGTTTCACGGCAACCGGGGAAGATTATCAGCGGGCCCGAGGACCACCCAAAACGCCGACGGCCCGGGTCTGCCCCGGGCCGTCGGCGCGCGTGCTGGACGCGAGTGGCTCAGCCCGCCGGGGGCGGGTCCTGCCGCTCGGTCGAGCGCTGCTCACTGGTCTGGGTGCCGTCCGCGTGCGTGGTGGTCGCCGTGGTGGTCTGGGTGCGCCTGCTGTTGTTCTGCGCGATGGCCAGGACCAGCAGCACGACACCGCCCAGCGTGAGGATCCAGCCGATCATCCCGACGTTGACCGGGCCGATCTGCTCCTCGTTCACCGCGAGCGCAAGGATCAGCCCGATCACGATCAGGCCGATGCCGCCTCCGTATCCCATGGTCGTGCCCCTTTCGTCGCCCGGCCGCGGTGGCCGGTGTCCCGCGCAGGCTAGACCGGGCCGCTGCGTCGACGCACGGAGGCCCGCCGCACCCCACCCGCCCGGGTGAGCGCCTGTGACAGCATGACCGGGTGGCCACCCCGCGCGAGACGATCGGTGTCTGCAACATCTGCGAGGCGATCTGCGGGCTGCGGATCACGCTGCACGGCGACCGCGTGACCGGCGTCCGCGGCAACCCGGACGATCCGCTCTCCCGCGGCCACATCTGTCCCAAGGGCGTCGCGATCGGCGACCTGCACCACGACCCCGACCGGCTGCGCCGCCCGGTGCGCCGGGTCCGTACCGGCTCGGCCGATCCGGACCAGTGGGTCGAGATCAGCTGGGACGAGGCGCTCGACCGTGTCGCCGACGGCCTCGCAGACACGGTGAACCGCCACGGCCGCGACGCCGTCGGGGTCTACCTCGGCAACCCCAACGCCCACTCCCTCGGCTTCGCCACCCACGGCGTCCCCCTGGTGAAGGGCCTGCGGACCCGCAACCGGTTCAGCGCCAGCTCGGTCGACCAGGTCCCCCACCAGCTCGTCGCCTCGCTGCTCTTCGGGCACCAGCTGATGATCCCGATCCCCGACATCGACCGCACCCGCTACTTCCTGGTGTTCGGAGCCAACCCGATGGCCTCCAACGGCTCGCTGATGACGGTCCCCGACTTCCCGCAGCGGGTCCGCGACCTCCGGGCCCGCGGCGGCCGGATGGTCGTCGTCGACCCGCGCCGGACCGAGACGGCCCGGGTCGCCGACGAGCACGTGTTCGTGCGACCCGGCACGGACGCCGTCGTGCTGCTCGCGATGGTCCGCGAGCTGTTCGAGATCGAGGGGGCGGTGCGGCCGGCGTCGTACGTCGCGGGGGTGGGGCTGGTCCGCGACGCGGTCGACGACTTCACCCCCGAGCACGCCGAGACCGTGGGCGGGGTCCCGGCTGCCACGGTGAGGCGGCTGACCCGCGAGCTGGTCGCGGCCGACGGCGCTGCGGCGTACGGCCGGCTGGGGCTGTCGACCCAGGGCTTCGGCTCGGTCTGCCAGTGGGCGATCCAGTGCCTCAACGTGCTGACCGGCAACCTGGACCGCGAGGGCGGGGTGCTCTTCACCGAGCCCGCGATCGACTTCGTGCGCACCGGGCTGATCGGCCGGGGCCACTTCGACCTCTTCCGGAGCCGGGTCCGCCAGGCGCCCGAGTACGGCGGCGAGCTGCCCGTCTCGGTGCTCAGCGAGGAGATCGAGACCCCTGGCGAGGGGCAGGTCCGCGCGATGTTGACGATCGCCGGCAACCCGGTGCTGTCCACGCCCGACGGCAAGCGGCTCTCCGCCGCGTTGGAGACGGTGGACTTCATGGCCGCGGTCGACGTCTACGTCAACGAGACCACCCGGCACGCCGACGTGATCCTGCCGCCGACCACGATCCTCGAGCGGGACCACTACGACATCGTGTTCCAGGGCCTCGCCGTCCGGAACACCGCGCGCTTCACCCCGGCCGTGGTGGAGAAGCCCCGCGGCGCCCGCCACGACTGGGAGATCTTCCGCGACCTCGCGCTGCGGATCACCGAGCGGCTGGCCGAGAGGCCGCCGCTGAAGGTGCGGTTGCAGCAGCGGTTGCGGCTGCTGCCGAGCCCGACCTTCGCGATCGGGATGCTGCTGCGCCGCGGCGGCCGGACCACGATCACCGAGCTGCGGCGTACGCCGGAGGGGGTCGACCTCGGCCCGCTGCGCCCGACGCTGCCCGACCGGCTCCGCACCTTCGACGGGCGGCTCGACCTGGCCGCACCGATGATCCTGGAGGACCTCGACCGGGTGCGCCGGGACCTGGCGTCCGCGCCGGAGGGGCTGCTGCTGATCGGTCGACGCCACCAGCGCGACAACAACTCGTGGATGCACAACGTCGAACGACTGACCCGGGGCCGGCCTCGCCACCAGCTGCTGATGCATCCTGCGGACGCCGCCGAGCGGTCCGTCACCGGCGGCAGCACGGTCCGGGTGACCTCGCGGGTCGGATCGGTGACGGTCGAGGTCGCCCTCACCGAGGACCTGATGCCCGGCGTGGTCTCACTCCCCCACGGCTACGGCCACGGGGTCGCCGGCACCCGGATGTCGGGGGCGGCGACCGTGCCGGGCGTGTCGGTCAACGACCTCACCGACCCCGAGCGCCTCGACCTCTCCGGCAACGCCGCCCTCAACGGCGTCCCCGTGACCGTGGTTCCGGCCTGAGGTCGAGCTGGGCCTCCGCAACACACGAAAAGGGCCTCCGCAACACCCCATGATGTTGCGGAGGCCCAGCTCGAGGGTCAGGCACTGACCTCGCTGAGGGCCGCGAGGACGTCGGACGGTGCCGACGCCTGCCGCAGCCGGGCGATCGCCTCGTCGTCGGTGAAGATCCCCGCCAGGGCGGAGAGCACCGCCAGGTGGTCGTCACCGGCACCGGCGATCCCGACCACGAACTCGGCCGGCTGGCCCTTCCAGTCGATCGGTTCGGCGTACCTCACGAAGGAGATCGCGGTCCGCTTGATCGACGGCTTGGCCTCGTTGGTGCCGTGCGGGATCGCGAGCCCGTTGCCCATGAACGTCGACACGGAGGTCTCCCGCTCGTGCATGGCCTCGACGTAGGAGTCGTCCACCGCCCCGGCCGCTACCAGCAGCCGGCCGGACTCGGTGATCGACTCGTCGCGGGTCCTTGCGGTCCCCTCGAGCACGATCGACTCCTCTGACAGCACTTCTTCACTCACCTGTTCGCCCCTTTCGTGGCCCGGTCAGGACTGGTCGCCGTTGGCCCGTTGGACCATCTCGACGATCTCGTCATACCGCGGACTGCTCATGAAGTTGTCCACCGACACGTGGATGGCCGACGGACTCTGCTGTCGCGCCCGCTCGGTGAGGTCCTGGTGGGTGACCACCAGGTCGACGTCGTCGGCGAGGTTGGAGATCGCCTTGTTGACCACCGTGACCTCGTCATGACCGGCCTGCTGGATCTTCTTGCGGAGCACCGAGGCGCCCATGGCGGAGGAACCCATGCCGGCGTCGCACGCGAAGACGATGTTGGTGATCGTGCCGGTGGCCACGGCAGCGCCGCCGCCCGCGATCGTCGAGCTCGCGATCGACTGCTTGCCCTTCATCTTCTCCATCTGCGCGGTGGCACCGACCAGCTGGTCCTCGGGCTCCACGGCCTTGTCGGTCTTCAGGATCAGCGCCGCGACCAGGAAGGTGGCAGTGGCGCCACCGATGATCGACAGGGTGACCCCGAGGTAGTCGCTGACCGACGACGAGGTCTGGATGTAGACCGCGAAGACCGAGCCGGGCGCGGCCGGCGCCCGGAGGCCCACGTCGAAGATCACGTTGATCAGGATCTGGGTGAAGCCTCCCGCGATCATCGCGACGAGCAGCTTGGGCTTCATCAGCACGAACGGGAAGTAGATCTCGTGGATGCCGCCGAAGAAGTGGATGATCGCGGCACCGGGGGCCGAGGCCTTGGCCAGGCCCTTCCCGAAGAACATGAACGCCAGCAGCAGGCCGAGACCGGCCGCGGGGTTCGCCTCCAGCAGGAACAGCACCGACTTGCCGGACTCCGTGACGTCGGCGGCGCCGAGCGGGGTCAGGATCCCGTGGTTGATGGCGTTGTTGAGGAACAGCACCTTGGCCGGCTCGATGATGAACGAGGTGAACGGCAGCAGGTTGTTGTCGGTGAGGAGCTCGATGCCGCGGCTGCCGACGTTGACGATGGCGTCGATCACCGGGCTCATCGCGAAGAAGCCGAACGTCGCCAGGATGCCGCCCCAGATGCCGGCGGCGAAGTTGTTGACCAGCATCTCGAACCCGGGCCTGATCTTGCCGTCCCAGATCGCGTCGATGTGCTTCATCGACCAGCCACCGAGCGGGCCCATGACCATGGCGCCCGCGAACATCGGCACCTCGGAACCGGCGATCACACCCATGGTGGCGATCGCGCCCACCACACCGCCGCGGGTGTCGTAGAGCATCTTGCCGCCGGTGTAGCCGATGAGCAGCGGCAGCAGGTAGGTGATCATCGGGCCGACGATGCCGCCGCCGGCGTAGTCGCCCCAGCCCCCGATCTGGGCCACCCAGCTGTCGGGGGCGAGGTTCCCCTCGCCGCCCAGGTTGAGCCATCCGACCTCGATGAACATGGCGGTGATCAGGCCCCAGGCGATGAACGCGCCGATGTTGGGCATGACCATGTTGGACAGGAACGTCCCGAACTGCTGCACCCGAACACGTGCGCCCGATCGCGGTGCTGCTGACGTGGTGGTCGACATGTGACTCCTCCGCATTTTCTGACCGGGATCCCGTGACCCCAGTCACACGCTTGGCTCCAGTAAACCTCACAACCGGGCCGATTGCCAAGCATTCGGGCATACTTTGTTGTCCGAATGTGTGGCATTTGTTCCGGTTTGTTGGTTATCTTCGGGAAAGCATCCGGCGTACGGTGCTGGATGAGGACACTCGCCGACCAGGAGGAGAACCATGGAGGCCCTGCGCTTCCACGCCCCCGAGGACGTCAGGCCGAGGACGTGCCCGAGCCCACCCGCGGGCCACGCGAGGTGAAGATCCGGGTGCGCAACTGCTCGACCTGTGGCCCGGACGTCAGATCAAGAAGCACGGACACGTCAACCTCACGGCGAGCCGCACCGCAAGGAGCGGGCGTGGGTGCAGGCGTGGAGCCCGGAGCAGATCGCGGACCAGCTGCCCATCACCTCGCAACAACGACCGCAGTAGAGTCATCGTGCAGGTCGGGGAGATCGACCTCGGACATCGGCTCGGGAAATCAGCCTCCGGAATGTCCCTGGGGCTCTAGGCACCGAAACACGGAGGAACCATGACATCAGGGTATGACCGGTACCGCGCGGCCGATCTCGACCGGCCGGATGAAGCCTGGGCCTGGAACATCTACGGCGCGGGCGAAGAGAACATGGGCAAGGACGATCAACCCGAGCTGCTGCCCATCCCCGAACCCGCTGCCGACCAGATGCTGGTCCGCATCGACAGCGTGGGGCTCTGCTTCTCGGACGTGAAGATCCTCCGCGCGGGCGGCAGCCACCCGAAGCTCTACAACCGCGACCTGTCCCAGGAGCCCACCCGGCTGGGGCACGAGGTCAGCCTCACGGTCATCGAGGTCGGAGAGGACCTCAAGGACCGCTATCACGCCGGCCAGCGGCTGGCCGTGCAGCCCGACATCTATCAAGAAGGCAAGAGCACGGCCTACGGCTACACCATTCCCGGTGGACTGATCCAGTACCACCTGATGGGCGCGGAGATGCTCGACACCGACGATGGTGCCTGTCTGCTGCCCATCCCGGACTCGATGGGATATGCCGAGGCCTCCACGCTGGAGCCCTGGGGTTGCGTGATGGCGGCCTACACCCAACGTCGCCGCCTGGAGCCCAAGAGCGGCGGGACCATGTGGATCATCGGCCGGGACGGCGATGAGCGGGACTACGGCTTCTCCTCCGGCCTGGACGCCCCGGCCACCATCGTGCTGAGCGACGTGCCCGCCTCGGTGGAAGCGCTGGTGGAGCAGACCTCGGCGCAGAAGATCGTGCGCAACGGCCTCGGCACCGATGACTACCAGGCTCTGGTGGACGAGCTGACTGAGGGCGCCGGCTTCGACGACATCGTCATGCTCGATCCCCGTTCCGCGGCAACGGTGGGTGCCGTGGCCAAGCACATCGCCCGGCGGGGCACCCTCAACCTGGTGGGCGAGACCGCCCTGGACGGCCTGGTGGACACCGACGTGGGCCGCCTGCACTACGACTACACCGCCTATCTCGGCGGCCAGGGACCGGACATCGCCGCCTCCTACGGGGAGGCGCGCAACCGCTGCGACCTGCGTTCGAAGGGCACCACCGTCTTCGTGGGCGCCGGCGGCCCCATGGGGTTGATGCACATCCAGAGGGCCATCCAACAGTCCGACGGCCCCAGCAAGATCGTCGCCACGGAAGTGAGCGATGAACGCCTCAAGAGCCTCGAGGATCGTCTGGCCCACCTGGCGGAGAGCAACGACTGCGAGCTGCTCACCTTCAACTCCCAGACCGCGGAGGAGTCCCTCCACGACTTCGTCATGGGGATCACCGACGGCAAGGGGGCCGACGACGTGGTGGTCAGCGTCCCCATCGGCGCTGTGATGGCCGAGGCCGACACACTGATGGGTCCCGACGGCATGCTGGTCTTCTTCGCCGGTGTTCCCAACGGAACCCTGGCGCCGTTGAACCTGAGCGCGGTCTACCTGAACAACGCCCAGTACACAGGGACCTCAGGGCTGACCATCCACGACCAGCAGCAGGTGGTGGACCTGGCCAACCGGGGTGAGCTCTCTCCGGGATCCATCGTGGGCGCCGTCGGCGGCATGCGGGCGGCCAAGGACGGCCTCCAGGCCCTGGTCGACGGCAGCTACTCCGGGAAGGTCCTGATCTTCCCGCAGATCCACGACCTCCCCCTGATGGGGCTCAATGAGCTGAAGGAGAAGTTGCCGGGTGTCGCCGAGAAGCTGGGCACTGGCGATACGTGGAACGACGAGGCGGAGAAGGCGCTCTTCGACAGCCAGTTGAGCGGTTAGTGGCGACCTACGAGTCGCCCGGCCAACGTCACCCAGGAGTAGGCGATCTCGATGGACCGCCCGTCAGGGTCAGGTCCCCGTCGAGCCCTGACCGCAGGTTGAGCTGGGCCTCCGCAACATACGAGCTGGGCCTCTGCACCACGCAAGGTGGTGCAGAGGCCCAGTTCGCGTGACGCGGACGCCCAACTCGACCGTGGGGTCAGGCGCCGAGGACCTCGCGCACCGCCTCGCGGGCGGCCATGGGGTCGTTGGCGGCGAGGGCGGCCTCGGCGGCGTCCTCGCACTGGTCGAAGGTCACGCGGGAGAGCTGCGCTCCCACGGGCCGTACGGCGGCGGCGGCCATGGACAGCGAGGTGATGCCCATGCCCACCAGCGCGCAGGCGAGCAGCGGGTCGGCGGCGGCCTCACCGCACACGCCCACGGACTTGTCGACCTGGCGACCCGGCCTCGGCGGTGATCGCGATCAGCTGGAGCACGGCCGGCTGCCAGGCGTCGGTGAGGTGAGCCAGGTCGGTGGCCATCCGGTCCGCCGCCATCGTGTACTGGGTGAGGTCGTTGGTGCCGATCGAGAGGAAGTCGACGACCTCGAGCATCCGGTGCGCGAGCAGGGCCGCGCTGGGGACCTCGATCATGACCCCGGCCTTCAGCCCGCGGTCGTGGACCTGGCCTGCGAACTCGGCAGCCTCGGCGACGGTCGCCACCATCGGCGCCATCACCCAGGTCTCGGTCCCCGCGGCCTTCGCGGCCAGGGCGATCGCATCCAGCTGACGCTCCATCAGGCCGGGATTGCCGAACGCCAGCCGCAGCCCGCGCACGCCGAGGGCGGGGTTCTCCTCGTCCAGCATGGTGGCGAAGGCGAGCGGCTTGTCCGACCCCGCGTCGAGGGTCCGGACCACGACGTACCGGTCCCGGTCACCCGGGCCCTTGCCACCGAACGCCGAGAGCACCTCGCCGTAGATGCCGGCCTGGTCCTCGATGGTCGGCTCCTCCTTGCGGTTGAGGAAGCTCAGCTCGGTGCGGAACAGACCCACGCCCTCGACCGGGGACGAACCTGCCGCCGAACGGGCGGACTCGCCGTCGGCGACGTTGGCGAGGATCCGGACCGGCTTGCCGTCGGCCGTCACGCCGGGGCCGGCCCAGGAGGCCAGCGCCTCGCGCTCCTCCAGGTCGGCGGCCACCCGGCGCTCTGCCTCGGCGGCGTCCGGGTCGATCTCGATCACGCCGGTGGTCCCGTCGACGAGGACGAGGCACCCGGCGGTGAGGTCGAGGGCGCCGGTGGTGCCGACGACGCAGGGGATGCCGAGCTGGCGCGCGATGATGGCCGTGTGGCTGGTGGGTCCGCCGCGCTCGGTCACGAGGCCCAGGACGAGCGCGGGGTCGAGGCCGGCGGTGTCGGCAGGGGCGAGGTCGGCGGCGACCAGCACGCACGGCTGCTCGGGCACGGGTACGCCGGGCTCGGGCTCCCCCACGATCCGGGCCACCATCCGGCGCTCGATGTCGCGCAGGTCGGTGACCCGTTCGGCCATCAGCCCGCCCATGCCGGTGAAGACGGTCACGAAGGAGTCGACGGCCGCCCGGACCGCCGTCAGCAGGTCGTCACCCCCCTTGAGCTGCTTGACGACCCCCGAGCGCAGCCCCTTGTCGCGGGCGAGGCCGGCGGAGGCGGTGAGCACCTCCGCGGCGGCACCGGAGGCGGCGGCGGCCTTGGCGGCGAAGCCGTCCGCGACCTGGGCCGCCACCTCGTCGTAGCGCGCGGTGGCGGACTCCTGGTCGGGCAGGTCGGAGCCGTCGAAGGCGGCGATCGCGTCGGGCGAGACGTCGGTGCGGGCGACGAGCACCGGACCGAGCGCGATGCCGGGGACGACGGGGGTGCCGGTCAGGGTGCCGGAAGCGGGAGCGGTCGATGTGGCCATGACCACAAGTTACCCCCGAACCCCCCTTGACAGTCAACACATTCGGGCGTAAAACAACATACACACAGAATCTTGGAGCGGGGAGGACGGCATGTACGCCGAGGAGCGCCAGCAGGCCATGGCCCAGCTGATCGGGCAACAGGGCCGGCTGTCGGTCGCCCAGCTCGCGGACACCTTCGAGGTGACCACGGAGACGGTGCGCCGCGACCTCTCCTCCCTGGAGCGTATCGGCCTGGTCCGCCGCGTGCACGGGGGTGCGGTCCCCGCCAGCTCCCTGTCCGTGATCGAGTCCGGGCTCGGCGAGCGCGACCAGTCCAACACCGCCGCGAAGGACGCCATCGCGGTGGCCGCCGTCCAGCAGCTCCCGCCGGCCGGTTCCACCGTGGTGATCGACGCCGGCTCCACCACCTCGCGGCTCGCCGGCGTCCTCCCCCGAGAGCTCCGGCTGACGGTGATCACCCACGCCGTCCCCGTGGCCGCCAGGCTCGCCGGGCTGCCCCACATCGAGCTCCACCTGCTGCCCGGCCGGGTCCGGCCGACGACCCACGCGGCGGTGGGGGTCGACACGGTGGCCGCCCTGCAGGACCTGCGTGCCGACGTGGCGTTCCTCGCCACCAACGGCATCAGCGCCGGCCACGGCCTGACCACCCCCGACCGCGACGAGGCCGCCACCAAGCGTGCCATCGCCCGGTCCGCCCGGCGCGTGGTCGTGCTGGCGGACTCCTCCAAGGTGGGCGTGGACACCGCGCAGCGCTTCGCCTCGATCCAGGACGTCGACGTCCTGATCACCGACGCGGGCATCGAACCGGGCGCCCGGCGGGCGCTGGAACAACTCGGCCTGGAGGTCGTCGTCGCATGATCATCACGTTCACCGCCAACCCCAGCCACGACCGGACCGTCGCGCTCCCCGAGCCGCTGCAGCGCGGTGCGGTGCAACGTGCCAGCTCGGTGACCTCGCAGGCCGGCGGCAAGGGCGTGAACATCTCCCGCGCCTCGGTGTCGGCGGGAGTGCCGACCCTGGCCGTGCTCCCGGCCCCCAAGGACGACCCGTTCGTCCACGAGCTGCTCGCCGCCGGCATCGACTGCCGACCGGTCGCCCACTCCGGCGACCTGCGCGTCAACATCACGATCAGCGAGCCCGACGGCACCACCACCAAGCTCAACAGCCCCGGGCCGGTCATGACCGACGAGACCCGCGCCGCCGTGATCGAGATGCTGCGGCTGCGGTCCCACGCGGACGACTGGGTCGTCCTCGCCGGCTCGCTGCCCCCGGGCGCCCCGGCCGAGTGGTACGCCGAGCTGGTGACCGCCCTGGCCACCACCGGTGCCCGCGTGGCCGTCGACACCAGCGACGCGCCGCTGCGCGCGCTCGTCGAGCGGCTCGACACCGCCGCACCGCACCTGATGAAGCCCAACGGCCACGAGCTCGCCTCCTTCACCGGGCACGACGGCGACGCCCTGGAGGCGGACCCGGTCGCGGCCGCCCGCGCCGCGCAGGACCTGGTCGCCCGCGGTGTCGAGACCGTGCTCGTCACCCTCGGCAGCCGCGGCGCCGCGCTCGTGACCCGCGAGGGCGCCTGGCACGCCTCCCCGCCGCCCACCACCGTGGTCAGCACCGTCGGCGCCGGCGACTCCAGCCTCTTCGGATACCTGCTGGCGGCGATCGAGGGCCGCTCGCCAGCCGACCGCCTCGCCCTCGCCGTCGCCTACGGCAGCGCCGCCGCGGGCCTTCCCGGCACCACCATCCCCGAGCCGCAGCACGTGGATCCCACCCTGGTCCAGGTCACCGACCTCGACCTCTCTTGAGGAGCTGAGTCCTTTGTCCGATCTCATCACCGCCTCTCTCGTCCGTCTGGACGCGACGCTGGGCGACACCAAGCACGACGTCATCCGGTCCCTGGCCGACGTCGTCGGCGACGCGGGCCGCGCCACCGACGTCGAGCAGCTGGTCGCCGACGCCTACGCCCGTGAGGAGACCTCCGCCACGGGTCTTCCCGGCGGCATGGCGATCCCCCACTGCCGCACCGCCGGCGTCGAGGAGCCCACGCTGGGCTTCGCGCGGCTCTCCCCCGCCGTCGACTTCGGCGCCAAGGACGGTCCCGCCGACCTGGTGTTCCTGATCGCCGCCCCGGCCGGCGGCGACGCCGACCACCTGACGATCCTCACCCAGCTCGCCCGCGCGCTGGTGAAGCCGGCCTTCACCGACTCGCTGCGCGCGGCCGAGACCCCCGCCGACGTCGTGGCGCTCGTACGCCGTGAGCTCGGCCTCGAGAGCAGCGCACCGACGCCGGCGGCAGCGGCTGCTGCCGCGGCTCCCGCGGCCGGTGCGCATGCCGCCGAGCGGCCGGTGGAGGCGGCCCCCGCCGCCGCCACCCCCGCCGCTGCCACCGCCACCGCCGGTCCCCGACGGCTGGTGGCCGTCACCGCCTGCCCGACCGGCATCGCCCACACCTACATGGCCGCCGAGGCCCTGGAGGCCGCGGCGGAGCGGGCGGGCGTGGAGATCCAGGTCGAGACCCAGGGCTCCGCCGGCTCGACGCCGCTCTCCCACGACACCATCGCCCAGGCTGCCGCGGTGATCTTCGCCGTCGACGTCGGGGTGAGGGACCGCGGCCGGTTCGCCGGGAAGCCGGTCGTCTCCTCGGGCGTGAAGCGCCCGATCGACGACGGCGACGCGATGATCGCCGAGGCGCTGCGCTACGCGGACGACCCGAACGCGCCGCGCGTCGAGGGCCAGGCCTCCGCAGAGGGAGAGGTCGGGCTCGAGGAGAGCTGGGGCGGTCGGATCCGCCGGGTGCTGATGACCGGCGTCTCGTACATGATCCCGTTCGTCGCCGCCGGTGGTCTGCTGATCGCCCTAGGCTTCCTGCTCGGCGGCTACGAGATCGTCGGCCCCGGCATGGACATCGCGACCGGCAACAGCCTGTTCAACCTGCCCGACGTCGACGCCCTCGGCCTCGACCACGCGCTCTTCGGGAGCAGCCTGCTCGCCTACATCGGCGCCCTCTTCTTCGCCCTCGGCGCCACCGCCTTCGGCTTCCTCGTCCCCGCTCTGGCCGGTTACATCGCCTACGCCATCGCAGACCGACCGGGCATCGCGCCCGGGTTCGTGATGGGTGCCGTGGCCAACCTCCTCGAGACCGGCTTCCTGGGCGGCATCATCGGCGGCGTGCTCGCGGGTGTCGTCGCGCACTGGATCACCGGTTGGAAGGTGCCCAGCTGGGCCCGCGGCCTGATGCCCGTGCTCGTGATCCCCCTGCTGGCGACGCTGGCCTCCGGCTTCGTGATGGTGGTCGTGCTCGGTCGCCCGCTGGCGGCCGCGAAGAGCGGGCTGGAGAGCGGGCTCACCAGCATGAGCGACAACCCCAGTCTCGCGATCCTGCTCGGAGCCATCCTCGGCCTGATGATGGCCTTCGACATGGGCGGCCCGCTCAACAAGGTCGCCTACGCCTTCGCCACCGCCGGCCTCGGCAACGCGGCCGCCTCCGCCGGCGACGCCCCCGAGCTGAAGGTGATGGCGGCGGTGATGCTGGCCGGCATGGTCCCCCCGCTGGCGCTCGCCCTGGCCACCGTGGTGCGCCCGCGGCTGTTCACGGTCCCCGAGCGGGAGAACGGCAAGGCCGCGTGGTTGATGGGCGCCTCGTTCATCACCGAGGGTGCCATCCCGTTCGCTGCCGCCGACCCGCTGCGGGTGATCCCGTCGATCATGGCCGGCTCCGCGGTCACGGGCGCCCTGGCGATGACCCTGGACGTCACGCTCCGGGCACCGCACGGCGGCATCTTCGTGATCTTCGCCGTCGGCAACATCCTCGGCTTCGTCATCGCGCTGATCGCCGGCACCCTCGTCGCCACCGCCCTGGTGGTGGCGCTGAAGTCCTCCAGTCGACAGAGTGTCGACCTGGCCACCGTCTGACCACCCACACCATCCGAGAGGGAATCCATGCCCAGCAAGTCCGTCGTCGTCGGCTCCGCCGTCGGCCTCCACGCCCGCCCCGCCGCGATCATCGCCGAGAAGGCAGGTGAGCTCGACGCCGACGTCACCATCAACGGCGTGGACGCCAGCTCCTCGCTGATGATCATGACCCTCGGCGCCAAGAACGGTGACACCGTCGAGGTCGAGAGCGACGACCAGTCGGCGCTCGACGCCATCGCGGCGCTCGTCGAGCAGGACCTCGACGCCTAGCAGGTCGGTGGTACAGCGGACTTCGGCCCCTCAGACACGCTCTGGGGGGCCGATTCCCACTGGACTACCCTCCGGCTGGAGGTTCGGGCGCGCCTTCCTGCTCCCGCCGGAGGGCGAGGTAGCCGGCCCTGACACCGACGGCCCGCTCGAGCTCGGCGAGCACCTCGCGGAAGAACTGGTCCTTGTAGGTCTCGTCGGTGAGGACCGCGACGGTGAAGTAGAGCCCGGAGAAGGCGGCGAGGAAGACCGAGACCTGCACCAGCTCGACCGAAAGGTTGTCGAGGTACGGCAGGTGGTGGATCGGCTGCTCCCCGACCCAGTGCTGCTGGACGTCGGCGGTCATCACGATGCCGCCGAACACCACGAAGAAGCCGAGGACCGCGACCGCCAGCAGCAGCACCTGGGCGACCTGGGTCACCAGCAGGACCAGGATCAGGTTCCACCGCTCGAAGCCGGGGACGTCGCCGTAGCGCTGCAGCGGGAGCTCGCCGTCGTACCGGTCGAGCAGCTCACGCACCGGCTCCTCGATCGGGGTGGACCGGGTGGCGCGGCGGACCAGGTCGACGTCGATGTCGTCGTCGACCCGGTCGACCTCCTCGGGGAGCCGGACCAGCAGGAACCCGACGGCGATGCCGCCGAAGAGCAGCAGCGTCAGCCACAGCACCGACCCGTCGAGCCGGGCCGAGAGCTCCCAGACCTCGGCGTTGATGAACAGGAACGTGATGAAGAGCAGCAGCAGCGGCAGCGCACGGGTGACGAGCGGCAGCAGCTGGCTGGTGCTGGCGCGGGTGCGGCGCAGCGCCCAGCCGAGGATGGGCCGGGCACGCAGGGCGGTGAGGGCGTAGAACAGCGCCGCGAGCGCCGCCACCAGCGTCAGCGTCGCCGGCGCGAACGACGCCCGACCCGTCGCCCAGGTCAGCGCGGCCGCGCCTCCGGCCGCGGCCAGCGCGACCAGCACCATCACGGGGATCGTCGTGCGCGGCCGCAGCGCTGCCCTGGCCCGGGCGCGCTCGGACGGGACGAAGTAGGGCAGGCCGTTGTGGACGAACCACGGCTCGATCTGCTGCTCCCAGGCGCGGCGGGCCATCAGGCTCCCAGCAGGGCGCGGGTACGCCGGACGTCCTCGGCCATGGTCTCCAGCAGGGGTTCGATGCCGTCGAAGCGGACCATGCCCCGGATCCGGTCGGCGAAGGAGACCTCCACCGCCACTCCGTAGAGCTCCAGGTCGTCGCGGTCCAGGGCGTAGGCCTCGACCCGGCGCGCGCGGTCGCCGGCGAAGGTCGGGTTCGTCCCGACGCTGATGGCGGCGGGGAACCGCTCACCGGTGTCGCGCCGGGTCAGCCAGCCGGCGTAGACACCGTCGGCGGGGGTGGCGCGACCCGGACCGATCGGGACGTTGGCCGTGGGGTAGCCCAGCTCTCTGCCGCGCCGGTCGCCCTCCACCACGACACCGGTGACGGCGAAGGGACGTCCGAGCGCCTCGGCGGCGCCGGCCACGTCGCCCGTGGTGAGGCAGGTGCGTACGTAGGTGGAGGACCAGACCTGGGGACCGCCGTCGAGCGCGACCCCCTCGGCGACGAACCCGCGACTGCGGCCGGCCTCCTCCAGGGTGCCGAGGTCGCCGGCGGCGCGGGCGCCGAAGCGGAAGTTGGCTCCCACGACCACGGCCGCGGCGTGCAGGCCGTCGACGAGGACCCGGTCGACGAACTCCTCCGGCGTCCAGCCGGCGATCTCGCGGGAGAACGGCAGCGCGAAGACGTCGTCGACTCCGGCCTCGGCCAGCAGCACCACCCGGTCCTCGAGGGTGGTCAGCGCGGAGGGAGCGTGCTCGGGACGCAGCACCGCCATCGGGTGCGGGTCGAACGTGACGGCCACGACCCGGTGGCCCGCCTCGTCGGCCAGCGCCCGGGCACGGTCGATCACCCGCCGGTGCCCACGGTGGACACCGTCGAAGTTGCCGATGACCACGACCGCGGGACCGCTCCCGGTGGGGATCTCCTCGAGCTGACGCCAGACCTGCACGGACAGACCCTACTGACCGATCGTGACCCTCAGGTCACCCGGTGAAGACCGCAACCGCGCGGGCGCGGTCGCCCTGCTGCTCGTAGAGGGCCAGGAAGTCCCCGTCCGGGGCGAAGACCGCCACCGGTCCGGCCGCGGGCAGCGCGACGTCGAGGGTGCGCCCGTGCCGGACGTCGGTGGCCTGCGGCTCGTCGAGGTCGTACGCCGGGAACGCGGCGCGGGCCGCGTCGCCGATCGGCGTCTGCTCGAACCGCTCCTCCAGCTGCTCGAGCGTGCGGGCACCCGACAGGTCGAACGGGCCGACGGCCGTACGCCGCAGCGCGGTCAGGTGGCCGCCCACACCGAGCGCGGCGCCGGCGTCGCGCGCGATGGCGCGGATGTAGGTCCCGCTGGAGCACCGGACCGAGAGGTCGACCTCGTCGCCCCGGACCGCGTGGACGCTCAGCTCGTGCACGGTCACCCGCCGCGACGCGAGCTCGACCTGCTCGCCGTCCCGGACCCGCTGGTAGGCGCGCTTGCCGTCGACCTTGATGGCCGACACGGCGCTCGGGACCTGCTCGATCTCGCCCACCTGGGCGGCGAACGCCGCCCGCACGGCGGCGTCGTCGAGGTGGCCGATCGAGGCGGTCGTGACCACCTCCCCCTCCGCGTCGTCCGTGGTGGTCGTGACCCCGAGCCGGACGGTCGCGTCGTACCGCTTCTCGGTCAGCATCAGGTGACCGAGCAGCCGGGTGGCGCGGTTGACGCCCAGGACCAGCACGCCGGTGGCCATCGGGTCGAGCGTGCCGGCGTGGCCGACCTTGCGGGTCTCGGCCAACCGGCGGACGCGGGCGACGACGTCGTGCGAGGTCAGTCCCGCCGGCTTGTCGACGACGACCAGGCCGGACTCAGCAGGCATCAGTCGTCGTCGTCCTCGTCGGTGACGTCCGGGGCGGCGTCGTCCTCGTCGGCGTCGTCCTCGTCCCGCGGCTTCTTGTACGGGTCGGCCTCGCCGGCGTACGCGTTGCCGCGGCGGGCCGCTGCCTCCTCGTCCAGCGCCTTCGCGCGCGCCAGCACCTCGTCGAGGTGGCGGGCGTTCTCGGGCAGGGCGTCGGCGACGAACTCCAGGCTCGGCGCGTGGCGCATCCCGAGCTGCTTGGCGACCTCGGAGCGCAGCAGACCCTTGGCGGACTCCAGCGCGATGGCGGTGCTGGCGAGGTCACCGTCCTCGCCGAGGACGGTGTAGAAGACCGTGGCCTGCTGGGTGTCACCGGTGACCCGGACGTCGGTCACCGTCACGAACCCCAGACGGGGGTCCTTGATCCGCCGCTCGAGCATCTCGGCGACGATCACCTGGATCCGGTCCGCGATCTTGCGGACGCGGGGGTTGCTGCTGCTCATCGTGGTTCAGTCCTCGAGCGGGGGTGTCGGTTTCCCCGCCTGGGCGGGGAAACCGGGGGTTGGCACGGAATGTTTCGCCAGCGAACGTACGGTTTCCCCGCCTGGGCGGGGAAACCGTACGCGCCGCATGTGCGATCAGTCGCGCGGGATCTCGCGCATCTCGAAGGCCTCGACGACGTCGTCGATCTTGATGTCCTGGAAGTTCCGGAGCACCAGACCGCACTCGAAGCCCTCGCGGACCTCGGACACGTCGTCCTTCTCGCGGCGCAGCGAGGCGAGGTCCAGGTTGTCCTGGACGACGGCCCCGTCACGCAGCACGCGGACCTTGGCATTGCGGCGCAGGACACCACTGGTGACCATGCAGCCCGCGATGTTGCCGGTCTTGGAGGAGCGGAAGATCTCGCGGATCTGCGCCTGGCCGAGGACGGACTCCTCGAACTCGGGCTTGAGCATGCCCTTGAGCGCGGCCTCGATCTCCTCGATCGCCTGGTAGATCACCGAGTAGTACCGGATCTCCACGCCCTCCTTGTCGGCCATCTCGGTCGCCTTGCCCTGCGGGCGGACGTTGAACCCGATGATGATCGCGTCGGAGGCGGCGGCCAGGTCGACGTTGGTCTCGGTGATCGCACCGACACCGCGGTCGATGACCCGGAGGTTGACCTCGTCGCCGACGTCGATCTGGGAGAGGGCGTCCTCGAGCGCCTCGACCGAACCGGACACGTCGCCCTTGAGGATCAGGTTGAGCTCCTGGCTCTCGCCCTTCTCCATGGAGGCCATGAAGTCCTCGAGGGTACGGCGCACGCGGCGCTTGGCCTGCATGGCCGCCCGCTCGCGGGCCTCCCGCTTCTCGGCGATCTGGCGAGCCATCCGGTCGTCCTCGACGACCAGGAAGTTCTGGCCGGCGCCGGGGGCGGCGTTGAGGCCCAGCACCATCGCGGGACGCGACGGGTCGGCCTCCTCGATGTTCTCGCCGTGCTCGTCGAGCATCGCGCGGACCCGGCCGTGGGCCGGACCGGCGACGATCGAGTCGCCCACCTTGAGGGTGCCGCGCTGGACCAGGATCGTCGCCACGGGGCCGCGGCCGCGGTCCAGGTGCGCCTCGATGACCAGGCCCTGCGCGTCCTGCTCGGGGTTGGCCCGCAGGTCGAGCGAGGCGTCGGCGGTCAGCACGACCGCCTCGAGGAGCCCCTCGAGGTTGGTGCCGGCCTTGGCCGAGACGTCGACGAACATCGCGTCGCCGCCGTACTCCTCGGGGATCAGGCCGTACTCGGTGAGCTGGCCCCGGACCTTGGTCGGGTCGGCGTCGGGCTTGTCGACCTTGTTGACCGCCACCACGACCGGCACACCGGCTGCCTTGGCGTGGTTGAGCGCCTCGACCGTCTGCGGCATCACACCGTCGTCGGCCGCCACCACGAGGATCGCGATGTCGGTCGCCTGCGCACCACGGGCTCGCATCGAGGTGAACGCCTCGTGACCCGGGGTGTCGATGAAGGTGATCCGACGCTCGTTGCCGTCGACCTCGGTCGTGACCTGGTAGGCACCGATGTGCTGGGTGATGCCGCCGGCCTCCTTGTCGACCACGTTGGCGTCACGCAGCGCGTCGAGGAGCTTGGTCTTTCCGTGGTCGACGTGGCCCATGACGGTGACGACCGGCGGCCGGATGGCCAGGTCGTCCTCGTCGCCCTCGTCGGAGCCGAACTCGATGTCGAAGGACTCGAGCAGCTCGCGGTCCTCGTCCTCGGGGGAGACGACCGAGACGACGTAGTTGAGCTCGTCACCGAGCAGCTCGAACGTCTCGTCGCCCACCGACTGGGTGGCCGTCACCATCTCGCCGAGCGAGAACAGCATCTGCACCAGGGCCGCCGCGTCGACGTTGATCTTCTCGGCGAAGTCGGTCAGCGAGGAGCCCCGCGCCAGGCGCACGGTCTCGCCGTTGCCCTTGCGGACGCGCACGCCGCCGATCGTCGGGGCCTCCATGGCCTCGAACTCCTGGCGACGCGCCCGCTTGGACTTCCGGCCACGTCGCGAGGGGCCACCGGGACGACCGAAGGCGCCCTGGGTCTGCCCGCGCTGACCCGGGCGGCCACGACCGCCGAAGCCGCCGGGACGACCGCCACCGGGGGCGCCGGCGCCGGCACCGGCCGGGCCGCCGCTACGGCCGCCGCGGGCCGGAGCGCCACCACGACCAGGTGCACCGCCGGGACCGCCGCGGCCGCCGCCGGGGGCGGGACGGGCGCCGGGACCGGAGCCGAAGGCAGCCGGGGACTTGGGCATCATCGCGGGGTTGGGCCGCGGCATGCCGGGACGGTTCTGACCGCCGCCCGCGGGCGGACGCGGCGGACGGTTGTCGTCCTGAGCGCCCTCGCGGGGCGCCGGGGCGGGGCGACGGCCCATGCCCTGGCTGGAGGCGAACGGGTTGTTGCCCGGACGGGGCGTCCCGGGCCGGCCGACCGGACGCGGCGCGGGCTTCGGGGCCTGCGGGGACGCACCGGACGCCGGGCCGGCGGGAGCCTCGGGCTCCTGCGGCGGCTCGGGGGCCGGGGCGGCCTTCTTGCCCGGCGGCCGCGGGGTGGCCTTGGCCGGCGCAGGGGCCACGTCAGCCGAGGTCTCGGCCTCCGGGTCCGCCACGGTGTCGGCCGCAGCGCCGGACTCGGTGCCGGCGGTGCTGTCGACGGCGGCCGGAACGACCGTCTCGGCAGCCGGCGGAGCCGCCTCGGCGGGCTGCTCGACCTCGGCCGGGGCGGGAGCCGCCTTCTTCGGGGCAGGCTTGGGGGCCGGCTTCGGCGTCGCCTGGGCGGCGGGCTTCTCGGCCGGCGGGGCGGCGGGTGCCGCGGACTTCAGGGTGTCGCCGTACTCCTTGCGGAAACGCATCTCCGCAGGCAGCTCGACGGTCGAGCTCGCCGACTTGACGAACTCCCCCATCTCCTTGAACTTCTCGAGAACGAACTTGCTCTCGACTCCGAACTCCTTGGCGAGTTCGTGGACTCGGGTCTTGGCCACGTTTCTCCTTCTGGCCTGAGACCCGGTCTCCGGGGTGTGTCTCTCAGACCGTTGGTGGTTGCTGGTCGGCGGTGCTCATCGCGAAGAGGCTCATCGCGAAGTACTCATCGAGTGCTCATGAGCTGCTGCTCCAGTTCCTGTCGGTCGGTCACGTTCAGTGCTGTGCGAGGTGCTGTGCGAGGTACTCCCCCACCGGTTCACAGGCCAGCCCTTCGGCCCGGAGGGCCCGGGCGAACGCTCGCCTGCGCACCGCGAGGTCGTAGCACGCGGACGTGGGGTGCAGGTGCGCCCCGCGGCCGGGTGCCGTGCGCCCCGGGTCAGGGACGACGACCGGGTGGCCGTCGTCGTCCGTCCCGGCGACGACACGCAACAACTCGCGTGCGGCGGCCCGCTCCCGACAACCGATGCAGGTCCGGACCGGGGTCCGGGCAGGGAGGATCGGAAGGCTGGCCACCGCCGACAACCTTAGCGCGCGCGCCGGGCGGATGACGAACTGCCCTGCGTGAGCGGCTGGTGTCGACGCGCTCGCGCGACGTCGTCCCTCACTCCTCGTCGGCCTGCTCGTCGTCGGAGCGGATGTCGATCCGCCAGCCGGTCAGTCGGGCGGCGAGCCGGGCGTTCTGCCCCTCCTTGCCGATCGCCAGCGAGAGCTGGAAGTCCGGGACGACGACCCGGGCGGACCGCTCGGCCTCGGAGAGCACCTGCACCGAGGTGACCCGGGCGGGCGAGAGGGCGTTGGCGACCAGTCGCGACGGCTCGTCGGACCAGTCGATGATGTCGATCTTCTCGCCGTGGAGCTCCGACATCACGTTGCGGACCCGCTGCCCCATCGGTCCGATGCAGGCGCCCTTGGCGTTGACGCCCGAGACGGTGGAGCGGACTGCGATCTTGGTGCGGTGGCCGGCTTCGCGGGCGATCCCCGCGATCTCGACGGAGCCGTCGGCGATCTCGGGGACCTCCAGCGCGAACAGCTTCTTGACCAGGTTGGGGTGGGTGCGTGACAACGTGATCTGCGGACCGCGCATGCCCTTGCGGACCGAGACGACGATGCACTTGATCCGGGTTCCGTGGCTGTAGGTCTCACCCGGCACCCGCTCCCCGGCGGGCAGCAGCGCCTCGAGCCGGCCGAGGTCGACCATGACGTCGTCGGGGTTGCGACCCTGCTGGATCACCCCGGAGATGATGTCGCCCTCCTTGCCGGAGAACTCGCCGAACTTGATGTCGTCCTCGGCGTCGCGCAGCCGCTGCAGCATGATCTGCTTCGCGGTCGTCGCCGCGATCCGGCCGAACCCGGCGGGAGTGTCCTCGTACTCCCCGACCTTGTTCCCGGCGTCGTCGAGCTCGGCGGCGAGCACGGTCACGTGCCCGGTCTTGCGGTCGAGCTCGACCCGCGCCTGCTCGTTGGCGCCCGGGGTCTTGTGGTAGGCGGTGAGCAGCGCCTGCTCGATCGCCTCCACGAGCACCTCGAAGGAGATCTCCTTCTCGCGCTCGAGGGCCCGCAGGATCGTGAGGTCGATGTCCATCTCAGGCCTCCTGGCCGGTCTGTGCTCCGGGACGGTTGAACTCGATCTGGACCAGCGCCTTGGCCACGTCGGCGTACGGCACCCGGTGGCGCTGTCCGCTCACCTCGATCTCGGCGGACTCCTCGTCGCTGCCGAGGACCCGACCGGTGAGGGTCTCGCCCGAGGCGGTCGTGACCTTGACCAGGCGATCGACGTTGCGGCGCCAGTGGCGCGGCAGCGTGAGCGGCCGGTCGACGCCGCGCGAGGTGACCTCGAGGGTGTAGGGCTCCTCGCCCATCACGTCGGACTCGTCGAGGACCCGCGACACCTCGCGGGTCGCGTCGGCCACGTCGTCGAGGGTGACGCCACCGTCCTTGTCGACCGCCACTCGGAGCAGGCGACGCTTGCCGGCGGGGGTGACCTCCACGGACTCGACGTCGAGGCCGAGGACGGACAAGGGGTCGACGAGCGCGGACTCGATCTGGTCCCGGCTGGCTCCGGCTGACTCGTGCCTGGCATTCACTAGGCGACCTCCTTGTGCAGTTGGAGAGGCCACGATAGCGGCTGCCCCGTGGGGCGGGGACGCCCGGCCCGGCGCGGGGATAGGGTCTGGCCGTGCCCGCTCCCCACCGCCTGCTGCTGACGCGGCGACGCGCCCTCGCCGGCGGCCTGGTCGGGGGTCTGGTCGGGCTCGCGGCGTCCGGGTGCGACGCCGTGACCGGGCCGCCCGACCCGGGTCCCACCGACCGGCGTACGGGCCGCTCAGCGCCGGCGCCCTCGGCTGCGGAGGACCCCGACGAGGAGCTCGTCGCCGACGTCCGGCGCCGGATCGCCGGCACCGTGGCGGTGGTCACCGGCGCAGCTCGCGGTCGGCCGGCGTTGGCCCGGGAGCTGCGGGACCTCTCGCGCTTGCACCGTCGCCACCTCGACGCCCTCCCGGGAGACACGGCCTCGAGCCGACGCGTGCCGGTCACCGGTGCCGACGCCGCGCGCCGCCGACGGGTCCGGAACGCCGAGACCCGGCTGCAGCGCCAGCTGGCCGACGCCGCGGTCGAGGCTCGCAGCGGCCCCCTGGCCGCCCTGCTGGCGAGCATGTCGGCGGCCGTGGCCCAGCAGCTGGCCGCCGACGCCACGACGGGGAGCACCGGATGAGCCCGGTCGACGCGCTGCAGGCGGCGCTGGCGGCCGAGCACGCCGCCGTCCACCTCTACGGCGCCCTCGGGGCCCACACCTCCGCCTCCAGCAGCCCCGGCCTGTTCGCCGAGGTCTCCGCCGCCTACCTCGACCACCGCGCCCGGCGCGACCTGCTGGTCTCGCTGGTGCGTGACCACGACGGGGAGCCGGTGGCGGCCGAGCCGGCCTACGCGCTCCCCGAGGACCTGGCCTCGCCCGAGGCGGTCACCCGGGCCGCCCTGGAGGTCGAGCGACGCTGCACGGACACCTACGCCTGGGTGGTCGAGCAGACCAGCGGACCCGACCGGCGGGTGGCGGTGACGGCGCTGACGACGACAGCGGTCCGCGCACTCGCCTTCCGAGGAAGTCCCGAGATCTTCCCCGGAATCGGCGAGCACACGGACCGCTAGACCGGAACGCTCCGGTCGGAGGGCTGGTGCCGCAGGTGTGGGGCCCCGGTCACCGCCTCGTGCACAATCCTGCACTTCGAGGCCGGGGTCTGCGAGACAAACGGATCCTCAGCTTTTCGCATTGCAGATATGTGCAGTTCGTGCGGCTGGATCGTCAGCCGCGGTAGGCGCGCCACATCTGGCGCATCCGGGACTTCTGGCCGGGCGTGAACTGCGTGTAGCAGAGGTCGGTGCTGTAGTCCATGTAGTTGTGGATCGGGTCGAGCCCCGGCTTGCCCGGGCAGGTGTCGTTGCCCTCGGGGCAGCCCGACGACGGGTCCCGCTGGGCCGGGGTGTCGCGGACCTCGTCGCCCGGCCTGGCGCAGCCGCCCTGGAAGGTGTGGAAGAGCCCGAGCCAGTGACCGACCTCGTGGGTCCCGGTCTTGCCGAGGTTGAAGTCCGTGATGGACCCCCCGGGAAGGGAGTCGAAGTGGACCCGGACCCCGTCGATCCGGCTCTTGCGCTGGTAGGACCAGGGGAAGGTGGCGATGCCGAGGTACTCGAACTCGACGAGCCACATGTTCAGGGTCTTGGCCGTGCCGATCCTGGTCAGCTTCCGGTACTTCTTGCTCGCGCCGTCACGGTGCCACTTGTTGTTGTAGTAGCGGTCGGTGCTCTTGAGGACGAACCGGAAGCCGGTCGCCGCCGCGTCCTTGGACTCCTCACCCCCGTAGGTGGCGTTGAGCACGTCGATCTGGTCGGTGATCTGCGCGTCCGGCACGTCGCCCGCGCCGTTCTTGGCGGCCATGACGTGGACCCGGACCGGGACGGTGATCTGCTTGCTGCCCACGGTCACGCGTTGGTCGGCCAGGATCCGGTCGGTGCGCGCGGAGATCCGCGCCTGCTGGGCGGCGGAGACCGGGGCATGGTCGAGGGCCCGGTCACCGTCGAGGGTGCCACGGGCGGCCGCGCCGCCCAGGCCGGCGTCCTGGTGGGTCGTGAGGCAGGTCTCGTCGCCGACGGTGACGGCGGCCGTGGCCGGCAGCGGGAGCCCGGCGACCGCGACCACGGCGGTGCCGAGGACGGCGGCGGTGGCGGATCGCCAGCTGCGGGTCCAGCTGGGGATCCAGGTGGGGTTGAGGTGCATGGGACGGGTCCTCTCGCGTCGGCCCGCGCGGAGGGTCCCGGGCACGTCCAGTGGTGGGAACAGCATGGAGCACGATCGGGCGCGGGGCCACCCCGGGTTTCCGGACTGGTCAGACCCAGCGGCGAACGACGTCGGGGAGGTGACCGAGCCGCTGCACGACCGCGTCCGGTTCCCCCTCGGTGTGGCCCAGCTGGGCGGCGGGGATGGTGCTGTGCGGGACGTGGACGGCCCGCATCCCGGCATTGGTGGCACCCCAGATGTCGTCGAAGAGCCGGTCGCCGACGTAGACGCAGCGGGACAGGTCGTCGACACCGACGGCCTCGGCGGCGACGCGGAACGCCTCCGGGGACGGCTTCGTCCAGGGGACCTCGCTGGTGTAGACGTCGCCGTCGAGCAGGTCGAGCACGCCGTCACGCTCGAAGAAGCCGCGGTGCCACGCTCGCGGCCACACGGTGTTGGAGAGCACGCCGACCTTGAGGCCCATCGCCCGGAGCTCCTCCCAGACCGGGCGGACCTCCGGGTCGGTGGCGGTGTGCGGCTCCCAGAACTCGTAGTACGCCGTCAGCAGCTCGGGATCGTGGGACAGCCCGGCCTCGTCGAACAGGTCGCCGATGCTCGCGCTCCGCTGGTGGTCGCGGCTGCGACCCCACACCACGTCGCCCGCGGCGAGCAGCCGCGCGGTGATCTCCTCGGGCGGGTGGTGGCTCTCCACGACCGCCTGGGCCAGCGCCAGCGACTCGGCATGGAAGTCCACGTCGTGCCAGCGCGTGAGGGTGCCGCCCCAGTCGAAGAGGACCGCGTCGATCTCAGCCACCGCGGACGACCCCGACGAGGTGGTCGACGGCGTCGGCCACGGGCACCTCCTTGCGCTCCCCCGTGGCCCGGTCCCGGACCTCGACGGTGCCGTCGGCGAGACCGCGGCCGACGGTGAGGATCGTGGGCACGCCGATCAGCTCGGCGTCCTTGAACTTCACGCCGGGGCTGACCTTGCCGGTGCGGTCGTCGTAGAGCACGTCGACCCCGCGCGCAGAGAGCTCCCCGGCGATCCGGGCGGCCGTCTCGAAGATCTCGCCGTCCTTGCCCGCAGCGACCAGGTGGACGTCGGCGGGGGCGACCTCGCGGGGCCAGCACAGGCCGATCTCGTCGAGGGTGTTCTCGGCGATCGCGGCCACCGCCCGGGACGGGCCGATGCCGTAGGAGCCCATCGTGACCGTCACGAGCTTGCCGTTCTCGTCGAGCACTCGCAGGTCCAGCGCCTCGGCGAACTTGCGGCCCAGCTGGAAGATGTGGCCCATCTCGATGCCGCGAGCCGTCTCCAGCACGCCGTCACCGCGGGGGCAGGTGTCCCCCGCCCGGACCTCGGCCGCCTCGATCGTGCCGTCCGCGGTGAAGTCGCGCCCGGCCACCAGGTCGATCACGTGGGAGCCGTCGACGTCCGCGCCGGTCACCCAGCGAGTGCCCTCGACGACTCGCGGGTCGACGAGGTAGCGGATCTGCGAGGCCGACTTCTCCCCCAGCGCGCCGGGGCCGATGTAGCCCTTGGCCAGCATCGGGTACGCCGCGAAGTCCTTCTCGCCGAACGGCTCGAACTCCGCGGGGTGCACCGCGGCCTCCAGCCGCTTCTGGTCGACCTCACGGTCACCGGGGACGCCGATCGCGAGCGGCTCACGGCTGCCGTCCGGGTGCTGCAGCATCATCAGGACGTTCTTGAGGGTGTCCGAGGCCGACCAGGCCCGGTCCTCGCGGGGGAACGCGTGGTTCAGGTGGTCGACCAGGGTCTGGATGGTGGGGGTGTCGGGCGTCCGCTCGGCGTGGGCGGCCGGGACGTCGTCGTAGGCCTGGGGGTCGGGAGCGGGCACCTGCACGGCCTCGACGTTGGCGGCGTAGTCGCAGGTGGAGCAGCGCACGTAGGTGTCCTCGCCGACGTCGGCGCGCGCGAGGAACTCCTCCGACTTCGACCCACCCATCGCGCCGGAGTGCGCCGAGACGATGACGTACTCGAAGCCGAGCCGGTCGAAGATCCGGATGTAGGCGTCGCGGTGGGCCTGGTAGGACCGCTCGAGCCCGGCGTCGTCGATGTCGAAGGAGTAGGAGTCCTTCATCACGAACTCGCGGCCGCGCAGCAGCCCGGCCCGGGGCCGAGCCTCGTCGCGGTACTTGGTCTGGATCTGGTAGATCGAGAGCGGCAGGTCCTTGTAGGAGGAGTACAGGTCCTTCACGACGAGGGTGAACATCTCCTCGTGGGTCGGGCCCAGCAGGTAGTCGGCCCCCTTGCGGTCCTGGAGCCGGAAGATGTTGTCGCCGTACTCCGTCCAGCGACCGCTGGCCTCGTAGGGCTCCTTGGGCAGCAGCGCGGGGAAGGACAGCTCCTGCGCACCGATCGCGTCCATCTCCTCGCGGATGATGGCCTCGATGTTGCGCAGCACCTTCAGCCCGAGCGGCAGCCAGCTGTAGATGCCCGGCGCCGCCCGCCGGATGTAGCCGGCCCGCACGAGCAGCCGGTGGCTCGGCACCTCGGCGTCGTTCGGGTCGTCCCGGAGCGTGCGCACGAAGAGGCTGGACATCCGCAGGATCATGCGGCGAAGGCTACTGGTCGGCACCCCTCGGCCTCGAACCAGTAACGGTCGCAACCTTCCGGCCGGCGCCGGCGTCTCCCTCTCGAGCCGGGAACGAACCCGGCCACGGACCTCGGGGGAGACACCGATGCTCATCCAGACCATGATCGCGACCCTGCTCGCGGGCCTGACCCTGGCGGCACCCGCCGCCCCGTCCGGGCCCACCCACGGCGACCACGTCGACCTCACCCGGCCCGGCAGCCTCGAGCGTGGGGAGGACGTGCGCGTCCCCCATCTCGAGGGCTCCGAGCTCGTCGACGGCGACCTCCGCATCGAGCTCGGCTCCGTGCGGGTCCAGCTGCTCGGCCCCTCCGGCGACGACTACGTCGTCCACCGCTGGACCCAGCGCTCCGGGCGCGACCGCATCCTGCGCGTGACCCCGGCGGGTGACCGCACGGTGCTGCTGCGCGGCAGGGCGGCCTGGGGGTCGGTCCTCAGCAGCGACGGCGCCCACGTCCTGGCCAACGACAACGCCCGCCGGGCGACGGTCACGGCCTACGACGCCACCGACGGCACCGAGATCTCCCGCGCCCGCTTCCGGGGGTTCGCGGAGATCCTCGACGCCGACGGCGGCACCGTCCTCGTCACCTCCTGGCGGCGGGAGCGCACCCTTGCGTGGGACTTCGCGGAGGGCGGCCGCTCGCTCGTGACCGACGCGGTCGGCTACGCGGCCGACCTGGCGAGCGACCGGCTCGCGACCTACACCGGCGACCCCTACCAGGGCGGGTGCAGCGAGGTCTCGTCCGTGTCGGACCCGGACCTGCTGCTGTGGGACTCCTGCCGGCAGAAGGTGCTCGCCTTCTCCCCCGGCGGCGCCCGGATGGTCACCGCCCACATCCTCACCGACGGGGTCGGGCCCGGCGAGGTGCAGCAGCGCACGGTCGAGGGCGCGCTCCTCACGAGCTACGAGTCGCGCTGGTTCGGCACCGTGGCCTGGGAGGACGAGGACACGCTGCTGCTCGACGCCAACAGCCGGCGCCGGGAAGCCACCGTCCGCTGCGACCTCGACGCGTGCGAACGCGCCTCCGACCTCCACCCCAGCAGCCCGTAGCGCCTAGAACATCACCGTCGCGAACGTGGCCGTCTGCCGGAAACCGACCCGCTCGTAGATCCGGCGGGCGGCCACGTTGTAGTCGTTGACGTAGAGCGAGACCACGGGCGCCAGGTCGCGACGGACGGCCTCGACCACCGCCGCCATGCCGGCGACGCCCAGGCCCTGCCCCCGCAGCTCCGGGTCGACCCACACGCCCTGCACCTGCGCCGCGGCCGGTGACAGCGACGCGACCTCGGCCTTGAACACCACCCGGCCCTCCTCGATCCGCGCGAAGGACCAGCCGCGAGAGATCAGGTTGCGCACCCGGGTGCGGTAGAAGTCGGCGCCGCCGAACTGCTCGGGGCTGACGCCCACCTCCTCGGTGTACATCGCCACGCAGGCCGGGTAGAGCGCCTCGACGTCCGCCAGCGTCGTACGCCGGACCAGCGGGTCGGCCGCGACCTTCGGGTCGGTCGCGATCTCCAGGTGGGGCTGGTCCCAGCGCTGCTCGCGGGGTGCGCCCCAGGCCTCGGCCACGACGTCCCAGATCGCCTGCACCGGCTCCTGCGGTCCGAGGATGGTCGACACCGTCCGGGACCGTGTCAGGGCCCGCTCCGCGAAGACCCGGGCGTCGTCGGTCGTCGCCTGCACCGGGACCAGGTTGGCGGCGACGTGGCAGGCGGCCCGCAGCCGGCCGCCGTCGAAGCGGCCCCAGACCTCGCCCCCGAGCCAGCGCGGCTCGAGGTTCGTCACGCGGGCGCGGTGGACCGCGAACACGTTGACGACCGGGTCCTCGGCGGCCAGGTCCTGGAAGGCCTCCAGGTCGGTCGCTCCCAGCACCCGGACCCCGTGGCGGGTGGACAGCACGGGGCGAGCCTACGGCGTCCGGGGAGCCCGGTCCCGCCGTCCTCCCCCGACGCGCGGCCGGTCCCCGCAAGCACGGTCAAGCAGGATGTCGGTGGCGCGTGGTCGACTCGGTGCCATGAGCACTCCTCTCTCGGGCCGGGTGGCCCTCGTGGCAGGTGCGACGCGCGGTGCCGGGCGCGCGATCGCCGTCGAGCTGGCCCGCGCCGGCGCCCACGTCTACGCCACCGGCCGCAGCAGCCGGGCCGCCGCCTCGGAGATCGGCCGGCCCGAGACCATCGAGGACACCGGCGACCAGATCGTCGCGGCCGGCGGCACCGGTACCGCGCTGGTCGTCGACCACGAGGACGCTGAGCAGGTCGCGTCGCTGGTCGCCCGGATCGAGGCCGAGCAGGGACGTCTCGACGTCCTCGTCAACGACATCTTCGGGGGCGACCGCTACGCCGAGTTCGACAAGCCGGTGTGGGAGCACGACCTCGCCGGGGGGCGCCGGATGCTGCGGATGGGCGTCGACACCCACCTGGTCACGCTCCACCACGCGCTCCCACTGCTGCTCGACAGCGCGACCGCGGACCGGCCGGGGCTGGTGGTGGAGATGACCGACGGCACGACCGAGGCCAATGCCGAGTTCCGCCGGGGCGTCGGGCTCTACTACGACCTGGTCAAGGCGAACGTCTCCCGGATCGTGATGGCGCTGACCCACGAGCTGCGCGACCACCCGGTCACCGCCCTGGCGGTCACGCCGGGGTGGATCCGCTCCGAGGCGATGCTCGAGCACTTCGGCGTCCGCGAGGACAACTGGCGCGACGCCCTCGAGCGGGTGCCCGGGTTCGCGATCAGTGAGACGCCCAGCTACGTCGCCCGCGGCGTCGCCGCCCTGGCCAGCGACGACGCCCACCCGCGTCACGCCGGCAGCTGCCTGTCCTCCCACGACCTCGCCGCGGCGTACGGCGTCACGGACGTGGACGGCTCACAGCCCGACTGCTGGCGGCTGATCGCCGAGACCGGTTTCGCCGACGAGCACGCCGAGGTCGACGTCAGCGGCTACCGCTAGGGCGTCCGCTCAGGGCGGCGCCACCGGCCGCAGCTGCTCCCGCAGCGCTCACAACCCGTCGAGGATGCGGCGGCGCGCCGCGTCGTACTCGTCCTGGGTGACCAGGCCCTGGTCGAGCAGACCCTGCAGCTCGGCGAGCCGCCCGGAGGTGGAGCCGGGCGGCACCGGGCTCGTGGGTGTCGCGTCCGCCGTGCGGCCGCGCACGCTGCTGGCCATGTACGTCGCCTCGAACCCGTCGTCGGTGAGCAGGGCCATCGTGGTGGCGTCGCGCTCGCTCATCCCCGACTCCCGGGCCATCCGCCGCGCGGTCGAGACCTTCCAGACGGTGAAGGCGATGCTGGCCACCAGCGCCAGCACGAACAGCGCCACGAACCCCGAGGGGATGCCGTCGCCGACCCCGCCGGTGCCGAAGCCGTCGTCGAAGGAGACGACCCACTCGTCGCCGACCTTGGTGCACGTCGCCGGCGTCCCGAACTCGTCGGTCCGGAAGCACTTCGCCGGCGGCTTCTCCCCCAGGTACATGCCCGAAGGCTACGACACCGAGACGCTGGCCTGGCCGCCTTCGACGGGCTCCATCCCCTCGGCGATCCGCATCGCCTCCTCGATCAGGGTCTCGACGATCAGGCTCTCGGGGACGGTCTTGATGACCTCGCCCTTCACGAAGATCTGGCCCTTGCCGTTGCCGGAGGCGACGCCGAGGTCGGCCTCGCGGGCCTCACCCGGGCCGTTGACCACGCAACCCATGACCGCGACCCGGAGCGGGACCTCGAGCCCGTCGAGCCCGGCCGTCACTTCGTCGGCGAGCTTGTAGACGTCGACCTGGGCGCGGCCACAGGAGGGGCAGGAGACGATCTCGAGCCGGCGCGGCTTGAGGTTGAGGCTCTCCAGGATCTGGATGCCGACCTTGACCTCCTCCACGGGCGGAGCCGAGAGCGAGACCCGGATGGTGTCGCCGATGCCCTGGCTCAGCAGGTGCCCGAAGGCCACCGAGGACTTGATGGTGCCCTGGAAGGCCGGGCCCGCCTCGGTCACGCCGAGGTGGAGCGGCCAGTCACCGGCCTCGGCGAGCAGCTCGTAGGCGCGGACCATCACGACCGGGTCGTTGTGCTTGACCGAGATCTTGAAGTCACGGAAGCCGTGCTCCTCGAACAGGCCGGCCTCCCACACCGCGGACTCCACCAGCGCCTCGGGCGTGGCCTTGCCGTACTTCTCCAGCAGCCGCTTGTCGAGGCTGCCGGCGTTGACGCCGATCCGGATCGAGGTGCCGTGGTCGGTCGCCGCCTGGGCGATCTCCTTGACCTGGTCGTCGAACTTGCGGATGTTGCCCGGGTTGACCCGGACCGCGGCGCAGCCGGCCTCGATCGCGGCGTAGACGTACTTCGGCTGGAAGTGGATGTCGGCGATGACGGGGATCTGCGACTTCTGCGCGATCGCCGGCAGCGCGTCGGCGTCGTCCTGGCTGGGGCAGGCCACGCGCACGATGTCGCAGCCGGACGCCGTGAGCTCGGCGATCTGCTGGAGCGTGGAGTTCACGTCGGAGGTGAGCGTCGTCGTCATCGACTGCACCGAGATCTGGCTCTCGCTGCCGACCCCGACCGAGCCGACCTTGATCTGACGGGTCGGGCGACGGGGAGCGAGGACGGGCGGCGGCGCCTCGGGCATGCCCAGGTTGATCTCGGTCATGGCCCGAGCCTACTGGCGGCCCGGCGGCCAGCCCCAACCCCCGACGGACCCGGATCGGGGCGGGTCAGGACTGGAGGTGGAGGGGGACGACGAGGTCGCCGACGATCAGCACCACGCCGAAGACCAGCAGCACCGAGGCCATCACGTAGGCCACGGGCAGCAGCCGGGCGACGTCGACGTAGCCGGGATCGGGTCGGCCCCGGAGCCGGGCCAGCGCGCGGCGTACGGCCTCGGCCAGGGCGCCGGCGATGTGGCCGCCGTCCAGGGGCAGCAGCGGGATGAAGTTGAACATCCCGATGAAGAAGTTGAAGCCCGCGATCAGCATGAGCAGGAAGATCGTCTTCTCCTGCACGGGGAAGTCCTGGTGGGCGACCGTCTCGCCCGCCAGCCGGCCACCGCCCACGATGCTCACCGGCCCGTTGGGGTCACGCTCCTGCGCGCCCACGATGGCCTTCGCCACGCCCCAGACCTTGACCGGCAGGGTGCCCAGCGCCTGGACGGTGTCGACGGTCATCGTCCCCATCTGGTCCAGGGTGTAGAAGACCCCACCGCTGCCGAAGGCGTAGTCGGGCACCACGCCGAGGAAGCCGACCTGGACCAGGGTCTCGTCGCTGACCGAGGTGGGGCGCAGCTGGACCGTGGTGTTGGTGGTGACCGTGATCTCCTCGCCGTCGCGCTCGAGGACGATGACGGCCTCACCGTCGTCGTTGGCACGGATCTGCTCCTGCAGCTCCTCCCACGAGCCCACCTCGACCCCGTTGAAGGCGACGAAGCGGTCGCCCGCCTCGATCCCGGCCGCGGCGGCGGGGGTCGGCTTCTCGCGCTGCTCGGCCGGCGTGCAGGCGCGGCCGTCCTCCTCGGCGGGGACGATGCAGGGAGCCACCTCGGCGACGGTGGTCTGCAGCCGCAGGTCACCGGGGTTGCCGTAGAGCGCGAACACCGGCAGGAAGACCAGGAACGCGATCGCGATGTTCACCGACGGGCCGCCGGCCATCACGATGACCTTCTTCCACCACGCCATCTTGTAGAAGAGCCGGTCCTCGTCACCGGGCTTGACGTGCTCCCACTCCGCGGCACGCGCGTCGGAGATCAGCTGGGTGAACATCCCGGTGTTCGACTTGCGGACCCGGACGACGCGTTCGCCGGCCTCGTCGTAGACCGGGTGGGCGCGGTCCTCGTCGAGCTCCTCGGCGCCGGGCGGGAGCATGCCCACGATCTTGACGTACCCGCCGAGGGGGATCGCCTTGAGGCCGTACTCCGTCTCGCCGATCTGCTTGCTCCACACCGTCGGGCCGAACCCGATGAACCACTGGGTGACCTTCCCGCCGAACTTCTTCGCCGGGATCATGTGACCGAACTCGTGGAGCCCGATCGAGGCCAGGATGGCGACCACGAAGATCACCACGCCCAGCGTGTAGTACAAGACGGTCATGCGGGTCCCTCGAGGTGGCGGGTGGCGGCGGAGCGGGCCCAGGCGTCGGCGGTGAGCACGTCGTCGACGGTGAGCTGCTCCTTCGAGGGTACGTCGTGCGCGGCCAGCACGCTGGCGACTGTCGGCACGATCTCCACGAAAGGCAGCCGCCCCTCGTGGAAGGCGTCGACGCAGACCTCGTTCGCGGCGTTGTAGACCGCCGGCGCGGTGGCACCGCGCTCGCCCGCCCGGCGGGCCAGCAGCACGGCCGGGAACGCCTCGTCGTCGAGCGGCTCGAAGCGCCAGTCCGCGGCCTTCGACCAGTCGATCGGGGTCTCGGCACCGGGCACCCGGTCCGGCCACCCCATGCCGAGGGCGATCGGCACCTGCATCGTCGGCAGCCCCAGCTGGGCCACGACCGCGCCGTCGGTGAACTCGACCATCGAGTGGATCATCTGCTGCGGGTGGACCACCACCTCGATCGCCTCGTAGGGCACGTCGAAGAGCAGGTGGGCCTCGATCACCTCCAGCCCCTTGTTGACCAGCGTCGCGGAGTTGGTGGTGATCACCCGGCCCATGACGAAGTTCGGGTGGGCCAGCGCCTGCTCGGGGGTGACGTCCGCGAGCTGCTCGCGGGTACGGCCCCGGAACGGGCCACCGCTGGCGGTGAGCACCAGGCGTCGTACCTCCTCCCGTCGGCCGGCCCGCAGGCTCTGGGCGATGGCGCTGTGCTCGGAGTCGACCGGCACGATCTGGCCGGGTCGCGCCTGCGCGTGGACCAGCGGCCCGCCGATGATCAGGCTCTCCTTGTTGGCCAGCGCCAGCGTCGTCCCGGCCTCGAGCGCCGCCAGCGTCGGGCGGAGGCCGACGGCGCCGGTGATGCCGTTGAGGACGACGTCGCACTCCATCCCCGCCGCCTCCACGCTGGCGTCCTCCCCCAGCCCGGCGTACGCCGGCGCCAGCTCGGCCACCTGCTGGTCGAACAGCTCCTGGCGCGACCCACCGGCGCTCAGCCCGACCACCCGGAACCGGTCGGGGTTGGCCCGCACCAGCTGGATCGCCTGGGTGCCGATGGATCCGGTCGAACCGAGGATGACCACGTCGCGCCTGCTCACCCGGCCATCCTCCCAGCCCCCTCACGGTTGAGTTGCCACGGGCGCGCGTCGAGTCGCCACTCACGCGCGTCGAGTCGCCACTCCGGCGTACGGAGCTGGCAACTCGACCGGCCGGACTGGCAACTCAACTTCTCAGGCGGTGACGGCGAAGGCCTCGGCGACGACGTCGAAGGCCTCGTGGAGCAGGTCGTCGGAGATCGAGAGCGGGGGGAGGAAGCGGAAGACGTTGCCCCAGGTGCCACAGGTCAGGGTCACGACGCCGGCCCGGTGGCAGGCGGCGTTGACGGCCGCGGCGCGCGCGGCGTCGGGCTCGCCGGGACCGTCCGGGCCGGGGGCGCAGAGCTCGATCGCCATCATGGCGCCGCGGCCACGGATCTCCGCGACCACCGGGTGGTCGGCGCGCAGCGCCTCCAGCCGACCCCGCATCAGGGCACCGATGTCGCGCGCCCGCGCGGCGAGGTCGTGCGTCCTCATCTCCTCGATCGCCCCCAGCGCCGCCGCACAGGCGACCGGGTTCCCGCCGTAGGTGCCGCCCAGCCCGCCGGCGTGGACCGTGTCCATCAGCTCCGCTCGCCCGGTCACCGCCGCGAGCGGCAGGCCGCCGGCGATCCCCTTCGCCGTCGCGACCAGGTCCGGGACGACGCCCTCGTCGTCGCAGGCGAACCAGGCCCCGGTGCGGCAGAAGCCGGACTGGATCTCGTCGGCCACGAACACGATCCCGTGCTCGCTGCACCAGCGGGCCAGCGCCGGCAGGAAGCCAGCGGCCGGGACGACGAAGCCGCCCTCGCCGAGGATCGGCTCGACCACCAGGCACGCGAGGTTGCCCGCGCCGACCTGCTTGTCGAGGTGGTCGATCGCGCGGGCGGCGGCCTGCTCCCCGCTCAACCCGTCGCGCAGCGGGTAGGACAGCGGCGCCCGGTAGACCTCGCCGGCGAACGGCCCGAAGCCCTGCTTGTACGGCATGTTCTTGGCCGTCATCGCCATCGTGAGGTTGGTACGCCCGTGGTAGGCGTGGTCGAAGACCGCGACCGCGGTGCGCCCGGTCGCGACCCGGGCGATCTTGACGGCGTTCTCGACCGCCTCCGCCCCGGAGTTGAACAGCGCCGACTTCTTGGCGTGGTCACCGGGAGTGAGCTCGGCGAGCTGCTCGCAGACGTCGACGTACCCGTCGTACGGCGTGATCATGAAGCAGGTGTGGGTGAACGCCTCCACCTGCGCCTGCACGTTGCGGACCACGGCAGGGGCGCTGTTGCCGACGGTGGTCACCGCGATGCCCGAGCCCAGGTCGATGAGCGTGTTGCCGTCGACGTCGCGGAGCACGCCACCCCCGGCCTCGGTCACGAAGACCGGCAGCAGGGTGCCGACGCCGTCGGCGACGAACGACTTCTTGCGCTCCAGCCGGGCCCGTGACTCCGGCCCGGGGATCTCGGTGACCAGGTGGCGCTTCTGCTCGATCACGGTTGCAGCTCCTTGATGCCCCACGGGGATCCGTACTCGGTCAACAGGTCGAGGAACGGCTGAGCGTCGAAGGCCTCCGGGCCCAGCACGCCGGCGCCCCTCCAGGTGCCGGTGGCCAGCAGCTCCAGCGCGACCACGGGGTTGATCGCCGTCTGCCAGACCACGCACTGGTGGCCGTACTCCTGCATCGTCCACTCGTTGTCGACGACGTGGTAGAGGTACGTCGAGCGCGGCCGACCGTCGGTCCCGGTGCCGGTGACCCACAGCCCGGCGCACGTCTTGCCCTTCATCCGCGGCCCGACGGTCGCGGGGTCGGGCAGCACCGCGGCGACCACGTCGCGGGGGCTGACCTCCACGCCCTTGACCCGGATCTTCTCGGTGCGGTCGAGGCCGAGGGTGTTGAGGACCTTGAGGATGTTGATGAACTCGTCGCCGAGGCCGTACTTGAAGGTCGCCCGCTTGCAGTCGACCCAGCGCGGCATCAGGAGCACCTCCTCGTGCTCGACGTTGACGCACTCGACCGGACCGATCCCCTCGGGGAAGTCGAAGACCTCCGGTTCGCTGAAGGGTTCGGTGGTGAACCAGCCCCCGTCGACGTCGGCGCTGGCCCGCTCCCAGATCACCGGCGGGTTCAGGCACTCCTCGATCGTCGTCCACATCGAGAACGAGGGCGCGAAGATCTCGTGGCCGTCGTCGTCGGTGACGACGAGGTTGGCACCGTCCCGGGTGCCGAGCTCGTCGATGTCGGAGAAGAGGTGGTCGGCGGCGTAGCGGGCGAACACGTCGGAGAGCCCCGGCTCGACGCCCATGCCCACCAGCGCCAGCCGGCCGGCCTGCTCCCAGTCCCCGGCCACCGCGAACTGCTCGTCGCCGAGCTTCACCCCGCACTTGGAGTACGGCGCATCGGGGTGCGGCCTGCTCAGCGACATCGCCATGTCGACGTAGTCGGCGCCGGCGGCGTACGCGCCGTCGAAGACCGGCATGTTGAACACCGGGTCGACCGCGTTCATCACGTGGGTGATCCGGTGCTCGCGGCACAGTGTCTCGACCGACTCCTGTGAGGAGGCGTCGACCTGCGCGGGCAGGAACCGGTCGTCGGTGGCAGCGGCCTTCTCCGCCCGGGTCAGGTCGTAGTCGGCGACCACGATCGCCTCGAAGAAGTCGCGCCGTGCGGCGATGGCGGTGAAGGCGCCGCCGACACCGCCCGCGCCGACCAGCAGGATCCTCATGTCACTCACCGATGTAGCTCATGACGTGCTTGATCCGGGTGTAGTCCTCGAGGCCGTACATGGACAGGTCCTTGCCGTAGCCGGAGTGCTTGAAGCCGCCGTGCGGCATCTCGGAGACGAACGGGATGTGGGTGTTGATCCACACCGCCCCGAAGTCGAGCCGCTTGGAGACCCGCAGCGCACGGGCGTGGTCCCTGGTCCACACGCTCGAGGCCAGGCCGTAGGGCACACCGTTGGCCCAGCGCAGCGCCTCCGCCTCGTCGGAGAACTTCTGCACCGTCATCACCGGGCCGAAGATCTCGGTCTGGATCTGCTCGTCGTCCTGCTGCAGGCCGGACAGCACGGTGGGCTCGTAGAAGTAGCCGCGCTCGCCCTGGCGGGTGCCGCCGGTCTCGACCGACGCGTGGTCGGGCAGCCGGTCGACCATGCCGCTGACGTGGCTGAGCTGGTGGGCGTTGTTGAGGGGGCCGTAGTAGGTGCCCTCCGCCAACGGGTCGCCGGTCGGCATCCCCTTCGCCGCCTCCGCCAGCGCGGCGACGAACTCGTCGTGGATGCCGGGAGCCGCCAGCACGCGGGTCGCTGCGGTGCAGTCCTGGCCCGCGTTGAAGAGACCGGCGCCGGCGATGCCCTCGGCGGCCGCCGCGATGTCGGCGTCGTCGAAGACGATCACCGGTGCCTTGCCGCCGAGCTCGAGGTGGACCCGCTTGAGGTCCTTGGCCGCCGATCCGGCGACCTCCATGCCGGCACGCACGGAGCCGGTGATGGCGACCATCTGCGGGGTCGGGTGCTCCACCAGCGCGCGGCCGGTGTCGCGGTCGCCGCACACGACGTTGAGGACGCCGGGCGGCAGGAACTCCTGCGCGATCTCGGCCAGCAGCGTGGAGCTGGCCGGCGTGGTGTCGCTCGGCTTGAGGACGACCGTGTTGCCGGCGGCCAGGGCCGGGGCGATCTTCCAGATCATCATCAGCAGCGGGTAGTTCCACGGCGTCACCTGGCCGACGACGCCGATCGGCTCGCGGCGCACCCACGAGGTGTGGTCGGCCATGTACTCGCCCGCCGAGCGACCTTCCAGCACGCGGGCGGCGCCGGCGAAGAACCGGAAGTGGTCGGAGGCGTAGGGCATCTCCTCGTCCATGGTGAGCCCGCGCGGCTTGCCGGTGTCGCGGCACTCGACCTCGTTGATCTCCTCGATGCGCGCGTCGATGGCCTCGGCCAGCTTGAGCAGCGCGTTCGAGCGGTCCTGCGGCGTGGCCTCCCCCCAGCCCTCGAAGGCCTGCTCAGCCGCACCGTAGGCACGGTCGAGGTCCTCGCGTCCGGAGAGCGGGGCGGTCGCGTAGGTCTCGCCGGTGGTGGGGTCGACGACGTCGTAGGTCTCCCCCGACGCGGCGGGCACCTGCTCGCCGTTGACGATGTTGTGGAAGGTCGTGTCTGCCATGCGCCGACCCTAACGGGGCGGCTACGGAATCGGTAGGGGTTGCCACCCTCTGAGGACGGATTCCGTTGTCCGTACCGCCTTGGGCGGCGCCGTCCTACCGCTGATCCTCACCCGACCCGCACGCCGTCGACCCAGGTCGCGACGACCTGGGCGGCCCCGACCTGCTCCGGGGCGTCGGCGAACGGGTCGCGGTCGAGCACCACCAGGTCGGCCACCGCTCCCGGACGCAGCACACCGGCGTCGTCGCGGTGGTTCACCCACGCGCTGCCCGAGGTGTACGCCGCGAAGGCGGTCTCCAGCGCGAGTCGCTGCCCGGGCAGGAACGGCTCGGAGCCGGCGCGGCCGGCCTCGCCGTACGCCGTGCGCGTGACGGCCGTGTGGATCGCCGCCAGTGGGTCGGGCGTGGTCACCGGCCAGTCGCTGCCCATGACCAGCCGGGCGCCGGCCCGGTGGAGGTCGCCGAACGGGTACTGCCACCCGGAGCGCTCCTCCCCGAGGAACGGCAGCGTCAGGTCGACCATCTGGTCGTCGTAGCAGGCCCACAGGGCCTGCAGGTTGGCGGCGATCCCGAGCTCGGCGAAGCGCGGTACGTCGTCCGGCGCCACGACCTGCAGGTGCGCGAGGTGGTGGCGCAGGTCGGAGGCCTCGAGGCCGGCGAACGCGTCCAGCGCCTCGCGCACCCCGCGGTCGCCGATGGCGTGGACGTGGACCTGGAAACCGGCCTCCGCGAGCGCCGGCACCGCCTCACGGACCCCGGCGGCGGTGAGGAAGGAGTGGCCACGGTTGGCGGTCGGGTGCCCGCACCGGTCGAGGTAGGGGGCGTCCATCGCGGCCGTGAAGTTCTCCGCGACCCCGTCCTGCATGATCTTCACGCTCGTCGCCCGGAACCTTCCGTGGCTGTACGCCGCCCGCCGGGCCACCAGGTCCGCGACCTGCTCCACGCCCCGCGCGCGGTCCCACCACAGCGCGCCGACCACCCAGCCGGTCAGGGTCCCCCGCTCGGCCGCCCGGCGATAGGTCGGTCCGGGGTCGTCCATGCCCGCGTAGGCGCCGACGATCGCGTCCTGCCAGCCGGTGACCCCGAGCGAGTGCAGGTAGGACTGTCCGGCGAGCAGCGCCGCGTCGTACTCCTGCTCGGTGGTCGGCGGCGCCAGTCGGGACACCAGCGCCATGGCGCCCTCGTGGAGGGTGCCGGTGGGGTGCCCGTCGGCGTCCCGCTCGATCCGCCCGTCGGACGGGTCGGGGGTGTGGCGGTCGATGTGCGCGAGCTCGAGCGCGCGGCTGTTGACCCAGGCACCGTGGTGGTCACGGTTGGGCAGGAACACCGGCCGTCCCGGGGCCACGGCGTCGAGCTCGGCGGCCGTGGGCGTGCCACCGGGGAAGGCGGCCATCGCCCAGCCGCCGCCGAGGATCCACTCGCGCTCCTGGTGCCGTGCGGCGTACGCGGCGATGTGGGCGAGGTACTCGGTCCGGGTGTCGAGCCCGGAGAGGTCGCAGCGGGTCCGTTCCAGCCCGCCCTGCACGACGTGGACGTGGGCGTCGGTGAAGCCGGGTGAGACCAGCCCGCCGTGCGCCTCGACCACCTCGACCCCGACCAGCGCCTCCCGGCCGAGGTCGCCGACGGCGAGCACCCGGCCGTCCTCGACGAGCACGTCGCCCGGCCCGCGGTAGCGGTGGCCGTCGAAGACCCGGCCTCCGGTGACCACCATCCGTGCCATCCGTCCCACCTTTCCCTGAGAGCGACCCTCGACCTACGGATTTCGAATGCTAGCGGGATGCCCACCACGGATTCGCTTGCGATTCGAGGTGGAGAAGGGTGATGATGTGGCCATGCCCATGGATCACGCCCAGCTCCAGAAGGCCGCCCAGGACCACCTGTGGATGCACTTCACCCGCCACTCGACCTACGACCACACCGACGTGCCCGTCATCGTGCGCGGTGAGGGTGCCTACATCTGGGACGACCAGGGCAAGCGCTACCTCGACGGCCTGGCGGGGTTGTTCGTGAGCCAGCTGGGCCACGGCCGCACCGAGCTCGCCGACGCCGCCTCCAAGCAGGCGCGCGAGCTGGCGTTCATGCCGCTGTGGTCCTACGCCCACCCCTCCGCGATCGAGCTCGCGCAGCGGATCGCCGGCTATGCCCCCGGTGGCCTGAACCGCGTCTTCTTCACCACGGGCGGCGGCGAGGCGGTCGAGAGCGCCTGGAAGCTCGCCAAGAACTACTTCAAGCTGACCGGCAAGCCGACCAAGCACAAGGTCATCAGCCGCGCGATCGCCTACCACGGCACCCCGCAGGGCGCGCTCTCGATCACCGGTCTGCCGCCGATGAAGGCACCGTTCGAGCCGCTGGTGCCCAGCACCTTCCGGGTGCCCAACACCAACCTCTACCGCGCCCACGAGATCACCTCCGGGTTCCTCGACGGCAGCGACGCCGAGGCCTTCGGCCGCTGGGCCGCGGACCAGATCGCCGTCGCGATCGAGAACGAGGGCGCCGACACCGTGGCCGCCGTCTTCCTCGAGCCGGTCCAGAACTCCGGCGGCTGCTTCCCGCCGCCGCCGGGCTACTTCGCGCGGGTCCGCGAGATCTGCGACGAGTACGACGTGCTGCTGGTCAGCGACGAGGTGATCTGCGCCTTCGGCCGGCTCGGCCACATGTTCGGCGCCGAGCGCTACGGCTACGAGCCCGACATCATCACCTGCGCCAAGGGGCTCACCTCGGGCTACTCCCCGCTCGGCGCGATGATCGCGCAGGACCGGCTGATGGAGCCGTTCCTCCACGGCCAGGAGACCTTCCTGCACGGCTACACCTTCGGCGGTCACCCGGTCTCGACCGCGGTCGCGCTCGCCAACCTGGACGTGTTCGAGAAGGACGGCATCAACGAGCACGTCCGCGCGAACGAGACGGGCTTCCGGTCCACGCTGGAGAAGCTCAAGGACCTGCCGATCGTGGGCGACGTCCGCGGCGACGGCTACTTCTACGGGATCGAGCTGGTCAAGGACAAGGCCACCCGCGAGACCTTCAACGACGAGGAGGCCGAGAAGCTGCTGCGCGGCTTCCTCTCCAAGGCGCTGTACGACGAGGGGCTCTACTGCCGGGCCGACGACCGCGGCGACCCCGTGATCCAGCTGGCCCCGCCGCTGATCTGCGACCAGGAGCACTTCGACGAGATCGAGCAGATCCTCCGGGTCGTGCTCGACAAGGCCGCCACGCTGCTCTAGGCGCGGCGACCGGTCATGCGGCTGGACCCCGGGTGGGGAGACTGACCCCATGCTGATCCGACGAGAGCGACCCGGGGACGTCGGGGTCGTGCGCGCCGTCGTCGCTGCGGCCTTCGCCAGCCCCGAGGGTTCCGACCGGCTCCCCGTCGAGGTGGACCTGCTCGAGCGGTTGCGGACCGATCCGGGCTGGCTCCCTGCGCTGTCGCTCGTCGCCGTCGACCCCGGGCGCGAGGGAACGGTGATCGGGCACGTGGTCTGCACCCGCGGCACCGTCGACGGGGCTGCCGCGCTGGGCCTGGGCCCGTTGGCGGTGCGTCCGGACCGGCAGCGGCGCGGCGTGGGTGCCGCGCTGGTGCACGCGGTGCTGGGCGCGGCCGAGGCCACCGGCGAGCCGCTGGTGGCGCTCCTCGGGGAGCCCGCCTACTACGGCCGCTTCGGCTTCCTCCCCTCCTCCGCCCTCGGCATCGCGTCGCCCGACCCGCGGTGGGGCGACTACTTCCAGGTCCGACCTCTCGACCCACGTCACGCGCTCACCGGGACCTTCACCTACGCCGCGCCCTTCCGTCGCCTCTGAGCCGCAGCACCGTGCGGACCGCGGCTCCTGGCGTCCCCCACGCCGGTGGCGCTGCTCAGCAGGACGGCCCGGCGGCGGGGGGATCTGGTGCCACACTCTCCGCATGTTCGACGGCTTCACCGACACCATGGTCGACGCGAGCGACCTCCGGCTCCGTGTCCGCTTCGCGGGTGAAGGACCGGCGGTGCTGTTGCTGCACGGCCATCCGCGCACGTCGGCGACCTGGCACCGCGTCGCCCCGGACCTGGTCGACCGCGGCTTCACCGTGGTCTGCGCCGATCTTCCCGGCTACGGCCGATCAGACAAGCCGCAGCCCACCGCAGACCACGCCGCACACTCCAAGCGAGTCGGTGCCCGGCGTCTGCTCCATGCGATGCGGGAGCTGGGGCACGACCGGTTCGCCGTGGTCGGCCACGACCGGGGCAGCTACTACGCGCTGCGCATGGCACTGGACCACCCCGCCAGCGTCCGGCAGGTCGTCCTGCTGGACTGCCTGCCGATCTGCGAGCACCTCGATCGCGCGGACGCCCGCTTCGCCACCGCATGGTGGCACTGGTTCTTCTTCGCCCAACCGGACATCCCCGAACGCGTCATCGGGTCCGACCCCGACGCGTGGTACCACGGCGACCCCGACGTCATGGGCCGGGAGAACCACGCCGAGTGGCGCTCCTCGATCCATGACCCTGCGGTGGTGAGGGGCATGCTCGAGGACTACCGAGCCGGTCTCACGGTCGACGCCGAGCAGGAACGGCAGGATCGTGCTGCCGGTCGGCGCGTGCAGCAGCCCCTGCTGGTGCTGTGGTCGTTGCGCGACGACCTCGAGGACCTCCACGGCGACCCGCTCGCCATCTGGGCCGCGTGGGCGGACGACGTCGTCGGCCACGGCGTCGACTCCGGTCATCACATGGCCGAGGAGGCCCCGGACGAGCTCACTGCGGCGCTGGCCCGTTTCCTGACACCCCCGTCCCGGTAGCCGATCGGCGTGTCGCCGCACACGTGGCCGCGGCTCCTGGCCCCGCGCATGCTCGCCGGCCGGGCGGTCAGACCAGCGCGGCCTGCCTCCGGCGCGAGCGCCACTCCCCGCCGAGCACGATCGCGATCGAGATCACGAACATCAAGGTGCCGATCACGTTGACCTGCATGGGGACCCCACGCTGGGCGACGCCCCAGACGTACATCGGGAACGTGGTGGTGGTGCCGGCGTTGAGGTTGGTGACGATGAAGTCGTCGAAGGACAGCGAGAAGCTGAGCAGCGCCGCGCCCAGGATGCCGGGGAACACCAGCGGGAAGGTCACCCGCCAGAACGTCTGCTGCGGGGTGGCGTAGAGGTCCATCGCGGCCTGCTCGAGCTTGTCGTCCATCCCGGCCAGCCGCGCCCGGACGGTCACCACCACGAACGACAGGCAGAACATGATGTGAGCGATCAGGATCGTCCAGAAGCCCAGCTGCCCCGCGAAGCCGGCGGCCACGAACAGGGCCAGCAGCGAGGAGCCCATCACGATCTCCGGCGTCGCCATCGGCAGGAAGATCAGCAGGTTCATCGACGAGCGACCCACGAACTGGTGACGCACCAGGGCGAACGCGGCGAGCGTGCCGAGGAGGGTGGAGGCGAAGGTGGCGAGGAAACCGATCTCGACCGACCGGACGAGCGCCTCGCACATGCTCGGGTCCTCGCACGGGTTCAGCCAGTTCTGCAGGGTGAACCGGTCGAAGCGATAGACCAGCCTGCTCGCCGGGTCGTTGAACGACATCAGCACGACCACGAAGATCGGGATGAAGGTGTAGACGAGGACCGCGATGCCCAGCAGCAGCACGATCCGCTCCCTGACCCAGCTCACAGCAGGTCCTCCGTTCCGGCCCTGCGGATGTAGAACAGGACCATCGCCACGATCAGGATCATCATGATCATCGAGAGCGCACCTGCCGCGGGATAGTCGTTGGCGTCGGTGAACAGGTCCTGGATCACGTTGCCCACCATGCGCTCGTTCGGGCTACCGAGGAGCTGGGCGTTGATGTAGTCGCCCGAGGCCGGGATGAAGGTGAGCAGCGTCCCGGAGATGACACCCGGCAGCGAGAGCGGCCAGGTCACCTTGAAGAACCCGACGACGGGGTTGGAGTAGAGATCGCCCGCGGCCTCGATCAGCCGCGGGTCGATCTTGTCGATGCTGGCGTAGAGCGGCAGCACCATGAACGGCAGGAAGTTGTAGGTGAGCCCCGCGATCACGGCGACCGGGGTCGCCAGCAGCCGGCCGTCGTCCCCGAGCAGCTGCACCGCCTGCAGCGTGTTCACGATGAACCCGTCGTCAGCCAGGATCAGCTTCCACGACAACGTGCGGACCAGGAAGCTGGTGAAGAACGGGGCGATGACCAGCACCAGCATCAGGTTCTTCCAGCGGCCGGCCTTGAAGGCGATGGCATAGGCGAGCACGTAGCCGAGCACCAGGCAGAACGCCGTCGCGATGCCGCCGTAGAGCAGCGACCGCGTCAGCGGCTCCCAGTAGTCCTGCAGCGCGTTGAGGTAGTTGCCGAAGGACCAGGTCATGTCGTAGCCGCGGAAGACCGAGCCGTCGGGGTTGTACAGGCTGGTGGCCACCAGGCTGTAGAAGGGCACCACGAAGAACAGGCCCAACCACACGACACCGGGGATGAGCAGCAGGTACCCGGTGCGACCGGGGCGGCGGACGGTCTCGCTCACGAGACGTCCATGCGCTGCGCTCCGGCCGAGGCGTCCTGGCTGTGGTCGAGCAGGAAGGCGAACTCGGGCCGCCACGACAGCTCGACCCGGTCGCCGCGCCGGAAGAGCCGGCGGCGGCCGGTGTTCTGCTCGAAGACCTGCAGCTCCTGTCCCCAGGGCATCCGCACGAGGTACTGGGTGCTCACCCCGACGAAGCTGACGTCGGTCACGACACCGCCGGCGATGGAGTTGCCGGGAGCGTCGAGGTTCTCGCCCTCGTCCCCGATCAGCACCTTCTCGGGGCGGATGCCGACCCAGGCGCGGTCACCGTCGGCGTGGCTGCGGACGGCGGTGACCGAGACGTCGACGCCGTGCATGTCCACGGTGATCAGGTCGCCGTCCCGGCTCTTGATCCCGCCCTCGATCAGGTTCGACTGGCCGAGGAAGTTGGCCACGAAGGTGGTCCGGGGGTTCTCGTAGAGCTCGTCGGGAGCACCCATCTGCTCGATCACGCCATGGTTCATGACCGCGACCGTGTCGGCCATGGTCATGGCCTCCTCCTGGTCGTGGGTGACGTGGATGAAGGTCTGCCCGACCTCGGTCTGGATCCGCTTGATCTCCAGCTGCATCGAGCGACGCAGCTTGAGGTCCAGCGCACCGAGGGGCTCGTCGAGCAGCAGCACCTCGGGCTCGTTGATCAGCGCCCGGGCCAGGGCGACCCGCTGCTGCTGACCGCCGGAGAGCTGCGCGGGCTTCTTGCGCGCCTGCGAGGTCAGCTCCACCAGCTCCAGCATCTGCTGGACCCGGGACTCGACCTCCGGGGTCTTGCGCCGCCGCAGCCCGAAGGCGACGTTCTCGAAGATGTCGAGGTGGGGGAAGAGCGCGTAGCTCTGGAAGACCGTGTTCACGGGCCGCTGGTAGGCCTTGGTCCGGGTGATGTCGCGGCCGCCAAGGGTGATGGTGCCGCTCGTCGGCGCCTCGAGCCCGGCGACCATCCGCAGCGTCGTCGTCTTGCCGCACCCGGAGGGCCCGAGCAGCGCGAAGAACGCGCCCTTGGGGACGTCGAGGTCGAGGTGGTCGACCGCGGTGAAGGCGGCGAACTCCTTGGTGAGCGCTCGCAGCTCCAGCCCGTCCCCCACCGACTCCGCTGCCGCGCGCTCCTGCTCAGCCACCGATGACATTGGACCAATCCCTTTCGTAGGCGATCGACTCCTGGTCGTCGAGCGGCATGAAGTCGAAGGTGTCGGCCAGATCGCTGGCCTCGGGGAAGATCAGCCGGTTGTCGACCAGCGACGGGTCGATCTTCTCCATCGCCTCCCGGGCCCCCTCGACAGGACAGATGTAGTTCACCCAGGCGGCGAGCTTGGCTGCCACCTCGGGCTCGTAGTAGTAGTTGATCCACTGCTCCGCGTTGTCGATGTGGGTCGCCAGGTTGGGCACGATCATGTTGTCGCTCCAGAGCGACAGCCCCTCCTCCGGCGCCACGAACTTGATGTCGGGGTTGTCGAACTGGGCCTGGATCACGTCGCCCGACCAGGCCTCGCAGGCCACGATGTTGCCGGCCGTGAGGTCCTGGATGTACTCGTTGCCCGTGAAGGCGCGCACCTGGCCGCTGGCGACCACGCCGGCCAGCTTGTCGATGGCGTTCTGCCACTCGGTGTCGTCGAACGCGTCCGGATCGGCACCGACGATGCGCAGCATGAACGCCATCGTGTCCCGCATCTCCGCGAGCAGCGTGATCCGGCCCTTGAGGTCGGGCCGGGTGAGGAGCTCCTCGAAGCTCCTGACCTCCCCCGTCTTGGCGGCGTTGTAGGCGATGCCGGTCAGGCCGCTCTGCCACGGTGCGTGGTAGGTCAGGTCGGGGTCCCACTGGCGGTTGCGCAACGGCTCGATCAGGTTGGCGTGCAGGTTGGGCACCTTCGCCTTGTCGAGCGGCTGGATCCAGCCGAGCCCGATCATCCGGGCCGCCATCCAGTCGGTCAGCATCATCATGTCGCGGTCGACCGGCTCGCAGGCACCCAGCTGGTTGCGGACCCTGGCGAAGAACTCGGCGTTGTCGTTGACGTCGTCGGTGTAGTCGACCGTGATGCCCGTGCGCTCCTGGAAGACCGACAGGGTCGAGGTCTCCTTCTTGCGCGGGTCGATGTAGGCCGGCCAGTTGGAGATCACCAGCCGCTGATCGCCCGCCGACCGGTCCGGCGCCTGGCACTGCGCCGGGTCCTGCTGGGCCCCCTGCGTCCCGAAGAGCGGCAGCACGGCCGCGCTCCCGATCGCCAGGCCCGCGACACCGGCACCCTGCAGGAACCCGCGCCGGGTGGTGGCACCCCTGCCTCGATTCATGTGACCCTTCCGCTCGCGGACCTCCCCGGGAACCTCTGGGATCGTGTCACGCCGCTCGGACACTGACAAGTGATTCCGTTGCGAAATATGATCGAAACAACGGAATCACTCGCTGAGCATGGTCGAGAGTCGACTGGTGTGGAAGCATGCGGTCCATGACGAGGAAGCAGGAGCGCGCCGGGGCGATCCTCGACGACGTGGCCAAGGCCATCATCGAGCAGCTGCAGCAGGACGGGCGACGGTCCTACGCCGCCATCGGCAAGGAGGTCGGGCTCTCCGAGGCCGCCGTCCGGCAGCGGGTGCAGCGCCTCATCGACAGCGGCGTCATGCAGGTCGTGGCGGTGACCGATCCGCTGCAGCTCGGGTTCGCCCGGCAGGCGATGGTCGGCGTCGAGGTGGCCGGCGCGCTCGAGCCCGTCGCCGAGGCGCTCGCGGCCATGGACGAGGTGGACTACGTGGTCATCACCGCCGGTGCCTACGACATCCTCGCGGAGGTCGTGTGCGAGAGCGACGAGCACCTGCTGGAGCTGCTCTCGGAGCAGATCCGCCGCATCGAGGGGGTCACCGGCACCGAGACCTTCATGTACCTCAAGCTGCGCAAGCAGACCTACTCCTGGGGCGTCCGCTGAGCATCGGTCGGGCAGGTATCGGTCGGGCAGGGATCGGTCGGGCACTGTGGGCTGACACCGCCCCGCCGTGGTCGCCCCGACCGGCGCTCGCGGGCGACCTGACGGTCGACGTCGCGATCGTGGGCGGCGGGCTCACGGGCCTGTGGGCCGCCCACTACCTGGAGCAGGCCGACCCCTCGCTGCGGATCGCGGTGCTGGAGGCCGAGACCGTCGGCCACGGCGCCTCGGGTCGCAACGGTGGCTGGTGCTCGGCGCTGTTCCCCGCCTCGCTGGACTCCCTCGCCGCACGGAGCGGACGAGACGCCGCCCTCGCGCAGCACGCCGCGATGCGTGCCTCGGTCGCCGAGGTGGCGGACGTGGCGGCGGGGCTCGGGATCGACGCCCACGTCGCCCGGGGCGGGACGGTCGCGCTGGTCCGCTCCCCCGCCCAGCTCATCCGGGCGCGGGCCGAGGTCGCCCACGCCCGCTCCTGGGGCATCGGCGAGGACGAGCTGCGACTGCTCGACGCCGAGGCGGCGCGGGAGCTGCTCGACGCCACCGGCACGAGGGGGGCGACCTACACCCCCGACTGCGCGGCGATCCACCCGTTGCGCCTGGTGCGGGGGCTCGCGGCGTCCCTGGTCGGCCGGGGCATCGGCCTCCACGAGCACACCCGGGCCACCGCCCTGCGACCCGGGTCGGTGACCACGCCCGGGGGCACCGTCCGAGCGGGGACCGTGCTCCGCGCCACCGAGGGGTACACCGCGACTCTCCCGGGTCACCGTCGCGACGTCGTGCCGATCTACTCCCTGGTGATCGCCACCGCCCCGCTCCCCGCCGAGACCTGGGGGCGGATCGGGCTGCAACGGCGCGAGACGTTCACCGACCACCGGCACCTGATCGTCTACGGCCAGCGCACCGCCGACGACCGGCTGGTGTTCGGCGGTCGCGGCGCGCCCTACCACTTCGGGTCGCGGATCTCGCCCGGCTACGACGCGGATCGTCGGGTCTTCGCCGGCCTGCGCGCGGCCCTGGTCGACCTGTTCCCGGTGCTGCGCGACACCACGTTCACCCATGCCTGGGGCGGGCCGCTGGGCGTCGCGCGCGACTGGTGCGCCTCGGTCGGCCTGGACCGTGCGACCGGGGTCGGCTGGGCCGGCGGCTACGTCGGTGACGGCGTCAGCACGACGAACCTCGCCGGACGGACGCTGCGCGACCTGGTGCTGGGTCGGGACACGGCGCTCACGACGCTGCCGTGGGTCGGACACCGCTCCCCGCGCTGGGAGCCCGAGCCGTTGCGGTGGCTGGGCATCAACGCGGGCCTGCGGGCGATGACCTGGGCCGACGCGGAGGAGCGCGTGACCGGTCGGCCGAGCGTGCTCGCGCGTGCCGTGGCGCCGCTAGTCGGTTGAGACCGCGCAGTTCAGGCCGTTGCGGCGGACGTCGGCAGGCTTGCTGCCCGAGTCGAGCCACACCCGGAAGAACTCGTCGAGCTCACGGCCGCTGACCTGCTCGGCCAGCGAGTGGAAGGCCCGCCGCGTGCCATGACCGTCGCGGCGCTCCTCGACCCACCGCTGCAGGAGCGTCCAGAAGTCGTCGTCACCGATCCGGTTGCGCAGTGCCTGGAAGGTCATCGCGCCCCGGTAGTAGATCGGGTCGGCGAAGATGTGCTCGGCTCCGGGGTCCCCGATCTCGAGGTCCCAGAAGCTGCTGCCGGGCAGCCGGGCGCGGTACTGCTGGCACAGCCAGGCCTTGCCCGAGCGGCCACCGTGGGTCTCGTCCCAGCGGACCTCCATGAACGTCGCGGCGCCCTCGTTGAGCCAGATGTCGCGCCAGCGCCGCAGCGCGACCGAGTCGCCGAACCACTGGTGGGCGATCTCGTGCACCACCAGCCACCCGTAGCCGCGTCCGGTCACGGGGTAGGTCGGCATCGTCTGGTTCTCGAGGGCGAACCCGATGTCGAGGGCGGTCACGAGACCACCGACCCGGCTGAAGGGGTAGTCGCCGAGATCCTTCTCGAGCGCCTCGACGATCCGGGGTGTGCGCCGCATCAGGTCCATGTTGGCCCGGCGGGAGGCGGCGGGGAGTCGCTGGGACACCGCGGCGGTCCAGGGCAGCCCGTTGCGCACGCCACGATCGACGGCGAAGTCGCCCGCGGCGAACATCGCCAGGTAGGTCGCCATCGGCTCGGCCGCGCGGTACCGGTAGGTCACGAGCGCGCCCCTGCGCTTGCGTGAGACCCGCTCCCCGACGGCGAAGACCTGCTTGTCGCGGGGCACGGTGATCGCGATGTCCATCAGCGCCTTGTCGCTGGGGTGGTCGTTGGCGGCGAACCACCAGGGGGCCATGTGAGGCTGGTTCATCGCGACGACCTCGCGACGGTCGGCCAGCCAGTTGCGCTCACCGAGGTAGCCGTACCGGTCCGGACGGCCGGCGTACGCCACGACGACGTCGAACCGCTGTCCCTCGGTGAGCGGCTCCCGCGGGACGATGCGCAGCTCGTGCTTGACCGGCTTGGTGAAGCGGGCGGCACGGCCCTCGACGGTCACGGAGTCCACGGGCAGCAGCAGGTCGAGGTTGAACGAGCTGAGGTCACGCGTCGCCACGACCGTGAGCCGGGTTCGCCCCGACAACCGGCCGGACTCGAATCGGTAGCGGTCCCGGATCCGGTAGCGGACCACGTCGATCCCGCCGTTGCCGTCGAGCGGGAAGTAGCCGTCGCCGACCCCGCTGTCACCCGGCTCGGGCTCGGCGGTGGCCGGACCCGCCACGAGCAACCCCGAGACCAGGGCGCCGAGCAGTGCCGGTACCAGGGCACGGCGCAGCCAACGGGTGGGGGACATCCCCAGAATCTATCCGATCCGGCCAGCCGTGGCCGACCGAACCGATGGTCCGGCTGCTGGCCGCCGCAGCAGCTGAGGCGCGGACCCGCTAATTCCGTTGCACGTGGGGCCGGCGACCGGCACGATGGTGGGGTCGCGCGGCGTGAGGGCGCCGTGCCCCGGAGAGAAGGAGGCGTGAGATGACGACGACTGTCGCTGGCCTGTCCGCAGACCGCACCTCTTCCTTCACCTGGAGCACGCTTGTACCCGCACGACACCTCCGCAGCGCCGGCGACCGGCGCTGACCCCCTCGAGGGCATCGACCCTCGTTTCGTCTTCGACTTCCACTCCTACGACGAACCCGACGACGACCGGCAGCGCTGGTCGACCTGGCTGGACGTCGAGCCGCTCTGCCGCGGCCCCGAGCCCCGTCCCGACTGGGTCGTGACCTCACGGGCCGCGGTCGACACCGAGCTCGGGGTCCTCAAGACCGGCAAGGAGGCCGACGCCTTCCTGCTCGAGCGAGCCGTGCCCGGCTCGGAGGCCACCGGTGAGTCCGTGGTCATGGTCGCCAAGCGCTACCGGGGCGAGGACCACCGCGACTTCCACCGGTCGACGGAGTACACCGCCGGACGACGGATCCGCAACACCCGTGACACCCGCGCCATGGCCGCGAAGTCCGCGCACGGCCGCGCCGTGGCCGCCGGCCAGTGGGCGTGGGCCGAGTGGGAGTCCCTCAAGCGGTTGTGGACGCTCGGCCTGGCGGTCCCCTACCCCGTCCAGCTCGACGGCACCGAGCTCCTCATGGAGTGGATCACCCACGACGGCGAGACCGCACCGCGGTTGTCCCAGGTCCGCCCGGACGCCGAGCTCCTCGCGTCGTACTTCGAGCAGGCCCGCGACTTCCTGGCCGACCTGACGGGGCACGGGATGGTGCACGGCGACCTGTCGGCGTACAACATCCTCGCCGCCGGCGAACGGCTCGTGGTCATCGACCTGCCCCAGGTGATCGACCTGGTCGGCAACCCGGCCGGCATGGACTTCCTGCTGCGCGACTGCACCAACCTGTGCCGCTGGTTCCAGTCCCGAGGCCTGGCGGTCGACGAGCACGACCTGTACGGAGAGCTGCTGGCGCAGGCCTTCTAGGCTGCGGGCATGAGGCACAGCCACGGGCGGGTCAGCGAGGTCGGGACCCGGGCCGAGGTCGAGCGACGGCTGGCCGCCGGGGCGGACGACCTCGGTGGGTGGCGGGTCCGCTCGGTCGACCTGACGGGTCTGGACCTCTCGGACCGTCGGGTGGCGGGCGCGATGTTCCTCGGCTGCCGCCTCGGCGACGACGAGACGGCACGGTTGCAGGCGCGGGGGGCGATCGTGTTCCCGGCGCTGCCCGACATCCCCCTCGACGTCTACCGCGGCGAGCTCTACACGCCACGCGAGCTCTACGGTCACGGGCGCTACCACGCCAGCCTGGACGCCCGGGCCTACGCGTGGTCGCAGCGCGCGGAGCACGACGGGGCCGACGCGGCGCTGGCGGCCACCCTGCACGACCACGCCGTCGACCGGGCCCTGACGGACTGGACGGCCGGACGGCGGCTGGTCGGCGTGATGGGCGGTCACGCCGTACGCCGCGGGGGTGCCGACTACGCGGCCGCGGCCCGGCTGGGGCGCCTGCTGGGCGCGACCCTCACCGTGGCGACCGGCGGCGGCCCCGGGGCGATGGAGGCCGCCAACCTGGGGGCCGCGCTGGCCGGTCACGACGACGCCACGCTCGAGGACGCACTCGGGCGGTTGGCGAAGGTCCCGGACTTCGACTGCCACATCGGCGCCTGGGCGGGCGCGGGCTTCGACGTGGTCGACGGCGTGGGCGAGGTCCACGCCTCGCTCGGCGTCCCCACCTGGCACTACGGGCACGAACCGCCCAACGTGTTCGCGACGTCGATCGCGAAGTACGTCGGCAACGCGGTCCGCGAAGCGGTGCTGCTGGAGATCTGCCACGCCGGGATCGTGTTCCTGCCCGGGGCGGCCGGCACCGTGCAGGAGGTCTTCCAGGACGCCTGCGAGAACTACTACGCCGACCCGGCCGCCGTCGCCCCGATGGTGCTCGTCGGTCGGCGCCACTGGACCGAGGAGCTGCCCGTCTGGCCGCTGCTGCGGTCGCTGGCACAGGGCCGCGGGATGGCCGGGCACGTGCACCTGGTCGACGACGTCGAGGACGCGGTGAGGGTCCTCACCGGCACGGCTCCCGGCGGCTGAGCCGCGGCCGCGGGTGGGGCCTGCGGTCGGGTCAGCCGTCGACGGCCGCGAGCTGGCCGCAGGCCCCGTCGATCTCGCTGCCCCGGGTGTCGCGGACCGTCGTCGGCACGCCCTTGGCCTCGAGACGGCGGACGAACTCGCGCTCGTCGGCGGGGTCGGAGGCGGTCCACTTCGATCCCGGCGTCGGGTTCAACGGGATCAGGTTGACGTGGACCCAGCCCCAGTCGCCGTAGGACAGCAGCACGTCGGCGAGCAGGTCGGCCCGCCACGCCTGGTCGTTGATGCCGCGCATCATGGCGTACTCGATGGACACCCGACGCTTGGTGCGGCGGGCGTAGTCCCACGCCGCCTGCACGGTCTCGGCGACCGAGAACTTGGTGTTGATCGGGACCAGCTCGTTGCGCAGCTCGTCGTCCGGCGCGTGGAGGCTCAGCGCCAGCGTGACGGGGATCCCCTCGTCGGCGAGCTGGTTGATCCGCGGCACGAGGCCCACGGTCGAGACCGTCACCCCGCGCGCCGACATGCCGAGCCCGGCGGGGGTGGGGTCGGTGAGGCGGCGTACGGCGCCGATGACGGCCCGGTAGTTGGCCAACGGCTCCCCCATGCCCATGAAGACCACGTTGGAGACCCGACCCGGTCCGCCGGGGACCTCGCCCCGCGCGAGCGACCTGGCGCCCGCGACGACCTGCTCGACGATCTCGGCGGTCGACATGTTGCGCTGCAGCCCACCCTGGCCGGTGGCGCAGAAGGGGCAGGCCATGCCGCACCCGGCCTGGCTCGACACGCACAGCGTGACCCGCCCGGGGTAGCGCATCAGGACCGACTCGACCAGCGCGCCGTCGAAGAGCTTCCACAGCGTCTTGCGGGTGGTGCCTTGGTCGGCCTCGAGGGTCCGCAGCGGCGTCATCAGGTGCGGCAGCAGCGTGGCCACGAGGTCCTCGCGCTGCGCGGCGGGGAGGTCGGTCATGGCGGCCGGGTCGTCGACGAGCCGCGTGAAGTAGTGGTGCGAGAGCTGCTTGGCCCGGTAGCCGGGAAGGCCGGCTTCGACCAGCAGCTCGCTGCGCTCGGCCTCGGTGAGGTCGGCGAGGTGGCGCGGCGGCTTCTTGCGGCCGCGCGGCTCGGTCATGACCAGGGGCAGCTGCTTCACCGGCTGGTCGTCGGGGGTCGGGGTGTCGTCGGACATCCCCACGAGTCTCCCACGCACGGCCGATCCGGGCCGATTCGTCGCTCCGGGCAGGGCTCAGTCCTGGTAGCGGACCATGAAGTAGAGCACCAGTGAGGCGACTCCCAGCACGACGAGTGCGGTGAGGACCATGCCCAGGACGAAGTGGAGGCCGTAGCGGCGGGTCCGGGCGTTGGCGACGAGCGCCGTCGGCACCACGAGCGTCACTGCCACCAGCGGGAACAACCGGGTCGCGGTGTCGTAGTGGAACAGCAGCCGCAGCAGCGCGGCGAAGCCGCCCGGCACCACGGTCACGAACAGCATCCCCGAGAAGAACCCGGTCAGGGCCGCGAAGGTCGGGTGGTCGCGGTGCCACCAGTCCGGCGCCGGGCCCGGGGTCTCCTCCACCGTGCTGGTGGGGGCCTCCCCGTCGTCCTCCGTGGCGGTCTGCATGGGCCCACGGTACGACGTGGCGGACGCCCCGTCAGCCAGGCTCGACGATGTCGCGGGAGTCCTCACCCGGCGCGGAAGACCGTGTAGTGCAGGAGCAGCCAGATCGGCGCGACCGTCGCCAGCAGCGAGTCGAGCCGGTCCATGAGGCCACCGTGCCCGGGGACGACCTGGCTCATGTCCTTCACGCCCAGGTCACGCTTCATCACCGATTCGCAGAGATCACCCAGCGTGGCCATCACCGCGGCGATCAGGCCCAGCGCGACGCCGACCCACCAGTCGCCGTCGAGGAGGTAGACGACCAGCGCCCACCCGGCCGCGACACAGAACACCGCCGAGCCGGCGAAGCCCTCCCAGGACTTCTTCGGTGAGATCACGGGGGCCATCGGGTGGCGGCCGAACAGCACGCCGGCGACGTAGCCCCCGATGTCGGAGGCGATCGTCACCAGGATGAACACGGTGATGGCGCGGGCTCCCTCGTCCCACCGATCGAAGTCGGTCGCCCCGCCCTCCGCGAGCAGCAGGGCGACGAAGGACCCCAGAAAGGGGACGTAGACGAGGGTGAACACCGAGGCGGTGGCGTTCTGCACGTAGCCCTCGACCCCGCGGCGCAGCAGCCAGAGCATGACCACCAGGGCGGTGACGGCGGTGGCTGTGACCAGCGCCGGGGCGCCGTAGAAGTAGGCGACCACGACCATCACGACGCCACCGGCCATCAGCGGTTGCTCCGGGAGGTCGATGCCCTTGGTGAGCAGGCCCTGCCGGAGCTCCCAGATCGCCACCACGACGGCCACGGCCACGATGCCGAGGAAGGCGATCTTCCAGAACGCCAGCGACGCGGCGATGGCGGCGAGCAGCACGACCGCGGACCCGATGGCGGCCGGGAGGTTCCGGCCCGCGCGGCCGTGGTTCTTCGCCGGTGCGGGGGTGGAGGTCATGGCGCTCAGACCTCGAGGAGCTCGGATTCCTTGTGCTTGAGCAGGTCGTCGATCGCGTCGGTGTGGCTCTTGGTGATGGCGTCGAGCCGCTTCTCGGCGCCGGTGACGTCGTCCTTGCCGACCTCGCCGTCCTTCTCGAGCTTCTCGAGCCCCTGCTTCGCCGTACGCCGCAGGTTGCGGACCGCCACCCGGCCGTCCTCGGCCTTGGAGCGCGCCAGCTTGATGTACTCCTTGCGCCGCTCCTCCGTGAGCTCGGGGAACATGCAGCGGATGCTCTTGCCGTCGTTGGCGGGGTTCACGCCGAGGTCGGAGTCGCGGATCGCCCGCTCGATGTTGGGCAGCGCGCCCATGTCGAACGGCGCCACGATGATGGTCCGTGCGTCCTGCGAGGTGAAGCTCGCGAGCTGCTGCAGCGGGGTCTGGGTGCCGTAGTAGTCGGCCGTGAGCTTGGCGAACATCGCCGGGTTGGCCCGCCCCGCCCGGATCGTCGAGAACTCCTCGCGGGTCGCCTCGACCGACTTGTCCATCTTCTGGTCGGCCTCGGTGAGGATGTCGTTGATCACGGGTGCTCCTGTGGCGGTTCGGAGTGACTGCTGGTGTCGTGGGGCCAGGTGGCGCTCAGCCGGCGCTGACCAGTGTCCCGATCTTCTCACCCGCGACGATACGAGCGATGGCGCCCTCCTCCTCGGCGCCGAAGACGATCATGGGCATGTTGTTCTCCATGCACAGCGCGAACGCCGTGGCGTCGGCGATCCGCAGGCCCTGCTGGAGCGCCTCCTGGAAGGTCACCTCGTCCAGCTTGGTGGCGGTGGGGTCGAGCCGGGGGTCGGCGGTGTAGACGCCGTCGACGCCCTGCTTGGCCATCAGCACGACCTCGCACCGGGTCTCGAGCGCCCGCTGGGCCGCCACGGTGTCGGTGGAGAAGAACGGCATGCCTGCTCCGGCTCCGAAGATGACGACGCGCCCCTTCTCGAGGTGACGCATGGCGCGGCGCGGGATGTAGGGCTCGGCGACCTGACCCATGGTGATCGCGGTCTGCACCCGGGTCTCGATGCCTTCCTTCTCGAGGAAGTCCTGCAGTGCCAGGCAGTTCATCACCGTCCCGAGCATGCCCATGTAGTCCGCACGGGCGCGGTCCATGCCGCGCTGCTGCATCTCGGCGCCGCGGAAGAAGTTGCCGCCACCGACCACGATCGAGATCCCGACGCCCTGTCGGGCGACCGCCGCGATCTCGCGAGCCACCTGGGAGACGACGTCGGGGTCGACGCCGACGCGACCGCCCCCGAACACCTCACCGGACAGCTTCAACAACACGCGCTGGTACCTGGTCACACGGCTCCTTCAGGTCGGCAGACGGCCAGGGGCGACCCTATCGCGCCGGCCGTGACGCACGACGCGCCGGCCGGACCCGTGGGTCCGACCGGCGCGTGCAGGTGCGGGGTGGCTCAGGCGCCGACCTCGAAGCGGACGAAGCGCGTCACCGTGGTGCCGGCCTCGTCGAGGACGGTCTTGACCGTCTTCTTGTTCTCGGTGACCGAGGGCTGGTCGAGGAGGACGACCTCCTTGAAGAACCCGTTGAGGCGACCCTCGGTGATCTTGGCGATCGCCTGCTCGGGCTTGCCCTCCTCGCGCGAGGTGGCCTCGGCGATGGCGCGCTCCTTCTCGACGACGTCGGCCGGGACCTCGTCGCGGGTGAGGAACTTCGGCCGCATCGCAGCGATCTGCATGGCCGCGCCGCGCGCACCCTGCTCCTCGCCGTCGTACTCGACCAGCACGCCGACGGCGGGCGGCAGGTCGGCCGCACGCTTGTGCATGTAGGACACGACGGCGCCCTCGAAGTAGGCGACCTTGCCGAGCTCGATCTTCTCACCGATGGTCATCGCCAGACCCTCGACGAGCTCGCCCACGGTCTGGTCCCCGATCGTCACGCCCTTGAGCGTCTCGGTGTCACTGGCCTTGGCCTCGGCCGCGGCGTCGGCGATCTGCTGGGCGGCGGCGACGAAGTCGTCGCCCTTGGCGACGAAGTCGGTCTCGCAGTTGAGCTCCACCAGGGCACCGCCGGAGGTGGCGACCAGACCGGCCGACGCCTCACGCTCGGCGCCGCGCTCGGCCATCTTCTTGCCCAGCTTGACGCGGATCAGCTCGGCGGCCTTGTCGAAGTCGCCGTCGGCCTCGTCGAGTGCCTTCTTGCAATCCATCATGCCCGCGCCGGTCAGCTCGCGGAGCTTCTTGACGTCCGCAGCGGAGATAGCCATGTTCCCTCTTCCTCGAACTCTTCGTGATGGTGGCAGCGCGGGGCCCGACGCGACGGCCGGGCCCAGCTCGCGACTGCGTCGATCAGGCGTCGGCCTTCTCGTCGGCCTTCTCGTCGGCCTTGGCCTCGGCGTTGACGAAGCCGGCCTGCTCGGCGGCCTCGGCGGTCCGGAACCAGACCTCCGCGTTGGTCCGGTCGTACCAGGGGCTCGACGGGGCGTGGAACTTCTTCGAGGTCTTGTTGCCCTTGATCTCGAAGCCGGCCGGCGCCTCGCCGTTCTCCTGGGGAGCAGCGGAGTCGGCGCCGAACTCGCCCTCGGCGGTCTCGGTGCTGACCTCGCTGGTCTCGGTGCTGGTCTCGGTGCTGGCCTCGGGGGCCTCGGTGACCGCCTCGGCGGCGGCGTCGGCCGCCGGCGCCTCGGTGGCGGCACCGGTGGACTCGGCCGCCGGGGTCTCCTCGGTGGCCGCGTCGCCGCCGGTGGCCTCGACGGCCGCCTTCTCGGCGTCGCCCTGGAGCAGCTCGCGCTCCCACTCGGCCAGCGGCTCCTCGGCGCCCGGCGTCGCGGACTGGCCCTCGCCGCCCTTGGCGCCGCTGCGGGCGATGAGGCCCTCGGCGACCGCGTCGGCGATGACCCGCGTCAGCAGGCCCACGGCGCGGATCGCGTCGTCGTTGCCCGGGATCGGGAAGTCGACCTCGTCGGGGTCGCAGTTGGAGTCCAGGATGCCGATGATCGGGATCCGCAGCTTGCGGGCCTCCTCGACGGCCAGGTGCTCCTTGTTGGTGTCGACGATCCAGACGGCGGCCGGCGGGCGGCTCATCTCGCGGATGCCGCCGAGCGACTTGTTGAGCTTGTCGCGCTCGCGCCGCATCTGCAGCAGCTCCTTCTTGGTGCGACTGGAGCCGGCCACGTCCTCGAAGTCGATCTCGTCGAGCTCCTTGAGGCGGTTGATCCGCTGGTGCACGGTCTGGAAGTTGGTGAGCATGCCGCCCAGCCAGCGCTGGTTGACGTAGGGCATCCCGACCCGCGTCGCCTGCTCGGCGATGGCCTCCTGGGCCTGCTTCTTGGTGCCGACGAACATCACGGTGCCGCCCTTGGCGACGGTCTCCTTGATGAAGGCGTAGGAGCGGTCGATGTAGGCCAGCGACTGCTGCAGGTCGATGATGTAGATGCCGTTGCGCTCGGTCATGATGAAGCGCTTCATCTTCGGGTTCCAGCGACGCGTCTGGTGACCGAAGTGGACGCCGCTCTCGAGCAGCTGGCGCATGGTGACGACTGCCATGGGTATCTCCTGTGTGTCCGAGCGGCGTCACCGTCGTGCCCGGCCTTGGTGACCGCGGCTGCGGCAGGCCGAGCCGGCTCGACGCCTGCTCATCGTGGTTTTCAGTTGCTGCCTCCGGCGGGTGCCGGCGGCCCTGACGTCCACGCGCGATCCGACCCGAGTGCTCGGGACCGAGGATCGACGCCCGCGGGCGACCGGAGCCAGGGATCCAACTCCGTCGCGGTCGGTGGACGTGCGAAGTCACCTCACGGGTGTGAGGTGCTCCGGACAGACTAGTCGACCGGCGGGGCGGCCGGAAATCGAGGTGGAGCGGAGCCTGTTGCCGTCCACAGCCCTCGCGCCCGGCCCCTTCCTCCACAGCCTGGCGGCACCCGCGTCGCCACCGCGGGTGGGTGGCGCAGGATCGGCGGCATGCCGTTCCGCGACGCTGTTCTGTCCCTCGTGCTGGCGCTCTCCGCCCCCGCGACCGTGCCTGCGGTGGAGGACGCTGCCGGGTCGTGGCCGTTGCAGCCCCGTCCGACGGTGGTGGCGGGCTTCGACCCACCCGACACAGCCTGGGGGGCCGGTCATCGCGGCGTCGACCTGGCCGGGGCGCCGGGGCAGCCGGTGCGCGCGGCGCTGGGTGGGACCGTGTCGTTCGCCGGCGTGATCGCCGGAAGGCCGGTCGTGGTCGTCGACCACGGGTCGACCCGGACGACGTACGAGCCCGTGGCGGCGAGCCGCGCCCCCGGTGAACCGGTCCGGGAGGGCGGCCGGATCGGGACGCTGGTCCCGGCCGGCTCCCACTGCCTGCCTCGGGCCTGCCTGCACTGGGGCTGGTTGCGCGGCGACACCTACCTCGACCCGCTGCTGCTGGTCCGTGCCGGACCGGTGCGGCTGCTGCCGCTGGAGGGTCGGTCGGTCTCCGCGCCACTCGAGTCCCCCTACGCCCGCTGGACCCCCGCCGGGACCTGGTGGACAGCGGCCCTCCGGTGGTGACCGGTCAGGCGCGGGGGTGCGCCTGCAGGTAGGCCCGGCGCAACCGGTCCGTGGTCACGTGCGTGTAGAGCTGGGTCGTCGCGAGGGAGGCGTGCCCCAGCAGCTCCTGGACCGACCGGAGGTCCGCACCGCCTTCGAGAAGGTGGGTGGCGGCCGTGTGGCGCAGGCCGTGCGGGCCGAGGTCCGGGGCTCCCGGGACCTCCGCGATCCGGCGGTGGACGAGCGTCCGCACGGCGCGTTGGTCGATGCGACCGCCGCGGGCACCCAGGAACAACGCGGCACCCGACCCGGCGACCGCCAGCTGCGGCCGTCCCGTCAGGAGCCAACGGTCGACGGCACGAGCGGCGGGTGTGCCGTAGGGGACGGTGCGTTCCTTGCGGCCCTTGCCCAGCACCCGGACGACGCATCGCTCACGGTCCAGGTCGTCGACGTCGAGACCGACCAGCTCGCCCACCCGGATCCCGGTCGCGTAGAGCAGCTCCAGCATCGCGACGTCGCGCAGCCCCGTCGGGCTCCCGTCGTCGGCCAGGGTCGCAGCGGCTTCGAGCAGGTCGCGGACCTCGTCGGCCCGGAGCACCCCCGGCAGGCTGGAGCGGGACCTGGGAGACCCCAGGCTGACGCCGGGGTCGGCGGCCACCCGCCCCGACCGGTGGAGCCAGGCCGTGAACACACGAGCCGCCGTGGCGCGCCGCGCCAGCGTCGTGCGTGCCTTGCCCCGGGTCTGCTGGTTGGCGAGCCAGCTGCGCAGGGCGCGCAGGTCGAGCTCGGCCAGGGTGTCGATCCCCAGTCGTCGGGCGTGCTCGAGGAGCGACTCGATGTCGCCGAGGTAGGCGCGCACCGTGTGGGCGGAGAGGTTGCGCTCGGAGACCAGGTGGCGCTCGTAGCCGCCGAGCACGGAGGCGAACTCCTCGCTCAGGGGCGTCTCGGGCGCGGGCATGTCCCGATGCTAGGCGGGGAACCCGCCCATCCCGGGGATCTGCTGCACCGCCGGGCCCAACCGCCAGCCCCACTCGTCATGCACCACGAAGCCGCGCTCCTCGAGGTAGCTCAACGCGGTGCGCGTCGGCAGCAGGTCGACCCCGGCGGTGGCGGCGATGCCCCCCACGTCGGCGGGGTGATGGACCGGCACCGCGTCCAACACCTGCCGGTGCCGCTTGGAGAGCCGGTCGCGCGGTCGCTCGGGCGCCCGCGGCTCCTCCTGCAGGTGCTCCCCGGCGGCCCCCACGAGCTCCAGCACGTCTCCCGGGGTGGTCGCCAGCGACGCCGCTCCGGAACGGACGAGCTGGTGGACGCCCTGGGACTGCGCGCTGGTGACCGGCCCCGGCACCCCCATCAGGGGCCGGGAGAGCCTGCTGGTCCAGCTCGCCGTGTTGAGCGCACCGCTGCGCACCGCGGCCTCGACCAGCACGGTGCCCCGGGACAGGCCGGCGATGATCCGGTTGCGGGCGAGGAACCGCATCCGCATCGGAGCACATCCCAACGGCACCTCCGCCACGACGGCTCCCACGCCTGCCAGGTGGGTCAGGAGGTCACGATGGGAGGCGGGGTAGACGCGGTCCACGCCACAGGCGAGCACCGCCACCGACGGCCCCTCCATCGCGAGGGCACCACGGTGGGCGGCCTGGTCGATCCCGAAGGCCGCACCGGAGACGACACAATGTCCGCGACGCGCGAGCCCGGCCGCGACGTCCCGCGCGACGTCCTCGCCGTAGGTCGTCGCCGTCCGCGAGCCCACGACGGCCACGGCTCCACCGAGCTCGCTCAGCGGCAGCGGCCCCTTGACCCACAGCCCGAGCGGCCGCCCCGCCATCTCCTGCAGTGGCTCCACGTGGTCGAGGGCGTCGAGCTGGCCGGGCCACTCGGGGTCCCCGGGGATCACGAAGCGGATGCCCAGGGCAGCCGCCTGCTCCAGCTCGCGCTCGGGGTCCAGCTGCGCGAGCCGCGGGTGGGCGTCGCGGTCGACCTGCTGTTTTCCGCGCAACGCCACCACGTCGTCGAAGAGCCGGGCGGCGCCGACCTCCGCGACGACCCCGGCCACCCGGGGGTCGGCGGGCTCGGTGAGCCGGCTCAGGCCGGCGCGGGCCACCCGGTCGTCGGTCACGACGCGGCCCTCCGCAGGCTTCTTGCGAGCAGCGGCTCCCCGGAGCGCAGCCGCAGGGCGGTGTCCACGTCCGCGACGTCGGGCGCCTCGGCCCCCCGGAGATCCGACACCGTCCACGCCAGGCGGTGGACGCGCGTCGCGCCCCGACGGCTGAGGCCCCCGGCGTACATCGTGTGGTCGACCAGGCGCTGCTGCTCGCGACCCAGCGGCCAGTCGCGCAGCAGCACCGGACCCGGTACCTGCCCGTTGAGGAGCCAGGTGCGCCCCCGGTAGCGCCGTGACTGCACCTCACGGGCCGCGGCGACCCGCTGCCGCACCACGGCCGACGCCTCCGGTGGCCGCAGCACGTCGTGGGCGTCGTGTGGTTTCAGCGGCTGCAGGTGACGGGTGATGTCGATCCGGTCGGAGATCGGACCACGCACGCGGTCGCGATAGTCGCGGCGCTGCTTCTCCCGGCAGGTGCACCGGCAGTGCTGCGCCTGCGGCGTGTACTCCCCGCACGGACACGGGTTGGCCGCGAACACGACCATCCCCCGGGCCGGGTAGGTCACCGTGTCGTCACCACGGGCGATGGTCACCTCACCGCTCTCCAGCGGCTGGCGCAGGGCGTCGATCACGTCGGTGCGCAGCAGGGGGAACTCGTCGAGCAGCAGCACCCCGCAGTGGGCGCGACTGATCTCCCCCGGACGCACGCGCCCGCTGCCACCGCCGACGATGCTGGTCTTGGACGCGTCGTGGTGGGGTGCGGAGAACGGCGGTCGACGGATCAGCCCGTCCCCGTCCTGGAGGGCCCCTGCCAGGGAGTGGAGCGCGGTCAGCTCCAACGACTCCTCGAGAGTGAGGTCCGGGAGGATGGTCGGCACCCGCTCGGCGAGGGTCGTCTTGCCACAGCCCTTCGGCCCCGAGAGCAGCAGGTGGTGACCGCCGGCCGCGGCCACCTCGACCGCGTAGCGCGCCTCCTCCATGCCCAGCACGTCGAGCATGTCGACCTCGTCGAGCCGGTGGTCGCCGCGCCAGCTCAGCAGCCGGTTGCCCGACATCGGCGCCACCGCAGGCGCCTCGGGCACCTGCTCACCGGTGAGCTCGGCGATCACCTGGGCCAGCGATCGGACGCCGATCACGTCGATGCCGGGCACCATCGAGGCCTCGTGGGCCTGGGGCTCGGGCACGAACACCCGCCGGATGCCACGCTGCGAGGCAGCCAGGGTCATCGGCAGGACCCCGGGAACGGCGCGCAGGCCCCCGGTCAGCGTGAGCTCTCCGATGAAGACCGAGCCGCCGACGTCGGCCGGGGGCAGCTGGCCGTCGGCCTCGAGCACGGCGAGCGCGATCGCGAGGTCGACGTGCGTGCCCCGCTTCGGGAGGTCGCTGGGCGAGAACAGGATCGTGACCCGCTTGGTCGAGGGCCAGTGCCGACCGGAGTTGTGGATCGCCATCCGACACCGGTGGGGAGCCTCGTTGATCGACTGGTCCGCGCGACCGACCAGGGTCAGCGAGGCCTGGCCGGCCGACACGTCCACCTGCACGTCGACGAGGTGGCCGACCGCGCCGTCCAGCACGATCGTGGGCGTCGAGGCGACGGGCATCAGGCCAGCCCCCGCACGTGCTCGACCTCGGCCGGCCCCTTCGGCGGGCAGATCACCGCCACGAGGTCGACCCGGATCGCCGGCGGTGTCACCGCGTGCGCCTCGGCCCACCGTTGCCCCAGCCGCACCAGCCGCGCCAGCTTGTCGTCGGTGATCGCCTCGTGGGGGTGGCCGTGCGCCGTGCCACGCCGCGTCTTCACCTCACAGACCACGAGCTCCTCACCCTCCCTCAGGACGAGGTCGATCTCGCCCTCGGCGCAGCGCCAGTTGCGATCCAGCACCGCCAGCCCGGCGTCGACCAGGCGGCGGGCGGCCACCCGTTCGCCGTAGGCACCCATCGCCTGGTTGTGGGTGGGCGGCTCACTGCGCGTTGACCTCATGGCAGCCAGCCTCGGGTGCGGCTGCGACGAACGGGACCCGCGACGCCGCCCGCTGTGGAGAACCACGACGAGGGGTCGGCTGTGGACGAGAACTGGTCCAGCGCGGCCCCGAGGCATTTCTCGACTCTGCTGCGCACACCCGGAGCCGTCGGCATACTGACCGAGACGCGACGACCCCCCGTCCCGCGAGATCGGAGATCGACCATGCGCCGTCGAGTGCGCCCGGCGCGCACCCAGCGTGGTGCCGCAGCAGTCGAGTTCGGGCTCATCGCGCCGCTGCTGCTGCTGCTCGTCTTCGGGATCGCCGACTTCGGCTACATGCTGCTGAAGTCGCACCTGGTCAACAACGTCGCCCGGGACGCTGTGCGTGCCGCCAGCCTCAGCGGCAGCTACGCCGACGTCGACGCCGTCGTCGACGACGAGCTGGCCGACGCCGGAATCACGGGCGCCTCCGTGACGACGAGCATCACCTGCTCCAGCCCGGACGGGACCACCTGCACGGGGTCCCAGGCGTCCTTCGACGCCAATGCGCAGTCAGGCTCGGCAGTGTCCGTGTCGATCGCCTACACCCACCAGTGGATCACCCCGTTCGGCTCGCTGTGCAGCGTGGTCGCGGACGGCCCCTGTGTCGGCGACACGATCGTCATCCAGCGCACCGCCTCGATGGTCAGGGAGTAGACATGGCACGCATCCGACGAGACAAGCGTTCCGAGCGGGGTGCGACGGCCGTGCTGTTCGCCATGCTCACCGTGGTGCTGCTGGGTTTCGCCGCCTTCGGCGTGGACGTGGCCCAGCAGGTGAGCCGCAAGCACCTGCTGATCAGCCAGCTGGACGCCGCGGCGACCGCGGGCGCCTACCAGCTCGGCAACGGCGGCGGGATCTCCGGCGCCGTGACGTCGGCCCAGAGCTACTTCACCCAGAACGGCAGCGGGGCGATCGACCCGTCCAACGTTGACTTCTGGTGCGTGATCGCCCGCAAGCTCGACGGCAACAACCAGCCTCTCAACCCGGCCATGGCCGCGGACTACCAGATCCCGACCCGAGCCACGGGCTCGGGCGTCTGCAACCCGGACGCCGTGTCCGCCAGCACGATCTGGCGCCAGTCGGAGTACCAGAACCGCGTCCGAGGCTGGGACGGCAGGCAATTCTCGATGACCTGCAGCCAGACCCTGTGCGCGGTCCCGTGTGCGCTCAACGCCGGCCCGGGCAACAACTGGAACGCGGGGACCTCGGTCTACAACAACCGCGAGATCCAGTGCAACACGATGCGCGTGGGTGCTGAGGAGGACGTGCCGTTCAGCTTCGCCCCCGTCCTCGGGGTCGATGAGGGCTCCACCGGGTCCCAGGTCTCGGTGGCGTGTGCCGGTTCCTGCGGTGAGGTCGCCCCCAACCCGCTCGACGTCGTGGTCGTCGCCGACCGCACCCTGTCGATGTCGGCCAACCGCGACGACCTGGTCGACGGCATCGAGAGCATGCTGCAGGTGATGACCCCCGAGCAGCAGTACGTCGCGCTCGGAGCGATCGGCCCCAGCACCCGGACCCGGACCAACTCCGAGAACTACTCCTGCAACTCCAGCTGGGGTGGCCTGGTCTATCCCAGCTCCAACCCGTCGACGGCCTCGACCGGGTCGTGGATCCCGATCTCCTTCAAGAAGGACTACCTGGGCTCGGCCGACAGCAACGGGGTGCGCCGGCTCAACACCAGCAGCAAGCTCACCCAGGCCGTCGACTGTCTCGACAGCACGGCGGGAGACTCCAACCTCGGCCGGACGGGCACCGAGCTCGCGGCACCGCTGAAGCAGGCCGCGCGCTACGTGCTCGGCAAGTCGGGCGACGAGAACAACATCGCTGCCCTCGGGGGAGCGAGCCGGTCCGGCGAGGTCCAGCAGGTGATCATCTTCGAGACCGACGGCGAGCCCCAGGAGCCGGCGGACACCACGACCACTCCCATCACGCTGGACAACCGGAACGAGATCTTCTCCAGCCACCTCGACTACACCTCGGCGACCACCAGCAACACCACCACCAGCGGGACGACGGCCGGCCGACCGAGCGGGGTGAGCAGGCCCTCGCAGTGCCCCAACGGCAGCAACGGCAGCAGCAACACCTACGCCTGCACCTACGAGTACTTCACCAGGACCACGACCGAGACGACCGTCAACACCTACACCGGTGGGCAGCAGGCCTGCGAGAACTTCAAGGAGGTCGCCCGGCTCGCCAAGCGTGAGGGGATCCTGATCATCACGATCGGCTACGGCATCGACGGGAAGCGCTGCGGCGACGGCAACAACTACCGCTCGCTGCCGTCCGGGAGCGACAACACCAGCACCACCGAGTGGATCAGCAACATCTCCCCCTCGAGCTGCCGGGCCTCGGGCTCCGGGACCGAGTCCAACCCCTACGTCCCCCGCAGCGACTGCCGCAAGACGATCACCTGGACCGTCCGCAAGGAGCGCGACATCGTCACCAGCCAGCAGCACAGCAACAACCCGCTGGTCAGCGACGTGCTGGCCGAGGTGTCCGGCGGCACCGACCAGGCCGTCGGCAGCTCCAACGGCTGCCTGAACGACGCCAGCACCGCGGCGGAGAACTCCGACGAGGACCTGTTCTTCTGCGCCGCCCGCGGCGACGACCTGGCACCCCTCTTCGTCACCGCTCTGGGGAGCGTGACCGGAGGCGTCAAGCTGATCAAGCTCCCGTAGGACTGGGGAGCGCCGGGCCCGCGGGCCCGGCGCTCAGTCCTTCGGGGGGTCGATGTCGGAGGGTGAGAGCTCCTCGACGTTGACGTCCTTGAAGGTCAGCACCTTGACGTTCTTGGCGAAGCGGGCGGGACGGTACATGTCCCAGACCCAGGCGTCGCTCATGGAGACCTCGAAGAACACGTCACCGGACTCGGTGCGTGCCTTCACGTCCACCTGGTTGCACAGGTAGAAGCGCCGGTCGGTCTCGACGACGTACTTGAAGATCCCGACGACGTCGCGGTACTCGCGGTAGAGGGTGAGCTCCATCTCGGTCTCGTACTTCTCGAGGTCCTCGGCGCTCATCGACTCTCCTCCACGGTCTCGACAGGCTCGACCCCCGAAGTCTGCACCTCGAACGGCGGTTCGAGCCCCGCGGCCCGCCGGACGTTGACGAACCTCATCCGGTGCTCCGCGCACGGACCGTGCTCGCCCAGGGCCGCGGAGTGCTCCTCGGTGATGTAGCCCTTGTGCGTCCTGAAGTCGTAGGACGGGTACTGCTCGTGCAGCTCGCGCATGATCCGGTCGCGCGTCACCTTGGCGACCACGCTGGCGGCAGCGATGCAGGCGGCGACCCGGTCGCCCTTCCAGACCGCCAGGCCGGGGGCACCCAGCCCGTCCACCGGGAACCCGTCGGTCAGGACGTAGGCGGGGGTGAGGTCCAGCAGCGCGACGGCCCGTCGCAGCGCCTCGACGTTCGCCACGTGCATGCCGAGCCGGTCGCAGTCGGCCGCGGGCAGCACCACGACCGACCAGGCCACGGCCCGTCGCAGCACCTGCTCGTAGCACCGCTCCCTGGCCTTCTCGGTCAGCAGCTTGGAGTCGGCCAGCCCCGGCACGACACCCGCCCGCCCGGGGGGCAGCACCACGGCACCGGCCACGAGGGGGCCGGCGCAGGCACCGCGGCCGGCCTCGTCCACGCCGGCGATCGGGTCGAGCCCGGCCCGGCGCAGCGCCCGCTCGTACCCGTAGAGCCCGGCGTCGCGCCGGACGGTCAGGCCTCGCGGCAGGGTGGACACGGGCTCAGGAGGCGTCGGGAACGCTCGCGAACGAGTCCGGACGGCCGACGAGGTCGAAGCGGGACGCGGGCCAGATCAGGACGAGCACCTTGCCGACCACCAGGTCGACCGGCACGAACTCGTCACCGGGCACGCAGTCGGTCTCGTCGGGTCGGCACATGTGGGCCGTGGAGTCGGCGGACTGCCCCCGGTTGTCGCCCATCACGAAGACGTTCCCCTCCGGCACCGGCCCGATCGTCCAGTCGCACGTCGGCACGCCGCGGGGTCCGTTGCACTCGATCCCCTGCTCGCGGATGTAGGCGTTCTCGTCGAGCGGCTCCCCGTTGACCGCGATCCGCCCCTGCTTGTCACAGCAGGTGATGGTGTCACCCGCGACCCCCACCACCCGCTTCACCAGGTGCCCGCCGGTCGGGTACAGCCCGATCTTGGACATCGCCGTCGCGAACGGGTTGGTCGGACCGGCCGTGTCCGCGCCCGACAACCAGCCGCCCGGGTCCTCGAAGACCACCACGTCGCCCCGCTGCGGCTCACCGCCGAACCAGTAGGACACCTTCTGGACCAGGATCCGGTCGTTCTTGATCAGGCCCGGCTCCATCGAGGGCGACGGGATGTAGAACGCCTGGACGAACAGTGCCTTGATGACGACGGCGAGGACGAGCGCCAGACCGAGCAGCAGTACCGTCTCCTGCCACAGCGGGAGGTGCTTCTTCTGCTTCGCGCCCCGAGCGTGCGACGACCGCGGCCCGGGCTCGTCGTCGAGGACGTCTGAGCGGGAACCGCGGTCGTCGGGAGTCACGCGAGAAAGGGTAGCCAGCGGTTGTCTGATCGCGGGGATCAGGACTCGCGGCGCTCCTTGATCTTCGCCTTCTTGCCGCGCAGGTTGCGCAGGTAGTAGAGCTTCGCCCGGCGGACGTCACCGCGGGTGACGATGTCGATCTTCTCGAAGATCGGGGAGTGCAGGGGGAAGGTGCGCTCGACGCCGACGCCGAAGGAGACCTTGCGGACGGTGAAGGTGCGGCCCACGCCGGAGCCCTGGACGCGGATGACCACGCCCTGGAACTGCTGGACGCGCGAGCGGTTGCCCTCGACGACCTTCACGTGGACGTTGACGGTGTCGCCGGCGCGGAAGTCCGGGACGTCGTCACGCTTGATGGCGTTGCCGAGCTCGCTGATGACGTTGGTCATGTCTCTCCTCACGGGTGCCACAGGTCAGCCGCGGTGTGAAGTGATCACGCTGGTCGGTCCGGTGCGGTGGCCGGTGGCGCCGGCTCCCCCTGTGGCAGGAGCCCGACGCAGACTCCCTACCGGGTGACGCGCACCCTCGGAAAGTCCGGGTTTGGCCGACTGGACCAAGGGGCAAGTCTGCCAGAGGCCGACCCGGGACCGGAAATCAGCGCCCGCGGCGCAGCCGACCCCCGGTGGGACGGTAGCCCGCGCGGCGCAGCGCCTTGAGGACCGGAGGGGCCAGCTCCTGCGCCTGGAGGACGTACGCCGCAGCCTCGCCCGGCGCACGCAGCTCGACCTGCTCCACCAGCAGCTGCTCGAGCCCACGCCCCTGCAGGTCGGGCGCGACCAGCAGCGGCCCGCACGTCCACTCCTCACCCCGCAGCGCGGTCGCGACGGCCGCCACGAGCCGACCCTCGACGCGCACCGTCACGCAGGAGGCCGGGGAGACGGCGGTGCGCTCCTCCGGCGGCAGGCACGCCCACTGCAGGGTGGTCAGCTCGCCCGCGTCGGCCGGCACGCCCTCGGCGACCACCAGCTCGAGGTCGCCGTGCCCCACCACCCGAGCCGGGTGGGCCAGGTCAGGTCGCCGGTCCGCCGTGCGCCGCAGCGCCTGGTCGTGCCGCCAGCGCGCGACCGCCCCGTGGTCGCCGCCCTGCAGGACGGCGGGGACCTCGAGGCCGCGCCACGTGGCGGGGCGGGTGTAGACGGGGTACTCGAGCAACCCGTCCTCGTGCGACTCCTCCGCCAGCGACTCGGCGTTGCCCATGAAGCCGGGCAGCAACCGGGCGACCGCCTCGACCACGACCAGCGCGGCCACCTCTCCCCCGTTGAGGACGTAGTCGCCGATCGAGAGCTCGCGGACCTCGACCCGCCCCGCGTAGTGGTCCATCACGCGCTGGTCGATGCCCTCGTAGCGCCCGCAGGCGAACACCAGGTGCTCGCGCGTCGCCAGCTCCCGCGCGGTGACCTGGTCGAAGCGGTGCCCGCTGGGCGTCGGCACGACCAACGTGCTGTGCTCGGTGAGCACCTCGTCGAGAGCCTCCCCCCACGGCTCGGCCTTCATCACCATGCCAGCGCCGCCGCCGGCCGGCTTGTCGTCGACGGTGCGGTGCCGGTCGTGGGTCCAGGCCCGCAGGTCGTGCACCCGGACGTCCAGCAGCCCGGCGGCCCTGGCACGCCCCGCAAGAGAGAGCTCGAGCGGCGCGAGGTAGGCGGGGAAGATGGAGACGACGTCGATCTGCACGACGACCCTCAGGCCAGGTCGAGGCGGTCGACGGTCCGGACGTCGCGCAGCGGGTTCAGGGCGCACCCGCCGATGGAGTAGATGAAGCCGTCGTGGACGACGAAGCCCATCCCGTGACGGGAGAGCGTGAGGGCGTTGGCCTCCTCCCACGTCCGGAGGCGCCGCCCGTCCATCACGTACGCCGACTCGTGCAGGGTGATCCACAGCGTGTCGTCGGTGTAGGCGAGGCCGGCTCGCGACATGGGCTCCGGGAGGTCGGGCAGCGCCCGCCACGTCCCGGAGCTGGGGTCGAAGAGGTCGACGAGCGCGCTGTCCTCGAAGTTGCGCTGGCCTCCGGCCACCACCAGTCCCCGCGGTGTCGCCACGGTCTTGTGGGAGTCGCGGTCGCGGCCCTTCGGCATCCGGGCGTCCAGGGTCTCCCAGGACTCCGAGCGTGGGTCGAACACGTCGACCGCCGCGACCTCACCGTCGAGGTTGCGTCCGCCGATGACGTAGACCAGGCCGTCGAGCTCGGTGACCGTGTGGGCGTAGCGGGCGTGCGGCAACGGCGGCAGCGTGCGCCACCTACCGGTCCGGGTGTCGAGCACGGAGGCGAAGTCCATCGCCTGGCTCTGGGCGTCGAAGCCACCGAAGGCGTAGATGAGCGGTCCCTCGGCGACCACCTCGAAGGAGGCGACACCCAGGGGCATCTCGACGTCCGAGGTCGACCAGGTCCCGGTCGTGGTGTCGAGCACCTCGATGGACAGCAGCCGGTTGCCCCGCTCCCCCGTCATGCCGCCGAGCGCCCAGATGTCGTCACCGATCACCGCGGTCCCGAAGTCGTCGCGCGGCACCTCCAGGCCGTCGATCGCCGACCAGGTCGGGAGGGCGTCGGACTGCGTCGTGATGCCGTCGGAATCGGTCGGCGCCACCGTCGAGGTGGGCGCCGGGACCGAGGGGCTCGGCGCGGGCGTGGGCTCCCCCTCGGAGGCGCAGCCGGTGGCCGCGAGCACGAACGTGCACGCCAGGACCAGGCTGCGCCCCCGCAGGGCACGGCGACGGGCCACCCTCAGGAGTCCTGCCCCTCGATGGCGTGGATGACGTCGCGCGGAGCCGCGAAGTGGCACGCCGACGGGTGGTCGGACTGGTCCCGGATCTGGAGCAGCGGCTCCTCGCTGGCGCACAGGTCCTCTGCCTTCCAGCACCGGGTGCGGAAGCGGCACCCCGACGGCGGGTCGGCCGGGCTCGGGATGTCGCCGGTCAGCACGATGTGGTCGCGCCGCCCCTTCAGCCGCGGGTCCGGCACCGGCACCGCCGAGAGCAGCGCCTGGGTGTAGGGGTGGGTCGGGCCTCCGTAGATCTGGTCCTCGTTGCCGAGCTCGGCGGCCTTGCCGAGGTACATGACCATCACCCGGTCGGAGATGTGGCGCACCACCGACAGGTCGTGGGCGATGAAGACGTAGGAGAGTCCGAACTCCTGCTGCAGCGACTCGAAGAGGTTGACGACCTGCGCCTGGACCGACACGTCGAGTGCGGAGACCGGCTCGTCGCAGACCAGCACCTTCGGGTGCAGCGAGAGTGACCGGGCGATGCCGATCCGCTGTCGCTGGCCGCCGGAGAACTGGTGCGGGAAACGGTTGATGTGGTCGGGGTTGAGACCGACGACCTCGATCAGCTCCTGCACGACCGCCTGCCGCTTGCGGCCCTCCAGCGCGTCCGGGTGGATGTCGAAGGGCTCGCCGACGATGTCGCCGACGGTCATCCGCGGGTCGAGCGAGGAGTACGGGTCCTGCAGCACGATCTGGATGTCGCGCCTCATCTTGCGCAGGGCGTCCGGCTTGAGGCCGACCATCTCCCGGCCGAGCAGCTTGATGGACCCCTCGGTGGGCCGCTCGAGACCCATCAGCATGCGTCCCAGGGTGGTCTTGCCGCAGCCCGACTCGCCGACCACGCCGAGGGTCTCTCCCTTGCGGAGCTGGAAGGACACCCCGTCGACGGCCTTGACGTGGCCGACCGTCTTCTGGAAGACGATGCCCTGGGTGAGGGGGAAGTGCTTCTTGACGTCGCGGACGTCGAGGACGATCTCGTCGTCGGCCCCGGCGTCGTGCGCCTGCGTCACCGATGCAGTCTGGTCGCTCACTTGCCCATGACCTCCTCCCAGTAGTGGCACGCGCTGAAGCGGCCGCCGGGCACGGCCATCAGCGGCGGCTTCTCCTCCTTGCACCTGTCCCGGGCGAAGGTGCACCGGGGGTGGTAGGAGCATCCCGACGGCTGGTTGGTCAGCACCGGCGGCAGCCCCTTGATGACGGTGAGCTCCTGCCCCTTCTGGTCCACGCGCGGGATCGACTCCAGCAGCGCCTTGGTGTAGGGGTGGGCGGGCCGCTCGTAGGTCTGGTAGACGTCGGCCTGCTCGACGGCGTTGCCGGCGTACATGACGCAGATCTTGTCCGCGACGTCGGCGACCACGCCCATGTCGTGGGTGATCAGGATCAGGCCCAGCCTCATCTCCTGCTGGAGGTCGGCCAGCAGCTGCATCACCTGGGCCTGGACCGTGACGTCCAGGGCGGTGGTCGGCTCGTCGGCGATGATCACGTCGGGCTTGAGCGACAGCGCCATCGCGATCATGACCCGCTGCCGCATGCCGCCGGAGAACTGGTGCGGGTAGTCGTTGACACGGGCCTTGGCGGCCGGGATCCCGACCAGGTCCAGCATCTCGACGGCCCGCTCCTTGGCCTGCTTGCGGCTCGCGCCCTGGTGGACGCGGAACAGCTCCGCGAGCTGCCAGCCGACGGTGAACACCGGGTTCAGCGAGGACAGGGCGTCCTGGAAGATCATCGCGATCTTGTTGGCGCGCACGTGGCGTCGGGTCTTCTCCGGCATGGCGAGGAGGTCGACGCCGCGGTAGCGGACCTGACCCCCGGAGACACGCGCCGGTGGAGTGTCGAGGATGCCCATGATCGCCTGCGCGGTCACGGACTTGCCGCACCCGGACTCGCCGAGGATGCCGAGGGTCTCCCCCTCGCCCACGGAGAAGCTCACGCCGTTGACGGCCTTGGCGACGCCGTCGCGGGTGCTGAACTCGACCTGGAGGTCCTCGACCTCCAGCAGCGGGGCGGAGGGGTCGAACGCGACGCCGCTGAGCGGCGACTTGGCCGGGCCGACGGACTCGTCGGTCCGGGCACGGGTCGTGGAGTCAGACATTCCTCACCTCAGCGGCTTCGGGGGTCGAGGGCGTCGCGCAGCACGTCACCCAGCAGGATGAAGGCGAGCACGGTGATGACGATGAAGGCACACGGGTAGATCAGCAGGTGCGAGAAGCCGGCGAAGACCAGCGTCTGCCCCTCGTTGACCAGCAGCCCCCACGACACGGTGGGACGCTGGTAACCCACCCCGAGGAACGTCAGGGTCGCCTCGGCGCCGATGTAGGAGCCGAGGCCGATGGTCGCGAGCACGATGACCGGCGCGATGCTGTTGGCCAGCACGTGCTTGCGGATGATGAAGAAGTCGCCCGCTCCCAGCGCCCGGGCGGCGTCGATGTAGTCCTTCTGCTTGGTCGAGAGCACGCTGCCGCGCATCACGCGCGTGAGCGATGTCCACCCCAGCAGGGTGAGGACCAGCGAGATCGTCCAGATGTTGCGGTCGGGGAAGATCGCGAGGAACACGATCGCACCCAGCAGGAAGGGCAGCCCGAAGAAGATGTCGGTGATCCTGCTGATGATCGTGTCGGTGAGGCCGCCGTACCAGCCGGCGGCGGTCCCGCTGCTGACGCCGAGGAGCACCGTCCCGATCGTGGTCAGGATCGCCACGTTGACCGACTTGCCGGTGCCCCAGACCAGGGACGCCCACATGTCGCAGCCGTCGCGGGTGTAGCCGAAGGGCTTGTCCCACGACGGCTTGCCGCGAGCGTCCAGCAGGCTCGCAGGCCCCCCTCTCGTTGGGCGAGGTGGAGGCGAACAGCCACGGCGCGAACGACATCACCATGATGATCAGCACCAGGATCGCGGAGATCCAGAACACCGGGCTGCGGAACAGCTCGTACCGGACGTCGCCCCACAGGGTCCGGTTGCTGCTCCCGGAGTCGCCGGCGGGCGCGTCCCCGGTGGCCTCGGAGGCGCTGGCTGCGCTGATGTCACTCATAGCGGATCCTCGGGTCAAGAGCGGCGTACAGGATGTCGACGAGCAGGCTGGACACCAGGAAGACGATGGTCAGCACCGTGACCACGCCCAGGATGACGGGGGTGTCGTTGGACTGGATGGCCTGGAAGACGAGCAGGCCGATGCCGGGGACGTTGAAGATGCCCTCGGTGACCAGCGAGCCACCCGAGCAGCAGCCCGATGTCGATACCGATGAAGGTGACGACCGGGATGAGGGAGTTGCGCAGGGTGTGGATCGCCACCACCCGGTACTGGGTGAGGCCCTTGGCACGCGCGGTGCGCACGTAGTCCGAACGGAGGTTCTCGATCAGGCTGGTGCGCGTGAGCCGCGCGATCGCCGCCAGCGAGAAGGACCCGAGCACGACGCCCGGCAGCACCAGGCTGAGCCACGGGTAGTCGGGGTTGTAGCCCACCTGGAGCATCTGTCCCAGCCAGTCGGGGGCCCAGTCGCTGTTGCGGATCGGGAGCCCGACCTTGAGGCCGAGGAAGAGCACCGCGAGCGAGCCCGCGACGAAGACGGGGACGGCGATCAGGACGGAGGTCGTGATCCGCACCAGGTTGTCGACGAACTTGTCCTTGCGCAGGCCGGCGAGCATGCCGATGAAGATGCCCACGCCGATCTCGAAGACCAGCGCGATGCCCTGCATCCGCAGCGTGATGCCGACGCGCTCGAGGAAGAGCTCGCTGACCGCGCGGCCGCGGAAGTTGGTGCCGAAGTCGCCCTGCAGGTACTGGCCGAGGCGGTCCACGAACAGGCCGAAGCAGGGGTTGCCCGTCTGCTGGAGACAGGGGTCGTTGAGGCCGTACTGGGCCTGGAGCTGCTCGATCACCGCCGCGGGAGGTGCGTTCTCGCCGAAGAGGGCCCGTACCGGGTCACCCACCACCTGGATCGTGACGGTGCTCAACATGTGGAGCAGGAAGAGCGTCCCCAAGATGACGGGGATGAACTGGATGAGTCGTCGGGCTACGTAACGCCCCATGTGCGTCCCTTTCGGTCACTCGCTACACGCGACCATGAGTCGGGGGCCGAGCCTAGGCCCGGCCCCCGCTCAGGTTGCCAGTGGACGTTACCTCATGCGGAGGTGACTACCTCCTGCAGGAGGTCACTGGACGACGGAGATCTCCGAGAAGGCGATCTCAGCCGAGGACGGGTCGTAGCGCACGTCCCCGACCTCGTCGGAGAAGGCGATCGCCGTCTTGCCGCTCCACATCGGCATGATCGGCATGTCCTCCAGCGCGACGTCGCCCGCCTGCTGGTAGAGCTCGATGCCCTCCTCCGGCGTCCCGGCCTCGTCGCCCTGCACGAGCAGGTCGTCGACCTCCGAGTTGGAGTACCCGGTGTAGTTGGAGTCACCGCCGGTGCCCACGATCGGGCGGAGGTAGTTCTCCGGCGACGGGTAGTCCATGCCCCAGCCGAGGCGGAACGGACCGGTGAACTCCTGCGCGTCGAGGAGCTCGAGGTACTGGGCCCACTCGGTCGACTGCAGCTTGTAGTCCAGACCCAGGTTCTCCTGGACCTGACGGGCGGCAGCCTCGACCCAGGCGTCGTGCCCGGCGTCGGCGTTGAAGTAGTACTGGATGGTCTCGCCCTCGAGGCTGACCCCGGACTCCTCGAGGAGGGTCTTGGCCTGCTCGGGGTCGTAGACGCAGTAGCCACAGGCGTCGTCACGCGCGCCGGGGATCGGCGGGGTGACGATGTCGGTGGAGGGGTACGCCAGACCGTTGAGGACCTGGTCGACGATCAGCTGGCGGTCGACGGACATCGAGATCGCCTGGCGGACCTGCGGGTTGTCGAAGGGCGCCTGAGTGGTCGGGAAGCCCATGTAGGTCAGGGTCGAGGTCGGCTCCTCGATGATGGAGTCGCCGAGGCTGCCCTTGGCCTCGAGGTAGACCTCGGGGGCCAGGCTGATGACGTCGAGGCCACCGTTCTGGAAGTCACGGTAGGCCGCGGTGGGGTTCGTGAACATCTGGAACTTGACCGCGTCGGCCTGCGCAGGCTGGTCGCCGGCGTAGTCGTCCCAACGGGTGACGTTGATGGCCTCGTCGTGGGCCCACGCACCGTCCATCATGTAGGGGCCGGTGCCGATGGGCTGCTCGTTGCAGCCCTTGATGTCGTCCATGCACTCGTCCGCGATCGGGGCGAAGGCCGGGGCGTAGGACATCTGCGCACCGAAGGCCGAGAACGGGCCGTTGAGGGTGACCTCGAAGGTCCGGTCGTCGACGACCTTGAACCCGTCCATGGTCTTGCCCTCGCCGGCGCCCTGGATCCGCGACAGGAAGCCCGCGGTCGCCTGGGCGTTCTTCGGGTCCTGGGAGTAGTTCCAGGCGTTCGCGAAGTGCTCGGCCGTCAGCTCCTCACCGTTGTGGAAGGTGCGACCCTCCTTCAGCGTGACCGTCCAGACGGTCTGGTCCTCGTTGGGCTCGATGTTCTCGGCCAGGCCGTCGAAGACCAGCTCGCCGGTCTCGGCGTCGGTCGTGACCAGCGGGTCGTTGACCATGTCGAGGATGGCAGAGCACTCGGACTCGTAGCAGTTCGAGGCGGGCGCGAGGAACGTGGGCTCCGTGACCTCGGCGATGTACTCACCGCCGGGCTGACCGGTCGGCTCGGCCGAGCCGGTCGGCTCCTCGTCGTCGCTGCCGCCACCACAGGCGGCGAGCCCGAGCACGAGCACCGCTGCCACGGCGGTCGAGCGCAAAGGCGTCCTGACCTTCATTGGTCCTCCTTGAGAATGTGCGCATGAAACGCTTAGCGCCGCCAACCTTGTCTTGCGTCACAGGGGGTGGCAAGCACCGCCTCGCATCGTTACCGGAACGTGTCCCCTCCTCCACCGACTCGTCACGGGCGCGTCTCGCGGAGGGGCTCAGGCGTCGTCGGGGAGCGGCGTGACGAGTCCGGGACGATCGGCCACGACGACGTGCGCACCCGCCAGGTCGACGACGGGGACGAGCTCGGCGACGAAGGGCACGAGCGTCTCCCGGCCCTCGGGGGTCCGCACGGTGAGCAGGTCCTGGGCTCCCCCGTGCACGATCGCAGACACCGTGCCGATCACCCGGTCGTCGAGGTCGCGCACCTCCAGGCCGACGAGCTGGTGGTCGTAGAACTCCTCCGGGTCCTCGGGCCGCTCGGTGGCGTCGACCACGACGTGCAGCACGATCCCGCGCGCGGCCTCGGCCGTGGTGCGGTCGCCCAGCTCCTCGAAGGTCGCCAGCAACCTGCCCTGGTGCCAGCGGGTGCCGGCGACGGTGAGCGAGCGGTGCGTCGCCACCGACCCGCGGGGCGGCTCGGCGCGCAGCACCGCGCCTGGGCGGAAGCGACGGTCAGGCTCGTCGGTGCGCACCTCCACGGTGACCTCGCCCCGGAGGCCGTGCGGCTTGCCGATGCGCCCCACCACGACCTCGATCTGCTCGTCCACGCCGCAGAGCCTAGGCCCCGCCACCCTCGTCACGGACAGCGACCGGGCGCCACCCACGAGGGGTGACGCCCGGTCAGGATCCTGCGACCTCCGGCTACCGCCTGCGGTCGGTACCGCCGCCGACCTCCGGCTACCGCCTGCGGTCGGTACTCTCGCCGACCTCCGGCTAGCGCCTGCGGTCGGTACTGCCGCCGACCTCCGGCTACCGCCTGCGGTCGGTACTGCCGCCGACCTCCGGCTACCGCCTGCGGTCGGTGTCGACGAAGTCGACCCTCGCCCCGCCCCGGCCCGCCAGGGCCGAGACCACCGTGCGGAACGCGGTGGCCGTGCGGCCGCCACGGCCGATCACCTTGCCGAGGTCCTCGGGATGTACCCGGACCTCGAGGATCGAGCCGCGGCGCAGCTCCTTGTCGCGGACCGACACGTCGTCGGGGTGGTCGACGACCCCCCGGACGAGGTGTTCGAGCGCATCGGCGAGCACGGGCTCAGGCCTCGCTCTTGCCGGCGTCCTCGGCGGTGACCGTCTCGGAGGCCTCGGCCTCCTCGGCCGCACCCTCCGGGGTCTCCGACGCGGGAACCTTGGCCGGCTCCTGCGGCTTCGCCTCGGCCGGCTCCGCGGCCTTGGTCTCGGCCGGCTCGGCGGCCTTCTTCTCGGTCTTCTTCTCGGCCTTCTTGGTCGTCGCGCCGCCCTTGGGCTCGCTCGCGGCGTCCTTGAGGGCCTCGTTGAAGATCTCGGTCTTGTCGCGCTTGGGCTCGGCCACCTTCAAGGTGCCCTCGGTGCCCGGCAGGCCGTGGTGCTGCTGCCAGTCACCGGTGACCTTGAGGATCGCGGCGACGGCGTCCGACGGCTGGGCGCCGACGCCCAGCCAGTACTGCACCCGCTCGGAGACCACGTCGATGTAGGACGGGTCCTCCTTGGGGTGGTACTTGCCGATCTCCTCGATCACTCGACCGTCACGCTTCTTGCGCGAGTCGACGACGACGATGCGGTACTGCGGCACCCGGATCTTGCCCAGGCGCTTCAAACGGATCTTGACGGCCACGTGGGTGGTGTCTCCTCGGAACTCGTGTGTGGTGAGGGTCTGGCTCCGGGTGGGGACCGGGTCCTGCCCTCCAAGGGCGGACGGCGACCGGATGAGAGGGTCCGGAGGCCGTTCGACTCAGCGCGTCATTGTGCCAGACCCCGGCACGGCCCGGTAATCGCGGATCGCCCGTGCCGACAGGTGCGGCAGGGCACACTCTCGCGCATGAGCCAGCCGCCGCCCACCTCGTCCCACCCGCCCGTCCCGGAGCAGCAGAAGCACCGGCCTCGCGCCCGGTGGTTCGTCGTGGGCGGCCTCCTGCTCGTCCTCGCCCCGGTCGTGTTCGTGGGTGCGTTGTTCACGGTGCTGGGGCCGTTGTTCCGCGAGGACGCCGTCTTCGCCGCCGACGGGCAGCCGCACGCGGTCTCCGTCGCGGCCGGCCAGCAGCGGGCCCTGTTCACCAGCACCGGAACCGACGCCGTGTGCCGGGCCACCGACGGCACCGGCGCCGAGGTGGCCTTCACGGGGGTCGGTGGGAGCTTCACGGTCAACGAGTGGCAGGCCGTCGCCCGCTTCGAGACGGGGGACGGGGACCTGACCTTCACCTGCCGTGGGGCCGGGACGTCCGGGGACGTGCGGGTCGGCCAGCTGCCCTCCGGCAGCGCCGTCGTGGGCGGGCTGGCGGTCGGCATCCTGCTGCCGCTGGCGCTGGGGGGTGCAGGGCTCGTGGTCCTCCTCGTCACCGGCGTGCTGTGGGCGACCCGACCCGCGCGGCCGACGCCGTGACCCGCTGCCCGGGGTGACCCGGGCGGGCTCAGGCGACGACGGCGCCGCGCAGCACCACGCGGGCCGGTCGCCACAGCACGGACAGGTCGGCCACCGGGTCCGCGTCGTACACGACGAGGTCGGCCTCGGCCCCTTCCTCCAGACCGCTCCAGCCGAGCCAGTCGCGCGCCCGCCAGGAGGCAGCCGCCAGCACGTCGGCTGCGGGCAGGCCCAGCTCGGCCATGGCCTGCACCTCTCCCGCGAGGTGCCCGTGGCGCGCCGCCCCTCCCCCGTCGCTGCCGACGTAGAGCTCCACCCCGGCCTCGTGGGCGGACAGCAGCACCTCGCGCCGCTGGGCGTACAGCTCCTCCATGGTCGCGGCGTAGGCCGGGAACCGCTCGCGCCCGGCCTCCGCGAACTCGGGGAACTTGCCGGTCTGCATCACGGTCGGGACCAGCGCCACCCCGTCGCGGGCCATCTGCTCGACCTGGTCGACCGAGAGCCCGGTCCCGTGCTCGAGGCAGTCGATGCCGGCGTCGAGCAGCCCCTGGAGCACGTCGCGGCCGAAGCAGTGGGCGGTCACCTTGGCGCCGTTGTCGTGCGCCGCGCGGATCGCGGCCGCGAAGGCCTCCGGGGGGAACGACGGCGCGAGGTCCCCGTCGTCGCGGGAGATCCAGTCCCCGACGAGCTTGACCCAGCCGTCGCCGCGCCGCGCCTCCTGCGCCACGGTCGCGGCGAGGTCCTCCGGCTCGACCTCGTGCGCGTAGTTGCGGATGTAGCGACGGGTGCGGGCCACGTGGCGGCCGGCACGGATCAGCCGCGGCAGGTCCTCGCGCTCGTGCACCCACCGGGTGTCGGCCGGGGAGCCGCAGTCACGCAACAGCAGCGCCCCGGCGTCCCGGTCTGCCAAGGCCTGCTGCTCGGTCTCGGCGTCGTCGACGGCGCCGTGGTCCTCCAGCCCGAGGTGGTTGTGGGCGTCGACCAGCCCGGGGAGGATCCAGCCCCGGGCGACGGTCTCCGCGCCCGGCTGCTTCTCGTACGTGACCCGACCGTCGACGACGTAGAGGTCGCGCACCTCACCGTCGGGCAGCACCGGACCGGAGAACCTCAGCGCAGGCATGACGAGACGCTAGCCGACCCTCATTCGCAGCGGTCGAGCAGCCACGTCGGGGACAGCACCTGTGCCGGGGCGACGTTCGCGGCCAGCGCCCGGTCTGCCGTGACGACCGTGACCCGGTGACCCCCGGTGACGGCCAGCTCGGCCTGCCGGCGGATCTCGGAGTCACCGTCCCGGCTCGCGTGCACGACCCGCAACGACCGCGGCCCGCCGGCACGCACGCCCTGCTTGGCCTGCCCCTCCAGCACGAGCACGATCTCCTCGTGCGGAACGTCGGCGTGGAGCAGGGCGTCGTGGAGCCGGGCGGCGGCACCGGCCCGGTCCTTCCACCACCCGTCGGGCCGGGCACCCACCACGTTGGCGCCGTCCACCACCAAGACCCTGGTCATGAGCGTCCGTCCTGTCTCGGCGACCTCACGTGCGGGACCTCGGGAGTGGACATCCCCGAGCGCCGCGGGACGGTGCTTGACCCCGACGGCGGCGCTCGACGCGGTGGCACGCTGCGCCCTCGGGGGAGAGCGCGAAGTCCAGGCCCATGACCACATCATCCCCCATCGCTCGGAACCCTCGGCCTGGTGCAGGCCCGCGAGAAAACATGCGGTGCCATCGATTTCGCCCCGCCACGGGCTGTCTTCGCCTAGCATCCAGTCAGCACCGGTTGCCCCCCGACCATGGGTGCTTCGCGACCCCCGCCCTGCGCGCCCTCGAGAGCGCGCGGCGGGGGTCGCCCTTTTCCGAGGATCGGCCCGGGCAGGGTTCACGCCCGCGGGGGAGGCGATCGAGAGGCCGCCTGTCCCCCGACGTCGCGGCGCCCGGCGCTGCAGCCGCCGAGCGAGGCCGGTCAGGTCGCCTCAGCGAGGAAGCAGCTCGAAGACCAGGCGGGTCGACGACCCGCCGCCTTCTTCCACGGTCATCTGTCCCCGAGCGTCCTTGAAGGCCCCGGTGCCGCCCGTGATCGCCAGTCGGGAGTCCTCGCGCGCAGCGAACAGCGCACCGCTGACGACGATCTTGCCTCGACCCGCGATGAGGAAGGACCCATCGCAGCTGAAGCTACGAATTCCGAACAGGCAGCGCACGGAGTCGCGGCCGACCTTCTCGCCGCCACTCCTCAAGCGGCTCTCGAACAGGATCAGGTCTCCAGGACTGTCACCCTCCCGGCCAGCATCGATGTAACGAGCTCGTTCCTGGAACTCCCGGACCCGGATCACCTCGTGCCCCGCCGCCTCAGCAGCCCGAACGGCCGCCTTGGCGGCCCCCGGAGCCGCGGCGACCGGCCAGCTCGTGTCATGCCCCGCGGGGCTACTACCGCTCGACCCGGAGGCCAAGGCCGTCCAGGCGACTCCACTCACGAGCAGCAGGGTCCCGATGCCTGCTGCGATCCTTCGAGTGTTCATGGCAAACCCCCCTCTGCGGCGGCGCCCCCTGCCCCGCCGCCTTCTCACGATAGGTCGGGCTCGGGCGGGCTCGACATGCCCAATTTTCGGGGTCCTTGCGGGACGGTCACACCGCGTGCGTGAGGGGTGGTAACGGCCGCGCTGCCCGGATCAGCCGGCCGACCCCACATCCCGTGGTCGAGCACGACCCGCCGCCCTGCACCGCGCGCGAGCGTCGGTGCGGCGTCCTCACTTGAGGTACTTGGAGAAGTCCTTCGGCAGGTCGAGGGCGGCCGCAGCCTGCTCGTAGTCGACCGGGTCGTCGGCGGGACGACCGAACGGGTCACCACCCCCGGCGGGGGCCTTCTCGCCCTCCGCCTTCTTCTGGGCGGCCGCCTTCGCAGGGTTGCCGGAGACCCGCTTCCCCTTCTTCGCCTGCTGCTTGCCCTTGCCCCGCTTGCCACCACCGGCGCCGGCGCCGGGCATGCCCGGCATCCCCGGCATGCCCGGCATGCCGCCCCCGCGCGCCATCTGCATCATCATCTTGCGCGCCTCGAAGAAGCGGTCGACGAGCTGATTGACGTCGGAGACCTGACGCCCGGAGCCCTTCGCGATCCGGGCCCGGCGCGAGCCGTCGATCAGCTTGGGGTTGGCACGTTCGGCGGGGGTCATCGACTGGATGACCGCCTGCACCCGGTCGATCTCGCGCTCGTCGAAGTTCTCGAGCTGGTCGCGGAACTGCCCCATCCCGGGCAGCATCCCCATGATCTTCGAGAGCGAGCCCAGCTTGCGGACCTGCTGCATCTGCTCGAGGAAGTCGTCCAGGGTGAACTCGCCCTGGCCGCGGCCGGTGAGCTTCTCGGCAGCCTTGAGCGCCTGCTCCTGGTCGAAGGTCTTCTCGGCCTGCTCGATCAGGGTGAGCATGTCGCCCATGTCGAGGATCCGGGAGGCCATCCGGTCGGGGTGGAAGAGGTCGAAGTCGGTCATCTTCTCGCCGGCGGAGGCGAACATGACCGGCTTGCCGGTGACCTTGGCGACGGAGAGTGCGGCACCACCGCGGGCGTCACCGTCGAGCTTGGTGAGCACCACCCCGTCGTACCCGACACCCTCGAGGAACGCCTGGGCCGTGGTCACGGCGTCCTGACCGATCATCGCGTCGACGACGAAGAGCACCTCGTCGGGCCGCACGGCGTCACGGATGTCGGCGGCCTGCTGCATCAGCTCGGCGTCGACGCCCAGCCGGCCGGCGGTGTCGACGATCACCACGTCGTGGAGCTTGCGCTTCGCCTCCTCCACGGAGCTGCGCGCGACACCCACGGGGTCGCCGACGCCGTTGCCCGGCTCGGGCGCGAAGACGGGGACGCCGACCCGCTCACCGTTGACCTGGAGCTGGTTGACCGCGTTCGGTCGCTGCAGGTCGGCGGCCACGAGCAGCGGCGTCTTGCCCTGTTCCTTGAGCCACAGCGCGAGCTTGGCGGCGAGCGTGGTCTTGCCGGCGCCCTGCAGCCCGGCGAGCATGATCACGGTGGGGCCGGTCTTGGCGTAGCGCAGCCGCCGGGTCTCGCCGCCGAGGATCTCGACGAGCTCCTCGTTGACGATCTTGACGATCTGCTGAGCCGGGTTGAGCGCCCCGCTGACCTCCTCGCCGCGGGCCCGTTCCTTGACGGCGGCGACGAAGTCCTTGACGACCGGCAGGGCGACGTCGGCCTCGAGCAGCGCGATGCGGATCTCGCGCGCGGTGGCGTCGATGTCGGCCTCGGACAGCCTCCCCTTGCCCCGAAGGTTCTTGAAGGTGTCGGCGAGCCGGTCGGAGAGAGTGGCGAACACGTGGCTTCCTGGCACTGGTAGGTGAGCGAGTTGAGGGGCCAACCCTAGCCCGGGATCCCCGCTCGACCGTCCTCGGCGGGGGTCAGGGCGGCCCGCACCGCGTGCGCCGCCTCGGCGGCACGATGCTCCGAGAGCGCTCCCGCGCTGGCCTCCTGCAGGTAGAACACGTCCACCGCCTGCGGGCCGAGCGTGTCCACGTGGGCCGAGCGGACCGTGATGTCGAGCGCGGCCAGGGCGGCCAGGGCCAGGTGCAGCACCCCGGGCCGGTCCGCGGCGCGCACCTCGAGCACCGTCGCCCGACGCGAGGCCTCCGGGCGGATCATCACGCTGGGCGACAGGGCACCGACCCGGCCGCGGCTCAGCCGCGCGGTCGGGTCCACGCGACCGGACACGACCGCCTCGAACCGCTGGCGCAGCACCGACGCCAGCACGCCCTCGTCACCGAGGTCCCACACCGACACCGCGTGCTCACCCTCAGCCCAGGCGCGCGCCGCGCGGACCTGGGTCCGGTGCAGGGCGAACATCCCGGCCACGTCGGCGAGCAGGCCGACCCGGTCCAGGGCCACGACTGTGATCCGGGTGCCGTCCGGGACCTCCTCCACCACCAGCTCGACGTCGTCGGCCACGGGGAGCGTGGCCGGGAGCACGGCCGGGCGTTCGGCCGGTGGCGCCAGGTCGTCGTACGACGCCAGGACGCGGCGGGCCAGGTCACCGACCAACCCTGCCCGCCACGTCGTCCACGCCTGGGGCGAGGCGGCCCGGGCATCGGCCTCGGTGAGGGCCCACAGCAGCCGCAGCGTCTCGGCGTCGCCGAGGCGGTCGACCAGGAGGCCGAGCGTGGCGGGGTCCTCGGGGTCGCGGGTGGTGGCGGTCGCGGCCAGCAGCAGGTGCCAGCGCACGAGCCGTCCGATCGTGTCGACGTCGGCCGGCGCGAACCCGAGCCTGGTCGCGATGTCGCGGGCGATCGGTTCCCCGGCGACGCTGTGCTCGGTCAGGCGGCCCTTGCCGATGTCGTGCAGCAACGCAGCCACCATGAGGACGTCGGGACGACCGACGTCCCGAATCAGGGCAGCGGCCTCGATGCAGGTCTCGACCACGTGACGATCGACGGTGAAGCGGTGGATCGGCGAGGCGTGGGGCAGCAGCCGGATCTTCGTCCACTCCGGGAGCAACCGCTCCAGGGCTCCCGCGTCCTCCAGGGTCTCCCACACGGGGAGCAGCCCAGGTCCGGCGGCGAGCAACCGGACCAGCAGCTGACGGGCCGGCGCAGGCCACGGCTCGGGCAGCGGCGCACCGTCGCGCGCCAGCCGCGCGGCGGTCGCCGGTGCGAGCACCGCGTCCCGCTCGGCGGCCTCGGCTGCGGCCCGCAGCAGCAGCAAGGCGTCCTGCTCGGGACGCGCCCTGGCGTGCAGCACCACCTCGCCGCGGGACAGGGCGAGCCCGTCGGTGATGCGGACCAGGTCCGGCGTCCGCGCCGCCCGGGGCGAGCCGGGACCGGACAGCAGCGCGTCGACCCGGCGCCAGGTCAGCCGCGAGAGGTGGTGGATCCGCCGGCCCAGCTCCCGGACGTGGACCTGGGCGGCGGCCTCGTCGGCCAGGCCCAGCCCCTCCGCGACGCCCCGCCACAGCTCGGGGGCGATCCGGTCGGTGGCGCGCCCGGAGACGGCGTGGAGGACGTCTCGCACGTCGAGCAGGGCCCGGCGGCTCTGCTCGAGCTCGACGTGCGGCACGTCGACCAGCCAGGAGGCGACGAGCGCCTTGAGCACGGTGGCGTCGCGCAGCCCTCCGGCCGCCTCCTTCACGTCGGGAACGGAGAGGTGCGCGAGCTCGCCGAGCAGGTCGTGCCGGGCGGCGACCAGCTCCCGCAGCTCGGGGAGCCGGTCGCGGGCCTCGCGGCGCCAGCCGGTGAGCATGGTGGTGCGCAGCCGGCGCGTCAGTCCGGCGTCACCGGCGAGGTGCCGCACATCGAGCAGGCCCAGCGCCACCTTGACGTCGCTGCCCGCCGTCTCGACCATCTGGGGGAAGGAGCGGACGGAGTGGTCAAGACGGGTGCCGCTGTCCCACAGCGGGTACCAGACGTCCTCGGCCGCCTGCCCCGGGTCGACGCGCGACTCGTGGACGAGCACCACGTCGAGGTCGGAGGCGGGCGCGAGATCCCCGCGGCCGTACCCGCCCACGGCGACCAGTGACACCCCGACGACGGGAGCTCCGGCCTTCTCGAACGCGGCGACGCAGAGGCTGTCTGCTGCCGCGGTGCGTCCGGTCCGGTCGCTCGCCGTCATCGGGGTGCCAGTGAGGGGTCGGTGGCCCCTCAGAGAGCGGCGTCGTCCCGCTCGCCCGTGCGGACCCGGACCACCGAGTCCACCGGGACGACCCAGACCTTGCCGTCGCCGATCCGCCCGGTCTGGGCGGTCTTCACGACGATCCCGACGACGTCCTCGACGTCGGCGTCGTCGACCACGATCTCGATCCGGATCTTGGGGACCAGGGCGATGTCGTACTCCGCGCCGCGGTAGACCTCGGTGTGGCCCTTCTGGCGTCCGTAGCCGCTGACCTCGCTGACCGTCATGCCGGTCACCCCGAAGGTCTCCAGCGCCTCGCGGACGTCCTCCCACTTGTGCGGCTTGATCACCGCGGTGACGAGCTTCATGCCTTGACTCCTTCCTTGGGGACGGCACCCGTGGCGCCGGCCAGCACTCCGGACTTCACGCCGCCGCCGACACCGGTGTGCAGGTCGTAGGCGCTCTCGCCGTGGGCGACGAAGTCGATGCCTTCCACCTCGTCCTCACCGGAGATCCGCAGCCCGATCGTGAACTTGATCGCCAGCGCGATGACGGTGGTGACCACGGCCGAGTAGACGATGGCCACGAGCGCCCCGAGCGTCTGGTCACCGAGCGAGCCGAGCCCGCCACCGTAGAAGAGGCCGTCGACCCCGCCGGCGCCGTCGGCGGTCGAGAAGAGCCCGATCAGGACGGTGCCGATGATGCCGCCGACGAGGTGGACGCCGACCACGTCGAGCGAGTCGTCGTACCCGAGCTTGAACTTCCAGCCCACGGCCGAGGCGCAGACCGCACCTGCGATGGCGCCGATCGCGACCGCGCCACCGATGTCGACCGCACCCGCGGCCGGGGTGATGGCCACCAGGCCGGCGACGATGCCCGATGCCGCACCGAGGGAGGTGGCCTTGCGGTGCAGGACGTACTCGATGACCAGCCAGCCGAGGATGGCAGCCATCGCGGCCAGGGTCGTGTTGGCGAAGGTCCGCCCGGTCTCCAGCGCGAACTGGGTCTCGGGGTCGTCGCCGAAGACGATCGAGCCGACGTTGAAGCCGTACCAGCCGAGCCACAGCAGCCCGGCGCCGAGCATGGTCAGGGTCAGGTTGTGCGGCCGCATCGTGTCCTTGGGCCACCCCACCCGCTTGCCGATCAGCAGCACCAGCACCAGGGCGGCGACGCCGGCGTTGATGTGGACCGCCGTGCCGCCGGCGTAGTCCTGGGCGCCGATGCGACCGCAGATGAGCGAGTCGTCGGTGCAGCCGAAGACCATGTGGGCCAGCGGGAAGTAGCACAGCACCGCCCAGAGCGGCACGAAGACGACCCAGGCGGAGAACTTCATCCGGTCCGCGACCGCGCCGCTGATGAGCGCGGTCGTGATCACGGCGAACGTCATCTGGAACATCACGAAGATGTAGCCGTCGGTCGTCACGCCGTCGAGCCAGAAGAGCTCGAACGGGTTGGCGAAGAAAGTGCCGTCGCCCCCGAAGCCCATCGACCAGCCGACGGCGACGTAGAGGATGCCGACGATCGCTGCCGCGATGTAGGACATCATCATCATGTTGAGCACGGACTTGGACCGGCTCATGCCGCCGTAGAACAGCGCGAGCGCGGGCACGGTCATCATCAGGACCAGTGCCGTTGCGATCAGCATGAACGCGTAGTAGCCGTCCACAGGACCTCCATGGAGTTGCGTGAAGTAGTCAGGTGGCGTGCCGACGACGTTGTCGCCCGACCTCCTGCTTGATTGCGCAAGAGCCTCGTAGGCGGAGGTTTCAGTGCCGTCCGGGTCGTGTTGCCAGCGTGCAACGAGTCACGGGCGGGTGTTACGGGTGTGTGAACTCCCCTGCGGGGCGGACCTAGCCCAGCAGCGCGTCGACGAACGCCGCGGGGTCGAACGGCGCGAGGTCGTCGGGCCCCTCACCGAGCCCGACCAGCTTGACCGGTACGCCGAGCTCGCGCTGCACGGCGACCACGATGCCGCCCTTGGCCGAGCCGTCCAGCTTGGTGAGGACGATGCCGGTGACGTCGACGACCTCGGAGAACACCCGCGCCTGGATCAGTCCGTTCTGCCCGGTCGTCGCGTCCAGGACGAGCAGCACCTCGGTGACCGGCGCCTGCTTCTCGATGACCCGCTTGACCTTGCCCAGCTCGTCCATCAGGCCGGCCTTGTTCTGCAGCCGGCCGGCGGTGTCGACGATCACGGTGTCGACCTGCTGGTCCACGGCCGACTTCACGGCCTCGAAGGCGACCGAGGCGGGGTCGCCGTTCTCCGGGCCGCGGACGACCTCGACCCCGACCCGCTCGCCCCACGTCGCCAGCTGGTCGACGGCGGCGGCGCGGAAGGTGTCGGCCGCACCCAGCACGACCGAGTGGTCCTCGGCGACCAGGATCCGCGCGATCTTGCCGACGGTGGTGGTCTTGCCGGAGCCGTTCACCCCGACCACGAGCACGACGCCCGGGCGGTCGTCGGCACCGGTCACCTGAAGCCGCCGGTCCATGGTCGGGTCGACCAGCGCGACCAGCTCCTCGCGGAGCACCGTGCGCGCGTCGGCCCGCTCCCCGCCCTCGACCCGCATCCGGGTCCGCAGGTTGTCGACGACCTGCTGGGTGGGCGTCACCCCGAGGTCGGCGGTGAGCAGGGTGTCCTCGATCGACTCCCACGTGTCCTCGTCGAGCCGGTCGCGCGAGAGCAGCGCCAGCAGTCCGCGGCCGAGTCCGCCCTGGGAGCCCGCGAGCCGGGAACGCAGCCGCTGCATCCGGGAGGCCGTGCCCTCGGGCCGCTCCCGGGTGGGCGCCGCCGGCGCCGTCTCCTCGACCGGGGCCGCGGGCTCGGCAGGGGCGGTGTCGAGGTCCTCCGGCGCCGTCGTCGGGGGCGCCAGCACGTCGGTGGCACCGCCGGCTGGCGGGACCGACCGGTCGGAACGGCCTCGGGCCACGAGGCCGACGACGAGCAGCACGCCGAGGACGGCGATGCCGATGATCAGGTAGAGCAGGTCACCCATGGGACCATCCAACCAGCCGGGGCGCCGGTCGCCCGCACCCGGAGGGGCGGCCGGGGCGCGGAGTCAGTCCCGGTGGAGCGAGGCGAGGCCCCGGGGGCGCTCGGCGTCCTGCGGGTCCCTCGTGGGCACCTCGCCGGACGCGCGGTCCATCGCCTCCCCCAGGAACGGCACCCCGGGCTCGTCCTGACCGCGGTGCGGGAGGGCGACGAAGGCCACGACGCCGGCGGCGACGGCCACGATGAGGACCATGCTGATCACGATGAAGGTCACCCCTCCACCTTCGCACAACGGTCTGGACCGGTCACGTCGGCGCCGCTGGCGCGGCGTGTCACGGACCCGTCAGGCTCCGCGCAGCAGCGGCGTCACGGCGTCGCGGACGACGTCGGGCATCTCCACCACCGGACGCGCCGGATCGGCACCGGCGACGTAGACGTGGACGAACCGGCCCTCCGCGGCGGCCTGGTCCCCACTGCCCTGGAACAGCCCGACCCGGTAGACGACCGAGGACCTCCCCACCTTCTCGGCGAGGACACCCAGGTCGACGGGCTCGGGGTAGCCCACCTCCGCGAAGTAGCGGCAGCCGACCTCGGCGACCACGCCGATCGCGTCGAGGGTGCGGATGTCCAGGCCGGTCGCCGCGGCGAGGTGGTTGTTGACGACGGTGTCGATGAGCTCGAAGTACCGGGCGTTGTTCATGTGGCCGTAGACGTCGATGTCGGCCCAGCGGGTGGTCACACGCTCCCAGTGGACGTAGTCCGCGCGGACGGGTCGACGGCGCTCGCTCATGCGGGCTGGGCGTCGCGCAGCCGCTGGCTGATCACCGTGGTCACGCCGTCGCCCCGCATCGTGACGCCGTACAGCGCGTCGCCGACCTCCATGGTTCGCTTCTGGTGGGTGATGACGAGCAGCTGGGAGGTCTCGCGCAGCTCCTCGTAGATCTCCAGCAGTCGGCCGAGGTTGGTGTCGTCGAGGGCAGCCTCGACCTCGTCGAGGATGTAGAACGGTGAGGGCCGGGCCTTGAACAGGGAGACCAGGAAGGCGACGGCGACCAGCGAGCGCTCACCACCGGAGAGCAGCGAGAGCCGCTTCACCTTCTTGCCGGCCGGTCGGGCCTCCACCTCGATGCCGGTGTTGAGCATGTCGTGGGGGTCGGTGAGGACCAGCCGGCCCTCGCCGCCGGGGAACAGCCGGGCGAAGGTGGAGTCGAAGGCGGTGCTGACGTCGGCGTACGCCGCGACGAAGACCTCCTCGACCCGGGCGTCGACCTCGCGCACGATGTCGAGCAGGTCCTTGCGGGTCTTCTTCAGGTCCTCGAGCTGCTCGGTGAGGAACTTGTGGCGCTCCTCCATCGCGGAGAACTCCTCCAGCGCCAGCGGGTTGACCCGGCCGAGCATCGACAGCGACCGCTCCGCGCTGCGCAGCCGCTTCTGCTGCTCCTCGCGCACGAACGGCGCCGGCTCGGGCTGCTCGGCACCCTCCTCCACCTCGCCGGTGAAGGGCACGGGCTGGTCAGGGCCGTAGTCGGCGACGATGCCGTCGGGGTCGAGCCCGAGCTCCTCGAGCGCCCGCTCCTGGAGCTGCTCGATGCGCATCTGCTGCTGGGCACGCGCCATCTCGTCGCGGTGCACGGTGTTGACCAGCTCGTCGTGCTGGCGGCCCAGGTCGCGCAGCGTGCCGCGCACGGCGAGCAGCCGCTGCTCGCGATCCTTGCGGCCCTCCTCCACGGCGGCCCGGGCCTCCGCCGCCTGGTGCAGGGAGACCTCCAGGCGCTGCAGGACCACGCCCACGGCGAGACCGACCGCCTCGGCGGCCCGCCCCTCACGCAGCAGCCGCTCGCGCCGCTCGGCCGCACGGGCGCGGGACTCGCGCTCGGCCTGGGCGGCGCGCGCGAGCTGGTCGGCCCGGCCGTGCAGGGCGCGGGCTCGCTCCTCGGAGGTGCGCAGCGACAGCCGCGCGTCGGTCTCGGCCTGCCGCGCCGCGCGGGCGCCCTCGAGGCGCCGCTCCCGCTCGCTGGTGTCGGGGTCCTCCTCCGGGGCCTCCTCGGCGGTCGCGAGCCGCGACTCGAGGTCGGCGAGACCCGCGGCGTCTGCCTCCCGGGCCTCGCGGGCCCGGGTGATGGCGGCGACGAGGCGCTCGGCCTCCCCGCGCGCGGCGCGTGCCTGGGAGCCGTACTGGCCGAGCTCCTCGGCGACCGCGGCCAGGGTGGCGTCGGACTCGTGCAGCTTGGCGAGGGCGACGTCGACGCGCTGCTGCGCGGCGAGACGTTCGGCCTCGAGCCGCGAGATGTCGAAGCCGAGCCGCTCCGCGGTCGCGGAGGCCTCGGCGAGCTGCTCGGTGGCGTCGTCGACCGCCGCCTGGATCTCGAGCAGGCTGGGCTGGGTGGAGGAGCCACCCGCGGCGAAGTGGGCGCCCAGGACGTCACCCTCGCGCGTGACGGCCACGAGGTCGGGAGCCTGCGAGACCAGCGACCGGGCGGCGGCGAGGTCGTCGACCACCGCGGTCTTGAAGAGCAGCCGGGCGAGTGCCCCCGTCAGGTCGCCGGGCGCCTCGACCGCGTCCAGGGCGTACATCGCACCCGCCGGCAGGTCCGGCCAGTTCCGGTCGGTGACGGGCGCGCCACCGAGCAGCATCCCCGCCCGTCCGAGGTCGTCGGACTTCAGGTGGCCGAGCGCCCCGACCGCCGCGTCGGCGTCGGAGACCACGACCGCGTCGGCCGCAGCCCCGAGGGCGCTCGCGACAGCGGTCTCGTAGCCGGACCGCACCGAGAGCAGAGCGGCGACCGAGCCGAGCAGGCCGGACACGTCGTCGGAGGCCGCGAGCAGGGCACCGGCCCCGTCCTTGCGGTTGAGGCCCAGCTCGAGGGCGTCCTTGCGGGCGGCGAGCGTCGCCCGGTCGCGGTCGGCCTGCTGCGCCTCGTCGCGGAGCTTGGCGAGCCGCTCCTCGAGGTCGTCGAGCCCTGCGCTGGCGGCCTCGTGCTCCGCGTCGAGGCCCTCCTCGCCGGCGTCGAGGCCCGCGACCCGGGTCTCGAGCGAGGTGAAGTCGCGCTGCGCCCGCGCGGCGCGCGACTCGGCCTCGTCGCGGGCATGCTCGAGCCGGCCGATCTCCTCGTCGGCCGCGGCGGCGCGGGAGCGGATCGTGTTGACCTGGCCGTGCAGCCGGGCCAGGCCCTCGCGCCGGTCGGCGGCGGCGCGCTGGAGGCCGGCGACGCGACGCTCCTCCTCCGCCGCGGCGTCCTCGGCGGCCCGGCGGGCGGTGACGGCCTGCTCGAGCGCCGTGCGTCGCTGGTCGACCTCGGCGGTGATCCGCTGCTCCTGCTCACGGACCTGCGTGGCCTCGGCGTCGAGCTGGTCGGGGTCACGCCCCGTGGACTCCCCCGACTCCTCGACGGCCCGGGAGTTGCGGACCCGCTCGGCGGCCAGGGACTGGGTGCCGCGCAGCCGCTCGCGCAGGCCGGACAGCGCGAACCAGGTGTCCTGGGCAGCCGAGAGCTCCGGCAGCGAGTCCCGCAGCGACGCCTCGAGGGCCGCCTCGGCCCGCTGGGCCTCCTCGGTGGCGGCCTCGACCTCGGCGCGCCGTTCGACCAGGACGGTCTCGTCGGCCAGCTCCTTCTCCAGTGCCGTGCGCGCCGTCACGAGGTCGTCGGCGAGCAGCCGGGCCCGGGCGTCACGGACCTCGGCCTGCACGCCTGCGGCCTTGCGGGCCACCTCGGCCTGGCGACCGAGAGGCTTGAGCTGGCGCCGGATCTCGGAGAGCAGGTCGCCCAGCCGGTGGAGGTTGCCCTCGGTGGAGTCGAGCTTGCGGAGCGCCTTCTCCTTGCGCTTGCGGTGCTTGAGGACGCCAGCGGCCTCCTCGATGAAGCCGCGACGGTCCTCGGGGGTGGCGTGGAGGATCGTGTCGAGCTGGCCCTGCCCGACGATGACGTGCATCTCGCGGCCGATCCCGGAGTCGCTGAGCAGCTCCTGGACGTCGAGGAGCCGGCAGGACGTGCCGTTGATCGCGTACTCGGAGCCGCCCGAACGGAACATGGTGCGACTGATCGTCACCTCGGCGTACTCGATCGGGAGCGCGCCGTCGGAGTTGTCGATGGTGAGGACGACCTCGGCGCGGCCCAGGGGCGGGCGGCCCGAGGTGCCGGCGAAGATGACGTCCTCCATCTTGCCGCCGCGCAGGCTCTTGGCCCCCTGCTCCCCCATCACCCAGGCGAGAGCGTCGACCACGTTGGACTTGCCCGAGCCGTTGGGGCCGACGATGCAGGTGATCCCCGGCTCGAGCTGCAGGGTCGTGGCGCTGGCGAAGGACTTGAACCCCTTGAGGGTCAGGCTCTTCAGGTACAACGCGGGCTCCTCACCGGTGACGTGCTGGTACTGAGGTGGAACGGGGAAGCTCAGCGGCGCTCACCCTACCCGCCCCCCGCCGCCGATCCGCGGAGGCGGCGCGTCCGGCCCCGGCCGGTCAGTCCGGGTTCCGGCGTGGCCGGCGCCGACACGCCGCTCGTCGGAGCGGTGCAAGGATCTCGCGACGTGGAGCTCGCGGTCGCCGTCGACGACCCCTGCGCCGCCGAGGTCCGCGCGCTGCTCGAGCGCCACCTGGCCTTCACCGCCGCGGAGTCCCCGCCCGAGGTCGTCCACGCCCTCGACGTGGAGGCGTTGGCCACTGCCGACCTGGTGTTCGTGTCCTGCCGCGACGCGGAGGGGGCGGTCCTCGGCGTCGGAGCCGTGTCGTGGCTCGGCGGGGGTCACGCCGAGCTGAAGTCCCTGCACACCGCCCTCGAGGCCCGCGGCCTGGGGTCGGTTCGGCGGTGCTCGCGCACCTTCTCGACGTCGCGCGCCAGCACGGCTGAACCCGGGTCAGCCTCGAGACCGACACGATGTCGGCCCTTGCCCCTGCCCGAGCGCTGTATGTCCGAGCCGGCTTCGCGACGTGCCTCCCGTTCGGCTCCTACCGGGAGAGCCCCCACAGCGCCTTCCTGTCACGGAGGCTCTGACCCGTCACAGGATGGCGCCGGGGTTCAAGATCCCCTGGGGGTCGAGCGCGTCCTTGACCCGCCGGGTCAGGGCCATCACGTCGTCACCGAGCTGGGCGGGCAGGGCGGACCTCTTGGTCCGCCCGACGCCGTGCTCCCCGGTGATCGTCCCGTCCAGCCGGATCGCCGCGAGCATGATGTCCTCGAAGGCCTGCAGCGCCCGCAGGTGGGCCGCCTCGTCGTCGCGCGGGACGACGATCAGCGGGTGGGTGTTGCCGTCACCGGCGTGCGCGACGACCGGGATCGACAGCTCGTGGCGCTTCGCCACCGCTGCCACCTCGGCCAGCAGCTCCGGAAGCCGGGGCACGGGGACGCCGACGTCCTCCAGCATCAGCACACCCAGGCCCTCGACCGCGGGGATGACCATCCGTCGGGCCTGCACGAACAGCTCCCCCTCGTCGGGGTCGTCGGTGACGAACACCTCCACCGCGCCCGCCTCGCGGCAGGCCTTCTCCATCAGCGCCACCTCCTCCGACCGCGCCGCACCGGGGGCGTCGGACTGGGCCACGAGCAGCGCACCCGCGTCGACGTCGAGCCCCATCGGGCGGTGCGCCTCGACGGCGCGGATCGAGGGCTGGTCCATCAGCTCCAGCATCGAGGGCCGGAGTCCTCGCCGGATCTCGACGACCCCCTCGGCCGCGGTCGTCGGCGACGGGAACGTCGCCACCAGCGTCGAGCGGACCGCCTGGGCGGGCACCAGCCGCAGCACCACCCGGGTCACCACTCCGAGGGTGCCCTCGCTGCCGACGAACAGCTTGAGCAGGCTCAGCCCGGCCACGTCCTTGATCCGCTTGCCCCCGAGCGCGACCAGGGTGCCGTCGGCCAGCACCACGTCGAGCCCGAGCACGTAGTCGGTGGTGACGCCGTACTTCACGCAGCACAGGCCACCGGCGTTGGTCGCGACGTTGCCGCCGATCGAGCAGATCTCGTACGACGACGGGTCCGGCGGGTACCAGAGCCCGTGCGCCCCGGCAGCGGCCTTGACCTCGGCGTTCATCGCCCCCGGCTCGACCACGGCGACCTGGCAGGTGGGGTCGATCTCGATCGCGGCCATCCGCTCCAGGCTCAGCACGAGGCCGTCGTCGACCGCGCTGGAGCCGCCCGAGAGACCGCTCCCCGCGCCGCGCGGCACCACCGGTACGCCGTGGCTGGCGGCCCACCGGACGGCCGCCTGGACCTGGGCGGCGTCCTCGGCGCGCACGACCGCCGCCGGGACCCCGGTACGCGGGTCCTGGGAGCGGTCCCGGCGGTACTTCTCGACACGGTCGGGATCGGTGACGACGACGCCGTCGGGCAGGGCGTCGACCAGCTCGGCGAGGACGTCCGCGGGGAGTGCCATGCCCCCATGCAACCACTCGGGCCTCGGCGCTCGCCTCCCCCTCCGCAGGCACGAACAGGGTCAGCGAGGGCCACAGCACGGCCAGCACCAGGCCGGACCCACGGGGTCGAGCGACTACGCCGCCCCGACCGCGGTGGTCACCCGGGCCGGCGCTGCGTACGCCGCCTCAGCCCGACCGCCAGGGCCAGGGCACCACCGACCAGGCCGGCGGGGACGGCGCTGGCGGCCGCGAGCTCCCCCACGGTGGCGCGCTCGCTGCCGGCACCGGTCGGCTCGAGGCCGACCCTGCCGGGGACGTCGACGCTGTAGACGTCCAGGCCGCGCACCAGGTCGACGGCCATCACGACGTTGGTGTCGCGTCCGGTCTGGCTGCCGTCCGCGGCGTACTCGGGGACCCACATCGCGTCCCAGACCTCGCTGGCGAACCAGTGGGCGTAGCCGTAGGACCGGATGTTCCGGGGGTCCCGGACGTCGAGCAGCTGCATCCCGCCGCCGTAGAAGCCGGCGGCCACGATGCCGCCGTCGCGGTAGTCGAACCAGTGCGCCGAGCAGAACGACCCTCGCGGCAGCGGGAAGTTGCCGAGGTCGGACAGCTCCACCTTGTCCAGCGGGACGATCCCACCCTTGCGGCCGTTGAGCCGCTTGACGTGCCAGGTCTGGAAGGAGCCGGCGAGGCTGCAGTCGGTCTGCTCGTAGTCCTCCTCGGTCACGAGCAGCACGTTGCCGTTGGCCAGCGACGGCTTGGTGCGCGGCCGGAACGCCGCGGCGTTCGGGCGGAAGGAGTTGTGGTGGATGAAGTCGTTGTAGCCCTCGGCCTCGCCCCGGCCAGCCGCGCCGGTCGTGGCCAGCAGCCGCGGCCTGCGCGGCCGGTCGACGTCCCACATCGAGGAGCCGTTGAAGCCGGTGTGGGTGCCGATCCCGGCGTCGTCGAAGTTCCACTTGTGGCCCGCGGTGGGCGAGCTGAAGGGCTGGACGCCGTCGGTGGCAGGGTCGGCGTCGACCTCGACGGGGTGCTCCAGGTCGCGCAGGTCGAAGACGGAGAAGCTGCTGGAGCGGTTGTCCCCCGCGCTGTAGGCGTAGCGGCAGTCGGTGTCCTCGACGCACGCCACGGTGTGGGTGCTGGTGGTCGACGGCACGGTGGACAGCACGTGGATGTCGGCCGGGTCGGTCACGTCGACCAGCATCAGCTCGTTGCCGCCGCCGTTGGTGTGGCCGATGCCGTTCTTGTCCACGGCGGCGTCGTACAGGTCGATGCCGACCAGCACGAACCGCCGCGTGTCGTCCCCCGTGCGGCGCTCACCGCAGTTCATCGCCTCGTTCTCGAACACGGCGTTCGGCATCACGCCCGCCCGCGTCGGCTTCGCCGGGTCGGAGACGTCCCAGACCGTGACCGACTCCAGGCCGCTGGTGACGAAGTGCGGCGCGGTGGGCAGGAAGCAGCCGGAGATCGCCAGCGAGCCGGGGTTGCTCGCGAGATGGGCGACCTTGTCGCTGATCAGCGGGGTGTCGTCCTCGGCGAGCAGCTGGGTGCGGACCTCACGGTTGCGGTCGGAGCCACCGTGGGCCAGGGCGGGGGCGGCGGAGCCGGTCGCGGCGAGCAGCAGCGTGGCCGCGGCGAGGGTCGGGAGCAGGCGCATGCCTCCGTCAACGACCGAGGCAGCTCCGGGTCACGCGGGCTGGAGGTCGCTCTCGACGGTGAGGACGTCGTGGTCCGCCTCGGCGGCCAGGACGTCGTTCTCCTGCGCGAGCCTCAGGGTGAGGGCCTCGAGCTCGGACACGCGGGCACGCAACCGGGCGTTCTCCGCCGCTAGCCGAGCCGGGGTCCGGGGGTCGCCGTGCACGTGGCCGAGCAACGCCTTGGGCATGGAAGAGCCTTCCGAACTGCTTCAGGTACCGATGGTGCACCCGAGATAAACGGGCTGTCTTCAAGAGTCCCACCGAAGCCGGCGGTGGTCAATGCGTGCGCGGGACGCGTGACGCGCGGGGTGCGGGCTGGCAGCGCGGGCAGAAGTACGACGAGCGGTTGGTGAACGCGATCCGCCGGATCGGGGTGCCGCACCGCTCGCACGGCTCGCCCGCCCGGCCGTAGGCGTGCAGCGAGCGGTCGAAGTAGCCGGACTCGCCGTTGACGTTGACGTAGAGCGCGTCGAAGGACGTGCCGCCCTGTGCGAGCGCCGCCGCCATCACCGTCCGCGCCTCCTCGAGCAGGGTCCGGACCTGGGACGCCGTCAGCCGGTCGCCCGGCCGGTCACCGTGGATCCGGGCCCGCCACAGCGCCTCGTCGGCGTAGATGTTGCCGACGCCCGAGACCAGGCCCTGGTCGAGCAGCAGCCGCTTCACGCCCGCGGTACGGCGGCGGACACGGCGCACGAACTCGGCGTCGTCGAAGACCGGGTCGAGCGGGTCGCGGGCGATGTGGGCGATCTCCGCGGGGAGCTCGGCCCCGCCCGGGGAGAACGCCAGGCCACCGAACATCCGCTGGTCGACGAAGCGCAGCTCGAGCGGGTCGGCGTCCGGTCGCTCGAGCGTGAACCGGACCCGCAGGTGCCGCTCCGGGGGTGCCGCGGGCGGCTGCACCAGCATCTGGCCGCTCATCCCCAGGTGGCCGAGGAGGGCGTCGCCGTCGGCGAGGGGCAGCCAGAAGTACTTGCCCCGGCGTCGGGCGCCGTCGATGGTGCGACCGGTCAGGGCGGCGGCGAAGCCGACCGGCCCGAGCACGTCACGGCGCACCGGCCGCGGGTGGAGCACCTCGACCGCGCGGATCCGGGCGCCCACGACGTGGCGTTCGAGGCCCGCGCGGACGACCTCGACCTCGGGGAGCTCGGGCACCTGGCTCCGGGGTCAGTCCGTGGGGCCGACGGCGTCGCGCACGTCGATCTCGTCGACCTCGTCGACCTCGTCGGGGACGTCCTGCGTGACCTGGTCCGTCCCGGCCGCGATCTCGCCGTACGCCGTCTCCGCGGCGGCCTGCTCGGCCTCCTTCTTGGAGCGGCCGACCCCGTTGCCGTAGAGCCCCTCACCGACCCGGACCTGCGCGGTGAAGGTCTTCATGTGGTCGGGGCCCTCGTCCTCGATGACGTACTCGGGGACGCCGAGGCCGTGCTCGGCGGCGAGCTCCTGCAGCGAGGTCTTCCAGTCCAGCCCGGCCCCGAGCCCGGAGGCCGCCTCGATGAGCGGGTCGAAGAGCCGGTGGACGACCTCGGCGGAGGTCTCGAAGCCCCCGGAGAGGTGGATCGCGCCCAGCACGGCCTCGACCGTGTCGGAGAGGATCGAGGCCTTGTGGCGCCCCCCGGTGGACTGCTCGCCCCGGCCGAGCTTGACGTGCTCCCCGAGCCCGAGGTCGCGGCCCACGCCCGCGAGGGCGCGCGCGTTGACGACGGCGGCACGCAGCTTGGCCAGCCGGCCCTCGGAGAGGTCCGGGTGGACGCGGTAGAGCGTCTCGGTGACGACCACGCCCAGCACGGCGTCGCCGAGGAACTCCAGCCGCTCGTTGGTCGGCAGGCCACCGTTCTCGTAGGCGAACGAGCGGTGCGTGAGCGCGCGCTCGAGCAGCTCGGGGTCGAGCACGGGCTCCCCGAGCGCGGCGCGCAGCTCCACGTAGTTGCTCACGCCGGTGCCCCGCCGATGCTCACGTGGGTGGTGATCGGAATCCTCAGAGGACCTGGCGGCGCTCGGCGCGGGCGCCGTACTGGCCGCACTCGCCGCACGCACGGTGCGGGAGGTGCTTGGCACCGCAGGCGGGGTTGGCGCAGGTCACCAGGGTCGGCGCGACGGCCTTCCACTGCGAGCGACGGTGGCGCGTGTTGCTGCGCGACATCTTCCGCTTCGGGACAGCCATGTTCTTCTCCTCGTGCTGGGCCGGAGGGGTCCGGCTCGTGTGCGTCCCGGCCGGGTCCCGGCCGGGTCAGTCTTCGGGTGTTCCGCTCTTCTGGTCCTGCTTCTGGTCCTGCTCTGGGTCCTGCAGGGCTTCGAGACCGGCCCACCGCGGGTCGATCGCCGCCTCGTGCGCATGGTCCGGATCGTCGGCCAGGCGTGCACCACACTCGGTGCAGAGCCCGGGACAGTCGTCCTCGCACAGCGGCTGGAACGGTAGTGCGAGCACCACCGCGTCCCGCAGCAGGGGTTCGAGATCGAGCAGGTCGTCCTCGAGCCGGCTGACACCGTCGTCCTCCGCCTCCTCCGGCCGGACGTGGCCCTGGTCGTCGTAGACGAACAGCTCCTGGAACGTGACCTCGACGTCGTCGGTGATCGGTTCCAGGCACCGTACGCACTCGCCGTCGAGCCCGGCCGTGGCCGAACCCGTGACCAGCACCCCCTCCATGACCGCCTCCAGCCGCAGGTCGAGGTCGACCTCCGAGCCTTCGGGGACGCGCAGGACCTCGATGCCCAGCTCCGCCGGAGCCGGCACCGTCATCATCACCTCGCGCTGGGACCCCGGGCGGCGGCCGAGCTCGCGGGTATCGAGCACGAGCGGCGCTCTCGGGTCCAGGCTGCTCAGGGGATCACTCCGGGTCCGGTAACGACAGAACTGGTGGAAAGCCTAACGGGCGGCGTGGCACGTCAGCAAAAGGGCGGCTCACGGTCCCTCGGCAGCGAAACGGCTGGTCAGCGCCTCGTGGACGAAGTCGGGCACCAGGCCCGAGACGTCGCCACCGAACCGGGCGACCTCCTTGACCAGGCTGGAGGCCAGGAAGGACCACTCGGGGCTGGTCGGCATGAAGACGGTCTCGACCGCACCGTCGCCGTTGGTGAGGGAGGCGTTCATCTGGGCCATCTGGAGCTCGTAGTCGAAGTCGGTGACCGCCCGCAGCCCCTTCACGATGGCCTGCACGCCCTCGGCCGCGCAGAAGTCGGTCAGCAGCCCGGTGAAGCCCGCGACCCGGACGTTGTCCCACTCGGCGCACGCCCGGCGCAGCATGTCCAGCCGCTCCTCGGGACTGAACAGCCGGCTCTTGGACGGGTTGACCCCGACGGCAACGACGACCTCGTCGAAGAGTCGCGCGGCGCGACCGATCACGTCGAGGTGTCCGTGCGTGACCGGGTCGAAGGAGCCGGGGCAGACGGCACGACGCACGGACTACTCCTCGGAGAGGGTCGGGACCGGCTGCTCGGGCTCGCCGGCGGGGGCGGCGTGACCGTACCAAAGCGTGGTCTCGCCGTAGCGTCGCTCCCGGACGTCGGTGAAGTCCTCGGGGAAGCTCGGGGACGCGGACCGGCTGGAGCGCTCGACCACGACCATCGCGCCGGGGACCAGCCAGCCCTGCCGGTCCAGGGCCGCGAGGTCGGCGTCCACCTCGGCCCGGCCGAGCGGGTAGGGCGGGTCGAGGAAGACCACGTCGTACGGCGCCTGCGGCACGCGCCGCAGCGTCCCGGAGACTGACCCGCTCACCACGTCCGCCGCGCGGAACCCGACGGCCCGCGCGTTCTGTCGGATCAGCGTCGCCGCCCGGCGGTCGGACTCGACCAGGGTGACCACCCCGGCCCCGCGCGACCAGGCCTCGAGGCCGACTGCGCCGGATCCGGCGTACAGGTCGAGGAAGCGCAGGCCGGAGAGCGAGCCGCACCACGACTCGATGCTGGAGAACAGCGCCTCGCGGACCCGGTCGCTGGTCGGTCGGGTCGTCGACCCGCGGCTGGTCTGCAGCCGTCGGCCCCCGGCGGTTCCCCCGATGATCCGCGTCATGGACGGGCGTCCCCCGCGACCGTCATGCCTTCTCCATGAACTCAGAGTGCCGCGAATGCTCGAGGTCCGCCACCGCGGCCGCCAGCATCGGGGCGCCCGCGAGGTCGGGATCGGTGGCCAGCAGCGTCTCCGCCGCCTCCCGGGCCGCGACGATCGTCTTCTCGTCGCGCAGCACCCGCAGCGTCCGCAGGCTGGACCGGAACCCGCTCTGCGAGCGGCCGAGGACGTCGCCCTCGCGGCGCTGCTCGAGGTCGACGCGGCTGAGCTCGAAGCCGTCGGTCGTGGCGGCCACCGCGTCGAGCCGCTCCCGCGCCGGTGATCCGGCGTCGGCCCGCGAGACCAGCAGGCACAGGCCGGGCAGACCGCCACGACCGACCCGGCCGCGCAGCTGGTGGAGCTGGGAGACCCCGAACCGGTCGGCGTCCATGAGCACCATCGTGGTCGCGTTGGCGACGTCGACGCCGACCTCGATGACGGTGGTGGAGACGAGCACGTCGACCTCGCCGGCGGCGAAGGCGCGCATCGTGCGGTCCTTGTCCTCCGGCGGCAGCTTGCCGTGGAGCATCGCGACCCGCAGCCCCGCCAGCGGACCCTCCTCGAGCTGGGGCACCAGCTCCTCGACGGCCGTGAGCCGTGGCTTCTGCTTCTCGGCGGAGACCACCGGCTCGCCGTCCTCGTCGAGGTCGAGCTGGTCGGACTCCCCCTGCTCCTGCTCGTCACCGGTGATCCGCGGACACACGACGTAGGCCTGGTGACCGGCGCCGACCTCCTCGCGGATCCGCTGCCACACCCGCTCCAGCCAGCTCGGCTGCTCGGCCACCGGGACCACGTTGGTCTGGATCGGGGCCCGGCCCGCGGGCAGCTCGGAGAGCACGGAGGTCTCGAGGTCGCCGAAGACGGTCATGGCGACGGTGCGCGGGATCGGGGTCGCGGTCATCACCAGCACGTGGGGCGGCGCACCCGCCTTGTCCGTGAGCGCCGCACGCTGCTCGACGCCGAAGCGGTGCTGCTCGTCGACGACCACCAGACCGAGGTCGGCGAACTGGACCCGCTCCTCGAGCAGCGCGTGGGTGCCGAGAACGAGACCGGCCTCGCCGCTGGCGATCCGCAGCAGCGCCTCCCGGCGCTGGGCCGTCGACATCGAGCCGGTGAGCAGCGCGACCCCGGTGGCCTCGGCCGCACCGCCCAGCATGCCGCCCGCGGCGAGGTCGCCGAGCATGCTGGTGATCGAACGGTGGTGCTGCTGGGCGAGCACCTCGGTCGGGGCCAGCAGCGCCGCCTGGGCGTCGCTGTCGACCACCCGGAGCATCGCCCGCAGCGCCACCAGCGTCTTGCCGGAGCCGACCTCGCCCTGGAGCAGCCGGTTCATGGGGTGGGGCTCGGCGAGGTCCCGCTCGAGCTGCTCCCCCACCGTCCGCTGTCCCTCGGTCAGCTCGAAGGGGAGCCGGGAGTCGAACTCCGCCAGCAGCCCGCCGCCGCCGGTGCGCGCCCGGGCACCCTGGCGTCGCTGCGCCGCCCGGCGACGGGCCAGCACCAGCTGGGCGACCAGGGCCTCCTCGAACCGGAACCGCTTCTGCGCCGCGCCGACCTGGGACCAGTCGTCGGGGCCGTGGATCCACCGCAGCGCGGTGAGGACGTCGAGCAGGCCGTGCTCGCGGCGGAGGTCGGCGGGCAGCGGGTCCGGCACGTCGCGCACCAGCTCCAGGGCGCCCTGGACGACCTTCTGGACGTCCCAGGAGTAGAGCTTGGCGGTCACCGGGTAGATCGGCAGCAGGCCCTTCATGCTGGCGGCCAGGCCGCTGTCGCCCTCCGCCTCGAAGACCACGGAGTGGGGACCGGCGATCTGCCAGCCGCGGCCGAAGCGCTTGGCCTTGCCGGTGAACATGCCGTAGCGACCCGGCGCCATCCGCTCGGCGTCGGTGTGCGCCTGACCGGAGTAGGGGCTGAAGAACGACATCGAGAAGTCGGGGCCGCCGGTGGCGATCCGGACCTCGACCCGGAAGCTGGTGCGGTGGGTGCGCCGGTCCTGGAAGGGCTTGACCTCGCTGGAGACGATCCGTCCGACGACGGAGATCGGGTCGCCCTCGGCGGGCTCGGCGACGTCGCTGACCTCGGTGGTCGCGACGTAGCGGCGCGGGAAGTGGAAGAGCAGCTCCCCGACGGTGTCGATGCCGAGGCCCTCGTGGACCAGCTTGCGCTTCTGGACGGACCGACCGAAGACGCTGGCGACCGGGCTGTCGACCGTGATCACGGGCTCACTCCACCCCCACCAGCAGGGGGTAGCGGTCCTGCCCGCCCTCGTAGACGACGACGTCGACGGCCGGGTGGCGCTCCTCGACGTACGCCGCACAGCGCCCGGTCAGGTCGGCCGGACCGTCCGCGCCGCCGACCAGGGTGACCAGCTCGCCGCCACCGCCGATCAGCCGCTCCAGGACGTCCTCGGCGACGGCGTAGAGGTCATCACCGACGACCGCGAAGTCCCCGGCCACGACCCCGAGCACGTCGCCGGGCTCGCAGGGACCCGCCATGGTGATCGCACGCCTGGCGGCCACCGTCACCGCGCCGTGGCGGGCGTGGCGGGCGGTCGCGGTCATCTCGAGCACGTCCTGCTCGAAGGAGCGGCCGGGGTCGTGGACCGCGAGCGCCGCGAGTCCCTGCACCTGGGCCTGGGTGGGGATGACCACCGCGCGGACTCCCTCGTCGGACTCGGCGGTGCCGGCGGCGACCTGCGCCACCCGCACCGAGTCGGCGTCGTTGGGGAGCACCACGACCTCGCCGGCGCCGGTCGCGAGGATCGCGTCGAGGACCTCCCGCGCGCTGGGCCGGCGGCCCGGTCCACCCTCCACGACCCGGGCTCCGGCCTCGGCGAACAGACCCGCCAGGCCCGGCCCGGCGGCCACGGCGACCACCCCGCGGCCGGTGCGCTCCTGCACCTTCGACCGCGCGGCGTCGACCTGCTCGGCGAAGTGGGTCACCCGCACCCGGTGGGGCCGGCCGGCCTCGATGCCGGCCTCGAGGGCGGCCCCGACGTCGTCGACGTGGACGTGGACGTTCCAGAGCCCCTCCCCGCCGACGACGACGAGCGAGTCCCCGAGCGGCGCGAGGGCCGCGCGCAGACCCGGGATCGCCGTGTCGTCGGCGTCGAGGAGGAACATCACCTCGTAGGCGGGGCCCTCCTCGGTGTGCTCGTGGGCGGCCACCGGGACGGGGACCCTGGGGTGGACCGGCGCGACCGGGCTGGGCCGGCGGCCGGTGAGGACGGTCTCGGCAGCGTCGAGGACCACGCTCAGGCCGCGACCACCCGCGTCGACCACCCCGGCGTCACGCAGGGCCGGCAGCTGCTCGGGGGTGTGCGCCAGCGCCTCGCGGGCAGCGGCAGCAGCAACGGCGAAGACCTCACGCGCGCGAGCGTCGGGCCGGGCCGCGTCGGCGAGCGCGGCGTCGGCGGCGGCCCGCGCGACGGTGAGCATGGTGCCCTCGACGGGCTGCCCCACGGCGGCGTAGCTGGCGTCGGTGGCCTCCTTCAGCGCCTCGGCGACCACGACGGCGTTGCGCTCCTCGGGGGGCGCGTGCCCGATCCGGGCGGCGATGGCTCCGAGCATCTGGCTGAGGATGACGCCGGAGTTGCCGCGGGCGCCGAGCAGGGCACCGCGCCCCAGGGCGGTCAGCGCCGCCCCGAGATCGGCCCCGGCGCCCTGGTCGCCCACCGCCTCGCGGACCGCCTCCCGGGCGGCCGAGACCGTGAGGTACATGTTGGTGCCGGTGTCTCCGTCGGGCACGGGGAAGACGTTGAGGGCGTCGATCTCCTCGCGGGCGTCGGCGAGCGCGTCGACCGCGACGTCGACGAATCGCAGCACCACGTCGAGCGTGATCGTGCCCCCGGTCGGTGCCCTCATCGCTGTCGGTCGCCTGCCCTCGTCCGTCGGTCTCGTCGCGTGATCGCGGACAGGCTAGTGGGCGGGGATGACGATTCGCTGCGTCGGACCGGCATCGGATACGCTCTTCCGGTTGCCCGCTCGTCGGGCCCCGTACCTACACGTATCCGAGTTTCAGGAGTTCCGGTGGCTGCCGTCTGTGACATCTGCGCCAAGAAGCCCGGCTTCGGCAACAACCGTCCGTGGTCGCGCAAGATCACGAAGCGTCGCTTCGACCCCAACATCCAGCGGGTGCGCGCGACCGTGAACGGCACGCCGAAGCGCCTCAACGTCTGCACCGGCTGCCTCAAGGCCGGCAAGGTCACGCGCTGACCTGACCCAGACTTCCCGCGAAGGCCGCCACCCACTGGGGTGGCGGCCTTCGCGCTTCTCAGAAGTGGGTCCACCCGGTCGGGCCCTCGTACTCCGCGCCGTCGACGGTGACGCCGCTGCCCGCGGTGACCGAGCCGACGACCTGCCAGCCGGCGGGGACCGAGCCCTCGGGGAACGTCGCGAGCAGCGCATGGTCGTCCCCGCCGCCGAGGATGAAGCCCACCGGGTCGGCGCCCAGCGCCCCACCGACGGCCACCAGCGGCTCGGGCACCTCGAAGGCGTCGCGGCGCACGTCGAGCGCGACGCCGGAGGCGTCGGCCAGGTGCCGCGCCTCCGCGAGCAGCCCGTCGGAGATGTCGATCATGGAGGTGGCGCCGGCCTCGGCGGCGACCAGGCCGGCGTCGTAGGGCGGCTCCGGGCGGCGGTAGGCCTCGACCAGCACCCGCGGTGAGCGGAACCCGCGACCGAGCACGGCCAGACCGCCGGCCGCCCAGCCCTGACGGCCGGTGAGGGCGAGCAGGTCGCCCGGTTCGGCACCGCTGCGCAGCACCGGGGAGACCGTGCAGCTGCCGAGGACCGTCACGGCGATCACGACCTGGTCGGCGCGCGTGAGGTCCCCGCCGACCACGCTGGCCCCGACGAGGGCGCACTCCTCGGCGAACCCGCGGGCGAAGTCCAGCGCCCACTGCACCGGCAGGTCCGGCGGGGTGGCGAGGCCGACCGTCAGCGAGGTGGCCCGGCCGCCCATGGCGTTGATGTCGGACAGGTTCTGCGCGGCGGCGCGATGGCCGACGTCCTCGGCCTCTGCCCAGTCGCGTCGGAAGTGGCGCCCCTCGACCATCAGGTCGGTGGAGACCACCACGTGCCCGTGGCGCACCCGCAGCACCGCCGCATCGTCGCCGGGGCCGACCAGCACGTGCTCACCCTGCTCGAAGACCGGGGTGAGGGCCTCGATGAGGGCGAACTCGCCGATGTCGGACACGGTGGCGTCAGGGGGAAGGGCCATGCCCTCCATCCCACCAGAGTCAGGGGAGCCGCCCGGCACGAGGCACGAGTGTCGGGCGTGCGAGACGAGGTCGAGCGGGCGCGGGAGGCGTGTCGAGACGCACCTACCGACAGCGACGGAGGGCACGATAGGTTGAGCCGGCACAGCGCATCAGCCCTGAGCAGCAAGCCGAGAAGGTGAGGAGTTCCGATGGTCGTCCAGGCGTACATCCTGATCCAGACCGACGTGGGCAAGGCGGCCGAGGTCGCACGGGAGATCGCCCAGGTCAAGGGCGTCACCCTCGCCGAGGACGTCACCGGTCCTTACGACGTGATCGTCCGGGCGGAGGCACGCAACGTCGACGAGCTCGGCAAGCTGGTGGTGTCGAAGGTGCAGAACCTCGACGGCATCACCCGCACCCTGACCTGCCCGGTCGTCCACATCTGACCGGCAGCGCGCTCTCCGTTCCACGCGTGACGCTGCGACGCCCCGGGGCCCGGTGGTCCCGGGGCGTCGTGCTGTCCCCTGCCGTCGCCGTGGCGGGCCTGCTGCTGCTCGGGGGCTGCGCCGCCGAGCCGTACGACGCCGCCGCTCCCCCGGCCTCGGAGGACGCCCGGGCGTGCGCCGACCTCATGGCCGCCCTTCCCGACACCCTCGCCGGCGAGGACCGTCGGGAGGTGACCGGCGGCCAGGACCGGGTGGCCGCCTGGGGAGACCCGGCGATCGTGCTGACCTGTGGCGTGCCCGAGCCCTCCGACTTCACCCGCACCTCGACGTGCATCGAGGCCAACGGCACCGGCTGGTTCGTTCCGGACTCGATCCTGACCGCCGACGACGAGTCCCAGGACGTCACCATGACCGCCGTCGGCTTCCGGCCCCGGATCGAGGTCGTGCTGCCGGGCGACTACCGGCCCGAGGGTTTCCTCGACACCACCGGCACCATCGGCCGGCTGGTGGCCGACGAGCTGCCCTTGGAGCAGCGCTGCCGCTGACGGGCGGCCGCTGCGGGGTCGCTAGGCCGGCGGCTCGCCGGGGCTCGCCCCGGAGGCATGCGCCACCAGCACGGGCAGCCGGGCGTCCCTGACCACCCGCTCCGCCACGCTGCCCAGCATGCGCTCGGACAGACCGCGACCGCGACGTCCCACCACGAGCAGGTCCATCTGCTGCTCGCGGGCCAACGTGCAGAGAGCCTCGGCCGGCGGTCCGGCCAGCACCTCGACGGTCGCCCCGGGCCAGCCGACCTCGGCCACGGCCTCGGCGAGCCGGGCGCGCGCGTCGTCGACGTCGGCGTGCTCGGCGTCCTCGGCCGCGTCGTAGGACACCACCTGCGCGAGCACGAGCAGGGTGGTGCGGGGGTCGAAGAGCCGGTCGGCCGTCGCGACCGCCTCCCGCGACTCCGGCGAGCCGTCGAACCCCACCAGGACCCGCGGACCGGGGCCGCGGAGCACGGGCTGGGCGCCGACGACCACGGGGTGGTTGCGCACCCGTTCGACCGCGATCGGCACGAAGATGGGACCGAGCAGCGCGCCGAGGTAGATCCAGCGGGGATCGTGACCGCGCCGGACCATCCAGAACCCTGCGGCCAGGCCCAGCGTCCACAGCAGCAGGAAGATCAGGAGTCGCTCGTCCATGACTCCATGGTCCTGCGCGCCGGCAGCCCGTGGCTGCGGTCGTCGGTCCGGACCGGGCAGGACCTAGGACCCTCGTCCCCCTCGGGCCGCGGACCCGCCCGGGCGTCGGGTCAGGTCCCGATGAGCACGGTGCCGGTCAGGTAGGCGGCGGCCACGCCCAGCAGGAGGTATCCGCGGCTGCGGCCCAGCGGTGTCGTCCGGGCGGGGGCCACCAGCGCCAACGCGACCAGGCAGGACGCGATGGCGAGCAGCACCTCGCCCACGTCGGCCCGGATCGGGTGGATCAGGGCCGCGACGCCGACGATCCAGAGGTTGTTGAAGACGTTGCTGCCCAGCAGGGTGCCCAGGCCGACCTCGAGGTGCCCGCGCCGGCGCGAGACGATCGTGGTGGCCAGCTCGGGGGTCGAGGTGCCCACGGCCACGAGGGTGGCGCCCACCACGAAGGGGTCGAGGCCCAGGTCGGCGCCGATGCCCTTGGCTGCCACCACGACCAGTCGACCGGCCAGCACCAGCAGCGCCAGCCCCACCACCGAGCGCGTCAGCGCGGCCCAGCGGGGGTCGACGTCCTGCTCCTCGCCCGGCAGCAGCCTGGCCCGGTGCGCCGCGGTGGTGACGAGCGCCAGCCAGCCGGCGAACACCCCGAGCAGGACCAACGCCTCGAGGGCCACGAGCTCGCCGTCCACGAGTGCCAGCAGCGTCAACAGCGGCGCGACCGCGGCGAAGCCGAGCTCACGGCGCAGCTCGTGCCGGTCGACCACGAGGGGCCCGGTGACCAGCACGATCCCGAGCACACAGGCGATGTTGATCACGTTGCTGCCGAGCGCGTCGCCCAGCGCGATGGCCGGGGTGCCCGCCATCGCGGACTGGACGCCGACCGAGAGCTCGGGGCTGGACGTGGCGAACGCCGCCACGGTGGCCCCGATGATGCCGGCGGGAACCCGGGCCCACGCCGCCAGGCCCACGACCCCGCGCACGAACAGCTCACCGCCGACCGCGGCGGCGACCACGCCCGCCACCAGCACCAGCAGGCTCACCGGCCCGCCTCCCCGGGACCGGAATCGTCGGTCCGCGGCCTCGAACGTGGGCCGCGGCGCACGGCCCTGACGACCTCGCCGGTGACCAGGGCCAGCGAGGCGACCCCGACCGCGGCAGCCCAGTGCCGGAGATCGAGGCCGACGGTGCCGAACAGGTCCTGCGCCACCGGCGCGTGGACCACCAGCACCTGGAGCCCCACGACGAGCAGCAGGCTCCCGAGCAGGGCACGGTTCACCGGGACGGCGCGGGAGAACGCCGACTGCTCCTCGGTGCGGACGTTGAAGGCGTTGACGACCTGGAACAGCACGAACGTCGTGAACGCGAACGTGGTGGCGTAGGTCGTGCCGCGCTCCTGGTCGACGGATGCCAGGACCCCGAGGGTGCCGGCCGCCATGACCGTCGCGACGAGGGCCATCCGGGCCAGGCGTGGCCAGGACAGGATCCGCTCCCCGGGCGGACGCGGCGGCCGGTCCATCGTGCCCTGGTTGGGCCGGTCCAGGCCGAGCGCGAGCGCCGGAGGACCGTCGGTGATCAGGTTCACCCACAACACCTGCACGGCGGTCATCGGAGCGGGGAGCCCGGCCACGATGGCGGCGACGAAGGTCACGATGGCGGCGATGTTGGTGGTGAGCTGGAACCGGATGAACTTGACGACGTTGTCGTAGATCCCGCGGCCCTGCCGGACGGCCCGGACGATGGTGGCGAAGTTGTCGTCGGTCAGGACGAGGTCGGCCGCCTCCTTGGTCACGTCGGCGCCGGTGCGGCCCATCGCCACCCCCACGTGGGCGGCACGCACGGCGGCGGCGTCGTTCTGCCCGTCCCCGGTCATGGCGGTGACATGGCCGCGCGCGGTGAGTGCGGCGACGATGGCGACCTTGTGCGCGGGGCTGACCCGTGCGAAGACGCCGATGTCGTCGACGAGGAGCTCCAGCTCCTGGGGGCTCGTCGCGTCGAGCTGTTCACCGGTGACGGCCCGGCCCGTGATGCCGACCTCGGCGGCGATGGCAGCCGCGGTGGCGACGTGGTCACCCGTGATCATCTTGACCGCGACGCCGGCCCGGTGGCACACGGCCACCGCCTCGACCGCCTCGGGTCGAGGCGGGTCTGCCAGGCCGGCGACGCCCAGGAACACCAGGTCCTGGCCCGCCTGCGCCAGGTGCTCGGCGGTCCACGCGGTGGACGGGGCAGCCACGTGCGCGTCCGCCGCCGCCAGCACCCGCAGGCCCGCGGCTGCCAGCTCCTCGACCGCAGCCAGCAGTCGTGCCCGGAGGGCCTCGTCGAGGGGGACCGTCCGCTCCTCGACCAGGACGTGTCCGCACCGGCGCAGCAGCACGTCCGGCGCCCCCTTGACCATCAGGTCGTGGCTGCCGTCGGCGCTGCGGTGGGCGGTGGCCATGTACTTCGCCTCTGCGGAGAACGGCAGCTCCGCCACCCGTGGCGCCGCCTCCCGCACGCTCGCAGGCTCGAGGCCGTGCTCGGAGGCGGCGCCCAGCAGGGCGAGCTCCAGGGGGTCCCCGACCGCGTCCTCACCGGCCGCGTCGTTGCACAGCACGAACGCGGACAGCACTCGCCCGGTGTCGGCCGACCCACCGTCGAGCGACTGCTCGGCAGGCTCGGCCAGCACCTGCGTCGCGGTGAGCAGCCGCCGGACCCTCAGCTGGTTGCGGGTCAGGGTCCCGGTCTTGTCGGTGCAGATGACCGTGGCGGAGCCGAGGGTCTCCACGGACGCCAGTCGTCGGACGATGGCCCCGTGCTGCGCCATCCGGTGCACTCCGACGGCGAGGACGAGCGCGAGGACCGCCGGCAACCCCTCCGGGACCGCAGCGACGGCGAGGGCCACACCACGCAGCACGATCTCGGCCAGCGGGTCGCCGCGCAGTGCCGCCGCCAGGGAGTACAGCACCACCGCGACGATGCCGATCAGCGCGATCCGGGGACCGGCGACGTCGAGCTGCCGCTGCAGGGGGGTTCTCGGCGGCGTGGTGCCCGAGAGCATCCCCGCGATCTGCCCGACCTCGGTGTGCATCCCGGTCGCGGTCACGAGCAGCTCGGCCCGTCCTCGCACGAGCACGGTGCCGGCGTGCAGCAGGTTGTCCCGGTCGGCGAGCGGCACGTCGCGCCCCAGGGTCTGGCTGCGCTTGGCGACCGGCACGGACTCCCCCGTCAACGAGGACTGGTCGACGGCGACGTCGTGCGCCACCAGCAACCGACCGTCGGCCGGGACCCGCCGCCCCGCCTCCGCGACCACCAGGTCGCCGGGGACCAGCTGGGCCGACGGCACGGAGACGAGCACGTGGTTCCGCCGGACCGTCGCCGTCGGAGCCAGCAGCTGCTTCAGCGCCGCCAGGCTCCGCGTCGCCTTGCGCTCCTCCACGAACCCGATGGTGGCGTTGATGAGCACGACCGAGCAGATGATGGCGGCGTCCTTGACGTCGCCGATCAGGGCAGCGACCCCTGCGGCGGCCAGCAGGATCAGGAACAGCACGCTGCGCAGCTGGTCACCGAACACCTTCCATCCCGGGCGGGGTGGCTGCTCGGTGAGCCGGTTCGGACCGAGCGCCTCCAGCCGCGAGGCGACCTGGCTGTCCGTGAGGCCGCGGGCGGGATCGACCTCCAGGCCATCGGCCACCGCCTGCGGATCCCGCAGGTGCGGCCCGTCGGCCGCCGCGCCGCCGACGCGTGCCTCGCGGGCTCCCGCGGCGGTCATCGGCACCCCCGGCAAGGACGTCCTCGACGCCCCCGGGTCTCGCGGCCGGCGGCGGTGGGGTGCATGGTCTGGCTCCCTCGGTCGTCGAGACGTCGACGAAGGGGACGTCGACGGTCCCACCACCGCCGCACGCCGGGCCCGGGGTGGGCTCCGCGAGACGACTCCGTGGTGTGGATGGGGTGGCCCCCTTCACCGTCCAACCTGCCCGCACCCGCGGGCGCGTCCAAGGGCCGAAGGTCCTCCCGGGTCCTGCGCCCCCGTCGAGGAGCGGGGTCGGGTCAGCGCAACCCCGTGCCGCGCGCGAGTGCCAGCCGCAGCAGCCGGTCGACGAGCGCGGGGTAGTCCAGGCCGCTGGCCGCCCACATCTGCGGGTACATGGAGAGCGGGGTGAATCCCGGCATCGTGTTGAGCTCGTTGATGACCAGGCCCCCGTCCGGGAGCAGGAAGAAGTCGACCCGGGCCAGGCCCTCGCAGGAGACGGCCGCGAAGGCGCGCGCGGAGAGCGCGCGGATCTGGACTGCGGTGTCGTCGGGGATGGCGGCCGGGATGTCGAGGCGGGTGTTCTCCTCGGGGAGGTACTTGGCCTCGAAGTCGTAGAACTCGTGGTCGCCCGTCACCGTGACCTCGGCCGGGACGGTGGTGTCGGCGCCGCCGTCGAGCGTCTCCAGTACCCCGCACTCGAGCTCGCGCGAGCCCACGGGAGCCGCGGCCTCGATCAGCACCTTGGGGTCGTGCTGCTGCGCGTGGTCGATCGCGGCGTCGAGCTCGGAGGCGTCGTGGATCTTGCTGATGCCGAAGCTGGAGCCACCGCGCGCCGGCTTGGCGAACGCCGGGTAGCCGAGCTCGGCCACCCGGCGGCGGCACCCGTCGCGGTCGAGCTCCCATTCACGAGCCGTCACCACCACCCCCGGCAGCACAGGCAGCCCGGCGGCGCGCAGCACCACCTTCAGGTAGGCCTTGTCCATGCCGACGGCGCTGGCCAGGACCCCGGCTCCCACGTAGCGCACCCCGGCCATCTCCAGCATCCCCTGAATCGTGCCGTCCTCCCCCCAGGGACCGTGCAGCAGCGGGAACACCACGTCCACCGCACCGATCACCTCGGGGACGCTGCTGGCGTCGGCCACGACCAAGTCGGTCGCCTCCTGGTCGCGCAGCAGCGCGACGCCGGCGCGGTCGCCGTCGACGTGCGGCAGCTCGCGCCCGGTGATCGCCAACCGCTCGGTGTCGCCGGACTCCAGCACCCACCGGCCGTCGGTCGCGATGCCGACCGGCACCACGTCGTACTGCTCCGGGTCGATCGCGGCGAGCACGCTGCCGGCGGTGACGCACGAGACGCCGTGCTCGCTGGAGCGGCCGCCGAACACGACGGCCACGCGGGGTCTGCGGGGGGTGGGTGCAGTCATCGGCACGACCCTAGCGGCCTACGCTGGCGCCCATGCCCGAGCCTGCGTCCGACGCCCTGAAGCCCTCGACCGTCGCGGTGACCGCCGGCCGCCCGCCGCACGAGCCGGACCAGCCGCTCAACACGCCGTTGACGATGGCCTCGACGTACGTCGCGGGCGGCGACCTGGAGTACGGCCGGTACGGCAACCCGACCTGGGCGGCCTTCGAGGAGGCGCTCGGAGGGCTGGAGGGCGGTCGGTGCCTGGCGTTCTCCACCGGGCTCGCCGTCGTCGCGACGGTCCTCGACCTGGTCGGGCAGGGCGCGAAGGTGGTCGCCCCGCGCCACGCCTACCAGGGCAGCATCATGCAGCTGGCCGACCTCGAGGCCCGCGGCCGGCTGGTCGTCAGCCTGGTCGACGTCACCGACACCGAGGCGGTGGTCGCCGCGTGCGACGACGCCGCACTGGTGTGGCTGGAGTCCCCCACCAACCCGGCGCTGGAGATCGCCGACATCGAGACGATCACGGCGGCGGCGCACGACGCGGGGGCCTACGTCGTGGTCGACAACACCTTCGCGACACCGATGCTGCAGCGGCCGCTCGACCTCGGTGCCGACCTGGTCGTCCATTCGGCCACCAAGTTCCTGGCCGGTCACAGCGACGTGCTGCTCGGCGCCCTGGCCACCCGCGACGACGAGCTGTTCGCCGTCCTGAAGAATCGGCGCGACCTGGTCGGGGCGGTGCCCGGCACGCTGGAGGCGTGGCTCGCGCTGCGCGGCCTGCGCACGCTGCACCTCCGGGTCGAGCGCGCCCAGGCCAACGCCCAGGAGCTGGTCCGGCGGCTCGAGGAGCACCCGGCGCTCTCGGAGGTGCGCTACCCCGGCTTCGGTGCGATCGTCGCGGTCGTGCTGGCCGAGGGTGCGATGGCCGCGGACCTGCTCACCCGCAAGACGACGCTGTGGGTGCACGCCACCTCGCTCGGTGGGGTCGAGTCGACCTTCGAGCGTCGCCGCCGGTGGAAGACCGAGGCCGCCACGATCCCCGAGGGGCTGGTGCGGATGAGCGTCGGCATCGAGGACGTCGACGACCTGTGGACGGACCTGCGCGGCGCCCTGGACGACCTCGTCGGCTGACTCAGTCGGTCTCGGCCTTGGTGTCACGGGCGATGAACGCCTGCATCATCTCCGAGGCGGTGATCCGCCCCGCCACGACCGCGTCGACGTGCTCGGCGATCGGCGCGTCGATGCCGGTCTTCCCGGCAAGGGCGAGCAGCGAGGCGCAGGACTTGGCGCCCTCGGCGACCTGCCGGGTCGAGGCGTAGATCTCCTCGGTGGTCATGCCGCGGCCGATCTTCTCCCCGAAGGTGCGGTTGCGCGAGAGCGGCGAGGAGCAGGTGGCGACCAGGTCACCCAGCCCCGCGAGCCCCATCAGGGTCAGTGGGTTGGCACCCAGCGCGGTCGCGAGCCGTGCGGTCTCCGCGAGGCCACGGGTGATGACCGAGGCCGTGGTGTTGTCCCCGAAGCCGAGCCCGACGGCCATGCCGACCGCCAGCGCGACGACGTTCTTGTAGGCGCCGCCGAGCTCGCAGCCGAGGACGTCGACGGAGGTGTAGGGGCGGAACGCCGTCGAGTGGCACATCGCCTGCAGCCGCTTGGCGACCTCCTCGTCGGCACAGGCCACCACGGAGGCTGCGGGCTCGCGGTTGGCGATCTCACGGGAGAGGTTCGGTCCGCTGATGACCGCGATCCGGTCCTCCCGGGCACCGGTGACCTCGGCGATCACCTCGCTCATCCGCTTCAGGCTGCCGAGCTCGACGCCCTTCATCAGCGACACCATCGGCACCTCGGGCAGCACCGGGGCCCAGTCGACGAGGTTCTCGCGGAAGGACTGCGAGGGGACGGCGAACACGATCGCGTCGGCGCCGTCGACCGCCACCGCCGGGTCGTGGGTGGCGGTGATCGCGTCCGGGAGCTTGGTGTCGGGCAGGTAGTCGGGGTTCTCGTGGCGCTCCGCGATGGCGGCGCAGACCTCCTCCCGACGACCCCAGATGGTCACCTCGTTCCCGGCGTCGGCCAGCACCATCGAGAACGCCGTGCCCCACGAGCCGGCCCCGAAGACCGCGACCCGCCTCATGGCCGGCCCTTCTTCCGCGGGTTGCCGATGGGGCGGACGCCGGTCGTGCGCGGATCGAACCGTGCGGCCGGTGGCGTGGCGTCCCGGAGGTCGGCGACCAGGTCGGTGATCGCCGCCATGATCCGCTCGGTGGCGGCGTTGATGGTCGCCACGTTGCGCGGCTGGGTCAGCAGGTCGGCGAGGTCCACGGGGTCGCCGGCCTTCATCTGGATCCGCTGGCGCGGCACCAGCCGTAGCCGGGCGGAGTACGGGGGCAGCAGCCCCTGGGCACCCCACTGCCCCACCGGGATCACGGGACAACCGGTCTCGAGCGCGATCCGCGCGGCCCCCGACTTGCCGACCATCGGCCACAGGTCGGGGTCGCGGGTGATCGTGCCCTCGGGGTAGACGACCACGCACTCACCCTCGCGCACCGCCTGGACCGCCGCGTCGAAGGCGCCCACCGCGTGGTGGGTGAGGCGCTCGACCGGGATCTGGCCCGCGGAACGCAGGAAGCCCCCGAGCGCCCGGCTCTTGAACAGTCCCGCCTTGGCGAGGTAGCGGGGCAGCCGGCCGTGGTCATAGACGAAGTGGGCCGACAGCAGCGGGTCGATGTGGGAGATGTGGTTGAACGCCACGACGCACCCGCCCGTGGCCGGGATCTTCTCCCCGTCGATCCAGGTCCGGCTGGCGAACCCGCGCATCGTGGACCTCACGATCGGCGCCGCGAACGTGAACGTCCAGCCACGTTCCTGCTGGAGCTTGCGTACCGGCACAGCCATCCTTCGTCGCTCGTCGGGGCCGGCCTCCCGGCCGGGTCGATGGGTCCGCAGCAGGCTACTCCCTCGGGTGGCAGGATCAGCCCCGATGAAACGCCCTTCGTTCGTGGCCCTCGTGCCGGTCAAGGCTCCCGCGCTCGGCAAGTCCCGGCTGCGGGTCCCCGATCACCTGCGGCCCGGCCTCGCGGCGGCGTTCGCCCTCGACACCGTCGCGGCAGCCCGGGCGACGCCGGCGGTGGCCGAGGTCGTCGTCGTCACCGGGGACGCCGCCTTCGCCGCGACCTGCGCCGGGCTCGGGGTGGCGGTCGAGCCGGACCGCGGCGGCCTCAACGCGTCGCTCGTCGCGGCCGCCCACGCCGTGCGCCGACGCCGGCCCGACGACCGACCGGTGGCCCTCTGCGCGGACCTGCCGTGCCTGTCCCCGGAGGACCTCGCCGCTGCACTGTCCCCCGCCACCGCTGGTGGTGCCTGGTTCGTGGCGGACGCGGACGGAACCGGCACCACGACCTACACCGCGCCGTACGACGTGTTCCATCCCCGCTTCGGCCCCGGATCGCGCTCCCGGCACCTCGCGGCCGGGGCGCGGGAGGTCGTCGGGTCCCTGCCGACGCTGCGCCGCGACGTCGACGACGAGGCCGCACTCGCGGCGGCGCTCACCCTGGGCGCCGGGCCGCGGACCCGCGACGCGGTCGCGCTCCTGCCCTGAACGACGACGGAGGACCCGGGTCACCAGGTGACCCGGGTCCTCCGGTCTCGGTCGAACGGCAGGCGGTCAGGCCTTCTTGGCGGTCTTCTTCGCCGGGGCCTTCTTGGCCGGGGCCTTCTTGGCCGCGGTCTTCTTGGCCGGCGCCTTCTTGGCCGGGGTCTTCTTGGCCGGAGCCTTGGCCGTCGTCGTCTTCTTGGCCGGCGCCTTGGTGGCGGGGGCCTTCTTCGCCGGCGCCTTCTTGGCCGGGGCCTTCTTCGCCGGCGCCTTCGCCGCGGGCGCCTTCTTGGCGGGCGCCTTCTTGGCCGGCGCCTTGGTGGCCGGAGCCTTCTTCGCCGGCGCCTTCTTCGCGGTCGAGGACTTCGTGGCGGCCGCCGCGGCCTTCTTCGCCGGCGCGGTTGCCTTCTTCGCCGCGCTGCTGCCGGCTGCCATGGTCAGCTTCGGCAGCTTCTTGGCGCCGGAGACGACGTTCTTGAGGTCCTGGCCCGGCGTGAACTTCGGGACGTTCTTCTTCTTGGTGCGGATCTTCTCGCCGGTGGCGGGGTTGCGGGCGGTGCCGGCCTTGCGGACCCTGCGCTCGAAGGAACCGAAGCCGGTGATGGCCACCTTCTCGCCCTTGGCGACCTCACGGGTGATCGTGTCGAGGACGGTGTCGAGGGCGTGCGCGGCCTGCTTGCGGTTCCCCTCGAAGCGGGTGGCCAACTTGTCGATGAGCTCTGACTTGTTCACTGTCTTCCCTTCCAATGAACGCTTGGGAGCCGGGCGTTTGCCCGACCACTGCTCAGCAAACTAGGGACTTGTGGCAGCCGCCACAATCACCACGCCGGGTGCGACACGCCTTTTCTGCCGACCGGATCGGGCCTCCCGGAGTGTGCTCCGCCCCCCGGAAGCGACGAAACCCCTTGCTGCGCAAGGGGTTTCGCGTGCCGTGGTCGGTCAGACGGTCGTCGGCTTGAAGCCGGGTCGCTGGTGCTCGTAGGTCGAGATGTCGGTCTCGTGGGAGAGCGTGATCCCGATGTCGTCGAGTCCTTCGAGCAGACGCCAGCGCGTGTAGTCGTCGATGTCGAAGGAGTCCTCGACCCGGTCCGGGCCCTCGCCGGCCACCACCGTGCGGGACTCCAGGTCGACGGTGACCTCGGTGCCGGGCTCCCGCTCGAGCAGGTCCCAGAGCCGCTGCACGACCTTCTCGTCGACCTGCGCGGCGACGAGTCCGGCCTTGCCGGAGTTGCCCCGGAAGATGTCGGCGAAGCGCGGCGAGACGACGGCCCTGAAGCCGTAGTTCTGCAGCGCCCAGACCGCGTGCTCGCGCGAGGAGCCGGTGCCGAAGTCGGGTCCGGCGACGAGCACCGAGCCGGCGGCGTACGGCTGCAGGTTGAGGACGAACGTGGGGTCGTTGCGCCACGCGGCGAACAGCCCGTCCTCGAAGCCGGTGCGCGTGACCCGCTTGAGGTAGGAGGCCGGGATGATCTGGTCGGTGTCGACGTTGCTGCGACGCAACGGGACGCCGACTCCGGTGTGGGCCGTGAACTTCTCCATCAGAGCTCCTCGAGGTCGGCCGGGGACGACAGGGTGCCGCGGATCGCGGTCGCCGCGGCGACGGGCACGGAGACCAGGTGCGTGCGGCCGCCGACCCCCTGTCGGCCCTCGAAGTTGCGGTTGGACGTCGACGCGCTGCGCTCCTGCGGGGCGAGCTGGTCGGGGTTCATGCCGAGGCACATCGAGCAGCCGGCTCCCCGCCACTCACCGCCGGCCTCCTTGAAGACCACGTCGAGCCCTTCCTCCTCGGCCTGCAGCCGGACCCGGACCGAGCCGGGGACCACGAGCAGCCGGGTGTTCGGGGCGACGTGGCGCCCCTTCACGACCTCGGCGGCGAGCCGCAGGTCCTCGATCCGCCCGTTGGTGCAGGACCCGACGAAGACCGTGTCGACCTCGATGTCGCGCATCGGGGTGCCGGCCTCCAGGCCCATGTAGGTGAGGGCCTTCTCGGCGGCGTGCGCGTCCCCCGCGTCGTCGAAGTCCGAGGGTGCCGGGACCGAGGCGCCCAGCGGGACTCCCTGGCCGGGGTTGGTGCCCCAGGTGACGAACGGCGTCATCGTGGAGGCGTCGAGCACGATCTCCTTGTCGAACTCGGCGTCGTCGTCGGTGCGCAGGCTCCGCCAGTGCTCGACGGCGGCGTCCCAGTCGGCGCCCTTCGGCGCCCGGGTGCGGCCCTCGATGTAGTCCACGGTCGTCTGGTCGGGCGCGATCAGCCCCGCCTTGGCGCCCCACTCGATGGACATGTTGCAGACCGTCATCCGGCCCTCCATCGAGAGCTCCTCGATGGCCGGTCCGCGGTACTCGACGACGTAGCCCTGGCCACCACCGGTGCCGGTGTGGGCGATCAGCGTGAGCACGAGGTCCTTGGCGGTCACGCCCGCGGGCAGCGAGCCCTCGACCGTCACCGCCATGGTCTTCGGCTTCGCCTGCATCAGGGTCTGGGTGGCGAGCACGTGCTCGACCTCGGAGGTGCCTATGCCGAAGGCGAGCGCCCCGAAGGCCCCGTGGGTGCTGGTGTGGGAGTCGCCGCAGACGATGGTCATGCCGGGCTGGGTCAGCCCGAGCTGGGGACCGACGACGTGGACGATGCCCTGCTCGACGTCCCCCAGGGGATGGAGCCTGACCCCGAACTCCTCGGCGTTGCGCCGCAGCGTCTCGACCTGGGTCCGGCTGACCGGGTCGGCGATGGGCTTGTCCCAGTCGATGGTGGGGACGTTGTGGTCCTCGGTGGCGAGCGTGAGATCGGGACGGCGCACGGGCCGCCCGGCGAGCCGCAGCCCGTCGAAGGCCTGCGGACTGGTCACCTCGTGGATCAGGTGGAGGTCGATGTAGAGCAGGTCGGGCTCCCCGTCCTGCGACCGGACGACGTGCTCGTCCCACACCTTCTCCGCCAGGGTCCTGCCCATCGCTTCGCTCCTCCTCGTCAGTGGTCCCGCAGACTGTACGCGCTTGCCATCCACAATTCGAGACGGCAGTATTGGCATATGGACACCTCAAGTGGAGTCGGCGTCCTCGACAAGGCCGCCCTCGTCCTCACCGCCCTCGAGTCCGGACCGGCCACGCTCGCCGGCCTGGTCGCGAGCACCGGACTCGCCCGCCCGACCGCCCACCGTCTCGCCGTCGCGCTGGAGCACCACCGGCTGGTCGCCCGCGACCTGCAGGGCCGCTTCGTGCTCGGTCCACGGCTCGCCGAGCTCTCCGCCGCCGCGGGCGAGGACCGGCTGCTCGCCACCGCCGGCCCGGTGCTGGCGCGGCTGCGCGACATCACCGGCGAGTCCGCCCAGCTGTGGCGCCGCCAGGGCGACCACCGGATCTGCGTCGCCGCCGCGGAGCGGCCCTCCGGCCTGCGGGACACCATCCCGGTCGGCACCCAGCTGACGATGAACGCCGGGTCCGCGGCCCAGGTGCTGCTCGCCTGGGAGGACCCGGACCGGATGCAGCGGGGGCTGCAGAACGCCGCCTTCTCGGCTGCCGCCCTCTCCGGCATCCGGCGCCGTGGGTGGGCACAGTCGGTCGGCGAGCGCGAGCAGGGGGTGGCCTCGGTGTCCGCGCCGGTCCGCTCCCCCGGTGGCAAGATCATCGCCGCGGTGTCGGTCTCCGGCCCGCTCGAGCGGCTCTCGCGCCAGCCCGGACGGATGCACGCCCCCGCCGTGCTGGCCGCCGCCGAGCGGCTCTCCGAGTCGTTGCGTCGGGCCGCCGCCGAGGCCTGACCGGCGCGCCGGTCCCCTCAGGACCGGATCGCGGCGCGGACCGCGTCGCCGTCGGTGATCCCCTCGGCGGCGAGCAGGTAGTCGACGATGTCGTCGTCACCCAGCCCGTGGGTCTGCCGCAGGCCGCGTGCGATCGTCGCGACGTACGCCGGAGCCGGCTCGCCCGGCTCGAGGGACGAGAAGTCCCCGGAGCTGAAGGTCAGCACCGGCCGGCCGGCCAGCTCGCCGGTGCGGTGGAGGGTCTCGTAGCGGCCCGGGCCCAGCACCTGCCGGCCGTGGGCCAGCACCTCGGCGAGGTCGTGGTCGACCCCGGGGTCGCGCCGCATCTCCTGCTCGACGACGTCGGAGAACGTCGCCGGCGGCAGCCGGTAGGCGGCGCTGAGCACCTCGCCGTCGCCGTGGGGGTCGTGGAAGGCGATCGCCCCGCCCCAGGTCGGCGAGTGCCACGCGAAGACCAGCCGACCCGACATCGTGAACGGTCGTCGCTCGAGCGCGGGAGCAGCCGCGCGGGTGCCGGGGTAGGTGCGGGTGGCGCCCGGCGGGCAACCACCGAGCAGGTAGCAGGAGAACCGGTCGGGGTCGAGGTTCGAGCCGTAGGCGGCGTACCAGAGGGAGTCGTCGGCCATCTCCCTCAGCCTCTCAGACCGGTCACGGGAGCGGGGGTCAGAACAGCGCGTCCTGCTCGAGCTGGAGCAGGGTCTGCTTGCGCTCGAGTCCACCGGCGTACCCGGTGAGGGTGCCGCTGGCGCCGATCACCCGGTGGCACGGGATCACCACCGGGATCGGGTTGCGCCCGTTGGCGAGGCCCACCGCCCGGGACGCAGCGTTGGTGCGGCCGAGCCGGTGTGCGACCTCGCCGTAGGACGCGGTCTCGCCGTAGCCGATCCGCTGCAGCTGCTCCCACACGGCGAGCTGGAAGGTGGAACCGGCGGGGGCCAGCGGCAGGTCGAACTCCTTCAGCTCGCGCGCGAAGTACGCCGTGAGCTGCTCGGCCGCCCGCGCCAGCACCGGATGGGCGTCGTCGCGGGCGCCGATCGGCCGGCCGGTGTCCGGACGGAACGGCGAGAACTCGATCGCGGTCAGCGACCCTGCCTGCTCGACGAGCCGCAGCTCGCCGATGGGGCTGTCGATCACGGTCCACATGTCAGTCATCCTCCCAGTCGTCGGCACCGTCGACGCCGAGGACGTCGAGCGTGTGCCACAGGTGCAGCAGGGCGTAGGAGCGCCACGGGCGCCAGGCGTCGGCCGTCGTGGCCGCGGTGTCGGGGTCGTGGCCGAGGCCGCGCAGCGCGGCCCGGACCCCGAGGTCGGTGGGCAGGAACACGTCGGGGTGGCCGAGGGCGCGCATCGCCACGACGTCGGCGGTCCAGGGTCCGATGCCGGGCCGTGCCAGCAACGAGGCGCGGACCTCGGCCCGGTCGGCAGCGCCGCTCAGGTCGACCTCTCCCCCGGCCAGCGCGGCGGCGAGCCCGACCAGCGCCCGTCCACGCGCCCGGGGCATGGGCATCGACTCCGGGTCGGCCCCGGCCAGTGCGGCCGCGGTCGGGAACAGGTGGGTGAGGGCACCCTCCGGCTCCGGCAGCGGGGCGCCGTGCGCCGCGACGATCCGCCCCGTGACCGTCCGGGCACCGGCGACGCTGACCTGCTGGCCGACGACGGTGCGGATCGCGAGCTCGTCGCCGTCGGGATGGCCCGGCACGCGCAGGCCGGGCCGCCGGCGCACCAACGGCCCGACCACCGGGTCGCCGGCGAACGCGTCGTCGACCGCGACCGGGTCGCAGTCGGCGTCGAGCATCCGCCGGGTGCGCTCCACCGCCGCGCCGATGTCGCGCAGGTCGGCCAGCCGGAAGGTCGCGGGCACCATCGCGGTGCCGTCGCGCCCGAGGTGGTCGGCGAGCTCGAGCCGGACGGTGCCCGGCCCGTGCGGCAGGTCGAGGGTGCGGGCGTACCAGTCGGGACCGGCCTGCTCGACCCCCGGAACGACGTGTGCGGCCAGGAACGCGTGCAGCGCCCGGCCGGCGAAGGGGGTACGGACGGCCAGCCTCATCCGCACCTCGCCGGTGGCCGGGTGGCCGCCGCGACCGCCGCGCAGGTCGGTGGGGCTCGCGGCGTACACCTCGCGGACGGTGTCGTTGAACTGCCGCACGCTCGCGAAAGCCCGAGGCGAAGGCGACGTCGGCGAAGCCGAGGTCGGTGGTCTCGATCAGGATCCGGGCCGTCTGGGCACGCCGGGCGCGGGCCAGCGCCAGCGGGCCGGCGCCGAGCTCGGCGGTGAGGATCCGGGTGAGGTGACGCGGGGTGTAGCCCACTCGGGACGCGAGCCCGTCGACGCCCTCACGGTCGACGACGCCGTCGGCGATCTGGCGCATCGCGCGGCCGGCGAGGTCGGCCGCGACGTCCCAGTCGGGACTGCCGGGCGTCGCGTCGGGCAGGCAGCGCTTGCAGGCGCGGTAGCCGGCACCCTGCGCGGCTGCGGCGCTCGGGTGGAACGAGACGTTGCGGAGGGCGGGCGTCCGCGCCGGGCACGACGGGCGGCAGTAGATCCCGGTCGTGCGGACGGCGGTGAAGAACACCCCGTCGAAGCGCCGGTCGCGGCTCTTCACCGCCCGGTAGCAGGACTCGTCGTCCAGGCGCAGGATCGGTGACATGGCTCCATCCTGCCCCATCGCCCCGACCGCCTCTGGCGGGAATCGGACACGGTGGGCAACGCGTCTAGGCTGGGCCGGTGCCCGACCTCGAGATCGCCCGGATCGGACCCGACGACTGGCAGGAGATGCGGGAGGTGCGGCTGGCCTCGCTGCTCGACTCCCCCGCGGCCTTCGGCTCCACCCACGCCGACTGGGTGGAGGCGCCCGAGGAGCGCTGGCGCGCCCGGCTGGCCGACGTCCCGCTCACCCTCGTCGCGCGGCAGGGCGGGCGGCCGGTCGGCGTCGTCAGCGGTACGCCGGCCGACGGGTCGGCCGTCGAGCTGATCTCGATGTGGGTGGCACCGGAGGCCCGGGGCAGCGGGCTGGCACGGGCCTTGATCGACGGGGTCGTCGCCTGGGCCGCCGCGCAGGGCCGCACGACGTTCCTGATGGTCCGCGCGGACAACGAGCGCGCACGGAGGGCCTATGAGCGCGCTGGCTTCGTGGACACCGGGATCCCCGCGGACCACCCGAGCGACGACCCGCCCGAGCACCGGATGGTCCGAGGTCCGGGAGCGGCTCACGTCGAGCGATGACACCCCCTGCGACGGGAGACCTGGAGGGGTCCCGTGTGCCCCGATGGCTGCTCGTCCAGGAGCCGACGGGAGAGGACCGGATCCGCGATCCGGATCCGGTCCCCTGGGGCGCTCACCCGGCGTCGTCGGGCGGCACCTCCCGCACGGGGATGTCGGTGGGCGGGTAGCTGCGCGGCTCCTCGACCTGTCCTCGGTCATCGGGGATGTCGTCGCGGACGCCGTCGGAGCCGGCCGTGGATGCGCCGCACGCCGTGGTGACGAGCGCGACGAGCAGCGCGGCCGCGGCGGGACGCAGGTTGCTGGGAACGGACATGATGCTCCTCCTCGGTGGTGCTGGTGCTGGTCAGCGACGGGTCGCCGTGACGATGCGGTACTCCCACGAGAGGACGACACCGGTCTCGGTGCCGCGGTCGTGGGCCTGGGCGAGAGCGACCAGGTCGGCCCGCAGCGCGGCGCGTCCCTCGTCGTTCAGACGACGGGCGGCGGAGTACGTCGGGCCGTAGTAGGTGAGGAACAGGTCGGCGAAGTGATCCGCGTCGACGAACCGCTGGCACACGGTCGCGACGACGGATCCGACGTTCTCGACACCGTCGCCGAGCAGCTCGGCGACGACTGCCTCGGTACCCCACCGCGTGGCCGGCTGGGCACCGGCAGGCGGCGCGACGTGCTTGCCGACGGTCCTGAGGATCTCGCCGACGAAGCCCTCAGGCGTCCAGCTGGCGAGCGCGATCCGGCCGCCGGGGCGGGCGACGCGGACGAGCTCTCGTGCCGCCTGGGCATGGTCGGCGCTGAACATCACGCCGATCGCAGACAGCACGACGTCGAACGACTCGTCGCCGTACGGGAGGGCTTCGGCGTCGGCCTCGGCCACCTCCACCCTGAGGTCCTCGGCCCTGGCCCGCCGGCGCGCGATCTCGAGCAGCTCCGGGACGTAGTCGATGCCGGTCGCCGCCGCGGACCGACGGGCAGCGGCGAGAGCGGCGTGGCCGGTGCCGGTCGCGACATCGAGGACGTGCTCGCCGGGTGCGACACCGGCGTGCTCGACGAGGTGCTCGGACACCGGGACCGTCAGCGCGGCGATCTTGTTGTAGTCGCCGCTGCTCCAGACCTTCTGCTGCTTGTCGCGGAGCTCGGTGCGGTCGGTGGTGGTGGTGGTGTGGGTGGTCACGGTGGTGCCTTTCGTCGGTCGGCGAGCCGCGAGGGTCGCGGCCGCGCTGGTGTGGGGTGCGGAGATCACCGCGGAGATGTGCGCGTGCCGGAGCACGGCGTGGTCCATCGCCTCGGCGACCAGGTCGGCCGAGTCGGCCTCGACGAGCAGGAAGCACGTGTCGTCCTCGGGGACGTAGATCGATCGGACGTGCCGCACCGGCCGGCCCGTGCGGGTCAGCTCGGAAGCAGTCAGCTCTGCGCGAGCGGCGTACTGCCGTGCGGTGTCGCCGTCGCCCTGTGCGACGTAGAGCTCGACGAGGTACTCGGCCATGTCTCAACGATCAGGCTCGGTGGCGTTCTCCGAAACTACGGAGAACCGGAGGATCGCGGCCGTCGCGACCCCAGGACTGACACAGCCGGACCCCAGGAGTCGACCCCAGGAGGGCGCTACGCCAGACCGTCGAGCGCTGCCGCGAGCTGGACGCGGGAGCGGATGCCGAGCTTGGCGTAGGTGTTGCGCAGGTGGAACTCGACGGTGTTCACCGTGACCACCAGGACGCGCGCGATCTCCTTGTTGGACAGGCCGTCGGCCGCGAGCCCGGCCACCCTCCGCTCCGTCGTCGTGAGCCCGCCGGCCGAGGCGGACCGCCGGGGGCCCACCCGCGCCAGCTCCGCGCGCGCGTCGTCCGCCCAGCCAGCCGATCCCATGGCGTCGAACGCCGCCGCCGCCCGCTCCAGGACGTCCCGGGCGGCGCCCCACTTCTTCGCCCGCCGCTGGGCCCGCCCGAGGGCCAGGAGCGTGCGAGCCGAGTCGAAGGCCAGACCCCGCGCTCCGTACGAGGCGGCCGTCTCCTCCAGCGACTCGGCCGCCTCGTCGGTGTAGTCGTCGGCGTGGATGTCGATCAGTGCTGTTGCCCGTTGCACGCCCAGCCGCGCCCACGGGTGGTCCTGCTCGTTCGCGAGCTCGGCCAGCCGCTGGACGACGTCGCGGGCGGCGGCGTACTCCTCCAGGTCGACCAGCGCTTCGGCGAGGTCCGGACCGGCCGGAAAGGCACCCGGGTCGAGGACCCCTTCCCGCTCCGCGTGCTCCCAGACCACGCCGAGCAGGCGTGCGGCCGCGTCGGGGTCCTTGTCGAGCAGCGCGGCCTGGCCCAGGGCTCGAGTCGCCTCGAGCCGGTCCCAGCCGACGCCCATCTCGGCGGCCTGGGTCTCGGCGCGACCTCCCCAGAGCCGGGTCTCCGCCAGGTCGCCCCGGCCTGCGGCGAGAAGAGCACGGCACCGTTCGTACATCGGCCAGTGCAGCAGGTCGCTGTCGGTCGAGTCGGCCCATTCGTCCAGCAGCCGCTGGACGGCGTCCCAGTCCCCGGTGCGCAGCTCCAGCTCGCACAGGTGCAGCCTCGCCAGCGCGTGCGGCGACGGCTCGCCCCACTCCTCGGTGCGGATCAGGAACGCCTCGAGGAGCACCCGGGCCTGCTGGATCTCACCCCGCCAGACGTGTCGCTGGCCGGCCACCCGCTGGGGGTAGCGGGCCAGGTAGCCGCGTCGGGTCGACAGCGCCTCGAACTGCTCGACGAGGTCGTCGACGGGCCGGCCGCGCAACGCCTGGGTCCAGCTGCGTGTGTAGATCGCGAGCCGCTGGTCGTCCGGGTCGCCCCCGACGCTGTCGGCGACGGCCTCGGCGGCACGCTCGTCCGAGGCTCCGATCTCGCGCACCTGGATCACCGCGACGTTCTCGGCCAGGAACGACTGCGCGCGGGCACGGCACGGCTGGATGTCACCCGCCTCCTCGAGCGCCTTCTCGTGGAACGTCGTGATCTCGTCGTTGCCGTGCACGACGCCGCCGGCGAGCAGGTGGTACGCGAGCACACGCGACCCCCCGGCCGGGAGCGAGTGGACGCGCGGAGCGAGCAGGTCGGTCAGCCGCTGCCTCTCGCCGGCGTCGTGCAGCTGTCGCGCCACCGCCAGCAGCCGCTCGGGGGCCGCCTGGTCCGGCGGCGTGAGCCGCCACGAGTGCGTGGCGAGGTCGACGCCCAGCCGGGTCGCCCCCCGCGCGGCGGCTCGCTCGGCCGCCTTCTCGATCCGTGCGGCGAGCTCCTCGTCCGGGGCCTGCGTCGCCAGGGCCAGGTGCAGCGCACGGCGCTCCTCGTCGGCCACCAGCTCCGCGAGCCGCCGATGCATGGCGCCCCGCTCCTCGTCCGAGGCACGGCGACGCGCAGCCGCGGCGAGCAGGGGGTGCGCGGGCCGGACCCGCTCGCCGTCGACGGTCACGACTCCGGCCTCGATCGCACGCTCCAGCAGCTGGGGGCCGGCCAGCTCACGCAGCTGGGACACCCGGAGGTCCGCCCCCAGCGCAAGGCCGAGCAGCACGCGGCGCACGTCGTCGTCGAGGTCCGCGACCCGCCAGCCCAGCAGATCCTCGACGTCCTCGGGCAGGGGGATCTCCTCCCCGAGGGAGTCGAGGTCGCGGAGGACCAGCGTGCGGCCGACCTCCAGGACGAACAGCGGGTTGCCCGTCGTGACGTCGTAGACGCGCCGCAGCACGTGGTGGGGCAGCCGGAGCCCCAGCCTGGTCGCCAGCAGCTGCCGCGTGGCGCCGAGGCTCAGCGCGTCGACCGGAACCCGCTGCATCCGCTCGACCGGGAACGATCGCTCCAGCTCGCTGCGCCGCCCAGGGCGCCGGCTGAGCAGGAACCCGACGGCTTCGGTGCCGAGCCGTCGCGCGGCGTACACGAGCGCCTCGCTCGACCCGAGATCCAGCCACTGCACGTCGTCCACGGCGATGACGAGACGGTCGTGCTCGGCCAGCGCGCGCAGGGCGGACAGGACGGCGAGCGAGATCACCTGCGGTTCCGGCGGGGCGCCGGTGGGTTCAGCACGGTAGAGCGCGACCTCGAGCGCGCGCAGCTGCGGCGCCGGGACCGACGCCAGCTCCTGGCTCGTGACGGAGTCGAAGAGGTCGATCAGCGCCGCGAAGGGGAACTCGGCCTCGGCGCTGCTCCCCCGCGCCACGAGCACCCGGACGTCCCGCCCCCGCGCCTGGGCGACGCTCTGGTCCATCAGGCTGGTCTTGCCGACACCCGCAGCACCCTCGAGCACCACGGCCTGCCCCCGCTGCCCACTCGTCAGCTGGGTGCTGATGGCGTCGAGCTCGGACTCGCGGGCGACCAGGCGCGCCGGCGTCGCCTCGACGGCCGGGCGTGACAGGGGCGTGGCGGAGCCCATGGATCCATGATCGCAGCCCGGGCCCTCGGGGCCACCATGCTTTGGGTCGGGGAGCCGCCTGCAGGTGACCCGTCGGCGCTTGTCGCCGGTGCCGCGTGCGGCACTCCACGACGGTCGATCAGAAGAACTGGTCGATCAGCACTGCATTGCCGTCGGGGTCGCTCAGCGTGATCGACGCCGGCCCGGCCTCGCTCTCGGCGCGGGTGTCCAACGCAACGCCCTGGCCCTCGAGTGACGTCTGGATCGTGCGCACGTCCGGATACGACTCCAGTCGCTCCATCCGGTTGGTGAGGCCTGGGTTGAAGGTGAGGATGTTTCCCTCGAACATCCCGTGGAACAGTCCGATCGTGGTCTCACCGTTCTTGAGGATGAGGTAGTGGTGCTCGGCCGCACCGCCCGTCACCTCGAAACCGAGCTTCTCGTAGAAGGACCGTGACGAGTCGAGATCTGCCACGCTCAAGGAGACCGAGAAGGCACCGAGCGCGAGACCTCCGGGGAGACCGGTGGGGGCGGCTGGGACCGTGGGCAGCTCCTCGAATTCTGACATCCCGAAACTGTGGCGAGCGCGGTCTGCGCCTGTCAACCGTCCGGGCCTGCACACCCTGCGGTCAGGTCGTGGAGGGGTGCGGCGCCGGCTCGGCCGACGGACGCTCCGGGGGCACGCCGAGGTCGCGGATCAGGTAGATCCAGGGGAAGGCACGGCAGCCGACCTGCCAGCCGTCCTGCTCGTAGCGGCGCGGCGGACCCGTCCAGACGACGCGTCGGTGCTCCCACTGCGTCTGGGTCCGGATCATCTTGTGGCGGAGCATGCCCGCTTCGACGGTGTGCCAGCCCAGGCGGCCGGCGAGCTCCAGCTCGCGCAGCTCGTCGAACGCGGTGACGGGGCCGAGCCAGCGGTACTCCGAGGTGTCGTCCGTCGTGGTCCGGCCTCCGAAGCGCTGCTGCACGCCCTGCCGGCTGAGCCCCAGCTGGTCGCCGATGGCAGCCCAGCTGTGCCCGCTGCCGCGGGCCGCACCGACAGCCTGCTGGAGCAGGTCGCGGGCGAGGGCCTCCGCGGCGGCCGCTCGACTCACGAGGGCCAGGTGGTCGCCCGGATCGGCAGGGTCGAGCTGCTCGAGGTCCTCGGTGTCGCTGCCGATGATCGCTTGCCCGATGAGTTGCTCGAGGGCGGCCGCGTCAGGACGATGCATCGCCACGCCCGTCGCGACTGGGCAGCCAGTGCCGTGCCCCGCCCGTGTCGTCGTGGTCCGCGCGGGAGAACCAGAGGCCCGCGCCGACCAGGTAGGCACCGAGGATCATCAGGGCGATGGTCGCCCCCTGGAAGAAGCCGCGGAAGAACCCGCCCTCAAAGGCGTTGCTCGAGACATAGCACAGGAATCCGAGCAGGATGATCGGGAGCGAGGCCGTCAGCTGCAGGCGCCCCATGGTCCGGGTCCGTGGCGCAGCCCGACGCGTCGTGGAGAACATGACGTCAACACTATGTTGACTGACGGCCAGCCGTCAACGAGCCGTTGACAGGCAGCCAGGCCGCGGGTTCCGCCGCTCAGCGCACCTCGAGAAGCCGACGCACGGCCCGAATCACCCGCTCGGCGCCAGGCACGACCGCCAGCACCCGCCGCTCGACCTCCGCCATCACCGCTCGCTGTGGAGGTCAGGACCGAGGGGCGTATGCCGCCAGGAACGTGGCCACCGCGTCCCGGACGTGAGCCTGCCGCTCGGTCGGCGAGGGCGCGACGTCGTCGCCGAGGAACATCGCGGCGTTCGTGGGCGCACCCATCACCAGCCAGTTCAGCTGCTCGGCGGCCACTGCGGGATCCGGCACTCGCACCCACCCTCGCGCGTCGAGCTCTCTCAGCAGCGCGTCGAGGGCGGTGACCGCCCGCCGCGGTCCCTGCTCGAAGACCGCTCGGGCGAGCCCGGGGAACCGGGGCACCTCACTGATCACGAGGCGGCGCAGCCGCAGCAGGCGCGGAGACAACACCACGTCGAGCTGGTGGCCGAGCAGACGCTCCAGGGTCGTTGCGACCTGGCCGCAGGTCTCGGGCAGCGCCGTCTCCCCCACCACCTCGTCGCCGGCGTCGCGCGTCATCGTCGTGACGAGCTCCACGAAGAGCCGGTCCTTGGTGCCGAAGTGCGCGTAGACGGTCTGCTTCGACACCTGCGACCGCTCGGCGATCTCGTCCATGGTGACGCTGTCGTACCGGGCCGCGAGGAAGGCCTCCTCGGCGGCGACCAGGATCGCGCGACGTTTCGCCATCGACGAGGGCCGCAACGAGGCCGGTGCTTGACTCTTCACACCCGTCAGTCTACTTTCTGCACATCACACTGAACAGTCCAGAAAGTGGGATCCCCGTCATGCATCGACCGACGGACGTCCGGACCACCACCTCGGCCGACGGCACCACGCTGGCCTACGAGGTCCGCGGCGACGGTCCCCCGCTGCTGTACGTGACCGGCGCCGTCTGCCACCGCACGTTCCGGCCCGTCCGGTCCGGAGCGAGGGTGCTGTCCCGCGCCTTTCGGGTCCTGACCTACGACCGGCGCGGCCGCGGCGACTCCGGAGACAGCGGCTCCTGGTCGCTGGACCGCGAGGTGGAGGACATCTCGGCCCTGATCGAGGAGCTGGGCGGCAGCGCCCTGCTCTACGGACACTCCTCGGGCGCCGTGCTCGCGATGCACGCGGCCCACCGGCTGGGCGACCGGGTGCAGCGGGTCGTGCTGTACGACGCGTCGTGGGTGGTCGACGAGACCGAGGCCGTGACGTACGCCGGTCTCCGCGCCGAGGTGGACGCGTTGCTGTCCCGTGGGCGGCACGGCCGCGCACTCCAGCACTTCCTGGTCGGGATCGGCATGCCGCGCGTCTTCGCCGCGCTGCTGCCGGTCATGCCGGGCTGGCGTCGGATGCGAGCGCTGGCCCCGACCCTGCGCCACGACCTGGACCTCACCGCGCAACCGCCGCCGTTGCAGGTCGCCGCCGAGATCGCCGTGCCGGTGCACGTCATGGTCGGGGAGCGCAGTCCCGCCGAGCTGCACCGGGTGGCGGGCGCGGTGGCCGCCGCGACGCCCGGCGCCACCCACGAGGTGCTGCCGGGCCAGGACCACATGGTCTCGGAGAAGGTGCTGCTCCCCAGCCTGGTCCGGGCGCTGTGCCCCGATGGAGAGCGCCCGACCACACCCACCCCGACCTGACACCGACCGCCAGCCAGGAGCAGGGCACAGCGCGGCGGCAGCGTGTTCGTGGAGCGCGCCTGATCACCCTGGAAATCGATGGGCGCGGTCCTGGTCGGTGAGTATCGTCAGCAGATGTCGTCGCTGCGAGAGACCGTCGACGCCGTGGCCAGCCGCTCCGGGTTCTCGGGCGTGGTCAGGGTGGATGGACCCAGCGGGGTCGAGCTGTCGGCGGCCTACGGGTGGGCCGACCGTGCCCATGCGGTCGCGAACCGGGTGGAGACGAGGTTCGCCACCGCGAGCGCGACGAAGGGGTTCACGGCGCTGGCGGTGATGAGTCTGGTCGAGGAGGGCGTCCTGGAGCTCGCCACCCCCGCCCGCGCCCTGCTGGGCGACGACCTTCCCCTGGTGCCCGACGACGTCACCGTCGAGCACCTGCTCGGCCACACGTCCGGGATCGGCGACTACCTCGACGAGAACGAGCTGGACAGCGTGACTGACTACGTGTTGACACGACCAGTGCACACCCTGGACACCGCGGAGAGCTATCTGTCGGTCCTCGACGACCTGCCTGCTGTCTGCGCAGCCGGCGAGCGGTTCACCTACAACAACGGCGGCTACGTGCTGCTCGCCATCCTCGCCGAGCGTGCCAGCGGCACGACGTACCACGACCTGGTGCGCCTCCGTGTCACCGAGCCCGCCGGCATGGCCGACACCGCGTTCCTGCGCTCCGACGAGCTGCCCGGCGCGGCTGCGCTCGGCTATCTCGGACCCGAGGGCCTGCGTACCAACGTGCTGCACCTGCCGGTGGCCGGCGTCGGTGACGGTGGTCTGTACTCGACCGCCGCCGATCTGCGAGCGTTCTGGACGGCACTGTTCGGGGGAGAGATCCTGGAGCCGGCCCGGGTCGCCCAGATGGTGCAGCCTCACCACAGCTGGCCAGAGGAGCGCCGAAGGTACGGCCTGGGCTTCCACGTGCACCAGACCGGCGAGGCAGTGTGGCTCGAGGGGTACGACGCAGGCGTGTCGTGCCTCAGCAAGCACTGGCCCTCCACGCGCACCACCCACACCGTGCTCTCGAACTGGACCGACGGCGCCTGGTCACTGGCATCGGTGCTCGACCGGTGGCCCCTGCTGCCTTCCTGACGGTCGGAGGCGGGGCACCGCGGGTCAAGGGGGCTGCTCGGCGCGGGCACGCACCTCCGATCGTCACTGGCAGCCGCAGCCACCCCCGGCGTCGGCCGGGGCACCGCAGCAGCTGGACTTCTCGCTGACGTCGCAGCATGTCGCCTGCTTCGACGACGAGCAGCAGGACGAAGGTTCGGCCGGGGTCGTCGCAGGGTCCGCCAGAGGAGCCTGGGATCGGGAGTCGGTCGGCTGTGTGGTCATCTTCTTGCCCTTTCGTCGATGTGTGTGCAGGGGCTCAGACGTCGACCTGCCCGAGAGGACGCAGCAGAGGACCCGACCCGGCCCACATATTGACAAACGTCGATACGATGGCACCATGGCTGGTGGGCGGTACCCCGCCCCCGCGGCCTCACGACGAGGAGCCACTCATGACCGCAGACGAGATGGACGCGGGTCCACGCCCCACGCCCGAACCGCTCGAGGACGTGTGGAGAGAGTTCTCCGGCGAGCTGCGCACGTTCATCGGTCGCCGTGTGTCCCGCCCCCAGGATGCCGACGACATCTTGCAGCTGGTGGCCCTGCGGATGCTGCAGAACTCGGATGCGCACCGCGACCGTCAGACCCTGCTCGCGTGGCTCTTCGTCGTCACCCGCAACGCGATCACCGACCACTACCGCGCAGCCGTCCACCGGCGTGAGGTGACGACCGAGGACGTGCCCGAGCGTCCTGTCGCCGACCTTGCCGCGGAGGAGGACAGCCGATCGGCCCTGACCGACCTGGCCGCGTGCGTCCGACCGTTGCTACGGCTGCTTCCTGCCGACCAGGCAGCCGCTGTCGAGCTCGTCGACCTCTCCGGCGTGACCCAGGTCGAGGCGGCCAGCGCCGCCGGACTCTCGGTCTCAGGCATGAAGTCCCGCGTGCAGCGCGGTCGGCGAGCCCTCCGGGCCGCCCTCACGGCGTGCTGCCGGCTGCAGCTCGACGTGCGGGGCGAGATTCAGGAGTTCGAGTCCCGCAGCGGGGCCGACTGCGCTTGCCCAGCCTGACGACAGCGCCAGCCCTGTCGAAGCACCCGGCTTCGACGAGAGTGCGTCCTTCGGTCTCCGGCTCCGTCTGAGTGGCTGTCACAGACCACACCCCGAAGGCGGTGCCATGACCAGCACTCCCGTCCTGACCCTGTCGGCCGATCACGCACAGCCCCCGACGGACCGTGTCCTCGTCGAGCTGCTCATGCCCGAGTCGACCAGCTGTGTGCCCTGTCAGCACGCGATCGAGGAGATCGACGATGCCGCCGCCCTCCTGGCGCTGGAGCTGGCGGCCAGGGGCACCGCGGTGCTCGTGCGCGTCACGACCCGGCCCGACCCAGCCACCCACGGCACGGGGCCACTTCCGGCGCTGCGGGTCAACGGGGTCGCGATCGACCCCGACCGCATCCAGGACTGCCTCCGAGACGGCGGAGACGGGGACGTCAGGGCCTGCGGCACCTACGACTGGGACGGGGCTGCCTACGCCGTCCCGCCGGCCGAACTGCTGGCAGCCGTCATCCACGATCACGTCGACCGCAACCCCTAGCTCCTCGTCGCCACAAGGCCCACGACTGCCTGGAAGGACGGATCGCCATGCACCCCTACCTGGCTGAGCTTCTCTCGGAAGCGCACGTCGGCGAGCTGCGCCCTGTGAGACTCTCCGGTCCCGGTCACCTGTTCGAGTCCGCCCGTTGCCGATAGGTTGCCCACCATGCGGGAGATAGCTCATCGTCTGCGTGGGTGACGATGACTACGAAGCGTGGCGGGCGGTCCGGATCGCCGTCGTACCCGGCGAGCGGTGCAGCACCGTGGCCGAGCTGCGGGCCGAGGACTCATCGAGCCGGTTGCTGCTGCTCGCGGACCGGGACGGCGACGTGGTCGGCTGCGGGGTGGCCGACCGATCCGCCACCGCTGGCGTCGGTTTCGCTGCCCCGATGGTCCGGACCGAGTGTCGCCGTGCCGGTGTCGGGTCAGCGCTCCTGCGCGCATTGGCCGAGCACTGCGTGGGTCTGGGCCTGCCGATGCTGAGGGCGCAGGTCGACGACGCCGGGTCGCTGGCCTTCGCCGACAGGTTCGGATTCGTCGAGGTGGACCGTCAGATCGAACAGGTCCGCACCGTCGGCGACGAGCCGCCGCCCGCGCCGCTTCCGGCCGGGGTCGAAGTGGTCACCTTGGCCGAGCAGCCGGGACTGTGGGCCGCTTGCTTCGAGAGGTTCGGCAAGGAGGTGCTGGCCGACTTCGCTGTGTACGCGCCGCTGGAGATCAGCGCCACGCAGTGGGACAGCTCGGGTGGCGACCATGTTCATAAGAAGGTAGGCCGAGCAGCCGGGACTGTGGGCCGCTTGCTTCGAGAGGTTCGGCAAGGAGGTGCTGGCCGACTTCGCTGTGTACGCGCCGCTGGAGATCAGCGCCACGCAGTGGGACAGCTCCTGGCGTGGCGACCCCATGTTCCTGGCCGTGTCGGACGGCGAGGTGATCGGCTGCGCGGGTCTCGACGTGGACGCAGACCGGCCGGTCCGCGCCGAGAACGCGTTGACGGCGGTACGCCGGGACTGGCGTGGCCGTGGCGTTGCCTCACACCTGAAGCGCCGCACGCTGCGCTGGGCCGCAGCCAACGGAGTGGGCGAGCTCTACACCTGGACCCAGGCGGGCAACTCCCGCATGCTGCGCCTCAACGAGCATCTGGGGTACACCACGGGCCAGAGCAGCATCACGGTCTCCCGGGCACTACCTCTGGACGCCTGACGTCGGACCACGCGGACCGATCGCGCAGCCGATGTCACGGGGCCTCGCCCCGAGGAGGGGCGCCGCGCTGCGCTCCGCACACCGGGGTCGGGGTGGCACCTCGGCTGTCCGGGAACCCCAGAGACAGCTGCGGGCCGGAACGACGAAGCGGCCCCTCCCAGCGTCTTGCTGGTCAGGACCGCTCTCGTCTCTGTACCCCCGACCGGATTCGAACCGGCGCTACCGCCTTGAGAGGGCGGCGTGCTAGGCCGCTACACAACGGGGGCATGTACTTCACTGCGATTCGCAGCGGACGAAACCCTAGCCGGGGCCGTGGTTCCAGACCAAATCCCGGGCCTCCGCTGACGGTGACGCCGGGATCTCGCTGGGATACTAGGACTCGAACCTAGACTAACTGGACCAGAACCAGTCGTGCTGCCAATTACACCATATCCCAATGGTGGCAGGCCTTTGCGGCCCCGCCGGTGACCCCTGAGGGCCGGGCGAAACCTTACACGCGAGCCTCGGGAGCGGCCAAAACGGCCGGGTCGGTGCGGGTCGCGAGGCCCATCCTGCGTGCCACCCACCACGCGAGTGCCAGGTAGGTCAGGGACTGGGTGAGCGTCACCGGGATGTTCCACCACGAGCCGCCGGCGGGGTTCAGGGCACTGCTCATGTCACCGAAGGCGAGGGTCGCACCGAAGGCCAGCCAGTTGTTGAGCACGTGCATCGCGATGCCGGCCTCGAGACCGCCGGTCACGACCACGAGCGTCGCGGCGACGACCCCGAACGCGAACCGGTCGAAGAAGATCGGCAGGTCCTGGGCGCCGTGGGCGAGGGCGAAGATGAACGAGGAGAGCAGCACCGCGAACGCCGGGTGGCGGACCAGCCCGCCGAACGCCTGGAGCAGGTAGCCGCGGAACGCGTACTCCTCGGCGGCCGCCTGCAGCGGCGTCAGCAGCAGCACGACCAGCAGGAAGTCACGCAGCGTCGGGGTCATCGGGTTCAGCTCGCCCGACATCGACGCGGCGGCGTCCTGCGGGACCAGCGCGGACACGACGACGGTGGCGATCAGGGCCACCACGGAGAGGCCGAGACACACGGCCAGGAAGCGCCAGCGGATCCGCGGCAGCACCGAGGAGAGCCAGCGCGGTCGCAGCCCGTGGACCAGCCGGACGATCACCCAGGTCAGCGGGATCAGGCCCGCGAGCGTGAGGTTGAGGTAGGCCAGGCTCGCCGGCGTCGGGTCGGCCAGGTCGACCAACGACGAGAGCTGCGCACCGACGTCCTGGCCGGTGACGGCGTACCAGACCAGGAACGGCACCAGCACGACCAGCGGGAGCACGATCATCATCCCGATGGCGAGCACCAGGACCCCGATCAGCGCGCGCCACCAGGTCCCGGACCAGCCGCCACGCAGCAGCAGGTGGTAGGGCAGCCCGACCTTCCCGGGCTCCCCCGGTGCACCTGCCGCGGGCACCCGCCCATAGGGGTCGCTCGCGTACGGGTCCTCGCTCGGGAGCCCGCCGTACGCCGCGGGCGGGGCCGGCGTCGCGCTGGTCGGGTCGCCGATCGGTGGCTGGCTCATGCCAGCGCCCCGTCCAGCCGGACCAGCGAGCGGTCACGGCCGAGCAGCTCCATCGACTCGAACAGCGGCGGCGAGACCTTGCGGCCGGAGACCGCGATCCGCACCGGGCCGAAGGCGAGCCGCGGCTTGAGCCCACGCTCCTCGACCAGCGAGCGGCGCAGCGCCGTCCTCGATCTCGGCCGTCGACCAGTGCTCGAGCCCGGTCAGCGCCTCCCGGGCCGCCCGGACGACGTCGCGACCGGCGTCGTCGAGCTCCTCGTGACGCTCGAAGGACTGCTCGTCGGCGAACAGGAAGTCGAGCATGGCCGGGGCCTCGGTGAGCTTGTTCATCCGCTCGGCCACCAGCGGCATCGCCAGCTCGAGCAGCTGGGCATCGGAGTCGTGGACGGGGTCGCCCACGACCCCGGCCTCCTTGAGCACCGGCAGCACCCGGTGGGTCAGCTCCTCGATCGGCAGCATCCGCATGTGGTCGGCGTTGATCGCCTCGGCCTTCTTGAGGTCGAAGCGCGCCGGGTTGGGGTTGACGTCGCCGATGTCGAACTTCTCGACCATCTCCTCGAGCGTGAACACGTCGCGGTCGGCGGCGATCGCCCAGCCCAGCAGGGCGAGGTAGTTCAGGACGCCCTCGGGCAGGAAGCCCGCGTCGCGGTACATGAACAGGTGGGCCTGCGGGTCGCGCTTGGAGAGCTTCTTGTTGCCCTCCCCCATCACCAGCGGCAGGTGGCCGAACTGCGGCACGGCCTGCGAGAGACCGAGCTCGACCAGCGCGCGGTGGAGCGGGATCTGGCGGGGCGTGGAGGAGAGCAGGTCCTCCCCGCGCAGCACGTGGGTGATCCCCATCAGCGCGTCGTCGACGGGGTTGACGAGTGTGTAGAGCGGGTCGCCGTTGGCGCGGCAGAGCGCGAAGTCGGGGACGAACTCGGTCTCGAAGGTCACCTCACCGCGGACCAGGTCGGTCCAGGCGACGCTGCCGTCGGGCATCCGGAACCGGACGACCGCCGAGCGGCCCTCGGCCTCGAACGCCGCACGCTGCTCCGCGGAGAGCTCGCGGCAGAAGCCGTCGTACCCCTGCACCTTGGAGCCGGCCTCCTTGCGGCGGGCGGTGACCTCCTCGGTGGTGCAGAAGCAGTCGTAGGTGAACTTCGACTCGGCGAGCCGGCCCAGTACGTCGCGGTAGATCTCGGTGCGCTCGGACTGGCGGTAGGGGCCGTGCGGGCCGCCGACCTCGGGGCCCTCGTCCCAGTCGAGGCCGAGCCAGCGCATCGCGCCGATCATCCCGGCGTAGGACTCCTCGGTGCTGCGCTCCTTGTCGGTGTCCTCGACCCGGAAGACGAACGTGCCGCCGTGGTGGCGGGCGAAGGCCCAGTTGTAGAGCGCGGACCGGGCGAAGCCCACGTGGGGCGACCCGGTGGGCGAGGGGCAGAACCGGACGCGCACGTCGGCCGGGGCAGGGGTGTTCAACGCTTCTCCACCTTGTTCGTGAGGCTGCCGAGCTGGACGCCGGGGCCGGCGATCGAGATCTCGACCTCGTCACCGACCTCCATGGGGCCGACACCCTCGGGGGTGCCAGTCAGGATGACGTCGCCCGGGAGCAGCGTCATCACGCTGCTGACGTGGGCGACGAGGGTCGGGATGTCGAAGATCAGGTCCCGGGTCGAGCCGTCCTGGACGAGGTCGCCGTTGAGGTACGTGCGCACCGAGACCCCGTCGGCGAAGGCCTGCGGGTCGATGTCGGTCTCGATCCACGGCCCGAGCGGGCAGAAGGTGTCGAATCCCTTGGCCCGCGTGAACTGCACGTCGCTCTGCTGCAGGTCGCGGGCGGTCACGTCGTTCGCGATGGTGTAGCCGTAGATGACGTCCGTGGCCTGGGCGGCGGGGACGTCGCGGCAGATCCGGCCGATCACGACGGCGAGCTCGCCCTCGTAGTGCAGGTCCTCGGTCTGCTTGGGGTAGTGGATCGCCTCCCCCGGCCCGATGACGCTGGTGTTCGGCTTGAGGAACATCAACGGCTCCTCGGGCAGGTCGTGCCCGAGCTCGGCGGCGTGGGCGGCGTAGTTGCGCCCGATCCCGACCACCTTGCTGCGGGGCAGCACCGGCGCGAGCAGGCGGACCTCGCTCAGCCGGTGCTCCTCCTGGGTCGCCTTGACGCCCAGGTAGAGCGGGTCGCCCGCGAGCGCGACGATCCGCGCGTCCTCCTCGGGCTGCCCGTGCTCGTCGAGCTCTCCTGTGACCACGCCGTACTGGGGGTCCTCACCGGTGGTGAACCTTGCGATACGCACGAGCCGACCCTATCGAGGGGGCGGATGGTGCCCCGATTCGGCGGCGCTCCGCAGGGCGGCCAGCGTGCGCGCCACGTCCTGGTCGGTGGTCGACCAGTTGCTGACCGAGATCCGCAGCACCGCGCGGCCGTGCCAGATCGAGCCGGTGGTCCAGGCGGTGCCGTCGGCGAGCATCCGCGCGACCACGTCGCGGGTGCGGTCGTCGTCCCCGAAGGCGGCACAGACCTGGGTGAAGACGACCTCGTTGAGGACCTCGGCCCCCTCGATCGCCTCGATACCCGTGCGGAACGTGGCGGCATGGCCGACCATCCGGTCCACGAGGTCGGCGACGCCGTGCCGCCCGAGGGATCGCAGCACCGCCCAGACGGGGAGCGCACGACCGCGGCGGCTGAGCTCGGGGACCTTCTCGAACGGGTCGCCGGCGGCGTCCCGCACGAGGTACTCCCCCGTCATCGACATCGCCTGCCGCAACGCCGCCGGGTCCCGCACGATCGCGAGTCCCGAGTCGTAGGGGACGTTGAGGGTCTTGTGGGCGTCGGTCGCCCAGGAGTCCGCGTCCTCGAAGCCCGCCACCAGGTGGCGGTGGCGGGGGGAGGCGCCGGCGAAGAGCCCGAACGCGCCGTCGACGTGCACCCAGGCGCCGTGCTCGTGGGCTTCCGCGATCGCCTCCCGGAACGGGTCGAAGCCGCCGGAGTGGAGGTTGCCGGCCTGCAGGCACACCACGGTGGGTCGGCCGTCAGTGCCGGCCAGGGCGCTGCGGAGTGCGATCGGCTCGAGGCGGCCCTGGTCGTCGGCGGCCACCACCTCGGGGGCGCCGAGCCCGAGGTAGCGCAGGACCAGGTCGACCGAGTCGTGCCGCTCCGCCCCGACCAGCACCCGCACGCCGGGGGAACCGGCCAGGCCGCGCTCGGCGACGTCCCAGCCCGCCCGGGCGAGCACGGCGTCGCGCGCGGCAGCCAGGCACGTGAAGTTGGCCATGGTGCCGCCGGTGACGAAGCCGACCGCGCAGCCGGCCGGCAGCCCGAGCAGGTCGAGGACCCAGGTCTCGGTGACGTCCTCGACCGCGGTGTGGGCCGGAGTGACGGTGCGCATCCCGGCGTTCTGGTCCCAGACGGAGGTCAGCCAGTCGGCGGCCAGCGCGGCGGGGTGGGTGCCGCCGATGACGAACCCGAAGAACCGGCCCGACGGCATCGAGGTCAGGCCCGGCTCGCACGCGGCGGCCAGCAGGTCGATGACGTCGGCAGCGTCGGTGGCGCCGTCCGGGAGCGCCCTCCCGAGCCGCTCGACGACCTCGGCCACCTGGGCCTGCGGCGGCACCGGGCGCTCGGGCAGCGTGGCCAGCCAGGTCAGGGCATGGAGGTGCGCGCGCCGCAGCGCGTCCGCCGCGGGCGCGTCGTCGCTCATCGGGTCATTCTCGTACGCTCGGGGGGTGGCCGTCGACACTCTCACCCGCGCCGCCTACGAAGCGCGCGCCGAGGCTCACACGGCCCGGCTCGCGCCCTACGTCGAGCCGCACCTGGCGCGCCGGGCGCGGGGCGAGCAGCACCCGGTCCACGACTTCCTGTTCACCTACTACTCCCAGCGGCCGGCCCGGCTGCTGCGGTGGCACCCCGGTCACCCGGCAGCGGTCGACGACGAGCACGTCCGGTCGCAGCGACCGCTGCTGGAGGCGACCCACCGGCTGCTGGCGGCGACGGCGTCCCGACCTGCCCACACCGGCTGCTTCGGGCTGCACGAGTGGGCGATGGTCTACCGCGCGGACGGGACCCGGCACCCGCAGCCGCTGCGGCTCGGCGGGGGCGGCACCGACACGGTCGTGGAGTCGCACCGGATCGCGTGCTCCCACTTCGACGCCTTCCGGTTCTTCACCGCGGAGGCCAGACCCCGCAACACCCTGCAGCCGGGCCGCGACGACCGGCCTGACTTCGAGCAGCCGGGGTGCCTGCACGCCGGGATGGACCTCTACAAGCACGCCTTCCGGCTCAGCCCGATGATCTGCTCGGACCTGGTGGCCGACGCCTTCGAGCTGGCGTGGGACATCCGGGTGCTCGACATGCGCGCCGCGCCGTACGACCTCAGCGGGGTGCGGCTCGACCCCACCGGCGAGGAGTGGACCCCGGTGCCGATCGAGACCGCGGAGGGCAAGCGGGAGTACGCCGCCGCGCAGGCGGAATTCGCGGAGCGGGCCGCGCCGGTCCGGGCCGCGCTCGTCGAGGAGTGCGCGCGCCTGCTCTCCGTCGGGTGACGGCAGGCCCGGTTACGGTGACGCCATGGCCAGCGACGACGCCGAGCGGGTGCTCGGACACTTCCTCACGGCCGACGGCCGGCTGCACACGATCCCGTCCCGGCACGCGAAGCTGCTGGTGGTCCTCGACCACCTGGCGCAGCGCTTCGAGCCCGGGCGGGTCTACGCCGAGCCCGAGGTCAACGACATCCTCAACCAGGTCCATCCCGACCATGCGGCGCTGCGGCGCTACCTCGTGGAGAACGACTTCCTGACCCGCGAGGAGGGCCAGTACTGGCGTAGCGGCGGGACCTTCGATGTCTGAGCCGTCCGCACTGTTCCCCGACCCGGTCGTGGGCCGCGACTTCCGCGACGAGGACTGGTACGCCGAGGACCTCGGTGCCGCCCGGTTCACCGACTGCACGTTCACCGACGTCGACCTCTCCGAGGCCACCACGCGGGGTGCGGTGTTCGACGGCTGCACCTTCGCCGGCGTCCGGTTCAACTCCTCCACCCACGTCTCCACCTCGTTCGTGGCCAGCACGTTCCGCCGCTGCAACTTCTTCGACGCGACCCTGGAGGGCTGCAAGGTCAGCGGCGCCGACTTCGCGGAGTGCACGCTGCGCCCGATCCGGGTGATCGGCGGGGTGTGGCGCGGGGTCTCGATGCGTGGCGCGAAGCTCACCTCCGTCGACCTCAGCGGGCTCGACCTGCGCGAGGCCGACCTGTCGCTCGCCGACCTCGGCAAGGCGGTGCTCCGCGGCTGCCGGCTCGACGGCGCCTCGCTGCGCGACACCACCCTCCACGAGACCGACCTCCGGGGCGCCTCGCTCGACCGGGTCGACCTCGCCGCGGCCCGGCTCCGCCGCACCCGCCTCGACCTCCCCGGCGCCGTGATGCTCGCCGAGCTGCTCGGCGCCGACGTCGACGTCACCCCCTGAGCTCGCGCCGCGGGGACTACCCGACCACCCGCGACCGGAGGCCGGCGAGGACCAGGTCGACCCCGGTGGTGACCTCGGCGGTGAAGTCGCGCAGCGGGTCCGAGGCCGAGGGGGCGAGCTGGGCACCCGCACTCCCCGCCTGGCGCTGCAGCTGCTCGTCCATGGCATGACCGAGGACGAAGTGGAGCAGCGTGCGCGCGGCGGTGGCGGCCAGGTCGTCGTCCCCGGTCCCGTCCTGCAGGACGCCGACCAGCTCGTCGTACGGCGCGGCGCCCCCGAGGCCGAAGGCCCGGGCGGTCGCCACGACCTCGGCGCCGTCCCGCCACGCCAGGCAGGCGTCACGCAGCGCGTCGCAGGCGGCGCGGGCCCGGTCCTCCCAGCCCGCGACCGGCAGCGGGCGGGAGCCGCGGGCCAGGATCTCGTCGGCGACGGCGGCGAGCAGCGCCTGCTTGTTCGGAAAGTGGTGGTAGAGCGCGCTGGGCTGGACCCCGAGCTCGCCGCCGAGCCGTCGCATCGTCAGGTCGGGCAGGCCGTGGTCGTCGAGCACCAGCAGCGCCCGGGTGACGAGGTCCTCTCGGCGGTAGCGCATGTCCCGATGCTAACCTGAACGCCGTTCAGTTCCATTCCGAGAGGGACCTCCGCATGGCTGCCGCCCGCCGCTCCACCAGCACCGACCTCGCCCTCATCGCCGGCTTCGCCGCCCTCATCGCGGTCTGCGCGCTGCTCCCGACCATCGAGGTGGGCGTCGTCGACATCACGCTGCAGACCTTCGCGGTGCTGCTCTGCGGTGCGGTGCTCGGCGCCCGGCGGGGTTTCCTCGCGGCGCTGCTCTACGTCGTGGTCGGGGCGGCCGGTCTCCCGGTCTTCTCCGGCGGCGGGGCCGGCCTCGGCGTCCTCGTGGGGCCCTCCGGCGGCTACCTGATCGGCTTCCCGCTGGCGGCCGGGCTCTGCGGGCTGCTGGTCACGCGGCTCCCCCGCCACCAGCTCGCGACCAGCGTCCCGCTGATCTTCCTGGCCGGCCTCGTGGGCAGCTTCGCCTTCATCCACCCGCTCGGCATCACCGGCCTCGTGCTGCGCGCCGACATGACGTGGAGCGAGGCGTTCCGCCTCGACCTGACCTTCTGGCTGGGCGACGCCCTCAAGAACCTCGCCATGGCGGTCGTCGCCACGGCCGTCCACCGCGCCTTCCCGGACCTGCTGGGTCGCCCGACCCGGTCGACCGAGCCGGCGACCGCCAGCCGCACTCCTGCGTGAGCCGGATCGAGCTCCACGACGTCACCGTCCGCCTCCCCACCACCGAGGGTGACGTCGCCGTTCTCGCCGAGACGTCGCTGACGCTCACCGAGCAGCGGATCGCACTGGTCGGGGCCAACGGCTCGGGCAAGTCCACCCTGGCCCGGCTGGTCAACGGCCTGGTCACCGCCACCACCGGGCAGGTGCTGGTCGACGGCCTCGACGTCGCCGAGGAAGGCCCCGCCGTACGCCGCCGGGTCGGCTTCTGCTTCACGAACCCGGCCGCGCAGCTGGTGATGCCGACCGTCGTCGAGGACGTCGCGCTGTCGCTGCGGCGGCAGGTCAAGGACAAGGACGAGCGCCGCGACCGGGCCGTCGGGGTGCTGGCGCGCTACGGGCTGGCCGACCTCGCCGACCGCAGCGTCCACTCGCTCTCCGGCGGTCAGCGTCAGCTGCTCGCGCTCGCCGGCGTGCTGGCCACCGACCCCGACGTGCTGGTGGCCGACGAGCCCACGACCCTGCTCGACCTGCGCAACACCCGCGCGGTCACGGACCTGCTGCTCGGGCTGCCCCAGCAGCTGCTGCTCGTGACCCACGACCTCGAGCTGGCCACCCGGTGCGAGCGGGCGCTGCTGGTCGAGGCGGGCCGGGTGGTCGCCGACGGCGACCCCCACGAGGTGGTCGCGACGTACCGGAGCCGGGTGTGAGGCACTCCTCGACGCTGCGCAGCCCCGTGACCTCGCGGGGACCCCGATGAGCCTGCTCGGGCTCTACCAGCCGGGAGGCACGCTGCTGCACCGGCTGCCAGCGTCGGCGAAGCTGCTCGGCCTGATGGTCGTGAGCGTCGTCGTCGTCGCGGTACGGGGTCCGATCAGCGCGCTGGTCTTCCTGCTGCTCACCCTCGGCGTCGCCGTCTGGTCCGGGGCGGGACTGCGGCCGCTGCTGCGCAGCCTGCGGCTGATCCTGCTGACGACCGCGGTGCTCGCGGCGTACACGACATGGCAGCGCGGGTGGGAGCGCGGCACCGAGGTGAGCGCAGACCTGCTGGGGCTGGTCGTGCTGGCGACGGTGCTGACCATGACCACGCCGGTCGACGAGGTGCTCGACGCCGTGACCCGCGGCCTGGGACCGCTGCGTCGCCTCGGCGTCGACCCCGAACGGGTCGGCCTGGCCTTCGCGCTGATGATCCGGGCGGTCCCGACCACCCTCGACCTCGCCCAGCAGACCCGGGACGCCGCCCGGGCCCGCGGGCTCGACCGCGACCCGCGCGCCCGGCTGGTGCCGCTGGTGCTGCGGTCGGTCGCGCACGCCCGCGAGACCGGGGAGGCGCTCGACGCCCGCGGCGTCGGCGACCCCGACTGACCCCGCGCCGGCGCGGTGGTCGAGACGGGAGCTCAGGCGGCTTGGTCGAGCTCGGCGCGGACGAGGGCCTCGAGGGCGCCGAGCAGCCGCGCGACGACGACCTCGTCGGTGAGCACGTCGACCCCGAGGGCGGACTGGGAGACCACGACGTCGGCCAACACGCGGGCACCGGCGATGCCGGCGGAGCGGCGGGCGTCGTCGTGCGACCACTTCCCGCCGTACGGCGTGGGGGTCGCGCCGATCACGGCGAACGGCTTGCCCGCGAGGGCGCCGGTGCCGTAGGGCCGGGAGAGCCAGTCGAGGGCGTTGTTGAGGACGGCCGGCATGGTGCCGTTGTACTCCGGGGTCACCGCGAGGACCCGGTCGGCGGCCAGGACCTGGTCGCGCAGCCGGGCGGCAGCCGCGGGGACCGTGTCGCCGTCGAGCTCCTCGTTGTAGAACGGGATCTCCTGCAGGCCCTCGGCGATCGACACGGTCACGCCCTCGGGGGCGCGGCGGGCGAGGAGCTCGGCGATCCGACGGTTGAGGGAGTCGGCGCGCAGGCTGCCGAGGAGGACCAGGACGCTGGTGGGGATCGGTGCTGTCATGGTCGAACAAACGGACTGCGGTCCGCTTATATTCCGACGCCGGGCCGAACGCATGGTTCTAGGCTGACGGGATGCCCGAGCTGCTCCCGATGGCCGACGCGCCGCACCCCGAGCGCGCCGACGCGGCGCGCAACCGGGAGCGAGCGCTCGCCACCGCCGCGCGGCTGCTCGAGACGGTCGGTCCCGACTGCCTGACCATGGACGCGATCGCCGCCGCGGCAGGGATCGGCAAGGGCACCCTGTTCCGACGCTTCCAGTCCCGGGAGGGACTGATGGGGGCACTGCTCAACCGCTCGGAGATGCAGTGGCAGCAGGCGGTGCTGTCCGGCCCCCCACCGCTGGGGCCTGGCGCCGACCCGTGGCAACGACTGCTCGCCTTCGGGCGCAGCCGGCTCGAGACGACGCTGCTGCACGCCGACCTGATCCGCAACGCCGGCCGGTCGGGCACCCGCTCCTTCGCGGCGTACTCCTTCGCAATGACCCACGTGCGTCACCTGCTCGGCGAGCTCGACGTCGAGGGTGACCTGCCGCTGCTCGCCGTGGCACTGATGGCACCGCTGGAGCTGCCGATCCTGGAGCAGCAGGTAGGAGTCGAGGGGCTCGACGTGGAGCGCGTCCGCGCCGGGTGGGTCGACCTGGCCCGTCGCATCGCCGGTCGCTGAGGACTCTCAGCCCTGCTGCCGCCGCAGGCCGAAGGTCATCCCGTCGACCAGGGCACCCCACGAGGCCTCGATCACGTTGGCGCCGACACCGACGGTGACCCAGGACGACTCGCCGTCGGTGGTCTCGATCAGCACCCGGGTCACCGCGTCGGTGCCGTGGCCCTGGTCGAGGATCCGGACCTTGTAGTCGATCAGCTCGAACTTCGCGACCTCCGGGTAGGCCTGACCGATCGCCTCGCGCAGCGCCTGGTCGAGGGCGTTGACCGGTCCGTTGCCCTCGCCCGTGACGACGTAGCGCACCCCTTGCGAGCGCAGCTTGACCGTGGCCTCGGAGAGCGCCTCCTCCCCCGGGCGGGTCTCGGTGATCACGCGCCAGGACTCGACCTCGAAGTACGACGGGCGCACCCCCTCGACCTCTTCGACGAGCAGCAGCTCGAAGGAGGCGTCGGCGGCCTCGAAGGTGTAGCCGCTGCCCTCCAGCCGCTTGACCCGGTCGGTGATCCGGGTGACCAGCTCGCGGTCGCCGGAGAGGTCGAAGCCCAGCTCGCGACCCTTCAGCTCGATGGAGGCGCGGCCGGCCATGTCCGAGACCAGCAGCCGCATGTCGTTGCCGACACCGACCGGGTCCATGTGCTGGTACAGGTCCGGGTCGACCTTGATCGCGCTGGCGTGCAGGCCGGCCTTGTGGGTGAACGCACTGGTGCCGACGTAGGGCTGGCGACTCGCGGGCGGGAAGTTGGTGACGTCGGCGACCGCGTGGGCGATCCGGGTCGCGTCCGCGAGCAGCCCCTGCGGCAGCACCCGGCGGTCCAGCTTGAGCTCGAGGTTGGCGACCACGCTGACCAGGTCGGCGTTGCCGGTGCGCTCGCCGTACCCGTTGATGGTGCCCTGGACGTGGCTGGCGCCGGCGTCGACGGCGGCCAGCGTGTTGGCCACGGCGCAGCCGGTGTCGTTGTGGCAGTGGATCCCCACCCGGACCCCGGTCGTCTCCACGACGTCGTGGACCACGTCGGCGACCCAGCCCGGCAGCATGCCGCCGTTGGTGTCGCAGAGCGCGACCACCGAGGCGCCGGCGTCGTACGCCGTGCGCAGCACCTCCAGGGCGTAGTCGCGGTTGGCGCGGTAGCCGTCGAAGAAGTGCTCGGCGTCCAGGAACACCTGCTGCCCCTCGGCCCGCAGGTGGGCGACCGTGTCGCGGACCATGGCGAGGTTCTCCTGCAGCGTGGTCCGCAGCGCCAGCTCGACGTGCCGGTCGTGGGACTTGGCCACCAGGGTCACGACCCCGGCGCCGGAGTCGCGCAGCGCGGCCACCAGCGGGTCGTCGGCCGCCTTCACGCCCGCCCGCCTGGTCGCGCCGAAGGCGGCGAGCTGGGCGTGCCGCAGGTCGAGCTCCTCGCGGGCCCGCCGGAAGAACTCGGTGTCCTTGGGGTTCGCGCCCGGCCAGCCGCCCTCGATGTAGCCGACGCCGAGGCCGTCGAGGTGGCGCGCGATCGTCAGCTTGTCCGCGACCGAGAGGCTCAGGCCCTCCTGCTGCGCACCGTCGCGCAGCGTCGTGTCGTAGACGTGGAAGTCGCCGTGCAGGTCCATCTGGGTCTCCGGGGCTGGGCAGAAAAAAACCTCCTGGGGTGCAGGAGGTAGGCGCGTCGAGGGACTCGACGCGCTAGCGAATGATCTCGGTGGTGCGGTGGGACATGCCGACCAGTGTGCCACTGCTGACCGGGGAGCGAGACCCGCTTCTCGCAATCCGGTCAGGGCAGCCGCTCGACCGGGTTGCCGACCGGGTCCCAGTGGGTCCCCTGCTCGGCGGCGAGCAGGCCCAGCCCCGCCGCGCCTGCCACGAGCACGACCCCCAGCACCAGCCAGGGCCCGAACCGGCGGCTCAGTGGCTGCACCATCCGTGTGACGGGACCCCGGAACCGGGATCCACCCGGACCGAACCACAGCGCCAGCACCGTGACCAGTCCGCTCGCGAACAGCGTGAGCTGCTCCCCCGCCGTGACGGCATAGCAGATCAGGGCGCACGCCAGCCCCAGGCCGAGGCTCCACAGCACGAGCAGCACCGCCCCCGGGATCGCCTGGACCAGGTGCCACGGAGAGGCGATCAGCAGCTGCGGGCCGTCGTACCACCGGGCGCCGCGCACCGACCGGCGCATCCCCGCCGCCGAGGCGGCCAGCGAGGCACCGCGCAGGAACCAGGTGGCCAGGGCCAGCAGCACCAGCGTCAGCCAGGGGTAGGCCGTGAGGCCGGTCGCCACGCCCGCCGCGAGGGCCACCAGCAGACCGGCGCGGCGGCTGCGCTCGGCGAGGCTCGCCCGGGGCGGCGGCAGCGGCTCGTTCAGCAGCCGGGTCCCCGCCTCCTCCTCCTCCTCGTCGTCGTCGAAGAAGCTGATGGTGCGCTCGTCGGCGCTCCCGGCCAGCGCCAGCGGGATCGTGTACGGGTCGTCGTCGTCCAGGTGGGGCGCGGGCGCCGCGACCATCGGAACCGGACCGTCGACCAGCCAGTCGAGGAGCTCCTCGAGGCTCGGGCGCCGGGCGGGGTCGGGGTGGAGCGCCGCGTGGACGACCTGCCGGAGGTCCTCGGGCAGCCCGGAGAGGTCGTGCTCACCGCGGCGGACCCGGTCCATGATCGCCATCGAGGGGCCGCGCCCGAAGGGCGGGCGGCCGGTCCCGGCGAAGGCCACGGTGGCCGCCCAGGAGTGGAGGTCGGAGGCAGGGCTGGCGTCGTCGCCGTGGAGGATCTCGGGCGCGAGGTAGCCCGGCGTGCCGAGCAGCCAGCCGGTGTGGGTCAGCCGCGGGTCGTCGGCCACGCGGGCCAGCCCGAAGTCGATGAGGATCGGGGTGCGTCCCTCCATCAGCACGTTGGACGGCTTCACGTCGCGGTGCAGCACCCCGACGTCGTGGACGGACGCGATGCCCTCGGCCAGGCACTCGGCGAACCAGCGCAGGTCGTCACCGAGGATCGGACCCTCCTGCGCGACGTGCTCGTGGAGGCTGAGCCCCGGCACGTAGCGGGTCGCGACATAGGGGATGTCGCCCCACGGGTCGGAGTCGACGATCTCCGCGACCCAGCGGCTGCGGATCCGCGACAGCGAGCTGACCTCGCGCGCGAGACGCTGCCGCGCCTCCTCGTCGCCGACGATGTGCGGGCGCAGCACCTTGAGCGCGATCCGGTGGCCGTCGGGCCGACGGGCCAGATGGACCACGCCCATCCCACCCTCGCCGAGCCGGGCCAGCAGGGTGTAGTCGCCCACCCGGATGCCCGGCGGGGCCGGCTCGGGACGAGGTGCTGTGGTCACGCCTGCAGGTTACGGCCCTCGCCGGCCTCTGGGGCGCAGGCGCCGGTCAGCACACGCGGTGCATCCAGCCGAAGCTGTCCTCCGCCCGGCCGTACTGGATGTCGACCAGCGCCTGCCGGAGCCGCATCGTCAGGTCGGTGCTCGCCGGGGCGGGCACCTCACCGTCGGCGCTGCGGAGGCTGCCCACCGGCGTCACGACCGCGGCCGTGCCGCACGCGAAGATCTCCACGATGTCACCCGACGCGACGCCCTGGCGCCACTCCTCGATCGAGAACCGACGCTCCTCGACCGGGTGGCCGAGCTTGCCGGCCAGCTCCATGATGCTGGCGCGGGTGATCCCCTCGAGGATGGTGCCGGTCTCGGGGGTGACGATCCGGCCGTCGGCGTGGACGAAGTAGAGGTTCATGCCGCCGAGCTCCTCGACGTAGCGCCCCTCCTGGGCGTCGAGGAAGACCACCTGGTCGCAGCCCTCGGCGATCGCCTCCTGCTGGGCGACCAGCGAGCTTGCGTAGTTGCCACCCGTCTTCGCCGCCCCCATGCCACCGCGGCCCGCACGCGTGTAGTCCTCGCTGAGCCACAGCGTGACCGGCTTGACCCCGCCCTTGAAGTAGGCGCCGGCGGGCGAGGCGATGACCATGAACGTGACGTGCTGGGCGGGCCGGACGCCGAGGAAGGTCTCCGAGGCGATCATGAACGGCCGGACGTACAGCGACTTCTCCCCCACGCTGTCGGGCACCCAGCGCTGGTCGCAGGTGACGAGGGTGTCGACGGCCTCGACGAAGTCCTCGACCGGAAGCTCCGGGAAGGCCAGCCGGTGGGAGGAGCGCACCATCCGCGCGGCGTTGGCCTCGGGGCGGAACGTCCACACCGATCCGTCGTCGTGGCGGTAGGCCTTCATCCCCTCGAAGGTCTCCTGCGCGTAGTGGAGCACCGCGGTCGCCGGGTCGAGGGTCAGCGGGCCGTACGGCGTGATCCGCGCGTCGTGCCAGCCGGCGTCCGGTGTCCACTCGACCGTGAACATGTGGTCGGTGAAGTAGGTGCCGAAGCCAGGGTTGGCCAGGATGCCCGTGAGCTCCGCGTCGGGGACCGGGCGCTCGTTCGCGGTGGTACTGATCTCCATGGGGGTCAACCTATCGAAGGGTCCTGGCCCCGCCGGCTACAGCCGTGACGCGATCGCGTCCCCGACCTCGGCGGTACGCCGGGAGGTGCCCGCGGCTCGCTCCGCGAGGTCGGTGGTGACCGCCTTCTCCACGCGGGCGGCCGCGTCGGGCTCCCCGAGGTGCTCGAGCAGCAGCGCGACCGAGAGGATCGCCGCCGTCGGGTCGGCCTTCTGCTGGCCCGCGATGTCGGGTGCCGAGCCGTGCACCGGCTCGAACATCGACGGGGCGGTGCGGTCGGGGTTGACGTTGCCGCTGGCCGCGAGGCCGATGCCCCCGGTGACGGCGGCGGCGAGGTCGGTGAGGATGTCGCCGAAGAGGTTGTCGGTGACGATCACGTCGAAGCGCGCCGGGTCCGTGGCGAGGAAGATCGTGGCCGCGTCGACGTGGAGGTAGTCGACCTCGACGTCGGGGAAGTCGGCCCCGACCTCGGCCACGACCCGCGACCACACCGCCCCGGCGTGGACCAGCACGTTGGTCTTGTGGACCAACGTCAGCCGGCGCCGCGGCCGGGCCTGCGCCCGCGCGAAGGCGTCACGCACGACCCGCTCCACCCCGAACGCGGTGTTGAGCGACACCTCGGTCGCCACCTCCTGCGGGGTGCCCGCGCGGACCGTGCCGCCGTTGCCGGTGTAGGGGCCCTCGGTGCCTTCGCGCACGACCACGAAGTCGATGTCGCCCTTCGCGAGCACGCTCTCCGCGAGCGGTGTCGACACGCCCGGGAAGACCCGGGAGGGGCGAAGGTTGACGTAGTGGTCGAGCGCGAAGCGCAGCCTCAGCAGCAGCCCGCGCTCGAGGATGCCCGGCGGCAGGTTCGGGTCGCCCGGCCTGCCGCCGACGGCTCCCAACAGGATCGCGTCGTGCTCCCGGATCTCCGCGAGCACGCTGTCGGGCAGCACCTCGCCGGTGGCGAGGTAGCGCTCGGCCCCGAGGTCGTAGCTGGTCTGCTCGAAGGTCGAGTCCGAGGCGGCGTCGAGGACCTTGAGCGCCTCGGCGGTCACCTCGGGCCCGATGCCGTCGCCCCCGATGACCGCGATCCGATGGCCGGCACTGCGCAGAGTCGTCATGGACGCCGAGGCTAGTTGTCGTCGGGGCGCTGGCCGCCGTTGTCCCGCAGGTCGAGCGAGGCCTGGACGGCCTCGTAGCTGTGCGGGTTCGCCGGGTCGTGGCTGGCCGGACCCCAGTCCGGGTACATCTCGTACATGGCAGTTCTCCTGGTCTCCGTGACACGGGTGGTGTCGCCGGTGGTGTCGAGGTGGTCGACTCCGCGGCGGGAGCACCGGTGGCGTCGTCGGCAGGGTCGCTGCCGGGACGCCGGAGTGCTTCCAGGAGAGGGCGGGTCACGCGCGTCGTGCTGGCGGTCCCGCCGCGGAGGCAGATCTGTGGAGGATCGAGGGGCCGCAACGCCGAACACCGCGGCGAGGTGGCCCGCTCCTCAGGCCTCGCCGCGGCAGTCGATAAGTACGAACACGCTCCGCATGGTGGGACCACCGTACGACGGGCACCTCGGACCTGCGAGGGTTTTCCCGGAGGCGTTCGGTATGCGAGACGCGCGTACCGGAATGGAAGACGTCGACTGGAAGACTCCGACCCCATGAGCGCACCCCCCGAGCTTCCCGACGTCGTCCGCCGCGCCTTCGACGTCTCCCGCCGGGCGGGCTACGTCTCGTTCTGCCGCAACGAGACGGGGCGGCTGCTCGCGACCCTGGCCGCCACCAGGACCGGAACCCTCGCCGAGTTCGGCACCGGGACCGGGGTCGGGACCGCCTGGCTGCGCTCGGGCGTGCGCAACGGGGCGCACATCCTCACCGCCGAGCTGGACCCCACCCTCGCCGGGGCGGCCGCCCAGATCTTCGAGGACGACCCCCAGGTCGAGGTCCGCGCCGCGGACTGGGCCACGCTCACCGACGCCGGCCCGTTCTCGCTGCTCTACCTCGACGCGAACGACCCGGAGTCGGTCCGCGTGGACGTCGTGGCCGACCTCGTCGAGAAGGGCGGCATCGTCGTCCTCGACGACTTCGCCCCGTGCGAGCAGTGGCCGCCCATCACCTACGGGCGCGTCGACACGCTCCGCGAGGAGTGGCTGACCGACGACCGGTTCACCACCGTCGAGGTGATGGTCGCCTCGGACGCCGCGACCCTCATCGCGACGCGGCGCTGACCCGGCGATTGGACGATCGGCGACGCACCTGACGACGCAGCCGACGAACCAGGCGCTGCCACAGCGTGCTGCGCAACCGGACGTCGCGCAGCACCAGCGCGCGTCCCTCCCCCAGCTCCGCGACCTGCGCCAGGTAGAGCTCCGCGCACGCCAGCGCGTCGCCGAGCGCGTCGTGGGCGCGCACCGCGGGCAGGCCGAACCGGGCGCGCGACTGCCACAGGCGCAGCGCACCGCGGGGAGGCTCGTGCACCCCGGCCTGCGCCAGGACCCGCCGTTGGAGCCGCAGGGTGCAGACGACCGACGGCTCCGGCGGTTGCTCGCCCAGGGATCGGTGGGCCGCGCGCAGGAAGCCGGTCTCGAACGCCGCGTGGTGCGCCAGCAGCACGCGGCCGGCCAGCGCCTGCCGCAGCTCGGCGAGCACCTCGGGCAACGGCCTCCCGGCCGCGAGGTCGTCGTGGGTGAGGCCGTGGACGGTGACCGCCGCGCCCGGGTCGCCGTGGGCGACCAGCCAGCGGCGGGCCCGGCCGAGGTCGATCCGGCCACCGTCGACCGGCACCACCCCGACCGAGAGGATCGCGTCGTGGGCGGAGGAGAGTCCGGTGGTCTCGAGGTCGACGGCCAGCAGCCGCAGGTCGGCCACCGGTGTGCGGTCAGCGGGAGTCATGCCAGCGTGCGGACGGGGTAGCGCTGGGCCAGGGCCCCCTGGGCGGTCCGGATCACGCCGAAGGCCGCCCGCAGGTGGCGCTGCTCGAAGGAGCTGAGACCGGCCGGTGCGACGTGGTTGTCGGGCGGCCGGTCCGCGGCCACCTCGCCGGCCTGGTGGCGCAGCCGCAGCAACGACAGGAACTCCCAGGCGTCGCGCAGGTCCGCGGCCAGCGGGGCGCTGAGACGGCCGTCGGCGACGGCGTCCTCGAGCCGGGACAGGGTCGTGGTCCGGAGCGACCCCACGGCCAGCGCGTGGAGCCGGGCGATCTCGACCAGCGGCAACAGCCCGCCCTTCTTCAGGTCCAGCGTGTCGCGGTGGTCACCGGAGCGTTCGACGACGAGGTTGCGGAAGAAGCCGACGGGCACGTTGCGGGTGGCCGCCGCGGACGCGAGGTGGGCGAGGAACAACGAGGACCTGCTGGCGGCCCGGACCTGGTGGTCGCGCAGCCGTGCCGTCAGCGAGGCGTCGCCGGCCAGGTGACGCAGGTCGAAGAAGACCGAGGCATCGACCACGGCGGCGGGAGCCGGCGTCGACACCCAGCGATCGACCTGCGCCAGCCACGCCGACAGCGGCAGCCGCCACTGCGGGTTGCTGGCCATCTTGTCGCCGCGGCAGCGCGGGTAGCCCGCGGTCTCCAGCCCGCCGGTCACACGCTCGGCCAGCCGCGCGAAGTACGCCGCCACCTCGGCGTCCACGACACCGTCGCGGACCGCGTCGTCGGCCAGCACGAGCGCGTGGTCCTGGTCGGGCCCGAGCGCCTGCTCGAACCGGGCGCGAGACCCCAGGGTCAGCCAGGCCCACGGCACCGGGGCCGGTCCGAGGTCGGCCTGCGCCAGCTCGATCAGCCGACGCTCCACGGCGTCCCCCACGGTCGTGACGATCCGGCCGGTGTCGAGGGCGGACGTGCCCTGGCGGACGAGGCCGGCGACCACCCGCTCGAGCCGCCGGGCGACCGCCGCGACCGCCTCGGTGTCGAGCGCCTTGGCGACCTCGCCGACGAGGTGGACCGGGTCGGCCTGCTCGAGCCGGAGCAGGTCGGTGGCGCTGACCATACCGACCGGCCGGTCACCGTCGACCAGCGGCAGGTGGTGGATGTTGCGACGCACGAGCTCGAGCAGCACCTCGAGGGCGAGCTGGTCGGGAGTGCCCGTCACCGGGTCCGGTGTCATCACCTCCAGCACGGGGGTGTCGCCGGACCGCCCCGCCGCCACCACGCGGCTGCGCAGGTCGCGGTCGGTGAGGATGCCGACCAACCGGCCGTCGTCGGTGACCAGCACCGAGGAGATCCGCTCGCGGCTCATCAGCACCGCGGCGTCACGCACGGTCGTGCTCCTCTCGACCGTCACCGGCGGGCGCGTGAGCAGGTCGCCGACGCGGGTGCGCATGACCCCACCGGGCGGGTCCTCGCCCCGAGCCGGCACCACCGGCCGCAGCTGCGAGCCGGCCCTGGCGTCGAACCAGGTCGTGAGGGCGGGGTGGTCCGCGCGCAGCCGGTCGAGCACGGCGGCAGGCAGCACGAGCAGCAGGGTGTCCTCGATCGCGGTCACGTCGCCGCTCTGGGCGGAACCGGTGACCAGCGCCTCCCCGCCGACAGCGGTGCCGGCCCCGCCCCGCTCCACCAGCCGTCCCGCGGCGTCGCGCAGCTCGACGGCGCCCGACCGCACGACCAGCAGCTCGGCGACCTCGGCCCCGTCGGCCAGCACCAGGCTGCCCCGGCGGCGGTACTCGACGCCCAGCCGCGGCAGCAGCGGGGTCAGCTCCTCGACGGGCAGGTGGTCGAAGGGCGGGTGGGAGGACAGGAAGTCCCGGATCTCCGCGAGCTCGACGTCGAGGGCCACGAGCCCATCATGCCCGGCGGCGGCGACAGCCCGGGACGCACCACGGCCCGCCCGGGTGGACCGGGCGGGCCGTGGCGGTGTCACTCAGCGGACGACGGTCACTCCGGCGCGCCGCCGCCGACCGAGACGTCGAAGTTCAGCAACGAGCCGTTGGTGCTCGTCACCTCGATCGTCGTCCCGGTCTGCGGGACGTCGACGCCGAACCAGCCGGGCTGGTAGCGGCCCAGGTGCTCACCGGTCGCACCGTGGTAGTCCTCGTTCGACCACCAGCTCAGGGTGTCGTCGAAGGTGGAGACGGCGTCGCGGGTCGGGATGACCAGCTTCTCCACGTCACCCTCGGACAGCTCACGCTGCAGCGTGACCTGGTCGGTGTTCTCCAGCCCGAAGGTGGAGTCGAACGACGCGATCCGCGGGCGGGCGAGCTCGCCGTTGGGCCAGTGCAGGAACTCCGGGTGGGCGTCCACCGGGAGCACCTCGCCGCCACCGGGGTGGTCGCCGACGTTGTTGTCGGAGAACTCCTCGTTCCAGTACGAGATCAGCAGCCCGTTCTGGTAGGGGTAGGTCTCCACGAAGTCCGGCTTGTTGAACGGGAAGGAGAAGTTGTAGGCCGAGGACAGCGACTTGTCGTAGCCGTCGTACTGCCGGTTCTCCAGGACGTAGGCGTTGAAGTAGTCGTTCTCCTCCGTACCCGAGGTGACGGTGAAGCCGTCGAACTCCCAGCCCTCCTCGGCCTCGGCGGTGCCGATCAGCTCACCGTCGATCGCGATGTTGTCGACGAGCAGACCGCGCTCGGCGACCGCCACGTCGGTCCAGTAGCGGAACCGCACCGCGTCGGTGCCGGCGGGCAGGGTGGCGGTCAGCTCGGTCCAGCCGCCGCTGTTGCCCGTGATGCCGTTGCCCTGGTTCTGCTCGAACGGGTTCTCGTCCGTCGACTCGCTGGTCTCCACCGTGGCCCAGGTGCCGCCGCCGTCGCTCGAGGCCTCGAGGTAGGCGTAGTCCCAGCCCTCCTCGATGTCGTAGTCGACCTGGGCGCTGAACGCGGTGCCGTCGACCGGGGTCTTCGCCATCGTGTTGTTCAGGTCGTCCCCGGAGCCGGACCAGTACATGTTCTCGCCGGCGAAGGGCTCACCGATCTGCTCGGTGACCGCGTTGTCCGGCAGCAGCACGAACGCCGCCTGCGAGCCCTCGTTGGTCGCCGGGACGTTGCGCGACAGCGTGCCGCTGGCCGACTCCCCGGGGAAGTAGACGTCGTAGAACGGGCCCGGGCCGCCGTCGCCCTGCTGGTCGAGCCAGCCGAGCTGGAACAGTTCCCAGACGCCGAGGTCGGTCGGGTTGTCGCCGATGCCGTCGGGGCCGCCGTCGCCGATGTTGGCGCCGGAGGACATCAGGGTCCAGAAGGCGGTGTTGTTCTCCGCGCCACCGGTGTTGCCGGAGGTGTCGTAGAGGTCGGGCAGGCCGAGGTCGTGCGCGTACTCGTGGGCGAACACCCCGAGGCCGCCGTTCTCCGGCTGGATGGTGTAGTCACCGGCGTAGATGCCCGTGGAGTTGTTCGGGATCTTCTTGCTGGAGAACGAGCCCCCGCGGGTCCCGATGTCGACGCCGGGGAAGCCGGGCACCGAGGTGTTCTGCAGCGCGGCGTACCAGCGGTGGGACCAGATGGCGTCGGAGCCGTAGCTCGGGTCCGAGGAGGCCTGGTCGCCACCGGCGTGGACGATCTGCATGTGGTCGATGAACCCGTCGGGCTCGTCGAAGTTGTTGTCGCCGTCGGCGTCGTAGCGGTCCTGCTGGTCGAAGGTGCGCAGGTACTTGCGGATGGACCGCATCCGCATGCCGGCGTCGAGCTTCTGCTCGACCCACACCGCGAGCGCGTCGCGGACCAGGGCCTGGGTGGAGCCGCAGACGACGTCGCCGCAGTAGTCGCGACCGTAGAGCGCCTGGTTGAAGGGCACCTTGACCCAGCCCTGGACGTCGCCGGTGAAGGTGTAGCGACCCGAGGACTGCTTCTGGTAGTACTTCTTCATCCGGTTGAAGTACATGTTCTTGTAGTGCTTCTTGCGGTAGTTCGACTTCCACAGCGTGGAGTTGTCGCTCGCGCGATCCGGCGCCGGGATCTGGTTGTGCTTGGGGCCGTTGAACCGCATCGGCTGCGGGTCGGCCACCGGGGCGTCGTCGTCGAAGGTGCCGGGCTCGACGCTGCTCGGCAGGTTGCTGTCGTCGTACTCCTTCTTGCCGAACTCGACGAGGATCGTGAAGATCCGGTCACTGCCCTCGACCTCGAGCGGCACCTGCGTGGTGTCGTCGGCGCCACGGGCGTAGGGGCGCTTTCCCTCGACCATCCGCTGCAGCGCCTTGTCGCGGATCGCCTCCTGCTTGGCCTTGATCGGCAGCGGGTGCTCCGGCTCGTGACCCGTCATGGTCTTGTCGAGCCCGCGCGGTCCGGCGGTGCCGGTGTCGCTGGGCGGGGTGGCGCTGGCCGTGGCGGACACCGCCAGGCCCGAGAAGACCAAGGCACCGGCGGCGATGGCCACCGGCGTCCTGGCGCTGAAGAGTCTGTTCTTCACGTTGCTCCCTCTGTGTCTCGACGCGGTCCGACGGACACGCGAAAAGGCTCGGGCCACGGACGGCCCTGAGCAGGACATGCCTACGTCGGGGACGGGGACTCGCGATAGATCCTTTGGGGTCGAGCGGCCGATCGTTACCACACCGTGACCTGGACCACGAGGCCCGCCTGTCAGACTTCCCGGCCCACGACGGCGGGTGCGACCGGGACGATCCAGGTGGGCAGCATCCGCTGCGCCAGCGGGCCGATGGCCAGCGCGTAGACCACGGTCCCGACCCCGAGGGCGCCGCCGAGCAGCAGGCCGAGGACGACCACCGAGACCTCCAGCCCGGTGCGGATCAGCCGCAGCGAGCCGCCCGTGCGGCGCGCCAGCCCGGTCATCAGCCCGTCGCGCGGGCCCCGGCCGAGCTGGGCGCCGATGTACATCGCGGTGGCCAGGGCGTTGAGCACCACCCCCGCAGCCATCAGCCCGACCCGGAGCACCATCGGGTCCGGGGCCTCGAGCAGCACCAGGGTGGCGTCGGCCGCGAGGCCCACCACCACCGCGTTCGAGATCGTCCCGAGCCCGGGGGTCTCACGCAGCGGGAACCACAGCAGCAGCACCAGGAAGCTGAACAGCACCACCGCCTGGCCGAGGGTGATCGGCACGTGGCGGATGAAGCCGGAGTGCAGCACGTCCCACGGCGCGAGTCCGAGGTTCCCGCGCACCATCAGCGCCAGCGAGATGCCGTACAGCACCAACCCGGTGTAGAGCTGGAGCAGGCGCCGGGGCAGCCGCCCCGCCCGGAGCTGGGCGAGTGGTCCGAGGTCGGTGAGGGTGCGACGCGGAGCGGTGGCCAACCCCGGCTCAGACCAGGCTGACGGCGCGCACCGCGGTGGCGTCGATGGCGCTCTCGATCTCGGTCAGCGTCTCCGCCGGGATCGCGGAGTCGACCGACAGCGCCACCAGGGCCGAGCCGCCGCGGGCGGCGCGCGAGACCTGCATGCCCGCGATGTTGACCGAGGCGTCGCCCAGGATGCCGCCGAGGGTGCCGACCATGCCCGGGCGGTCCTCGTAGGTGAAGAAGGCGAGGTGGTCGGTCGGCTCGAGGTCGACGTCGAAGCCGTTGACCTCCACCAGCCGCTCGCGCTGGGCGATGCCGATCAGGGTGCCGCTGACCGAGACCTGCGAGCCGTCTGCCAAGGTGCCGCGGAGGGTGATCAGGTTGCGGTGGTCGGGACTGTCCGGCTCGGTGACCAGACGGACCGCGGTGCCGCGCTCGGCGGCGAGCAGCGGCGCGTTCACGTAGGACACCTGGTCCTCGACGACGTCGGAGAAGACACCCTTGAGCGCCGCGAGCTCGAGCACCTTGACGTCGAACTCGGTGATCTCGCCGCGCACCTCGACGTCGAGCTGCTGGGCGACCTCGCCGGCGAGGCCGGTGAAGATCCGGCCGAGCTTCTCGGTGAGGGGCAGGCCGGGCCGCACGTCCTCGGCGATCACGCCGCCCTGGACGTTGACGGCGTCGGGGACGAGCTCCCCGGAGAGCGCGAGCCGCACCGACCTGGCCACGGCGATGCCGGCCTTCTCCTGGGCCTCGTCGGTGGAGGCACCCAGGTGGGGGGTGGCGACGACGGTCTCGAGCTCGAAGAGCGGGCTGTCGGTGCAGGGCTCGGCGGCGAACACGTCGAGACCGGCGCCGGCGATCCGGCCGGTCTTGAGGGCGTCGTAGAGCGCCGCTTCGTCGACGATGCCGCCCCGGGCCGCGTTGACGAGCACCAGGTGCGGCTTGGCCTTCGCAAGCTCCTCGGCGCCGATCAGGCCGACGGTCTCGGGGGTCTTGGGCAGGTGGACGCTCATGAAGTCGGCCTCGGCGAGCAGCGTGTCCAGGTCGACCAGCCGGACGCCCATCTGCGCGGCTCGGCCGGCCTGCACGTAGGGGTCGTAGGCGATGACGTTCATGCCGAAGGCGCTCAGCCGCTGCGCGACGAGGACGCCGATCCGACCGAGGCCGACGATCCCGACGGTCTTCTCGTACAGCTCGATGCCGGTGTACTTCGAGCGCTTCCACTCGCCGTTCTTCAGCGCCGCGTGGGCGGGGCTGACGTGGCGGGCCGCGGAGAGCATCAGGGCGACGGCCAGCTCGGCGGCGCTGACGATGTTGGACGTCGGCGCGTTGACGACCATGACGCCGGACTGGGTCGCGGCCTTGACGTCGACGTTGTCCAGGCCGACTCCCGCACGGGCGATCACCTTGAGCCGCTGCGCGGCGGAGAGCGCCTCGGCGTCGATCTTGGTCGCGGAGCGCACCAGGATCGCGTCGACGTCGGCGATCGCGGGCAGCAGCTCGGCACGGTCGGCGCCGTTGCAGGTGCGGACCTCGAAGTCCGGGCCCAGCGCCTCGAGCGTCGCGGGGCTGAGCTCCTCGGCGATGAGGACGACGGGCTTGGCCAGGTCAGAAGCGGTCACAGCGGGATCCTCGCGTGGGAAGTCGGGGATGGAGGTGGCACGACGCTGTGCCCGGTCAGCGTAACCCACCGGACACACGGCGTCCGCGGGTGGTCAACGGCGCCGCCGGCCGGCCTGCGGGTCCGCGCACGAGCGGCTTGCCCCGGCCTCAGGCGAACAGCGCCTGGCCCCAGAACTCGCCCTCGGCGACGCCGGGCGGCACGGCGAACAGGGCGGAGCCGGTGACCCTCAGGTACTCCATCAGCGCGTCGTCCCTCGCCATCGCCAGCTGCACCGGCACGAACTGGGTGCGCGGGTCGCGGACGTAGGCCAGGAAGAACAGTCCGGCGTCGAGCCCTCCGAGGTCGTTGCTGCCGTCGACGAAGTTGTAGCCGCGACGCAGCATCCGGGCCCCGCCGTGAGCGGAGGGATGGACGACCCGGACATGGGCGTCGGTCGCGATCACCGGCTGGTCGTCGCTGCCCGGCAGCTCGAAGTCGGGCTCGGTGAGCTCGGTGCCGCCGGAGAGCGGCGCCCCGCTGCCCTTGGTCCGGCCGATGAAGGCCTCCTGGTCACCGAGCGGCTGCCGGTCCCACACCTCGATCGTCATCCCCATCCGCCGCGCCACGAGGTAGGACCCCCCGGCCAGCCAGGCCGCCGCGCCGTCGTCGCCGGCTGCGACCCACACGTGGTCGGCCAGTGCCTCGGACTCCTCGGCCTTCACGTTGGACGTGCCGTCCTTGAAGCCGAACAGGTTGCGCGGGGTCGACTGCGAGGTCGACGTGGTCGAGGTGCGGCCGAAACCGAGCTGCGACCAGCGGACCGAGGCCGTGCCGAACGCGATCCGAGCCAGGTTGCGCACCGCGTGCACGGCGACCTGCGGGTCGTCGGCGCACGCCTGGACGCAGAGGTCGCCACCGGACCTCGCCCGGTCGAGCACGTCGCCCGGGAAGTGCGGCAGGTCCGCGAGGGCGACCGGGCGGCGCTCGTCGATACCGAAGCGGTCCCGCCCGCGGGCGTCACGGAACAGCGAGGGTCCGAAGCCGACGGTGATGGTCAAGCCGCTGGGCGGGAGGTCGAGCGCCTCGCCGGTGTCGTCGGGGGGCAGGGCGAGGTCACCGTCGACGGCGCCGGTGTCGCCGGCGGGCAGTCCGCGCACCATCTGCTCGGCGGCCTCGGTCCAGTCCCGGAGCAACGCCACCAGCTCCTCGCGGGAGTCGGTGGTGACGTCGAACGCCGCGAAGTGCAGCCGGTCCTGGGCGGGCGTGACGATCCCGGCCTGGTGCTCACCGCGGAAGGGGTACGCCGCGGGGCGACCCGGCTGCGCGGGCGTGGTGGGCCCGTCGGCGTGCCGTCCGAGGGCGACGGCACCGGCCACCCCCGCCACCGTCGCTCCCCCTCCGAGGAGACCGCGGCGGCTGACCAGGGCGCGACGCGGCGCGTCCGGCCCGGTCAGGACAACACCGTCGCGGTCAGCCGCGAGAGCGGCTCGGAGAGCGCGTTCACGGCGTCGGACAGGGTCTTCACCTCGTCGTCGGAGAGCTGGTCGTAGGAGACGAAGCCGTCGTCCACCCGCTGCTCGTCGAGCAGCGCCTGGAGCTCGGAGAAGCGGGTCGCCAGCAGCTCGGCGAGCTCGGGCTCCTTCGCCTCCACGATCGGCTGCACTCCTTCGTAGGCCACCCGGGCGCCGTCGAGGTTGGCCTGGAAGTCCCAGAGGTCGGTCCGGGACCAGTACTCCTCCTCGCCGGTCACCTTGCCGGTCGCGACCTCCTCGAGCAGCCCGCGCGAGCCGTTGGCGATGGCGTCGACGGTGTAGGTCAGCCCCTGCACCCGGGTGTCGAGCTCCTCGGTGTTGGCGAGCAGGTCGTCGGCGTAGAACGCACGTTCCCTGCCGGAGAAGGGCTCGTGGTCCTCGGCGCGCTGGGGCCACAGGTCCTTCTCGATGACGTGCCAGCCGGTCCACTCCTGGCCTGGCTCGAGGTCGGCCTCCCGAGCGTCCACCAGCGGGTCCAGGTCGCCGAAGGACTCGGCGACGGTCTCGATCCGCTCCCAGTGCTGGCGGGCCTCGGGGTAGAGCGCCCGGGCGGCGTCGTCGTCGCCGGAGGTGTAGAGCTCGACGAACTCGGCGGTCTTCTCGAGCAGCTGGGCCGACTGGTCCTCGACGTAGGCCGCGTAGCCAGCCTGTGCCTGCTCGACCAGCTCCGGCTCGTCGCCGCCGACCACGACCTTCTCCTCCGACGCGGTCACGGTGAAGTCGGACCGGATGCCCTCACCGGTCAGTCCCGGCTTGCAGGCGGTGACGTAGTCGCCGGCGGGGGCGGCCACGGTGAGCGGACGCGTGAGACCGGGGCCGACGTTCTCGACCTCGGCGACGATCCGCAGCCCGTCCTCGGCCAGCAGGTAGAACTCGGTCACCTCGTCCCCGGAGTTGGTCACCACGAAGGTGAGCGTCCCGGCGGGCGCCTCGGTGGCGGACAGCTCGCAGCGCTCGGCCGAGGAGTCGACCCGGAGGTCGCGGGCGTCGTCGCCGCGGTCCCCGGCACGGGTGTCCTCGGCGCCGCAGCCGGAGAGCGCCGAGACCGTGACGAGCACGAGCGCCCCGGCGGCGAGGTGGGTGGTGCGGGTCATGGGCGTGGACCTTCCCGGCGGGGCAGACATCCGGTCCGCGACCTACTTAGGTATGCCTAACCTAACTCATGGCAGCGGCTCCCCACCCTGGGGCTGGCATGATCGGACCCATGGGGGTGCAGGACGAGGCGGAGCGGTTCGAGCCCTCGACGCTCGACGCGTGGTCGGCCTGGCTGGCCGACCACCATGCCGACACCCCGGGCGTGTGGCTGGTGACCCACAAGGAGTCGACCGGCCGGGCCGCCTTCGACTACGACGCCGCGGTGGTCGAGGCGCTGCGGTGGGGGTGGGTCGACTCCACCCGCCGCACGGTCGACGCGAACCGGACCATGATGTGGTACGCCGCGCGGCGGCCCGGCAGCGTGTGGACCCGCCGCAACAAGGAGCGGGTGGCCGCCCTCGAGGCGGCCGGCCGGATGCAGCCCGCCGGCGCGGTCGCCGTCCAGGCCGCGCGGACCAGCGGCATGTGGACGCTGATGGACGACGTCGAGGACCTCGTGGTCCCCGACGACCTCGCCGCCGCGCTCGCCGAGCGGTCGGGCGCCCGCGAGCAGTGGGAGGCCTTCCCTCCCTCGGCCCGCAAGCAGGCGCTCGCCTGGATCGTGATGGCCAGGCGCGAGCCGACCCGGGCCGCGCGGGTCGCCGAGGTGGCCGAGAAGTCGGCCCGGGGCGAGCGCCCGCGCGGCTGACCCCCTCCCCTGATCCGCTACCGGACCGCGCCGGACTCCTGCCGGGCGATGGTGCCCCGCCGGGCAAGACCGGTGACCACGAAGCCGATCAGCAGCGAGGCGAGCACCCCGAGGTTGGCGAAGGCCCACTCCCCCTCGCGCCCACCGAGACCGAACGGCCCGAGCAGGTAGCCCTGCCAGTTGTTCCAGGTGGCCGCGTCGGGGAAGGTGTTGACGACCAGCCCCCACCCGACGACCGAGGCCACGGCCAGGGTCCCGAGCGAGACCGCGTCGGCGGCGCCGTACCGGCCGCCGGCGTCGAAGAGCGCGGCCTCGTCGTAGTCGCGGCGACGGGTGGCGATGTCGGCGACCATGATCCCCGCCCAGGCCGCCAGCGGGACCCCGAGGGTGATCAGGAAGCTCTGGAACGGCGCCAGGAAGCTCTCGGCGACGAAGACCACGTAGATCGTGCCGAGGGTGAGGATCACGCCGTCGACGAACGCCGCCGCCGGCCGGGTGAGCCGGACGCCGAGCGAGAGCAGCGTGAGTCCCGAGGAGTAGATGCCGAGCACGGCACCGCTGACCAGGGCCAGGATCGCCGCACCCAGGAACGGCACCAGGAACCAGTCGGGGAGCAGCGTCGACAGCGTGCCGATCGGGTCGGCCGCGATGCCGTCGAGCAGGGCGGGCGAGGAGCTGGCCAGGGCGAGGCCGAAGACCACCAGCAGGCAGGGGGCGAGCGCGCCGCCCAGGGTGTTCCAGCCCACGATCGAGGCGTTGGAGGCCCCGCGTGACTGGTAGCGGGACCAGTCCGCGGCGATGTTGATCCAGCCCAGCCCGAAGCCGGTCATCACCATCACCAGCGCTCCGATCACGGCCTGGTTCGACCCGCTCGGGGTGGCCGTGACGGCCTCCCACGAGATCTCGTCGACCGTGAGCACGACGTACCCGAGCGTCGCGAGGCCGGTCAGCCAGGTGAGCACGGACTGCATCCGCATGATCACGTGGTAGCCCGCCACGCTCGCGGCCACGATCAGCGCCGCCACCAGCACCGTGGCCACGACCTGCGTGGTGGTGCCCGCCGACCAGCCGAGCCGTGCGAACACGGTCGTCGTGGCGAGGACGGCGAGGATCGCGAGGAACGTCTCCCAGCCGATCGAGACCAGCCAGGAGATCACGCCGGGCACCTTCTGCCCGGACACGCCGAACGCGGCCCGGCTCAGCACCATGGTCGGCGCGGAGCCCCGCTTGCCGGCGATCGCGATCACGCCGCAGAGCGCGAAGGAGACCACGATGCCGACCAGGGCCACGACGACTCCCTGCCAGAAGGAGATCCCGAAGTAGAGGATGAACCCGGCGTAGCTCATCCCGAAGACGCTGACGTTGGCCGCGAACCAGGGCCAGAAGAGGTCGGCCGGGCGTGCGGTCCGGTCGGCCTCGTCGATGATCTCGATGCCGGTCCGCTCGACGCCGAGGCGGCGGGTCTCGTCCAGGGTGCTCATGGGGGGATCGTCCCACCCACGGCGACCCTGAGGTGGGACTCAGGGACGCGCCGGGTCGGGATCAGGGTGGCCTCCGGTGCGCTCCCCGATGCGGCGGGCCCGCTCGCGCGGCGAGGCTGCGTGCATGATCACCGCCCACCACCTGACCAAGAGCTATCGCGGCGTTCCCGCCGTCGACGACGTCTCCTTCACCGCCCGACCCGGTCGCGTGACCGGCTTCCTCGGCCCCAACGGCGCGGGGAAGTCGACCACGATGCGGATCATGGTCGGCCTGACCCCCGCCAGCTCCGGCACCGTCGAGGTGCTCGGGGGCAGGTACGCCGACCTGCCCAACCCGGGCCGCGAGGTCGGGGTGCTGCTGGACGCCTCTGCCCAGCACGCGGGTCGCACCGGCCGCGAGATCCTCACGCTCGCCGCCCGCACGATGGGGCTGCCGCGCAGCCGCGTCGACGACCTGCTCGCCCGGGTCTCGCTCACCGAGCGGGAGTCCGAGCGCCGGGTGCGCCACTACTCCCTGGGCATGCGGCAGCGGCTCGGCATCGCCACCGCCTTGATCGGCGACCCGGCCGTGCTGATCCTCGACGAGCCCGCCAACGGCCTCGACCCGGCAGGGATCCGCTGGATGCGCGACCTGCTCCGCGGCTATGCCGACCAGGGCGGCACGGTGCTGCTCTCGAGCCACCTGCTGCACGAGATCGAGGTCGTCGCCGACGACCTCGTCGTGATCGGCCACGGCCGGATCGTCGCGCAGGGCACCAAGGCCGAGCTGCTCTCCGCCGCCGGCACCCTGTGCTCCTCGGCCGACGACGCCCGGCTCGCGGGCGCCCTGGCCGACGCCGGGATCGGGGCCTCGGTCTCCGGCGGCCACCTGCACACCGACGCCGACCCGGCCGAGGTCGGGCGGGTCGCCCTGGCCGCCGGCCTCGCCCTGACCGAGCTGCGCTCCGCGGACAGTGCCGGCCTGGAGGAGATGTTCCTCGACCTCACCGCGGAGTCCCAGCGAGAAGGAGCAGCAGCATGAGCACCCTGACCACCCGTCCCGTCGCCGGCACGACCGGCGCCCCCGTCGTACGGCGCGAGCGGCCGTCGTTCCCGCCGATCCCGATGACCCGGGTGCTCGCGGTCGAGCTGCGCAAGATGTTCGACACCCGCTCCGGCTTCTGGCTGATGGCCAGCATCGGCATCCTCGCGGTCCTCGCCACCGCGGCGACGATCGCGTTCGCACCCGAGGAGGCGCAGACCTACGAGGCCTTCGCCAGTGCGATCGGCTTTCCGATGGCCGTGGTGCTGCCGATGGTCGCGATCCTGTCCGTGACCAGCGAGTGGAGCCAGCGCAGCGGTCTGACGACCTTCACCCTGGTCCCGAGCCGGGGCCGCGTGATCACCGCGAAGGCGGTCTGCGCGATCGGGATCGGCGTGGTGTCGATGTTCCTCGCGCTCGGCATCGGCGCCGTGGGCAACCTGCTCGGCACCGCGATCTCCGGAGCCCCCACGGTCTGGGACGTCGGGGTCGGGGAGTTCCTCACCATCGTCGTCGGCACCGTGCTGGCGATGGCGATCGGCTTCATGCTCGGCGTCGTGATCCGCAGCTCCCCCGGGGCGATCGTCGGCTACTTCGTCTACTCCCTGGTACTGCCGACGGCGCTCGCGATGCTCGCCGCCTTCCAGGGGTGGTTCCGCGACCTGCAGCCATGGGTGGACTTCAACTTCGCCCAGAGCCGGCTCTACGAGGAGACCATGTCCGGCGAGATGTGGGCCCAGCTCGGCGTCTCCTCCCTCCCGTGGCTGGTCCTCCCCCTCGCGGTCGGGCTCTGGGCGGTGATCCGCTCCGAGGTGAAGTGAGCGCGGCTCACCATCCGGCGCCGAAGCAGGTGAGCGGGAGGCCCTCCGCCGGCGCGAGCTCGGCCAGCACGTCGGCCGGGGCGCGGCCGGCGGCGAGGCCGCGGTGGAGGGCGGGCAGCGTGGTCTCGGCCAGCTCGTCGTTGACGGCGGCGGGGGCCGCGACCACGCACCGGGCGCCGGCGTGCTGCCACGCGGCGGTCATGCCGACCAGCTCCTCGGCCCACCGGACCGTCGAGCGGCCCACCTCGCACGCGGACAGCACCACCAGCGACGGCAGCCGCGGCAGCAGCTCCACGTCGTACCCGAACCAGGTCCCGTCGACCAGCGCCAGGCCCGAGAACAGCGGGTGCTCGTCCGCGTGGTGGCCGTGGGCGGCCACGTGCAGGACGTCGACGTCGGCCGTCAGCCGCGCGACCGGCCCCGTCGCGGCCGCCGCACCGGTCAGCACCCGTGCCCGGTCGCCCCAGGCCGCCGCACACCCGGACACCTCCTGCTCGGCCCGGGGGACGTCGGGCCCGGCCACGAGACCCGCCGTCGCGAGCGGGGGCGCGGCCGGGGCCTCGGCCCACAGCGAGGCCGAGCGCGCGACGGTCAGGGGTCGCCCCACCAGCCCGGGCAGCATCGACCACGGCACCCCCGCGAGCCGGCCCGCCGGGACCACCACCAGCCTCCGGTCCCCGAGCAGCCGACGCAGCGGCGCGACCAGCAGGTCGTCCAGCTCCGAGAGCCGGGCGGCCAGGCCGCGGGCCACGCCCTCTCGGATCGCCGGCGGGAGGCCGCTGACCGCCACCATGTCCAGGTCGGCCGCCAGGCCCGGGAGCAGTGCCTCGACCCGCGCCGTGGGCCCGAGGGACACCAGCTCGGCCCGTTCCGCACTGATGACCAGGGCGTGCACCCTCCCGTGCGCCAGCAGGTAGCTCACCAGGGCGTCGTCCCCCACCCGCCCGCGGACCTCGTCGAGACCGAGCGGCTCCAGGACCGACCCCGCCCCGGGGCGGAACCAGGCGTCCGCCCGGACCCGCTCCTCCAGCCGCGCCCGCTGCGCGGGGGTGCTCCCGCGCGGCAGGGTGCGCAGCGCGGTCAACCGGTCGGCCGCACCCGGGTCGGCCGGCGGCCGCACCGGCGGCACCCGGGCGGCCAGGGCCCGGGCCCGCTCGGACCACTCGTGGACGACCGCGGGCCGGCCGTCCTCCACGGCCAGGTCGAGGCCCAGCCGCGCCAGCGGACGGCCGTGGCCGACCAGCGAGCTCTGCAGGTCCAGGCTGCCGTAGGACGACTGCCAGGCGTGCAGGTCGGCGAGGCCGCGACGGACCCGCTCGAGCGACCCGGCGCGGCGTCCTGCCCGGCGAGCGGCGCGGGCCCGCACCTCCTCGCGCAGCAGCCGGGTCCCGATCGGCTCCTCGACCCCCCGGACCGGTGGCGGCACCCGCTCGGTGCCGGCACCGGGCGTGTGCACCGCGGCCAGCGCCCGGTGCAGCGCGACGTCGCTGCACTCGGCGACCAGGCCCCGCTCCGCGAGCCGCTCCTCGAGGTCGGCGGCGCGCTCGCGCGTCGTGCACCACCAGGCCGTCGTGCGGGTGCCGGGCGCCTCCACCCGGCGCCGGACCTCCCCGGTGAAGGCGAGCGCCTCGGCCTTCAGCGTCCACTCCTCGTTCTGCCGGCCCCGGAAGACCCGGGCCGCCCGACGCGCCGCCGCGGCGGCCTCACCGGGCCGCACCAGCTGCAGCACCCGCGCACGGACGACGAGCGCCTCGCCCTGGAACTCGCGCAGCCGGTGCCTCGCGTAGGTGCGGACCGCCTGCTCCAGCAGGTCGGCGGCGGCCATCGGCATGCCGGCGGCCGCGAGCACCTCCGCCCGGTCGACCACCCCGACCGCCGCCGACACCGGCGAGAGCGGTGCCAGCACCGGTGCCGCCTCCTCCATCAGCCGCAGCGCCGCGACGATGTCGCCACGCAGCAGCTCGACGTAGCCCAGGTTGTGGGTGGCCATCGCCCTCTCGACGGGGCGTGTCGTGTGGGCCCGGGCCATGGTGAAGTCTGCGGCGGCACGGACGGCGTCGGCCCGTTGCAGGTGGATGTTGCCGCGGTTGAGGTGGAGCCGGCCCAGCAGGTCGTCGTCGTCGGCGACCAGCGGCTCGGCGGCGGCGAACTCGGCGAGCGCCTCCGCGGTGCTGCCGCTGCGCATCAACAGCAGTCCGAGCTGGGAGTGGACCAGGCCGAGCACCCGGTCGTCGAGGCCCTCGAGGTCCAGCGCCTGCCGGCACAGCTCGATGCCGCTCGCCGGTGAGCCCTTCTCGGCCCTCGCGTGCGCCAGCGACTGCAGGGCGGTCGCCCGTTGGTTGTCGTCCCGGGCCCGGTCGACGGCGCGCGTGAGCAACGAGACCGCGAGCGCATGCCGGCCGGCGGTGCTCGCGTCCCGGCCACGCGTGCTCAGCTCGTCGGCCGTCAGCACGTCACGCCCCCGGCGCTCCCGGTGGCATCGCGGCGTCGCGCGCCGTCCGCAACAGTCCGACCAGACCGTCGGCCAGCAGCTCCTTGCGCGTGGGCGGGAGCGCCTCGACCAGCGCCTGCGCGATCCTGCCCGCCTGGACCGGCGCCGCGAACGACGTCCCGCTCCAGAGGGCGAAGCCACCCACCGGGGTCGACCCCTCCTCCGGTGGCAGCGCGGACTGGGGGCGGCGCCCGTAGTTGTCCGGGTCGATCGCCTCGCGGCGCCAGCCGTACGCCGTGGTGCGGGCTCCCGGCTCCAGGCCGCCCTGGAACGGTGGCATGGTGCTGAGCAGCGCCGCTCCGGGCGCGTAGCAGCTGACCCAGTCGCCGGTGTTGCTGAACAGGGCGACCGAGTCGAGGTTGGGGTTGAGCGCACCCACCGAGGTCACCGGCACCCGCGCCGGGTCGTCCGGCATCGGGCCGACGCCCTCGGACCACGGGGCGAAGGCCGCGGGGTACTGCGGCCGGTCGATCCCGTCGTTGCCCGCCGAGACCACGACGGCGCAGCCGCTCTCACCGAGGATCATCAGCAGGTCCCGGAAGGTCGAGTCGACGAGCGCGTCGTCCGCCGGCGTCTCGTGGTAGTACCCCATCGAGAGTGACAGCACGTCGAGCCGGAGTCCGGCCGGTGTGCCGTCGGTCCTTGTCTCGCCCGCGGCGTCGCGTCGCACCAGCTCGGCGATCCCGGTCAGCGCCAGGATCAGGTCGCTCTCCGAGATCGGGCCCTCCGAGGGAACCACCCGCCACGTGTACAGGTCGGCGTCGGGGCAGGCCTGGTGGACCAACCCGGCGATGAACGTCCCATGCCCCGACAGCGCGTCGAGCACGCCGTCCAGGGGGCCCACCCAGTCGCCGCCGACGTCCGGGTCCGGCGGATCGCTGGCTGCTGCGTGCCCGATCGGGTCACCCGGGTCGAGCTCGACGTCCCGGGTCACCACCGGTTCGAGCCACGGGTGGTGGCCGCACCCGGTGTCGAGGATCCCCACAGCCGGGCGGCGACCCGTGAGCTCGTCGTCGTCGCAGCGCCGGGGCGGCGACCCGGCGTAGGCCACCGGCTGGCGGCCGCCGTCGACGCTGCCGTAGCCCGACGTTGGGTTCGACGCGTGGTACGGGTTCGACGCGTGGTACGGGTTCGAGGCGTGGTACGGCGACGAGGCCAGCCCGACCAGTCCGGTGAGCAGGTGGTCGAGGCCCACCCCGGCGAGGGCGCGGTTGCCCAGCAGCAGCCGGGCCTGCTGCAGCAGCCGCCACGCGTCGGGCGTCATCGGCAGCCGCTGCGGCCGCTCGGGCTCGGTCGGGACGCCCCCCGCCTTGCCGTCGTCGACGCGGACCGCGATCTCGTAGCGGGTCAGGCCCACCGGCTTCTTGCCCAGCCGCGTCTGCCGGGCGGGGTAGCCACCGTCGTGGACCAGCGTCCAGCCGAACTCGCGCGCCACCCGCTCGTCGAGGTACTCGACCAGGCCCACCGCGCGCCCGTCGCGCAGCTGCACCTGCCGGTTCGCGGCCTCGGCGCTGACGAGCAGCCGGTGCGCGATGTACACGGTCGGCCGCGGGACGACGGCGCCGTTCCCGTCGCCACGGTCGGGCAGGCCGACCGCCGTCTCCGGGTCGAGCGTGCGTCCGCCCGTGCCGCGCAGGGAGTCCGGCGCGGGCAGGGTCGGCTCGCGGTCGACGACCAGCCCGGCCGGGAGGTCGTCGTTGTTCCTGCGGATCATCATCGCGGTCCCCTCAGGGGTCGGAGGTCAAAGGTCACAGGTCGAAGGAAGCGGTGCCGAAGCGGGTGCCGTCGAGATCGTCGTCGGTCGTCGAGAGCACCAGCCGGGTCGGCTCCCGGCCCAGTGCCGGGAACTCGAAGCGGCCCGGGGCGGTCACCACGGCCTCGCTGCGGCGCCCACCCTGGATGGCGGTGACCGACAGCTCGCTGGCGGGCGTGACCCAGCCGTCGACCCGGCACTCGGTGTCGGAGAGCTGGCGCACGCGCACGAGGAGCTGGAGCTCGTCGGCGTCGAACTGCAGGGTCACCGGCCCGGTCGTCGCCGCCCGGGCGCCGACGAGCTGGTCGCTGCTGCTGGTGAGGACGAGCAGCTCGTACTCGACGTCCAGCGGGTCGGGCTCCAGCTCGGTGCGCACCGCGCGGACCATCCGCTCGGCCAGCGTCGGGGGCACCGGGTCGCGTCGGGTCCACTCCTCGGCCAGCCGGTCGAGGAGGGGGTCGCGGTCGGCGGACTCGGTCATGACGAGCTCCTTTCGTCGAGCAGCGACCTGAGCTTGCGCAGGCACCGCATCCGGGTGGGGCCGATGCTGCCCACCGGCATGTCGAGGTCCTCGGCGATGGCGGCGTAGTCGGGGCGGTCGGCGAAGGCGACGATGCGCAGCAGCTGCTGGCAGCGCTGGTCCAGCGCACGGACCGAGGACCACAGCCGCTGGTCCTCCTCGTCGGCCACCACCTCTGCCTCGGCCGAGCGATGAGGGGGAACGACGCGCTCCAGGGCCTCCTCCTCCACGGGACTGGACCTGCCGCCGAGCTTCGAGAGCCGCCACGCCTCCCGGCGGGCGGCGGTGGTCAGCCAGCGGCCGACCGACTGCGGGTCGCGGAGCTGGGAGCCGGCCCGCACGAACGTCGTCCAGGTCGTCTGCACGACGTCCTCGGCCTCGCTCTCACCGAGCGAGCAGGCCCGCGCGACCTGCCAGAGCACGGGGGTCATCACCCGCACCAGGTCGTCGAGCCCGGAGTCGTCGCCGGCCAACCAGCGCGCGCAGCCCTCGGCGGCTCGGTCCCAGGTGGAGACAGGGTGCTGCGTCCCCCCTGTCACCAGTCCTACCGGCTCGTGCACGGCCACACGGTCCTCGAATACCACCGTCATGGTGGGGAGGAGGGCGCGCTCGACGCCCTGATACCTCCCCGGCGACACCGGGTGCGCCGCCGCCCGCGACCACTGTAGTGCGGTGCGGCCCCGAGGGGACAGGGTCGCGACGCCGCTCCGGGACGCGTGTATCAGGACCCGAACGGACCGCTCCTGAGCCCACGAGTCGCCGGCGGAGGGAGTCGGTGGCCTCACGGACAGGGGAAGTCAATGAACATCCGTCTCACCAGCGCAGCAACCGTCGTGCTCGCCGCGGGCGTGCTCGCCGCCAGCACCCCGACGCTCAGCCAGGCCGCGGGGGGCAGCGCCATCCGCTCCGAGGACCGGCACTCCGCCGCTCCCACGGCCCGCGACGCGCAGTCACGCGCAGCGATCACCCCGTGCAAGGGCGGGGCCCAGAAGAAGGCCTACAGCGGCGGCCACAGCGGCTGGTTCGGCACCAACGGCTCCGACGTCGTGCCCGGTGCCAACTACCGGTTCAAGGGCCCCTCCAGCCGCAAGGACACCGTCTTCGTGAGCCTGACCGCCTTCGACACCTACACCGACTCGGGCAGCTACGGCCGCGCCCGCGTCCTGCTCGACGGGGTCGAGATGGCACCCGCCGACACCGCCGGGGAGTACTTCTACAACAGCAACAACAACGAGGCCCTGGCCGGCCAGTACTGCGGCCGGGTCGGCTCGGGCTGGCACCGGGTGAAGGTGGTCCTCGATTCCTACGGGGGCGACTACTCCTACCTCTACAACCCGATGATGCACGTCGAGGTCGCCAACTGAAGGCACCACCCGGACCGGGCCGCACCCCATCCGGGGGGAGGGTGCGACCCACGCACGGTGGGGGCCCGTGCACCCACCGGGCCCGGGTCGACCGCGGAGGGGCGGTCGGCCCGGGCCATCGGCGCGGGTCAGCGGGTCGCGGTGCATCCATTGCTCCCCGCCTGCGGGGCTCGCCTCCAGCACACCTCGCTGCGCTCGGCGTACCTCCGGCTCACTCCTCAGCGGGTCGCGGTACATCTTCTGCTCCCCGCCTGCGGGGCTCGCCTCCGGCACACCTCGCTGCGCTCGGCGTACCTCCGGCTCACTCCTCAGCGGGTCGCGGTGCCCTCGACGTAGTCGTTGTCGTGCGACTTCACCCACGCCATCAGCTTGCGCAGCTCACGACCGGTCTGCTCGATCGGGTGGGACTCGCCCTGGGACCGCAGCTTCCGGAACTCCGGGCCGCCGGCGTCCTGGTCCTCGATGAACCGGCGCGCGAAGGTGCCGTCCTTGATCTCGGCGAGGATCGTCTGCATGTGCTCCTTGACGTCGGGCGTGATCACCCGCGGTCCCGAGACGTAGTCGCCGTACTCGGCGGTGTCGGAGACCGACCAGCGCTGCTTGGCGATGCCGCCCTCGTACATCAGGTCGACGATCAGCTTCAGCTCGTGCAGGCACTCGAAGTAGGCGACCTCGGGCTGGTAGCCGGCCTCGATCAGCGTCTCGAAGCCGTACATGACCAGCTGGCTGGCGCCGCCGCAGAGCACGGCCTGCTCACCGAACAGATCGGTCTCGGTCTCCTCGGCGAAGGTCGTCTTGATGCCGCCGGCACGCAGGCCGCCGATGGCCTTGGCGTAGGACAGCGCGAGGTCCCAGGCCTTGCCGGACTCGTCCTTCTCCACCGCGACGAGGACGGGGACGCCGCGGCCGTCGACGTACTCGCGGCGCACGAGGTGGCCGGGGCCCTTGGGCGCGACCATGAAGACGTCCACGCCGGCCGGGGGCTCGATGTAGCCGAACCGGATGTTGAACCCGTGCCCGAACACCAGGGTGTCGCCCGGGGCGAGGTGGGGCTCGATCTCGTCGCGGTAGAGGTTCCGCTGCACCTGGTCGGGGGCGAGGACCACGACGAGGTCGGCCTCCTCCACGGCCTCGGACGGCGTGACGACCCGCAGGCCCTCCGCCTCGGCCTTCGCCCGCGACCCGCTGCCCTCCTGGAGTCCGACGCGGACGTCGACCCCGGAGTCGCGCAGCGACAGCGCGTGGGCGTGGCCCTGGCTGCCGTAGCCGATCACGGCGACGTTCTTGCCCTGGATCAGGCCGAGGTCGGCATCGTCGTCGTAGAACATCTCAGCCACTGGTGGCTCTCCTTCGTGGGTTGGTCGGTCAGGCCCTGGGGGCGACTGCCGGTGGGGCGGGGATCGGGACCGGGCGCACGGTGCGCTCGGAGATGGAGCGGGAGCCGCGACCGATCGCGACCATCCCGGACTGGACGAGCTCGCGGATCCCGAACGGTTCCACGACCTTGAGGAAGTCCGACAGCTTGTCGGCGTTGCCGGTGATCTCGACCGTCACCGCCTCGGGCGAGACGTCGACGACCCGGGCCTTGAACAGCTGGACGGCGTCGAGCACGTGGCCGCGCGTGGTCGCGTCGGCCCGCAGCTTGACCAGCAGCAGCTCCCGGGTCACCGAGGCGGTGTCGTCGAGCTCGACGATCTTGATCACCTCGACCAGCTTGTTGAGCTGCTTGGTGACCTGCTCGAGCGGGGACTCCGCGACGTTGACGACGATCGTCATCCGCGAGACCTCGGGGTGCTCGGTCGGACCGACGGCGAGGCTGTGGATGTTGAACCCGCGGCGGCTGAAGAGCCCGGCGATCCGGGCCAGCACGCCCGGCTTGTTCTCCACCAGCACCGAGAGGGTGTGGGTGCTCATCGACGTCCTCGCTTCGCTCCGGGCGCCGCCGGGGCGCGGTGGTCCTGGTCGGTGGTCTCGCTCCGCTCGGCCACTAGACGTCGTCCTCGTCGAAGTCGGGGGCCAGGTCGCGCGCGTACTTGATGTCGTCGTTGCTGGCGCCGGCGGCGACCATCGGCCACACCATCGCGTCGCGGTGCACCCGGAAGTCGACCACCACCGGCGCGTCGTTGATCTCCATCGCCTTGTCGATGGTGGCGTCGACGTCCTCGGGGCTGTCACAGGCCAGGCCGACGCAGCCGTAGGCGTCGGCCAGCTTGACGAAGTCGGGGATCCGCTTGGAGTGCAGGTCGGTGTTGGAGTAGCGCGAGCTGTAGAACAGCGTCTGCCACTGGCGGACCATGCCCAGCGACTCGTTGTTGATCACCGCGACCTTGATCGGGATGTCGTTGATCGCGCAGGTGGCGAGCTCCTGGTTGGTCATCTGGAAGCAGCCGTCGCCGTCGATGGCCCACACCGTGGTGTCGGGACGGCCGACCTTGGCGCCCATCGCGGCGGGGACGGCGTACCCCATCGTCCCGAGGCCTCCGGAGTTGATCCAGGTGTTGGGGTTCTCGTAGCCGATGAACTGCGCGGCCCACATCTGGTGCTGGCCGACCCCGGCGGCGTACACCGCCTCCGGGCCGGCGATCGCGCCGAGCCGCTCGATGACGTACTGCGGCGCGAGCGCCCCGTCGGGAGGCGTGTCGTAGCCGAGGGCGTACTTCTGCTTCACCCCGACGAGGAAGGAGACCCAGCCCTCGTAGTCACCGGTGTGGCCGGCGTCGGACTCGGCCTGCAGCGCGACCACGAGGTCGGCGATCACCTCCCGGGCGTCGCCGACGATCGGGACGTCGACGTGCCGGTTCTTGCCGATCTCGGCCGGGTCGATGTCGGCGTGGACGACGAGCGCGCCCGGCGCGAAGGTGTCGAGGTTGCCGGTCACGCGGTCGTCGAAACGGGCGCCGAGGCTGACGATCAGGTCGCTCTTCTGCAGCGCCGCGACCGCGGCGACGGTGCCGTGCATGCCGGGCATGCCGAGGTGCTGCGGGTGGCTGTCGGGGAAGGCGCCGCGCGCCATCAGGGTCGTGACCACCGGGATGCCGGTGAGCGTGGCCAGCTGCATCAGCTCGGCGCTGGCACCGGCGCGGATGACGCCGCCGCCGACGTAGAGGACCGGGCGGCGGGCCGCGAGCAGCAGCCGGGTCGCCTCACGGATCTGCTTGGAGTGGGGCCGGGTGACCGGGCGGTAGCCGGGGAGCCGGAGCTCGCCGGGCCACTCGTAGTGGGTGACCGCCTGGAGGGCCGACTTCGCGACGTCGACGAGCACCGGACCGGGGCGACCGGTGCTGGCGATGTAGAACGCCTCGGCGATCGTGCGCGGGATGTCGGCCGGGTCGGTGACCAGGAAGTTGTGCTTGGTGATCGGCATCGTGATGCCGCGGATGTCGGCCTCCTGGAAGGCGTCGGTCCCGATCGAGGCCGCACCGACCTGGCCGGTCACGGCCACCATCGGCACCGAGTCCATGTGGGCGTCCGCGATCGGGGTGACCAGGTTGGTCGCCCCCGGCCCGCTGGTCGCCATGCAGACCCCGACCCGCCCGGTCGCGGCGGCGTACCCCTGCGCGGCGTGGCCGGCACCCTGCTCGTGCCGCACCAGGATGTGGCGGATCGAGCTGTCCATGAGGGGGTCGTACGCCGGGAGGATGGCACCACCGGGGATCCCGAAGATCGTCTCGGTGCCCGCGGCCTCCAGAGACCTGATCAGGCTCTGGGCGCCTGTCATCTCGCTCATCTGGCTGATTCGTCCTTCGTCCGTCTCGGTGGCGCTGGTGGATCCAACAAAAAACCCCTCGGTTGCTGGGCAACGAGGGGTGACGCGTCGGCTGGTCGAGGGATCAGCGGGCGCGTCCGGTGCGTACAAGGAGGTGGTGCTGCATGCCTGCAATGTACGCCCCGGCTCCTCGGCACGTCAGGCCAGTGTGCCACGCGTCCCACATCTTGGGACACCGGTCCCAGTACGTGGATCAGAGCACGCTCTGCCCGACCGGGCCCGGGTTGTGCGCGACCTCCCACCGGAACCCGTCCGGGTCCGCGAAGTAGCCGGAGTAGCCGCCCCACTCCCGGAGGGTGGCCGCCGCGACCTCGGGGGCCCCGGCGGCACGGGCGTCCTCGAGCACGGCGTCGACCTCCTCGACCCTCGCCAGGTTGTGGGCGAGCGTGATCGGCGCGAGGCCGCTCCCCCGGCGGATCGGCCCGACCTCGGCCTCGAAGCCCGCCTCCGACCAGAGCGAGAGCACGAGCTTCTCGGCGACGCGGAACATCAGCACCTCGCCCTCGTGCTCCAGCACCGGCTCCCAGCCGAGACCGTCGACGTAGAACCGACGGGTGGCGGCGAGGTCGGCGACGGCCAAGGTGATGAACGAGAGGCGCTGCTCCACGGCCCGAGCCTGCCAGACCTGCTCAGGCGTGGTCGTCGTCGAGGCAGAGGACGTTGCCCTCGCTGTCGCGGAACCACGCGGCATGGGTGGTCCCGCCCATGCTCGCCACGTCGCCCTCCCACGAGACCCCGGGCATCTCGTAGTGCTCGAAGGAGACGCCACGCGCCACGAGCTCGGCCACCTCGGCGGCCACGTCGGGGACGTGCCACTGGGCCACGGTGTGACCGGCCTGGCCGGCGAACGCCGTCTCGTAGAGGAAGAACGAGCTCCCGGTGGAGGTCGTGTAGACGAGTCCGCCGGGGTTCTCGCCACTCGGCGAGAGACCCAGCTTGTCGGCGTAGAACGTCCGCGCCCGCGTCAGGTCGGCGGCGGGGATGTTGGCGGTCACGGTGCTGTCGGTCAGCATGTCCGGCTCCCTTCGGTCAGGAAGTGCCCGAGACGCTCCACCTCGAACGGTAGACCTCGCGGAGCCCGCCGCACAGCGGTCAGGACGACGATCTGGCGGGGTGCCCGGGCAGGGTCTCCGGGGCACCGAGCCAGGGCAGCACGGCGACCAGCGCCACCAGCGCCGTGAGCCCGAACGCCCAGCCGAATCCGGCGGCGTCGGCGACCACCCCCACCAGGATCGGGCCCACGATGGCCCCGCCGTCCTGGGCCATCTGGAAGGTGCTCAGCACGGTGCCGCCGCTGCGCCCGCTCCCCACGACGTCGGCGACCGAGGCCTGCTGCCCGGGGTTGACCAGCCCGGCGCCCACCCCGGAGACCACCGAGAGCGCCAGCAGCACGACGAGCGAGCCGCTGAGGCCGAGCAGCCCCAGCCCACCGGCCGTGAGGACCAGGCCGACGATCACGAGCGGCCTGCGTCCCACCGTGTCGGCGATCCGGCCGGCCACCTGGAGGGTCAGGGCGGTCCCGAGCGCGGCCAGCGCGAGCGCCACGCCCGCGACCCAGGTGTCGTCGTGCAGCGACACCGCCAGCTGGGGCAGCACCGCGACCCGTACCCCGAAGTTGCACCAGCCGTTCGCGAACGCCGAGACCAGGCTGGCGCGGTAGGTGGCGTGGCCGAGCGCCTCCCGCAGCAGCATCGGGGGCGCCGGCGGCCCGTCCGCCGTGGCCTGCAGCCTGGCCCCGGAGAGCCGGACGCCGACCACGGTCGCGGCGACGAGCAGCGCGACGGCGTACACGACGAAGGGGACGCGCAGGCCGAACCCGGCCAACAGCCCGCCCAGCACCGGTCCGAGCATGCCGCCGACGAGGAACGCGCTGGCGTAGGCCGAGGAGACCCGGCCCCGGATCGCCGGCGGGGCGAGCCGCACCAGCAGCGCCATCGCCGAGACGGTGAACATCGTCGAGCCGATCCCGCCGAGGCCACGGAAGACCAGCAGCTGCTCGTAGGACTGGGCGAAGGCGGTGGCCAGCGAGGAGACGGCGACGACCACCAGTCCCGTGAGGTAGACCGGCCGCTCTCCCAGCCGCGAGACCAGGAACCCGCCGGCCGGGGCGAACACCAGCCGGAAGAAGGCGAAGGCCGACACCACGAGCGAGGCCGCCGCGACCCCGACGTCGAAGCTGCGCGCGTAGGCGGGGAGCACCGGGGAGACCAGGCCGTAGCCGACGGCGATCACGAACGCCGCGGCGATCAGGACCAGCAGCTCGCCCGGGATCGGTGGCCGAGTGGGCTCACGGGTCCAGGGGCGGCGCACCCGCCCAGCCTGTCAGGCAGGTCGTGAGGCGGCGCCCCGGGTGAGGTCCTGGGTGAGCTGTTGGCGCTCGCCGTCGACCACCAGCCGCGCCGGGGCGCCGTTGAGGAGGGGCAGGTGGGGCGGCACGTGCCCGATCTCGAGGTCGAGGACCACCGGCAGGTCGAGCATGCCGAGCGCGTCCACCACGGCGTCGCGCTGCGTGAAGCCGCCCTCGCCGTCGGGTGCGTGCGTGCGACCGAGCAGCACCGCGGAGGCGTGGTCGAACCAGCCGGCCAGCCGCAGCGCGTGGAGGTGGCGGCAGGCGTCGAACGCGTCGTCCTCGGCCACCTCGAGATAGACGACGAGCGGCCCGTGCTCCGCGCCGAAGGCGCGGACGTCGCCGTACGCCGTGCCTGCCAGCGGGGCGACCGTCTCTACGCAGCCGCCGACGAGCCGGCCGGCCACGTCGATGCCGCCACCGCCCAGGACCGACCAGCGGCCTTCCCCGGCCGACCTCCACGTGGTCGCTCGCGGATCCTCCTCGAACCGCCACCAGTCGGCGACCAGCCCGGACGACGCCTGGGTGACGGGGCCGGTGGCGGCGGCGAGGTCGAGCCAGTGCGCGAGCCCCTCGGGCGCGGCGTACGGCGTGTCCGCGAGGTTGTCGCCGTGCAGGGTCATCAGGCCGCTGCGCAGCATGAGCGGCAGCATCCAGGTGGAGGAGTCGGAGTAGCCCACGACCCAGGTGGCCTCCGCGGCCGCGATCGCGTCGTAGTCGAGCAGGTCGACCAGGTCGATCGCCGTCACTCCGCCCCAGGGCGGGACGACGGCCTGGATCCCGGGGTCGGTGAGCATCGCGCCCAGCTCCGCCGCCCGGCGCTCGCGGGGCGCGCTGACGTGGCGGGTGCCGTTCATGCAGTCGCCCACGACGACCTCGAACCCGCGCTCGCGCAGCCACCCGACACAGAAGTCGATCCGCTGCGCCGCAGCCCCGGCCACGCCCGAGGAGGGGGAGGTCACCCCGATCGTGTCGCCGGGCGCCAGCGGCCGGGGCATCCGGAGCTCCACCTCAGCCCACCTCGGCGAGGGTCTCGCGCACCGCGCGCATCCCGGCCTCGACCTCCGCGAAGGACGTGGAGAGCGGCGACAGCCCGATCCGCAGCCCGCCGGGCTCGCGGTAGTCCGGGATCACCTCGCGCTTCCACAACCGTTCCGTGGCCGCCGCCATCGCCGGGTGCCGCAGGGTGACGTGGCCGCCGCGAAGGGCGGGGTCGCGCGGCGAGGCGACCTCCACACCGAGGTCGGCGAGCAGCTCGTCGGCCAGTCGGACGGCGTACTCGGTGAGGGCGACCGACTTCTCGCGGACCGCCTCGATGCCGGCCTCCTCCAGCACCTCGACCATGTCGCGCACCGGCAGCATCGAGAGCACCGGCGGCGTGCCGGACTGGAAGCGTCGCACCCCGTCGGCGGGTGCGTAGGTCGGTCCCATCAGGAACGGGTCGCGAGCGCCCAGCCACCCCTGGATCGGCTGCTCGAGCCGGGTGAGGTGCCGCTGCGCGGCATAGAGGTACGCCGGAGCGCCCGGCCCGCCGTTGAGGTACTTGTAGGTGCAGCCGACCGCGAGGTCGACCTGCCAGTCGTCGAGATGCACCGGGACCGAGCCGCCCGAGTGGGAGAGGTCCCAGAGCACCAGCGCGCCGGCGTCGTGGGCCAGTCCGGTGATGGTCGCGGCGTCCGCGAGCCAGGCCGAGCGGTAGGCGACGTGGCTGAGCACGACGAGCGCGGTCTGCTCCCCCACCACGGCGGCGACCTGCTCGGGCCGCACCCCCGCGCTGGTGTCGACGTCGATCCAGCGCAGGGTCAGCCCGCACTCCTCGGCGATCCCGGCGGCGACGTACCGGTCGGTCGGGAAGTTGTCGCGGTCGATCACCAGCTCGGTGCGGCCGGGCCGGGCCGCGACGGCGGCGCGCATCGCCTTGTAGAGCAGCACGGTCGTCGAGTCGCCGAGGGTGACCTGCCCGGGCCCGGCGCCGAGCAGCACCCGACCGAGGGTGTCGCCCAGCGAGAGCGGCAGGTCCATCCACCCCTCGTCCCAGCCGCGGATCAGCCGACCGCCCCACGCCCCGTCGACGAAGGCCACCAGCCGCTCCCCCGTCACCTTCAGCGGCCGCCCCAAGGAGTTGCCGTCGAAGTAGACGAGGTCGGTGTCCGCCCCCACGAACCGGTCGCGGTACGACGAGAGCGGGTCGGCGGCGTCGAGCTCGGCAGCAGTCACCCGCCCGACCCTAACGGGGCCCCACACCTGACCCGTTGAGTTGCCACTCGCGCGGGTCGAGTTGCCAGTCCGACCCGCTCGCGCCTGAAACCGAGGCGCCGTACGGGCAACTCAACGCGCCGTACTGGCGACTCAACGCGCCGTACTGGCAACTCAACGACAGGTCAGCCGCAGACAGCGCCGTGGGCGGCGGACTGCACGACCTTGGCGTACTTGCCGAGCACCCCGCGGGTGTACTTCGGCGGCAGCGGCTCCCAGCCCACCGCGCGCTGCTCGAGCTCGGCCGTGTCGACCAGCAGCTCCAGGGTCCGCCCCGCGACGTCGAGCCGGATCGGGTCGCCGTCGCGGACGAACGCGATGGGTCCGCCGTCGACCGCCTCGGGCGCGACGTGGCCGACGCACAGGCCGGTCGTACCGCCGGAGAAGCGGCCGTCGGTCAGCAGCAGCACGTCCTTGCCGAGCCCGGCGCCCTTGATGGCACCGGTGATCGCGAGCATCTCGCGCATGCCCGGACCACCCTTGGGTCCCTCGTAGCGGATGACCACGACGTCACCGGCACCGATCCGGCCGGCGGCGAGCGCGTCCATCGCCTTGCGCTCGCCGTCGAAGACGCGGGCCGTGCCCTCGAAGACCGACTCGTCGAAGCCGGCCGACTTCACCACCGCGCCCTCGGGGGCCAGCGTGCCCTTGAGGATGGTGAGGCCGCCGGTGGCGTGGATCGGCTCGGAGAACCGACGGATCACCTGGCCGTCGAGGGGCGGGGGCGCGATGTCGTCGAGGTTCTCGCGCATCGTCTTGCCGGTGACGGTGAGCGTGTCGCCGTGGAGCAACCCCTCCTCGAGCAGGGCGCGCATCACGACGGGGATGCCACCCACCTTGTCGACGTCGTACATGACGTACTGGCCGAAGGGCTTGAGGTCGCCGAGGTGCGGGACCTTGTCGCCGACCCGGTTGAAGTCGTCGATGGTGAGCGGCACCTCGGCCTCACGCGCCATGGCCAGCAGGTGCAGCACGGCGTTCGTGGAGCCGCCGAGCGCCATCACGACGGTGATCGCGTTCTCGAACGCCTCACGGGTCATGATCTGCCGCGCGGTGATCCCCTGGCGCAGCAGGTTGACCACGGCCTCCCCGGAGCGGTGGGCGAAGCCGTCGCGCCGGCGGTCGACGGCGGGCGGGGCGGCGCTGCCGGGCAGCGACATCCCGATCGCCTCGGCGACCGCGGCCATCGTGTTGGCCGTGTACATGCCGCCGCAGGCACCCTCACCCGGGCAGATCGCCCGCTCGACGCGGTCGACCTCCTCGCGCGTGATCTTGCCGGCCAGGCAGGCACCGACGGCCTCGAAGGCGTCGATGATCGTGACGTCGTTGCCGTCGACCTGGCCGGGCATGATCGACCCGGCGTAGAGGAAGACGCTGGCGAGGTCGAGCCGGGCGGCGGCCATCATCATCCCCGGCAGCGACTTGTCGCAGCCGGCGAGCAGCACCGAGCCGTCGAGCCGCTCGGCCATCATCACGGTCTCCACCGAGTCGGCGATGACCTCGCGGGAGACCAGCGAGAAGTGCATCCCCTCGTGGCCCATCGAGATGCCGTCGGAGACCGAGATCGTGCCGAACTCCAGCGGATAGCCACCGGCCGCGTGGACGCCGTTCTTCACGGCCTTCGCGAGCCGGTCGAGGCTGAGGTTGCACGGGGTGATCTCGTTCCAGGACGACGCGACGCCGATCTGGGGCTTCTCCCAGTCGTCGTCGCCCATCCCGACGGCCCGGAGCATCCCCCGCGCCGCGGCCCGCTCGAGGCCGTCGGTGACGTCGCGCGAACGGGGCTTCAGGTCGGGCGTCTCAGGCATGGCCCGAGCCTATGCCCCGCCCGCCCCGCCGGACGCCGCCGTCTCGCACGGAGGTCGCGGGTCAGGTGCGCTCGGCCTCGGCCTTCAGCGAGGCCAGGCCCCTCTCGAAGTCGGCACCGATCGTCTTGTCGAAGTACAGCTTGCCCATCAGGGACATGATCGCGCCTCGCTCACCGGTCATCGTCCAGGTGACCCGGGTGCCGGAGTCGAGGGGCACCAGGTCGAAGCGGGTGACGTTGGTGGCCTTGAACGGCTTGAGGAACCGCAGGTCGACGGCCACCGTCGACGGCGTCGACTCGATGATCTCCATGGTCCCCTCCCCTGCCTTCTTGTTGCCCGTCCAGGCGTAGTGGGAGCCGACGCCCTGCTCGGGCCCGGTGTAGGTACGCCGGAGGTCGGGGTCCAGCCCCTCCCACGGCGACCACCGTTGCCACTCACGGAAGTCATAGACCAGCGCGTGCACGCGCTCCGGGGGTGCGTCGACCGTGGTCGCACGGGACATCGAGAAGTCGGCCATGCCGTCAACCTAGACGCGCGCGGCACGCACCACGAGCACATCGGGCAGGTCGCGGTGGATCTCGCTCCAGGTCTCGCCCTCGTCCGGCGAGCAGAAGACCGAGCCGTTGCGGCCACCGACGTACAGCCCCGCGACCTCGTGGTCGTCGGCGCACATCGCGTCGCGCATCACCGCGGCGAAGAACTCGTCGGGAAGCCCCCCGTCACCGAGCAGCTCCCAGCTCTTGCCGGCGTCGGTCGTGCGCGCCACGCGCGCCTTCCCGTCCACGGGCCAGCGGGCGCCTGCGTCGGCGATCGGGAACGAGTACGCCGTGTCGCCGCGGTGCGGGTGGGCCACCATGGCGAAGCCGAACTCCGCGGGAAGCCCGGGCGCGATGTCGTTCCAGCTCGCACCCCCGTCGTCGGAGCGGTAGACGCCGCCGTGGTTCTGCAGGTAGAGCCGGTCGGGGTCGGCCGCGTCGCGCGCCACCTTGTGGACGCACTGGCCGAACTCGGGATAGCTGCGCTCGCCGGGCATGAACTCGGCCTTGACGCCAGCGTTGGACGGCGCCCAGGTGGTGCCGCCGTCCTCGGTGACGTAGACGCCGCCGGTCGAGATCGCGGCGAGCAGCCGGTCGGGGTCCTCGGGGTGGGGCAGCAGCGTGTGGAACGCCTGGCCGCCGTACCCCTCGTTCCACTCGGTGCGGTGGGGGTGGTCCCACAGCCCGCGCACCAGCTCGAAGGTCTCGCCCCGGTCGGTGGAGCGGAAGATCGCGCCGGGCTCGGTGCCGGCCCAGACGACGCCGTCGTCGCCCGCGGCCGAGCCGGGCTGGAGCTGCCACACCGAGGCCAGCGAGGCGCCGGTGTCCTCGGGGAAGCGGATCGCCCCGTTCGGCGTCTCCTCCCACGTCCCGCCCCAGTCGTCGCTGCGGTAGACCTGCGGCCCGAACCAGCTCGACGAGGACCCGGCGAGCAGCCGGGGCGCGCCCCCGCGGCGGTCCACCATCGTCGAGTAGACGCCCTGCATCGCGAAGTGGGGACCGTCCCACTCCCACTCACGACGCGCCTCGTCGGACCTCCCGATCCACAGGCCCTTGCGGGTCCCGACCATCAACACCGTGCCGGCCATCGGCGGACTCCTCCCGTATTCCTAATAGGAACAGTAGTCTCGAGGGGCGATGAGTCAAGACCTTCCGATCACCTCCTACGCCCTGCTCGGGCTGTTCATGCTCGACTCCCCCGACGACGGGCCGGAGGAGCTGACCGGCTACGAGCTCAAGCAGCGCGCCGACGCCACGCTGCGCTTCTACTGGGTCTCCCCGGCGATGAGCCAGGTCTACTCCGAGCTGCGCCGGCTCGCCGACGCCGGCCTGGTGCGGCGCCGCGGCCAGGGCCGGGGCACGACGTACTCCGTCACGGCCGAGGGCCGACGCACCGTCGAGCACTGGCTGCGCGAGACCCCCGCGGGCTTCCCGGTCTTCAAGCACCCGGTCGCGCTGCGGCTGATGGTGGGCCACCTCGCCGACCACGCGACGCTGCGCACCATGCTCGAGCAGTACGCCGAGGAGGTGGCCGACGCGCGCCGCGACCTCGCCGACGTACGCTCCTCCCTGGTGGGCGCCGACGCCCCGGGCGATCCGTTCCACCACCCCTCGCTGGTCGCCGACTGGGGCCTGGCCCACTTCGACAGCGAGGCCGAGATCACCCGCACCATGCTGCGCCGCCTGGGCGACGGACCGGAGGAGGAGACCTGACGCGCGTGTCCCCCGTCTGGCTGGTGCTGGGCGGGATCGCGTCGGTCCAGCTCGGCGCCGCGGTCGCGAAGACCCTGTTCGGGGAGATCCCGCCCACCGGGATGGTCTGGCTGCGGCTGGCCACCAGCGCGCTCGTCCTCGGCCTGCTCGCGCGCCCCGCCCTCCGCGGCCGCAGCCGCGAGGACTGGCTGGTCGTCGTCGGCTTCGGGGTCACCCTGGGACTGATGAACTGGGCGATCTACCAGTCCTTCGCCCGGATCCCGCTCGGCATCGCGGTGACGATCGAGTTCGTCGGGCCGCTCTCGCTCGCGGTGCTCGGCTCCCGCCGCGCCCGCGACCTGCTCTGGGTCGCCCTGGCCGCCGTCGGGGTGCTCGCCCTGGGCCTGCAGCCGGGCGAGGTCACCCTCGCCGGCGCGGGCTTCGCGCTGCTGGCCGGAGCGGCGTGGGCGGCCTACATCCTGCTCAGCGCCCGCACCGGCAGCCGGTGGCCGGGACTCGACGGGCTCGCGGTGGCCAGCATCGTGGCCGCGGCGCTGCTGGCCCCGGCGGCCCTGGTGGGCACGGGTGGGACGCTGCTCGACCCGCGGCTGCTGGCGCTCGGTGCCGCCGTCGGTCTGCTGAGCTCGGTGATCCCCTACAGCATGGAGATGATGGCGCTGCGGCGGATCCGACCCGCCACCTTCTCGATCCTGATGAGCCTGGAGCCGGCGGCCGCCGCGCTCGCCGCGATCGTGGTCCTCGGGGAGTTCCTCAGCGCCACGCAGTGGCTGGCGGTGGCCTGCGTCGTCGTCGCCTCGGTGGGCGCCACCCGGAGCGGCCGGGTGCTGGCCGAGCCCGTCCCGGACTAGGAGAGCCGACCGGCGCCGTGCCGGAGTTCACATGTTCTTCACGCGCACGTGACGTCCCGTCCGGGCTTCGCCGGGCAGGATGGGCGCCATGCTCGGACCCGTCCTCACCAGCCTCGACCGCTGGGCGCGCGCCTCCCAGCAGGTCGCCCGGCGCAACGCGATGCTCGCGACGACCGAGGCCGTACGCCGACGGGTCGAGCGCGAGGACGCCGAGGCCTTCGTCGCCTCCCGACTCGCGCGCCCGGGCACCGGGTCGGACACCCGGGAGCAGACCGCCGCCGCGCGGTGACCTCCCGCACACCCTCCGGCTCCGGCACCGCCCTCCGGCACAATCGGGGCATGGCCTCCCCCGCTGCTGTCCCGACCGTGTCGCACCCGCGGCTGGGCTTCGGCGACGTGCTCTCCGACGACGGCACCCGGATCCGGGTCTGGACCAACGACCCCGACGGGACCATCGAGGGTCCCACCGTCGTGCTGTGCAACGGGCTCGGCACCAACCCGTGGACCTGGCCGGCGCTGCTCGAGCCCGACTGCGGCGTCCGGGTCGTCAGCTGGAACCACCGCGGCACCGGCGGCTCGGCCCGACCGGAGGACCCGCGGCGGGTGCGGATCGAGGACTCCGTCGAGGACGCGCTCTCGGTCATGGACCACTTCGGCATCGACGCCGCGGTGCTGCTGGGCTGGTCGCTGGGCGTGAACACGATGTACGAGCTCGCCGTCACCCACCCGGAGCGTGTCGCCGGGCTGTTCGCGGTGGCCGGCGTCCCCGGTGACACCTTCGCCACGATGCTGGCCCCGCTCCGGGTGCTGCCCCGTCCGGCGGCCCGGACCCTCACCGTGGGCGCCTCGTGGGCGATGAAGCTCGGCGGGCGCGCCCTCAGCCCCGTCGCAGGGCGACTCCCCGTGGGCGAGTGCGCGATCACGGCGCTGAGCCACACCGGCTTCATGCTCCCCGTGGCGGACCGTGCACTCGCCGCGAGGGCCGTCCGCGAGTTCCTCACCACCCCCGTCGAGTGGTACTTCCACCTCGCGCTCCACAGCTCGCTCCACCGCCGGGTGAGCCTGAGCCAGGTGCAGGTGCCGACGTGCTTCGTCGCCGGCCGGTGGGACCTCCTCGCCGGCGCCCGCGACATGCTCACCGCCGCCGAACGGATGCCGGACGCGTCGTACGTCGAGCTCAACGGCTCGCACTTCGTCCAGATGGAACGACCCGAGGAGGTCCACCGGCTGCTGCTGGAGTTCCTCGAGCGGGTCGGCTGACGTGCGTCGCACGCTGCTGGCGCTGCTCCCGCTGCTGCTGGTCTCCGGCTGCGGCGAGGACCCCGACGCCGGTCCGGGGCCGGCCACGGTCACGGCCTCGACGTCCGCGCCCTCACCCACCGAGCCCACCGAGCCCACGGAGCCCACCGGGTCCAGCGGGTCGGCCACGCCGGCCCCGCCCGCCGTGGTCGAGGAGATCGCCTCCGGCCTGACCGTCCCCTGGGGCGTGGACTTCCTGCCCGACGGCCGCGCGATCGTGACCGAGCGAGACACCGCGCGGGTGCTGCTCGTCGACCCCGCGGGCGGCGACCCGGTCGTCGCCGGCACCATCGCCGAGGCCGCACCCCAGGGCGAGGCGGGGCTGCTCGGCGTCGCGGTCTCGCCGGACTTCCGTCGCGACCGGACCGTCTTCCTCTACGTCAGCACCGACTCGGACAACCAGGTGGTGCGGGCGCGGCTCGAGGCCGACCGGCTGGGCGCGACGGAGGTCGTGCTCGACGGCATCCCGCTCGGCGGGATCCACGACGGCGGCCGGCTCGCGTTCGGTCCCGACGACGGGTTGCTCTACGTCTCCACCGGCGAGACCGGCGTCGGCGAGCTGTCGCAGGACCTGGACTCCCTGGGCGGCAAGATCCTGCGGATCACGCCCGAGGGCGAGCCCGCCCCCGGCAACCCCGACCCCGACTCCCCCGTGTGGACCTACGGGCACCGCAACGTGCAGGGCCTGGCCTTCGACGACGAGGGCCGGCTCTGGGCCAGCGAGTTCGGACAGAGCACCCACGACGAGCTGAACCTGATCGAGCCGGGCAACAACTACGGCTGGCCCGAGGCCGAGGGCCGCAGCGACGAGGCTGACTTCACCAACCCCCGGGTCGTCTGGTCGACCGGGGAGGCCTCCCCCTCGGGCCTGGCGTACGCCGACGGCCGGCTGTTCATGGCCGCGCTGGGCGGCGTCCGGCTGTGGCGGGTCGACGTCGCCGACGGCGAGGCGTCGAACCCCGCGGACTTCTTCGTCGGCGAGTACGGCCGGCTCCGCACCGTCGTCACCGCCCCCGACGGCATGCTCTGGGTGACGACCTCCAACCGCGACGGCCGCGGCGCCCCCAGCGACGCCGACGACCGGATCCTGCTGGTCGACCCCGGCACGGGCTAGTCCGGAGCGCGGACCAGCGCGCGGCGCGAGGCGCGGCGCAGGGTGGTGAGCACGGCGGGTCCGAGCAGCACGATCGCGACGGCGTTCGTCACGGCCCGGACGGTGTCCCAGCCTCCGGTGGAGGTCAGCAGCGTGTACAGCAGGAACCGGTGGAGGTTCTCCAGCAACGGCCCACCCGGCACGTAGGACAGCGACGACTCCTCGCCGGGGATCGCGATGCCGACGACGAACGGCCAGCCGGAGAGGTTCATCAGCAGCCCGAAGCCGTACGCCGCCACGACGCCGTACGCCGCCAGCATCGCGATCTCGGCCCGACCCCTCGCCCGTCGCGGCAAGAGCCCCGCGCCCATCCCGACCCACGCGGAGATCAGCATCTGGAACGGCAGCCACGGCCCCACCCCCGCGGTCAGCAGCGCCGAGGCGAACAGCGAGGTGCACCCCAGGACGAAGCCGAAGCCCGGCCCGAAGACCCGGCCGGCGAGGATCAGCAGGAAGAACGCCAGCTCCACCCCGGCCAGCCCGGGTGAGAGGGCGCGCAGCACCGCGTTGACGGCGCTGAGCACCCCGAGGACCGCCAGCACCCGCGGGTCCAGGCCGCCCTCGCTGACCTCGGCGAGCACCACCGCGATCACCAGCGGCAGCAGGGCGAGGAACAGGAACGGCGGGTCCACCCGGTCACCCGGCGAGACCTGGAGCAGCAGCGGCCAGCACAGCATCATCAGCCCGGTCACCGAGGCGACACCGAGCACCGCCGCAGACCTGAGCGAGAGCCGCACCGCGGTCACCGGGCGGCCGCCACGTCCGCCACCGTCAGCCACGGCGGTCCCAGCACCTTCGTCACCTGCGGCGCGAAGCCCGGCGACTGCGCCACCACCTCGCGCACCGGCCCGTGCGAGACCAGCTCGCCCTCGGCCATGACCAGCAGGTCGTCGGCCGCCTGCGCCACGAACTCCACGTCGTGGGTCGCCACCAGCACCGCCATCCCGTCGGCCGCGAGCTCGCGCAGGATCGCGGCCAGCGCCTCCTTGCCGGGGTAGTCCAGGCCACGGGTCGGCTCGTCGAGCAGCAGCAACCCGGGTACCTCGACCAGCACCAGGGCGAGCGCCAGCGCCAGCCGCTGACCCTCGGAGAGGTCCCGCGGGTGCGCGTCGTCCGGTACGCCGGGGGCGAGCCGGTCGAGCAGCGTGCGGCACCGCCCGGTGCCGCCGTCCCCCGCCGCGCACTCCTCGGCCACCGACTCCAGGTAGAGCAGGTCGGCGGGCACCTGCGGCACCAGGCCCGCGAGGGCGCGGCGGCCCCGGGCGTCGCGGGTGGCGGGGTCGGTGCCGTCGACGGCCAGGCCTCCGGCGTCCCGCTCCCGGCCGTGGAGGGTCCACAGCAGGCTGGACTTGCCGCAGCCGTTGCGACCCATCAGGGCGGTCACCGTGCCGCGGGCCAGGGTGAGGTCGACCTCGCGGACCGCGACGGTGCTGCCGTGGCGGACCGTCAGGCCGCGGGCCACCACCAGCTCCTCCCCCGCGGCTCGCACCGTGGCGGCGGGCTCCGGCAGGGCGAGCCCGCGGGCCGCGCGGCGGGCGTCACGCACCGCGAGCGGCAGCGGCGACCAGCCGAGCAGCCGCCCCAGCGCGACCAGCGGAGGCACGACGGGCGAGTCGGCCAGGATCGTCGCCGGGTCGGCCACCCGCACCCCGCCGTCGCCGGTCAGCAGGCAGATCCGGTCGGCGAACGGCACGACCCGTTCCAGCCGGTGCTCGGCGAGGATCACCGTCAACCCGAGGTCGTGCACCAGCCGGGTCACGGTGGCGAGCACGTCCTCGGCGGCGGTCGGGTCGAGGGCGGAGGTCGGCTCGTCGAGGACCAGCACCCGCGGGTGCATGGTCAGCACCGAGCCGACGGCGACCCGCTGCTGCTGGCCGCCGGAGAGGGTGCGCAGGTCGCGGTGGCGCAGCTCGGCGATGCCGAGCAGGTCGAGGGTCTCCTCCACCCGGCGGCGCATCGTGTCCGGGGCGAGCCCGAGCTGCTCCATGCCGTAGGCGAGCTCCTCCTCCACGGTGTCGGTCACGAAGCCCGCGGCCGGGTCCTGGCCGACGTAGCCGACCAGGGCGGCCCGCTCGCGCGGCGGCGTACGCGTGACGTCGACGCCGTCGAGCAGCACCGTGCCGGTGAGCTCACCGCCGGTGAAGCGGGGCACGAGGCCGGTGACGACGCCGAGCAGCGTCGACTTGCCGACCCCGGTGCGCCCCGAGACGACGACCAGCTCGCCCTCCTCGAGGGTCAGGTCGATGCCGTCGAGGACTGTGGTGCCGGCGTAGCCGAAGGTGATGCCGCGCAGCTCGATCACGCGCCCACCGCCCGCCGCTGGTCGGGGGCGCACAGCGCCCCACCCAGGCCGACCGCGAGGGCGAGCAGCGCCGCGGCGCTCAGCTGCGGCACTCCGTCGAGCGCGGGGTAGGCGATGGGGATCTGGTGCCGGTTCATCCACCACACCGTCGCACCCACGACCGGGCCGCTCACGACCACCACCAGCTCGGGCCACCGCCAGCGGTCGGGTCGGTAGCGGGTGCGGTGCACCCGCGACCCGGCGCTGGCGAAGCCGAGCGCGGCGACCGCGAGGCCGCCGACCAGCATCGGTGCGGCCAGCCAGCGCGGCGCCGTCGGGTCGAGCACGGCATAGGTCCCGACGCACACACCGACCAGTCCGAGCAGCATCAGCGCGCCCGTACGCCGCCGCTGACCCGGCGTCGCGTCCCCCGAACGGCCGTAGCCGCGGGCGTCCATACCGGCGGCCATGGCCAGCGAGCGCTCCAGAGCGTCCTCGAGCACCGGCACCAGGAACCGGCGCAGCCCGCGGACCCGGCCGGTGTGGCCGGCCCGCAGCGCCTGCGCGGCCCGCACCCGCCGCACGCTGTCGGCGAACTGCGGCAGCATCGTCACCGCGACCACCAGCGCCGTCCCGATCTCGTAGAGCGCCGGCGGCACCGAGCGCAGCAGCCGCTTGGGGTTGGCCAGGGCGTTGGCCGCCCCGACGCTGATCACGATCGCGGCCAGTCGCAGGCCGTCGTACAGACCGGCAAGCAGCGACTCGCGGGTGACGGGGCCGAGCAGCACGATGCCCGCGGCCCACTCGGGCAGCTCGACGGCAGGGAGGTCGAGCAGCACCGTGCCCGGCGCCCCCGAGCCGAGGAACAGCCGGAAGCCGACCCGCACCACCACGATGACCACCCCGAGCAGCACGTAGAGCCGGAAGGAGTCCGCCCACGGCTGGTCGGAGCGGCGCAGCGCGACCGTCGTCGCCGCCACCCCCACGATCAGGAGCAGCAGCAACGGGTTGGTGGTGAACGACGCGGCTGCGGCCAGGCCGAGGGCCCAGCCCCACCAGGCCACGGGATGAAGGTCCCGGGGCAGCCGCGCCGTCCCCACGGGTCAGGCAGCCCGACGCCGGAGGTACGCCGCGACACCGGCCGCGGCCAGCAGCGCGCCGACGGCCGTCGGGCCGACCCACACCGGCAGGCCGGCGTCGGAGGCGCTGCTCGGCGGCTCGGCGGCGGTCGGCACGGTGTCGTCGGCGTCGGCGTCGGCGTCGGCCGAGGGCGCGGCCGAGGCGCTGGGCTCGACCTCGTCGGCGTCCTGCTTCGAGCGATCGCGGTCCCGTCGGTCCGTGCCGTCACCGCCGCGGTCGGCGTCGCCGCCACGGCCGCCCGGTCGACCGGTGCGGTCGGATCCCGCGGCGGCCTGCTCGGACGTCGGCGCCTCGGTCGGCGAGCTCGTGCCCCCGGCCGTACCGCCACCGGAGCCGCCACCGGAGCCACCTGGTGGCTTGCTCGGCTGCGGCTTCGGCTGCTGCGACGGCTCGTCCTGGTGGCGCGGCGGGGCGACCCCCGGCTTCGTCGTACCGGAGGAGCCGTTCCACGAGAACGCGACGGCGCCACCGTCAGGCACGTCGAGCTGGTAGGTGCCCTGGCTGGCGTAGGTCCACGCACCGTTCGTGCCGTCGGACCACCACAGCCCCCAGTAGGCGTTGCTCGGAGGGGTCCGGGTGCAGGACTGATCCTCCGGGGAGGGCAGGTCGTCCACGCGGCACACGAACGCCTGACCCGAGACGTTCTCCAGGTCGTGCCCCGCAGCGACGAACAGGTCGCCGGCCGTGCCCTGGTCGGCCACGCAGGCCTGCTCGAGGTCGTTGCCGCGCAGGTCGTTGAAGTCGACCACCACGGTCACCCCGCTGTCGCTGCTGCAGGCCGCAGCACCGGCGGGGGACGGGAGCCAGACCAGCCCGGCCGCGACCAGGGCGGCCACGGCCAGGGGGCGCAGCACCGTGCGCATGCTCAGCACCCCGCGACGAAGCGCAGCCCGGGGGCCGCCTGCGCGGTCGCCCGCCGCCACTGGTCGCGGGCTCCGCGCCTGATGCCATGCTTCTCGGCGGCGGCGTACCCGCCCCTGTCGTAGGCGACGGCGCCCTTCTCGCCGGCCAGCGGGGTGCCCCTGAGCTTCCCGCGGACCTGGAGCTTCTTGACCCAGGTGGCCGCTCGCTCCGCGCGGGCACAGGAGCCGGTCTCGCCGAGCGCCCAGGCGGTGAGCCCGGTGCTGTTGGCGTTGGAAGCCTCGGTCATCACGCCACCGCCGAGCGACCCGTTCCGCTTCTGGGCCGCCTTCAGCCAGGCCGTCGCGTCCCGGAGCGCGCGATTGACCTTCTTGCCGTGGGTCGGCAACGCCTCGAGCAGGATCACGCTCAGCGCCGTGACGTCGGTGTCGGGCTCGGCACCGGCGGCACCGTCGCAGGACTGGTCGGCGGCGGCCTTGCCCGAGAAGTTCAGCCGGAAGAAGCCCTCGGCGCACTGCTGCTCGAGCAGGAAGCCACGTGCGGCCGCGGCCTCGCTCGACCCGGCCTGTGCGAGTCCGAGCGCCGCGAAGGCCTGGCCGATCGTGTTGGCGTAGTCGTCGCCCTGGTCCTCGATCCGGCCCGCGATGGGAGCGGCGTCGGCGGTGCGCTCCTCGAGCTGCGCGACCAGGTCGACACCCCCGACGTCGGTGGGGTCCTGGCCGGCGACGGTCGCCGTCACAGCCGCCTTGGCCACCGAGCCGGCGTACGCGCCGTCGGCCGTCCAGGCGCTGACCTCGGGCGCGAGCGCGGCGCCGATCCTGCGCACCTGGCGGCGGTGGCCGCCGAGCGCGTCGAGGGCGATGGCGACGTCGGCGGTGAGGCCGTGGTCGGTGTACGAGACCCAGACGGGGTTCTCGGGGTCGGTCCAGGTGTCGCGGTACTCGCCGACGACGAGCCCGTCGGTGAGCTGCTTGCCCAACCAGGTGGCGGACCGGTCGCTCGGGGCGGCCGCTGCGGGGCTGGTGAGGGTGGTGGCCACGAGGGTGGTGGCCAGGAGGCCCGACGCCATGACGGCGACCGGGCGCAGGAGCGTGCGCATGGTGTTCCTTCCCGCTGCACAGCGGGAGCCACACTGGCACCCCGCTGGTTTCCTCGACAGCGTGTGGTGGAGACGCGACGCAGTGGGTGCTCCGGCTCGTGACCCCTGGTCCCCCAGGACGGCCACCTACGGTTGCGGGTCAGCGCCGGACTTCGACCGGCTTCCCCCGACCACGCGCGTGATATCGGATTGAGTTCGCTGCACCCTACCGCGCCCCCACCCCCGCGCCGACCCGGCGCTACGTCGCGGGCAGGTGCGCCGAGTCGTCGCTACGTCGCGTATATGTGCGTCGAGTCGGCGCTACGTCGCGTGCTCGTGCGCCGAGTCGTCGCTACGTCGCGTATATGTGCGTCGAGTCGGCGCCACGTCGCGTGCTCGTGCGCCGAGTCGGCGCCTGCTGTGGAACCTCAGCGTCAGCAAGAGCCGACTCGCCGTACCCCAGCGTCAGCAAGAGCCGACTCGCCGTACCCCAGCGTCAGCAAGAGCCGACTCGCCGTACCCCAGCGTCAGCAAGAGCCGACTCGCCGTACCCCAGCATCAGTAAGAGCCGACTCGGCGTCAGGTGAGCTTCTCGAGGATCAGCTCGCGGACCCGGGCGGCGTCGGCCTGGCCGCGCATCTCCTTCATGACAGCGCCGATGAGGGCGCCGGCGGCGGCGACCTTGCCGTCGCGGATCTTGTCCGCGACGTCGCCGTTGGCGGCGATGGCGTTGTCGACGGCGGCGGAGAGCGCGCCCTCGTCGGAGACGATCGCCAGGCCGCGGGCGGCCACGACCTGCGCCGGGGTGCCCTCGCCGGCGAGCAGGCCGTCGAAGACCTGCCGTGCCAGCTTGTCGTTGAGGGTGCCGGCCTCGACCAGCCCCTGCACCTCGGCCACCTGCGCGGGGGTGACGCCGAGGTCGGCGAGGTCGGTGCCGGTGTCGTTGGCGCGCCTCGCGAGCTCGCCGAGCCACCACTTGCGGGCGGCGGCCGGGGCGACGCCCGCGGCGATGGTCTCCTCGACCAGCCCGAGCGCGCCGGCACCGACGGTGTCGCGCATCTCGAGGTCCGAGAAGCCCCACTCGGCCTGCAGCCGGGCGCGCCGGGCGGTCGGGTTCTCCGGCAGCGTGGCGCGCAGCTCCTCCACCCACGCGCGCGACGGCGCGACCGGCACCAGGTCGGGCTCGGGGAAGTAGCGGTAGTCCTCGGCGTCGGACTTCTCCCGGCCGGAGGTGGTGATGCCGGTGTCCTCGTGCCAGTGACGAGTCTCCTGCAGGATCGTCCCGCCGCCGTCGAGGATCGCGGCGTGCCGCTGCATCTCGAAGCGTACGGCGCGCTCGACCGAGCGGAAGGAGTTCACGTTCTTGGTCTCGGTCCGGGTGCCGAGCACGCCGGAGCCCTTCGGCGCCAGCGAGAGGTTGACGTCGGCGCGCAGGTTGCCCTGGTCCATCCGGGCCTCGGACACCCCGAGCGCCAGGATCAGGTCGCGCAGCTGCTGCACGTAGGCGCGCGCCACCTCGGGCGCCCTCTCCCCCATGCCCGTGATCGGCCTGGTGACGATCTCGATCAGCGGGATGCCGGCGCGGTTGTAGTCGACGAGCGAGTGGTCGGCGCCGTGGATGCGGCCGGTGGCGCCGCCGACGTGCAGCGACTTGCCGGTGTCCTCCTCCATGTGGGCGCGCTCGATCTCGACCCGGAAGGTCTCCCCGTCGACCTCGACGTCCATCCAGCCGTCGAACGCGATCGGCTCGTCGTACTGGGAGGTCTGGAAGTTCTTCGGCATGTCCGGGTAGAAGTAGTTCTTCCGGGCGAAGCGGCACCACTCGGCGATCGAGCAGTTGAGCGCGAGCCCGATCCGGATCGCCGACTCGACGGCGACCCGGTTGACCGCCGGCATCGCGCCGGGGAGTCCGAGGCAGGTCGGGCAGACCTGGCTGTTGGGCTCGCCGCCGAAGGTGGCGGGGCAGCCGCAGAACATCTTGGTCGCGGTGTTGAGCTCGACGTGGACCTCGAGGCCGAGGGCGGGGTCGAACTTCTCCAGCACGTCGTCGAAGGTGAGCAGGTCGGTCATGCGCGGACCTCCAGTCGCTGGGCCTGGTCGAGCAGCGGGCCACCCCATGCGGAGACCAGTGCGGCCTCCAGCGCGGCCCCGACCCGGTAGACCCGGTCGTCGGCGGTGGCCGGTGCGAGCACCTGGACACCGGCCGGGAGGCCGTCCTCGTCGGCGAGGCCGCTCGGCACCGAGATACCGGGGACCCCGGCGAGGTTGGCGGGGATGGTCGCGAGGTCGTTGAGGTACATCGCCACCGGGTCGTCGAGCTTCTCGCCCAGCCGGAACGCCGTGGTCGGCGCCGTCGGGGAGACCAGCACGTCGGTCTGCTCGAAGGCCGCCTCGAAGTCCCGCGTGATCAGCGTCCGGACCTTCTGCGCCTGCCCGTAGTAGGCGTCGTAGTAGCCGCTGGAGAGGGCGTAGGTGCCGAGCATGATCCGACGCTTCACCTCGTCGCCGAACCCGGCGTCGCGGGTGGCCCGCATCACCGCCTCGGCGCTCGGGTCGCCCTCGGGCACGACCCGCAGGCCGTAGCGCATGGCGTCGAACTTGGCGAGGTTGCTCGAGGCCTCCGCCGGCAGGATCAGGTAGTAGGCCGCGAGCGCGTGCACGAAGCTCGGGCACGACACCTCGACCACCTCGGCGCCGGCCCGGACCATCAGGTCGACCGACTCCTGGAAGCGGGCGAGCACGCCGGCCTGGTACCCCTCGCCGCCGAGCTCTCGGACCACGCCGATCCGGACCCCCGTGAGGTCGCCCTCGGCGCCACGGCGAGCCGCTCCGACGAGGTCGGGGACGGGCGCGTCGATGCTGGTGGAGTCGAGCGGGTCGTGGCCGCCGATCAGCTCATGGAGCAGCGCGGCGTCCATCACCGTGCGGGTCACGGGACCGACCTGGTCCAGCGAGTTGGCGAGTGCCACGAGACCGTAGCGGCTGACACCGCCGTAGGTCGGCTTCACGCCGACCGTGCCGGTCACCGCGCCCGGCTGCCGGATCGAGCCGCCGGTGTCGGTGCCGAGCGCGAACGGCGCCTCGTACGCCGCGACCGCCGCCGCCGAGCCCCCGCCGGAGCCCCCGGGGATCCGGTCGAGGTCCCACGGGTTGCGGGTGGGGCCGTACGCCGAGTGCTCGGTCGAGGAGCCCATCGCGAACTCGTCCATGTTGGTCTTGCCGAGGATCGGCAGGCCGGCCTCGCGCAGCTTGCGGACCACCGTCGCGTCGTACGGCGGCACCCAGCCCTCGAGGATCCTGGACCCGCACGTGGTGGGCAGCCCGCGCGTGGCGAGCACGTCCTTGACGGCGATCGGCACCCCGTCGAGCGCCGACAGCGGCTGCCCGGAGGCGCGGCGCCCGTCGGAGGCGGCGGCCTCGGCGAGCGCACCCTCGGCGTCGACGTGGAGGAAGGCGTGCACGTCACCGTCGACGTCCGCGATCCGGTCGAGGTGACGCTGGGTGATCTCGACGGAGGTGGCGCGCCCCTCGGCGAGCTGCTCGGCGAGCGCGGCGGCGGTGGTGAGGGAGGAGGTGTGGTCGCTCACTGCTCGTCCCCCAGGATCCGGGGGACGCTGAACCGCTGGTCCTCGGCCGCGGGGGCACCGCTGAGCGCCTCCTCGGGCGTGAGGCCCGGACGCACGACGTCCTCGCGGAAGACGTTGGTCAGCGGGACCGGGTGGGACGTGGGCGGCACGTCGTCACCGGCCACACCCTGGATCGAGGCGATCGAGTCCAGGATCACGCTCAGCTGGGGGGCGAGGTGGTCGAGCTCGGCGTCGGAGAGGTCGATCCGGGCCAGGTCGGCCAGGTGCGCGACCTGCTCCCGGGTGAGGGACGCACCGGAGGGTTCAGGCATGCGGTTCATCCTAGGGAGCGGCGCGGGCCGGCTCACACCCGGCTGGGTCCGGGCACACCAGGCTTCTCCGCGCCGCGCCGGGTCCGTATCGTCGCGGCCGTGACCTGGTCGTACCGCCCCGCCCTCGACGGCCTGCGCACCGTCGCGGTCTACGCGGTGCTGCTCTTCCACACCGGGCACGCCTGGGCCGGCGGCGGGTTCCTCGGCGTGGACCTGTTCTTCGTGCTCTCCGGCTTCCTGGTCACCGGGGTGCTGCTCTCGGAGATCGAGCGCACCGGCCGGCTGCGGCTCGGGTCCTTCTACTCCCGGCGCGTACGCCGGCTGCTGCCCGCGGCGCTCGTCGCGATCGTGGCCACCTGCGCGGTGTTCGTCCTGATCGCCCCCGTCACCGAGCGGGTGCTGCTGGTCTCCGACGCCCGCCACGCCCTGCTCTACGTCGCCAACTGGCACTTCCTCGCCGAGTCCGGCGACTACTTCGCGGCCGACGCCGACCAGAGTCCCTTCCTGCACTTCTGGTCGCTGGCGATCGAGGAGCAGTACTACGTGGTGTTCCCCGTGCTCCTCCTGCTGCTCACGCGGGTGGGCAGGCGCTGGACGGCGGCCGTGCTGCTGGCACTGCTGCTCGCCTCGGTCGCAGCCCAGCTGGTGTGGGCGCAGGTGGACGCGACGCACGCCTACTACGGCACGGACGCCCGGATCTACCAGCCGCTCGCCGGCTCGCTGCTGGCGCTCGTCGTCTTCGGTCGCGGCGACCGGCTCGCCGACCGGCGCTGGGGACCGGCCGCGGCGGTCGGGTTGCTGGGCTTCCTGCTGCTGTGCACCGGCCTGGTGTCGATGTCCCCGTCGGCGCGTGGCCTCGTGGCCACCGTCGCTGCGCTGGTGCTCGTGGCGGGCGTCGTGCTCGCGGACTCCGGTCGGCTGGCCCGGTTGCTGTCGCACCGGGTCCCGGTCTACCTCGGGGCGATCTCCTACGGCACCTACCTGTGGCACTGGCCGGTCATCAAGGTCATCGAGGAGACGGTCACCACCCGTCCGGCGGCGGTCGCGTTGCTGGCGGTGCCGCTGGGCACGGCCCTCGCCGCGCTCTCGCACCGGTTCGTGGAGCGACCGGTCCGGCGCTCGGCGTACCTCGACCGGTTCGCGTGGACCCCCGCGTTCGCGGGCGTCGCCGCCTCGGCCCTGCTGGCGGTCACCGTGGTGCCCGGGCTGCTCGGGCAGGACCGGCGGCCGCCGCTCGCCGACGTGGAAGGCACCGGTCAGGTGCGGGCGCCGGAGCCGGTCCGGATCCCCGACGACGTGCAGTGGGAGCAGGTGGTCTCCGACTACGGGGAGGTCGGCTGGTGCACGGCCGAGGACCCCGCTGCCTGCACGGTCGCCGAGGGCGACGGCCCCCACCTGCTGCTCGTCGGCGACAGCCAGGCGCAGTCGCTGGTGCCCATGTTCGAGAAGCTCGCCGAGGAGCACGACCTGACCCTCTCGCTCAACGTCGTCGAGGGCTGCCTGTGGCAGGAGGGCCTGCTCAACCGCAAGTCCTCCGACGAGGAGCAGCAGAACTGCGAGGACGCCCGCGTCGGGTGGTACGACGAGGTGCTGCCCGAGCTCGACCCCGACGTGGTGGTCGTGATGTCACGGCCCCGCGACGACCCCGAGCAGTGGCGGGGCGTGATCGAGCGCCGTGACGGTCGCGAGCAGGCGCTGGCCCGGATGACCCGGCGAGCCACCCGCAGCACGTTGCGTGACCTGTCGGACGTCGCCGAGCACACGCTGGTCGTCGACCGGCTCGTGATGCCGGAGGCCTTCGACCCGCCCGACTGCCTGACGACCGTGGCCGACCCCGCCGAGTGCTCGGTCCCGGTCACCAGCACGATGGGGACGACCGACCGGCTGGTCCACCGGCTCGCCGGGGACCTGCCGGGGCTGCGGCCGCTGAACCTCAACCCGGCCTTCTGCCCCGACTCCCCGGTGTGCCTGCCGGTCGTGGACGACGAGGTCGTGTGGCGCGACGACCACCACGTCACCGCGCGCTACGCCGTGAGCCGGCGCGACTCCGTGTGGACGATCCTGGAGGGGACCGGAGGCTTCGTCCCCCGCTCGTGACCGAGCCCGCTTGTGGGCGCCTGCCACCGTGGAGCACGTGCGCCGCCCCGTGTCCCAGCTCGTCCCCGTCCTGCTCTCCGGCCTGCTCGTGGGACTGCTCGCAGCGTGCTCGGACGGCACCGCCGCTGCTCCGGAACCCGGATCCACCCCCGCTGCGCCCTCGACGACGGAGCCCGGGACGCTCCCCCGGCTGCGCTACGTCGCGCTCGGCGACTCCTTCACCGCAGCTCCGGGCCTGGCCGGCTCCACGCTCCCGTGCCTGCGGTCGGAGCAGAACTACCCGGCCCTGGCCGCCGAGGGGCTCGGGGACAGCTACCGGGTGCGGCTGGAGGACCGCAGCTGCATCGGGGCGGACAGCTCTGCGCTCGTGGGCGAGCAGCAGCTGGGCGGGGGCCGACTCCCTCCGCAGCTGGACGCCCTCGACGAGCAGACCGACCTGGTCACCCTGTCGATGGGTGGCAACGACGAGCAGTTCTTCGTGCGGCTGGTGGCCGGCTGCCTGTCCCGCGCCGAGGACGACCCCGCCGGCTCACCGTGCGCCGACGCCGACGCCGACGCGGCCCAGCCCCTCACCGACCTGCTGCCCGCGGTCCGGCAGCGGCTGGTCGACGCCGTGGGGGAGGTCCGGCGGCGCGCCCCCCGGGCCGAGGTGCTGCTCGTCGGCTACCCGCAGCTGGTCCCCGCGCGGGGCAGCTGCCCGGACCGGCTCCCGCTCGCCACCGGTGACTGGGCCTTCGCCCGCGACGCCAACCGGGCCCTCGACGCCGCCGTGGCCGGGGCGGCGGAAGACTCCGGGGCCCGGTTCGTGGACGTGTGGGCGGCCTCGCGCGGCCACGACGTGTGCGCCGACGAGCCGTGGGTGGCCGGACAGGCGAGTGACGCCGCGAGCGGCGCCATCCCCTTCCACCCGCTGCCGGCAGGGCAGCGGGCCGTCGCCGAGCGTCTGCTCGACCGGGTCGGGGGCTGACCCCAACCGATCCGGCCCTCGGGCGCATCTCTTCGGGTAGAACCGCTCTCGAGGAGGCACCGATGACCCGATCCCCCACCGACGCCGAGTTCACCGAGATGGTGCACGGCTGCTGGGGCTCGCTCTACCGCACGGCGTACCTGCTGGTGGGCGACCACGGCCTGGCCGAGGACCTGGTGCAGACCGCGCTCGCGCGCACGTATGCGTCCTGGTCGAAGGTGCGCAACGTCGGCGCCGGGCCGGCGTACGCACGCACCACCCTGGTCAACACCGCCTCGGAGTGGTTCCGCAAGCGGTCGTGGAGACGCGAGCTGCCGACCGAGCACCTCGACGACCCCGCCACCGAACCCCACGATCCGACCGTGCGACCGACCGTGGTCGCGGCCCTGGCACTGCTCGCACCACGCCAGCGTGCGGTCATCGTGCTGCGTTACTACGAGGACCTGTCGGTGGCCGAGACCGCCCGAGCCCTGTCCTGCTCCGAAGGGACGGTCAAGTCGCAGACCTTCGACGCGCTCGCCGTCCTCCGCACCCATCTGGGCGAGTCCGTCGTCCCCCTGACCGCCGGGAGCCCCTCATGACCGAACGACTCAGCCAGCTCATGCACGACGAGGCGACCCGACTCGTCCCGCCGCCGGCCGATGCCTCCGCCGTGCTGACGGAGGGCCGCCGGCTGCGGCGCCGGCAGCGGACCACCACCGGTCTGGCGGTGCTCGCCGCCGCGGCCGTGGTGGTGACGACCGCCGGCTTTGTCGCGCTCGGCGGCTCCGGCACCGATGCCCGCGACGTCTCGCCGGCCGGCCCGGGACAGACCAGGACGGCGCCCCCGGTGTACGGCGTCGGCTCCGACATCCACCTCGGTGACGTCGTGGCCACGGTGCCCGACTCGGTCCACTCGCTGCACTACACCTCGCTCGGGGTGCTGGTCCGCAGCAACCCGAACGACGGCGCCTCCGACGGCTCGGGGCCGGAGTCGCTGACGTTGGTGCGCTGGGACGGGACCACCGCCGACCTCGGCACGATCCCCGAGGGAGTGGGCCCCGCCACCGATCCGGACCGGGACGTCTACGTCCTGGCCGAGGCCGAGGCCGACGGCGACGGCTTCGTGGCCGTCGTCCGCGACGCCGCCACCGGCGACGCGGTCGACGAGGTGCCGCTCCCGGACCTCCCGCCGAGCTACTGGGACGTGCCGCCGCTCGCGCTCGACGGGAACACCCTCTACGTGGGCTACCAGGACGAGACGGTGGCCCTCGACCTCACCACCGGTGAGCAGTCCGCCGCCGCGGGCCTGAACGGGGGCCTCCCCGAGGTGCACGGCGGCCGGACGGACGTCCACCTGATCGAGACCGAGGTGGTCTCGGTGCTCGACGCCCGCACCGGCGAGGAGCTGCTCTCCCTCGACGTGCTCGGCAGCGGATCGCTGTCCCCGGACGGGAAGTACCTGCAGCTGCTGACGCCGGGCGCCTCGGTCTTCGGCAGGAGCACCCGCCCGTTCGAGGTCTACGACGTCGACTCCGGGTCGAGCGTGACCATCGACGAACCGGCCGACGGGTGGGGCTGGACCGCGGACGGCGAGCTGTTCCGGGTCACGCGCACCACGCTCACCACCTGTGACGCGGCGACCGGGGAGTGCCAGGACTCGCCGCTCTCACCACCGCTCCCGAAGGATGCCTTCCCCCGACTCGGTGGGGTGACCTACGAGAGCTGAGCCTCACAGGCCTCCGGGGCCGGCTTCGAGCAGCTGCTGGAAGCCGGCCTCGTCGAGGATCGGCACCCCGAGCTGCTCGGCCTTGTCGGCCTTGGAGCCGGCGTTGTCCCCCACCACGACGTAGTCGGTCTTCTTCGACACCGACCCGGAGGCCTTGCCGCCGCGGGCCAGGATCGCCTCCTTCGCGGAGTCGCGGCTGAAGTCCTCCAGCGACCCGGTGACGACGACGGTGAGCCCCTCGAGGGTCCGGGCGACCGACTCGTCCCGCTCGTCGGCCATCGTCACCCCGGCCCGGTCCCACTTCTCCACGATGGCGACGTGCCAGCCCGACTCGGGACCGTCGAACCACTCCCGCACGGCGGCAGCGATCGTCGGGCCGACGCCCTCGGTGTCGGCGAGGGTCGTCTCGTCGGCCTCGCGGATCGCGGACATCGACCCGAACTGGGTGGCCAGCGCCCGGGCCGCGGTCGGCCCGACGTGCCGGATCGACAGCGCCACGACGACGCGCCACAGCGGCACCTGCTTGCGGTCGGCGAGGTTGGCGAGCAGGTACTGGCCGTTCGCGGAGAGCTGGAGTCCCTCCTCCCCCTTCTTGGGGGCCCGCGTGAACAGGTCGGTGCGCAGCAGCTTGGCCTCGTCGAGGTCGAACACGTCGCCCTCGTCCTCGATCACCCCCGCGTCGAGGAAGGCGTGGGCCGCCTCGGAGCCGAGCCCCTCGATGTCGAAGGCGCCGCGCCCGGCCACGTGGAAGACCCGGTCGAGCAGCTGCGCCGGGCAGCGGCGGTGGTTGGGGCACCGCAGGTCCTTGTCGCCCTCCTTCTGCTGCGCGAGAGTCGTGCCGCACGAGGGGCACTCGGACGGCATCACCCACTCCGCGAGGCCGTCGGGACGCAGCGGCAGCACCGGTCCGACGATCTCGGGGATCACGTCGCCGGCCTTGCGCAGCACGACGGTGTCCCCCGGGCGGACGTCCTTGCGCTTGACCTCGTGGGCGTTGTGCAGCGTCGCGCGCTCGACGGTCGACCCCGCGACCCGGGTCGGCTCCATCACGCCGAACGGCGTCACGCGGCCGGTGCGACCGGTGTTGACCTCGATGGAGAGCAGCTTGGCGTTGACCTCCTCGGGCGGGTACTTGAAAGCGATCGCCCACCGGGGCGCCCGGCTGGTCGAGCCCAGGCGTCGCTGCAACGACACGTCGTCGACCTTCACCACGACCCCGTCGATGTCATAGGGCACGATCGAGTGACGCTGGTCCCCGGCCTGCTCGATGAAGCCCTCGACGTCCTCGAGGGTGGGCAGGACGCGCACCTGGTCGGAGGTGGGCAGGCCCCAGGCCGCCAGCGCCTCGTAGCCGTGGGACTGTGCCTGCGGCTCGAAGCCCCGTCGCTCGCCGATGCCGTGGCAGACCATCCCCAGCGCCCGGGTGGCGGTGACCCGCGGGTCCTTCTGACGCAGCGACCCGGCCGCGGCGTTGCGGGGGTTGGCGAAGACCGGCTTGCCGGCCTCGGTCATCGACGCGTTGAGCCGCTCGAAGGACTCGCGGGGCAAGAACACCTCACCGCGCACCTCCAGCAGCTCCGGCACCGGGAAGTCCGCAGCCGCGGTGAGTCGGTGGGGCACCGCGTCGATCGTCTTGACGTTGGGCGTGACGTCCTCGCCGGTGCGGCCGTCGCCCCGGGTCAGCGCCCGGACCAGCCGCCCGCCCTCGTAGAGCAGGTTGATCGCGAGCCCGTCGACCTTGAGCTCGCACAGCAGCGCCGGGTCCTCGATCCCGTCGCGGGCCAGCCGGGCGTACCAGGCCGCGAGCTCGTCGTAGGAGAAGGCGTTGTCCAGGCTCTCCATCCGTCGGAGGTGGTCCACGGCGGTGAACTCGGTCGACACCGCACCGCCGACCTGCTGGGTCGGGCTGTCGGGGGTCCGCAGCTCGGGGAACTCCTCCTCCAGCGCCTCGAGCTCCCGCATCCGGGTGTCGAAGTCGGCGTCGGAGAGGGTCGGATCGTCGAGGACGTAGTAGCGCCAGCGCGCATCCTCGACCACCTCGACCAGGGCGGCGTGGCGCTCCCGCGCCTCCTCGGTGACCGGCGCCGGGCCGCGACCGGTCGACGTCTCCTCCGTCTCCTCCGTCGTGCTCATGACGCCCATCCTGCCCGACCCCACCGACAGCGAACCGGGCCGTCCCCGGACCCATCCGCGACGCCGGTGGCGCCGAACCACGAAGGTGGACACACCCGTGACGAGACCCGTGGACCAGCCCGCCACCGCGTCGGACAGCCTGCCCGGTGCCCGGCCGCTGCTCGAGGCGTTCGGCTCCCCCGCCACCCCGACCGGCGTCGTGCTGATGCTCCACGGGGGCAAGGAGCGCAGCCAGCAGGCCGTCGACGGACGCAGCGCCTCCTGGCGCCGCTCGGCCGCGATGGCACGCGCGATCTCCGCCGACGTCGCCGACGCCGGGGCGGCGGTGCGGCTGCTGCGCTACCGCCGGCGCGGCTGGAACGGCGGCGCCCCGGTCGAGGACGCCCGCTGGGCGCTGGAGCAGGTACGCCGCGAGGTCGGTGACCTGCCGGTGGTGCTGCTCGGCCACTCCATGGGCGCGCGCACGGCCGTCCACGTGGCCGACGACCCGTCGGTCCGCGGCGTGGTCGCCCTCGCGCCCTGGTTCCCGGTCGAGGAGCCCGTGACCGCGCTGGCCGACGGGGTCCTCGTCGCCGCCCACGGCCGCCGGGACCGGATCACCTCCCCGCGCGCCACCCGCGCCTACGTCGAGCGGGCTCGCGCGCTCGGCGCCGACGCCCGGTTCGTCGACATGGGCCCGGTCGGCCACTACATGTTCCGACGCGCCGCCACGTGGAACACCGTGGCCGCCGCGGAGTCGCTGGCACTGCTGCGCTGAGCGGGCCCGGGTCCGGGTCCGGGGCACTCCCCTTGCGAAACGGTACGGTTTCGTTCTATCGTTGGAAACGAAACTGTTCCGTTCCATCTCAGGAGTGCGCCCGTGGTCCCCGAGTCCGTCACCACCCGACCCCGGGTCGAGGGGGAACGCGAGCAGGAGATCCTCGACGCCGCGCTGAGCGTGCTGGCCGAGTGCGGCTACGACCGGCTCACCATGGACGCCGTCGCCACCGAGGCCAAGGCGTCCAAGGCCACCCTCTACCGCCGCTGGAGCTCCAAGCCGGAGCTCGTCGTCGAGGCGATCTGCTCCCACAAGGCCCACCCGGCCCTGCCCGACACCGGCAGCCTGCGCGAGGACCTCGTCGCCGCGCACTGCGGCATGGGGGGCCTGCAGGACCCGCGGGCCCTCGCCGTGCAGGCCGCGGTCGTCACCGCCATGGCCCGCGACCCCGAGTTCGCGGCGACCTACCGCCGCGAGTTCATCGGCCCGAAGCTGGCCGCCTCCCGCGCGATCTTCGAGCGGGCCCGGGACCGTGGCGAGGTCCGCGACGACCTCGACCTCGAGCTGCTGGCCCCCGCCCTCGCCGGCATCGTCCTCCACCGCGTCTTCCTGCTGGGCGACGACGCCTCTCCCGAGCTCGTGGGACGGGTGATCGACCAGATCGTCCTGCCCGCCTGCTCCCGTCACTGATCCGCGGATCCACGAGGAACCCCATGACCGACACGACCACGCCCGAGCCGACCGTCGCCCCGGCCGAGCACCGCCGCCTGACCTGGGCGCTGGTGCTGCTGTCGCTGGCGCAGCTGATGGTGGTGCTCGACAGCACGATCGCCAACATCGCGCTCCCCTTCATCGGCCGCGACCTCGACATCGACCAGGCCAACCTGTCCTGGATCGTCACCGGTTACGCCCTCACCTTCGGCGGCTTCCTGCTGCTCGGTGGTCGGCTCGCCGACCTCTACGGCCGCCGCCGCGTCTTCATGATCGGCGTGCTGCTCTTCGCCGCTGCCTCCCTCGTGGGTGGTACGGCACAGTCCGAGGCCGTCCTGCTCGGCGCCCGCGGCCTGCAGGGTCTGGGCGCCGCCATGGCCTCCCCCGCGGCGCTCGCCCTGATCTCCACCACCTTCCCCGCCGGCAAGGAGCGCAACCGCGCCTTCGCCGTTTTCGCCTCGATGGCGGGCGTCGGCGCAGCGATCGGTCTGGTCCTCGGTGGCTGGCTCACCGGCCTGGACTCGCCCCTGGGCATCGCCGGCTGGCGCTACACCTTCCTGATCGTCGTCCCCGTCGGGCTGGGCGCCGCCTTCTTCGCACCCCGGATCTTCGCGGAGTCCGAGCGCCACGCCGGCCGGCTCGACGTCCCCGGCGCCGTCACCGGCACCGGTGGGCTGCTCGCCATCGTCTACGGCCTCTCGCGCGCCGGCGACGAGCGCTACGGCTGGGGCGACCAGTGGACGCTGACCAGCCTGGTGGTCGGCGTCGCGCTGCTCGGCGTCTTCCTGCTGCTGGAGTCGCGGGTGGAGCACCCGCTGCTGCCGTTCCGGATCCTGCGCTCGAGGAACCGGGCGGTCGCGTTCGCGGTGATGATGATCGCCCCGGCCGCGATGTTCGCGATGTTCTTCTTCCTCAGCCTCACCGTGCAGCTCGTGCTCGGCTACTCGCCGCTGAGGACCGGCTTCGCGTTCCTGCCGTTCTCGATCGCGATGATCCTCTCGGCCACCACCGCCTCGAAGCTGATCGGCCGGGTCGACCCCCGGTTCCTCTCCGGCGTCGGCACCCTGCTGTCGGCCTCGGCGCTCTACGGCTTCCACCGGCTCACGGTCCCCGAGGACGGCGCCTCGCTGCTGGCCTCGCTCCCGGCGAGCATGGGAGGTGAGGGTCTCGCCCTCGGCGCCGACGTCAGCTACTGGACGCAGGTCCTGCCCTTCGTCGTGCTGATGGCCTTCGGGATGGGGCTGAACTTCGTCCCGCTGACCCTGGTGGCCCTCCACCGGCTGCGCCGCGAGGACTCGGGCATCGGATCGGGCGTCCTGAACACGATGCAGCAGGTCGGCGGCGCGCTCGGCTTGGCCACGCTCAGCACGGTCGCGCTGCACGTCAGCCAGGCCCGCGCGGACGAGCTGGCACCCGGCGTCACCGAGGCCGCGCAGGCCGCGGGCCTGGACCAGTCGGTCTCGCCCGGGGAGCTCCAGCAGCTGGTCGGCGAGCTCTCCTCCCTGGGTGCCTTCACCGAGGGGGCCACGACCGCCTTCCTGGTCGGCAGCCTGATGATGGTCGGCGCCTCGGTCCTGGTGTGGCTCTTCCTGGACGTGAGCCACGAGGAGCTGGCCAGCGACGAGGCCCCGGAGGCCGTCCACCTGGGCTAGCACGGCGAGGCGGGGCAGGTCCCGGAATCCCGGGACACCCCGGCGCCGGGGCGCGACACTGGGAGCCGTTCCCGGGCCCCTCCGGGGATCTCTGCCCCGGGAGGAGCCGTCGTGGAGAGACAGCACGCCGCCCGCGGCTTCACCGTCGCGGTCCTCGTGGGTGCCGTGCTGTCCGGGCTCTCGTTGGCCCTGACCTTCGCGCCGTGGCGGGGCCCGGCCTGGTTGACGGTCGACAACGTCTCCATCCTCGCCCAGCTGCTGGCCGCCTGCTGTGCGGTCGTCGTGGCGACGACCTCGCGCGACCGGATCCGGTGGTGCTGGGCGCTCCTCGCCACGATGGTCGCGATGTATGCGGCCGGCGACGTCCTCTGGCTCGTGTACGGCGGCGCCGACGGCGCTCCGCCCATCCTCTCCGTCGCCGACCTGCTCTACCTCCTGGCGCTCGTGCCGGGTGTGCTGGGCCTGCTGACCTACCCGGTGACCCGCGGGCTGCGCGCCACCCTGGGACCGGTGCTGCTCGACGCCGGCGTGCTCGGCTGCTCGGCCCTGCTCGCGAGCCAGGTGTTCGTCTTCGGCGAGGTGATCAGCGCCTTCGGCAGCGGCCGTACCGCCGTCATGCTGCTCGTCTACCCCGTGACCGACGTGATGCTGACCTGCCTGGTGCTGCTGCTGCTCCTGCGCAGCGTCGGGGAGGCCCGGATCGACGTCGTCCTGCTCGGCCTGACCTTCGCGGCGTACACCCTGGCCGACAACGGGTACGCCCTCGCCCTGGCCCGCGGGACGGACTACAGCGAGCACCTCACCGCGGTCGCCTACGTGCTGGCACCGGTGTTCCTCGGCCTCGCCGCCCTCGCCAGCCAGGCCTTCCCGACGAGCACCCGGACGCTGCGGCGTCAGCTGTCCGGGACGTGGGCGCCGGTCCTGCCCGACCTGATGGCCCTCAGCGCCCTCTCGGTGTCGCTGATGTGGTGGCTGGAGGACGGTGTCGCGGCGCTGCTGGCGACCACGCTGCTGCTGCTCACCGGGGTCCGGCAGCTCACGAGCATCCGCCAGGCACAGCGCTGGCGCCTGGAGCTGGAGCACCGGGTGCGTGAGCGCAGCGCCGAGGTCGTCGCACTCTCCGAGCGCCACCGGCGTCTGGAGTCGATGAAGTACTCCTTCGTCACCGCGGTCAGTCACGAGCTGCGGACCCCGCTGACGGCGATCCGTGGGTCGCTGGAGGTCCTCGACGACGGTGATGCGGGGTCCCTCCCCCCGTCGGCCCAGCGCGTCGTCGCGGTCGCGGCCCGCGGCACCCGCCGGCTGCAGCGACTGGTCGAGGACATCATCGACCTCGAGCGGCTCGAGAGCGGCAAGTTCGGCTTCCGGCCGGCCCCCCAAGAGCTGCACCTGCTCTTTCGCGACGTCGCGGAGTCCCTCGCCCCGATCGCGGACACCGCCGGGATCCGGCTGGTCGTCCGTGAGGTCCCCCACCAGGTGCTCGGTGACGCCGACCGGATCCAGCAGGCGCTGGTGAACCTGATCGGGAACGCCGTGAAGTTCACCCCTGCCGGCGGGCGGATCGTGCTCGACGCCCACCGGAGCGGCGAGGACGTGGAGGTGACCGTCCGCGACCAGGGTCGTGGCATCCCGGCCGACCAGCTCGAGGCGATCTTCGAGCGCTTCCACCAGGTCGACGCGGAGCTCGACACCGCCAAGGGCGGCACCGGCCTCGGTCTCACCATCACCCGTCACATCATCGAGGGACACGGCGGCCGGATCTGGGTGGAGAGCGCCCCGCACGAGGGCACGACCTTCCACTTCACGCTGCCGGCGCTCGGAGCCGGCACCCGACCGTCCCCGGACGACGGTCCGCGCCGGCTCGCCGACACGCTGGGCTGAGCCCCGGTCACGCCAGGCGGTCAGGTCAGGGCGGTCAGGTCAGGGCGGTCAGGTCAGGGCGGTGGCCGCGCGGTGCGCCACCTCGAGCACGCGGCGGGCCGTCGCGGAGTCCGCGCCCGCCAGCCCGCAGGCCGGGCTCACGCCGAGGCCGGGCACGGGCTCCAGGCCCAGCATGTCCAGCCAGCGGTGGACCCGCTCGGTGACGGGGCCGGGGTCCGGGGTCGTCGTCGGGACGACGCCCAGCACGACCGACTCCCCCGCCTCGACCGCCTCGGCGAGCTGGTCGAGGCCGGCGGCGCCGACCCGGTCCAGGTCGACGGCCAGCCCGGCGGCGCCGGCACCGCGGAGCAGCCCGAGGGGGGCGTCCGCTGCGCAGCAGTGCACCCAGGGCTCTCCCCCGGCCTCGCGCACGGCGTCGAGCACCCACTCCAGCGCCGCGCTCGCCTCCGGCGGCTGCACGGAGCGGTGCCGGGAGAATCCCGACGCGGTCGGCACCGCACCGGCCAGCACTGCCGGCAGCGCCGGCTCGTCGACCTGCACCACCCAGCGGTCGACGCCGGGGATCCGGCGCCGCAGGTCGGCCAGGTGCCGGCGTACCCCCTCGGCGAGCGCCTGGGCGAGCTCGCGACGGGCACCGCGGTCGGCGAGCGCGCGGTCGCCCCGGGGCCGTTCGACCGTCGCCGCCAGGGTCCACGGCCCGGTGACCTGGGTCTTGAAAGCACCGGTGAGGCCCTGGGTCTGTTCCTCGACCTCGTCGAGGTCCTGGGCGAGCAGACTCCGGGCGCGGCGCTGGTCGACGCCCTCGGCGTCGGTGAGCCGCCAGCCGGCGGGCTGCAGGTCGAAGGCGAGGTCGCCGGCCACGGCGACGGCGCGGCCGGTCATGGTGGCGACCACGCCGCGGCCGGGCAGCTCGGGCAGGTAGGGCAGGCCGACCGGCTCCGGCAGCTCGCCGAGCACCATCCGCACCGCCTCGGCGTAGGCCGCTGCGTCCTCCCCGGGGTGGGAGCCGATCCCGGTGGCGATCACCGGGCCGCCACCCGGTCGGTCGCGCTGATGGTCGCCGAGCCGACGACGCGGGTGCCGTCGTAGACGACGACCGCCTGCCCCGGCGCGATGCCGTACGCCGGGTCGAGCAGCTCGACCTCCACGAGATCCTCGGCCACGCTCACCCGGGCGCGGTGCTCCTCGCCGTGGGCACGGAGCTGGACCGTGCCCTCCAGCGTGGACGGCACGGTGCCGCACCAGCGGGGCCGGACCCCGCTGAGCCGCGCCACGGCGAGCTGCTCGCGCGGGCCGACCGTGACGGTCGCGGAGACGGGTTCGATGTCGAGCACGAACCGGGGTCGGCCGTCAGCCGCCGGCCGGCCGATCCGCAGCCCCTTGCGTTGCCCGATGGTGAAGCCGAAGGTCCCCTCGTGGTGGCCGAGCACCTCACCGGTTGCGTCCTCGACGATCTCGCCCCCGCGGTTGGGGGCGCGCTCGCCCAGCTTCTCCCCCAGCCAGCCGGCGGTGTCACCGTCGGCGACGAAGCAGATGTCGTGGCTGTCGGGCTTGTCGGCGACCAGCAGCCCGCGGCGGGCCGCCTCCTCGCGCACCTCGGACTTGGTCGAGCCACCCAGCGGGAACAGCGAGTGCCGCAGCTGCGCCTGGTCGAGCACGCCGAGCACGTAGGACTGGTCCTTGCCGTGGTCGACCGCGCGGTGCATCTCGACCAGCCCGTCCCCGCCCTCACGCAGCTGCGCGTAGTGGCCGGTGGCGACCGCGTCGAAGCCGAGCCCGACCGCGCGGTCGAGGACCGCGGCGAACTTGATCTTCTCGTTGCAGCGCAGGCAGGGGTTGGGCGTACGGCCGGCGGCGTACTCGTCCAGGAAGTCCTCGACCACGTCCTCGTGGAACCGCTCGGAGAGGTCCCAGACGTAGAACGGGATGCCGATCACGTCGGCGGCGCGGCGTGCGTCGTTGGCGTCCTCGATCGTGCAGCAGCCCCGGGCACCGGACCGGTAGGACTGCGGGTTGCGCGAGAGCGCGAGGTGGATGCCGGTGACGTCGTGACCCGCCTCGACCGCCCGTGCGGCGGCGACGGCGGAGTCGACGCCGCCGGACATGGCAGCGATGACCCTCATGCTCAGCGCCTCGCCGCCCGGGCCCGTTCGACGACCGGCCCGATCGCGGCGACCACCGCGTCGACGTCGGCGGGCGAGGAGGTGTGGCCGAAGGAGAACCGCAGCGAGTGGCGCGCCTGCTCCTCGTCGCAGCCCATCGCGAGCAGCACGTGCGAGGGCTGGGGTACGCCGGCGGAGCAGGCCGAGCCCGTGGAGCACTCGATCCCGTGGGCGTCGAGCAGCATCAGCAGCGAGTCCCCCTCGCACCCGGGGAACCCGAGGTGCGCGTTGCCGGGCAGCCGGCCGGCGTCCGCCGGGGCGCCGTGGAGGTGGGCGTCGGGCACGACCTCGCACACCCGGCGCACCAGGTCGTCGCGCAGCGCCGCGACCCGGGTGGCGTGCTCGTCCTGGACCTTCACCGAGTGCTCGATGGCGGCCGCGAAGCCCGCGATCGCCGGCACGTCGAGGGTCCCGCTGCGGATGTCGCGCTCCTGGCCACCGCCGTGCACGAGCGCACTGACCGAGAGCTCCCGGCGTACGGCGAGGGCGCCGACGCCGTAGGGTCCGCCGACCTTGTGCCCGGTGAAGGTCAGCGCGTCGAGCCCCGACCGCTCGAAGTCGACCGGGACCGCACCGACCGCCTGCACCGCGTCGGAGTGGACGGGGATGCCGTGCTCGGCGGCGAGGGCCACGACCTCCTCGACCGGCTGCAGGGTGCCGACCTCGTTGTTGGCCCACATCACCGAGATCAGCGCGACGCTGCCGGGGTCGCGCTCGACCGCCTCGCGCAGTGCGTCGAGGCGGAGCCGGCCCTGGGCGTCGACCGGCAGCAGCTCGACGTCCGCGCCGTTCTCCCCGAGCCAGACCAGGGGGTCGAGCACGGCGTGGTGCTCGACCGCGGTGGACAGGATCCGGGTCCGGAGCGGGTCGGCCGCGCGCCGGGACCAGAAGACGCCCTTGAGCGCCAGGTTGTCGGACTCGGTGCCGCCGGAGGTGAAGACGACGTCCCCGGGCCGGGCGCCCAGGGCGCGCGCGATCGTCTCCCGCGACTCCTCCACGACCCGCCGGGCACGACGCCCGGAGGCATGGAGGGAGCTGGCGTTGCCGACCTCGACGAGCTGTCGCGTCATCGCCTCCGCTGCGGCGGGCAGCATCGGCGTCGTCGCGGCGTGGTCGAGGTAGGTGGGGCGGGGGTCGGTCATCTCACCCTCAGCCTACGGCGTGGGCCAGCCCGGCAGCGCCACGGCCGACCCGGACGAACCGCTCACGCGTGCTTGGGAGGCAGCGTCGCCACGTGGGAGGTACCCACCTCGACCCACCGGCGCACCACGTCGTCGTCGCGCAGGGCGTCCGCGTCCACTCGCAGCCACCCCCGCATCTCGCGTCCGCGCATCACCATCGGCGCCGCCCCCGGCTCGGCCAGCAGCTGCTCGGTCCGCTCCGGGTCGCAGCGCACCATCAGCCCGCCCTCGCCGCTGGCCGCCACCGCCATGTGACCACCCAGCAGGAACGCGAGGCCGCCGAACATCCGCTGCTCCTCGACCCCCTCGAGGTGCTGGAGCGCCTCCCGGAGCCGGTCGGCCAGGTCCTCGTCGTACGCCATGGCCCCAGCGTGGCAGAGTCTCCCGACAGCAGGGAGGGCTCAGAGCACGATCAGGTCGTCGCGGTGCACGACCTCGCGCTCGTACGCCGCCCCGAGCTCACGCTTGAGCTGGTGGGTCGAGCGCCCCAGCAGGGCGGGGAGCTCCTCGGCGTCGAAGTTCACGAGGCCGCGCGCCACCGGGGTCCCGTCGGGGGCAGCGAGGTCCACGGGGTCGCCGGCGACGAACGTCCCGCGCACCTCCGTGATGCCCGCGGCGAGCAGCGAGGCGCGCCGCTCGGTCACCGCCCGGACCGCTCCGGGGTCGAGCATCAGCGACCCGCGCGGCTCGGTGGCGTGGGCCAGCCACAGCAACCGGGTCGGACGACGCTTGCCCGCCGGCTGGAACACGGTGCCGACCTCAGCGCCGGCCAGCGCCTCGGCGGCGTTGCCGGCCGAGGTCAGCACGACGGGGATGCCCGCTCCCCCGGCGATCCGCGCGGCCTCGACCTTGGTCTGCATCCCACCGCTGCCCAGACCGGCGGCGCCGGTGCTGCCGATCCGGACCCCGGACAGGTCGTCGCCGGCGGCGACCTCGCCGATCAGCGAGGTGCCCGGCAGGCTCGGGTCGCCGTCGTAGAGGCCGTCGACGTCGCTGAGCAGCACCAGCAGGTCGGCGTGGACCAGGTGGGCGACCAGCGCCGCCAGCCGGTCGTTGTCGCCGAACCGGATCTCGCTGGTCGCCACCGTGTCGTTCTCGTTCACGATCGGCAGCACGCCGAGCTCGATCAGCTTGGCGAAGGTCTGGTAGGCGTTGCGGTAGTGCGCGCGACGGGTGACGTCGTCGACCGTGAGCAGCACCTGCCCGGTGGTCACCCCGTGGCGCGCCAGCTCCTCGGTGTAGCGGTGGACCAGCAGGCCCTGCCCCACCGACGCGGCGGCCTGCTGAGCCGGGAGCGCCTTCGGCCGCCGCGGCAGGCCGAGCGGTGCGAGCCCCGCGGCGATCGCGCCCGAGGAGACCAGCACCACCTCGACGCCCCGGGCCCGGGTGGCGGCCAGGACGTCCACGAGCCGGCGCACGCGCTCGGGGTCGATGCCGCCCTGGGCGGTCGTCAGCGACGACGACCCGACCTTGACGACGACCCGCCGCGCGGCGGTGACGACCTCGCGGGTCATGCCCCCGGGTCCTGCTGGGGGTCCTGCTCGGCCCAGTCGGGGTCGTCCGCACCGCCGATCTCGTAGGCCTTCGGCCCGAACGAGGGCCGGACGTCGCGGTCGCGCAGCCGGCGGGCCACATCGGCGCGAGTCTCGCCCTCGGCCCGGTCCTCGAGGTTCTCCTGGATCTCACGCCGGCGCCGGGAGGCGGGACGCGAGTCGTCGAAGCGGGAGTCCTCGCCGCGCCGGGCGAGATTCTCCGAGCCGGCGTCCATGCCGGGCTTGAAGTCGAAGACGACGGCGTCGTCGGGGTGGCCGATGAGCACCGTGTCCCCCTCGAGCGCCCCCAGCTCGATCAGCCGTTGCTCGACCCCGAGCCGGTTGAGCCGGTCGGCGAGGAAGCCGACCGCCTCGTCGTTGCTGAAGTCGGTCTGGCGGACCCAGCGCTCGGGCTTCGTGCCGCGCACCTGCCAGCCGTCCCTGCCCTCGGTGACGGTGAAGTCCGCGGAGCCGTCGGCACCGGGAGGACGCAGCACGATCCGGGTCGTCTCGGCGACGGGCGTCGCGGCACGGGCGGCCTCGACGATGCCGGCCATCGCGAACGTCAGCTCGCGCAGCCCCGCGCCCGAGGCGGCCGAGACCGGGAACACCCGCAGGCCGCGCGCCTCGAGGTCCTCCAGGACGATGTCGGCGAGGTCGCTCCCGTCGGGGACGTCGACCTTGTTGAGGGCCACGAGCCGGGGTCGGTCCTCCAGACCGCCGTAGCGCGACAGCTCGTTCTCGATGATGTCGAGGTCGTCGACCGGGTTGCGACCGGGCTCCATGGTCGCGGTGTCGATGACGTGGACCAGGGCGGCGCAGCGCTCGATGTGACGCAGGAAGTCGTGGCCGAGGCCCCTGCCCTCGCTGGCGCCCTCGATCAGTCCCGGGACGTCGGCGACCGTGAAGACGGTCTCGCCGGCGGTGACCACGCCGAGGTTCGGCACCAGCGTGGTGAACGGGTAGTCGGCGATCTTGGGCCGGGCCCGCGAGATGGCGGCGATCACGCTCGACTTGCCGGCGCTGGGGAAGCCGACCAGCCCCACGTCCGCCACCACCTTGAGCTCGAGGACGATCTCGAGCTCGTCGCCGGGCTCGCCGAGCAGCGCGAAGCCCGGGGCCTTGCGCTTGGCGGAGGCCAGCGCGGCGTTGCCGAGCCCACCCCGGCCCCCCTCGGCGATGATCAGCTCGGTGCCGGGGCCGACCAGGTCGGCGAGCACCGTCCCTCGCCCGTCCGAGACGACCGTCCCCTCCGGCACGGGGAGCACCAGGTCGGCGCCGTGGGCGCCGTTGCGGTGCGCGCCAGCGCCGTGGCCACCGTGCTCGGCGCGACGCTTGGGGCTGTGGTGGTAGTCCAGCAGCGTGGTGACGTCGGGGTCGACCCGCAGGATCACCGAGCCGCCCGGCCCGCCGTTGCCGCCGTCGGGGCCACCGAGCGGCTTGAACTTCTCCCGGTGCACCGAGGCGACACCGTTCCCGCCGCGACCGGCGGACACGTGGAGCGTCACCCGGTCGACGAAGCTGGGGATGGCCATGGGGTCTACCTCGGATCTGGTGTCACGGGGCGGGCGCCCCGTGGATGAAATGTCCGAAGGGCGCCCCGGATGCGGGACGCCCTTCGATGCTCGGTGAGAGTGACGTCAGGTCACTCGCCGGGAACGATGTTCACGACGCGCCGGCCACGCTTGGTGCCGAACTCGACCGCGCCACCGACCAGGGCGAACAGGGTGTCGTCGCCACCGCGACCGACGCCCGAGCCCGGGTGGAAGTGGGTGCCGCGCTGGCGGACGATGATCTCGCCGGCGTTGACGAGCTGGCCGCCGAAGCGCTTGACGCCGAGGCGCTGCGCGTTGGAGTCGCGACCGTTCTTGGTCGAGGCCGCGCCCTTCTTGTGTGCCATAGCAGTAGTCCTTCGCTGGAGACTCGAGCAGTCCTCGGGGTGAGGGCTCAGAGGGAGATGTCGGTGACCTTGACCTGGGTGTACTTCTGGCGGTGGCCCTGGCGCTTCTTGTAGCCGGTCTTGTTCTTGTACTTCTGGATGATGATCTTCGGACCCTTGGTCGCGCCGAGGACCTCGACGGTCACGGTCGCCTTGTCGAGCGTCGCGGCGTCAGCGCTGACCGACTCCCCGTCGACGGTCATGACCACGGGCAGGGTCAGCGTCTCGCCGACGGCCGTCGAGACCTTGTCGATCTCGATGACGTCGCCGACGGCGACCTTCTGCTGCTTTGCGCCTGCGCGCACGATCGCGTACACCGCGGTCTCCTTCACGTCTGTTTCACGGCTGATGCATGGCTCTGCATCCCACTGCTGCTTCGTCACACCTGCGGCACTCCACGAACCCGGTCTGGTCCGGGGTGCCGAGCAGGGGAAGGCGCGCGTCACGCACCGAGGGTCAATAGTACGGACGGGGCACCCCTCCCGCAAAACGACGGTTCCCGCTAGGTTCTGCGCGACGCATCCATACCCGACCCACGGGGGAACACGTGAGTGACCAGCCGCAGTACCCGTCCTATCCCACCGGCCCCGGCGACGGCTCGCAGCCGCCGAGCGCCACCGTCGCCCGGCCCAGCCAGGTCGACCTGGCGATCAAGCTGGTCTGGGGTCTGGTCGCCCTCAGCCTGGTCAGCACCGTCGCGACCTTCTTCATGCTCGACACCATCGTCGACCAGGCCCTCGAGGACCCCAACGTCGCCGGCTCGGTGGACGCCGACACCATCCGCGCCGGCGCCGTCGTCGGAGCCGCCATCGGGCTGGTGATCACCGTCGGCCTCTACGCCCTGCTCGCCTTCTTCCTCGGCAGGGGCGCCAACTGGGCACGGATCGTCTACTCGGTGCTCGCCGCGCTCGGCGTGACCATCTCGCTGTTCAGCCTCGGCAACCAGCCGGCGGTGCTGCTCGTGCTCACGGTCGTGCAGCTGGGCCTGACCGTCGGCATCCTCTACCTGCTCTGGCAGAAGGAGTCGAGCGCCTTCTTCAAGGCCCGCTGAGGGACATCCGGGTCGCACCACCTGGACCACTCGGGTCCCGGTGGTGTGCCCGTCGGCCGGGCCGGCTCAGCGCTTGCGCGAGCCCCGCTTCTTGACCGGGACGTGCTCGACGACGGGCTTGGCGCCGGTCTCGGCGTCCGCGGTGCCGGGCTCGACCGCGCCGTCCGTGGGCGGCTGCCCGACCGTCCCGACCGAGACACTCGCGCGCTCGGCCGCGCCGTCGCTCGCGGCCGCCGCCGGCGGACCCGCCGGGCGGCTGGCGCTGCGGCGACGGGTCCGGGTCACGACCTTGGGCGCGGCCGGCTCGGGGGCCGGCTCGGGCTCGGTGGTCTGCTCCACGACGGGCTCGGGCTCAGCCGCAGGCTCGGTCACCGGCGCAGGCTCGGTCACCGGCGCAGGCTGGGTCACCGGCGCAGGCTCCGCAGCGGCGGTCGGCTGCTCAGCCGGCTCGGCCGGCTGCTCGGGCGCATCGGTCGGCTGGCCCGCGGCCTGGTCGACGGCACTCTCGGTGCTCTCGGTGCTCTCGGTGCCCTCGTCGGGGTGCGGGGCGCGGGCCATCGCGGCGACGTCCTTCGGTGAGGGCGCCTTGTCCGTGCCCTTGCCGGTGTCCTTGCCCGTGTCCTTGCCCGTGTCCTTGCCGGTGTCCTTGCCGGAGCTCCTGCCCCGGCCACCACCCTGGTTGCCAACCTGGTTGCCAGCCTGGTTGCCACCGTCGCCGTCGCCGCCCTTGCTGCGCGAGCGACGCGCCCGCTTGGGCTCGGAGTCGCGGGCGGGGTCCACCGGCGCGTCCGCGAGCAGCAGGCCACGGCCCTGGCAGTGGTCGCAGGTCTCGGAGAACGCCTCGAGCAGACCGGTACCGATCCGCTTGCGGGTCATCTGGATCAGGCCGAGCGAGGTCACCTCGGCGACCTGGTGCTTGGTGCGGTCACGACCCAGGCACTCGACGAGCCGCCGCAGCACGAGGTCGCGGTTGGACTCGAGCACCATGTCGATGAAGTCGACCACGATGATGCCGCCGATGTCGCGCAGCCGGAGCTGGCGGACGATCTCCTCGGCTGCCTCGAGGTTGTTCTTGGTGACGGTCTCCTCGAGGTTGCCGCCGGAGCCGGTGAACTTGCCGGTGTTGACGTCCACCACGGTCATCGCCTCGGTACGGTCGATGACCAGCGAGCCGCCCGAGGGCAGCCACACCTTGCGGTCGAGCCCCTTGTGGATCTGCTCGTCGATCCGGTACGTCGAGAACAGGTCGGCGCGCTCGGGGTCGTGCTTCTCCAGCCGCTCCTCGAGGTCGGGAGCGACGTGGGTGACGTAGCCGCGCACGGTCTCCCACGCGTCGTCGCCCTGGACGACGAGCTTGGCGAAGTCCTCGGTGAACAGGTCGCGGACGACCTTGAGCATCAGGTCCGGCTCGCCGTAGAGCAGCTGAGGGGCGCTGCTCTTGGCGGCCGCCGCCTTCTCGATGTCGGCCCAGCGCGCCGTGAGCCGCTCCACGTCGCGCGTCAGCTCGTCCTCGCTGGCACCCTCGGCCGCGGTGCGGACGATGACGCCCGCGCCGTCCGGGACGATCTCCTTGAGCAGCGTCTTGAGCCGGTTGCGCTCGGTGTCGGGGAGCTTGCGGGAGATCCCGGAGTTGGTGCCGTCGGGCACGTAGACCAGGAACCGGCCGGCCAGGCTGACCTGGCTGGTCAGCCGGGCGCCCTTGTGCCCGATCGGGTCCTTGGTGACCTGCACCAGGATCGGCTGGCCCGAGGAGAGCACCGACTCGATCTTGCGCGGCTGACCGTCCTGGTGGCCGAGCGCCGACCAGTTGACCTCGCCGGCGTACAGGACGGCGTTGCGACCCTTGCCGATGTCGATGAACGCCGCCTCCATGGAGGGCAGCACGTTCTGGACGCGGCCGAGGTAGACGTTGCCGATCAGCGAGGTCTGCGACTCGCGGGCCACGTAGTGCTCGACGAGGACCTTGTCCTCGAGCACCGCGATCTGGGTGAGGTCCTCGCGCTGCCGGATCGCCATGACCCGCTCGACGGACTCGCGTCGGGCCAGGAACTCGGCCTCGCTGACGATCGGGGCGCGGCGGCGTCCGGCCTCCCGGCCCTCGCGGCGGCGCTGCTTCTTCGCCTCCAGCCGCGTCGAGCCGCTGACCGACTGGATCTGGTCCTCACCGGTCCGCGACTGCCGGACCCGGGTGACGGTGTTCTTCGGGTCGTCCTCGGACCCGTCGCCGTCCTCCCCGGCGCGGCGGCGGCGACGGCGACGGCGCGAGGACGGCGAGCCGGACTCGCCCCCCTCGCCGGCGTCGTCCCGCGACTCGCCCGAGGGCTGGTCCTGCTCGTCCTGGGCGCCGGCGTCCTCGCCCTGCGGGCCCTCCGGCGACTCCCCGCCGTCCTGCTGGCCCTCACCGCCGCCACCGGACTTGCGGCGGCGACGACCGCCCCGGCGACGCCGGCGCCGGTTGGCGCCGCCGCCCTCACCGTCGGCGTCACCCTGGTCGTCCTCGGAGTCCTCGGCCTGCCGGCCGGGTTCCTGCGTCGAGGCCTCGGCGTCGGACGCCTCGGCCGGGGCGTCGGCAGCAGCAGTGGTCTTCTTCGCCGGGCTCCGGCGGGTGGTGGTCTTCTTCGCCGCGGGAGCGGCCGTCGTGGCGTCGTCGTCCTCGGCGGGCGTCTCCGCGGGCTCCGCGGCCGGCGTCCCACCGTCGGTGTCGCCGCCCTCGGACGCGGGCGCGGCCTTCTTCGCGCGGGACCGGCGGGCCGGCGCGGGGGACGACTCAGGGGCCGGCTCGGGGGCCTGGAACAGCGGCACCGCGGCACCGGCCTCGCTCGGCGCCGAGGTGGCGTCCTCGGCCGCCACGGACTTCGCGGCGCTCTTCTTCGCGGTTGTCTTCTTCGCGGCGGTCTTCTTGGTCGAGCCGGCGGCCTTCTTGGCCGTCGTCTTCTTCGCGGCAGCCTTCTTCGCCGGGGGATCAGTCGGAACGGTGGCCCCGGCAGCCTCCGCCGACTCCCCGGTGGGCGCCTCGGGGCGCCTCGGTGGGCGCCTCGGTGGGCTCCGGGGTCGGCATGGCCACCTTCTTGGCGGCGGTCCGGCGGCTGCCCGTCGTGGACTTGGTGGCGCTCTTCTTGGCCGTCGCCTTCTTGGCGGCGGCCTTCTTCGCGGGGGGATCGACCGGGGCGGTCTCGCCCTGGGATTCCGGGCCGGTGGGGGTGTCCTCGAGCATCAACTGCTCCCTCTGCCCGGCGGTGCGCCGGGCTGTCGGCGCCGCCCGCGAGGCCGACAGTCCTGCCGGCCCGCACGGGGGCGCAAAGCCTTCGTGTGGCGGCGACACCCTCCGCAGGTGCGTCGACGGGTCGTCCTTCGTCGGCCTACCGCGGTCGCCGGGCTTGGTGGCGGAGGTCTGTCACCCACTCCGCCGGCCGCGTCGCGGTCTGGCGACGACGGGCGCTCGTCGTGCCGGAGCGTCGGGCGCGCCGGCGAGAACGTCGTCGGGCCGACCCGGGGGCCGACCACGGCCGAGTATCGCACACCACATCGCCGAACCCCCGATGCCCGGCGCGGCGGGGCGGAAGGCGGGTCGGGAGGCGGGTCGGGAGGCGGGGTCAGCCGGACGTGCGGTCGAAGGGGGCCTGCAGGGTGGTGCCGTCCTCGGCCGGGACCCCCTGCTCGACCCGGGTGAGCAGCGGCGCGGGGCCGGTCTCGAGCGCGGGGTGGACCTGCCGCAGCGCCGTCAGCACGTCGTCGGGACGCACGGCGGGGACCGTGTGGTGGAGGAGCAGGTCCAGCGAGCGGTCGTCGACGGTCAGCGACGTGACGGCGGAGCGAGCGTCGAACTCGCGCAGCCCCTTCTTGGTCATCCGCTGCACGAGGACGGTCTCGGCGGCGAGGAACGCCGCCACCGCCGTGGTGAGGTCCTCGGTGGCGGCGTCGCTGTCGATCCGCCACCGGCTGGCCGTCAACAGGTCGGCCAGGGCCCCGCCCGGGGACTCGGCGACCGCGACGACGTCGAGGCCGTCGGGCAGCGCGGCATCCAGCTCGGCGGCGAGCTCGGCGGGCTCTTGTCGCTCGGCGAGCCCGATCTCGAGGTACTCGGCCTCGCTGGCCGACCCGGTGGGGGCAGCACCGGCGTAGGAGATCCGGGGGTGGGGGTTGAAACCCGAGGAGTAGGCCATCGGGACCCGGGCCCGGACCAGCGCCCGCTCGAAGGCCCGTGAGAAGTCGCGGTGGGAGGTGAAACGCAGCCGCCCCCGCTTGGCATAGCGGATCCGGAGCCGCTGGACGGGGGGTGCTTGCTGTTCGGGCTGCTCACGCACCCGGACAGGGTAGGGCCCTGTCCGGGTGCGGTCGCAGTCCGCGTCGTGGGCGCGGGTCAGCTGATGAGCGAGTAGAGCAGCCGGTTCGGGGAACCGGAGCCGGCGCCGGACACGACACCGGTGGTGGAGCCGCCGACGATCGCGCTGCCGACGGTGCTGGGCGAGGCGCTCGGGTGGCCCTGCAGGTAGAGCGCGGCCGCGCCGGCGACGTGCGGGGTCGCCATCGAGGTGCCCGAGATCGTGTTCGTGGCCGAGTTGCTCGTGTGCCAGGCCGACGTGATGCTCGAGCCGGGCGCGAACAGGTCGAGGCAGGAGCCGTAGTTGGAGAAGCTCGAACGGGCATCGGTGCTCGTGGTCGACCCGACCGTGAGCGCCTGGCTGACCCGGGCCGGCGAGCCGTTGCAGGCGTTGGTGTTCTCGTTGCCGGCGGCGACGGCGTAGGTCACGCCGTCGGCGATCGAGTTGCGCACCGCGTTGTCGAGGGTCGTCGAGACCCCGCCGCCGAGGCTCATGTTGGCCACCGCGGGCTGGCCCGCCGAGTGGTTGCTGGTCACCCAGTCGACGCCGGCGATCACGCCGGAGGTCGAGCCGGAGCCGTTGCAGTCCAGGACCCGGACCGGGACGATCGTGACCTGCTTGGCCACGCCGTAGGTGGAGCCGCCGATGGTGCCGGCGACGTGCGTGCCGTGGCCGTTGCAGTCCGAGCTGCCGCGGCCGTCGTTGATGGCCGTGGCACCGGCCACCACCCGGCCGCCGAACTGGCTGTGGGAGGCGAGCACGCCGGTGTCGATGACGTAGGCGCGGACTCCCTGGCCGGTGCGGTTGTAGGTGTAGGAGTTGGTCAGCGGCCGGTTGCGCTGGTCGATCCGGTCCAGCCCCCAGGTGGCCGGCGACTGGGTCGCGTCGATGGCGACCCGCTGGTCGGCCTCGATGTAGGCGACGTCGGGGTCGGCCCGCAGCTCCTCCACCGTGGCGTCGGACATCTCGGCCGAGAACCCGGTCAGGGCCTGGGTGTAGCGGTCGACGTCCGAGGCCCCGTCGGCCTTGGCCTGCCGGACCGAGTCGGTGACGTCGGCGCGCGTGGCGCCCTCCTCCAGGACGACGATCCAGCTGCCGTCGACGGCGCTGGCACGCTCGGCCCCGAGCACGGGTGCCCGGTGGTCGACCGGGTCGGCCGCAGGAGCGGCGCCGGCGCTGCCCACCGAGGTGGCGGAGAGCGCGCCGAGCGCGAGAAGGGCGACCGATCCGGTCGCCAGGCTGCGCCGGAGGCGCGAGCGAGAGATGTGCTGGGTCATGCAGTTCCTCCCGAGTGGATCTTCCGAGACGTCCGGCGAGGGCCGGACCCGGTGACCGTAGCCAGCGGTTCGGCCGTGAACGAGGGTCCGGCCGGGTCAGAGATGTGCACTGCACGAAGTCGCAGGTGTGGGCGTGGAGCGCCGACGGGCGGGTGGGTGCAACGGCCCCGGACGCGAGGATGCCCGGTCCGCCGTGCGGCGGGCCGGGCATCCTGGGACGTGACGGGCTCAGCCCGTGGTGATCGCGGTGTCGTCGATCACGAAGCTGGTCGCGAGGCTGGAGTCCTCGGTCCCGGTGAAGCGCAGCGTCACGGTCTGGCCGGCGTACGCGGACAGGTCGAAGCTGCGCTGGACGTAGGAAGAGCCCTTGTTCAGGTTGGAGTAGGTGCCCAGCGTGGTCGTCGTGCTGCCCGAGACCACCTGCACCCGCAGCGTGTCGTACGCCGTCGAGCCGGTCGTCTCCGCACTGCTGACGTAGAGCCAGAACGACAGCGTCGCGGCGCCGCCCGAGGGGATCACGACCGACTGCGACAGGGTGTCGGTGGTGCTGCGGCCGTAGCCGTTGAGCCAGGCCTTCCAGGAGCCGGTGCGTGCCGGGGCGCCGCTCGAGGTGGTGATGACGCCGCTGGTCGCGCTCCAGCCGGTGGCGCCGGACTCGAAGCCCGGGTTGGCCAGCAGGTTCCCGCCGGTGGGCGGCGGGGTGGTGCCACCGGTCAGCGGCGAGTAGAGCAGCCGGTTCGGCGAGCCGGTCTGGGCGCCGGAGACGACACCCGTGGTGGCGGTGCTGGTGATCGCGTTGCCGACGGTGCTGGGCGAGGCGGTCGGGTTGCCCTGCAGGTAGAGCGCGGCCACGCCCGCGACGTGCGGGGTCGCCATCGAGGTGCCCGAGATCGTGTTCGTGGCCGAGTTGCTGGTGTGCCACGCCGAGGTGATGCTCGAGCCGGGCGCGAACAGGTCGAGGCACGAGCCGTAGTTGGAGAAGCTCGAGCGGGCGTCGGTGCTCGTGGTGGACCCGACCGTCAGGGCGGCGGCGACCCGCGAGGGCGAGCCGTTGCAGGCGTTGGTGTTCTCGTTGCCGGCCGCGACGGCGTAGGTCACGCCGTCGGCGATCGAGTTGCCGACCGCCGTGTCGAGGGCCGAGGAGACCCCGCCGCCGAGACTCATGTTGGCCACGGCCGGGGAGCCGGTGCTGTGGTTGCTGGTGACCCAGTCGACGCCGGCGATCACGCCGGAGGTCGAGCCGGAGCCGTTGCAGTCCAGGACCCGGACCGGCTTGATGGTGACCTGCTTGGCGACGCCGTACGTCGTGCCACCGACGGTGCCGGCGACGTGCGTGCCGTGGCCGTTGCAGTCGGTGGTGCCGCGGCCGTCGTTGATGGCCGTGTAGCCCGCGGCCACGCGGCCGCTGAGCTCGTTGTGGGAGGCGAGCACCCCGGTGTCGACGATGTAGGCCGTCACGCCCTGGCCGGTCGGGGTGTAGGTGTAGGCGTTGTTGAGCGGCAGGTTGCGCTGGTCGATCCGGTCCAGGCCCCAGGTGGCCGGCGACTGGGTCGTGTCGATGGAGACCCGCTGGTCGGCCTCGATGTAGGCGACGTCGGGGTTGGCGCGCAGCTCGGCGACGGCGCGGTCGGAGAGCTTCGCGGAGAAGCCCTCGATCGCGGTGGTGAAGCGCTGCACCTTCGAGGCACCACGCTCACGCGCGCTGCCGACGGCGGCCGCGGCCTCGGACCGCGACGCGCGACCCTCCATCACGACGATGTAGCGCCCGTCGATGGCGGAGGCCTTCGCCGTGCCGAGGAGCGGGGCGGGCCGGTCCGCCGCGGGCGCGGCGTCGGCGCTGACACCGAGGGGGGCGACACCGAGGGTGACGGCGCCGAGCACTGCTGCGGCCGCGGTGGCGGCCCGGCCGCGACGAGGCGGCGTGGGTGAGAAGGACATGGTGATGTCTCCCGAGATCGTTCGTGGGGGGGCCCAGCGGTCACTGGGTGTTCGGAAGGTAGCCACGTGCCTCCCCTCGTGGGGCCCGTCGTCGCCTCATGTTCGTGCAACGCACAAAGTTGGTGCGGCGATCAGGGCAGCCGTTCCCCCCGCATCACCCGCGACTTGTAGACGCTGGCGATCACCTGCCCGTCGAGCCAGCTGCTCAACCGGTCCGCCTCGGCGTCCAGCGCCACCCGGGCGTCGGCGCCGACGCCCTCGCGCAGCAGCACCCGCACCCGGCCGTCGTCGTCCTGCACCCAGGCGCCCACGATCCGGCCCTCCCACCAGGCCGTGGTCCCGCCGTTGCCGGCGGTGTCGAAGAGGTAGGGCGCCGCGGCGGGGTCGAGGTAGAAGTCGCGCTGCTTCCAACCCATCGTGGTGGAGTCGAGCACGGGCAGCAGCGCGGCCACGGACCCTGCTCCCGCGCCGGGCTCGGGCTCGAGGTCGTCGGGCAGCAGCCACCCGGTGCCGCCCCCGTCGAGGGTGACCTCGACCGCCTCGACGTCGACCAGGGCACGACGTACGGCGGACTTGGTGGCGCCGAGCCACCACACCAGGTCGGTCTCCGTGCCGGGACCGAACCGGGCGAGCCACCGGCGGACCAGCTCGGCGTAGCCGGCGGCCTCCGGCCACGCGTCGGCGACCTCGCCGAGCCAGCCGGCCATCGGGGTCCAGCGCGGGCGGGAGGTGCGCCAGTGACCGCCGTTGACGCCGCGGACGATGTCGGCGCGGGCGCCGAGCCAGGTGAGGATCCGTGGCGCGATCGGGATCGGCCCTCCCCACCTCTCGCTCGCCGACGTGGACACCTTCGCGTCGAGGACCGGCAACGCCTCGCGGATCTGCTGGGCCGCGAGCTCCCCCTCGCGGTCGAGCAGGGCCAACACCTCGGTACGGGCGGCGTCCAGCCAGGCCTCGCCGTCGGCGGTGAGACCGCCGGCGACCGCGTCCCTGGCGACCTTGCGGCGCTCGGTCGCGGCGACCCGCGCGGAGGCGCTGCCCCAGGCTGCGGGCAGCAGGTCCCGCGGGAAGGCGAAGAGGGTACGGCGCATGGCGAGCTGCTTGACCAGGGTGCGGTCCTCGTAGAGCGCCCGGTCGACGTCGGCGAGGGCGACACCCTCGGTGCGCGCGGCCACGGACAGGTAGACCGTCGGCGGCTCGGTGGCGTGGAGGCACACGACCGACTCGGCGGCCGCGAGCGGATCGGTGAGCCGGTGCGGGCCGAGCGCGTGGCGGCGTACGAGCCGGGCTCGGCGCTCGATGTCGGGAACGTGTCGCACCCGCCTTATCCTGCCGGAACCATGACCACCTCCCCTGCGCCGTCCCGGACCCGCGGTCGGCTGCTCGTCCTCGTCGGCCTGCTGGTCGTGGCGGTGAACCTGCGACCGGCCGCCGTGAGCGTCGGACCGGTGCTCGAGGAGGTCACCACCGCCCTCGATCTCTCCCCCAGCTCCGCCGGCCTGCTGACGTCGCTGCCGGTGCTCGCGTTCGCCGGGGTGGGGGCGCTGGCGCCCTGGCTGGCGAGGGTCGTGGGCCTGCACCGGACGATGCTGCTCTCGCTCGCGTCCGTCGTGGTCGGGCTCGCCCTGCGGGCGGGGGCCACGGGCGAGGCCGGCTTCCTGGCCCTCTCGATGCTCGGCCTGGCCGGGATGGCCACGGCCAACGTGCTGCTGCCGTCGCTGGTGAAGCTGCACTTCCCGGACCGGATCGGCTTCGTCACCGCGCTCTACACGACGGCGCTCGCGATCGGGTTGACCGGCGCCCTCACCTTCACCGTGCCGATCTCCGAGCTCGGTGGCTCGTGGCGGGTCGGGCTGGGTGCCTGGGCCGTGCTGGCGCTGGTCGCCGCGCTGCCGTGGCTGCCGCTGATCGCCCACGACCGCCACGCCGAGCCCACGAGCCGTGCGGTGCGGGTCTCCGACGTGGCGCGGACGAAGCTGGGACTGGCGATGGCGCTGCTGTTCGGCGTCCAGTCGATGCACGCCTACGTCAGCTTCGGCTGGTTCGCCCAGCTGTGGCGGGACTCCGGTTTCTCGCCCGCGACCGCCGGGCTGCTCGTGGGGCTGCTCGCCGCGGTCAGCATCCCGTTGTCGCTGTGGCTCCCGACGCTGGCCGGACGGCGCGAGGACCACCGCTCGCTGCTGTGGGCGGTGTTGGCCTGCTACCCCGTGGCGTACGCCGGCCTGATCCTGGCGCCGTACTCGCTGGCCGTGCTGTGGGCGGTGCTCGTGGGCGTCGGCGCCGCGACCTTCCCGCTGGTGCTGACCCTGATCGGGCTGCGCGCGCGCACCGCGTCCGGCACCGCCGCCCTGTCGGGCTTCACCCAGTCCGCCGGGTACCTGCTCTCCGCGGCCGGCCCGTTCACCGTCGGGGTGCTCTACGACGCCACCGGTGGCTGGACGGTGCCGCTGCTGCTGATGATCGCGCTCGTCGTGCCGATGGCGGTGCTGGCGGGCTACGTCGGGAGGCCGCTGCGGATCGAGGACCAGCTGTCCAGCCGGGTGACGGTCGGCTGATGGGCCGGGGTCGGGTGGCGGCTCTCGCCGCCGGGTTGGTCGTCGTGGTCGTGCTCGCCGTGGTCGTCGCGCTGCTGGGGACGCGGTCGGGGCCCGCACCCTCGGCGACCTCCTCCACGCCCCGGGTCGTCGCGCCGCCCACTCCACAGGACACGGCGCCCGCCGGCACGCTGACCCCGTGCCCCGGCGCCTCCCGGCTGCGGGCGCTCACCTTCAACATCCACTTCGGCAAGACCGCTGGCGGCAAGCCGGGGTTGACGCGGATCGCGCGCGAGATCCGGGCCTGGGCCCCCGACGTGGTCGTGCTCAACGAGGTCGACCGCGGCCGCGGCCGCAGCGACGGCGTGGCCCAGGCGCGCGAGCTCGGTCGGCTGACCGGGATGACCGCGGCGTACGGCGCGAACCGGAGGTACGGCGGCGGCACGTCCGGCAACGCCGTGCTCTCCGCCCTGCCGGTGCTCTCCTCGCGCAACGAGTCGCTGCCGATGCGCGCCGGCACCATCCCGCGCGGCCTGCTGCGCGTGAGCGTCGAGCTGGACGGTCAGCCGGTCGACGTCTACGCCACCCACTTCGAGAACACCTCCAGCGCGGCCCGGCGGGCGCAGGCCCGTCAGGTGGGCCGGACGCTGTCCCGCTCCCCCCGCCCGTTCGTGCTCGGCGGCGACCTCAACGCGACGCCCGAGGGCGTGGCCCTCGAGGTGCTGGCACGCTTCGGGCTGGTCGACTCCTGGGCCGCCGTCGGCCGCGGACCGGGCTACACCGTCCCGGCGTACGAGCCGCGGAAGCGGATCGACTACCTGCTCAGTGACGAGCGGGCCGTCCCGCTGCGCTCGGAGGTGCTGCTGAGCCTGATCAGCGACCACCGCGCCGTCCGCACCGTCTTCGAGGTCGGCGGCGACTGCTGAGTGTGCCGAGTCGGCGCCTGCTCACCGTGTCGTACGCCGAGTCGACGCCTGCTCACCGCGTCGTACGCCGAGTCGACGCGTACTGACCCGCCGGCCTGAACCGGCCGCCCGGCGTGCCGGTCCGGAAGATCTGTGAACGACTCTGGCAGCCTGCGCCCATGACCGCCCGGACACGATCTCCGCGGGCCCGCTGGGCCGGTCGGATCGCGCTCTACGTCCTCGCCTCCCCGATCGTCGTGCTGATGGGGAAGTCGCTCGTCGAAGATCCGGGGCAGATCGGCAGATCCCCCGCTGCCAGCGGGATGCCGATGCCCGCGTTCGTCGTCGTCGCCGGTCTCCTCACGGCACTGCTCGTCGGGGTCTGGGCGCTCTCGGAGTTCCGGTTGCGCACCCCGACCCTGCTGCTCCAGGTCGCGGTGGTGTGGGTCGGGGGCTACCTGTACCAGAACGGCGTCCGGCAGGAGGTCAGCGCCTGGGACGTGGCCGAGGACGCCGTGCTGCTCTCGACGACGCTGCTGCAGCTGCTCCCCGGGCGCCCGCTCAGACCACGCTGAGCGGCAACAACGTCTGGCCGGTGGGGCCGACCTGGATCTCGGTGCCCATCTCGGGGCACACACCGCAGTCGTAGCACGGGGTCCAGCGGCAGTCCTCGACGTCGGGGACGCCGTCGGGGTCCTCGGCGGCGGCGAGGGAGTCCTCCCAGTCCGCCCACATCCAGTCCTTGTCGAGGCCGGAGTCGAGGTGGTCCCAGGGCAGCACCTCGTCGTAGTCGCGCTCGCGCGTGGTGTACCAGTCGACGTCGACGCCGGTGCCGGCGAAGCCGTGCTCGGCCGCCGCCATCCAGCGGTCGTAGGAGAAGTACTCGCTCCAGCCGTCGAAGCGGCCGCCGTCGCGCCACACCTCCTCGATCACGCGCCCCACCCGCCGGTCGCCGCGGGAGAGCAGTCCCTCGACGATCCCGGGCCTGCCGTCGTGGTAGCGGAAGCCGATCGCACGGCCGAACCGCTTGTCCTCGCGGACGGTCTCGCGCAGCATCCGCAGCCGCTCGTCGGTCGTCTCGTGGTCGAGCTGCGCGGCCCACTGGAACGGGGTGTGGGGCTTCGGCACGAAGCCGCCGATCGAGACGGTGCAGCGGATGTCGTTGTGGCCGGCGACCTCGCGGCCCTTCGCGATCACCTTCTTGGCCAGCTCGGCGATCTGGAGCACGTCCTCGTCGGTCTCGGTCGGGAGGCCGCACATGAAGTAGAGCTTCACCTGCCGCCAGCCGTGGGAGTACGCCGTGGCGACCGTCCGGATCAGGTCCTCCTCGGTCACCGCCTTGTTGATGACCTTGCGCATCCGCTCCGAGCCGCCCTCCGGCGCGAAGGTCAGACCCGAGCGGCGACCGTTGCGCGAGAACTCGTTGGCCAGCGTGATGTTGAAGGCGTCGACCCGCGTCGAGGGCAACGACAACGAGATGTTGGAACCCTCGTAGCGGTCGGCGAGCCCCGTCGCCACGTCCCCGATCTCGGTGTGGTCGGCGCTGGACAGCGACAGCAGCCCGACCTCCTCGAAGCCGGACTTGCGGATGCCGTTCTCGACCATGTCGCCGATGGTCTTGATCGAGCGCTCGCGGACCGGGCGGGTGATCATCCCGGCCTGGCAGAACCGGCAGCCCCGGGTGCAGCCGCGGAAGATCTCCACGCTGTAACGCTCGTGCACGGTCTCGGCCAGCGGCACCAGCGGCTTGGCGGGGTAGGGCCAGGCGTCGAGGTCCATCAGCGTGTGCTTGCGGACGCGGTGAGGGATACCGGGCTTGTTGGGCACGACCGCCTCGATGGTGCGGTCGGCGGCGTACACGACGTCGTAGAAGCGGGGGACGTAGACCGCGCCGGAGACAGCCAGCCGACGCAGCAGCTCGTCCCGGGTGAGCGCGGCGCCCGCCGCCCGCTCCTCCTTCCACTCGCGCACCACGTCGGAGATCGCCAGCACGACCTCCTCGCCGTCGCCGAGCACGGCCGCGTCGATGAAGTCGGAGACCGGCTCGGGGTTGAAGGCGGCGTGCCCGCCGGCGACGACGATCGGGTCCTCGTCGCCACGGTCGGACGCGTGCAGCGGGATGCCCGCGAGGTCCAGGGCGGTCAGCAGGTTGGTGTAGCCGAGCTCGGTGGAGAAGGAGACGCCGAAGACGTCGAAGGCGCGCACCGGGCGGTGGCTGTCGACCGTGAACTGCGGGATCGGCCCCTCGTCGTCGCCCTCACGCATCACGGCCTCGAGGTCCGGCCAGACCGAGTACGTGCGCTCGGCCATGATCCAGTCGCGCTCGTTGAGCACCTCGTAGAGGATCGCGACACCCTGGTTGGGCAGGCCGACCTCGTAGGCGTCGGGGTACATCAGCGCCCAGCGGACCGCGACGGAGTCCCAGTCCTTGACGGTGGAGTTGAGCTCCCCACCGACGTACTGGATGGGCTTCTGGACCGACGGAAGCCTCGGCTCGAGTCGGGGAAAGACCGAAGCGACGGACACGACGAACAACACCTCGAGGGATCGGGGCCGGGACCGAGCCATGGTACGCGGCCCAGCCGTCTGGACCGATTCTCGACAAGTCCCGGTAACCCTGCGGGCAGCAGCAGGGACCACCTACGATCCGGGCAGCGAAGGGTGTGATCTGTGGGGATCGTGGGGATCGCTGTGGGCACCGCCGCGGGCCGAGGACTTCCGGTCGTGGTGGCGCTGACGTGCGCCTTCACGTACTTCAGCCTCGAGACCGTCCCACCCCCCGACGTGCCGACCGAGATGTGGGCCACGCACGCCGCGGCGTTCCTGTGGACCTCGCTGGTCTGGGACGGCCGGTCGCGGCCCGGGCGCCGGGCCGCGAGCCACCTGGTCGCCCAGCTGGTGCTGTTCCTCGGCGCGGCCCTGCTGCTGGGGTGGGCCCCCCTGGACGCGGCGTGGATGGGCATGACCAACCTGGGTGGCGGGGTGCTGCTGCTGGTGCTCTACGCCCGGTTCCGACCGGGCACCGACTGGGCGCCGTCGACCGCCGGCGCCAACCTGATGCTGCTGGGGCTCGCCGCGGTCGTGTCCCTGCTGATCGCCCTGCTCGGCGGCTTCCCCAACCTCGCCGTCGGCGAGCTGGAGCGACTGACCCTGTGGTGGACGATCCGCGGCACCGTGTACGCGTACGTCGCGTCGGCCACCCTGCTGCTGATCTTCCACGGCACCCGGGAGGTCGTCGAGCCGGCGCCGCGGTGGGCGATCGCCCTGCTCGCGCCGCTGGCGCTCGTCAGCGTCTGGGCGACCTACCTCGACCCCGCCCTCCCCCTCACCTGGTCCCTGGTGGTCCCCGCGCTGGTCGGCGGCTCGATCCTCTCGCCCCGCGGCGCGGCGCTGTACGCCCTGCTCCTCGCCATGCTGTCGGCCCTGGCGACACTCCACCCGATCAACCAGTACGGCTACGACGGCTTCTTCCCCGGCTCGGTGATCATCGACCTGCTGGTCACCTCGGCCACCTTCATCACCATCCACCTCGCCCTGCTCCGGCACCAGCGCGGCACCGCCACCGTCGAGCTGGTCCGGCAGCGCGCCACCGCCGAGGAGCAGGCACTGCTGCTCGGCACGGTGTTCGAGACGATGACCGACGGCCTGGTCGTCCTCGGCGCCGACCACTCGGTGACGCTGCACAACGGGGCCGCCCGGCAGGTGATGGGACAGGCGATCCCCCTGGGCCGCGTCGAGAACTGGGTCGAGTACTTCGGCCTCACCGCTCCCGACGGGCAGCCGCTGGACCCGGAGCAGCTCACCTGGGGAGCCGACGGCAAGTTCCACGCCGAGCTGCGCAAGGGGGACCGCCTGCTCGACGTGACCTCCTGGCCACTCGGTGACCGCGGGGGCCGCACCGTCGTGCTGTTCTCCGACGTGACCAGCGCCCGCGAGCGCCTCCGCGAGCTCACCCGGTTCGCCGGCGTCGTCGCCCACGACCTCCGTACCCCGCTCTCCGGTCTCCACGGCTGGTTGGAGATGGCCGAGGACTCCGTGGCCTCCCACCCGGCGCGCGCCCACGACTACATCGCACGGGCCCTGCTCAGCAGCACCCGGATGCACCAGGTGATCGAGGACTGGCTGGCCTACGCCGTGCAGCGTGACGGCGTCCTCACCCGGTCCGCGGTCCCGCTCGGCGAGCTCGCCGAGGAGATCGTCGGCTCCTACGGCCACGCCGAGGGCGTGACCCCCGAGTTCGTCGTGTCCGCCGAGCACGTGGTCGAGGCCGACCGGGTGCTGGTCAAGCAGCTGCTCGCCAACCTGATCGGCAACGCCGTGAAGTACTGCCCGGAGGGACAGCGGCCGCACGTCGAGGTGCGGTCCTCCCTCGACGCCGAGGACGGGTTCGTCCGGGTCGAGGTCAGCGACCGCGGCATCGGGCTCCCGGAGGGCGAGGAGGAGCGGGTCTTCGACGAGTTCCACCGGGCTGCCGACCACTGCCACACCTACTCGGGCACCGGCCTGGGCCTGGCCCTGTGCCGCCGGATCGTGGACCGTCACGGTGGCTCGATCCTCGCGCGCAACAACCCCACGGGCGGCGCCACGTTCAGCTTCACCCTGCCTGCCGCCTGAGCAGGTCTCCCCACCGTGTCACTAGGGTCTCGATCATGAGCGGCAACACGGTGCGGGGTCGGTTCGAGTGGACCGTGGCGGTGCCGCTGCTGGCCTTCGTGGGGCTGGTCCTCACCTGGGGTCGCAAGCCGGGTGACCTGGTGCTGCTCGGCGTCGCCGCGCTGCTGGTGGGCGCCGTGCTCGCGGCCGTCCACCACGCCGAGGTGGTGGCCCACCGGGTCGGCGAGCCGTTCGGGTCGCTGGTGCTGGCGGTGGCGGTCACCGTGATCGAGGTGGCCCTGATCGTCACCTTGATGGTCAGCGGCGGCGCCGACACCGCCGGGCTGGCCCGCGACACCGTCTTCGCGGCCGTCATGATCAGCGTGAACGGCATCGTCGGCCTCTCCCTGGTGGTGGGCGCGCTGCGCCACCACCTCGCGGTCTTCAACCCCGAGGGCACCGGATCGGCGCTCGCCACGGTCATCACCCTGGCCACCCTGACCCTGGTGCTGCCCCGCTTCACCACCTCGGCGCAGGGCCCGGAGTTCACGGCGGGCCAGCTCGCCTTCGCCGCGGTCGCCTCCCTGACGCTCTACCTGATGTTCGTCTTCACCCAGACCGTCCGGCACCGCGACTTCTTCCTGTCCGTGGAGGAGGGAGGGTCCGCTCCCGACGCCGACGAGGACGGCCACGCCGACCCGCCGACGTCGCGCGAGGCACTGGTGAGCCTGGCCCTGCTCGCCGTCTCCCTCGTCTCCGTGGTGGGGCTGGCGAAGGTGGAGTCCCCCGCCATCGAGGGTGCGGTCTCCGCGCTCGGCTTCCCCCACGCCGTGGTCGGCGTCGTGATCGCCCTGCTGGTGCTGCTGCCGGAGTCGATCGCCGCGGTGCGGGCCGCTCTGCGCCGGCGCACCCAGATCTCCCTCAACCTCGCCTACGGCTCGGCGATGGCCTCGATCGGCCTCACCGTCCCGACGATCGCCGTGGCCGGGATCTGGCTGGACGGGCCCCTCGAGCTGGGCCTCGGCAACACCGAGATCGTGCTGCTGTTCCTCTCGGTCGTCGTCGGGGTGCTCACCGTCGTCCCCGGTCGAGCCAAGCCGTTGGCCGGCGGCCTCCACCTGGCCATCCTCGCGGCCTACCTGTTCCTCACCGTCTCCCCCTGACCCGCGCCGTCCGGCGTGCCGGATCAGCGGCGGACGAGGACGCGGTTCTGGGGCTGGAGCCGGGCGGCGGGGCTGGCCGAGCTGCGCACGTGGATGTTCTGCAGCAGCCCGACGGCGAGCAGCACGGCGAACATCGAGCTGCCGCCGTAGGAGACCAGCGGCAGCGGGACGCCGGTGACCGGCATGATGCCCAGGCACATCCCGATGTTCTGGAAGGCCTGGAAGCCCAGCCAGCAGGCGATCCCGGCCGCCGCGATCCGGCCGAAGACGTCCTCGGCACGCGAGGCGATCACCAGTGCCCGCCAGACCAGGACGCCGAGCAGGACGATCAGCAGGCCGGCACCGACCAGGCCGAGCTCCTCACCCGCGACGGTGAACACGAAGTCGGTGTGCTGCTCGGGCACGAAGCCGGAGTGGGTCTGCGAGCCCTGGAAGAGCCCCTCCCCGAACAACCCGCCGTTGCCGACCGCGATCCGCGCCTGCTCGGTGTTGTAGCCGGCGCCGAGCGGGTCCAGCTCGGGATCGGTGAAGGCGAGGAAGCGGTCGATCTGGTAGTCCTCCAGGGCACCGAGGGCGACGGCGAGCACCGCCACCGCCACCCCGCCACCGGCCAGCAGCGCCAGCCAGCGGCGCGGCGCGCCGGAGGCGGCGAGGACACCGAAGACGGTGGCCGAGAGGACGAGCATGGTGCCGAGGTCGGGCTGGAGCAGGATGAGCACGGCCGGGACGCCGGCGATCAGCAGCATCCACACGACGTCGACCCAGTCGACCGTCCGCCGGCGGCGGCCCTCCGCGCGCTCGGCGACGACCAGCGCCATGCCGATCACGACCGCGAGCTTGGCGAACTCGGCGGGCTGGATCGACAGCCCTCCCAGCTGCACCCACGACCGGGAGCCGTTGATGGTCACGCCGTTGGCCAGCACCAGCACCAGCCCGGCCAGCGAGGCGAGGTAGACCGCGGGCGCGAGGATCCGCACCCAGCGGTGGTCGGTGGCCAGCACCAGCACCATCAGCACCAGCCCGATCGCGATGTTGACCAGCTGCTTGCGCAGGTAGGCGCTGGGGTCACCGCCGGTCAGGTCGTCGCGGGCGGTGGTCGCCGACCACACCAGCAGCGTGCCGAGCACGAGCAGACCCGCGACCGCGGCCATCAGCAGCCAGTCCAGGCCGGGGACGCGCAGCGCCTGGCCCGGGCGTACCGGTCGCACGGTCACGGGACGGGTGCTCATCGCGACCCCCGGGCGGCGGGCGGCAGGATCGAGCCGTCCCGCTGGAACTGGGGCAGCCGCTGCGGGGCGAGCACCCCGGGGATCGCGGCCTGCGAGGCGTCGACCTCGGTGCCCTCGATGCCGTAGAGAGCCTCGTAGATCGCCCGGATCGCGGGTCCGGACGTCCCGGACCCGGTGCCGCCCTGGCTGACCATCATCACCACGACGTAGTCCTCGGTGTAGGACGCGACCCACGAGGTCGACTGCTTGCCGTAGACCTCGGCCGAGCCGGTCTTGGCGCGGACCCGGACCTGGTCGAGCGGGAAGTCGATCAGGCGCCAGGACATGGTGCCCTGACGGGCGACGCCCTGGAGCGCCTGGTCGATGTAGCCGAGCACGGAGGCGGGGACGTCGACCTGGCGCACCGGCTTGGGGTCGTAGCGCTTCAGCACGGTGCCGTCGGCGCTGACGATCGCCTTCGCGACGCGCGGGGCGTACAGGGTGCCGCCGTTGACGAGAGCGGCGTAGGCGCGCGCGAGCTGGAGCGGCGTGACGATCGTGTCGCCCTGGCCGATGGCGAAGTTGACGGCGTCACCGGCCCGGTAGGCGTAGCCCTCGACGCAGAACTCCTTCGCGAACAGGTAGACGAAGTCGCTGGTCTCGCTGTCCTGGGGCTTGCCGGCGATGTCGCAGTAGTAGCCCTTCATCTGCTTCCAGTACTCGCGCTTCCAGGCACGGTCGGCGATCCGTCCGGACGCCTCCCCCGGGATGTCGATCCCGGTCTCCTCGCCGAAGCCGAAGTCCTGGGCCTCCTCGACCAGCGGGTCCCTGGCCTTCACGTCAGCGACGTCGGAGCCGAACTTCTGCCAGTAGTGGTAGCCGACCCGGTAGAAGAAGGTGTTGCACGAGACCTCCAGCGCCCGGTCGAAGCCGATGGAGCCGTAGGCGCCGGACTCGTAGTTCTTGAACACCCGGTTGCCGACCTGGAAGCCCGACGAGCAGTCCAGGCGGGTGTCGGGACCGAAGCCGTTGGTCATCGCCCCGGCGGTCATGAACGGCTTCCACGTGGAGCCGGGTGCGAACTGGCCCTGCATCGCGCGGCCCAGCAGCGGGGTGCCGGCGGCCTCGGAGTAGAGCCGGGCGAGCTGCTTCTTGCTGATGCCGCCGACCCACACCCCGGGGTCGTACGTCGGCTGGCTCGCCATCGCCACCACCCGGCCGGTGTCGGCCTCCAGCACCACCGCTGCGCCGGAGTCGGCGACGTACTTCTTGCCCGAGACGTCGTCGAAGGTCGCCCGGGCGGTCCTGATGGTCTCGGCGAGCTTCTCCTCGACCACGCCCTGCACCTTCGCGTCGATCGAGGTGACCAGGGTGTCGCCGGGCTGGCTCGGGATCTCGCTCTCCTCGCCGATCACCCGGCCCCGGGAGTCGACGGCCACCCGCTGGTACCCGGGCATGCCGCGCAACCACGCGTCGTACTGCTTCTCGACGCCGGCGCGACCCACCGCCGAGGCGCCGTTGACCGAGCGGTCCCCGTCGGCGCTGGCGCGGTCGTACTCGTCCTCGGTGATCGGGCTGAGGTAGCCCAGCACGTGGGCCAGGTTGATCCCGAAGGGCTGCGGGTAGGCGCGCACGCTCTGCTGCTCGGCGATCACCGAGGGGTAGTCCTCGGGTTGCTCGAGGATCCGCAGCGCGACCCGTTGCGGGACGTCGCTGGCGATCGGGACCGGCTGGTACGGCGACCCGTTCCAGCACACGCCGGCGACACTGCCCTCGTCGCCGCAGGTCACCAGCGACTGCCGGATCCGCCGGGGCGAGAGGTCCACGGCGTCGGCGATCCGGTCGACGAGCCGGTCCTGCTGGTTCTCGGAGAGCTTGTCGAGCATGGTGCGGTCCAGGGAGACCACCCACGACATCCGGTTGGTGACGAGGGGACGCCCCTGGGCGTCGACGATCAGGCCGCGCTGCGGCTGGACGACGATCTCGCGCACCGACTGGTCGGCCGCCTGGGCGCGGTAGTCGTCGCCGTCGACGACCTGGAGGTAGTAGAGCCGGGCGAAGAGGGTCACGAACAGGCTGAACACCAGCGCCTGGATGACCACCAGCCGCAGCCGGCTGCGGGTGTCGGCACCCGTGGTCACGCCAGGACCCGGTCGGACTCGAACCGGCGGAACATCCCCATCAGCGGCGGCAGCACGAACGGCGTCAGCAGCACGTCCCAGACGACGGCGACCAGGATCACCTGCAGCAGCGTCGACACCTCGAACGCCGCGGCACCGAGCACCGTGCCGAGCAGGGCGAAGACCGAGGTGCCGACGAAGGAGGAGACCGCGACCGTGGCGACCACGGCGGTGGCGGTGGCCCGGCCGGTGGTGAGCTGCTGCTCGGCCCCGACCCGGCCCGCGACGTACCCGACGAGCACGAGGGCGAGCGCCCACTGCCCGGCCACGTGGTCGGCGGGTGGGGCGAGGTCGAGGACCACGCCGCCGCAGAAGCCGAGGACGGCGGCGAACTGGGGACCGCGGGTGAGGGCTGCGGCGACGACCACCAGCAGCACCAGGTTGGGCACGATGCCGTGCCAGGCGACGTACGGGAAGACGCTGACCTGGAGCACGAGCGCGACGAACACGGCGGCGAGGGCGACCAGGCCCCGGGCGAGGCTCACCGCAGCTCACCGTCGGGCTCGACGACCGCGCGGTCGCTGGGGGTCCCCGAGGGCACGACGACGCCGACCAGGTCGAGGGCGCCGAAGTCGACGAACGGCTCGATCACCGCCCGCTGCGCGGTCTCGCGGATCGAGGAGTAGACGGTCGTCACGCGCCCCACCGGCACGCCGGAGACGTACGGCGCGCCGCCGTCGCTCCCCCAGGTGACGACGACGTCGTGCTTGGCCGGCACCTCGGCCTGGTCGACCAGCTCGAGGTCGAGCTTGCCGCTGGCCCCCAGGTCGCCGCGGCCGCGCAGGAAGCCCATCTCCATCGAGTCGCCCACCCGGCCGCCGACCACCGAGGCGGTGTCGATGACCAGCAGCACGGTGGCGGTGGTCCGGCTGACGCGCAGCACCCGGCCGACCAGGCCGTCGTTGTTGAGCACGGTCTGGTCGGGGGCGAGCCCGGACTCGGAGCCGGCGTCGATGGTCACCGTGCGGGAGAAGGACTGGGAGGCCCCGATGCCGATCACCCGCGCCGGCACGAGCGCCTGACCGACGTTCTCGGAGGCGGTGGTGAGGCCGTCGTACTCGGCGAGCCGGTTGCGGTCGTAGCCGGACGTCGCGACCTGCGACCGGAGGTCGGCGTTCTCGGCCTCGAGCGAGGTCAGCTCGGCGCGCAGGTCGTCGCGGCTGCGGAACCAGCCGGGGATCGCCGCGACCGGACGGACCACCGCTGCGGTGGCCGCCTCGACCGGGCCGAACACGTTGCCCACGGCGGTGCGGGCCGGCTCGAGCGGCGAGGCGTCGCCGCCCTGGACGTCGAGGGTGATCAGGGACGCGCAGCCGAGCACCAGCGCCACCAGCAGCGCCCGGGAGGGGCGGCGGCGGGCGCCGTCGAGGTCGTGGATGCTGCGCCAGCGGCGCTCCCGGCTCATCAGTACCTCCGGGGCTCGGTCACGAGCACCTGCTGGAGCGCCTCGAACTCCTCCACGCACTTGCCGGCACCGAGCGCGACGCTGACCAGCGGTTCCTCGGCGACGTGGACGGGCATCCCGGTCTCGTGACGCAGCCGCTCGTCGAGACCGCGCAGCAGCGCGCCGCCGCCGGTGAGCACGATGCCGCGGTCCATGATGTCGCCGGCCAGCTCGGGCGGGGTCTGGTCGAGGGTCGCGCGGACCGCGTCGACGATCGCGTGCAGCGGCTCCTCGAGCGCCTGCCGGATCTCGGCGCTCGAGACCACCACGGTGCGGGGCAGGCCGGAGACCATGTCGCGACCGCGGATCTCGGCCTCGGGCTCGTCGGGCAGCGGGAACGCCGAACCGAGGGTCATCTTGACCTCCTCGGCGGTGCGGTCGCCGAGCATGAGGGAGTACTCCTTCTTCATCCACGCGACGATCGCCTGGTCGAGGTCGTCACCGGCGGTGCGGATGGAGAGGCTGGTGACGATGCCACCGAGGCTGATCACGGCGACCTCGGTGGTCCCGCCGCCCACGTCGACGACCATGTTCCCGGTGGCCTGGTGGACCGGGAGCCCGGCACCGATGGCGGCGGCCATCGGCTCCTCGACGATGTAGACCCGTCGGGCGCCGGCCTGGTATCCGGCCTCCTTCACCGCGCGCTGCTCGACCGCGGTGATGCCGCTGGGCACGCACACCACCATCCGCGGCTTCGCGAAGTAGCGGCGGCGGTGGACCTGCTGGATGAAGAACCGCAGCATCTGCTCGGTCGCCTCGAAGTCGGCGATCACGCCGTCCTTGAGCGGCCGGATGGCGGTGATGTTGTCCGGCGTACGCCCGATCATCCGCTTCGCCTCGTGACCGACGGCGAGGATCTCCCCGGTCGTGTCGTTGAGCGCGACCACGCTCGGCTCGTCGAGCAGCACCCCCTTGCCGCGGACGTAGACGAGCGTGTTGGCCGTGCCGAGATCCACGGCCATGTCCCGACCGATGAAGCTGTTCGCCATCACGGATGCCCTTGCGCTCGTCGTCCCTGGGGAAGGTGGGGGGTACGCCGCACCTCAGGCAGTCGGACAGCGCCCCCGCGAGCAGGGTAAGGAGCCGCGGGCCGCGATCCCGGGAGACACGCGGGAGGCGGGGCGAGGGGGCGGGCCCGTGGTTTCCCCGCCCGGGCGGGGAAACCGTGACTTCGTGCCGGAAACAAACCCCCCGAAGTCATGGACTCGCGGACGAACTCCGAGGAGCTCGGGTCGGGTCGCTCAGCTGGCGTCGGGGAACCAGAGCCCGATCTCGCGCTCGGCGGACTCCGGGGAGTCCGAGCCGTGCACGAGGTTCTGCTGGACGGCCAGGCCCCAGTCGCGGCCGAGGTCGCCGCGGATGGTGCCGGGGGCGGAGGCGGTCGGGTCGGTGGCGCCGGCCAGCGAGCGGAAGCCCTCGATGCAGCGCTCCCCCTCGACCACCATCGCCACGACCGGCCCGGAGAGCATGAACTCCACGAGGGGTGCGTAGAAGGGCTTGCCCTCGTGCTCGGCGTAGTGGCCCGCGAGCAGCTCGGGGGTCGCCTCCCGCAGCTCGAGACGGGCCAGGGTGTAGCCCTTGGCCTCGATCCGGCGGACGATCTCACCGGTGAGGCCACGGCGGACGCCGTCGGGCTTGACGAGGACGAGGGTGCGCTGGGTCATGCCGCGGAGCCTAGCCACGCTCACGCCCCCACGTCCCCCGGGGTACGCACACTACTTGTGCACATGAATTGTGCAGAGATAGTGTGCAGCCATGTCCGACGACGTGCTCCGCCTCGACGCGACCTCGCTGCGCGTCCTCGCCCACCCGCTGCGCTCCCGGCTGCTCTCCGAGCTGCGGCTGCACGGCCCGGCCACGGCGACCGAGCTCGCCGACCGGCTCGCCACCAACACCGGCGCGACCAGCTACCACCTGCGCAAGCTGGAGTCCGTGGGCCTGGTCCTCGACACCGCCACCGGCGAGGGCCGGCGGCGGGTGTGGCAGGCCAGCACGCGCGGCCACAGCTGGGAGTCCGGCGACTTCGAGGGCGACGAGCAGGCCGAGGAGTCGATCAGCTGGCTCACCCGCCACTACCTCGCCCAGCAGGGCGAGCGGGCCGAGCAGTGGCTGCAGCACCAGCGCGGCTGGCCGCGCGAGTGGCGCGACGCGCTCGGGTACGCCGACGACGGCGTGCTGGTCACGCCCGCCCAGGCGCGGGCGCTGGCCGAGGAGCTGCTGGAGGTGATCCACCGCTACCGCGACGCCGGCGCGGGCGACCCGGCCGCGCGCCGGGTGCTGGTCAGCGCGATCTCCCTCCCCGTGGCGGCCCGCTTCGAGGAGGACCCGGCGTGAGCGACGTCCTCTCCCCCACGGCCGCGCGCCGTGCCTTCCTCGCCCTCACCGTCACCCGCTGGTTCCCGGTGGGACTGGTCGTCGGCGTGATCACGCTGTGGATCCTCGACCGCGGTCTGACCATCTCCCAGGCGCTGCTGGCCTTCTCGCTGCAGGGCATCGTGGTGTTCGTGCTGGAGCTGCCGACCAGCGGCTTCGCCGACGCGTTCGGTCGCCGACCGATGCTGGTCGCCGCCGCCGGCGTCAACCTGGTCGCCGGTGCGGTCATGGTCCTGGCGGACTCGTTCTGGGCCTTCGTGCTCGCCGCGGCCCTGCAGGGCGTCTTCCGCGCCCTCGACTCGGGGCCGATGGAGGCCTGGTACGTCGACACCGTCCACGCCACCGAACCCGGCGCCGAGGTCGACGGGACGCTGGCCGCCCAGGGCACCGTTCTGGGTGCGTCGATGGCCGTCGGCGCCGTGATCTCCGGCGGCCTGATCGTCTGGGACCCGCTCCCGGCCAGCTCTGCCCTGCTGCTGCCGATGCTGTGCTGGGCCGGGCTCAACCTGGTCCACCTGGTCGCGATCGTGGTGCTGATGAAGGAGCCGCGCACCCACGTCGACGCCACCGGCGCACGCCGCGCGGCCGACTCGGTGCGCCGGGCGCCGACCGTCGTCCGCGACGGGCTCGGGCTGCTGCGCCGCAACCGGGTGCTGCGCTACGTGGTGATGGTCGAGGTCTTCTGGACCGCGGCGCTGGTGATCTTCGAGACCTTCCAGCCGATCCGGCTCGCCGAGCTGGTCGGCGGCGAGGAGCGGGCGGGCGCCGTGATGGGTCCGGTGGCCGCGGCCGCCTGGGGCGTCTTCGCCGCCGGGTCCGCGCTCGCCGGTCTGGCCAGCCGCCGCTTCGGCGTCGCCCGCACCGCGATCGCCGCCCGGATCCTCAACGGGCTCGGCACGGTCACCATGGGCCTGGTCGCCGGCCCGGTCGCGCTCGTCGCGGCCTACCTGTTCACCTACTCGATGCACGGCACCGCCGGACCCATGCACCAGGCGCTCATGCACCGCGAGGCCAGTGCGGCCAACCGCGCCACGGTCCTCTCGATGGGATCGATGGTCTTCTTCGCGACGTTCTCGATCCTCGGCGCTCCCCTGGGCCTGCTCGCCGAGGCCACCAGCACCCAGGTGGCGATGGTGGCGGCCGGGGCCTTCAGCGTCCTCGGCGCGTCCTGCTACCTGCCGGCACTGCGCGCCGAGCGGGCCCGGCGGACGGTGGGTCAGGACGGGGCGTTGTCGGCCTCGTAGGCCGCCCACGCGGCGGCCCGCTCACGCTCGATCCGGCGCCCGAGCAGGTACGCCGTGGCCCACAGCGCGGCGAAGATCACCCCCAGGAAGAACATCGCGGGGACGACGAAGCCCAGGCCGATCGCCACCGCCTGGACCACCCAGCCGGCGAGGTAGGCCCACTCCGCACGCAGCATCCCCGCCAGCACCAGGCAGGCGGCCGCCACCCCGAGCCCGACCCCGAGGGCGGCGCCGAGCGAGACATCGCCGAGCGTGGCCATCACCGGCGTCGAGAGACCGATCACGATCCCCTCGAGGGCCAGCACGGCGGCACACATGCCGCGGCGCGGCGACCGCTGCCGGTCGGCGCTCACCGGGCCCCCTTCAGCAAGGTGCGGGCCTCGCCCACCGTGACCACGGAGCCGGTCACCAGGACGGCGCCGGACCCGATCGAGCTGCCGGTCTCCCCGGACTCGGCGAGCGAGGCGGCCACGTCGATCGCGTCGGCCAGCCGGGGCACCACGGTGACCCGGTCCTCGCCGAAGATCTCGCGGGCCGTCTCCGCCAGCCGCTCGGCGCGCAGGGCCCGGGGGGCGGAGTTCTGGGTGCAGACCAGGTGGGAGAGGGAGGGCTCGAAGGCCTCGAGGACACCCGCGTGGTCCTTGTCGGCCATCACGCCCATCACCCCGACCAGCGGGTCGAAGGCGAAGGAGTCCTCCAGCGCCGCGGCGGCGGCCCGTGCCCCGTGGGGGTTGTGGGCCGCGTCGAGCACGATGGTGGGGCTGCGACGCACGACCTCGAGCCGGCCCGGCGAGGAGACCTGGGCGAACGCGGACGCGACCAGGTCGGCGTCGAGCGGCTGGTCGCCGGCGAAGGACTCCACCGCGGCCAGCGCCACCGCCGCGTTCTGGGCCTGGTGGGCGCCGTGCAAGGGCAGGAAGAGGTCGTCGTAGCGCGCCCGGAGGCCCTGCAGCGTGACCAGCTGGCCGCCGACGGCGGCCGAGCGCGTCACCACCCCGAAGTCGACGCCCTCGCGGACCGCCGTCGCGCCGACCTCGGCGCACCGGCGCGTGAGCACCTCGGCGACCTCGGGCTGCTGCTCCGCGATGACCGCGACCGCGCCGGGCTTGATGATCCCGGCCTTCTCCAGCGCGATCTTCGCGGGCGTGTCACCCAGGAACTGGGAGTGGTCCACACCCACCGGCAACACCACGGCGACCTGGCCGTCCGCGACGTTGGTGGCGTCCCAGGACCCGCCCAGGCCGACCTCGACGATCGCGACCTCGACGGGTGCGTCGGCGAAGGCGGCGTACGCCATGCCGACCACGGCCTCGAAGAACGACAGCGGGTGGGCCTCGGTGGAGTCGACCAGGTGGGTGTAGGCCGCCACGTCGTTGAACGCGCGCACGAACTCCTCGTCGGTCAGCGGGCTGCCGTCCAGGCAGATCCGCTCGCTCATCCGCTCCACGTGCGGGCTGGTGAACCGTCCGGTGCGCAGGTCGAGGGTGCGCAGCAGGGTGTCGATCATCCGCGAGGTCGACGTCTTGCCGTTGGTCCCCGTCAGGTGGATCACCGGATAGGCGCGCTGCGGGTCGCCCAGCAGCTCGGTGAACGCACGGATCCGGTCGAGCGAGGGCTCGAGCCGGGTCTCCGGCCAACGGGACAGCAAGGCGTCCTCGACCTCGGCAAAGGTCTCGGCGGGGCGCGCGGCGGGGGCTTCACTCATCGTGCCCGAAGTCTAGGGCGCGGGTCAGGCGATCCTCATCTCGACCATGTCGACCACCGGCTCGAAGCCGAGCGCCGCGTAGAGCTGGTTGGACGCCGGGTTGGCCTGGTCGGTGTAGAGGCAGGGCCGCGCGCCCCCGTCGAGGATCGCCTGCGTGACCCGCGCGACCGCGTTGCCGGCGTACCCCTGGCCGCGCTGCTCGGGGGGCGTGTAGACGGGGCCGATCCGCGCCGAGCCCATCACCGGGAGGTGGCGCCCCGTCAGGTGCACGGGCCGGTCGGCCTCGTCGACCCAGAACCACAGCCGCTCCTCGGCGATCCGGCGCCGGATACCGTCCAGGTCCTCGGCGAGGTCGTGTACGTGCCCCGCTGCCCGGCCGGCCTGCGCGGCCGCGTCGGCGGCGAACGCCGCGAACCACTCCAGCACCAGGGGCGCCTCCTCCTCCCGTGCCCGACGCAGCGAGCCCGGGGCCGGTCGGGGCTCGACGACGGTGCGGGCCTCGTGGAGCCGGCTGCGCATCGCGACCTCCGCGGTCAGGCCGTGGAGCCGGGCCAGCTCGCCGGCACAGACGTTCGCGGCCGGCAGGGCACCGTTGACCCCACCCACAGGCTCACCCCGACCGTGGAGCACGTGGGCGAGCGCGGCCGCGGCGTCCGTGGGCATCGGCAGCACGAAGAGCGGGTACGGCGCGAAGGGCGCGGTGCGCATGCCGGCCCCGACCACCTCCCCCAGCTCGTCGCGGACCACGACCCACCAGCGGTGCGGCAGCCCGTGCGCCACCCCCTCGCGGTCACGGCGCGCGTGCTCGTCGGCGTCGGTGATCACGACCGTGCCGAGCACCGGGTCGCCGGCGAGGTGGGCCCGCGCGACCGTCAGGAACTCGGCCGGGTCGTCGTGGAACTCCAGCCCTGGCATCCCCTTCGCCGCTCGCCGGGGCTGCTTCTGGGTGCGCTTGGGCCGCTTCGCCATGCGGTGAACGCTAGGCGGTGGCTGCTGCGGGGCGCGAGCCGGTGCCACGCACGACGGCGTGCTCGTTTTCCCTGCTCAGCGGCCTGCACCTAGGATTTCGTGTCATGACCGACACCCCTCCCCCGTCCGAGGCCCCGACGAGCGCACAGAAGCGTCCCGTCGTCGTACCGGACAAGCCCGCACTCGAGGGGCTGGAGGCGACCTGGTCCGAGCGCTGGAAGACCGACGAAACCTACGCCTTCGACCGCTCCCAGCCGCGCGAGAACGTGTTCTCGATCGACACGCCTCCCCCCACCGTGAGCGGCTCGCTGCACGTCGGCCACATCTTCAGCTACACCCACACCGACCTGATCGCGCGCTACCAGCGGATGCGCGGCAAGAGCGTGTTCTACCCGATGGGGTGGGACGACAACGGGTTGCCGACCGAGCGCCGGGTGCAGAACTACTTCGGCGTCCGCTGCGATCCCTCGTTGCCCTACGACCCCGACTTCACGCCGCCGGAGAAGCCCGACGCCAAGCGGCAGGTCTCGATCAGCCGTCCCAACTTCATCGAGCTCTGCGAGCAGCTCGTCGTCGAGGACGAGCAGACCTTCGAGACGCTGTGGCGCACCCTGGGCCTCTCGGTGGACTGGAGCCAGAACTACACGACCATCGGCGACAAGTCCCGGCTGGTCAGCCAGACCGCGTTCCTGCGCAACTTCGCCCGGGGCGAGGCCTACCTGCAGGAGGCGCCGACCCTCTGGGACGTCACGTTCCAGACCGCCGTCGCCCAGGCCGAGCTCGAGGCCCGCCAGTACGCCGGGCACTACCACCGGGTCGCGTTCCACTCGACGACCGAGCCCGGTCGGCCGATCCACATCGAGACGACCCGCCCCGAGCTGATCCCCGCCGTGGTCGCGCTGATCGCCCACCCCGACGACGAGCGCTACCAGCCGCTGTTCGGCACCACGGTGACCTCGCCGGTCTTCGGCGTCGAGATCCCGGTGCTGGCGCACCCGGCCGCCGAGATGGACAAGGGCGCCGGCATCGCCATGTGCTGCACGTTCGGTGACCTCACCGACGTCGCCTGGTGGCGCGAGCTGCAGCTCCCCGTCCGCACGGTGGTGGGCCGCGACGGGCGGCTCCACCGCGACACCCCGGAGTGGCTCGCGGCCGGGCATGCCGCCACGGCGTACGCCGAGCTGGCCGGCAAGACGATCTTCAGCGCGCGGGAGGCGATGGTCGCCCTGCTGCGCGACTCCGGCGACCTCGAGGGCGACCCGACGCCGACGGAGCGGATGGCGAACTTCTACGAGAAGGGCGACAAGCCGCTCGAGATCGTCTCCACCCGCCAGTGGTACATCCGCAACGGTGGCCGCGACGCCGGGCTCCGCAGCGAGATGATCGCCCACGGCGACGAGGTCCGGTGGCTGCCGAGCCACATGAAGCACCGCTACGACAACTGGGTCGGCGGGCTCAACGGGGACTGGCTGATCTCGCGGCAGCGATTCTTCGGCATCCCGTTCCCCGTCTGGTACCCCCTCGACGACGAGGGCGAGCCCGACTACGCCCACCCGCTGATGCCCAGCGAGGCGGAGCTGCCGGTGGACCCCTCCACCGACGCCCCCCGCGGCTACGACGAGACCCAGCGGGGCAAGCCGGGGGGCTTCCTCGGCGACCCCGACGTGATGGACACCTGGGCCACCTCCTCGCTGACCCCGCAGATCGCGGGTGGCTGGCTGACCGACGAGGACCTCTTCGATCGGGTCTTCCCGATGGACCTGTGCACCCACGCGCACGACATCATCCGGACCTGGCTGTTCAGCCGCGTCGTCCGGGCGCACTTCGAGCAGGGCGTGGCCCCCTGGCGCACCGCGATGATCTCCGGGTTCATCGTCGACACGGACCGCAAGAAGATGTCCAAGTCGAAGGGCAACGCGATCGTCCCCGACGAGATCCTGGCCAGGTTCGGCGCCGACGCCGTGCGCTGGCGGGCCGCCATCGCTCGGCCCGGCCTCGACTCCCCCTTCGACGAGAGCCAGATGAAGGTCGGGCGCCGGCTCGCGATGAAGGTGCTCAACGCCTCCCGCTTCGTGCTCGGCATGGGCGCCGCGGACCTCGTGCCGTCCGCCGTGAGCGCGCCCGTCGACTGCGCCCTGCTGGGCCGGCTCGAGGTCGTGGTCAACAAGGCCACGGACGCGTTCGAGGCCTACGACTACACGACCGCGCTCGAGGTCACCGAGAAGTTCTTCTGGGAGTTCTGCGACGACTACCTCGAGCTGGTCAAGGAGCGCGCCTACGGCAACGAGGAGACTCCCGACGACAACGGCACCGCCTCGGCCCGCGCCACGCTGGCGATCGCGCTGCAGGTCCAGCTCCGGCTGCTGGCGCCGTTCCTGCCCTACGTGACCGAGGAGGTCTGGTCCTGGTGGCAGGAGGGCTCGGTCCACCGCGCCCCGTGGCCCACCAGCGCCGATCTCGGGTCGGCCGCCGCGGCCTCCCCCGCCCTGATCGACGCCGTCGCGGCCGCGCTGATCGGGATCCGGGGCGCCAAGTCGCAGGCCAAGGCCTCGATGAAGGCGCCGCTGTCGCGCGTGGAGGTCACCGGCCGCGCCGAGGACATCGCCCGCGTCGAGCTCGCCGCAGCGGACCTGCGCGCCTCCGGCAAGATCACCGGGGACCTGGTCTTCACGGTGGTCGAGGACGCGACCGGGATCGCCGTCTCGGCGGAGCTCGCCGAGGGCTGAGCGAGGGCGTGCGCCCCGCGTCGCGGGGGGCGCCCGCCGGCGTCAGGACTTGCGGTGGGTACGGCCGCGGCCCGGAGCCTTGCGGCCGGCCTTGTCGCGCTTGTCGGCCTTGCCCCCGTGGCCGGACCGACCGTGCTGGTCGGCACGGCCGTGCTCCCGGCCACGCGCCTGCTCCCGGCCCTGGTGGCGGCTGACGGCCTGGTCGTCGGTGGCGCCGGTGTCGGTCTCGTCCCCGGTGTCGGGGGTGGTCTCGTCGGCCGGCTCGTCGTCGGTGGTCTCGTCGGCCGGCTCGTCGGGCGTGGTCTCGTCGGCCGGCTCGTCGGTGGTCTCGTCGGCCGGCTCGTCGGTGGCGTGGGTCGTCGTCGGCCGGCTCATCGGTGGTCTCGTCGGCCGGCTCGTCGGTGGTCTCGTCCGCCGGCTGATCGGTGGGCTGGTCGGTGGGCTCGCCCTCCGGGTCAGCCTGGTCCTCGTCCCCGGCGTCGGGAGTCAGCGGCAGGCCCTGCAGTCCGTCGTCGTCACCGTCGGTTCCGTCACCGTCGCCGTCGCCGTCACCGTCGCCGTCGCCGTCCGGCTCGTCCGTGCTGTCGGGGTCCCCGAGCGGGGGGTCGAGGATGATGATCCCGCCGCCGTCGACGACTCCGCCGCCAGTGCCACCGTCGCCCTTGGGGTCGCCGAGGCCGCCGTCCTGGCCCTCGCCGAGGAGCGGTCCGCCGCCGGGTCCCTCGCCGGGACCTTCACCCGGGGCCCCGTCCGGGCCTTCGCCGGGAGGCTCGCCCGGGTCGCCGTCGTTGCCACCGCCACCGGCGGCCGGGACGAGCTCGCTCTGGGTGCCCGATCCGCCCTGGCCCGCCTTGGGGCCCTCGGACCCGTCGGAGGGTGAGGCCGGGTCAGCGGCGTCGCCCTCGAGCACGTCGCCGGTCGTGGCCGTCGCGTCGGGTGTCGTGGACGGTGCCGGGGCCGCTTCCGAGGGAAGGTCGACCCCCAGGTCGGCCAGGCCGTCCAGCTGCGGGGCGAGCGGTGCGACGGCGTCGTCGTCGCGCTCCACCTTCGTCGACTCCACGGGGGCCTGAGTGAGCTGCTCACCGGACACCGTCTGGCCCGGCGGGTTGCCGAAGATGCCGACGACCCCACCCAGCGGCCCGTTGGGGATGGCGCCGCTCAGGGCGAGGCCCTGGGCGACGATGACCGATCCGGCCAGCGTGACCAGCACGTAGGCGGTGAGCGGGCGCCGGTGTTCGGAGTTCATGAATGGGGGTCCTTCCGAGAAGTTCCTCCAGTGTGACGGTGTTGGCACCCCCCACCAAGGTCCCGGGCTGCAAATGACCCGAAATGACTAGACGGACTAGCCCGTTCGGACGGAACCGGGCGCCGCGTCGGTCCTGACCCTCAGGCGGACTTGCGCTTCTTGGTGTCCGTCGCCCGCGGGACCAGGGTCGGGGCGACCCCGTCGGTCACGACCTCACCGGTCACGACGACCTTGGCGATGTCACCGCGCGAGGGCACGTCGTACATCACGTGGAGGAGGACCTCCTCGATGATCGCCCGCAGCCCGCGGGCACCGGTCCCGCGCTCCGTCGCCTGGTCCGCGATCGCCTTGATGGCGTCCTCGGTGAACTCCAGCTCGACGCCGTCGAGCTCGAAGAGCTTCTGGTACTGCTTGACCAGGGCGTTCCGGGGCTCGGTGAGGATCTCGACGAGGGCGTCCTGGTCGAGCTTGCTGACGCTCGCGATCAGGGGGAGCCGGCCGATGAACTCGGGGATCAGGCCGAACTTCGTGAGGTCCTCGGGCCGGACGTGGGTGAGCAGGTCGTCGGCGTCCCGCTCCTCCTTGCCGCGCACCTCGGCGGTGAAGCCCAGGGTCTTCTTGCCGACCCGCTGCTCGATGATGTTCTCCAGCCCGGCGAAGGCGCCGCCGACCACGAACAGGATGTTCGTGGTGTCGATCTGGATGAACTCCTGGTGCGGGTGCTTGCGACCACCCTGCGGCGGCACCGAGGCGGTCGTGCCCTCGATGATCTTCAGCAGCGCCTGCTGCACCCCCTCGCCGGAGACGTCGCGCGTGATCGAGGGGTTCTCCGCCTTGCGGGCCACCTTGTCGATCTCGTCGATGTAGATGATGCCGGTCTCGGCCTTCTTGACGTCGTAGTCGGCGGCCTGGATCAGCTTGAGCAGGATGTTCTCGACGTCCTCGCCGACGTAGCCGGCCTCGGTGAGCGCGGTCGCGTCGGCGATCGCGAAGGGGACGTTGAGCATCCGCGCGAGGGTCTGGGCGAGGTAGGTCTTGCCGCAGCCGGTCGGGCCGATCACGAGGATGTTCGACTTCGCGACCTCGACGGCCTCTTCCTTGGCGTGCTTGCCGACGGCGGGCTGCAGGCCGGCCTGGACGCGCTTGTAGTGGTTGTAGACCGCCACCGCGAGCGACTTCTTGGCCTGCTCCTGGCCGATGACGTAGGAGTTGAGGAACTCGAAGATCTCCTTCGGCTTCGGCAGCTCCTCGAGACCGACCTCGGCGCCCTCGTTGAGCTCCTCCTCGATGATCTCGTTGCACAGGTCGATGCACTCGTCGCAGATGTAGACGCCGGGTCCGGCGATCAGCTTCTTGACCTGCTTCTGGCTCTTCCCGCAGAAGGAACACTTCAGCAGGTCGCCACCGTCACCGATGCGTGCCACGCGACATCATCCTCCGGTCAGGCCGGCACCACGGGGTTGCGCCGGCTCGTGCGTCAAGCATGCCGTCCACGGGGGACAGCCAGATGACGGTACCCCGTGTCACCCGATCGTGGGCGGGTGACACGAGGAACGTCGTCGAGTGGGTCATCCGGGGTGGTCGCGGCTCAGGCGAGCGCGGGAGCACCCTTGCGCGGCTGGATCACCGCGTCGATCAGGCCGTACTCGACGGCCTGCTCGGCGGTCAGGATCTTGTCGCGCTCGATGTCGCGGCTGACCTGCTCGCGGTCGCGACCGCTGTGGTCGGCGATCATCTGCTCGAGGAGCTCGCGCATCCGCAGGATCTCGTTGGCCTGGATCTCGATGTCGGAGGTCTGGCCGAAGGTGCCCTCGGTGTAGGGCTGGTGGATCAGGATCCGGCTGTTGGGCAGCGCGGTGCGCTTGCCGGGCGTGCCGGCGGCGAGCAGGATCGCGGCCGCGGACGCGGCCTGGCCGATGCACACGGTCTGCACGTCGGGCTTGATGAAGCGCATCGTGTCGTAGATCGCCGTCAGCGCGGTGAAGGAGCCACCGGGGCTGTTGATGTAGATCTGGACGTCCTGGTCGGGGTTCATCGACTCCAGGCACATCAGCTGGGCGATCACCGCGTTGGCGACGTCGTCGGAGATCGGCGTGCCGAGGTAGATGATCCGGTCCTCGAACAGCTTGGCGTAGGGGTCGATGCGGCGGAAGCCGTAGGACGTCCGCTCCTCCCACTGGGGGATGTAGTAGTTCATGGCGGTCGCCGTCCTCAGTTCTTCTCGGAGTTGCGCGCGGGCCGGCCCTCGTCGGCGGCCTCGCGGGCACTGGTGATGACCTGGTCGATGAAGCCGTACTCGAGGGCTTGCTGAGCCGTGAACCACCGGTCGCGGTCGGCGTCGGTGATCACCTGCTCGAGCGGCTGACCGGTGTGCTCGGCGATCAGCTCGAGGAGCACCTTCTTGATGTGGAGCGACTGCTGGGCCTGGATCTTGATGTCCGAGGCGGAGCCACCCATGCCCGAGGAGGGCTGGTGCATCATGATCCGCGCGTGCGGGAGGGCGTAGCGCTTCCCCTTGGTGCCGGCGCAGAGCAGGAACTGGCCCATCGACGCGGCCAGGCCCATGCCGACCGTGGCGACGTCGTTGGGGATGTAGTTCATCGTGTCGTAGATCGCCATGCCGGCGTCGACGGAACCACCGGGTGAGTTGATGTGGAGGAAGATGTCGGCTTCGGGGTCCTCCGCGGAGAGCAGCAGCAGCTGCGCGCAGATCGCGTTGGCGTTCTGGTCGCGGACCTCGGACCCGAGGAAGACGATCCGCTCTCGCAGCAGCCGCTGGTAGATGTGGTCGTCGAGCCCGTACATCGAGGCGCCACCGTTGGCCTCCGGGGAGAACGAGGGGCTGGAGTTCTGAGTCACGTCGCCGACCCTAGCCGCTGGAACGGACACATCCACGGGCGGAGCGCCTCTGTTCGCCGACAGCAGACACGTCCCGGTCACCCGGCCAGCAGCCGCAGGCCCGCCGTCACGACCACCGCGACCAGGCACGCGAGCAGCAGCGGGACGCGGAGCACGAGCAGCACGCCGGCCGCGGCGACCCCGACGGTGTCCGCGCCGACCGTGAGCCGGCGGCCCTCGCTGAGGACGGCGACCACGACCAGGGCGGTCAGCAACGCCGGTGCCATCACCGCGATCACCCTGCTCGCCCACGGCGGCAGCGCGTGGCCACCGACGAACGCCGGCCCGGCCGCCTTGACTGCGACGGCCATCAGGGTGAGGGCGCCGATCAGCAGCCAGACCTCGCCCTCCGAGAGAGTCACGAGCGCGTCTCCGTCCGCGCTGCCGCGGCGGGCCGGGCCAGGCCGACCAGGGCCGCCGTGCTGGCCGCCAGGACGGGAACACCGGCCGGCGTGAACGGCACGAGGGCCAGGGCGATGCCACCCCCCAGGGCGGCGGCGAGCCGGGACTCGGGACGGCGCAGCTCGGCGAGCAGGATGCCGAGGAAGAAGGTGGGGAACAACGCATCGAGGCCGAGCCGGTCCGGGTCTCCGAGCAGGTCGCCGCCGTAGGCGCCGAGCACCGTCCCGACCACCCACCCGACGTACTGGGGCAGCGTGGTGCCGAACAGCAGGGCCCGGTCGAAGGTGCCGTCACCGCGGCTGGCCAGGGCCCACGAGGAGTCCACGCTGGCCTGCCCCTCGAGCGCGCGCCGCACCGGGCCGCCCCGCAGCGACGACGCCAGCGCGATCCCCATGGCCAGGAAACGCGAGTGCATCAGCGTCGCCGCCCCCAGCGCGGCGACGATCCCGCCCCCCGCACCCACGATGGCGAGTGCGGCGAACTGTGCGGAGCCGCCGAAGACCAGCGCGGACAGGACGACCGCCTGCAGCGGCGTGAAGCCGACCTGGACGGCCAGCACCCCGAAGGACAGGGAGAGCACGACGCCGACCGCCGCATAATGGGCTCCGAGGCGCAGCCCGCGCGTGAAGGAGTCGCCCACCGGCCCAGCGTAGGGACCGCGGCGCCGCCGGGTGCTCCCGGGCCTGCCGGCCCGGACCGGGCTCAGGCCAACCAGTCGATGAGCGCCTGCTCGACCCGGGGATGGTTGAGCAGACCGAGGTGGCCGGTCCGCCCCACGTGCAGGACGTCGGCCCCGGGGAAGAGCGAGCGACCGCCGCGCGTCCTGCCGTACGCCGAGGGCGGCCGGACCAGCAGGTCCCCGGCCACCCGGCCGACCGGGTGCCGCTCCGAGCGGCTGAGCGTCGCAGAGACCAGCCGGTAGCGGGCGTGGGGCATCGGGGGCACGTCCTCGGTGAGACCGAGCACGAGGTCCCGGACCCCCTCCGAGCGCCAGTCGAGGACCCGCCCGAACGCCGCCGACTCGGGAGCCCGGCCCAGCAGCGCACTCCCCGTGCCGACCTGCCCGGCGAGCGGTGCCCCGAGGTGCGGCGTCCCCAGGGTGACCACGTCGCTGACCAGCCGGGTCCAGGCCGGCGGGTCCTCCCCCGCCACGACCGCCGCGGCGGCCCGCATCACCAGCCCGCCCATGGAGTGGCCGACCAGCGCGACCCGCTCCACGGGGACCGGCCACGCCGCCAGCAGCCGCTCGAGCAGCGAGGCCAGGGCGACCCCGTTCTCGCGCAGCGGCAGGCCGGTGTTGGCCCGCAGCAGCACCGGGGTCCAGCCCCGGTCGGCCAGCGTCTCGGCGTACGTCGTGCCGCGCTGGTCGCGACGCAGCCCCCACGCCGTCTCGCTCTCGCACAGCCCGTGCAGGAAGACCACGACCCGGCCGCGCGCACCCGGGTACGCCGCCGCCAGCCCAACGCTGTCCGGTCGGAGGTCCTGCCCCTGGTGCCGCACGGCCATCGGCATCGCGAGCCGGGGCCGCTCCCGGGCCAGCCGGTCGCCGATCAGCCCGTTGACCGCCGCGTGCAGGAACCGCCCCCGCGGATCGGCCTCCAGGGGTGGACCGACCCCGTGGTCGGCGGCGACGTCCAGGGCCCGGGCCGTGGCGCGCAGCCCGGCGCCGAGCCCGCCGTACACGCTGCCGGCGATGCCGCGGTGGAGCGTCTCGACCACTCCGCGCGGGCCGCCGGCTCGACGCCCCCACCCGTGGATCCGCTCGACCACGGCGACGTGGGTGTCGCGGACCGTGCGCACGACGAGCTCGTCGGCTGCCTGGGACACCAGGGACAGCGCATCGACGACGCCCGGCCCGGCCACGGTCACCTCCGCACCGTAGCGTGGCGAGTGCACACGTGTACACCGCATCTGGGGTCGGCTCCGCCGACCGTGACCGAGTACTCCCGGCGCTACCGTCGGTCCACATCAGGACGTGGCCGGCACCGTACGGCCGGATCGGGACGGGGGCAGCGGATGGCGAACGGAACACCGGTGGCAGGAGGTCCGGCGCTCCGGTCCGGGTTGTGGTTGCCGCTCTTCGACGCCCTGGCCGATCCGGCCCTGGTGGCGCGGTTGGCGGCCGAGGCCGAGGCCGCGGGCTGGGACGGGCTGTTCGTCTGGGACCACCTGCGGTGGACGGCTCCGGTGAGGGAGGCCGCGGACCCCTGGATCTGCCTGGCCGCGGTCGCCGTGGCCACCGAGTCGATCCGGTTCGGTCCGTTGGTCACGCCGCTCGCGCGCCGACGCCCCGCGAAGGTCGCCCGGGAGACCGTGACCCTCGACCGGCTCGGCGGTGGCCGGTTGGTCCTCGGCGTCGGGCTGGGTGACGACCGCTTCGGCCACGAGCTCAGCGCCACCGGGGAGGAGCTGGACGACCGGCGGCGCGGACGGATGCTGGACGAGTCGCTGTCGATCCTCACCGCGGCGTGGTCGGGCGAGCCGGTGCACCACCGTGGTGAGCACTACACCGTCAGCGACTTCTGCTTCCAGCCCTCCCCGAGCCGCCGCGGCGGGGTACCGGTCTGGGTCGGGGGGCTGGCAGGGCGCAGCCGTCCGCTGCAGCGGGCTGCCCGCCACGACGGGTACGTGCCGATCAACCTCGACCACCCCGACCAGCTGGCCCAGGCGGTCTCGACCCTCGGGGACCTGCGTGGTCCTGCCCAGGGTGACGACTACGACATCGTCGTCGCGCTTCCCCCCGGGACGGATCCCTGGCCCTTCGCGCGTGCCGGTGCGACCTGGTGGCTTCCCGAGCTCGATCCCACGACGCTGACGGTCGATCTCGTGCGGGGGATCCTCCGGGACGGCCCTGCCCGCTGAGCCCCTGCCCGAGGAGCCCCCGACGCACGAGCGCCCCGCACCGGACCGGTGCGGGGCGCTCGGGTGCGGCGGGTCAGGCCTCCGGGTCCTCCGCGGACTCGGCCTCGTCGGCGGGGGCCGGCTCGCCGATGGTGCCGTCGGGCTGCAGGTTCTTCAGCTCCACGGGGTTGCCCGAGGCGTCGGTGACCGTGGCGGTCTCGACAATCGTCGCGAGCGCCTTGCCGCGCAGGATCTCCTGCACCATCTCGGGGATGTGGTTGTGCTCGAACATGTGGTTCGCGAACTCCTGCGGGTCCTGCCCGGACTGCTGGGCGCGGCGGACCAGGTGGGAGGAGAGCTCGTTCTGGTCGACGCCGAGCTCCTCCTTCTTGGCGATCGCATCGAGCAGGAACTGCGCGGTGATCGCGTCGCGCACGCGGCGCTCGAGCTCGGCCTCGAACTCCTCGAGGGTCTGCTTCTCGTCCTCGAGGTAGGAGTCCATGGTGATGCCGGCGTAGGCGAGCTGCTGCTCGATGTTGGACCGGCGGGCGGTCAGCTCCTCGGCGACCAGGGTCTCCGGCAGCGGCACGTCGACCTGCTCCAGCAGCACCTCGAGGACGGCGTCGCGTGCCGCGGCGGCCTGCTCGAGGCGCTTGCCCCGGCCGAGCCGCTCGCGCACGTCGGCCTGGAGCTCCTCGGCGGTGTCGAACTCGCTGGCCAGCTGCGCGAACTCGTCGTCGACCTCGGGAAGCTCCTGCTGCTGGACCTGGGTGACGGCGACGGCCACCTCGACGTCCTGGCCGACCAGGTCGCCACCGACGAGCTGGGAGGTGAAGGTCTTCTCCTCGCCCGCCGCCATGCCCAGCAGCGCCTCGTCCAAGCCGTCGAGCATGCCGCCGCGACCGACCTGGTAGGACATGCCGCTGACCTCGGCGCCCTCGACGACCTCGCCGTCCTGGGTCGCCTTGAGGTCGAGCACGACGAAGTCGCCGTCGGCCGCGGGGCGGTCGACGTCGAGCAGCGTGGCGAACCGCTCGCGCAGCGCCTGCACCTGCTCCTCGACGTCGGCGTCGCTGAGCTCGACGTCCTCGACCTGGGCGGACACGCCGTCGTAGTCGGGGATGGTGATCTCGGGCTTCACCTCGACCTCGGCGGTGAACTCGAGGGTCTCGTGGTCCTCGAGCCGGGTCACCTCGATCTCGGGCTGCGCGACGGGCTCCAGGGAGTTCTCCTGCAGCGCCTCGACGTACTTCTTGGGCAGCACGTCGTTGATCGCCTGGTCGAGGACCGCGCCGCGGCCGACCTGGCGGTCGATCACGGTCGGCGGGACCTTGCCGCGGCGGAAGCCGGGGACGTTGATCTGCTGGGCGATCTGCTGGTACGCCGCGTCGAGGCTCGGCTTGAGCTCCTCGAAGGGCACCTCGACGGTCAGCTTGGCCCGGGTCGGGCTCAAGGTCTCGACGGCGCTCTTCACAGGTTGTCTCCTTGTTGTCTCTCGGTACTCGGTCGCGATCACCGGTGTCGGCCACCACGGTCGGGGCGACAGGACTCGAACCTGCGGTCTCCTGCTCCCAAAGCAGGCGCGCTAGCCACTACGCTACGCCCCGCCAAGACGCCACCCGCCCTGCCTCTCGCACGGCCGGTGGCTCCTTGGAGCGGATGACGGGAATCGAACCCGCGTAGCCAGTTTGGAAGACTGGGGCTCTACCATTGAGCTACATCCGCACGCTCAACCCGGCACCGGTCACGGCACGCGATTTGGGCGCTGGCCATGATTCCACACGCCCGCGCGAACGCCCCAACCGAGGCGACCTGCGCTGCTCACGGACGGGGGTCAGCGGCGGTGCAGCAGCACCAGCGCGCGGTCGTCGTTGCGCGACCCGATGGCGCCGATCAGCTTCTCGGCCCCGCCGTCGAAGTGTCCGCGCAGCAGCAGGTCGGCCTGACCCAGCATCTTGTCGATGCCGAGGTCGATGTCGCGGTCGCGGGTCTCGACCATGCCGTCGGTGTAGAGCAGCAGCGCATCACCGCGGCGCAGCTCCCCGGTCACGGATGGGAAGTCCACGCCGTCGATCAGTCCCAGGGCCGGACCGGGGTCCGAGCGGGTCTCCCACCGGCCGGAACCGGCGTGGCGGTGGGCGGCGGGCGGGTGTCCGGCGTTGCGGACCTCGTAGCGGCCGGTGGGGAGGTCCAGGGAGACGTGGATCGCGGTCGCGAACCCCTCCTCCCAGCGCTGGCGGAGCAGGAACTCGTTGGCCGCCGGCAACAGCTGCTCGGGCGGCACCGCGCCGACCAGGCCGCCCAGGGCCCCGGCGAGCAGCAGCGCGCGGGTGCCCGCGCTCTCCCCCTTGCCGGACACGTCGACGACCACGACCTCGAACCGCTCGGTGCCGGTCGGTCGGGCGCCGATGATGAAGTCGCCGGCGAACGGAGTCCCGCCGGCGGAGCGCAGCGCGCTCTCCGCGCCGTAGGTCTCGGGCAGGGCCGGCAGCGTGCTCTGGCTCAGGATCCGGTCGCGCAGGTCGACCAGCATCGACTCCCCCAGCATCCCGGCGACGCCGAGCCGGCTGCGCCGGAACGAGGTGACCAAGATGATCAGCGCCGAGGCGAAGATCACCGCGACGCTGGCGGCGATCCGGGTGTTCATCACCGAGATCTCGCCCAGCAGCGCGACCAGCAGCACGAGCACGGCCACGATGAACCACGGCAGGTGGCGCGGGCTGAGGTTGAGGCTGGCCAGCAGCATCGGCAGCAGCAGCGTCACCAGGGGCACGTCGTTGGGGTACACGGCGATCCCCGCGCCGATCAGGGCGGAGGCGACCACGAGCAGCCACAGCATGCGGCCCTCCGGAGGCGTGCTGCGGCGGAAGGAGGTGGCGGCCCGCCTCACCGAGGCTGTGGACCGGGTCTGCTGCGCCATCGGGGTCACTGTACGGCTCGGGAGCGGAACCTCGTCTGACATCGGGGACACCAGAACAGGTTGCGTCCGGCCAGCACCTCGGTGCGCACCGCGCGAGCGCAGACCAGGCACGGTTGGCCGGTGCGGCGATAGACGTACACCTCGCCGCCGTGGTCGTCCGCGCGCGCCGGGCGTCCCATCGCCTCCGGGGTGTGCTCGGGGCGGACGGTGTCGATCCGGCCCAGCCGCACGCCCTCGCGCATCAGCACGACCAGGTCCTCCCAGATCGCGCGCCACTGGCCGACCCGGAGCGTGTTGCCGGGACGCAGCGGGTGGATCCGCTGCCGGAAGAGCACCTCCGCGCGATACACGTTGCCGACCCCCGCGAGGACCTCCTGGTCCAGGAGCAGGTCGCCGACGGGACGTGGGCTGCGCCGGATCCGCTGCCAGGCGCGGTCGGGGTCGGCGTCCTCCCGCAGCGGGTCGGGGCCCAACGAGGCCAGCACCTCCGCGCGCCGGGCGGGGTCCACCAGGTCGCAGCGGGTCGCGCCCCGCAGGTCGGCGTAGGCCGGAGCGTCCGGCCGGCCACCGACCAGCCGGAGCCGGACCTGGCCGACCGGCGGGGGCACCGCGGCGACGCCGGTGTGGACGTCGAAGTGGCCGATCAGGCCGAGGTGGACGTGCAGCAGCCGCTCGTGCTCGAGCTCGACGAACAGGTGCTTGCCGGCCGACTCCGCGCCGAGCAGCACCGAGCCGTCGACCTGCGCGGCGTCCGCGGCGAAACGGCCCTGCGGGCTCGAGACCCGCACCGGGTGGCCGGCGAACGCCGCGTCGAGCTCGGCGGCGAGCCGGAAGAGGGTGTGGCCCTCGGGCACAGGCCCCCCTCAGGCCCCGTGGCCGAGCGCGGAGTCCGGGAGCGGGGGCAGCTCGCCGGTCGTCTCGTACGCCGTCCAGCTGCCCGATCCGGCGGACGTGCCGCTCCTCGCCGGTGAAGCCGGTGGCGAGGAAGACCTCGACGAACCGGGTCATGTCCGCCAGGGAGTGGAGCCGGCCGCCGACCGAGACCACGTTGGCGTCGTTGTGCTCGCGGGCGAGCACCGCGGTCTCCTCCGACCAGACCAGCGCGCAGCGGATCCCCTCGACCTTGTTGGCCGCGATCTGCTCGCCGTTGCCGGACCCGCCGACGACGACCCCGAACACGTCCTGGGCGCCGGTCGCGCGCTCGTCCGCGACCGCGGCCGCGGCGCGCAGGCAGAAGACGGGGTAGTCGTCGAGGGCGTCGTAGACGAACGGGCCGTGGTCGACGACCTCGTGGCCGGCGTCGGTGAGGGCGTCGGTCAGGTGGGCCTTGAGGTCGAGTCCGGCGTGGTCGGAGCCGAGGTGCACGCGCATGGTCGGAATTCTGGCAGGGCGCTGCGGAGCACGGTCGGGCGGCCGGTCACCGGGCCATGAGGGCGTCCATCGCCACGGCCACGGCGGCGGCCACCCGGAAGTCGACCCGCTCGTCCGGAACGGTCACCGTGTACTTGTCGCGCACCGTGCTCTGCCGCTCGACGGTGAGCAGCGTGTTGCCGGCCTGGTCGACGTAGTCGAAGTGGATCGGCAGGAACGGGATGTCGAGGAACCGGCGCACGATCGCGACCAGCTGGCTGCGCTCCTGGCCGGTCCCGGTGTAGCCCGGTCCCTCGATGGTGAAGGTCGAGCGGAGCAGGCTGGCTCCGAACTCCTTGCGGAAGAAGCCGATCTGCTGCCCGGCCTCGTCGGAGATGTCGTAGCCGGAGGCGAGGTCGATCTTCTTGCGTGCCTTGAACGAGAAGACCGCCCGCGACTTGGTCTCGTCCGTGTAGAAGGTCACCTGCTCCTTGAAGGCCATCCGCTTCTGCTGCGCCAGTCCCATCAGCTGGCCGAAGCTGCCGTCGGGGTTGGCGGCGTACAGCGCGTAGCGGTTGGTGGTCATCGCGAACTTCTGCTGGACGTAGAAGAGCGGCACGTGCATCTCGGCGGTCATGCGCGGGAGCCTAGAGGGGCGGAGCTCAGCCCCGCAGGATGTCGCGCAACACCTGCGGGTAGTTGGTGATCACGCCGTCCACGCCCCACCTGATCGCGCGGCGCATGCCCTGCCCGTCGTTGACGGTCCAGACGTGGGTCTCCAGGCCGTGGGCGTGGATCCGGTCGACGTCGGCCTCCGTGAGGTCACCGAGCGCGGGGTTGGCCTGCTCGGCCCAGGTCGCGGCGTCGGCGAGCTGCGGCTCGCTCGGCGCTCGGCCGCCGAAGAGCAGCCCGACCGGCACGTCCTCGGCGAGGGCGTCGTACTGCCGCAGCCAGGTGTGGTCGAAGGACTGCACGACCAGCCGGTCCGCCCGGAGCGCTGCCCGGAAGAACGGGAGCCGGTCGAGCTCGCGGTCGACGTCGGCGGCGATCCCGGGGTACAGCGCGGGGCTCTTGACCTCCAGCAGCATCCCGGCGCGGTGGCCGACGGCCCGACCCCACTCGGCCAGGGTCGGGATCGGCTCGTCCGCGAACTCGGGGGCGAACCACGACCCCGCGTCCAGGGTGCGGATCTCCGCGAGGGTGAAGTCGCCGACGTTCCACGGCGCCCGGTCGGGGAACAGCTCCTCGACGTCGGTGGTCCGGGCCAGCGTCGTGTCGTGCACGACCACCAGCTCGCCGTCCTTCGTCCGCTGGATGTCGTTCTCGACGACGTCGGCGCGGTGGCGCAGCGCGAGCCGCACGGCCGCGACCGTGTTCTCCGGGGCGGCGCCGCTCGAGCCGCGGTGGGCGACGACGTCGACGTCGTCGGACGCCGCGGCCGCCGGTGCGGCCACGCCCGTGGTGAGGACGGCCACGGCGGTGGTGAGTGCCGCGGCCACGAGGCCGGGGACGCGGGCAGGTCGGTGCAGGGTGGTGGACATGGCTCTCCCGAGACTCGGACCGGCCCCGAGTGGCCGGTCGCGGTGGCACCATCGTGCACCCGCCCGAGCCGACGCGCCATGGCGTCGCCGCGAACGCCGGGTGACGCCACCGTGTCGGTCCGGTGTCGGTCGGTGTCGGTCCGGCGTCGGTCCGGGGTGGTGGGGTGGGGTCAGAGTCCGGCCAGGAAGGTCGCGACGTCCTCGAGCGCCGGTCCTGCCTGGTCGTTGTCGGTCCGGCGCCAGAAGCCGTGCTGGACCCCGGGGTACTCCGCGACCCGCACCGGCACCCCGGCGGCGTCCAGCCGGTCGGCGTAGCGACGACCGGTCGGGGTCAGCACGTCGAGCTCGGCCAGCTGCACCAGCGCGGGTGGCTGACCGGCGAGGTCGACCCCCTCCAGCACGTGGAGCGCGGGGTCGGCCAGGGGGTGGGCCGTGGTGTCGGCGCCCTGGAGGTACATCCGCCAGAACAGGTCGCACCGCTCGAGGGACAGGTCGACCCCGCCCAGCGTCGTGTCGTACGACGCGCCCGAGGGGTCGACGAACGGGTAGACCTGCACCTGGCCGGCCCAGCGGTCGGGGTGGCGCAACGCCTCCCCGATCGCGAGGGCGGACCCGGCGGAGTCGCCGACGACGACCAGCCGCTCGTAGCCCTGGAGCGCCAGCCAGTCGGCGGCCGCCGCGGCGTCCTGCGCGGCCGCGGGCCAGGCGTGCTCGGGGGCGCGGCGGTAGTCGGGCAGCAGCACGGACCAGCCGGTGCGGGCGGCCAGCCGGCGCGAGAAGCCGTCGTGGGTGACCAGGTCGCCCAGCACGAAGCCGCCTCCGTGGAGGTAGAGCAGGGCACCGACGGCGGAGCGGCGTCGGAGCACCGACGCCAGAGCGGGCGCCCTCGGGGACATCCGGGACGTCCGGGACATAGAGCCGCGCCGGGACGCCGCCGGCCGCCACGTCCTCGACCCGGGCGATCGACGGCCGCTGCTCCACCGCCGCCTCCGCGAGAGCGGCGGCGCGGTCGGCCAGGATGCCGGCGTGCTCCTCGTCGGTGAAGGCGGCCATGACCTCAGCCCAGCCGGGCCAGCTCCTCCTCGACCACCGACGGGTCGAGCTTGGTGAACACCGGCGTCGGCTTCCCGACGGGGGCACCCACGGTCACCGGCCGCGACTCCCAGGCCGGGGTGGCGCTGTAGTCGCCGGTGATCACGAGGTAGCTGTCGAGCCCGGCGCCGTTCTCCGGCTCGAGCTCGGCGACCTGCTCGGTGCGCGGCATCGGCATGAACTCACCCTCGCCCCCGAGCACCGCGTGGACCTTGTTGGCCGAGTGGGGCAGGAACGGCGCGAGCAACGTGTTGCAGTCGCTGACGCACTGGGCGGCGACGTGCAGCACCGTGGCCAGCCGCTCGCGCTGCGACTCGTCCTTCATCTTGTAGGGCTCGGTGACCGTGAGGTACTTGTTCACCTCGCCGACGACCCGCATCGCCTCCGCGGTCCCGGCGCGCAGCCGGTGCCGGCCCACGAGGTCACCCACCGACTCGAAACCGGCCCGGACGGTCGCGAGCACGGCCTCGTCGACGGGCTCCAGCTCGTGACAGGGCGGCATCTCCCCGAAGCTCTTCGCGATCATGGTCGCCGTCCGGTTGACCAGGTTGCCCCAGCCGGCGACCAGCTCGGAGTTGTTGCGGGTGACGAAGTCGGCCCAGGTGAACGCCGCGTCGGAGGTCTCCGGACCGGCCGCGCAGATGTAGTAGCGCAGCGCGTCGGGGCCGTAGCGGGCCAGGAAGTCACCGACGTAGATCACGTGGCCGCGGCTGGTGGAGAACTGCGAGTCACCCATCGTGAGGTACTCGCTGGAGACCACCTCGGTGGGCAGGTTGAGCGCGCCGTACTCGCCGGGCTCACCGCCCAGGTCGCCGCGACCGGCGTAGGCCAGCAGCTCCGCCGGCCAGATCTGGGAGTGGAAGACGATGTTGTCCTTGCCCATGAAGTAGTAGGACAGCGCGTCGGGGTCGTTCCACCAGTCGCGCCACCGGTCCGGCTCACCCAGCCTGCGCGCCCACTCGATGGAGGCGGACAGGTAGCCGATGACGGCGTCGAACCACACGTAGAGCCGCTTGGTCGGCTGGTCCTCCCAGCCCGGGACCGGGATCCCCCAGTCGATGTCGCGCGACATCGCGCGCGGCCGGATCTCCTGCAGGATGTTCTGGGAGAACTTGATGACGTTGGGGCGCCAGGTGCCGGAGGCCTCCCGCTCGTCGAGCCACTCCCCCAGCGCGCCCGCGAGCGCCGGCAGGTCGAGGAAGTAGTGCTGGGTCTCCACGAACCGCGGCGTCTCGCCGTTGATCTTCGAACGCGGGTCGATCAGGTCGGTCGCGTCGAGCTGGTTGCCGCAGTGGTCGCACTGGTCGCCGCGGGCCTCGGTGTAGCCGCAGATCGGGCAGGTGCCCTCGATGTAGCGGTCGGGCAGGGTCCGGCCGGTGCTCGGGCTGATGGCGGCCTGGGTGGTCTGCTCGACCATGTACCCGTTGGCGTGACAGCTGCGGAACATCTCCTGCACCACGGCGTAGTGGTTGCCCGTGGTGGTGCGGGTGAACAGGTCGTAGGACAGGCCGAGGTCGACGAGGTCCGAGACGATGACGGCGTTGTTCTTGTCGGCCAGCTCCCGGGCGGTGACGCCCTCCTTGTCGGCCGCGACCAGGATCGGGGTGCCGTGCTCGTCGGTGCCGCTGACCATGAGCACGTCGTGACCCGCCATCCGCATGTACCGGCTGAAGACGTCGGAGGGCACGCCGAAGCCGGCGACGTGGCCGATGTGGCGCGGGCCGTTGGCGTAGGGCCAGGCGACGGCGGACAGGACGTGACTCATGGCCGCAATCCTAGGTGCGGCCCCGACCGGGTCCGTACCGGGTTTGTCGCGGCGGACGTACGGTGACCGCCATGGAGACCCTCATCGCCGAGGACCTGCTGCTGCTCCTGCTCGACGACGAGAAGGGCACGATGCCGGCCGCGACCCAGCACCAGCCGCTGCTCGGTGGCGCGCTGCTCATCGAGCTGGCGCTCGCCGGGCACGTCGAGGTGGGTCCGAAGCACCGGCTGTGGCGCACCGTCCCGGTGCTGGTCTCCCCCGGCGCCGCCCCCGCCGACCCCGAGCTGAGCTCGGCCCTCGCCCTGGTCGCGGAGAAGCAGCGCAACGCCCAGGACCTCGTGGGGCGGCTGGGCAAGGGCGCCCGGGACCGGTTGCTGGAACGGCTCGCGGGCCGCGGCCTGCTCGAACGCCGGGAGGGGAAGGTGCTCGGGCTGTTCCCCCACACGACCTGGCCGGCCGCCGACCTCCAGCACGAGCGGCAGCTCCGGCAGCGGCTCGACGGCGTGCTCGTGTCCGGGCTGGAGCCCGACCCCCGCACGGCGGCCCTGGTGGCCCTCCTCCAGGCCGTGGGGCAGGCCCATCGCCAGGTCGACCGGGGCGGACTCTCCGCCGGTGAGGTGCGCAGGCGGGCCAAGCAGGTGTCCGAGGGCGCCTGGGCGGCCGACGCCGTCAAGGACGCCGTCCAGGCCTCGCAGGCGGCGATGACCGCCGCTGTGGTGGCCGCGACCTCGACGGCCGGCTCCGGCAGCAGCTGATCGTCCGGCGCTACCCCCTCGCTCAGGGGTCGAACCGGTCGATCCGCGCCTGCGCCCGGCGCCGCACGCCCGGCAGCCGGTCGTAGAGCTCCTGGCCGGGGCAGGCGGTGTCGTTGGTGTCGCGGTGCCCGTCGATGACGGGGAGCCGTGGCCGCGACCCGTCGGGGTACTGGTCGCTGCCCGTCGAGCGGACCCGCACCCTGCCGGTGGCGTCGCGCCGGTGCCGGTCGAGCTTCCACGACGCGACCCGGGCGAGCATCCGCACCACCTCCCGCCGCGGCCGGCGGTCCTCGAGGTTGCCGATCACGGCGACGCCCACCGAGGTCTTGTTGAAGCCGAGGGTGTGGGCGCCGCGCACCAGCCTGGCCGGACCGCCGGAGCGACCGACCCAGGCCCGGCCGAACTTGTCGACCAGGACGTTGTAGCCGATGTCGAACCAGCCGAGGTCGTGGGTGTGGTAGCGGTAGATCCCGCGCAGGATGCCCGGGACGTCCGAGCGGCGGTAGTTGTTGCCGGACGCGGTGTGGTGGACGTGGACCTGCTGCAGCCGCTTGTTGTAGCGCGGGCGCCCGTTGCGCCAGCTCGGGTCGGCCCCCCAGTCCTTGCGGCTGCGCATCGTCGGCCGCGGCGCGCGGTCCGGTGCGGGCCGGGTCGCCCCCGTCGTACGCCGGGCGGCGGGGTCGTGGTCGTGGTCGGAGGGGAGCTCGCCGGGGTCGAGGAGGACCAGCTCGAGGTCACGGAAGCCGTGCCCGGCGACGCGCACGTCGATGCCGTCCGCGGGACCCGTGAACACCAGGTCGGTCGCGCCGAGGCCGGGCGTGGACTCCCGGTCGCCGGCCGAGGGACCGTCGGCGAGCGGCGGCAACGTCAGCCACGGCTCGTCGGCACCGGTGCGGACCCGCAGCCGCGGGGCAGCGCCCTGCCAGGTCGCGCCGACCATCGAGAACCGGTCGGTGTCCAGGCTCGTGGTGCCCGGCCGCAACCCGACCTCCGCGGCGCGCACGACCGAGCCGGGGTCGGCCCGCAGCGCCACGACCCGGTCCGGTGCCGCCACCGCAGCAGGCGGGACGGCGGTGACCGGCAGGACGAGGGCACCCGCGAGCAGGACGCGGGCGCGGCGGGCGGGGGTCCGGGGGGCTGACCGTCGCATCCCCAGCATCATGCGCCACCTCGACCGCCACGTCGACCCGGGGCCGCCCCCGCGCTCAGCTGAAGTCGAGGTCTCCCGTGCGCGAGCGCTTGAGCTCGAAGAACGAGGGCACCGAGGCCAGCGCGATGCAGCCGTCCCAGAGCCGGCCGGCCTCCTCGCCGCGCGGGATCGAGCCGAGCACCGGGCCGAAGAACGCGGTGCCCTCGAAGGCGATCGTGGGGGTGCCGACGTCGTCGCCGACCTGGTCCATGCCGAGCCGGTGGGACTTCACGATCGCGTCGTCGTAGGAGTCGTCCTGCATCGCGTCGGCGAGGTCGGTCGGGAGACCGGCCTCGGTCAGGGCGGCCGCGACCATCTCCTGGCTGAACGCCTCGCCGTCCTGGTGGCGGCGGGTGCCCAGTGCCGTGTAGAGCGACGCCAGCGCGTCCTGGCCGTGCCGCTGCTCGACCGCCATGCACACCCGCACCGGCTCCCACGCGGTGCTGAGGAACTGCCGGTACGCGTCCGGCACGTCCTTGTCCTCGTTGAGGTAGGCCAGGCTCATGATCCGCCAGGTGACGGAGATGTCACGCACCTGCTCGACCTCGAGGATCCAGCGGGAGGTGATCCACGCGAACGGGCAGGCGGGGTCGAACCAGAACTCGGCGTCGGTCCTCAGGGGGGTGGTCGGGGAGGTCGTCTGGGGGGTCGTCATGTTGACCAGTCAACAACCCGGGTCCCAACGAGTCCGTGCTCAGCCCCGGCGGACCCGGACCCGGCCGGTGGCGCGGGCGGCCTCCACCAGGTCGGTCCCCTGGTAGGACACCCGGACCGTGCGGGCGCCCGGCTCGAGCCGGGTGACGACCACCCGGAGCCGACCGTCCACGACCCGGCCGGAGACCTCGCGGCCGGCGATCCGCACCGTCGCGCGGCCACCGACGTCCTCGACCCCCGGGGCGGTGACCCGCAGCTTGACGACCGCCTTGCCGGCGCGACCCTCCGCGTCGACCCTCAGCGTCGGCACCGTCGTGACGGTGGCGTCGGGGCCCAGCGGCAGCGACTCGTCGCGGTAGCCGGGATGGGTGAGGTCGACCCGCACGGTGAGCCGGTGCCCGAGGTCGGCGGCAGCCACGTCGTAGCTGCGCCCGGTGGCGCCCGGTACGACCTCGTCGCCGCGCAGCCAGGTGTAGCTGACGGTGGCGTCCTCGGGGGTGAACGTGCCGGCGTCGACGCTCAGCGTGCGACCGACGCGCGGACGTCCCGCCAGCGTGAACGGCTCGGTGATCTCGAACCGGCCGGCGGCGACCTGGGCGGTGGGCTCCGTGGTCGCCTCGCGCGGCTGGTAGCCCTCGCGCCGGAAGGTCACGGTGGCGGTGATCCGGCGCCGGATCTGGTCCTGGTCGAGCCGCAGCCGGGCGCCGTCGGCACCCGGGATCGGCTCGCCGTCGGCGAACCATCGGATGTCGCGGGAGTCCGCGGCCGGTGAGGCGCCACCCGGGGCGAGGGTGAGCACCTCGTCGACGCGGGGGGTGCCGGAGATGGTGGGGGGCGTGGCCACGTCCATCACGCCGCGGCGGACCCGGGAGGTGCGCTCGCTGGTCGCCCGGCCGGGCAGGTAGCCGCGGGCGGTGGCCTGGACCCGCACCGAGAGCCGGGTGCGCAGCAGCGCCTTGGTCAGGGTCAGGGTCACGCCGTCGGCGCCCTCGATCGGGTCGCCCGCGGCGTACCACTGCACGGAGGTGTTCGCGGCCGGCTTCCAGCTGCCGGTGCTGGCGGTGAGGGTCTCGCCCACCCGCAGCGTGCCGGTGACCGCGGGACGGGAGGCGGTGTCGACGCTGCGGTCCTTGAAGTGCACGAAGCCCGTGGGCCAGCTGCCGCCGCGCCTGGTGAGGGTGCGCCAGTGGAAGTCGCCGCCCCAGCTGTCCTCGGAGATCACGATCTTGCGGCGTGAGAGCACCTGCTGCACGTAGGCCACGTGCCCGCTGGAGCCGACACCGTCACCGGCCTCCCACCAGGCGACCGCACCCACCATGGGCACCTCGTCGGTGATCGAGCGGTTGGCGCGCCCCCAGTTGTAGGCCATGCCGGTGCCGTCCCAGGGCCGCTCGGCGGACATCCCGTTCTTCACCATCCGGTAGGCCACGTAGTTCGTGCAGTTGTGACCGGAGTACATCCGCCACCACATCCGGTCGCCGGCGCCGCGGTAGCCGAAGTGCGAGTAGCCCGCCTCGGCGCACCCGGCGTACCCGGTGCAGAGGTAGCCGGAGGCGGCAGCGCCCGAGGTCTCGGTCTCGATGGCCTGTGCCGGGGGGAGGGGCGTCAGGACGGTCGCCGCGGTCGCGAGGGCCAGCGCCAGGGTCGGGAGCACGGCGCGCCATCGGGACCGGGGGGAGGGGGTCACGGGAGTGAAGTCTGACCGATGTCAAGCAGGCGCGCACTACTTTCGTCACAATTTTCTCAACGGCCCCACCGCTCCCCTGCGTCCCGCACCACGGATTCGTGGGGTGAGATGTGGTCTGAGATGATTCCGCCCATGCCCGGAACCAACCTCACCCGTGACGAGGCCGCCGCCCGCGGCGCCCTCCTCGACGTCGCCTCCTACACCGTGGACCTCGACCTCACCACGGGAGACACCACGTTCGGTTCCACGACCACCATCCGGTTCGGCTGCCGCCAGCCGGGCGAGGGCACCTTCGTCGACCTCGTCGACGCGACCGTGCACGCGATCACGCTCAACGGGCGCTCGCTCGACCCCGCCACGGCGTACGCCGACAGCCGGATCACGCTGGACGGCCTCGCTGCCGACAACGAGCTCGTCGTGGTCGCCGACTGCACCTACAGCCGCAGCGGCGAGGGCCTGCACCGCTTCGTCGACCCGGCCGACGACCGCGTCTACCTCTACTCCCAGTTCGAGGTGCCCGACGCGCGCCGCGTCTACGCCACCTTCGAGCAGCCCGACCTGAAGTCGCGGTTCACGTTCAACGTGACCGCCCCGGCCCACTGGGCCGTGGTCTCCAACGCGCCCACCCCGGAGCCGGTCCCGGCCGGCGAGGGTGTCGCCGTCTGGAACTTCCCGCCGACGCTGCCGATGTCGACCTACATCACCGCGATCGTTGCCGGTGAGTACCACGCCGTGCACCACACCTACGAGGGTGCGCACGGGACCATCCCGCTCGGCCACTACTGCCGGCAGTCGCTGGTGGAGCACCTCGACGTCGACGAGCTCGTGAAGCTCACCCGGCAGGGCTTCGAGTTCTTCGAGCGCACCTTCGGCTACCCGTACCCGTTCGAGAAGTACGACCAGCTCTACGTGCCGGAGTACAACATGGGCGCGATGGAGAACGCCGGCTGCGTGACGCTGCGCGACGAGTACCTCCCCCGCAGCCGCCAGGACGCGGCGTTCTACGAGTTCCGCGGCTCGGTGATCCTGCACGAGATGGCGCACATGTGGTTCGGCGACCTCGTGACCATGAAGTGGTGGGACGACCTCTGGCTCAACGAGTCGTTCGCCGAGTGGGCCTGCTACCACGCCGAGGTCGAGGCCACCGAGTTCACCGAGGCGTGGACCGGGTTCACCAACGCCCGCAAGCAGACCGGCTACCGCCAGGACCAGCTGCCCAGCACGCACCCGATCGCGGCCGACAACCCCGATCTGCACGCGGTCGAGGTCAACTTCGACATGATCACCTACGCCAAGGGCGCGGCGGTGCTCAAGCAGCTCGTCGCGTGGGTCGGCCTCGACCCGTTCCTGGCCGGACTGCAGCAGTACTTCCACGACTTCGCCTTCGGCAACAGCGAGTTCGCCGACCTGCTGACCGCGCTGGAGAAGGCCTCGGGCCGCGAGCTCGACTCGTGGGCGCACGAGTGGCTGCGCACCGCCGGGGTCAACACCCTCGCGGCCGACTTCACGCTGGCCGAGGACGGCTGCTACGCCTCCTTCGCCGTGCGCCAGAGCGCACACCCCGACTGGCCGACGCTGCGTCGCCACCGGATCGCGATCGGCCTCTACGACGACGTGGACGGTTCCCTGGTGCGTCGCGAGCGCGTCGAGGTCGACGTGCGTGACCACCTGACCGAGATCCCCGAGCTGGTCGGTGTGCGGCAGCCCGACCTGCTGCTGCTCAACGACGACGACCTCACCTACGCCAAGATCCGGCTCGACGAGCGTTCGCTCGCGACCGCGATCGAGGGCCTGGGCCGGCTCGACGACTCGCTCGCCCGGGCGCTGTGCTGGGGCGCCGCGTGGGACATGACGCGCGACGCCGAGATGCGGGCCACCGACTTCGTGCACCTGGTGCTGCGCAACATCGCGACCGAGACCGACCCGTGGGGTCTCACCGCGCTCCCCCGGTTCGCCGCGCTGGCCGCCCACTCCTACTCCGCCCCCTCGGGGCGCCCGGAGCTGCTGGCCCAGTGGGAGCAGGGGCTGCGCCGGCTGGTCTCCGAGGCCGCCCCCGGCTCGGACCACCAGCTCACCTTCGTCCGTCAGCTCTCCGCCGCCGCCCGCGGCGAGGAGGCGCTCGACGAGCTCGAGGCGCTGCTCGACGGCAGCCGCGTCCCCGAGGGGCTCGCGGTCGACCAGGACCTGCGCTGGGTGGTGCTGACCGGGCTCGCCCGCGCCGGCCGTGCCGGCGAGGACCGGATCAGCGCCGAGCTCGAGCGCGACCCCACCATCGCCGGTCAGGAGCACGCGGCCGCCGCCCGCGCGGCTCAGCCCACGCCGGAGGCCAAGCAGGCCGCGTGGGCCGCCGTCACCGACCCGGCGACGCCCAACGAGACCGCACGCTCGATCGTCGTGTCGTTCATGCGGCCGGGCCAGGACGAGGTGCTGCGGCCCTACGTCGAGCGCTACCTCGACGCCGCGGACTCGCTCTACGACGAGATCGGCACCCACAAGGCCGCCGTGGTCCTCGAGTACATCTTCCCCAAGCCGCTCGGCTCCCCCGAGCTGCTGGCGCGGGTCGACGAGTGGCTGGCCTCCAGCTCCGCCCACCCGGGCGCGCGGCGCTACGTCACCGAGGGCCGCGCCGACGTGGCGCGCGCCCTGGCCGCTCAGGCCTGCGACGCCCGGAGCTGAGGGCTGAGGAAAGCCCGGGCCTCAGGCCCGGGCGTGCTCGGCGAGCTGGGCGATCCCCCGGGAGAGCCCGCCCACCAGGTCACCCTCGGCGAACGCCGAGCGCATCTGGAGCAGGGCCAGGTCGACCTCGTCGTCGGTCAGCCGGCGGCGTACGACCTCGCCGGTGACGACCTCCAGCCGGCGGCCGTCCGGGTCGACGAGCACCAGGACCGAGCGGTCCGGGGCGACGGTCGCCGAGTGCAGGCGCTCGGCGAACGCGCGGGACTCGCCGCGCGCGCGTCCGACGAAGACGGAGAACTCGAAGCGGCAGGCCTGCTCGGCCGCCCGGATGGCGCGGTCGACCGTCAGCCGCTCGCCGTGGCTGAGCTCACCAGCTGCCACTGCCGCCACCCGTCGTTCCGGCCTCGCGCGACTCCAGCTCGGCGGGCTCGCGGCGCGGGCCGCCGAACCACTCGTCCTGGGCCTGGGCGCCCGGTGTGATGCGCTCGCCGCGGGCGAGGGCGGGCAGGTACACCGCCAGGCCGATCAGCACGGCGATGCCCAGCGGGATCCCGGCGATCACGACCATCAGCTGCAGGAACCCGACCTCGTCGGGGTTGCTCCAGCCCTCGGGCACCTCGGCGCCGGCCGGGCTCGAGGCCAGCACCGGGAGGGCGGTGGCGACGGCCAGCAGGGCGGTACGGCGGATCAGCGTCGGGGTCACGCGGGCAAGGATATCGAAGCCGTCTCCGGGCGCACAGGCCCCGTCCCGGCAGCGCTTGGCCGACCCCCATACTGGGGGTCATGGTCAATTTCGCAGACCCCTGCTCCGAGACGGAAGCCGTCTGCAACTGGGTGCTCACCCAGACCGGTAGCGACACCACCGCCTGGCTCGCGGACTTCCTGATCGGGCTCCCGCTCACGCTGCTCGGACTGCTGCTGTTCGGGCTGACCGTGCGCTGGGTGCTGCACCGGCTCGTCGACCGGCTGGTCCGGCGTGCCGAGTCGGGGATGATCCCCTCCCGGGTGCACCGGATGTCGCTGGGCTCGTTCGGCCCCGGCCGCAACCGCACCACCCAGGAGCTGGCCGTCCACAACCGGCGGGCGCAGCGGGCCAAGACCATGGGCTCACTGCTCAAGAGCATCGTGACCGGCATCGTGACCGCGGTCGTGGCGACGATGATGCTCAGCGAGGTCGGCGTCAACGTCGGCCCGATCATCGCCAGCGCCGGCATCCTGGGTGTCGCGATCGGCTTCGGCGCCCAGAGCCTGGTGAGCGACTTCCTCTCCGGCGTGTTCATGATCGTCGAGGACCAGTACGGCGTCGGGGACGAGGTCGACCTGGGCGAGGCCAGCGGCACGGTGGAGGCCGTGAGCCTGCGCGTGACGCGGCTGCGCGACATCAACGGCACGGTCTGGTACGTCCGCAACGGCAACGTCGCGCGGGTGGGCAACATGAGCCAGAACTGGGCCCGGACCGTGCTCGACGTCTCGGTGGCCTACCACGAGGACCTGACCAAGGTCCGCCGCGTGCTCGAGGACGTCGCCCACGACCTGTGGGAGGACGAGGACTTCAAGGGCCGGGTCATCGAGCAGCCCTCGGTGTGGGGTGTCCAGGAGCTCGGGGCCGACGGCATCCTGGTCCGCGTCGCCCTCAAGACCGCGCCGCTGGAGCAGTGGGCGGTGGCTCGCGAGATGCGGGCCCGGATCAAGGCCCGGTTCGACCTCGAGGGCATCGAGATCCCGTTCCCGCAGCGGACGGTGTGGCACCGCGAGGCGCCGACGGCCAGCGGCTCGGCGACCGACGACGAGGAGGCGCGCACGTGACGACCTTCTACGACGAGATCGGCGGGTTCGAGACCTTCCGGACGATCGTCCACCGCTTCTACGAGGGGGTGGCGACCGACGACGTGCTGCGCCCGCTCTACCCCGAGCAGGACCTGGGCCCCGCCGAGCAGCGGTTCCTGCTGTTCCTCGTGCAGTACTGGGGCGGTCCGACGACCTACTCCGACACCCGGGGCCACCCGCGGCTGCGGATGCGGCACGCGCCCTTCGCGGTCACGCCCGAGGCCAAGGACCGCTGGCTGGTGCACTTCCGGGAGGGGTTGGACGCGGTCGAGCTGACGCCGGAGCAGGACGCGCGGTTCTGGGACTACGTCACCCACGCCGCCCAGTTCATGGTCAACTCGTTCGAGTCGCCTGCGCCGCCTGCCTGAGCCGGTCGGCGTACTCCGGCGGCGGGGCGGAGGCCTGGCCGGTCTCCGGGTCGAGGAAGACCACGACCACCCGGGCCCGCGAGAGCACGGTGTCGCCGTCGCACACCTCGGCCTCGATGACCGTCGAGGTGGTGCCGACGTGGGAGATCCAGCACCAGGCGTCGTAGGGCTCGGCCCGGAACAGGATGGGCACGGCGTAGTCCACATCGGTCTGCGCGACGACCACGGGCGGACGGTCGGCGAACGGGCCGAGGTCGGACCAGAGCCGCTCGAAGAGCCGGATCCTGGCCTCCTGGAAGTACTCGAAGTACTTCACGTTGTTGGTGTGGCCGTAGACGTCCACGTCGGAGAACCGGACGTGGACCGGGTAGTGCCCGACCTCCTCGCGCACCGGCTCCACCCGGCGGGTCCGCACCGGCTCCCCCGGCTCGAGGTAGGGCTGCAGCGCCTCCCGCTCCTGCGGCGTGAGCCGGCGCGGCCGCTCGGTGGCGAAGACGTACGGCGTGAGCAGCGTCCACGCCCGGGCGTAGACGCGGCGCCCCTCGGGGGCCTCGTGGAAGATCTCGTAGGCCATGGTGAACGACGCCGCCCGGACCTCGGTGACCCACACCTCGATCGAGACCGTCTCCTGCTCCAGCCGCAGCGGGGCGACGTACTGCACTTCGTGGCGCACCACGACCACCCCCTCGACCAACCCGCCCTCGGAGGTCGGGCTCGGGCCGTGGTGGCGCAGCAGGTCGACCCGCGCCTCCTGCAGGTAGTCGACGTAGGTGACGTTGTTGACGTGGCCGAGCAGGTCGAGGTCGGCCCAGCGCATGGGGCACTCGTAGAGGTGGCGCACGACGTCGACTCTGCCAGAGGGCGGGCCGGCGGTGCGGACGTGCCGGTGACCCCGCCGGTGGTCGGCGGGGTCAGGGGCGGGGTCGTTGTCGCCTGGCGACCACGTCGGGGCTGACGTCGAGGGTGCCGTGGTGGTCGCGGAGGTACTGGTAGCCGTGGGGTGATGTCCAGAGGTAGCTGCCGGGCTCGAGGGGCGTGTAGGTCCAGGAGCTGTGGGTCTTGAGCCGGTGGTGGCTGCGGCACAGGGGTGCGAGGTTGCAGGCGCAGGTCTGCCCGCCGGTCCCGTCATCGCGCCAGGGCTCGACGTGGTCGCAGTCGCAGCGGCGAGCGGGTCGGGTGCACCACGGGAACACGCACGTGTGGTCGCGCAGGGCCACGGCCTCCCGGGTGCGGTCGGGGACCTCGTAGGCCTCGACGTGGACGTGGTCGACCAGGTCGATCACGGGCTTCACGACCAGGTGGGTGGCGGGGCTGCCGCACCACTCGCGGATGGTGTCGACCGTGACGGGGGTGCGGGTGTTCTCGCACCGGCCCACCCCGTGACCCGCCTCGCCGCGCAGCGCGGCGTCGGTGAGGTGCAGGTAGAGCACGGTCTTCCGCTTTCCGGGGGTTGAGGTGCGAGCGGAGCGAGCCTCGAAACCCCCGGGCCCCTCCGACAGGTCGAGTGTGGGCTGTCTGCGGGCGAGCTCCCCGGCCGCCAGCGACCGGCGCACGTCCAGGCTCTCGCTGCAGCCGAGGTCCTTCAACTCACCCGCCACCGCACGGATCGCGTCCTCCAGATCCAGCGCGTCGGCGAGGTCGAGCTCCCCACAGACCTGCGCGGTGCCGGCGAAGGAGACCTGGTCGGTGTCGATGTCGAACCGCCGACCATCCGCCGCCCGGCGACGCTCGGCAGCAGCCAGGTCGGGCATGAACCGGGCCACCGCCTCATCGAGCAGCCGCTCCAGCTGGGCGGGCCGGACGCGTCCGGCCACCGCGGCGACGTGAACGTCCACGAACGCCGCCGCCTCGGGTGAGAGGGCCCGGCCGATGGTGTGGTCGGCCACCCGGCGCGCCTTCCACACCGCCACGGTGCCGGTGAGGACCTGCTGCCACAGCCGCGGCAGCCGATACCGCAGCTCGATCGCGTGGGCCAGGTAGTACTTCCCCGACTCCGGACCCATCCCGACCGCGGCCGCAAACTCCGCCACGCAAAACTCAGCCACCAACGGCGCACCCGGCCCCGCCAGCCCCACCGGACCCTCACCCCCAGAACGCAGCCGGTACCGCTCGGAGGCCTCCACCGACTCCGCGGGATGGATCACCGCCCACTGCACCGCCGCCCGCAGCAGATCCACCTCAGCCCGATCCGCCGCCGCCCGACGACCCCGCGCGAACGCCAACACCCCCCGCGCATCCGCCGGCAGCACAGCAGTCGCGCTCGGGCCCCCGGCGAGGGCTTCAACGGTGGTGGACATGAGTCCATTCAAGCCGCAGGCACTGACAATCCCACCCCCGAACCAGCAGTTCTCGACCCCGCCTGTGGACTGCACTCTCATGCCGATGAGCGGTCGTCCATGAGGTGCCTCAGGGCCTGCTGTCGGGCGGCCTCAAACCTTTGAGCAAGCCGCGTTGGTCGGCGGCATCTAGGGCACTCCCGATCTGCCAGGCGTCGAGGGCGACCTCCATCTCATCGCCCTCCTCGGTCGCCCCGCGCTCCTCCACCGCGAGCCCCACAAGTGCGAGGGCACCGGCTTGATGTCTGCTCGTGCGCTCTGCTGAAGTCTCATTTTCCGAAGTCGCCCGCGTCGTCACGATCCCAGGCCGCCTGGGCGGCTGCCGCGAGTGCGACTGGCAGGCGCACGATGACCCTGAGGTCCTGCTCGAATAGGCATCGGCCGATTTGGGCAAGCACGTCTGCCTCGCCCTCCTGCGTTTCGCGCTCGCTCTCGTCCACGCGCGAATCATGCCAAGGAAACGCACACTCATGCCGCGATCCGCTCTAGTAGAGCGTCGGCACCGGCGCGTGACTCCTTGACGACTAGCGGGACTCAAAGAGAGCTGGCCGCGCTCAGGTCGCGTTGCGGACCAGGACGTCGCGGAGGCGGCCGGCCTCGACGACTTGCTGGCTGCGGCCCTTGCGGGCCGCCATGTCGTCGAGGCCCGGCGACGGTGCCCCTACTCCGGTGGTCCTCGGCGATGTCGACGGCCGCGGAGAGCAGCGGCGAGTCCCGCGACCGCCCCGTCCTGGGTGAGGGCCGCCGCCAGCAGCCTGGCGACCGCAGCCCACATCTGGGCGGCGGCGCCCGCGGCGGCAGCCTGGGCTGAGCGGGTCGACGAGCCGAGCGGTGACCAGGTCGCCGGCGGTCACCATGGCTCCCAGCAGCCGTCCGAGCCGCGCACCGTCGAGCTGGTCGCGGGCGGCCAGGACCAGCAGGGCGTCGACGGCCGCGGACCGGGTCTCCTGCTGCTTCGCGCCCATCGCGCACCCGATGCGCGAGGAGCATCGCGTCGCCGACCGGACCCTCGGCGCACGCCAGGGGCACGAGGGCGTCACCGGCGCGACTGGGGTCGGTGAGGGCCCGGCCGAGGGTGCGCAGCAGGTGCGCCGCGACCACGTTGCGGTGGTGCGGGGCTGCCCACGCCCACAGGCTGAAGGTGGACTCCCAACCCGGCGTCACCGCGACTCCGCGAGGGTGGGGCGACCACGAGTGGAGGAGAGTCCACAACGCCCCGGCGGGCTTCGGTTCGGGTCCATCGCGGGGGACGACCTCCGCGACCCACAGGTGGGGAGGGGACGCCGGGCGGTGGTCCCAGCTGAAGTACTCCCGCGTGGTCCCACGGAGCGTCCGCACAGCACGGACGGTCGGCACGTCCGGTCCCGCGCCCGTGATCCAGGCCGCCGCCTGCCGACCGGCGGGCGTCGCGAGAGCGTCGAACGGCTCGGGAAGGAGCTCCTCGAGGTCGAGCCGCAGCAGTGCCTGCTCGAGGTCGAGGGTGGCGGGCTCCCAGCCCTCGTGTGCGGCCTCGCGCGAGCCTGGCGAGGAGCGCGTCACCGAGGATCACGCCGTTGTCGAACGACGGGAGCGCCACCGACCGGACGCCGGGACTGTCCCGCACGGCGGCCGCGAGATCGGCCACCCGGAGCTGGACCACGCGGTCGAGCACGGGGTAGTAGCGGGCGTGCTGCGTGTCGACCTCCACGGCGCGGGGCACGTCCGGCGCAGCTGGCCGCGAGCAGCTCCAGCATCGTGCCGAGGCCCCAGACGCTGCGGTGCTCGTACCAGGACCGATCGACCACGGACGAGGCCGCCTGCCGCAGGCCGTCGCGGTCGCGAGCACCGAGCCGGGCAGGGCCTCGACCACGCGCTCGACATCGAGAGCCGCCATGTCGTTGCCCTCGGGGCGGATGAGCGCGAGCAGCTCGGCGACCGCCTCCTCGAGGCTGTCGATCGGCGCAGACGGGAGCGGGCAGGGGCGTGGTGAGGACGACGACCGGCACCGTGCGCGGTCACGGCTCGGCGTCCTAGACCGCCCAGGCGGGAACGGAGCCGGTCATCGAGGTCGCGCGGCAGCGTCGCCGCGGCTGCGAGCACGCCGTCGATCGCGTCTGGCGAGACGTGCGCCGGCTGGGCGGCGACGAGGTCGACCGCGGCCCGCTGGATGTCGGAGGCGCCGTTGGCGAATGCGGAGGACAGTGCCTCCACAACGGCGTCGATGTCGGCAGGCCGGGCAGCCGCGTGAGCCTTGAGCAGCGCCAGGTGGTCGCGCAGCAGCTTCTTCTCCGTGCGCAGGAGCAGGGATCGGGACTGCTCCACCAGCTCAGCGGCGTCGAGTCGGCCTGCCTCGTGGAGGCGCCCGAGCTCGCGCTGGGCCATCAGAGCCACAGGCGACCTCGACCCGGGCGGGAGCAGTGCCAGGTAGTCGCGGCGACGCTCGGCCACCTCGTCGAGCGTGGGGGAGAGGTCGTCGTGCACGGCCACGACGTCCTGGGTGTCCATGGCCCTGCTCCGCGCTGGAGACGGCTCAGGCAGGCGTCGAGCATCGCGGCCCGGTCGATGTCGCCGCGCGCCAGAGCGGAGTGGAGGTCGCTGTTCCAGGGCTCCTCGCCGAGCCAACCGGCCGTTCCCTCCTCATCGATCGCGAGCGGGAAGACGGTCGCCAAAGGCCCGCTCGTGACCGCGGGGGCCAACCAGCCCCTGCTCGGCCCAGCGTCGCCAGTCGGTCACCACCCACTGAGCGGCGTACGCGCTCCCGGCAGGTGGCGGCAGGTCGAGGTGCGCGCGGACGTCCTCCGTGATCCGGTAGAGCGACGCGGACGGTCCCGGACCCTCGTGCCCGGAGACGCTCGGCGAGCAGGTCGACCAGCGTCGGGAGCCAGCGCGGTGCGCGATCCACCAGCACCGTGATGGCCGCGCGGGTGGCCGTGTCGGCGTCCCCGCCGGGACGTCGCGGCCATGAGTCCATGGGTGTGAAGCGCCTGAGCCACGCGGCGGTGGCCCTGGCGTCGGGCAGCACTCGCGGCGCCCGCGACCGCGAGCAGGTTGACCAGGTCGAGCGGAGCCCCGAACTCGCCTGATCGAGAGAGCTCCCTGAGCGGCTGCACGCACGGCTTACGGTCCTCCTCGTCGAGGGCGGCGAGCACGTGCACGAGCCCGGAGACGTCGCGTGCCGCATCGACGACTCGATCCGCAGCCCAGGCCGATGAGCTCATCCGCGGCCCCCGGCTCGTTCGAGCTGCACGGCCAGCTCGTGGCTGCAGGGACCCCGGCTCCCGCGGTGCGACCCCACCACGTGCACGTGCACGACGTACGTCCGTCGGACCCGGTGTGCACGGTGTGGGTCATCTCCGAGCCGCGAACGCGGGCCGTGGACGCGTCCACGAGCGTCACGGCGTGGTCGGCGACCAGGGCTTCCGCACGGCGGAGCCGGGGGTTCAGGCGCGCGACGGCGGCGGTGTCGTAGGGGAGCTCGCGGTGGAACCAGGATGCCTCGGTGACGTCGTAGCCGACCCGCCCGGCGCTTCCGAGGCAGGCGAGCGCCGACCGCACCCGTTCCCGCGTCAGACCGCCTGCCTCCGCGAGCAGGTCGGGGTCGAGGCCGGGCTGGAAGGCGAGGTGCTCGGCCAGCACCTCGGCGTCGTCGGTGGCTCCGGCTGCGGTCAGGGCGGCGAGTCCGGCGCCCTCGCCGGAGAATCCGCGACCGGGCTCGGGCGAGAGGGTGAGCACGTAGCGGGCACCGGGGAGCACGACCTCCCACACGGAGGACGCGGAGCGGGCGCCGGCGGCTGCGGACGGGCCGTGGGCGCGCAGGATCGAAGCATGTGGCAGCAGTGGGAGAAGCGACTCGAGGCGCTGTGACCCGCTCACGAACACGGCACCCGGAGCTGCCCGGGACGACAGGCGCAGCCCGCGCCCGGCCGGCAGCAGCCAGCCCGAAGTGCTGCGACCCAGGCCGGTGAGGAAACGAAGCCCCTCGACCGCGGACACCTCGAGTCGCGGTTCGAAGCCGGCGCCGATGTGTGCCGCCTCGGCGAACCCTCGCAGCCACCGCTCGGGCAGAGCCACCTTGTGCTCCACCACCGCACCGGACTCCGTCGTGGCGACGAGACCCTCGGTGCCGACGGACAGGTGCAGCAGTCCACGGGCCGAGACCCGGGTCAGCATGCGACGCAGCGGCTCGTTGACGCTACACCACCACCATCTGCTTGCGATCGGGCCAGCGTCGATCCCCACGATCGAGTTGCATTGCGGGACCAGCTCCCGCAACCGCGCCAGCCGTGCGTTCCGGTTCCGATCACCCCTCGACACGCCTTTCACTACCGTTGGTCATGAACGTCCCTCCTGTCTGCGATGGGGATACCAAGCCCGACAAAGCGCAGCAGGGGGACGTTCACCCGTCCACACACCAGCGCGAGCACGCTCATGCCGCTGTCAGTACGGCTGGTGGCCCTCAGCGCCGCGGCATCCGAGTGCGGTGGACAGTCGGCACGGCACGCTGCATGGCGTGGACGAGGACGCGTGGGAGGGTATGGCCGTGACGGAGATGACCCCTGCCGACCGGGCATTTCTCGACCGGTTCAAGGCGTGGAAGCACCGGCCGAAGAACCACCGGCCCGGCACCGAGGGCGACCCGACACCGCAGCAGGTCTACGACCAGCTGATGAAAGAGTCGTTCGCGCCGGCGCTGCGCGAGGTCGGTATGAAGGGCAGCGGCGGCAGGTTCGAGCTGCCCTCCGACACCCACTGGCTCCTGCTCGGCTTCCAGAAGTCCACGTTCAGCGACTCCGATGCCGTGAAGTTCACCGTGAACCTCTCCGCCATCTCCAGGCAGACGTGGAAGGAGCAAGCGGCGGCCAGCCCTCACCTGGGCGTGCAGCCGAAGCCCAGCACGTTCTACGGCCGCTGGGCCGAGCAGACCCGCATCGGGAAGCTCACGCCCGCCGGTGCGGACCTCTGGTGGACGCTCGCTCGCGGCGACGACCCGTCCGAGCTTGTCGACAACGTCGTCCCCGTGCTGCTGGAGGTCGGGGTCCCGTGGCTGAGGGCCCGCGACACCCCGGACGGGACATGACGGCCGCGCCCACGGACGGGCACGCGGCACGACGCGGAGGAAGCGCATGACGGTGAAGGTGCTGTTCGACGACACAGTCCAGACCGACTACGGCCAGTTCGACCTCATCTGGGGTGACGACGTTGGTTTCGACGGCGACGACACACGCTTCTTCGCCGGCCAGACCAACGGCCTCGCAGGTGCCGCCAGCGGCGAGGGCGTGTACCTGCCGCTCGCCCGCCGATCCGGTGATTCGCCGGTACGTATCGAGCTGTGGGACGCCGAACCCGACCCGGACGCTGCGGAGTGGGAGGACGTCGTCGAGGTGTCGATGACCGTCCCCGCCGACGGGCAGCCCCGTTGGAGCTCGTGGGCGGGCGAGAGCGGCGGCCCTCTTGACCTGCCCGGCGGGGAGTATCGGTCAGGGTTAGCGCCAGGGGCCGAGACGACGGCGTCGCCAGCTGGGACGCCGCTACCACCGGAGGTGAGGACGATGTGGTCGACTTCTACCTCCTCCAACTGTGGCCGGCCCCCGCACGTCCTGACGCCATCGTCCGCACAACCAGCAACGACGCACAGCACTGGCATGAGACATTCGGCAGTCGTCGCTGCTGGAACCACGCCCCCCTCGGGGGCACTCACTGCGCA
>CAWCGW010000004.1:0-205851 GCA_963795215.1 uncultured Actinomycetota bacterium
ACCCGAAGAGGTAGTCCACGAGCAGCTGGACCGCCTCGGTGGCCAGGCCGCGACCGGCGTACCGGTCGGCGTAGAGCAGGTAGGACAGCTCGAAGGCGTCCCAGTAGGACACCGGGCGGAAGAACTCGATGTGCCCGGCGATCTCGCCGTCGTGCGACTCGAGAACGAGCATCCCCTCGGTCGGCTGCCAGAAGCCGTGCTCGCCGAACTCGCCGCGGAACGCGGTCTGCGAGAGGACGCCGAGGGGGAAGTACGCGCCGCGGTTGCGGATGTCGGCATGGGCGTCGTAGAGCGCGTCGAGGTCGGCCTCGCGCACCTGACGCAGAGTCACGGAGCGACCCACCAGCATGGGCGCAGCCTAGACCTCGCCGACCGTCCCGTGGGGTGGCCGGTTCAGCCTCGGACCTCGGCGACCCGAGCCTCCAGCTTGTCGATCGCCATGCCCCAGCCCTGGGCGCCCGGCGAGTCGGCGGCCACGCCGAGGTGGGTCATCACCATGCGGGTGCGGTCTCCGAGGTCGGCGAGCTCGACGACGACGGAGGTCTGCGTCGGGGAGCCGGGGGGCATGCCCATCTGTTCGGCGGTCATCGCGTTGCCCTCGGCGTCGGCCATGGACTCGGTGTAGACCAGGCGGGTCTTCGGGTCGACCTCTCGGTACTCGCCGACGAAGAACATCTGCATCGGACCGTCCGGGGTCTGCATCTGCATCGCGATGTGGCGACGGCCACCGACCCGGACGTCCATGTCGGCGCGCGGGATCTGCGCGCCCATCGGCCCGTACCAGTGGGCGAAGTGTTCGGATTCGGTCCACATCGCCCAGATCAGGTCGATCGGGGCGTGGAAGATGCGTTCGATCTGGACGTCCTTGGTCTCGGTCATGGTCATTCCTCGTGGGTGTCGGTGCTCTGGAGGTGCTGGACGTAGTCGTCCATGCGGTCGAAGCGGTCGTCCCAGATGTGCCGGTACTGCTCGGTCCAGTCGGCGACCTCGGCCAGGGGAGCCGCGGCGATGGTGCAGGGGCGGAACTGGGCTCGTCGACCCCGGGTGATGAGCCCCGCGTTCTCGAGCACCTTGATGTGCTTGGAGATCGCCGGCAGCGTCAGGTCGAAGGGCTCGGCGAGATCGTTGACACTCGCTTCTCCCACCGCCAGGCGAGCGAGGATCGCCCGCCGGGTCGAGTTGGCGAGCGCTGCGAAGGTGTCGTCCAGTCGCACGTCGTCGCACGTTGCTGATCCCATGTCGCCCTCCACACTTTCCCGAAGTGTTTATTAACTACTATGGAAAGTACGCGGGTGTGCCGGGGGTGTCAACACGCTTCGAGTGCTGGGTGCACACCGCAGTCGGAGGCAGAGCACAGCCTCCGCACAGGCCCCGTGGGGATGGTCGAGACCGGAAGCAGATACACGATCTCGACCAAGGAGTCCCGATGAACAGGTCCCTCTACATCCGACGCGGCGTGGCCACCGGCATCGCCGGAGCAGGTCTGGCCGTGGGCGGGCTCGGTATCGCCTCGGCCGCCGAGGACGGAGCCCCGTCCGACGATTCGTCACCGGCCGCAAGCCCCTCGACCGACACCGGTGCCCCCGAGCGCGGCGACCGTGGTCGCGGCCCGGGTGGCGGCCATGGGTCGGGAGGCCCCGAGCTCGCCGAGGCCCTCGGCGTCAGCGAGACCGAGCTCGAGTCCGCCCTCGAGTCGGTCCGCGAGCAGCTCGAGCCGACGCAGTCCGACCGGTCCACCCCGCCCGCCGCGGGCGAGCTCGAGGAGCGTCGCGATCAGATGATCGACGCCCTCGCCGAGGAGCTCGGCCTGTCCGCCGCCGAGGTCACCGCAGCCTTCGAGGAGCTGCAGCAGGCTCACGCGGACGAGCGGCGAAGCGCGCTGGCCGACCGGTTGGAGGAAGCAGTCACCGCGGGCGACCTCACCGCCGAGGACCGGGCCTCCGTGCTGAAGGCCTTCGACGCCGGCGTGCTCGGCGGTGGACCCGAGGGAGGTCACGGGCGCGGCTGAGCGCCCGCTGTCCCGGGCCCGGCCTCCCGGTCGCCAGCCATGGTGCGAATGAGGCTCGATCGCGATGATGAGACCTCCGCGACGCACAGGGCGAAGGTGAGTGGGGATGAGGGGTTTCGGGGCCGCGCACGAGCTGCACGACGAGAGGGGGGCGGCTGGGGATCCGGTCCGCGCGCTCCTGCGGACCACGACCGCTCAGCGGCTGGCGCGCCTGGGTGTCCCCGGCGCCCAGATCGCGATCCGACGCCAGGGTGACCTGCTCTGGTCGGCCTGCGCCGGCCAGCTGCGGCGCGACCCCGGGAGTGCCGGAGAAGCAGTGCGCAGGCAGGACCGCTTCGTGGTCGCCTCGGTCACCAAGCTCGTCGTCGCCTGTACGGCGCTGTCCCTGGTCGAGCGTGGCGACCTGCAGCTCGACTCGCCGGTCGCGCAGTGGCTCCCCGAGCTGCCCCTGGGCGACCGGATCACGGTTCGCATGCTCCTGGCCCACCGGAGCGGTCTGCGTGAGTACTTCCAGGACGAGGAGGTCCGGCGCAAGCTGGGCAGCGAACCGTTCGCTCCGTGGAGCAGGGACGAGCTGCTGGACGCCGTGGCCGGGCTCGGCAGCGACAGCGCGCCGGACCAACGCTTCGCGTACCGGAACACCAACTACATCGCGCTCGGGGAGATCCTGGCGCGTTGCACGGGAAGGACCGTCGCGGAGCTGGTGGAGGAGCGGGTCAGCCAACCCCTGGGGCTCAGGACGCTGTCGTTCTCCGGCGAGGAGCATGGCGTGGGACGCCTCGCCTCGCCGCACAAGGGTCGTCCCTGGCATGTGGTCGACCTGTTGTCCCGCACCCACGGGCGCCTCCCCAGCCACACCATCGGCGACGTGTGGACGGATGGGGGGCTGGCGACCTCGGCGGAGGACCTGGCCACCCTGACGGAGGCGCTCTTCGAGGGTCGCCTGCTGCGCGGTGCGACCCTGGACGACATGATCCACCGCTCCGCGTCTCCGGGATCCGCGGTCGGCGGCATCCTGGGCGCGCTCCAGGCCCTCTACCTGGGGCCTGCGCGGCGGTCCTACGGACTCGGTGTGGCCATCGAGGAGCGTGCACGGACGACGACCCTGGGACACGAGGGCATGTACTACGGGTGGTCCGCCACCACGACCTTCGACCCACGCACGCGCGTCACGATCGCGGTCCTGACGAACCTGGCCTCGATCCCGGTCCCGGCCGAACGGCTGGAACGGTCACTTCGCAACGCGCTGTCGACCTCCGGACCGACGACCTGACGGCGCGGGCTCGGCCGGGCTCGCGAGCTGCAGCAGCCGCCGCCCGACCAGGGCGGCGAACACCGAGAACGGCACCAGGGACGCCACCGCGAGCGCCATGCCGACCGGACCGAAGTTGGTGGGGACGGTCATGAGCGCGGCGCTCACCAGCCCCCATACCGCGGTGGCTCGGCTGAAGATCGAGGACCGCAGCATCAGGGTCGCCAGGACCGCCAGGGTCACGAAGGTGAAGTAGTAGTAGATGTCGTAGCCGGTGCCCGTCCAGGTCGCGAGCATGCCCTCCCCGGTGGCCAGCAGGGCGGTGCGCGTCTCGGCGTCGGCGTCGGCGTACGCCTGGGCGAGGGCCAGCATCTCGACCGCCCGCGGGCTGCTCATGTAGACGGCGATCCCGAGCACGCAGAACGCGAGCGCGATCACGACGGCGGACCGGCTGATCCGCCACAGCACGACGCCCAGCGCGAGGTAGACCAGGTACATCAGGGCGTTGGAGACGATGTACAGCACGTCCAGCGCGACCAGTCCCGCCAGCGGGTTCTCCAGCAGCAGCTCGAAGAACCCCGCTGCCGACTCGGGCGGTGGCCACAGGACGTAGAGGGGGATCTGCACGACGATCATCACGATGCTCGCGAAGGCGCACCAGGCTCCCGTGATCAGCAGCCCGCGCCACTGCCGTAGGTCACGGCGCAGCGTCAGAGTCTCGGCCTCGGTCACGGTGAGCCTCCTGTCCTCGGTCGCGGATCCCTACCTGCACCGGGAGTCGATTCCCGGACCGTCCCGTGTGGTCGACGCTACGGAGCCTCGTTCACGCAGGTCAGGGCCTTTGGTCCCGTGCGGTGCGGGCAACCCGGGCACGACGCGCTGGAGTGCGGTAGACCTGTGCAGGGGGACGTCACTGACTGGTCCACGAGCAGGAGAGCACATGCAGAAGGAATCCTTGACCGCGCTGGTCCGCCACCACCTGGAGGCGGCCGCCACGGCCTCGAGCGGCCGAAGCGCCCACACTGTCTACGGCGGGCACGAGCACGTGCTGCGCCAGACCCTGATCGCACTCCGGGCCGGCAGCGCCCTCGCCGAGCACGAGAACCCCGGCGAGGCCACGCTTCAGGTGCTTCACGGCCGAGTGACCCTGGTGGCGGGGGAGAACCGCTGGAACGGCTCACCGGGCGACCTGATGACCATCCCCGACTCACGTCATTCCCTCGAGGCCGTCGAGGACTCCGCCGTCCTGCTGACCGTGGGCAAGACCACCCGCTGATCCGAGCAGCGGGTGCCCGGCACCCGTCAGGTCATGGTGACCCTGGAATGCGATGTCATGGTCGAGGTTCGACATGGCCTCACGGCAGGCTCAACGGTTGGCCGGGGGCCCGCTGTCCGGGCTGCTGTTGCGACGAACCGGGACGAGCCCCGGGGGTGCGAGCAGGGATGCGGTGCGGATCAGGCGTCCGGGGGTCTTGCCCCGGTCCTCGGTCTTCTCCTTGCGCTCAAGCACTGCGCGCAGCGCGACCCCGCCGACGTACTTGATCGGCTCAGGTGGGTAGGTGCCGACAGGGCCCCGGGCCATCCGGCTGGTCGACCACTCGTCCTCGTGTCCGAGCGCGAGGGAGGCGAGGATCCGGCCGCCCAGGCGGCTGGGTCCCACGCCGTTGCCGGAGTAGCCCACCCCGTACAGCACGCGGTGGCTCCCGTTGAGGTGCCCGAAGACGGGCAGCGAGCTGATCTACCTGACTATCGGTCCGCGGCCGCCGTCTCCACTGCGGCCACCGCGCCGGCGTCCTGACCTCACGGGCAGGCCATGCTCCTGCGGCATGAGGTCCCCTCAACTTGCCTCGGCCACCGTGCCGGCAAAGGCGTGGCCGAGCGGACCGACACGCGCACGGAGCGTTGGTCGTCGTGGACACAAAGTGCTCACGGCCACGGACGATTTGCGCGTAGAGTCGAACCGGTGTCGTGCAGTCGAGACGATGCAGGAGGGGCACAGCGAAGGAGGCTGTGATGGGCAAGACCTTCGTGCGGGACGTGGTCGTGTTCCTGCCGGGAATCACTGGCAGCGTGCTGTGGGACGAGTCTGGCCGGGAGGTCTGGGGAGCTTCTGCCAAGGCTCTTTGGGCGGCCGTTCGATCCCGCGGGGGTAGCCTCCAACAGTTGAGGCTTGCGGATGACGACGACCCGCAGCGTCCGACGGCACCCGATGGCGTCACGGCGTCCGGGATCGTGCGGGGGCCGCATCCGGTCCCCGGGCTTTCGAGCATCGCGGCCTACACTCCTGTGCTGCGGGCCCTGGACGACAACTTCCATTTGTTCTCCAGACGGCAGGGATACGACGGGCCCGTCAACTTCATCGAGTTCGGCTACGACTGGCGTCGTGACAACCGTGCATCCGCCTTCGCGCTGAAGAGGGTCGTTGACCGCGAGCTCGAGAAGTGGCGCGCGACACCGGCCGGCGAGGGGGCCAAGCTCATCCTGGTCGGGCACAGCATGGGCGGGCTCGTGGCGCGCTACTTCGTGGACGTCCTCGACGGTTGGCGCGACACCCGCATGGTGATCACGTACGGCACCCCCCACCGCGGATCGCTCGACGCGCTGTCCTACCTGCACGAAGGCTTCAGGAAGTTCGGCATCCTGGACCTCACCGATGTCTTGCGGTCGTGTGCGTCGGTCTACCAGCTCTTGCCGGTCTACCCGTGTGTCGAAAGCGGCGACGAGCTGCTGCGAGTGACAGACGCGCCGATCCCGCACGTCGATCCCGACATGGCCGCCGCAGCCCTCGACTTCCACCGGGAGATCCGCGACAACAACGCGCGCCGAGGCGATCTCGGGCAGCCACTGGTCGTACCCGTGGTGGGGACGCACCAGCCGACCCGGCAGCGGGCCGTGCGTTCGGGCGAGACGATCGCGGTGACCCAGGACGATCCGTCATGGCTCGAGGCTGGTCTGGGCGGCGGCGACGGCACCGTCCCGTTGGTCTCCGCGATTCCTGTCGAGCTGTCCGAGTCCGGAGGTCACTTCTATGTGGCGGAACGCCACGGGACATTGCACTCACATGTGGGTGTGATGAGCGACCTCGTCTCTCGGATAAAGCTCTCCCAGAGCCGCGGACTCAAGGCGGTGGCGGGCGATGTAACGGCCCAACGTGGGCAGGCTCGGCTGAGCGTCGACCTGGCCGAGGCGGTCCTAGCTGGAGAACCGGTGCGGATCACGGCACGCGTGGTCGAGGAGGACGGCACCGACCTGACGGTAGGTGCGGGAGTCCTCCGTGCGAACTTTGACGATGCACTGGGGGAGGGGTCTCGCGGCGTCGCGATGACCCCCGACGACTCAGGGCAGTACGGTGCGGACGTCATGCTTCCCCCAGGGATGTACGAGCTGACGGTGCACCCCGAGTCACGGGGACCGACTGACCCCAGTCCTCTCCATGCCGCTGTCACGGTGATCGAGTAGGCGTCGGTCATGCCGTGGGAGCCACCGTGGTCGCGGATGAATCCACGCGACCTTCCTGCGTACGTCGATGACGCCGCTGCGACCTACCTCAACGAGAAGAGTCCGGGGTGGCAGACCGCTCACCATGACCTTGCAGTCGAACGTGGGCGGCATGCGGTGGTGCAGTCCATCTACGAGACCTTGTGCGGGACCGGGGTCCACTACGCAGCGCCACCTCCGCCGCGCGATCCGTCCGATGATGTGACTCAAGAGATCCGTCTGCCGAGCGAGGTGCTTCTGTCGGTGCAGGTGGGGACATGCCTAGATCTGGCCACCTTGTTCTGCGGCCTGTGCACAGCAAGTCATCTCCTGCCCCTGATCGTTGTGCTCGAGGGCCACGCGTTGGTTGGAGTGTCCCTCTCGAACTCCTCACATGAGTGGGACCTCCCCGAGCGCTCGATGTACGAGCCGGACTGGAACACGGAGCTGGACGATGTCTCCAAGCTCACGAAGCTCGTTGACGATGGGCGGTACGTGTTGATCGAGTGCACGGGCTTCGCCTACTCGACCAGCCTGAGTGAGACCGTCCCGGAAGGAAGATTGCGGCGCGCCGGCCTGCTCACCTTCGAACGCGCCCGCGAAGCCGCGAGAGAGCAGCTCGAACGCTCCGAGCGACCGTTGCTCTACGCGATAGACATCGCGACTGCTCGCGGGAAGTGGAAGATCATGCCTGGGCAGCGGACGAGCGCTCGGTCGGGCCTGGCCGAGCGAGAACAGGCTCGGCAGCGAAACAAGCCCGACATAGAGCAAGCTCATGCGCGGCACCAGCAACGAGTGGTCGCGAGTCGCGAACGCAGGGGCCTGCGGCACGTCGGCGCCGAGCTGCCGGACCTCGGTGACGACCTGTTCCGCGACCGCGTTGAGCCTGCTGGTCGGGTTCGTTCCCTGCTCACCGAACCCACCGCTTCCCTGATCTGCATTGTCGGGCGGGCAGGCGTGGGCAAGTCGACACTTCTGGGGAGAACGCTCCGGAGCATTATCGCCCAGCCGGACTCCGAGATCCGATCAGTGGTGACGCTGAGCGCCAGAGATGACCGAGGGATCAGCGTCATCCAGCTGTGTGAGAGCGTCACCAAGGCTTTGGCGACACCGGAGGCCAAGAGCTTCGAACGGCGGTGGCGCGCCTACGGAGCGGATCAGCGCTCACGTACCACAGCGCTCATCGACGTGCTGTCCGAGCACAGGTTCGTGGTGGTGTGGGACAACGTCGAGATGCTTCTCGACCATGATGGGAAGCTTGCGGAAGAGGGCATCCGCACGTTCCTCGAATCATTTCTCATGGCACCCAGGCAAACGCGTCTGGTCATGGCGAGCCGCGAGCCGATCCAGCTCGAAGCTCGCTTCCGCCGACTCGCCACTGAGGTCGAAGTTCCGTCGGCACTGCCGGCCCACGATGCCATCGCGCTCCTGCGTGACTTGGACGCCAACGGCGAGTCCGGCGTGGCTGACGCGGATCCCGAGGTCATCCAGCGACTACTACGGGTGACGGACTCTCGGCCGTGGGCCCTCATCCGCGTCATGGACTTGCGGCTCGAGAATCCCTTCACGCATATGAGCGAGCTCGTTGACCGGCTGGAACTGGATCCTGACCCCTTGCTCGAGCTGGCTCGCGAAACCGTGTCGAGGCTCGCGGCGGATGCGCGAGTGGTCGCCTGCGCCATGGCTGTGTTCGCAGGGCCCGTCGAGCTGGCCGCGGTCCGGTACGTGCTCGAGGAGCTGTCGCCGACCATCCGCGTCGAGGCAGTGGCGGCCACGCTCATCCGGCGCCGAATCGTGCGGTTCGACCGTGACCGAGCAACTCTACAGTTGCACCGGCTCGACCAAGCAGCAGCTCTCGATGCCTTGTCGGCGCGAACCGCGTACCCACAGCGCAGGGACTTCGAGCTGAGGGCGGCGCAGTGGTACGGCTCGCTCTGTCGACCACTCGTGTCGGCGCCAGTAGCGGCGGAAATGGAACCGTACGAGCGGCGCTTCTACCACCTCGTGTCGGCAGGCGAGGTGGATGCGGCGAGCGCCAGTCTCCGCGAGATCGAGGGCAAGCATGTGATCTTCGGTGGCTGGGCCCACAGCGTGCTACTCATGCGCGGCCATCTGACGGACGTGCCATTGACTCCCCTGGAGACCGTGCGCCAGCACCTCGTCCTCGGCATGTGCCACCGAGTGCTCGGCCCCTACTCCACAGCCAGGACGCACCTGAAGGCGGCCGTCCGGCTGGGCCGCACCGTGATCGACGGTGAGACCGACGAGTCCCGGAGCGAACGACTGCTCCTCACACGACGCGCTCAGGGCTGGTTGGGAGAGCTCCAGAAGATCCTCGGCGACCTACCTCGGGCGCGCCGCAATCTCGCCGCCGTCAGTGAGGACAGCAGGGCGCAGGGCGACCTCGAGGACGAGCTGTGGGCCGAGGGCGAGCTCGTGCTGCTTGATTGCTACGACGGAGATCCAGCAGCCGGAATCGCCCGGTGCCAGGATGGATTGAGGACGGCGGAGGACGCCGACGACACGGTGGTGGGGATTGCGCATGCCATCGGACTGCTCCACGACGGAGCCTGCTTGGCTCATCTGCTCCGAGGCGAGCTAACGGAGGCCGAGCATCACGCCGGCGAAGCACTACGTAGGTATCGCTACACAGGCGAGCAGTACTTGGAGGGCTACGCCTTCAACATGCTCGGAATGGTCTCGATCGAACGCTTCGAGGTGACCCGAGCGATCGAACAGTTCAGTCGCGCCATCGAGTGCGCGGCGGCGGACAGCTACGAACGCGTCGCCGGCCTGGCAGGACACAACCTCGCCCTCGCGCACGTGATGGCCGGAAACGGCGAGAGGGCCGCGGCGACCGCAGACGAAGCAATCGCGGCGTGGGAGCGCCTCGGCCCCTCGCCGGCCGATGGTGTCCCTGAACACACCGAAACGGTGCTCCTGCAGCAGGCGGTAACCGCATGGGTCGCCGGAGACCGTTCCACGTTCTTGCAGGAGGTCCAACGCATCAACTCCGAAGCACTCCCTGACCTCATCTCGGCCGCGATCGTGCTCCGGTGGCTCGACACGCAAGCGAACGACGACTCGACGGGTCGCGCCACCCAGGATGGATTCCGCCGCACGACGAGCTAACGGCGGATCGCTGTGCGTCCAGTCACTTAGCAGACGGCGCGGGATGATGATGTCGCGAGACAAGATGACCACGGGTCGACGCCCGATCTCGGGCGTCTCAACACCACCACACTTCCCCTGACGGCGGGCCGCGAAGTGACAGGAGGAAGCGTCTGTCGGCGACGGTCCCAGCGAAGAATCGATGGAGCCCATGTGATCCCACAGGGGATGGCGTCACGGCTGACCCGCTTCGCGACAACGGTTCGGTGCCGTCGAGGGCGACGGAGCCCGTGAGTCTGCGTATCGTGGTGGGGGGAGGAGCAGGCGATGCTGCGCATCGGAACGTGGAACCTGGAGAACTTTGCGCCACCCGGGGAGGACGCCGGGTCGCCGGACCGCCAACGAGCCTATGACACCAAGCTCGACACACTCGCCACGGCCATCACCGCCCTGGACCCTGACGTCCTCGCCGTCCAGGAGGTGTTGAACCCGGTGGCATTGACCGATCTGGTTGGCCGACTCCCCGGTAGCTGGCGCATCGCGCTCGCCGCCCCCGACGGTCGGGGCATCCGGGTCGGGTTCCTCTCCCGGGCCGCCCTGACGCGCGTGGAGCAGGTGACCGACTTCCCAGCGGGCCTGGGGCCGGTACAAGCCGACGACATCGGGCGGGTCCTCACCGGGCTCGGGCGTCCCGGGCTACAGGCTCGCGTCCGCCGCGACGGGTGGACCATCGATGTGATCTCGGTCCACCTGAAGTCGAAGCTCCTGTCCTTCCCCGGCGGCCGGTTCAGCCCACGTGATGAGGACGAACGCACCAGGTACGGCGTCTACGCGCTGCACCGCCGAGCAGCCGAGGCTGCCGGTATCCGCTCCTACGTCACCGGGCTCCTCACCCAGGACCCCGGCACCGCAGTGGTCGTCGCTGGGGACCTCAACGACGAACCCGGTGCCGCGACCACCCAGATCCTCCACGGGCCACCCGGATCCGAGGTCGGCACCGGTGGGTTCGACCGTCCCGACGCCGGCGACTCACAGCGCCTGTGGAACACGGCCGGGTTGATCGAGGAGACCGAACGCTGGTCGCGCGTCTACCGCGGTCGTCGCGAGCTCATCGACCACATCCTGGTCTCCCACGCCCTGATCGGGGCGGTCGGTCGCGCCAGCACCGCAGACCTGGCCGTCGTGTCGATCAGCGACGACCCCAGCACCCGCCGCAACGCACCTGCCTCCGACCACCGGCCCGTGCTGGTCGACCTCGAACACACCCGGTGAGGTCTTGTTGGTCGGTGGAGCATCGAAGGGTGGGGGAAGTGGCCGGCGCTGTCGACAGCAGGCCCACCCGACAGGTGAACGTCACGAGGGTCCCGGCGATGCCGGACCCTTGTCCGCGAACGGTGAGTTCGATCTCCACGTGCGCAAGTGCTGGATGTCGTAGTAGTGACTGACTCACCCATGCTGACCTGCGCAACCGTCGGAGCTGCTGGGCCATGATCCGTGAGGGCAACCGGCGGCACGAGCCCACTTGGCAAATCGACCTCCGGAGCGTCAAGGACCTCGGCCTGCGGTTCCGGCGCGGCGCTCTCAATGCGCGCGAGCCGCGCCCGCGTCTCCATCAGCAGGATCCGTTCCTCAGCCTCCTCGCGAAACGCTCTGATCCGGTGCTTTCGGGACCGGGCCATGAACGCGAACCACTCGTCAAGACCAGTGGTGCCGCCACGCAACGTCCCGCGGCCGGCAGCACCGCCTGGTCGCCGACGCCGGCCACGAGCTGCGGACGCCGCTCACCTCACTGCGCACCAACCTCGACCTGCTCGCGCAGGCCGACACCTGGCCGGGCGGCGCGGGATGCCCGGCTCGGGCCTGGGGCTGTCCATCGTCCACCAGGTCGTCGAGCGCCACGCCGGCACGGTCGTGGCCCACAACCGCGCTGAGGGCGGCGCCCGCTTCACCATCGTGCTGCCGGGCTCGTCCTCGCCGCAGGGTGCGGGCTCCGAGCGCAGCGCCGCGGGCAGCGGCTGACCCCAGGTGGAGTCGCGGTACCAGCGCCGACCCGAGGAGGCTCCTGCCGGGCGACCCGGCGCCCTATAGTGAATGGGTGTTTTTCGACGTGACCGCCGACGCGTACGGCCGGTTCATGGGGCGCTACTCCGAACCGTTGGCCAGACAGGTCGTGGCCACAGCCGGCCTTCGTGCCACCGACCGGGTGCTCGACGTCGGCTGCGGCCCGGGGGCGTTGACCGCGCACCTGGTGGCGCTCGGCGGCGCCGACCGGGTCACCGCGATCGACCCGTCCGCCTCGTTCGTCGCCGCCCTCGCCGCCCGCCTGCCGGGGGTTGACGTCTGCGAGGCGAGCGCCGAGGCGCTCCCGTTCCCCGACCGCGCGTTCGACGCGACGCTGGCCTCGCTGGTGGTGCACTTCATGAGCGACCCGGTGGCCGGTCTGCGGGAGATGGCCCGGGTCACCCGCCCGGGCGGGCCGGTGGTCGCCTCGGTGTGGGACCGGGGCGGGGGCAGGGGTCCGTCGTCGCCGTTCTGGCGCGGCGTCGCCGCCGTCGACCCCGACGCGACCGGCGAGGGCGACGCCCCGGGTTCCCGCGTGGGCCACCTCGCCCAGCTCTTCGATGACGCCGGCCTGCGAGCCATCGAGGAGTCGGTGCTCACCGTCACCGTCGCCTACGAGACGTTCGAGGAGTGGTGGGAGCCCTACACGTTGGGGGTCGCTCCGGCCGGCGCCTACGTCGAACGGCTGGCGCCGGCGGACCGGCAGCGCGTGCGGGAGGCATGCGCGGCGCAGTTGCCGGCGGCGCCCTTCGAGGTCACGGCGTCGGCATGGACGGTGTGTGGCCGGGCGTAGCCGGTTCGTCGCTCGCGTCGTCGAAGACCCGCAACAACCGCTCCGCCTTCCGACGGGACTCGGCGTACTCCTCGGCGACGTCGGAGTGGACCGTGATCCCGCCCCGGTCCCGAGCAAGCATGCGCCATCCAACACGGGGGGCGGTGGTTGGGGATCGCGGAGGGCTCCGGCAACTTGAGCTCTTCCTTGGATCGCGCGACGCACCGGCGCTGACGGTCATCGAGCGGATGCCGATGGCGCTGCTCGGAGTGACGATTCACTTTCCTGCGGTTGCGCGCTCGACCCGGGCGGCGTGGATGGCCAGCTGCAGGGCCCACCAGTCGTTGAGATCGTCGACCCACTCGACGGGGACGTCACGGTGCTCGACCGTGATCTCGGTGTGCACCGGGGTGCCCGAGACCCGGTTGAGGTTCACGACCCGCAAGGTGTCCCACGGGAGGACCGGGTCAAGCATGTCCCCGTTGTGAGAACTGCTGGGCACTGGCGGCGGAGTGCGGTGTACCCACCGCCACCAGTGCACCCGGCGGCGAGGCGGGTCGTCGTCGTCGTGCGGGCGGCTCCAGATCGCGCCGTACCATCCGGCGACATGGCCCTGCTGCTCCTCGTGGCGCATGGTGACGGTCAGCCAGGTCGTGTCCGGATCGATCGGGTCGCCTACAAAGCCGTAGTAGCCCTGAGAGCTGCCCGAGCTCGCCATCCAGGTGTAGGCGCGGTCGAAGTAGTCGGCGTTCCAGGCCGGGGTACGCCGCACCACCACGCGGGCGTGCGCCACCCCGAGCTCACCGGACAGCGCTCGTGCTCCCGGTCCTCCCGCGACGTCGTTGCCGATCCTCGCCGCCGCGGCGACCCCCGCCGGACACTCCGGCAGGCTCAGCACGGGGTGAGGCGGGGCGGGCGGTTCCACGTAGGCAGCGGCCCCGCGCAGCACCCGTCCGGGCTCCACCGCTGCCGGCCAGCTCTGGACCGTCAACCGGGTAGGGAAGCGGGTCTCATCCATCATCAGACGCAACCGGTAGGACCCCGGCTCCGCACGGGTGAGAGCAGGACCGTCTCCGTCACCGGACAGGAAGGCCGGCTCCTCACACGACACCTCGGCCACCCGCGAGAACCGCGGACCCGGCTCGCCCTCGGCCGGCCCGTCGAGCAGCTCGACCGACACCTCGACCTGGATCCATTCCTCCGCGAGCCCTTCCGCCCTCCTGCCACGCCACAGCGTGGTGCTCCGCGGGCAGGGGGAACCTCAGCATCCAGCCAACCGAGGAATTGCCAGCCCCTTCGCAGTGCTCGATCCAGTCACCCACGTCATCACGGGAACCGGCAGCACCCTCCACCAGCAGCGCATCACTGCCCTCCATCAACGGCACCAGCACAGCCACTCCCCTCCGATCTGTGGTCGACACGACGCAGCGGTACGCCGGTGAGCCAGCGCGGCGACACGGGTTCGCAGCCGCCGAATCGTCGATGTGGTGGCTCATGGTGCCCCACCCCACGCGACCGCACACCGATTTCGCGGGCCGAGGGCCGGGCCCTCCTCGGCAGCTGCGTCCTGGGGTGGGATCTCATGCACGGCGACCCACGAGGAGCCCACACCCACCAGACCGACATCCGCTCATGCCACTGTCAGCAAGGTCAGCCCGAGGCAGGTCCTGCGTGCGACTTACTCAGCCTCCGCCAAGCGAATACCAGGTGGGACAGGGCGGCCAGCAGGAAGAAGCATGCCGCTAGCCGTCTGCCATCCGACAGGACGACGAGGGCCGCGGCAACGAGCCCCAGGGCCGGCAGCGTGACGAGGAGCCGAGTCTTCACCTTCTTCAGCCAATGTCAGGGCAGCAGAGCCGTCCGGATACGTGCACGCTCACTGCCGCCAACAGATACGGCATTCAGCGGTCTCCGCCGGTCCGTCACTGCAGTGCGCGGCCGGTGAACGTGATTCGGAACTCGCGAAGGTCGTACCTGTCCCAGTTGTACGTCATCACGCGCCACCGCAGGCGGTGGTTCGCAGCGAGGGCGCGTTCGAAGTTGAAGTCTCCGTAGCCGTCCCAGCCGGGCCTGATCCGGAGCAGCCGGCCGCCGAACTGGTCGCCAATCGGGTTGAGGAGTGCGATGCGACTTTGACTACGTGGCCGTCTGGGAGACCCGAGGGCTGCGCCTCCGTATGCTTCGAGCGCGATACGCCCGGACACCCATCGCTGCGGGACCCGGAGGGCATGGTCGCTGGTCACCGCCACCAAGCCCCCGTCACCGTGACACCGGCTGGCCTCGTGGGCGATGCCACGCTTCCACGAGCGAGACGGTTGCTCAGAAACACGCGCGCACTGCTTGGCCCACGAGGCGGACATCGACGTCCGTGCGCCCACGGTGATCGTTCGCCGCACCACCTTGGTCTGCTGCCACGACAGCTCGACTTCACCTGCGATCAGCTCGTGGCCACCAGTGCCTTGCCGGGCGCTCACTGAGACGGTCCAACGACCCTCAGACGCCTGTTGTCCTTCCGTGTCGAGGCCGTCCCAGGTCATCCGCACCCTGTCGTCGGTGTGCTGGGACGGGAAGACGACGATCCGCTCGCCGGTGTCGAGGTGCTCCAGATTGAGACGGAACGAGCCGTAGGAGCCGTTCGTCACCTTCGCTGTCACCTTCAACAGGTCACGGAAGTCATCGGGCGCGGGGAAGAACTGTCCGGTACTCACATTGACGGACTCGATGTGGGCCCGTGGCTCGCTCACCGAAGGGAGCTCGGCGGCGACGTGCTGCCTGACTGCCCCCGCCTCCGTGGTGCGTTCGAGCGTGCCCACCAGGTATGCCGGGCCCAAGGGCAGGGCGCTCAGGTCGACGGGGATGGAGATGACGCCCTGCGCGTCGGGCACGACCTCCTCATCGATCAGCGGTCGGCCCTCCCTGGCGGCGTGGGGTGCGGTGAGGGCGTGCCCCACGAACCGGTAGGGCACGGGGTCCTGCACGAGGAAGCCGGCTTCGGTGTCGGGAGCGCTGGTGGCGTCGGGGACCACTCGCGCTGTGGTGCGCGTCAGTGCGGTTGCCTTACCCTTGGCGACCGCGAACAACTCGGTCTCAAAGGTGTGACACCCGAGCGTGGGCGAACAGCGAGCCACGGTGACATCCGAGGTGCCCTCGGGAAGCAGTAGTTCCTGCTCACCGCTGGTGAGAGGTTGACCCGTGAGGAGGCCGGGGAACATCGCCTTGAGCTGCCCTCCGCCCGCATCGGTCACTGCGAGGGACGCTTCCTCGGTCCCGGTCAGCTCGCGATCAGTGCTCCACACCAGTTCAGGAGCCACGTCTGACGCGACGAAGGGTGCGAGCTCGGTGAGACACCCCTCGAGCGCATGGTTCTGGCAAGTGCTGACCTCGAGCTGGTACTCCCGAGCAGGGTCCAATCCCCATGTAGGCATGGTGACGTGCACGGTGCCGTCCACAACGGCGAACTGCTTGTGCTCACCGGTGAAGTGGCCCCGTTCCGGGAGTTCGAGGAAGGTGACCCAGACCGAGTCGACGTCGGTCGACACCGTCGCACTCACCACGCCCGGCTGCCCACTGTCGACAGCAGTGACCCCGAGGACCTCGGCGGCTCGGGCGGGGGCGGCAACCCCCGTCAACGATGCCGTACAAGCAGAGGCGAGCAACAAACAGGTGATGCGGGCAAGCACGAGTCCCCCAAGACAGACAGCCGTCGTAGGTCAAGGTTCGCCCACGCTCAGGCCGTTATATATCACCAGTCGGCGCCATGTCGGTGATTGCACGAAGCGCGGATGGCGATCGGGGCCCGCTTCGCCACCTCTGCTCGCCGAAGCGCGCTCTCTGAACCGCCCCGGCGTGTCCGGAGACTTTCTAGTTTGAGACTCCAGCGACTGCTGGGGTCTGGTGGTGAGCGTAGTGAGCGGTCTCGGCCTCGACTGGCGTGAGGTCGTCGCAGTACCCGAATGGTCGGCGGTGGTTGAACCAGTCGACCCATTCGGCGGTGGCGATCTCGAGGTCGTCGAGGCCCTTCCATGGCCTGCGCGGCTTGATCAGCTCGGTCTTGTCGGAGAGGCCGAGGCGCAGCTGCTCGCCTCCCGCGGCTACCCGACACTAGCCCTGGCCCACTTCGACGCACCGGGTCTGACCAGGCAGTTGCGCCGCATCCCGAACGAGTACTTCGAACGGGCGCTGCACTGGGTCAGCCGACGACCCGGCGTCGACCCCGACCATGTCATCGCCTACGGCGTCTCGCGTGGCAGCGAAGTGGCCCTTCTCGTCGCGTCCCTCGCCCCTGACGTCGCCGGTGGCGCGATCGGCTTCGCACCTAACGGTGTCGCGCTCGGCGCTGTCCCGGACACCTTCGACCCGGCCTGGACGTGGCAGGGGGACCCGGTGCCGCGGGCCCGAACCCGACGCGAATGGTGGGACGACCCCGGCGACGCGGTCATCGACGTGTGGGACATCGACGGACCCATCCTGCTCGTCTGCGGCGCCATCGACAGCCAGTGGTCCTCAAGCTCCCAGTCCGAGGACGTCGCGGCCGAGCTCGCCGACCGGAACCCGCCGGCGCCGACCGTGGTCGAGCTCGAGGATGCCGGCCATGAGATTGGGTTCGCCGTCCGGGCGCCGGAGGCGCAGGGGAGGACCTGGATGGTCGGTACCCGGAGGCCACCGGTCTGGGCCGCGCCCGGGCGTGGCAGGCGGTCCCGGACTACCTCGCCGCCCTGTAGCCGTATCTCACTGGGGGCTGGGGGTTTCCGGCGGAGATCATTGCGCCACCCACATCCCCTCGGAACGATGCCTAGCTCTGCGGTGGTCCCTCGTCCAGCCTCCACCTGCCGGTCCCACAGGGCGGCGCGTGCCGGTGCCCCGGACCGGGTCGCCGTCCCTGCCTGGGCGAGAGGCGGCCCGTGGTCTAGGTGGGGCCATTCGCCGGCGCCGGGGGTGGCGGCCACCCGAGCTCGTGGGCGGCCCACCGGTACGCGGCCACCACCGCAGCCACCGCGGCGTCCGGTCCCGAATGGCCGTCGGTGGTGAGCACTGCGGCGGGCAGGAGGGTCTCGACGCTGGTGATGGGGTCGCCGGTCTCCGGGTCAGCGTCGACCACCAGCCGGTGCGGCGGTGCGGCGGGGTCGGTGTCGTCGACCACGTGGAAGACGAACAGGGTCTCGCTGCCGGGGTCGACCTGCTGCAGGTAGGACTGCCACGTCGCGTCGGTGGCGAACGCGTTGTCGAGGCCGAGGTCGCGCGGTTGAAGGGTGGTGGCCTGCCAGTCGACGTACGCGACCGGGTCGCGGCCGGCCTCGGCTGAGGTGATGCCGCGCACCTCGATTGGTATCCGGGCTGCGTGCGGCGGGGTGCCGCCGGGGATCGGGGGAGGGGTGGACCATCCGTAGCGGGTCATGCCCCACAGGTAGGTGTCGCGGGTGACCAGTGCGAACACGTCCTGAGCCTGCCGCCGGTCGAGTCCCTCGAAGAGGTGGGCGGGGATGGTGACGGTCAGGTCGAGGTCGTCGTCGGGGTCGCGGTGTGCGCGGCGGGTGACGAGGTCGGCCTTCTTGACCTCCTTGACGACCGTCACCTGGTAGCCGGGGTCGATGGTCCACAGGTACCGCATCCAGTCCTCGGAGTCGAGGAACCGTTCGCTGGAGACGTCTTCGATGCGGCGCGGCTTCTTCGCTGCCCAGTCGGCGCTGAGGCTCGGGCTGCGAAGATTGTCCTCGTCGAGGTAGCTGACGTCAGGGTTGTGCGCCTTCCTCACTGGTGACCTCCTCCGCAAGCGTCGGGTTCAGCCGCCGCCGGTGGGGGCGGCTGAACCCATGGTGCCTGCTAGATGCACTTCTTCATTCCGATGGGGCACCGGCCGCGCTTCTTCTTGTAAGCGCCGGCGTACATGGCCTCGATCTGCCGGGCCCGGCAGAAGCCCTCGATGTTCTTCCGGACCCACTTCCACTTGCACGAGTCCTCGCGGGTTCGGGTGTCCCTCTGGCAGTTCCGGCGGCCCTTGTTCGGGCGCACGTTCTTCTGCGACTTCTTGGTCGGGCCGTACTACCAGGCGTCCTTCTTGCCCGGGCCGAGCTTCTTCTTGAAGTTTTTCGAGCCGACGAACCACACCTGGTAGACCCGGTAGAGGGCGGTCTGCCGTCCGGTCGTCATGTCGTCGGGCCTCTTCGGCCGCCGGCCTTGGCGGCGGGGAGACCCTTCCGGTACGTGTACTCGCGGGCGGCGTCCACCCTGAGGTGGAGCGCGGCCGCGACGTGCTCGATGGTCCAGATCGGGACCGACAGGTCGATGTTCATGACCGGACCGGTCCGGCGCGTCGATTGGTGCGCAGTCGACCCCCGGGTGACCTGTGTCACGCACGGCGGCCCCCGTCGGGGAACTCCTGGGGATTCCTCGAGGGGGGCCGCGCGTTTCTGCAGTTCAGGGCCGGTTTCGGCCCGTCGGTCTAGATGTCGTAGTACAGCTCGAACTCGTGCGGGTGCGGGCGCAGCTGCACGGGCGCGATCTCGGCGGTGCGCTTGAAGTCGATCCAGGTCTCGATCAGGTCCGGGGTGAACACGTTGCCCTCGGTGAGGAACTCGTGGTCGGCCTCGAGCGCGTCGAGCACGGCACCGAGGCTGGTCGGCACCTGGTCGATCTCGGCCATCTCGTCCGGCGGGAGCTCGTAGATGTCCTTGTCGATCGGCTCGGCCGGCTCGATCTTGTTCTTCACGCCGTCGAGGCCCGCGAGCATCAGCGCGGAGAACGCGAGGTAGGGGTTCGCCGAGGGGTCGGGGAACCGGGTCTCGACCCGCTTCGCCTTGGCGTTGGCGCCCGTGATCGGGATCCGCACCGAGGCCGAGCGGTTGCGCGAGGAGTACACCAGCGAGATCGGCGCCTCGAAGCCGGGCACCAGGCGGTGGTAGGAGTTCACCGTCGGGTTGGTGAAGGCCAGCACCGCGGGCGCGTGCTTGAGGATGCCGCCGATGTAGTGGCGCGCCATGTCCGAGAGGCCGGCGTACCCGGTCTCGTCGTAGAACAGCGGCTCGCCGTCCTTCCACAGCGACTGGTGGACGTGCATGCCCGAGCCGTTGTCACCGAAGATCGGCTTCGGCATGAAGGTGACCGACTTGCTCTGCGCCCAGGCGGTGTTCTTGATGAGGTACTTGAACTTCATCACGTCGTCGGCAGCCTTGAGCAGGGTGTCGAAGCGGTAGTTGATCTCGGCCTGGCCGGCGGTGCCGACCTCGTGGTGCGCCCGCTCGACGAGCAGCCCGCTGGCCTCGAGGTTCTTGACCATGTCGGCGCGCAGGTCGCTGTAGTGGTCGTAGGGCTCGACGGGGAAGTACCCGCCCTTGAGCCGGGTCTTGTAGCCCAGGTTGTCGCCCTCGGCGCCGGAGTTCCACCAGCCCTCGACCGAGTCGATGTGGTAGAAACCCTCGTTCTCCGAGGTGGAGTAGCGCACGTTGTCGAAGATGTAGAACTCGGCCTCGGGCGCGAAGAAGGCGGTGTCCGCGATGCCGGTGGACTCGAGGTAGGCCAGCGCCTTGCGGGCGATGTTGCGCGGGTCGCGCGAGTACGCCTCGCCCGTGATCGGGTCGTGGATGAAGAAGTTGACGTTCAGCGTCTTCGACTTGCGGAACGGGTCCAGGTAGGCCGTCGTCGGGTCCGGGAACAGCGACATGTCGGACTCGTTGATGGCCTGGAAGCCGCGGATGGAGGAGCCGTCGAAGCTGAGGCCGTCGTCGAAGACGGACTGGTCGAAGGACGACGTGGGCACGGTGAAGTGCTGCATGATGCCCGGCAGGTCACAGAACCGGACGTCGATCATCTCGACGCCCTCGTCCTTGATGTACTTCAGCAGCTCGTCGCTGTTCTCGAACATGCATCCTCCTTGGTCGGCACCCGGCCGACCGCAAGATTTTCAGGATCGTGGGTGGTGCTGCGCTGCACCGTTGCCCCTGACCGTAGGCAGCGGCAGTTTCTCGACCGTATCCCGTTTGTTTCCGGCGTGTAACAGATGTCCGGCTCGAAGCGCCCGTGGCGGCGTCGATACGCTGACGCGGTGATCGAGACCGCCTCCTGGGGCCGCCGGATGGTGGCACTGATCGTCGACTGGTTCGCGTGCACCCTGGTGGTGATGGTCGCGCTCGGACCGGTGGGCTGGCTCGAGAACCCGTACGCCGGCTTCTACACCCTCGGCGTCTTCGCCCTCGAGAGCGCGGTGCTGACGGCACTCGCGGGCGGCTCGTTCGGCAAGCTGGCGACCCGGCTCCGCGTCGTGCGGGCGAATGGAGACCCGCGGCCGATCGACCTGCTGCCCGCGTTGCTGCGCAGCCTGCTGATCTGCCTGCTCGTCCCGCCGCTGGTCTTCCGTCCCGACGGGCGGGGGCTCCACGACATGGCCGCCGGTTCGGCGACGGTCACCCTCCAGCAGTACCTGGCGCGTACGGGTCGGTGATCTCGCGCAGCCGGGCCATCGTCGCCTCCAGCTGCGCGTAGTCCTCGGCGCCGAGGTGTGCCTCCCACTCGGCACGGACCTCCGCCTCGACCTCGCGCGCCAGCGCCACGGCCTCCCACCCGCGCGGCGCGAGGCGCACCAGCCGGGCACGGGCGTCCGTCGGGTCTGCCACGCGCTCGACGTACCCCGCCCTCTCGAGCTGGTCGACGAGGAAGCCGGCGGTCTGCTTGGTCACCTGCGCCGCAGCCGCGAGCTCGGTGAGCCGGGTCCCCTCGGGGGCGATCCGTGCGGCCACCCGGCCCTGGGCCTGGGTGACCCGGTGACCCGCTGCCTGCACCCGCTCGATGACGCGCTGCTCGACGGCGCGGTGCGCCACGAAGAACAGCACCCCGACGTGTGGCTGGGAGACGGTTGACATGTGGTCAGTCTATCTGACTAAATGGTCAGAGAGGCTGACGAACTGCGGGAGACGCGATGGAGCGCGACGAGAGCTGGCAGGTGATCGACCAGCACCGGGCGCGGCTCTGCGAGCTGCTCGAGGGCCTCACCACGGAACAGTGGGAGCACCCCTCGCTCTGCGAGGCATGGCGGGTCCGCGACGTCGGCGCCCACCTCTCGCTCGCTCCGACGGTCCGGGTGCGGGACATGGCCGGCCCGTTCGTGCGCGCCCGCGGCGGCTTCGACCGGACGATCCGGGAGGTCTCGATCGCCCGCGGCCGACGGCCGACCTCGACGATCGTCGAGGACCTGCGGTCCGTGGTGGGGTCGCGCCGGTTGGCGCCCGGCACGCTGTGGCGGGATCCGCTGCTCGACGTGCTGGTCCACGCGCAGGACATGTCCCGGCCACTGGCGATCCCGTTCGCGAGTCCTCCGGAGGCGCAGGTCGAGGCGCTGGACTGGGCGTGGCGTCGGCGCTTCCCGTTCTTCCCCGCGCGTCGGCTCCGCGGCCACCGCCTGGTCGCGACCGACGCGGACTGGGCGCGGGGGAGCGGGACCGAGGTGAGGGGCCCCGCCGGTGCGCTGCTGCTGCTCTCGACCGGCCGACCGGCCGGGCTCGACGACCTCGAGCTGGACCCGGAGGTCCACGCCGGGCTGGCCGCGCGGTTCAGCTGAGAGCGGTCAGCGGCCGCGCATCTGGCCGCGCATGCCCTTCATCGAGGTGGGGACCGGACCCTTGGGGATCGGCAGGTTGGGGCGGTTGGCGTCGATGGCGCGCAACCGACCGAGCAGGTCGGTGAGCTCGGGGCCCTTGACCGACCGGCCGAGCTTCCGCACGTGCTTGACCAGCTTGCGCAGCGGGACCTGGCCCTCGCCGTCGCCGACGACGAGCGAGTGGATCGGGATCTCGGAGGCGACCCGCGCGTGGCGGCGCTCCTCGTTGGCGAGCAGCGCCTTGAGCCGGCCGGGGTTGCCCTCGCCGACCAGCACGATGCCCGGGGGACCGACCACCCGGTGGACCATGTCCTGCTGCTTGTTGAACGCGACCATCTGGTCGGTCTTCCACCCACGCTTCAGCGTGGTGAGCGCGCGGGCGCCCGCACCCGGCGTCCCCTCCATCTGGGAGTACGCCGCCGCCTGGGCGCGCCGGCCGAACAGGATCAACGTCGCCAGCAGCCCGACCATCACGCCCGCGATGATCGAGAGCACCAGGCTGAACACGCCGGCCCCGGGCAGCACCCAGAAGAACAGCGCGAAGCCGAGGAACCCGGCCACCAGGAAGGTGGCCAGCAGCACCAGGCCCAGCCGCGGGTAGACCTGCTTGGCCATCGTGAAGGTGGCCCGCATCTGCTGGCGACGGCTCATCTCGGACGGGTCTGCGTTGGACATGCCGGTGATTCTGCTTTCTGGCGCGCGGGACGGTCGGTGGTTCAGCGGGCGGGCGCGGGGACGGCCGCGCGAGCATCCATGGCCTGACCGTACAACCGGCCGGCCCGGTAGGACGAACGGACCAGCGGTCCGGACATCACGCCGGAGAACCCGATCTCGTCGGCCTCGTCCTTGAGCTCCACGAACTCCTGGGGCTTGACCCAGCGCTCGACGGGGTGGTGACGCACGGAGGGACGGAGGTACTGGGTGATGGTGATCAGCTCGCAGCCGGCCCCGTGGAGGTCGCGGAGGGCCTGGCTGACCTCCTCGCGGGTCTCACCCATGCCCAGGATCAGGTTGGACTTGGTGACCAGCCCGAAGTCGCGCGCCTGGGTGATCACGTCGAGGGAGCGCTCGTAGCGGAACGCCGGACGGATCCGCTTGAAGATCCGCGGCACGGTCTCGACGTTGTGCGCGAGCACCTCGGGCCGGGACTCGAAGACCTCCTGCAGCAGCTCGGGCTTGCCGTTGAAGTCGGGGATCAGGTTCTCGACGCCCGTGTCGGGGTTGAGCTCGTGGATCACCCGCACCGTCTCGGCGTAGAGCCAGGCGCCGCCGTCGGGGAGGTCGTCGCGGGCGACACCGGTGATCGTGGCGTAGCGCAGCTGCATCTTCTGCACCGACTCCGCCACCCGGCGCGGCTCGTCGCGGTCGAGGGGCTGCGGCTTGCCGGTGTCGATCTGGCAGAAGTCGCAGCGGCGGGTGCACTGGTCGCCGCCGATGAGGAAGGTGGCCTCGCGGTCCTCCCAGCACTCGAAGATGTTGGGGCAACCGGCCTCCTGGCACACGGTGTGCAGGCCCTCGCCCTTCACCAGGTTCTGGAGCTCGGTGTACGCCGGCCCCATCTTCGCCCGGGTCTTGATCCACTCGGGCTTGCGCTCGATGGGGGTCTCCGCGTTGCGGACCTCGAGCCGGAGGAGCTTGCGGCCTTCAGGAGCAGGAGCTTGTGTCACCCGCCCCACTCTACGCGGGGGGCCCAGCGCCACGAACTCGACGCCGGGGCGCCCGGAAGGTGCTCAGGGCACGTCGCGACGGCGGAACGCCCACACCGAGAGGACGGTCGCGACGACCAGCACCACCCCGAGGTGGAGCACGCCGTCGCCGAGGGTCAGGGTCCCGAACTGTCGGCAGTCCAGGCCGGCGGGAGGCTGCCCGTCCTGGTAGCACTCGAAGGGTGGCTCCCGGTAGTAGCTGGTGCCGTCGGAGAGCACCGCCAGCACGTTCGTGTGGGGCATCCAGCGCCCGCCGAGCCCCACGGCCGCGAGCACGATCGTGGAGCCGACGCTGACCGCGAACATCGCCCCGAGGGTGAAGACGGTGCTCCGGAAGAGCATGGTCACGGCGTACGCGCCGAGGGTCGCGGCCGCCACCAGCCCGACGGCGCGCAGCGAGGTCCACTGCACGTCACGGACGACGGCGGTCGTCACCTCGAGGTCGCGGGCGCCGACCAGCAGCCAGATGCCGGCCCAGAACGCTGCGAGCACCGTCGCCGTCGCCAGCGCGGCCAGCAGTGCGACCGCGGTCGCCTTCGCCGCCCACACCCGGGAGCGGCGCGGCTCGAACAGCAGCTGGTTGCTCATCGAGCCGGAGCTCCAGTCGGCGCCGACGAAGGTGGTCGCGGCCAGCATCAGCAGCCCGGCGAGGAAGACGACGATGGCCAGCCCCTGCTGGTCGAGCGTGTCCGCCACCTCCAGCTGGGGCCGGTAGAGGTACCAGTCGAGCTGGGGGCCCACCGAGTCCGCGCACTCGCCGGCCGGGACGCCGTACCGGTCGGGGTTGCGCTCGCAGCGCCGGATCTCGCGCTGGTAGCCGGGGTCGGCGAGGTCGCGGTCGAGCTGCTCCTGGGCGGCGGCGAGGTCGGCGTCGGACACCGATCGTGTCTCCCAGGCGTGGGTGGCGAACACGACCGCCGGCACCAGCACGCAGGCGGCGAGGAGCACCAGCACCGCCCGGCGCCACCGCAGCCGCGTCAGCTCGAGCCGCACGAGCCGGATCATCGGCGGGTCCCGGTGCCGTGGCCCAGGGTGTCCTCGGCCGTGAGCTGGAGGAACACCGTCTCCAGGTCGGCCCGGACCGGGGAGAGCTCACTGAGCCAGGTGCCGTACTCGGCGAGCGAGCGGGTGATGTCGGCCGGCGGGCGGTCGGTCTCCACGCGCAGCCCGGTGGGGCCGTCGGCGTGCACGGTGAAGCCGAGGGCGGACAACCGCGCGCCGGCGGCCTTCGGGTCCTCCACCCGGACCCGGTAGCCGGTGCTCGCGCCGAGCAGGTCGTCGACCTTGCCGGAGGCCAGCATCCGGCCGTTGCCGATGATCGTGGCCGAGCTGCAGACCTGCTGCACCTCGGCGAGGATGTGGGAGCTCAGCAGCACCGTCACGCCGGACTCGCCGAGGCTGCGGATCGTGTCGCGGATCTCCCGGATCCCGGCGGGGTCGAGGCCGTTGGTGGGCTCGTCCAGGATCAGCAGCTGCGGCTCCTTCAGCAGCGTCGCGGCGATCGCCAGCCGCTGCTTCATCCCCAGCGAGTAGGACCGGTAGCGGTCGCGGTCACGCCCGGTGAGGCCGACGGTCTCCAGCGCCGCGTCGATCCGCGCCGACCCGATGCCGCGGGTGCGTGCGAGCAGCGCGAGGTTCTGCCGCCCGGTGAACGACGGGGAGAACTTGGGGGACTCGACCACGGCGCCGACCCGGTCGATCACCGCGGGCAGCCCGTGCGGGACCGGTGTGCCGAAGAGCCGCATCGAGCCCTTCGAGGCACGGGCCAGGCCCAGCAGCATCCGGATGGTGGTGGTCTTGCCCGAGCCGTTGGGGCCGAGGAACCCGTGGACGCCGCCGGCCGGCACCGCGAGGTCCAGCGACTCCACCGCGACCCGGCGACCCCGACGCGTGCGGAAGACCTTGCGGAGCCCGGCGGTCTCGATCACCAGGTCCGTCATGGACACGGAGTATGGGCTACGGCGTGACGAGCTCGATGCGCGACACGCGGCCGGGCTCCGGCCTCGGCTCGTAGTCGGGCGTCGCGTCGTACGGCTCCCAGCCCAGGTACGCCGAGAGGTGGCGCTCGACGACCGGGATCACCTCGGCGACGCTGACGTCCCGGCCGAGCTCGCGGGAGAGCGACGTGACGCCGGCGTCGGCGATCCCGCAGGGCACGAACCGGTCGTACCACGCCAGGTCGACGTCGCAGTTCAGCGAGAAGCCGTGCATCGTGACGCCCCGGCTGACCCGGATCCCGATGGCGGCGATCTTGCGCTCCGGCCCCCGGTCGTCGGCGCGCAGCCAGACCCCGCTGCGGCCCGGCACCCGGGCGGCGGTGACCCCGAGCTCGGCGCAGGTCGCGATCAGTGCCTCCTCGACCCGCCGCACGTAGTCGACGACCTTGACGTGGTCGGGCAGCGTCACGATGGGATAGCCGACCAGCTGGCCGGGGCCGTGGAAGGTGATCTTGCCGCCACGGTCGACGTCGAGGACGGGCGCGCCGCCGGGGTCGAGCGGCTTCTCGTGCTCGTCGGTCCGCTTGCCGCAGGTGAAGACCGGCGGGTGCTCGAGCAGCAGCACCGTGTCCTGCTGGCGTCCTGCCGCGACGGCCTCGTGGACCTCGCGCTGCAGGTCCCAGGCCGCGAGGTAGTCGACGGCGTCCTCGCCCAGTCCGGCGATGCGGTATCCCAGCGTCTCCCTCAGCACCGGGCCAGCCTACGCCTGTGGAGGAGCGGCGGGACCGCCCGCCGGACCGGCCTACGGTGAGGCGGTGACCTCGCACCGGGTGCTCGCGCCGCTGCTGCTGAGCGCGCTGCTGAGCGTGCTCGCCGTCGGGGTCGCCGTCGTGGGGAGGCCGGCGCCCGAGCCGTCACCCGCCCCGGACCGGACCGCGGCGCTGGTCGCGCTGCGCGAGTGGGACGCGCGCCGGGCCGCCGCGTGGGAGCACGGTGACCCTCGGGCGCTCCGGAGGCTCTACGTCGCCAGGTCCGTCTCCGGCCGGGCCGACCGCACCCTGCTCCGGGCGTACGCCGCCCGCGGGTTGCGGGTGCCCGACCTGGCGGTGCAGCGGGCCTCGGTGCGGGTCGAGACCGCCGCCGCCGACGAGGTCGTGCTGGTCGTGACCGACCGGGTGGTGGCCACGGCGGCGCGCACCGTCGACGGTCGCCGGCTGCCGTTGCCGCGCGACGGGTGGTCGACCAGGCGGCTGCAGCTGCGCCGGGTCGCGGGGGAGTGGCGGGTGGTCGAGGTCAGCGATCTCGCCGGGCCAGCCCGGAGGCCAGCACCTCGGTGACGTCGGGGTCGCGGAACTCGTAGCCGAGGTCGTGCAGCACCTGCGGCACCAGGTTGAGTGAGCGGAGCAGCTCCGGGGCCGCGGGTCCGGCCCCGAACCGCAGCACCGGCGCCGGGACGGCGACCAGCGCGGGACGGTGCACCAGCTGCGCGAACGCGCGCGTGAACTCGGCGTTGGTCGGTGTCTGCGGGCAGCACAGGTTGACCGGCCCGGCCACGGAGTCGTGCTCGGCCAGCAGCGCGGTGGCGCCGACCCAGTCGCGCAGCGAGATGAGCGGGAAGAACTGGCGGCCGTCACCGAGCCGCGCCCCCAGCGCCAGCTTGAACAACGGCACCAGGATCCGCATCGCCTCCCCGCCACGGGCCATCACCGGCACGGTGCGCAGGACGCACACCCGGGCGCCGGCCTGCACGGCCGGCTCGGTGGCCGCCTCCCACTCGCGTGTCACCTGCGTCATGACCGCGTCGCCGAGGCTCGCGGAGGTCTCGGTCACCGGGTCGGAGCCGTGGTCGCCGTACCAGGAGCTGCCGTTGCCGGCCAGGAACGCCGGGGGCCGCTCCGCGCGGGCGACGGCCTCGGCCAGCACCCGGGTGCTGACCACGCGGCTCTCACGCAGCCGGGTGCGCCAGGCCTCGGTGTGCGGGTTGCCGACGAGTGGGGACCCCGCCACGTTCACGACCACGTCGGCCGCGTCCACCAGCGACTGGTCGACGACCCCGGCCCCGGGGTCCCACGTCGACTCCTCCGGACCGGTGGAGGTCCGGCGGGTGAGGACGGTGACGGTGTGGCCCCTGCGCCGGAGCTCCGTCGTCAGGTGGGAGCCGAGGAAGCCGGACCCGCCGGCGATGAGGACACGCATGTCCTTCATCTAACCAGCGGGTCCGCAACGCCTCAGATCTCGAACTGACCGGCCTCGAGCCGCTGCTTGACCTCACGCAGGAACCGGCCCGCGTCGGCGCCGTCGACCAGCTGGTGGTCGTAGGTCAGCGACAGGTAGACCATGTGACGCACCGCGATCGTCTCGCCGAGGTTCGGGTCGTCGATGACCACGGGACGCTTGACCACCGCGCCCGGGCCGAGGATCGCGACCTGCGGCTTGTTGATGATCGGGGTGTCGAAGAGCGCCCCGAAGCTGCCGAGGTTCGTGATCGTGAAGGTGCCGCCGGAGAGCTCGTCGGGCCCGATCTTGTTGGTGCGGGTCCGCTCGGCGACGTCGGCGACCTTCTTCGCCAGGCCGGCGATCGAGAGGTCGCCGGCGTCCTTGACGACCGGCGTCAGCAGCCCCTTCTCGGTGTCCACGGCGAACGCGACGTGCTCGCGGTCGAAGTAGGTCACCTCGCCCTTCTCGGTGTCGATCGTGGCGTTGAGGGAGGGGTGCTGCTTGAGCGCGTCGATCGCCGCCTTCGCGAAGAACGGCAGGTAGGTCAGCTTCACGCCCTCGCGGGCCAGGAAGTCGGCCTTGGCGCCCTCGCGCAGCCGTGCGATCCGGGTGACGTCGACCTCCATCACCTGCGTCAGCTGGGCCGAGGCGTGCAGCGACTCCACCATCCGCGAGGCGATGATCTTGCGGAGCCTGGACATCGGCTCGGTCGTGCCGCGCAGCGGCGACGGCGACGACGAGGGGGCAGCGGGAGCCGACGAGGCCGCGGCAGCGGCCGGCGCCTGGGTCTCCTGCGGCGCCTCCTGGGCCTTGGCGGCGTTCGCCGCCGCCTCGAGCACGTCCTGCTTGCGGATCCGGCCGCCGACACCCGAGCCGGTCACGCTGGCGAGGTCGACGCCGTGCTGGGAGGCCATCTTGCGCACCAGCGGCGTGACGTACGCCGAGGACTCGTCCCGGCTCTTCTCGGGCTGCTTCTCCGCCTTGGCGGGCTCGGCTGCTTCTCCGGCTGCTTCTCCGACTTGGCGGGCTCCGGCTGCTTCTCGGGCTGCTTCTCGGCCTCGGGGGTCTCGTCGCCCGGGGGCAGCTCGCCCTCCTCCTCGACGTGCTGCTCCTCCTGCTCGGCCTTCTTCTCGGCCTCCTGCTCGTCGGCGGGCTGCGCCTCGGGCTCGGCCTGGGCCGGGGCCCCGCCGCCGTCGCCGGAGCCGATCACGGCGAGCTCGGCGCCGACCTCGACGGTCTCGTCCTCGCTGACCTTGATCTCCTGCAGCGTGCCGGCGACCGGGGAGGGGATCTCGGTGTCGACCTTGTCGGTGGAGACCTCGAGCAGCGGCTCGTCGACGGCGACCTCGTCACCGACCTGCTTGAGCCAGCGGGTCACGGTCCCCTCGGTCACGGACTCCCCGAGCGCGGGCAACGTGACCGAGGTCCCGCCACCGCCACCACCGCCACCGCCGCCATCGCCACCGGAGGGCTTCTCCTCGGTGCTCGTGTCCTCGGCCGGCTGCTCGGAGGGCGTCGACGCGGCGGCCTCCTGCTCCTCGGCCTGCTGCTCGGCCTGCTCCTGCTCGACGTCCTCCCCGCCACCGGCAGACCCGCTGTCCGACCCACTGTCCTCGGAGTCCGACGAGTCGTCGGACCCGTCGGACCCGCTGTCCTCGGACCCCGAGTCGTCGGACCCGGACCCGCCGGACGCCTCGGACTCCTCACCGATCAGTGCCAGCACGGCGCCGACCTCGACGGTGTCGTCCTCGTCGACCTTGATCTCGACCAGGGTGCCGGCCACGGGGGAGGGGATCTCGGTGTCGACCTTGTCGGTGGAGACCTCCAGCAACGGCTCGTCGACCGAGACGGTGTCACCGACCTGCTTGAGCCAGCGGGTGACGGTGCCTTCGGTGACGGACTCGCCGAGTGCGGGGAGGGTGACTTCGGTGGCCAATGCTCTTCCTTCGGTCGGTGGAAACTCGGGGTGGTCAGGAGTGGGCGTGCAGCGGCTTGCCGGCGAGCGCCAGGTGCGCCTCGCCCAGGGCCTCGTTCTGGGTGGGGTGGGCGTGGACCAGCGGTGCGACGTCGTCGGCGTGCGCCTCCCAGCCGTAGATCAGCTGCGCCTCACCGATCAGCTCGCCGACGCGGTCGCCGACGAGGTGGACGCCGAGCACGGGACCGTCGACCTGGCGGACCAGCTTGACGAAGCCCTGGGTCTGCAGGATCTGGCTCTTGCCGTTGCCGCCCAGGTCGTAGGTGATCGACTCGATGCCATCGGCGCCGTGGCGTTCCGCGGCTGCGGACTCGGTGAGCCCGACCGAGGCGACCTCGGGGTGGGAGTAGGTGACCCGCGGGATGCCGGTCTCGTCGATCGTCGCGGGCGAGAGCCCGGCGATCTCCTCGGCGACGAAGATGCCCTGCTGGAAGCCGCGGTGGGCCAGCTGCAGGCCGGGCACGATGTCGCCGACGGCGAAGACGCCGTCGAGGTTGGTGCGGCAGCGCTCGTCGGTGACGACGAAGCCGCGGTCCATCTCGACCCCCTGCTCGTCGTAGCCCAGCCCGTCGGTGACGGGGCCGCGGCCGACCGCGACGAGCAGCAGCTCGGCCTCGACCACGTCGCCACCCTCGACGGTGACCGCGACGCCGTCGTCGGTGGTCTTGACGCTCTGGAACGGGGTGCCGGTACGGAAGGCGATGCCGCGCTTGCGGAACGCCCGCTCCAGGGCCTTCGAGGACGCCTCGTCCTCGGCCGCCACCAGCCGGGGCAGCGCCTCGACGATGGTGACCTCGGCGCCGAAGCTCTTCCACACGCTGGCGAACTCGCAGCCGATCACGCCGCCGCCCAGCACGATCGCCGACCGGGGCACCCGGTCGAGCCGGAGCGCGTGCTCGCTGGTCAGCACCCGCTGGCCGTCGACCTCGAGGCCGGGCAGCGAGCGGCTGTAGGAGCCGGAGGCGAGCACCACGTGGCGCCCGGTGTGGACGGTCCCGTCGACGGTGACCTCGCGCGGGCCGGTGAGCCGGCCCGAGCCCTCGATCACCGTGATGCCACGGGACTTGATGAGGCCGGCGAGGCCCTTGAAGAGCCGACCGACGACCTTGTCCTTGTAGTCGTTGACCGCGGGCATGTCGATGCCCTCGAGCGTGGCCTGCACGCCGACGGCCGCGGCGTCGCGGGCGGAGTCGGCCACCTCGGCGGCGTGGAGCAGCGCCTTGGTGGGGATGCAGCCGACGTGGAGGCAGGTGCCTCCGAGGTTGCCCTTCTCGACCAGGCCGACGCTCAGCCCGAGCTGGGCTGCGCGCAGCGCGCAGGCGTAGCCGCCCGACCCTGCCCCGAGGATGAGTACGTCGAATTCGGCGTCGGCCACCATGCTCCCTTCGGCTGCCCGTCTCCGGGTCTGGGGGGCTCCCTCGGCCCCGCCCCATCTTTGCACCCTTTGCGCGCCCGGTTGCAACGTGTCGCCTCCGGGCCGGGGGACGACCCGGCACACTGGTACCCATGGGGTTGTTCGACCGGTTCCGAAGCCGGCAGAAGGTACGCCGTCCCGCCCGTGACGCGCAGCGCACGGGCTCGACGACGGTGCGTGCGTCCGACCGTGCCGACGAGGAGCACCTGCACACCTGGGTCGGCGCACGTCGCGGGGTCGAGGGCTTCGTCGAGCCGCGCACCGCGGTCAGCGACGTGACGCTGCTGCTCGTCGCCCACGACGGGGAGTGGACCCGCCGGCGGGTGCCGTCGGTGCAGTGGGCTCACCAGTTCTGCAACAAGCACCAGGTGCCGTCGTACGACGCAGCCGTGGTCGGCGTGCCGCAGCGGATGCGCGACTACAACCGCCGGCGCAAGGCCGAGGGGCTCTAGGCCCCCGCCAGGCTGCGTGCGTACTCGACGAGCGTCGCGACCGCGAAGCCCGTGCCACCCGTGGTCACGTGGCCGTAGGCGCCACCGGAGTGGAACGACGGGCCCGCGATGTCGAGGTGGGCCCACGCCCGGCCGTCGGTGAACTCGCGCAGGAACGCGCCGGCGTAGAGGCCACCACCGGGCCGGTTCCAGTCGTGCTGGAGCAGGTCGGCGATCTTGCTCGCCCGCACCCGCTCGGTCATCTGCTCGGGCAGCGGCATCGGCCAGTGGGCCTCGCCGGCGACCTCACCCGCGGCGAGCACGGCGTCGACGATCTCCTCGCTGCCCATGACGCCGCCGACGCGGTCGCCGAGGGCGAGCACCATGTGGCCGGTGAGCGTGGCGACGTCGAGGATGACGTCGGGCTCCAGCTCGGTCGCCCGGACGATGCCGTCGGCGAGCACCAGGCGGCCCTCGGCGTCGGTGTTGTAGACCTCGACGGTCGTGCCGCCGTAGATCTTCAGCACGTCGCCGGGCCGGGTCGCGGAGCCGGACACCATGTTCTCGGCCATCGGCACGAACGTCGTGACCTTGATCGGCAGCCCGAGCTCGGCGATCGCGAGGGTGGCCTGCACGACCGCCGCCGCACCCGCCATGTCGGACTTCATCTCGTGCATGTTCTGCGAGGGCTTGATCGACAGGCCGCCGGAGTCGAAGGTGATGCCCTTGCCGACCAGCGCGAGGTGGGTCTTCGCGCCGCGCGGGGAGTAGCTCAGCTCGACCAGGCGCGGCGGGGCGTCGGAGCCCTGGCCGACCCCGAGGATGCCCCCGCAGCCGAGCTGGGCGAGGCTCTTCTCGTCGTGGACGACGGCCTTGACCTTGGTCTTGCCGCGGCCCTTGCCCGTCGCGGCGGCAGCCTCGGCGACGGCGTCCGCGAAGCCCGGCGGGCGCAGGTCGCCGGGCGGCGTGTTGACCCAGTCGCGGGTGGTCGACACGGCGGCCGCGAGCACCTGGGCGGTCTCGAACGCCTCGCTCACCTGCTTCGAGCGCGCGTCGGGGGACAGCACGGTGACGGTGCCGGGCGAGGTGTCCTCGGTCGGCTTCTTGTAGGTCGTGAAGGTGTAACCGCCCAGGGCCCAGCCCTCGGTCACGGCGCGCACCAGCTCCGGGGTGCCGGCGGGCAGCGCCAGCGCGACGGACGCCGCGTTGGTGACCGCGCGAGCGGCCGCACCGGCGGCGCGACGAACCGACACCTGGTCGGTGTCGGACCCGAGCCCGACCAGCACCAGCACGGGCGAGGACAGCGTCCCGCCGGTGGGGATCCGGTGGACCTCGCCGGCCTTGCCGGTGACGCCGAGGCCGGAGAGCAGCGGCCGCAGCTTGCGGCCGTAGGCCTTGTCGACCTCCTCGCCGCCGGGGGCCAGCAGCGGCTCGGTCGAGGAGCCCTTCTGCTGCTGGACCACCCCCACCACGACGGCGTCGGCTCGGGTCTTCGCAGGGTTCGCGGTGCGCAGCTGGTAGGTCGTCACCGGGGCAGGATACGGGTCGGCCGGAACGCCGTGCTGCTGCGGTAGGTTCGCGGCATGAGCGACTCCACCGAGCCCGCCGACCCTGCCACCCCCGACGGCGCGGGTGGCCCCTCGCGGCAGTCGCCGCTGCACGAGCGCCACGTCGCGCTCGGCGCCAAGCTCGCGGAGTTCGGTGGCTGGTCGATGCCGCTGGAGTACCCCGCGGGCACCGTCGCCGAGCACACCACGGTGCGCACCGCGGTCGGCGTCTTCGACGTCAGCCACCTCGGCAAGGCGCTGGTCACCGGCCCGGGCGCCGCGGCGTACGTCAACGCGACGCTGAGCAACGACCTGCGCAAGATCCGCCCCGGCAAGGCGCAGTACACCCTGTGCGTCGACGACGAGACGGGCGGCATCGTCGACGACCTGATCGCCTACTACCAGGACGACGAGCACGTGCTCCTCGTCCCCAACGCGGCCAACAGTGCCGAGGTGGTGCGCCGGATGCGTGCCGAGGCGCCCGAGGGCGTCCAGGTGATCGACCACCACGACGACTACGCCGTGCTCGCGGTGCAGGGGCCCCGCTCCGACGAGGTGCTCGAGGGGGTCGGGCTGCCCGCCGGCCACGACTACATGTCCTTCGTCGAGACCGACGTCGACGGGTCCGGGGTGGTCGTGTGCCGCACCGGCTACACCGGGGAGCGCGGCTATGAGCTGATCGTCCGCAACGACACGGCCGGCGAGCTGTGGGACCGGCTGCTCGCCGCGGGCGAGGAGCACGGGATCGGACCGTGCGGCCTCGGTGCCCGCGACACCCTGCGCACCGAGATGGGCTACCCGCTGCACGGCCAGGACCTCACCCTCGACACCACCCCCAACCAGGCGCGCCTGGGCTGGGCGGTCGGCTGGAAGAAGGAGCGGTTCTGGGGCGACGCGGTGCTCCGTGCCGAGAAGGAGGCGGGCCCGACGCGGCTGCTCCGCGGCCTGGTCGCCACCGGCCGCGGCATCCCGCGGCCGGGCATGTCGGTCTCGCTGACCCCCGACGTCCCCCTCTGCGAGATCACCTCGGGGACGTTCAGCCCCACCCTGCGCAAGGGCATCGGGCTCGCGCTGGTGCCGACGCTGGTCGCGGCCGACGCCGAGGTGGGCGTCGACGTGCGCGGCCGGCGGGAGGTCTTCCAGCTCACCCAGCCGCCCTTCGTCGACACCAGTGTCCGGGAGTCCTGAGATGAACCTGCCCGACCAGCCCTCCACGTTCCGCCGACCCACGGCCGCCGAGCGCCCCTGGTGGTGGCGGCTGGAGGACAAGACGGGCGCCGAGGTGGGCGTCCCGGATGACTTCGACGGGCAGCGGTTCACCAGCCAGGCCGACGCCGAGTCGTGGATCGGCGAGATCTGGTCCGACCTCGCGGCCGAGGGCGTCGACCAGGTGACCCTGCTCGAGCACGAGCGGGTCGTCTACGGGCCGATGTCGTTGCACGCCTGACGAGACCAAGCCTCGCGCCGGGTCGCTCCGAACCACCGAGACCATGACCCGAGACCGCGTCCCGCAGGGCGAGCAGTTCGCTGCGTACCTCGCGGCGCGCTGGCCCAGCCTCGTGCGCACCGTGGCGATGCTGGGGCACCCCGTCCCGACCGCGCGCTCGATCGCGTTCGAGGCGCTCGTCGCGGTGGTGGGCGACTTCCCCCGGCTCCACCGCGAGGAGGACGTCGACGTGGTGGTCCACCGCGAGCTGCTCGCGGCCCGGGAGCGCCACCAGCGCCGGGCGGGGACGGCCGTCGCGACCGCGCCCGCCGCCGACCCCGAGCAGGGTGAGGCCGCCGACCGGCTGGAGCAGGTCCTCGCGGCCCTCGGAGGCCGGGCCGCCGACGCGCGCGAGGTCGTCGTGCTGCGCCAGGTGGCCGAGCTCGCCGAGCACCAGGTGGCCGACGTGCTGGGCCGCGCGCTCGGACCCGTCCCGCTGCTCCCCGACACCGACGTCCAGCTGGCGCTCGAGGCGATCCCGGTCGACCCGCTGCCGGCCGGGGAGGTCGAGGAGGAGGCGCGGACCCGCCGGCGCCGCGTCGTACGCCGGGTGGTGGGTGTGCTGACCGTGCTCGCGCTCGTGGTCGCGGCCGTCGTCGGCGGCCAGTGGTGGCTGGACGCGGACCGGACCCGCCCCGACGAGGTGCGGCCGGGCGTGAACCCGCTGCCCATGGCCTGGTACGCCGACGGGCGGCTCCAGCTCGCCGAGGTCAGCGTGGCCGTGCGGCCGGTCGTCGACCTGGTGACGGTCCCCGGCGGCGTCGTGCTGGCCGACGACCGTGGCCAGGTCGTCATGGTCGAGCGCGACGGCACCCGGGTCACCCTGGGCAGCACCGTCCCGGGGGACGGGCTGGTCGTCGAGCCCGACAACGGCTGGGTGGCGTGGGCCGACCCCGGCGAGGGCAGGCCCGAGGTGGTCGTCCACGACACCCGGATCGGCGAGGAGGTGGGACGCCGCTCGCTGGCCGCCCCCGGGGCCGCCGGCGGCCAGCCCGTGGGCGGCAGCGGTCCCATCGCCATCGACGGCGAGCAGGTCTTCTACTCCGCCCGCGGCGAGGACTACGTGTGGGAGCCCGTGGCGGGTGACGCCTTCGCGGTCTCCGGCGAGCTGGCCGACACCGCCGGGGGAGCGCGGCTCAGCCACGCCCCGGGGGGCTACACCCTGCAGGCGGCGCCGTACCTCCGCGGCAACCCGGTCCCCGGGACCGACGGGCGGCTGACCCCGGACGGCCGCTACCTGCTCGTCCGCGACGCCCGGGGGGAGCTGGTGGTCCACGCGAGCCGCACCGGTCGTCGGATCCCACGGCTGTACTCGCCGAGCGACCGGGCGGTGGGGTGGACCTACCGCGACGGGACGTTCTGGTTCGCGGTGGTGCACAAGCTGCAGGACAAGCAGTACCAGGACATGCTGCAGATGCCCTCGGAGGGCGACTACCGGATCTTCGAGTGCGTGCGGGGGCGGGCCGACGTGTGCATCGAGCGCGCGGAGGTGTCGCAGGACGTGCCGGAGCCCCCGGTGCTGGCCCGCTAGGTTGGCGCGGTGCGCGAGTTCCGACAGGTCGACGTGTTCTCCTCCGAGCCGCTGCGGGGCAACCCGGTGGCGGTCGTGCACGCGGCGGAGGGCCTGACCGACGACCAGATGCAGGCGTTCGCGCGCTGGACCAACCTCAGCGAGACCACGTTCCTGCTGGCGCCGACCGACCCTGCCGCCGACTACCGGTTGCGCATCTTCACCCCCGACGGGGAGCTCCCGTTCGCGGGACACCCGACGCTCGGCAGCGCCCACGCCTGGCTCGAGGCCGGGGGAGAGCCCGCCGGCGAGGACGTGGTCCAGGAGTGCGGTGCCGGGCTGGTCACGGTCCGACGCGGCGACGTGCTCGCCTTCGACGCGCCACCGCTGCTGCGCTCGGGCCCGGTGTCGCCGGAGGACCTCGCGGCGATCGCGACCGCGCTGCGGGTGGACCGCGGGGCGCTGCTCGACGCGGCCTGGATCGACAACGGGCCCGGCTGGGTCGGGGTGCTGCTGGCCGACGCGGCGGCGGTGCTGGCCCTGGAGCCGGACTGGGCCGCCTTCGGCGGGCTGAAGGTCGGCGCCGTGGGTCCGTACGCCGAGGGGCCGCTCGCCGTCGAGGTGCGGGCGCTCTGCCCCGGGCTCGGCATGCCCGAGGACCCCGTCACCGGGTCGCTCAACGCCGGGATCGGGCAGTGGCTGGGCGGAACGACCCTGCCTGCGGCGTACGTCGCCTCCCAGGGGACGGTGCTGCACCGGGCCGGCCGGGTGCACGTGGCGGTGGTCGACGGCCGGGTCACCGTCGGCGGCGAGACGCGCACGACCATTGCCGGGACCGTCGACCTCTGAGGACTACGCTCGGGGCGTGCACCAGTACCACGACCTCCTCCGGCGGGTCCTCGTCGAGGGCGTCTCGAAGAGCGACCGCACCGGCACCGGCACGCTGTCGGTCTTCGGCCACCAGATGCGCTTCGACCTGAGCGAGGGCTTCCCGCTGGTCACCACGAAGAAGGTGCACACGCGCTCGGTGTTCGCCGAGCTGCTGTGGTTCCTGCGCGGCGACACCAACGTGAAGTGGCTCCAGGACCGCGGCGTGACGATCTGGGACGAGTGGGCCGACGCCGACGGCGACCTCGGCCCGGTCTACGGCTACCAGTGGCGCTCGTGGCCGACACCGGACGGCCGCCACGTCGACCAGGTCGCGCAGCTGGTGGACAACCTGCGCGACCGACCCGGACAGCCGCCGCCACCTCGTGAGCGCCTGGAACGTCGCCGACATCCCGCAGATGGCGCTCGCGCCCTGCCACGCGTTCTTCCAGTTCTACGTCGCACCCTCCGAGCAGGGCCCCGGCCGGCTCTCCTGCCAGCTCTACCAGCGCAGCGCCGACGTCTTCCTCGGCGTGCCGTTCAACATCGCCTCCTACGCCCTGCTGACGCACATGGTCGCCCAGGTCACCGGGCTCGAGGTCGGTGACTTCGTCCACACCTTCGGCGACGCGCACCTCTACTCCAACCACCTCGACCAGGCCAGGCTGCAGCTGACCCGCGAGCCGCGGCCGCTGCCGACGCTGCGGCTGGACCCCTCGGTCACGGCGCTCGACGGCTTCGACCTCGAGCACATCGCCGTCGAGGGCTACGACCCCCACCCCGGCATCAAGGCCCCCATTGCGGTCTGACCAGCGCGTCGTCCTGATCGCCGCGGTGGCCGAGAACGGCGTGATCGGGAGCGGCGGCGACATCCCGTGGCGGCTGCCCGCCGACTTCGCGCACTTCCGCGCCACCACCCTGGGTCACACGCTGGTGATGGGGCGCGCGACCTACGACTCCATCGGCCGGCCGCTGCCCGGCCGCACCACGATCGTGCTGACTCGCGACCCGACGTGGACCGCGGACGGCGTGACCGTCGCCAGCAGCCTCGAGGAGGCGCTGGCGCGGGCCGCGGACCTGCCCGGCGACGTCTACGTCGCCGGCGGCGCCCAGGTGTACTCCGCCGCGCTGCCCCTCGCCGACGCGCAGGTGCTCAGCGAGGTGCACCGCTCGCCCGAGGGCGACACCGTCTACCCGTCCTTCGACCCCGTCGAGTGGGTCGAGGCCGACCGGGTCCCCGGTGCGGACTTCGACGTCGTCACCTGGGAGCGGGTGCGGTGACGGGGCGGGCCGGCCTCAGAGGTCGGCCAGCGCGGCGGCGACCATGCCGTGGCCGTGCCGCTCGAACGCCTCGTCGTGGACTCGGTGGGACCAGACGGCCGTGCTGATCCCCTCGCGCAGTCGCATCCGGTGCCAGGCGGCGGGGTCGCGGCCGCGCGGGTCGGCGCCGTAGCCGTCGAGGAACGCAGCCTCGAGGTGTGGCGCGCCCCGGAACTCGCGGGAGTCCAGGCGCAGCAGGTCCGACGCGGCCGGGCGCAGGTCGGCCCGGCCGAGGTCGATCGCCAGGACGGTGCCGGTCTCGTCCACGATCCAGTTCCGCGGATGCCAGTCGCCGTGGGTCGGCACGAGGGGCGTCGCCAGGTCCTCGTCCCACGCGGCGATCTCCGTGCGGAGCCGGTCCTCGGTCGCGGGCGGGATCCGGTGCGGCTGGTCGAGCCAGGCGAGGGCCTTCGCGTTCTCGCGGCGCTCGAAGTCCGGGTCCTCGCTGCCCGGCTGGTCGTGCAGCAGCGACAGCAGCCGTCCGGCCTGGTGGAACACGACGGGGTCGACCGCGGCGGGAGTGCCCTGTACGAGCCGTCCCGGCAGGAACGTGGTCAGCAGTGTTCGCCGCCCCACGTCGCTCGCGACCCGGCGGGGGACCAGCCCCCGCGTCGTCCACGGCTCGAGCCACTCGTCGTGGGCACGGATCTCGCGGGCCATGTGCCCGTCGGACGGTCCGCCCGCCTTGAGCAGGTAGTGCCGGCCGTCCACAGCGAGCTCGACCACGACGCGGTCGACCAGACCCCAGGTGTGGTCACGTACCAGGACGCACCCCGGCAGCCAGTCGTCGAGCAGCTGCTGCTGGTCGGTGGGGAGTCCCGGGACGTCGGCGGTCATGCCGCCGATTGTGCCGGTCAGCCCAGGCGCTGGTGGAGGGTGCGGCGCGGGGTGCCGGCGGGAACGGGGTCGACCTCGACGGTGACACGCTTTCCAGCGCCGACGGGCCACAGCTGCGGCCCGGTCTCGCCGGGGACCCAGCGGCCGTGGCGCACACCGCGGCCGGCGGTGACGTCGCGGCCCCAACCGCCCCGCTGCCCGAGCTCGGCACAGGCGGCCCGGCCCTCGACGACGCGGCAGAACGCGACGCCGTCGCGGGTGGCGACGAAGGCGCGGGAGAGCGGGTCGCCGGGCGCGGCGCGGTCGGCACGCCGCGGGGCCCGCCAGCCCTGCTCGGTCACGACCGAGCAGGTCGCCCGGTCGGAGACGGAGCCGCAGCGCGAGGGACCGGCCGGCGTGGCCAGCCAGGTCGGACGGGCCAGCGGTGCCCGGGTGGTGTCGACGCGGTCGAAGCCCCAGCTGCGCGTGGTGCGGTCGAACGGGACGCAGGCGTGGGAGACCCCACCGGCGCGGGAGGCGAGGTCGCGGCAGAACCACACCCGGCCGTCCTGGTCGGCGAGGAAGGTGCGGGTGGCCTCCGCGCCCCACGCGACGTCACGGCCGGCGCGCACGACGTCCGGCCCCGTCGGCGTACGACGGGTGCAGCCGAGGCGCTGGTTGCGCGGTCCGCCGAGCAGCCCGCAGACCACCTCACGGTCCCCGACCCGGACGCTGCGGGCGGTGCCGGGCAGGTAGGGCTGCGCGAGCCGCGCCGAGGCGGCCGCCTGCAGGTCGACCACGGTCGTGGCGGCCGTGGAGACGTTGCCGGCGGCGTCGCGGGCGGTGACGGAGTAGGTGTAGGCCTGTCCGGGCGAGGCCTGGCGGTCGAGGTACGCCGGGGTGGCGGTCTCGGCGACGGCGATCCCGTCGCGCAGCACCGTGTAGCCGGTGACGCCGAGGTCGTCGGCGGGCCGCTTCCAGCGGACCTGCACGCCGGCCTTCGCCGGGTCGGCGTCGAGCGCGTCGGGCTGCTCGGGCGCGGTGTAGTCGACCGGGACCACGTCGGCGACGTGGATGAACTTGTCGGGCCAGCCGGACTGGCCGGGGTAGACGGTCGTGAGGTGGAAGCCGTTGTGGCCGTCGGTGTTCATCTCCGAGATGACGACGCTGCCGTCGGTGTTGACGGACTCGACGTAGGAGACGTGGCCGCGCGCGTACCAGCCGACCGCACCGGTCGCCGGGACCTTGTTGGCGGCGATGTCCTGCCCCTTCGCGACCCTCGCCCACTCCGAGGCGTTGCCCCAGTGGACTCCGGCGTACCAGTTGCTGAAGGCCACGCCGTTGCGCTGGCCGAGGCGGTAGGCGACCCAGGAGGTGCACTGACCCTGGAAGAAGCCGAGGCCGTCGTTGACGCAGCTCCCGGTGCCGACGTTCGACTCGTTGCAGTCGGGGGCGGCCGGCCAGGGGTAGCCGTAGGTGTCGTGGGCCGTGTTCGTCCCGGGGTATCCGGTCCAGACCTCCGGAGCGGGCTCCTTGGGCTCCTTCGGCGTCCCGGCACCCGGCGTCGCGGGCCCGGATCCCTGACCCGGCGGTGTCGCGGGCGGGGCGGCGGTGCCGGGGGCGACGGACAGCACGAGCGCTGCGAGGGTGGCCAGCACGAGGAGCAGGACCCTGACGGGCCGCACGAGGGGGGTGGACGGGCTGGGCACGGTGCCTCCAGACGTGGCGCTGCGCCCTCGGGGGATGGGCGCAACGACCATGGTGAGCGCGCTCGTGCGTCCGCGGAGCAAAACCGGCAAACCCGCCCGCCGGGACCCGGTCTGGGGTAGGCGAGCCGATACCCTGACCCCATGACGCCAGCGACCGCCCCCGAGGCCCCGTTCGGCCGCACGTTGACGGCCATGGCGACCGCGTTCGCCGAGGACGGGTCGGTCGACCTCGACCAGACCGCGGCGATCGCCGCCCACCTCGTCGACAACGGCCACGACGGCGTCGTCGTCAGCGGCACCACGGGGGAGTCGGCCACCACCAGCGACGCCGAGGCCGGCGAGGTGCTGCGCGCCGTCCGGGACGCCGTCGGCCACCGGGCGAAGGTCGTCGCGGGGGTCGGCAGCAACGCCACCGCACACTCGATCAGTCTGGCCCGTCAGGCCGAGAAGCTCGGCGCCGACGGGCTGCTGCTCGTCACGCCGTACTACAACCGGCCCGGACAGGCGGGGGTGCGCCACCACTTCACCGAGGTGGCCCGCGCCACCGACGTGCCGGTGATGCTCTACGACGTGCCGGGCCGCACCGGAACGACGATCGCGCTCGACACCTACGCCGCGGTCAAGGACGTCGGGCCCGTGGTGGCGGTCAAGGACGCCGTCGGCGACTTCACCCGTGGCGTCCACCTCGTCGACCTCGGCTACGCCGTCTACTCCGGCGACGACCACGCCAACCTGGCCTGGCTGGCCCACGGTGCCTGCGGGTTCGTGTCGGTCGCCGGGCACGCCTGTGGCCAGATGCTCGCCGCGATGGCGGGCGCGTTCTTCCACGGCGACCACACCGGCGCCCTGGCCCTGTACCGTCACCTGCTGCCCGCGATGGACGCCATCATGAAGGTCGACAACTACGGCGCCACCACCGCGAAGGCGGCCCTGGAGCTGCTCGGGGTGCTCGACAACCGTCGGGTCCGGGCCCCCCTCGTGGCGCTGGACGACCAGGAGGTCGCTGCGCTCCGCGAGGGCCTGGCGGCGTCCGGCCTGCTGTGACCACCACCTGACGGCCCGCCAGACGCGCGGTCCCCACCGAAGAGAAGGATGTTGATGTCCCACCCCCACCCGGAACTGTCCGCGCCCGCCGAGCTCGCCGAGGGCGGGCTCCGGATCATCCCCCTCGGGGGGTTGGGCGAGGTCGGCCGGAACATGACCGTCTTCGAGTACGACGGCCGACTGCTCGTCGTCGACTGCGGGGTGCTCTTCCCCGAGGAGAACCACCCCGGCGTCGACCTGATCCTCCCCGACTTCGAGCCGATCCGTGACCGGCTCGACGACATCGAGGCGCTGGTGCTCACCCACGGGCACGAGGACCACATCGGCGCCACGCCGTTCCTGCTCCGGGAGCGCGGCACGATCCCGCTCGTCGGCTCCGAGCTGACCCTGGCCCTGCTCGACAGCAAGCTGCGAGAGCACCGGCTGCGCGAGACGGTGCACCACAAGGTGCGCGAGGGCGACACGCTGACCTTCGGCCCGTTCGAGCTCGAGTTCATCGCGGTCAACCACTCCATCCCCGACGCCCTCGCGGTCGCGATCCGCACCGGCGCGGGCCTGGTGCTCCACACCGGCGACTTCAAGATGGACCAGCTGCCCCTCGACGGCCGGATCACCGACCTGCGCGCGTTCGCTCGGCTCGGCGAGGAGGGCGTCGACCTGTTCATGGTCGACTCGACCAACGCCGAGGTGCCCGGGTTCACCACCTCCGAGCAGGACATCGCGCCGGTCCTCGAGCGGGTCTTCCACGAGAGCGACCAGCGGCTGATCGTGGCCTGCTTCGCCTCCCACATCCACCGGGTGCAGCAGGTGCTCGACGCCGCCGTCGAGCACGGCCGCAAGGTCGGCTACGTCGGCCGCTCCATGGTCCGCAACATGGCGATCGCCCGCGACCTCGGCTACCTCACGGTGCCGCCCGGAGTGGTGGTCGACGCCAAGGAGCTGGCGACGCTGCCGCCCGAGCAGCAGGTCCTGGTCTCCACCGGCAGCCAGGGCGAGCCGCTGAGCGCCCTGAGCCGGATCGCGCAGCGCAACCACCACTTCGTGCACATCGAGCCCGGCGACACCGTGGTGCTCGCCTCCAGCCTGATCCCCGGCAACGAGAACGCCGTCTACCGCGTCATCAACGGCCTGGCGCGGCTCGGCGCGAACGTCGTCCACAAGGGCAACGCACTGGTCCACGTCAGCGGCCACGCCAGCGCCGGCGAGCTGCTCTACTGCTACAACATCGTCAAGCCGCGCAACGTGCTGCCGGTGCACGGCGAGATCCGGCACCTGCTGGCCAACGGCGCGCTGGCGCGGCGTACCGGCGTCCCGGACGAGCGCGTGGTCATCGCCGAGGACGGCGTCGTCGTCGACCTGGTCGACGGCGTGGCCTCCGTGGCGGGCAAGGTCGAGTGCGGTTACGTCTTCGTCGACGGCTCCTCGGTGGGCGACATCACCGAGTCCGACCTCAAGGACCGGCGAATCCTCGGCGAAGAGGGGTTCATCTCTGTCATCGTGGTCGTCGACTCGGTGACCGGCAAGGTGTCGAGCGGCCCGGAGATCCATGCGCGGGGTTTCGCGGAGGACGATTCGACCTTCGACGAGATCAAGCAGCCGATCATCGACGCCCTCAACCGCGCTGTCAGCGACGGGGTCGTGGACTCCTACCAGCTGCAGCAGACGATTCGCCGGGTCGTGGGACGGTGGGTGAGCAACACCCACCGCCGCCGCCCGATGATCATCCCGGTGGTCATCGAGGCCTGAGGAGCCCCGGCTCGGGGGGGAGGGACGCATGACGCGCTTCGACACCTTCAATGCCGACGGCGTCCGTCGCCTCTACGAGGTCACCCGGCGGGTGAGCTCGTCGGCCGACCTCGCCGACGTCCTCGAGGAGATCGCCCAGGGCGTCTGCGAGGGGCTCGGCTACGGCGTCGCGGCCATCTCCCGGCTCGAGGGAGACACCTTCGTCATGGCCGCGGTGAGCGGGGACGACAAGGTCCGCGAGGAGATCCTCGGGCGACGCACCCCGGCGGAGAACCTGCTGAAGCGTGAGTTCTCCATCGCCGACCACTGGGGCATCCTCCGGTTCGTCCCGCACGACCGGCTGCCGCCCGAGCAGATCGAGAGCCTCTGGGTCCCCGACCTCGAGGTCTCCGACGACCCCGAGGCCTGGCACCCCCTCAACGCGCTCTACGCGCCGCTGTACTCCTCGTCCGGAACGCTGCTCGGCAACATGGCCGTCGACCTGCCGGCCGACAACCGGGTCCCCAACCAGCAGCAGCGCGAGCTGCTGGAGATGTTCGCGGTGCAGGCGGGCCTGGCGCTGGAGAACGCGCAGCGCCGCGAGGAGCTCAGGCGGCAGGTGCGGCTGGGCGAGGCGCTGAAGAATCTCGCGCTGCTCTCGGGCACCCTCGAGATCGATCCGGCACTGCAGGAGGCGGCGGAGGCGCTGTTCTCGGCACTGCCCCTCGCGCAGGTGTCGCTGCGGGTCTTCCCGGACAACGTCGAGGACCACGACCACCACCTGGGTGGCATGCCCTCGGCGGTGGGGGGCGGTGAGGACCTGGTCCACTCGCTGCGCGCCGACCTGGTGCGGCACGCCGCCGGCGGCAGGCTCCGCCCGCTGACGTTCTCCCTGCGCGACGACGACTTCGGCGACCTCTCGGTCCCCGCGGCGATGCAGGCACGGATGGTCCAGCAGGGGTGGTCCCACGGGCTGCTGGCCCCCGTGGGGGTCGACCGTGAGGTGCTCGGGTACCTCGCGGTGCTGCGGGAGAACGACCAGGCCGACTTCGACACCCTCGAGGTCGACGCCCTCCACGAGGCCGGCCGCGAGCTGGGTCGGATGGTGCGCGACGTGCGGCTGCGGCGTACGGAGCGGCGGCTGCTCGGCGAGCTGCGCGAGCTCGACCGCTACAAGGTGGAGCTGATCGCCACGATCTCCCACGAGCTGAAGACGCCCCTCACCTCGATCATCGGCCACACCGAGCTGCTCGAGGACGCCGGCGTCAGTCCGGCCTCCGTCGACGCGATCAGCCGCAACGCCGCGCGGCTGGACCGGCTGGTGACCAACCTCCTCAACTACTCCCGGGTGCAGGGCCGCCGCGAGGTGGAGCGGGTCCCGCTGGACCTGCGCGACCTGTGCCACTCCTCGATGGAGATGCTGCGGATCCAGGCCGAGAACGCCGGCGTCAGCGTGGAGCTCGATCCCGGGTCGACCGCGGTGCTGGTCACCGGCGACGCCGAGGAGCTGCCCCGGGTCGTGGACAACCTGTGCAGCAACGCGGTCAAGTACACCCCGCGGGGCGGCAAGGTGGTCGTGAGCGTGCGCGCCCACGACGGGCTCGGCGAGGTGGCGGTCAGCGACACCGGGCTCGGCATCTCCACCCAGGACCAGGTGCGGCTGTTCTCGGCGTTCCACCGCTCCACCAACCCCGAGGCGCTCACCATCCCGGGGACCGGGCTGGGTCTGGCCATCTCGCGGACCATCGCCGAGCTCCACGGCGGCGACATCGAGGTCAGCTCCGAGCTGGGCGCCGGCAGCACCTTCACCCTCCGGCTCCCGCTCACCGCGCCGTGAACCCGCACCGCCGACTCGGCGAGGGTTGACGGCGACACGCATCGTGTGGTGCATGTGACTGGAGTGACGGTGGCCTAGCCTTCACACCATGGCGACCCGTACGTCTTCCCCGCCGGGGTCGCGGAGCAAGAGCACGTCCTCGTCCCGGTCCTCGACCTCGAAGTCGAAGTCGAAGCCCAGCTCGAGGAGCAGCTCGACCTCCCGATCCCGGAGTACCCGTTCCACCTCCCGACCCTCGACGAGCCGGCCGGCTCCTCGGGCGGTCCGCAACGGGCCCGGCCCGGTCGCGCGCGGCTTCGGCGCGCTCGGCCGCGGGGTCGGTGCCACCTGGATGGCCACCGCGCACGGCCTGGGGGCCGGGGCGCGCAAGGTCGGGGGTGCCGCCCGCGACCTCGAGCCCGAGCAGCGCCGCGACGGGGTGGGACTCTCCCTCATCGCGCTCGCCGTGGTCGCCGCGGCCGCCGTGTGGTGGCAGCTGCCCGGGGGAGCCATGGACGTCGCCCGCACGGTCGTCTCCGGGTCGGTCGGCAAGGTCGGCTGGCTGGTGCCCGTGATGCTGGTGCTCATCGGCTGGCGCAACATGCGCGACCCCGAGCACAACGGCCCCGCCGGTCGCCAGGTGATCGGCTGGCTGGCGCTCGGCTTCGGCGTGCTCGGCATCGTCCACATCGCCAGCGGCAACCCGCAGCCCGAGCTCGGCGACGCGACCGAGCTGCAGTTCGGCGGGGGAGCGGTCGGCTTCGTCGTGAGCAGCCTGCTGCTCGACCTGCTCCGCTCGGCCTACGTCGTGGTGCCGCTGCTCGTGCTGCTGTCGGTGTTCGGCGTGCTGGTGATCACCGCGACGCCGGTCTACCAGGTGCCCGCCAGGCTCGCCACGCTGCGCGACTCGATGCTCGGCCGTACGCCGGCCGCGGACGACGCCGACGGCGACGCCACGCAGCCGGTCCGCACCCGACGGGGCGGCGCCGACCCCCGACATCGACCCCGGCATGGGTGACCCCGCCTACGACACCCCGGTGCTCTCCGAGCGCGAGCTGCGCAAGCGCAAGCGGCTGGGCCTGGACCAGGAGCCCGCGGCCGACGACACCCCCACCGAGCTGACGCCGGTGGTGCCGGACCTCTACGACCCCGCGTCCGCCGGGACAGGAGCGGCAGCCGCCACGGCGGACAAGGGCGACCTGGACCCGCCCCCGCACTCGCCGATCCCGCAACGGGTCGAGCAGCTCGCGCTCTCCGGCGACATCACCTACACGCTCCCCGACAACGGGACCCTCAAGCCGGGCTCGGTCCACAAGGCCCGCTCCAAGGCCAGCGACGCCGTGGTCGACCGGCTCACCCAGGTGATGGAGGAGTTCGGGATCGACGCCCAGGTCACGGGCTACACCCGCGGCCCGACGGTCACCCGCTACGAGGTCGAGCTCGGCCCCGCGGTGAAGGTCGAGAAGGTCACCGCGCTGTCGAAGAACATCGCCTACGCGGTCGCCTCGGCCGACGTCCGGATCCTCAGCCCGATCCCCGGCAAGTCCGCGATCGGCATCGAGATCCCCAACGTCGACAAGGAGATCGTCTCCCTCGGGGACGTGCTGCGGTCCAACACCGCCCGCTCCGACCACCACCCGATGGTCGCCGGGCTCGGCAAGGACGTCGAGGGCGGCTTCGTGGTCGCCAACCTCGCGAAGATGCCGCACCTGCTGGTCGCCGGTGCCACCGGCTCCGGCAAGTCCTCGTTCATCAACTCGATGATCACCTCGGTGCTGATGCGGGCCACGCCGGACGAGGTCCGGATGATCATGGTCGACCCCAAGCGGGTCGAGCTGAACGCCTACGAGGGCGTCCCGCACCTGATCACGCCGATCATCACCAACCCCAAGAAGGCCGCGGAGGCACTCGCCTGGGTCGTGCGCGAGATGGACATGCGCTACGACGACCTGGCCAACTTCGGCTTCCGCCACATCGACGACTTCAACAAGGCGGTCCGCGCCGGCAAGGTCGAGCTGCCCCCGGGCAGCGAGCGCGAGCTCGCGCCGTACCCCTACCTGCTGGTCATCGTCGACGAGCTCGCCGACCTGATGATGGTCGCCCCGCGCGACGTCGAGGACGCCGTGGTCCGGATCACCCAGCTGGCGCGCGCGGCCGGGATCCACCTGGTGCTCGCGACCCAGCGACCCAGCGTCGACGTGGTCACCGGCCTGATCAAGGCCAACGTGCCCTCGCGGCTGGCGTTCGCCACCTCCTCGCTGGCCGACAGCCGGGTGATCCTGGACCAGCCGGGCGCGGAGAAGCTCGTGGGTCAGGGTGACGGCCTGTTCCTGCCGATGGGCTCCTCCAAGGCCGTCCGCGTGCAGGGCTCCTGGGTGACCGAGGCCGAGATCCACCAGGTCGTCGCCCACTGCAAGCTGCAGCTGGAGCCGACCTACGTCGAGGACGTGACCGCGCCGCAGGCGGCCAAGCGTGAGCTCGACGACGACATCGGCGACGACATGGAGCTGGTCGTGCAGGCGATCGAGCTCGTGGTCTCGACCCAGTTCGGGTCGACCTCGATGCTCCAGCGCAAGCTCCGGGTCGGCTTCGCGAAGGCGGGCCGGCTGATGGACATCCTCGAGAGCCGCGGCGTGGTGGGGCCCAGCGAGGGCTCCAAGGCGCGCGACGTGCTCGTCAAGCCCGACGAGATCGACGGCGTCATCGCCGTCGTGCAGGGAGAAGCCTGATGAGTGAAGCACCCGTGCTCCGCGACCCCGACACCGAAGCCTCCGACCTCGCCGACGACCAGGACACCCCGACGGGGCTGGCCCTGGCTCCCGACAGCGTCGTCGTCCGGCGCAACGCCGGCCTGGCCGCCCTGGTCGGCGGCCTGGCCTCGGCCGTGGCGATCGCCTGGGCCGCCCGCGCCGCGCAGAGCGGCGCCGTCCTCGACGGGGTGCTCGCCGGCGTGCTCGGCCTGATCGCGATCGGTTACCTCGCCGCCCTGCTGGACGCCCGCACCCCGCTGCTGGTCGCGGACACCCAGGGGGTGCGGCTGCGGCTGGGTCACACCTGGGGTGGTCTGCCCTGGGGCGCGCTCGCCCGGGTCGAGCACACCCCGCGCCGCGGCCTGCTGCGCGACGGGCGGCTCGTGATGGTCGTGCACAACCCTGCCCGGTTGCTCGAGGAGCTCGACGGCGGCGCCCGCCGGCAGTCGCGGATCTCCCAGCGGCTCTACGGTGCTCCGTTCGCCCTGCCGCTGGGGCTCTCGACGCGGGTCTCCGGAGCAGGGGAGGACCTCACCGAGGCCCTGGCCCTGCTCGCCGAGGGCAGCAGCCGTGTCGTCGAGCACGACACCGAGGCCGACCCCGTGCGCCGGATCGTCCACCCGCGCCCGGTCCTCGCCCACGCCCTCTACACCGTCTCCGGGCTCTTCCAGCGCGACGGCGGCGCGAGCGAGACCGACGAGGCCCGCGAGATCGAGGTGCTGGTCGAGGAGGTCGTCGCGGACGAGACGCCGGTGGTGGCCAGCGCCACCCCGATCCCGCTGCGCGAGCCGGTCGCCGCCACCCGGGTCGAGCTGCGCCGCGAGCCGCCGGCGGCCGACGCGGAGGACGCCGAGGGTCGCGAGCTGCGACGTCCGGGCAGCGTGCCGCTGGTCGAGGACACCCAGGTCTGGGGCGACCGGGTCTCGCCGATCGCCCGCGAGGGGCACGCCGTCGAGCCGCTGCTCCTCGACGACCACGCCGTCGAGCCGGCCTCCGACCCCGTCGTCGGCCCCGAGCTCGCGGCCGCCCGCACGCGCCTGGCCCTCACGGTCGACCAGCTCGCCGAACGGACCCGGATCCGGCCCCACGTCATCGAGTCCATCGAGGTCGACGACTTCACGCCGTGCGGGGGCGACTTCTACGCCCGCGGTCACCTGCGCACCCTCGCGCGGGTGCTCGGCGTGGACGTGACCCCGCTGCTCACCGCCTACGACGAGCGCTACGCCGACGCCCCCATCAGCCCGCGCCGCGTGTTCGAGGCCGAGCTCGCGACCGGTTCGCACGGCTCGATCCGCGGCACCCGCGGTGGTCCGAACTGGTCGGTGCTGGTCGCCGCGGTGATGGCCGTGGTGCTCGCCTGGTCGGTCGCCCGGCTGGCGATGGACAGCCCGGCGGAGCTGCAGGGAGTGCGACCGGTCCTCAACGGCTCGGCCGGCGTCGGCAACGGCGGCACCAAGGCCGCCCCGCCGGTCCCCGTCGTGCTGACCGCCTCCGGTGGCGGTGCCCAGGTGCGGGTGCGCGACGGCCAGGGCAAGGTGGTCTTCCAGGGCCAGATCGCCTTCGGCGACAGCCGGACCCTCGAGGTCTCGCCGCCGGTCCGGGTCGAGTCCAGTGACGGCTCGCTCGCGATCACGGTCGACGGCGAGGACCTCGGCCCGCTGGGCGCCACGGGCAAGAGCGCCCAGGACCTGTTCACCGTCACCGACTGACGCCGCGTGCCGGGTCGCCGGCGGCGCCCTGGAAGCGGCCCACCGGTGACCGAGGCGGCATACTCGTGCGGACATGACTTCCTCCACCACATCCCCCGACACCTCGACCGGCACCCCGACGGGCACCGACGAGCTGCTCTCGGTCGCCCTCGTGACCCTCGGCTGCGCGCGCAACGAGGTCGACTCCGAGGAGCTCGCCGGCCGGCTCGAGGCCGGCGGCTTCCGGCTCGTGCAGGACGCCGAGGACGCCGACACCGTCGTCGTGAACACCTGCGGCTTCGTCGAGGCGGCCAAGAAGGACAGCGTCGACACCCTGCTCGAGGCCGCCGACCTCAAGGAGTCCGGTCGCACCCGGGCGGTGGTGGCGGTGGGCTGCCTGGCCGAGCGCTACGGCAAGGACCTCGCCTCCTCGCTGCCCGAGACCGACGCGGTGCTCGGCTTCGACGACTACCCCGACATCGCCGGTCGGCTCCGCTCGATCGTCGCGGGGGAGACCCACCACCCGCACACCCCGCAGGACCGGCGGCTGCTGCTGCCGATCTCACCGGTCGAGCGGGGGGCCTCGGTCGACGACATCTCCGTCCCCGGACTGGGAGGCCCCCGCGCCGTACGCCGCAGGCTCGAGGGCGGGCCGATGGCTCCGCTCAAGCTGGCCAGCGGGTGTGACCGGCGCTGCTCCTTCTGCGCGATCCCCAGCTTCCGCGGCTCCTTCGTGAGCCGTCGACCCTCCGACGTGCTGGGCGAGGCCGTGTGGCTCGCGGAGCAGGGCGTCAAGGAGGTGTTCCTGGTCAGCGAGAACTCCACCTCCTACGGCAAGGACCTCGGCGACCTGCGGTTGCTGGAGACGCTGCTTCCCGAGCTGGCCGCCGTCGACGGCATCGAGCGGGTGCGGGTGTCCTACCTGCAGCCCGCCGAGACCCGGCCCGGCCTGGTCGAGGCGCTCGCGACCACCCCGGGCGTCGCGCCCTACTTCGACCTCTCCTTCCAGCACGCCAGCGCCGCGGTGCTGCGCCGGATGCGCCGGTTCGGCGATCCCGAGTCGTTCCTGGCCCTGCTGGCACGGATCCGGGAGCTGTCCCCGCAGGCCGGGGTCCGGTCCAACGTGATCGTCGGCTTCCCGGGGGAGACCGAGGACGACCTCGAGACCCTGTGCGAGTTCCTGGTCGACGCGCGGCTCGACGTCACGGGCGTCTTCGGCTACTCCGACGAGGACGGCACCGAGGCCGCGACCTACGAGGGCAAGCTCGACGAGGACGAGGTGCGCGCCCGCGCCGAGCACGTCCAGGGACTGGTGGAGGAGCTGACCGCCCAGCGTGCGGAGGAGCGGATCGGCGAGGTCGTCGAGGTGCTGGTCGAGTCGACCGTGGACGGCGAGGTCGTCGGCCGCGCCGCCCAGCAGGGCCCCGAGGTCGACGGTGCCACCTACCTGCCGGGGAGCGCGGCGTCGGTCGGCGACCTGGTTCCTGCCGAGGTGGTCTCCACCGAGGGCGTCGACCTCTACGCGAAGGAGATCCGGTGACCGAGCAGGCCGCCACGCCCAGCAACTGGAACGTGCCGAACGCCCTCACCACGCTGCGGATCGTGATGGTCCCGTTCTTCGCGTGGGCGCTGCTCGTCGACGACGGGGCCTCCACCACGTGGCGGCTGGTCGCGTTCGCGATCTTCACCGCGGCGATGATCACCGACAAGATCGACGGTGACCTGGCGCGCAAGCACGGCCTCGTCACCAACTTCGGCAAGATCGCCGACCCGATCGCGGACAAGGCGATCACGGGGATGGCCCTGATCGGGCTCTCCCTCGTGGGCGACATCTGGTGGTGGGTCACCATCGTGGTGCTGGTCCGCGAGTGGAGTGTCACCCTGCTGCGGCTCTCGATCCTGCAGCACGTCGTGATCGCCGCCGCCTCGAGCGGCAAGATCAAGACCACGCTGCAGGCGGTCGCCCTCGGCGTCCTGACGCTGCCGCTGCCCCACGGGGACGACGCCCACGGAGGTGCGTTCGACCGGTTCGGACTCGCCGGGGAGCTGGTGTTCTACCTCGGCCAGGTGGCGCTCGCGGGCGCCGTGGCGATGACGCTGTGGTCCGGCTACGAGTTCTTCCGCGACGTGTGGCGGCAGCGAGATCAGCTCCGCTCCCGCACCGGCAACTGACCACGGATTCGTCACCGAATCTTCATCAACTGCTGACCGTTCGCCCTCCGAGCAGCGGGTTAGGGTGTGCCCGGCTTCCCCGCTCCCCCTGTCGTGCACGTCACTTCTCGAAGGGCCCTACCTCACTGTGTCTTCGACCTCTCCACGCCGCGGCCTGACCGGACTCGCGGTCGCCGCCTTGCTCACCTCTCCGCTGGTCTTCGTGGCCGCGCCGGCCCAGGCCGTCAGCCCGGACCTCGTGATCAGCGAGGTGTACGGCGCCGGCGGCAACTCGGGCGCCACGTACGACGCCGACTTCGTCGAGCTCTACAACCCCACCGGAAGCGCGGTGTCCCTGGACGGCCTCGCGATCCAGTACCGCAGCCAGGCCGGCACCACCGGCAACGCGTTCCCGCTCAGCGGCTCCGTGGCCGCGGACGAGCACTACGTGATCCAGATGAGCGCCACCGGCGCGAACGGCGACCCCCTCCCCGGTGTGGACGCCACCGCGAGCCCGGCCTTCGCCATGAGCGGCAGCGACGGCCAGGTGCTGCTGCTCAACTCCACGACGGGCTTCACCGGCACCGGCGACGTCGCCGGCAGCGCCGCGCTCCGCGACATGGTCGGCTACGGCAACGGTGCGACCACCTTCGAGGGCGCCCCCACCGGCGTCGACCTCACCGCGACCACCTCGGCCCAGCGCTACGACAACCACGACGACACCGACAACAACGCCGACGACCTCAGCGAGGTCGCGCCCACCCCGGGTGAGGGCATCGTGGCCCCCGAGGACCGGACCATCGCCGAGATCCAGGGCACCGGCTCCGCCAGCCCGCTCGAGGGCGACTACGTCCGCACCACCGGTGTGATGACGGGCCGCTACGCCACCGGCGGCTTCCAGGGCGTCGTCATCCAGACCGGCGGCACGCCGGAGACGCCCGGGGCCTCGGATGCGGTCTTCGTCTACGCCCCCGGCATCGACCCCCGCGACCTGCCCCCGATCGGCACGTCCGTCGAGGTCGTCGGTGACGTCGACGAGTTCTTCGACCTGACCCAGGTGGTGGCCCAGAGCATCTCGGTCCTCGACGACCTCCCGGCGGTCGACCCGCTGAGCGTGCCGTGGACCGACCTCGACTCCGACGCGGAGCGCGAGGCCCACGAGAGCGAGCTCGTCGCGCCGCAGGGTCCGTTCACGGTCACCGACTCCTACAACACCGACAACTACGGCGAGATCGGCCTGGCCTCGGGCACCGAGCCGCTGGTCGTGCCCACCGAGGTCGAGGACGCCCAGACCGGTGACACCGCCGGGGTGGCGGCCGAGAACGCCCGCCGCGCGATCACGCTCGACGACGGCGCCACGATCAACTTCCGCGACGGCGAGAACACCGACACGCCCTACCCGTGGTTGACCCCCTCCAACCCCGTGCGGGTCGGCGCCGCGGTGACCTTCAACGACGAGGTGCTCCTCGACTACCGGTTCGGTGAGTGGAAGCTGCAGCCGCAGCGCCGCGTCACCGGCACGGGCGCGGCGGTGGCCGAGTTCGAGAACACCCGCACGCCCGCTCCCGAGGACGTCGGTGGCGACCTGCGGCTCGCCACCTTCAACGTGCTCAACTTCTTCCCGACGACGGGGGTCGAGTTCGACGCCCTCCCGGGCACCACGTGCACCTACTACCGCGACCGTGACGGCGAGCGGACCACGGTCAACTCGTGCAACCCCAACGGCCCGCGCGGTGCGGCCGACCCGGAGAACCTCGCCCGCCAGCAGGCCAAGATCGTCGAGGCGATCAACGCCCTCGGCGCGAGCGTGGTCTCCCTGGAGGAGCTGGAGAACTCCGCGAAGTTCGACAAGAACCGCGACTTCGCGATCCGCACCCTCGTCGAGGCCCTGAACGACGACGCCGGCGAGGGGACGTGGGACTTCGTCCCCAGCCCGCCGAGCTATGACCGGCCCACGGTCGCCCAGGAGGACGTGATCCGCACCGGCTTCATCTACAAGCCGGCCGACATCGCGCGCGTCGGCGCCTCGGAGATCCTGGTCGACGAGGAGAACTTCGACAACGCCCGCGAGCCGCTGGCCCAGGTCTTCCGCCCGGTCGGTGGCGCCGAGGGCAGCGAGTTCGTCGTGGTCGTCAACCACTTCAAGTCCAAGGGCTCCGGCGCCAACGACGGCACCGGGCAGGGCAACGCCAACCCCGACCGGATCGGCCAGGCCGAGGCGCTGAGCGCCTTCGCCGCCGAGTTCGCCGAGGCACGTGAGGTCGGGGCCGTCTTCCTGGCCGGCGACTTCAACGCCTACACCCAGGAGGACCCGATGCAGGTCCTCTACGAGGACGGCTACGCCAACCTCGGCTCGACGACCGACCCGGGCGAGGCGTCGTACTCCTTCGGCGGTGAGTCGGGCTCGCTCGACCACGTCCTGGCCAACGAGGCCGCGGAGTCCCTGGTGACCGGCGTCGACATCTGGAACATCAACGCCGAGGAGCCGGTGGCCTACGAGTACAGCCGCTACAACTCCAACGTCACCCAGCTCTTCGACGCCTCCTCGCCCTTCAAGGCCTCCGACCACAACCCCGAGGTGATCGGCCTCGACGTGGCGGGCATCGGGCCCGAGGACATCCAGGTCCTGGCCACGAACGACTTCCACGGCCGGATCGTCAACGACCCGAACAGCTCCGCGGCCGGCGCTGCCGTGATGGCGGGTGCGGTCAAGCAGCTGCGGGACGCGAACCCGAACACCGTGTTCGCCGCCGCCGGCGACCTGATCGGTGCCTCGACGTTCGACTCCTTCATCGCCAACGACAAGCCGACGATCGACGCCCTCAACGAGGCCGGCCTCGAGGTGTCCGCGGTGGGCAACCACGAGTTCGACCAGGGCTACGACGACCTCGTCAACCGGGTGATGGCCCCGGAGTCGGAGGAGAACCCCGACGGCGGTGCCGAGTGGCAGTACCTCGGCGCGAACGTGAAGTTCAAGGACGACGGCAGCGACGCCCTCGAGGGCACCTGGATCAAGGAGATGGACGGCGTCCAGGTCGGCTTCGTCGGCACCGTCACCGAGCACCTGCCCGAGCTGGTCTCCCCGGCGGGCATCTCCGAGATCGAGGTGACCGACATCGTCGAGGCCACCAACACCGCCGCCGACGACCTGAAGTCCGAGGGTGCCGACGTCGTGGTCATGCTGGTGCACGAGGGTGCCTCCGGCACCGACTGCGCCACCATGGGCGACAACCCGTCCTCCGACTTCGGCTCGATCATCCACGGCGTCAACGACAACGTGGACGCGATCGTGTCCGGTCACACCCACCTCGAGTACAACTGCTCCTTCCCGGTCGCCGGGTGGTCGGAGCGCCAGGTCCAGGAGCGCCCCGTCGTCTCCGCGGGGCAGTACGGCAGCAACCTCAACAAGCTGGTCTTCACCGTCGACTCCGCCACCGGCGAGGTCCTCGCGAAGTCGCAGGCGGTGCTGAAGCTCAAGGCCGCCAACGCCGGACCGGCCAACTTCCCCGTCGACCAGGCCACCAAGGCCATCGTCGACGCGGCGGTCGCGGCTGCCGAGGAGCTCGGCGCCGTGGCCCTGGGCACGATCGACGGTGCGTTCGACCGGGCCCGCTTCACCGGGGGCGCGGAGAACCGCGGTGGCGAGTCCACGCTCGGCAACCTCGTCGCCGAGGTGCAGCGGTGGGCGACCGAGTCGCCGACCGCCGGCTCCGCGCAGATCGCCTTCATGAACCCCGGCGGACTGCGCGACGACCTGCGCGGTATCACCGCGGAGGAGTTCCCCCGCTCGGTGACCTACCGCCAGGCCGCCAACGTGCAGTCCTTCGCCAACACCCTGGTGAACATGGACCTCACGGGCCAGCAGATCGAGCAGGTGCTGGAGCAGCAGTGGCAGCCGGCCGGCGCCTCGCGGCCGTTCCTGCGGCTGGGGGTCTCCGACGGCTTCGAGTACACCTACGACCCGACGGCCGCCGCAGGCTCGCGGATCACCGGCATCTGGCTCGACGGCGAGGCGCTGGACCCGGCAGCGGTCTACTCGGTCACCGCGAACTCGTTCCTCGCCGGGGGTGGTGACAACTTCACCACCTTCAGCGACGGTGCGGGCAAGCAGGACACCGGGCAGACCGACCTGCAGGCGATGGTGGACTACCTCGACGAGTTCGCGAACACCGAGGAGGGCGACGAGCCGCTCGCGCCCGACTACGCCCAGCGTGCCGTCGGGGTCGACTTCCCCGCCGACGCCCCGGAGGGCTACCTGCCGGGCGACACGGTGGCGTTCGACCTGTCCTCGCTGTCGATGACCGGCCCGGCCGACGTGGTCGACACCGAGGTCACGGTCAGCATGGGCGAGGAGGTGCTCGGGACCTTCCCGGTCGTCACGACGCTGAGCCCCGCGGGCAACGCCAACAGCAACGACGAGGCCGGCAAGGCGTCGGTCTCGGTGGTGCTGCCCGACGGTGTCGAGCCGGGCACCGCGGTGCTGACGGTGGCGGGTGAGGCCTCGGGGACGACCGTCGAGGTCCCGGTCAGCATCGAGGGCGGCGAGACGCCCGTCGTGACGCCGGAGATGACCGTCGAGCGACTGCCGCAGGGTCGGATCAACGCCGGCTCGACGAAGGTCAGGCTCGACGTGACCCTCACGGCGCCCGACCAGACGGTCACCGGCGACGTGCGGGTCCGGGGCCACGGCAAGGGTGACCTGAAGACCCTCACCGACGGCAGCGTCCGCTTCAACCTCGGCACGTTCGGCAAGCCGGGTCGCAAGACGATCACGGTCGTCTACCGCGGCAGTGACACCGCCGAGCGGGTGACGGAGCAGATCAGCTTCCGGGTCCGCCGGGGCTGATCGACCTGTTCAACCACGGCGCTGGTGCAGGCGGAACGCCGCCTGCACCAGCGCGAGGTGGCTGAACGCCTGCGGGAAGTTGCCGGCCATCCGGTCCCCGCCGACGTCGTACTCCTCCGCGAGCAGCCCGACGTCGTTGGTCAGCCCCACCAGCCGGTCGAACAGGGCGTGCGCGTCCCGGGTCCGACCGGCCTCGGCGTACGCCGAGACCAGCCAGAACGAGCACGCCAGGAACGGGTGCTCGTCCCCTGTCAGCCCGTCCACACCGGACTCGGTGCGGTAGCGCAGCACCAGTCCGTCGCGGACCAGGTCCTGCTCGATCGCCGCGATCGTGCCGAGCATCCGCGGGTCGTCGCCCTCGAGGAATCCGATCAGCGGCAGCACCAGCAGCGACGCGTCGACCTCGGTGGTGTCGTAGTGCTGGGTGAAGGTGCCGCGCTCGTCGTCGAAGCCGCGCTCGCAGACCTCGGCGTGCACCTGGTCGCGCAGCGTGCGCCAGTGCTCGACCGGCCCCTCGAGGCCATGGTCCTCGACGGCGCGCACGGCCTGGTCGAAGGCGGCCCAGACCATGGCCCGGGAGTGGGTGAAGTGCTGCATCGGTCCCCGGATCTCCCAGAGGCCGTGGTCCGGTTGCTCCCACGTCCTGGCGAGCCGGTCGACCAGCTGGCGCTGGAGGGACCAGGCGTGCCGGTCGTTCTCGAGCCCCGCTTCCCGGGCCTCGCCGAGGGCGATCATCACCTCACCGAGCACGTCGTTCTGCCGCTGGTCGACCGCCCCGTTGCCGATCCGCACCGGCCTCGAGTCGGCGTAGCCGGGCAGGTGGTCCAGCTCCAGCTCGGGCAGCCGACGCGCACCGTCCACGGCGTACATGATCTGCAGGTCCTGGGGATCGCCGGCGGCGGCCCGCAGCAGCCAGGCGCGCCAGGCCTGGGCCTCGCCCGTCGCACCTGCGGCGATCAGCGACTCCAGCGTGAGCGCTGCGTCGCGCAGCCAGCAGTAGCGGTAGTCCCAGTTGCGCTCTCCGCCGAAGTCCTCGGGCAGCGAGGTGGTGGGCGCGGCGACGATCCCCCCGGTCTGCTCGTGGGTCAGCAGCCGCAGCGTGAGCAGCGACCGGGCGACGACGTCGCGGTGGGGGAGCTCCTCGAGCCGGCAGCAGTTCAGCCAGCGCTGCTCCTCCGCGATGGTGGCCGAGATCCTGCTGCGCATCGACTCCTTGCCGGGCGGCGGCCCCGAGGAGCGCACCCAGGTGGTGGAGAAGGTCATCGTCTGTCCGGCCACCAGGTCGAACTCGTCGGCGTGGCGGTGGTCCACGGCCTTCGGCAGCCGGGGACCTCGCAGCACGAGCTGGTCCGGGCCCGCCACGGCGGTGATCACGTGGTCGTCATGGTCGAGGGTGTGCCGGGTGACCCACGGCCGCACGTGGCCGTAGTCCATCCGGACGACCCACTCGTGGCGGAACCGCACGGTGCCCTCCACACCGGTCAGCCGGCGCACGACGTCGGAGCGGCCGTCGCCGGTGGGCATCAGGTCCAGCAGGGTGGCGGCCCCGTCGGGGGTGGTGAAGGTGGTCTCCAGCACCGTGGAGTCGTCGACGTAGCGGCGGGTGGAGGTCCACTCCCCGACGGGGCACAGCTGCCAGTGACCGTGCTCGTCGGTGCCGAGCAGCCCGGCGAAGCAGGCGGGGGAGTCGAAGCGGGGCAGGCACAGCCAGTCGATGGAGCCGTTGCGGCCGACGAGGGCGGCGGTGTGCCGGTCCCCGATCAGGGCGTAGTCCTCGATCGGCAGCGCCATGTCGCCCATGATGGCCTACCGTCGGTGAGGTGGATGCGATCGACCTTCTCCGAGAGCTCTCGCACCGGGGCCAGACGCTCGCGACGGCGGAGTCGCTGACCGGGGGCAGGCTCGCGGCGCGGGTGACGACCGTGGCGGGGGCCTCGGCCGTCTACCTGGGTGGGATCGTCGCCTACGCGACGCCGGTGAAGGTGGCGCTGCTCGGGGTCCCGGAGCGCCTGGTCGAGGAGCACGGGGTGATCTCGCCGGAGTGCGCCCGTGCGATGGCCGAGGGTGCCCGGCACTCGATGGCGGCGACCTTCGCGATCAGCACCACGGGCGTGGCCGGTCCCGATCCGCAGGAGGACGAGCCGCCGGGCACCGTCTTCGTCGCCGTCGCCGGACCCGGCGGGGTCCAGGTCCGCGCCCTCACGCTGGGCGGGTCGCGCGAGGAGGTCCAGGAACGGACCTGCGACGAGGCGTTCGCCGCTCTCGGGCGGATTCTGCACGGGGAAGAACCCGGCCTCCGGTAGCGTTGCCCCCACGGACGCTCGCAAGCCGAGGAGGTGACCCGCATGGTGCTGTTCCGACGACTGCTCGGGGATGTGCTCCGCAGCCGACGGCTGCAGCGCGGGCTGACCCTGCGGCAGGTCTCCGCGGAGGCCCGGGTCTCGCTCGGCTACATCTCCGAGATCGAGCGGGGTCAGAAGGAGGCGTCCTCGGAGCTGCTCGCCTCGTTGTGCGCCGCCCTCGACATCCCGCTCTCCGAGGTGCTCTCCGACGTCTCGACGCTGGTCGCCGTGGAGGAGTCCACCGTGGCTGTCGACGCCCCGACCGGCCCGGTCGTCGCCTCCGCCGCCTGAGTCGTCAGCCCTCGCCCGGTGCCGGCTGGCACCGCGGGCACCAGTACGCAGGGCGCTCGCGCCCGGGCGGACCGGTCTGCTGCGTCCGCACCGCGGCCCCGCACCGCGGGCACGGTCGCCGGTGGCGTGCGTAGACCCACGTCGTGCGGGGGCGTCGTTCGGCCGCGGCGGCGAGCAGCTGCTGCGCCGTGGTCACCAGCGCCTCGAGGTCGGGGACGTCCGCCACCCTCGTGCGGGGGTGGACCCGCGCCGCGAACAGTGCTTCGGCCGCCCACATCGTGCCGACGCCGGCGAGGCTGCGCTGGTCGAGCAGGGCATCGCGGATCTCCTCCTCGGGGTGGTCCGCGAGCCGGCGGGCGGCCTCGGCGGCGTCCCAGTCCGGGCCGAGGGTGTCGGGGCCGAGGTGGGCGACCACGCTCTCCTCACGGTCGCGGGGGAGCAGCTCGACGATCCCGAGGGAGAAGCCCACGACCACGTGGTCGGCGGTGGTGAGCACGACCCGGGCGGTGTGGGCCGGGCGTCCCCAACGCTGGCCGGGCGCGTAGTCGCGCCAGCTGCCCTCCATCTTCAGGTGGGTGTGGAGGGTCCACGCCCGCTCGGGGAGGTCGATCCGGGTGAGCAGGTGCTTGCCCCGGGTGCGGGTGCCGGCGACCACCCCGCCCGCCAGGTCGGCGACCGCGAACCGGGGGACCCGGAAGTCGGTGCGGGTCAGGGTGCGGCCCTGCAGCACCCGGTCGAGCCGGCGGGCGGTGCGGACGACGGCGTCGCCCTCAGGCACGGAGCCGCAGCCCCTTCGGGGTGGTGGCGAAGCCGGCGGCCGCCAGCGCCTCGCGCAGCGGGGTGCGGCCGCCGCCGAGCAGCTGCTCGCCGTCGGCCCGCTCGACCGTGAGCCGGCCGAGCTGGCCCCGGCGCGCGGCCGTGGCCAGCGCCTCGGTGGCGGGGGTGAGCAGCTCGGGCTGGTCGGACCAGGTGAGCAGGGTCTTGCCGCCGCGCTCGACGTAGAGGGTGAGCGCGCCGTCGACGAGGACCACCATCGCGCCCGCCTTGCGCCCGGGCCGGTGGCCACCCTCGCTCTCGGGCCACGCGAGGGCCGCGCCGTAGGGGTTGGCCGGGTCGGTGGCGGCCAGCGCGGTCGCGACCGGCTTGGCGTCGGGGTCGAGCTCGGCGAAGGTGCGCAGCCGGTCGACGGCGCCGGCGGTGCCGAACTGGGCCGCCCCGAGGCCGGCGACGAAGTAGCCGCGTCGACAGCGTCCGGAGTCCTCGAACGCGGAGAGCACCTTGTAGACCGCGGCGAACCCCCCGGGCGTGCGCTCGCTGGTGACCGCGCCACGGGTCGCGACGCCATGGCGGTCGAGCAGCCGCTCGGCAGCCGCGTGGGCGCGTCGGGTGGGGTCGGTGTCGAGCTCGGGGAGCAGCGCCCAGCGGCCGGCGGTGTGGGGCGGGCCGCTGCGCACCACCCGCGGCCCCGGGCGCCGGGAGCGGTGGCTGCCGCGTCCGCCGACCAGCGAGCGGAGCGGAGCGAGCGTGTCGTTGCCGATCCGTCCCGCCCAGGCGAGGTCCCAGACGACGCCGGCGAGGGCGTCGTCGCTGGGCATCTGGTCGACGACACCGTCGACCGCGCGCTGGAGCTGGCGGAAGAAGAAGGCGCCGCCGGGCTCGAGCGCGTCGAGCACCGCCTGGTGCAGCTGCCCCCAGGAGCCGGCCTCGACGGCGGTGGGCTCCGGGAGCGTCAGGTGGGCCTGGTCGGCGAGGTGGAGCGAGACCCAGCCGTCGTGGCCGGGCAGGGTGCCGTGGCCGGACCACAGCACCTCGCCGCTGGAGGTGAGCTCGTCGAGCAGCGCCGGCTCGTAGTCGCTGACCCGGGAGGCCAGCACCAGCGACTCCAGCGCGCTCGCGGGGACGGGGCAGCCCGCGAGCTGTCCGACCACGGTGAGGACGCCGTCGACACCGCGCAGCCGCCCGCCCCGGCCGGGGGTCTCGACGTGCTGCCAGGCGGTGAGGAAGCGCGCCAGCGACGCCGGCTCGACCGGCTCGATCTCCTGGCGCAGCCGGGCGAGCGAGCGGCGCCGCAGCCGGCGCAGCACCTCGGCGTCGCACCACTCGGTGCCGGAGCCGGCAGGCCGGAACTCCCCGTCGAGCACCCGGCCCTGGGCGGCCAGCCGCTGCAGCGTGTGGCGCACGACCGCCTCACCGAGACCGAGCCGGGTGGCCACCTCCGCGGCTGTGAACGGCCCGTGGGTGCGGGCGTGGCGGGCCACGAGGTCGGCGAGGGGGTCCTCGACGTCCTCGGCGAAGACCTCGGGCGTCCCGGGCGGGACCGGGACACCGAGCCCGTCACGGAGCCGGCCGACGTCCTCGACGACGGCCCACCGCTCCTCGCCGGCGACCCGGACCTGCACCACCCGGCGGGTGTCGGTGAGCGTGGTCAGCCAGTCCTCGACGGAGGCGCCCTCGACCGAGCGCTCCCGCACCTCGGCGGTGGAGAGCGGGCCCAGCAGCCGCAGCGCGTCGACCGCACCCTCGGCGTCGCGGATCCGGCGGTCGGGGGCCAGCCGCTGCAGCTCGGCCTCGAGCTCGGCCAGCACCTCGGGGTCGAGCAGCTCGCGCAGCTCGGCGCGGCCGAGCAGCTCGGCGAGCAGCCCCTGGTCCAGGCTCAGGGCCGCGGCCCGCCGCTCCGCGAGGGGCGAGTCGCCCTCGTAGACGAACTGGGCGACGTACCCGAAGAGCAGGCTGCGGGCGTAGGGGGAGGGCTGGGTGGTGGCGACGTCGACGATCGAGACCTCGCGGGTCTCGACCCGCTTCATCAGCGAGACCAGCCCGGGCAGGTCGTAGACGTCCTGGAGGCACTCACGCACCGCCTCGAGCACGATCGGGAACGACGGGTAGCGCGAGGCCACCTCCAGCAGCTGGGCCGAGCGCTGCCGCTGCTGCCACAGCGGGCTGCGGCGGCCGGGGTCGCGCCGGGGGAGCAGCAGCGCCCGGGCCGCGCACTCGCGGAACCGGCTCGCGAACAGCGCGCTCCCGCCGACCTCGGTGGTGACCAGCTGCTCGATCTCGTCGGGCTCGAAGGCGATCACCTCCCCGGTGGGCGGCTCGGCCTCGGTGTCGGGGACCCGGACCACGATGCCGTCGTCGGAGGCGACCGCCTGCCCGTCGATGCCGTAGCGCTCACGCATCCGGGCGTTGATGGCCAGCGCCCAGGGGGCGTGGACGGGCGTGCCGTAGGGGGAGTGGACGACCAGGCGCCAGTCGCCGAGCTCGTCGCGGAACCGCTCGACCAGCACCGAGACGTCGCTCGGCAGGGTGCGGGTGGCCTCGACCTGCTCGGTGACGTAGCGGACGAGGTTGGTCGCGGCGTAGTCGTCGAGGCCGTGGGAGCGGGCCTCGGCGACCGCCTTCTTCTCGGGCAGGGCCGCGAGCTCGCGGGTGAAGGCACCGATCGCCTGCCCGAGCTCCGCGGGGCGGCCGAGGGCGTCTCCCTTCCAGAACGGCAGCCGGCCGGGGATCCCCGGGGCCGGGGAGACCAGCACCCGGTCGTGGGTGATGTCCTGGATCCGCCAGCTGGTCGCGCCGAGCGCGAACACGTCGCCGACCCGCGACTCGTAGACCATCTCCTCGTCGAGCTCGCCGACCCGCCGCCCGGTGCCCTCGCCGACCAGGAAGACGCCGAACAGGCCGCGGTCGGGGATGGTGCCGCCGCTGGTCACGGCGAGCCGCTGGGCGCCGGGGCGACCGGTCAGGACGCCGGTGACCCGGTCCCAGACCAGCCGGGGGCGCAGCTCGGCGAACTCGTCGGAGGGGTAGCGGCCGGCGAGCAGGTCGAGCGTGGCGTCGTAGGCGCTGCGCGGCAGGCTGGTGAACGCCGCGCTGCGGCGGACCAGGGCGAAGAGCTCGTCGACGTCCCACGCGTCGAGGGCGCACGCGGCGACCACCTGCTGGGCCAGGACGTCGAGCGGGTTGGTCGGGACCCGCAGGCTCTCGATCGCGCCCTCGCGCATCCGCCGGACGGCGACCGCGGTCTGCGCGAGGTCGCCGCGGTGCTTGGGGAACAGCACGCCCCGGCTCACCTCGCCGACCTGGTGGCCGGCCCGGCCGACCCGCTGCAGCGCGCTGGCGACGCTGGGGGGCGACTCGATCTGGACCACGAGGTCCACGGCGCCCATGTCGATGCCGAGCTCGAGGCTGCTGGTCGCGACCACGGCGGGAAGCCGGCCGCGCTTGAGATCGTCCTCGATCAGCGCCCGCTGCTCCTTCGACACCGAGCCGTGGTGGGCCTTCGCCAGCACCGGCGCGGCACCCTCGGAGCGGCCGGACTGCGCCATCGCCTCGGCCGGCTGCCCGTCGTCGTCGAGGGGGACGCCGGCCCGGTCGGCGGCGATCTCGTTGAGCCGGGCGGTGAGCCGCTCGGCGAGCCGGCGGCTGTTGGCGAACACGATGGTCGAGCGGTGCTGGCCGATCAGGTCGGCGACGTGCTCCTCGACGTGGGGCCAGATCGACTGGCTGCGGTCCGGGTCCCTCCCGACACCGTCCTCGGAGTCGTCGTAGTCCTCCGGCGCGGTCATGTCCTCGACGGGGACGACGACGCTGAGGTCCCACGCCTTCTCGCTGGGCGGGGCGACGATCTCGACGGGCGCCTGCCCGCCGAGGAACCGGGCGACCTCCTCGGTCGGGCGGACCGTGGCCGAGAGCCCGATCCGCTGTGCGGGGCGGGGGAGCAGGTGGTCGAGCCGCTCCAGGCTGATCGCCAGGTGGGCGCCCCGCTTGGTGCCGGCGACGGCGTGGACCTCGTCGACGATCACGGTCTCGACGCCGCGCAGGCTCTCGCGGGCCTGGCTGGTCAGCATCAGGAAGAGGGACTCGGGCGTCGTGATCAGGATGTCGGGCGGCGCCGTGGTGAGCCGACGCCGGTCGGCGGCGGAGGTGTCGCCGCTGCGCAGGCCGACGGTGACCTCGGGCAGCGTCTCGCCGAGCCGTGCCGCGGTGTGCCGGATGCCGGCGAGCGGGGCGCGCAGGTTGCGCTCGACGTCGACGGCCAGCGCCTTGAGCGGGGAGACGTAGAGGACCCGGCAGCGCTCCGCCTTCGGTGGCGGGTCGCTGGTGACCAGCCGGTCCAGCGACCACAGGAAGGCGCTCAGCGTCTTGCCGGAGCCCGTGGGCGCGACCACCAGCGCGTGCCGGCCGTGGCTGATCGCCTCCCACGCACCGGCCTGCGCCGGGGTCGGCGCGGCGAAGGCGGCGGAGAACCACTCGCGCGTGGGCGCGCTGAAACGGTCGAGGGCGGTCACGCAGACATCCTGACAGGGGCCACCGACAGCCCCGCGTCCAAAGTCGGTTGGCCTGGCTCGGTGACCCGGGGACACTGTGCCGGTGCGATTCCCCGACGACGTCCCCGTCCTCTCCGACGGCCACGTGACCCTGCGTGCCCACCAGCCCTCCGACCTGCCGCGGATCGTCGAGCAGTGCCGCGATCCCGAGTCGCTGGCCTGGACGACCGTCCCCACGCCGTACGGGGAGGACGACGCCCGCACCTGGGTCGGCGAGGCGGTGCCCGGCGGCTGGCGGGCCGACACGACCTACTGCTTCGCGATCGAGGTCGAGGGCCGGTTCGCCGGGTCCGTCGACCTGCGGATGCGGGGTGGCGGCGAGGCCGAGATCGGCTACGGGCTGCACCCGGACGCCCGCGGCGACGCGGTGATGCGCCGTGCGCTGGACCTGTTGCTCGACTGGGGGTTCGAGCAGGGCGTGGAGGTCGTGCAGTGGCGCGCCTTCGTCGGCAACTGGGCCTCGCGGCGCACGGTGTGGCGCCTGGGCTTCAGCAGCGGGCCGACGATCCCGCGGCTGCTGCCGCACCGCGGCGAGCGTCGCGACGCCTGGACGGGCTGGCTCGGCCGGGACGACGCCCGGGAGCCGGTCGAGCCGTGGCTGGAGCCGCCCGCCCTGGCGGGTGACGGGGTCCGGCTGCGGCCGTGGGGTGACACCGACGGTGCGGCGCTCGTCGCCGCCGCGAACGACGAGGCGGTGCGTCGGTGGATCCCCGACAGCCCGCTGCCACGCACGCCCGAGGAGGTCCCGGGTTACCTCCAGCGGATCCGGCAGTCCGCCGCCACCGGCCTGCGCATGGCCTGGTGCGTGGACGGCGACGCGGAAGGTTCGGGGGCCGGAGAGGTGCTGGGCAACGTCGCGCTCTTCGACTTCGAGGACGACGGGGACGACCGCACCGCGCAGCTCGGCTACTGGTCGCTGCCGGCCGGACGTGGACGCGGAGACATGACGGCCGCGGTCCGCACGGTCACGGAGTGGGCGATGCGGCGGCGGGCCGACGGCGGCCTCGGCGTACGACGCCTCTACCTGCTCACCTCGGTCCGCAACACCGGCTCGCGGCGGCTCGCCGAGCGCGCCGGGTTCACCCACGTCGGCACCGAGCGGGGCTCGGCGCCCGTCGCCGGCGGCGGCTGGGAGGACAACGCGCTCTACGACCGGCTGCGCGAGGACGCGGGCTAGGATCGACCCGGTCGACCCGACCACCCGGACGAGGGAGCCGTACCCGGACAGCGACAAGACGGCCGTCGGGAGTGGATGTCATGGCATGGCTCGTGCTGGTGGTCTCCGGGGTGCTGGAGGCGGTGTGGGCGCTGGCCCTCGGCCGCAGCGAGGGGTTCACCCGGGCCGGGCCCACCGTCGTCTTCGGGGTGGCGCTGCTGCTGAGCATGGCCGGGCTGGCCCAGGCGATGCGGACGCTGCCCGTCGGCACGGCGTACGCCGTGTGGGTCGGCATCGGTGCCGCGCTGACCGTCGTGGTCGGCATGGCGACGGGGGAGGAGCCGGTGGGTGTGGTCCGGGTGCTGCTGCTGGCCGGCCTCGTCGGCTGCGTGGTGGGCCTCAAGCTGACCCACTGAGGTGCTCGCCCCGCGCGGCGATCTCGCGCATACTCCCCGCATGCGAGCGAGGTGGCGGCTGGTCGGGGGCGGCGTGACGGTCACCGACGGACTGGTGCTGCGCCCCGTACGGCCCTGGACCGGGGCCGTCCACGCGCTGCTGGCCCACCTGCGCGAGCAGGGGCTGGACTGCGTGCCCGAGCCGATCGGCGTGCGCGACGACGTGGAGGCGGTCAGCTACCTGGAGGGCGACGCCGGGCAGGACGCGATGCGCCACCAGGTCGATCTCGCCGGGCTGGAGTCCGCGGCCCGGCTGCTGCGTCGTGTCCACGAGGCCACCGAGTCCTTCGAGCTGCCCGGGAACCTCGAGTGGGCCTACGCCCCGGTCCCCGGCGCGGCGACGATCTGCCACGGCGACCCCGGTCCGTGGAACTTCGTGTGGCGGGACGGCGAGGCGGTCGGGCTGATCGACTGGGACCACGCCTCCCCGGCGCCGGTGATGGAGGACGTGGCCTACGCGCTGGACACCTTCGCCCCGTTCCGGCCCGACGCCGAGGTGCTCGACCACCACGGCTTCCCGGCCGTCCCGGACCGGGCAGCGCGGGTGCGCGCCTTCGCGGGGGCGTACGGGCTGGAGGGGCGTGCCGGGCTGGTGGACCGCGTGATCGAACGCGAGCAGCAGACGGTCGACCGCGTGCTCGAGCTCGCCGACCGCGGCCTCGAGCCCTGGGCGGGATGGGTCCGGCAGGGCCTGCTGGAGGACCTGCGGGTTCGCGCCCGCTGGACCCGGGAGCACCGCCACCTCGTGGAGTAGCAGGTCCGGCCGCGGCCGGGTCAGTCCACGCGCGCGTGCCGGAAGGGCGACCAGGCCAGCATCAGGGCCGCGGCGCCGAAGACGGCCGCGGCGCAGGCCAGGACCGGGCGGACACCGACCTGGTCGCCCAGCAGGCCGGCCACCGGCGAGACCACCACGATCACGGCACGGTTCAGCGAGCGCAGCGTGGTGTTCGTGCGCGCCTGCAGCTCGTCCGGGGTGAGCGCCTGTCGGAACGTCATCTCGTGGGAGTTGCTGGCCCCCATCGCCCAGCCGTGGCACACCTGCCCGGCGGCCAGGATTCCTGCTCCCGCCCACCCCGTGGGCGCGGACGCGGCCCCGAGCATGACGAGGACCCCCACCGCGCTGACCGAGTACGAGCAGATGATCGCGCCACCCGTTCCCAGCCGGTGGCCGAGCGCTGTGCTCGTGGCGGCGCCGAGCATGGCGCCGAGGCCGGCGACGGCGAACACCAGGCCCACCTGGAGCGCGGTGAGGCCCAGCCGGCCGTAGCCGTAGGGGACGACCAGGACGACGAGGACTGCCTGACCCGCGAACCACACGTGGGTCGCGACCGCCAGGCGGCGCAGGCCCGACCGGCCGTAGGCCCACCTCGTGCCGTCGCGGATCTCGCGTCCCAGGCCTCGAGCGCCGACCCGCTCGGAGGGGAGGGCGGCGGGCTCGGCGACCCCTCGCACCGACGCGACCATCGCGGCCGAGAACAGGTAGGACAGGGCATCGACGAGCACCGCCAGCGGTGCGCCCGCCACCTTGATCAGGGCGCCCGCCAGGGCTGGTCCGGCGGTCTCCGCCACGGCACGGGCGCCGTCCAGCCGCGCGTGTGCACGCTGCAACGCCCGACGCGGCACGAGCCGAGGGACGAAGGACTGCGACGCCGCGTCGTTGACCAGCGAGGCGGTCCCGAAGAGCAGCACGACGACCAGCAGCAGCGGGAAGGTCAGGGCGTCGAGCACCCACAGCAGGGGGATCAGGCCGAGCAGCCCGGCGCGGGCGAGGTCCGTCACGACCATGAGCGGTCGACGACGGACGCGGTCGACGAGCGCCCCCACGACCAGGCCGAGCAGCAGGTAGGGCAACCACCGCGAGGAGTTGAGCCAGCCCACCTGCGCCGCACCACCCTGCAGCGTGACCAGGACGATGGTCTGCAGGGCCAGGTAGGTGACGGCGCTGCCCAGGCTGGAGACCGACTCTCCCCACCAGAAGCGCCCGAAGGCAGCAGACAGGTCGTCTGTCTGGGTCGGGGCGGCCACGGGCACACCCTCACATGTCCGGAGCGCGTCGGCGCTCGCACCGCCGACCGCTCGGCGGAGGGCGGTGTCAGCGTGATGTCTCAGGACTTCGGTGACGGTTTCGGGGTCTCGGGGCGTGGACCGCGGGGCTGGCCGTTGCCGACGTAGCTGACCCCGGGGGGCTGGGCGGGTGTGGTCGGCGAGGATCTCGCCGTCCAGGTTGGTGATGGTGAGGGCGTCGCCGTCGGTGACGACCGGGACGTGTTGGAGTCCGTACTGGCCTGCGACCTTGTAGGTGACGGAGTCCAGGCGGAAGGTGCCCGCGGTCGTCAGTCTCTTCAGCGTGGTGTCCTCGGGTAGGTCCGGAGGTTGTTGTACTCGCGGTCGGCGGAACGCGGGTGCGACCGGGGGCTCACGGCGTGGCCGGTCGGGTTTGGGGCGTGGTGGCTCAGCCTTCACGGTGGCCTGCTCGGCACAGAACGACGAGTCCGCGCCGCGCGGCGCGTCCTCGGGCCATTGCGCTATCGCGAGACGGACACGGGGATCGATGGGTTCATTGGCAACCACCGCCAGAGCATCGGGTCCAGACCTGGGCCGGAAGTGTCACCACCAGGACAACGGTTGAGTCACCGATGTCCTGATACAGATTCGTCACCGATGTCTTGAGACATGACACGGGAGCAGTGTCAGTCCCATGCCCTAGAATCGAACACATGTTCGAGATCATGATCGACGCGACCCGGGGTGTGACCGCGGGTCTGGCGTCGACCCCGCTCCCGGACAGCGACGAGCAGCGGGTGGCCGAGCTCCGGGCGCTGGAGGAGCTGAAGTGTGCCGCCGAGGCGCGGCAGGCGGCCCTCGCCGCGGGCCTGACCGAGAGCAGGGCCACCGCGGCCGAGGTCGGCCTCGCCCGCCGCGAGTCCCACCACCGCGGCCGGCAGCACCTCGCGCTGGCACGGGTCGCCCCCGCGGAGCTGCCGCACGCCTGGGCGGCCTGGCGCGCGGGGCGCGTGAGCGAGTGGCGCGTCGGCCTCCTCGCCCGGGAGACGGCGTGCCTCTCGCTGGAGCACCGCCGCCTGGTCGACCGCGAGGTCGCCGCCGACCCCACGCGCCTGGAGCAGCTGGGCGACCGCGAGCTGATCGGATTCTGTCGCGAGCGGGCGGCCGCCCTCGACGCCGCCGCCGTGGTGGCCCGGCGGCGCAGGGCCGAGTCGGAGAGGCGGGTGACGCTCCGCCCCGCGCCCGACTCGATGGTCCACCTCTCGGCGCTGCTGCCCGTCGCCGAGGGCGTCGCCGCCTACGCCGCCCTCCTCCGGGCAGCCGGCACGGCCCGGTCCGCAGGGGACCCGCGCGGCCGCGGCCAGGTCATGGCCGACACCCTCGTCTCCGCGCTGATCGGGTGCGGGCCGCAGCAGCGCCCGTCCCCGTCCACCGCGATCAACCTGGTGCTCACCGACCGGGCGCTGCTCGCCGGTGCCGACGACCCTGCCCACCTCGACGGCTACGGTCCCGTCGACGCCGAGCTGGCGCGCGAGCTCGCCCACGGCGACCGGGTGTGGCTGCGGCGGGCGCTGGCCGACCCCCAGACCGGCGAGCTGGTCGCGCTGGAGTCGGCGGCGCGACGGTTCCCCGCGGGGCTGTGCCGACTGGTCCGGCTCCGCGACCGCACCTGCCGCACTCCGTGGTGCGACGCCCCGGTGCGCCACAGCGACCACGCCGACCCCGCGGCCCGTGGCGGTCCGACGGCCGACGCCAACTCCCAGGGCCTGTGCGAGGCCTGCAACCAGGCCAAGGAGACCACCGGCTGGACGGCAAGGCCCCGCGCCGGGCCCGGTCACCGGATCACGATCACCACGCCGGCGGGCCAGCGGCTCACCACTGGACCGCCTGCGCTCGCCGGACACCGGTCCACGGCCAGCCGCCTCGAGCTCCACTTCGGTGCTCTCGTCCGAGCGGCCTGACCGGCGGCCTGACCGGCTCTAGTCCCCGATCGTGAGCAGCCCGCACAGGGGTGGGTCGGTGTCGAGGGTGCACAGCCGGTAGTCACCGGCGGGAGCGGTCGGGGGTACGACGATGTGGTCCGGCCCGGGGCCGGTGACCGCGACGTCCACCCAGGCACGGTCCGGCTCGCCCGCGCGCCACCAGGCCGGCTCGCGATGGGCACTCTGGTCCTGGGAGGTCAGGACGTAGAGCGGCTCCCAGGCGCGGCCGTCCCAGCCGTCCAGGGAGAACGCGATGCCCCGGATGCCCTCGTCGTGGAACTGCACCGCCAGCTCCTGCCCCGGCCGGGCCGCGGCCGGGTGGATGACGAACGGGACGTCCACCGCCGCCGCCGGGGCAGCACGCGGTGGGCCGGCCTCCGGAGGCGCGACGCCGCACGCCGACACGCCCAGCAGGCCCACCAGGACCGCCGAGACCCACGTGGCTCCCCGCATCGCACACCCTCCTCGTGGAGTACAACGCACCGCGGGCGCCACAGGATCCCGATATCGAGATGAAGTGTGTCGGTGGCTGCGGCCTAGGATCGACCATCGTGACGGACGCGATGATCTCGGCCAGCCGGCTGCGCAAGTCCTTCGGCGACTTCGAGGCGGTCCGGGGGATCGACGTCGAGGTCAGCCGTGGCGAGGCGTTCGGGTTCCTCGGCCCCAACGGTGCCGGCAAGTCCTCGACGATGAGGATGATCGCGGCTGTCTCGCCGGTCAGCGCGGGCGAGCTGCGGATCCTCGGGCTCGACCCCGCCGTCGACGGTCCCACGATCCGTGGCCGGCTGGGGGTCTGCCCGCAGGAGGACACCCTCGACAACGAGCTGAACGTCTTCGACAACCTCTACATCTACGGCCGCTACTTCGGCATCGACAAGCAGACCGTCCGCCAGCGCAGCGAGGAGCTGCTGGAGTTCGTGCAGCTCACCGACAAGCGCAAGGCGCGCGTCGAGGACCTCTCCGGCGGCATGAAGCGCCGGCTGACGATCGCGCGCAGCCTGGTCAACAGTCCCGACCTGCTGCTCCTCGACGAGCCGACCACCGGCCTGGACCCGCAGGCCCGCCACCTGCTGTGGGACCAGCTGTTCCGGCTCAAGCAGGCTGGCGTCACGCTCGTGATCACCACCCACTACATGGACGAGGCCGAGCAGCTCTGCGACCGGCTCGTGGTCATGGACAAGGGCCTGATCGTCGCCGAGGGCAGCCCCCGCCAGCTGATCGAGGCCCACTCCACCCGCGAGGTCGCCGAGCTCCGCTTCGGCGTCGGCGAGCACGAGGCGCTCGCCGAGAAGGTCGCCGACCTCGGCGACCGGGTCGAGGTGCTGCCCGACCGGCTCCTCGTCTACAGCCACGACGGCGAGGAGGTCGTGACGAAGACCCACGAGCGCGGGCTGGTCCCCGTCGCCACGCTGGTGCGCCGCTCGAGCCTCGAGGACGTCTTCCTCCGGCTCACCGGCCGGACCCTGGTCGACTGATGTCCACGCTCACCGTCCCCCAGGGCATGGCCCGCCAGTTCGACTACTGGTGGACCGTCTACAAGCGGACCTGGAAGGCCAGTATCGTCAACAGCTTCCTGAGCCCGATCTTCTACGTGCTCGCGATGGGGGTGCTGCTGGGCGGCTTCATCGCCGGTGACCCCGACCAGCTCGAGGGTGCGACCAGCTACCTCGCGTTCGTCGTCCCGGGCCTGGTCGCAGCCCACGCCATGCAGACCGCCGTCGGCGAGGTGACCTACCCCGTGATGGCCGGCATCAAGTGGCACAAGACCTACTACGCCCAGATCGCGACCCCGCTCGACCCGGTGCACCTCGTGGCCGGGCACCTGATGTTCGTGCTGTTCCGGCTGGTCACCACCTGCGCGGTGTTCCTGCTGGTGCTCGCGCCCTTCGGGGTGTTCGCGACCTGGTGGGGCCCCTTCCTCGCCTTCGGGGCGCAGGTCCTGGTCGGGATGACCTTCGCCGCCCTGGTCTTCGGGTGGAGCGCACGGCTCAAGGACGAGGCGGGCTTCGGCGTGCTCTTCCGGCTCGGGATCTTCCCACTCTTCCTGTTCTCCGGCGCCTTCTTCCCCGTCACCAACCTCGGCGACGTGGGCGCCTGGGTCGCCCGGGCCACCCCGCTGTGGCACGGCGTCAACCTGTCCCGGATGTTCTCCGTCGGGGTCATCGACTGGCCGGTCGCGGCCCTCAACGTCGGGGTCCTGGTCGTGCTGCTGGTGGCCGGGTGGTCCTGGTCGGTGTCGGGGCTGACGAGAAGGCTGGTGTCCTGATGGCTCTCGACCGGCTCGACCAGCCCGTGGCGCCGCTCAACGCCTCCGGTGCGCTCCGGATCCTGGTGCTGCGCAACTACATCACCTACAAGCACGCCTGGAAGCTCTTCCTGACCGGCTTCCTGGAGCCGGTGTTCTACCTGTTCTCCATCGGCATCGGCGTCGGGGCCCTGGTCCAGGGCTTCGAGTTCAACGGCCAGCCGATCGCGTACGCCGCCTTCGTGGCCCCGGGCATGCTCGCGGTCTCGGCGTTCAACGGCGCCCTCATGGACAGCACCTTCAACGTGTTCTTCAAGCTGAAGTACGAGAAGGTCTACGACCAGATGCTCGCCACGCCCCTCACCACGGCCGACATCGCCCGCGGCGAGATCACCTGGGGTCAGCTGCGCGGCGGCACCTACTCCGCGGCGTTCCTGCTCGTGATGTGGGCGATGGGACTGGTCAGCTCGTGGTGGGCGGTGCTGGCGCTGCCGGCGGCACTGCTGATCGGGTTCGCCTTCAGCGCCGTGTGCATGGCACTGACCACCTGGATGAAGAGCTGGCAGGACTTCGACAAGATCACCCTCGCCCAGCTGCCCATGTTCCTCTTCTCGGCGACCTTCTTCCCGCTCACCGTGTTCCCCACCTGGCTGCAGTGGGTGGTCGAGGCGACCCCGCTGTACCGCGGCGTGGTGCTGTGCCGTGAGCTGACGACCGGGTCGATCACCTGGGCCAGCGCCGTCTCGGTCGTCTACCTCGTCGTGATGTGCGCGATCGGTCTCTCCCTGGTGCGCCGCCGGCTCGACACGCTGCTGCTGACGTGAGCCCGGCTGACAGGATGCACGCATGAGCATCGAGCCCGACACCAAGGACTGGACCTGGGTCCTGGAGCGTGCCTGCACCGACTGCGGCTTCGACGCGGTCGGGCTCGACCGCGGGCGGCTGCCGCAGGCGATCCGCGACAACGCGACGCTCTGGGAGGTCGTCCTCGGCACCGAGGACGCCGCGGTGCGGCCCTCGGCCAACGTCTGGTCCCCCCTCGAGTACGCCTGCCACGTCCGCGACGTCAACGTGCTCTTCGGCCGCCGGCTCCAGCGGATCCTCACCGAGGACGACCCGGCCCTCGACAACTGGGACCAGGACGAGGCGGCGGCCGCCGGCGACTACGGCAGCCAGGACCCCGCGGTGGTGGCCGCCGCGCTGGTCGACGCCGCCGCCACGGTCGCCGCCGCCTACGAGCGCATCGACGGAGAGCAGTGGCAGCGCCCGGCCTCCCGCAGCGACGGTGCCCGGTTCACCGTCGACAGCTTCGCCCGCTACCACCTCCACGACCTCGTCCACCACGCCCACGACGTCTCCTACGTCACCCAGCGGGTCACGGTGGCCTCCTACGACGCCTCGGCGGCGGCGTACGCCGCCGGCCGGACCGACCCCACGCCCGACCAGCAGGCGCTCTACGACGGATTCGCGGGCCTGCTCGAGAACGGCGCCCGGGTGCTCGAGGTCGGCAGTGGCGCCGGCCGGGACGCCGAGGAGCTCGAGCGGCGCGGCCTCTCGGTCCGCCGCACCGACATCACGCCCGGCTTCGTCGCGCTGCTGCGGGCCGCCGGCCACACCGCCGCCGTCGTCGACCCGCTGGTCGACGACCTCGCCGACCCCGAGCGGGACGCGCCCTACGACGGGGTCTGGGCCTCGGCGAGCCTGCTCCACGTCCGGCGCGAGGACCTGCCCCGCGTGCTCACCCACCTGGCCGCCGTCACCCGCGCCGGCGGCGTGCTCCAGCTCGCCGTGAAGGAGGGGGACGGGGCGCGGTTCTCCACCCACGGCCACGTCGCCGGACCGCGCCACTTCACCTACTGGCGCGCCGAGGCGCTGCGCGCCGTCCTCGACGGCGCCGGCTGGGACGTGCGGTCCGTGGCCCGCTACGAGGGGTGGCGCGACGACACCTGGCTCGACGTCACGGCGCTGCGGACATGAGGAGCTCCGGATGAGGCACACCGAGCTCTGGGCCCGGCTGGAGGAGACGCTGGGCAAGGCCTACGTCGACACCTGGGCCCAGGACCAGGTGATCGGCGGCCTGGGCAGCCGGACCGTCACCGAGGCGCTGGACGCCGGGGTCCCGCCGAAGGAGGTCTGGCGCGAGGTGTGGCGGGCGCTCGACCTGCCGCGCTCGGCCCTGTGAGCCCGCCCCTCGCGACCGACCCCGCCCGGGTCCACCGGCGCACCGTCCTCACCCTCGTCGTCGCCCAGTCGGTCGGCGCCATCGGCATCACCATCGGCGTCGCCACCGCCTCCTTGCTGGCCCGCGAGGTCAGCGGCTCGGAGGGCCAGGCCGGCCTCGCCCAGACCAGCCAGGTCCTCGGAGCGGCGGTCGCGGCGTACGGCCTCGCCCGGGTGATGGCCCGCCGCGGCCGCCGCGTCGGTCAGGTCGTCGGGCTGCTGACCGGGGCCGCCGGCGCGGCACTCGCCGTCGTCGCCGGGGTCGTGGGCTCGATGGCGCTGCTGCTCCTCGGCACCGCGATGCTCGGCTTCACCTCCGCCGCCAACGCCGCCGCGCGCTATGCCGCCACCGACCTCGCCCCGCCCGAGACCCGGGCCCGGTCGCTCTCGCTCGTGGTGTGGGCGACCACCGTCGGTGCGGTCGTCGGCCCGAACCTCACCGGGGTCGCCGCGGCGCTGGCCGGCTGGCTCGACGTCCCCGAGCTCACCGGTCCGTTCGCGGTCGCCGCGATCGGGATGGTCGTCGCGGCCGCGATCATCGCGGTGTTCCTGCGGCCCGACCCGCTGCTGCTCGCCCGTGACCTCGCCGGGGGAGACGGCACGCCGCCGACCGGGACCTCCTGGGGGCGGGCGGTGGCCGCGCTGCGGGCCGACCGCGCGCTCGCCGCGGCGGTGCTGGGCCTGGCCAGCGCCCACGCCGTCATGGTGTCGGTGATGATCATGACGCCGCTCCACATGGAGCACGGCGGGGCCGGGCTGCAGGTGATCGGCTTCGTGATCTCCGGTCACGTGCTCGGCATGTTCGCGTTCGCGCCGGTCTCGGGGTGGCTGGCCGACCGGTGGGGGAGGCCGACGATGCTGCTCGTCGGCGCCGGCCTCCAGCTGTTGTCGCTGCTGCTCTCCGGCGGGTCCCCCGAGGGCGCCTCCTGGCAGATCTCGGCGGGACTCTTCCTGCTCGGCCTGGGCTGGTCGGCCGCCACCGTCGCCGCCTCCGCCATCGTCGCCGACCGGGTCCCGATCGAGACCCGCACCGACGTCCAGGGGGTGGCCGACATGACGATGTGGCTGGCGGCTGCGGCCGGCGGTGGCCTCTCCGGCCTGATCGTGGCCGCGTGGGGCTATCCCGCGCTCAACGGGTTCGCCGGCCTGCTGGCCGGCGGGGTGGTGCTCGCCGCCGTCGTCACGGCGGCCACGGCCCGCGCCGAGGAGGCGCCTGAGAGGGTGGGCGCATGAGCAGCGTGGAGGGCCGGGCCGAGCTCGCGGTCATCGGTGGCTCGGGCTTCTACTCCTTCCTCGAGGACGCCGAGGAGCGACACGTCGCCACGCCGTACGGCGACCCGTCGGGGCCGGTCGCGCTCGGTAGCGTCGCCGGCCGCCGGGTGGCGTTCCTGGCCCGTCACGGCGCCGGCCACGAGCACCCGCCCCACCGGATCAACTACCGCGCCAACGCGTGGGCGCTGCGATCCCTCGGCGTGCGCCAGGTGCTGGCGCCCTGCGCCGTGGGCTCGCTGACCTCCGACCTCGGGCCCGGCAGCGTGGTGGTGCCCGACCAGCTCGTCGACCGCACCCACGATCGGGTCCAGAGCTTCGTGGAGACCGGCGCCTGCCACGTGCCCTTCGCCGACCCCTACTGCTCGCGGCTGGGGACGACGGTGGCGGGCGCCGCCGACGACGTGGTCCGCGGGGGCACGATGGTCGTCGTCGAGGGGCCGCGCTTCTCCACCCGGGCCGAGTCGCAGCACTACGCCGCGCAGGGCTGGAGCCTGGTCAACATGACCGGCCACCCCGAGGCGGTGCTCGCCCGCGAGATGCAGCAGTGCTACGCCGCGATCGCCCTGGTCACCGACCTCGACGCCGGCGTCGAGGCGGGCCAGGGGGTCTCCCAGGAGGAGGTGTTCGCGCGGTTCGCCGACAACCTCACCCGGCTGCGGGTCCTGCTCGCCGACGTGATCGCCGCGGCGCCCGACCCCGACGGCTGCCCCTGCTCGACGTGGGCCGACGGCGTCGAGCTCAGCTACGAGGTCCCGTGAGGGTCCTGGTCACCGGCTCGGCCGGGTTCATCGGCTCCGCGGTCACCGAGGCCCTCGTGGCGCGCGGCGACGAGGTCGTCCGGGTCGACCTGATGCTGCCGCAGGCGCACGGCGAGGCCGCGCCTCCCGTCGGGACCCACCAGGTCGACGTCCGCGACGCGGAGGCCTGGACCGGGCTGCTGGCCGGGGTCGACGTCGTCTGCCACCAGGCGGCGCTGGTGGGGGCGGGCGTCACCGTCTCCGACCTGCCCCGCTACGCCTCGTCCAACGACCTCGGCACCGCCGCGCTGCTCGCCGCGATGGCCGCCGTCGACGTCCGCCGGCTGGTGCTGGCCTCCTCCATGGTGGTCTACGGCGAGGGCCGCTACGCGTGCCCCGACCACGGCACCCGCGAGGTCCGGTCGCGCACCCCCGAGCGGCTCGACGCCGGCGAGTTCGACCACCACTGCGACCGCTGCGGGGCGGCGCTGGCGTGGCAGCCGGTCGAGGAGTCGGCGCGGCTCGACCCTCGCAGCGCGTACGCCGCCAGCAAGGTCGCGCAGGAGCACTACACCGCCGCCTGGGCCCGTCAGGCGGGGGGCGCGGCGGTGGCCTTGCGCTACCACAACGTCTACGGCCCCGGGATGCCCCGCGACACCCCGTACTCCGGCGTGGCCGCCATCTTCCGTTCCTCCCTCGAGCGAGGGCAGGCGCCGCAGGTCTTCGAGGACGGCGGCCAGGCCCGCGACTTCGTGCACGTGGCGGACGTGGCCCGGGCCAACCTGGCCGCCCTCGACACGGTGGTCGGCCGGGAGCCGGGCACGCTCGCGGCCTACAACGTCTGCTCGGGCACCCCGGTGACGATCGGCGAGGTGGCGCAGCTCGTGGCGCGCGGCACCGGCACCGACCTGGCGCCGGAGGTCACCGGGAACTACCGGCTCGGCGACGTGCGCCACGTCGTGGCCTCGGCCGAGCTGGCCCGCACCGAGCTCGGCTTCGCCGCGCAGGTCCGGCCCGAGGTCGGGCTGCCGGAGCTCGCGACCGCTCCGTTGCGCGCCTGAGCCTCACCAGCTGGTGTAGAGCAGCGTCTCCAGGACGATCGCCGTCCCGAGCTGGAGCGCCAGTGCCGGCCGGCGCCAGCGCTGCGGCAGCAGGGCGGTGGACACCAGCAGCCACGGCACGAACGGCAGCCAGATCCGCTCGACCTCGGCGCGGCTCATCTGCGAGCCGGTCGCGACCAGCACGGCGGCCGCCGCGGCTGCGACCAGCAGCGCCACCACCGGGTCGGCCCGTCGACGTAGCGCCACCAGGCGTCCCACCCCCGCGCCGAGCGCGGGACCGGCCGAGAGCGTGAGCGCGGCGAGGTTCGCCCAGGTCCAGTAGCCGGCGGGCCGCTCGGAGGCGAGGCCGCGCCAGTAGCGCTCGGAGAGGACCGGGTAGGCCTCCCACCACGCGAAGCCGGCCGCCGCGAAGCCCAGCACCACGGCCAGTGCGGCCGCCGCGGCGATCGGCAGCGGCCACCAGCACCGCGCCAGGGCGAGCACGGCGAGCGCCAGGAAGCCGAGCAGCGGCAGGCCGTAGGACAGCATCACGCTGCTGCCGAGCAGCACGCCGGCGAGCACCGACCACCCGACCATCCGGCCACCCCGCGAGGTGGCGGCCAGGGCCAGGACGGCGAGCCCCGCCGCCGCGACCGCGGCGAAGACCGCGTCGCCCGAGACGCACATGAACACCGCCGCAGGACCGAGCGTGAGGAACGGGGCCGCCCGCCGGGCCGGGCCCTCGGCACCGAGCCGGCGCAGCGCCACCAGCACCGACGGCGCCGTCGTCGCGGCCACCACCGCCACGACCAGCCCCATCGCGAGGTCGTCGCCGAGGCCGACCCGGGCGAGCCCCACGAAGAACAGCAGCGCCAGCGGCGGGTGCCCCGCGACGTGGGTGACGAAGTTGTCGGGGTGGTCGGCGTCGATGCGCGGCACCCAGCCGTCGAGCAGTGCCCCGATGTCGGTCACGGCGCGCGCCGTGTCGCCGTAGTCGTAGCCGTGGGCGGTCACGCGCGCGATTCCCGCCCAGCCGTCGGTGAGGGCCAGCGAGAGCAGCCAGGCCAGCCCCGCGGCGTACGACGCGAGCAGCAGGTGCCGCCACCCCAGCCGTTCCGCGAGGCCGGTGCCCCAGCGCCAGGCGGCGACGGCGATCAGCACCGCCGGCAGCGTCCCCGGTCCGAACCAGACCGGCGACCAGAACCCGTGGAGGGGGGCCACGGGAGTCCCGCCGGCCGCGGCGGAGCGCGACCGCACCTCCCAGCCGGTCATCACCGGTACCAGGACGGCGACCGCGACCAGGAGCAGCGCCACGGCCAGGCCGGCACCCGCACCGCGGTCGGTGCGGCTCGCGTGGTCCATGCCGGCGACTCTAGGTGGGGGCGCCGCGGGACCCGGCGGACGTCACGGATCCGTAAGGTGCCGGGCCGCCCGGTCCGCCTGATCCGTCCCTAGGTTGGAGAGCGTGGACCACGACCACGACCACGACCAGGACTGCGACCTGATCCTCCCGTGCCGCGACGAGGCCGCGGCGCTGCGGGTGCTGCTGCCCCGGGTGCCGGCGGGGTTCACCGTGGTGGTCGTCGACAACGGCTCGAGCGACGGCACCCCCGAGGTGGCGGCTGCGTTGGGCGCCCGGGTCGTCCGCGAGGACCGGCCGGGCTACGGCGCGGCCGTCCACGCCGGGCTCGAGGCGGCGACGGCGACCTACGTCGCGGTGATGGACGGTGACGGGTCCTTCGACCCCGCGCAGCTGCTGCCGCTGCTGGCCGAGGTCCGGGCCGGCCGGGCCGACCTGGCGGTGGGACGACGTCGACCCGTCGGACGCGCGGTGTGGCCCTGGCACGCCCGGGTGGGCAACGCGCTCGTCGTGGGCTGGCTGCGCCGCAGGGTCGGGCTGCCGGTGCACGACATCGCGCCGATGCGCGTGGTCGGCCGCGAGCGGCTGCTCGCGCTGGGCGTCGAGGACCGTCGGTTCGGCTACCCGGTCGAGCTGCTGGACCGGGCGGTCCGTGCCGGCTGGCGGATCGTGGAGCGCGACGTGTCCTACCATCCGCGCGCCGAGGGCACCCGGTCGAAGGTGTCGGGGTCGGTGCGGGGCACGGTCCGCACGGCCCGCGACTTCTGGCGGGTGCTCGCGTGAGCGCCGGACCGCCGACCCGGCTGCTCGTGGTCGCGAAGGCTCCGCACGCGGGGCGGGTCAAGACCCGGCTCGGCGCCACGATCGGGGACGCCGCGGCGGCCGAGATCGCCGCGGCCGCCCTGCTCGACACCCTGGCCGCGTGCCGTGCGGCGGTCGGCCCGGCGCGCTGCGTGCTGGCCCTGGCGGGGGACCTCGACGGATCCGTGCGCGAGGCCGAGGTCCGCGCCGCCCTGGCGGGCTGGGCCGTCGTGCCCCAGCGGGGGGAGGGCTTCGCCGGGCGACTGGCCGCCGCCCACGCCGACGCCGGGCCCGGACCGGTCGTCCAGGTCGGCATGGACACCCCGCAGGTCACCGCCGCGTTGCTGGACGAGGTGGTGACGGGGCTGGAGCGGGACGACGCGGTGCTCGGTGCCGCCCCGGACGGCGGCTGGTGGGTGCTCGGCCTCCGGGACCCGGACGACGCGGCTGCGCTGTGCGACGTGGCCATGTCGACGTCGACCACCGGGAGCCGGACCCGCGCCGCGCTGGCGGCCCGCGGGCTCTCGGTCGGGGAGGCGCCGCTGCTCACCGACGTGGACGACGAGGCGGACGCCGACCAGGTGTCCGAGCAGGCTCCGGGGACCGCGTTCGCCCGCGCCTGGCACGGGGTGCGCGCGCGATGAGCTCCCGCCACAGCCAGGACGCCCACGGCGCCCCCACCGGCTTCAGCGAGGTCTTCGCGCACGCCCTGCAGGGCCACCCCTGCCACGTGCTCGACCTCGACGGCGGGCCGGGGCGGCTGCTCCCGGTCGCGGACTGGACCCGACGCGCCGACGTCCACGACGAGGTGCTGCTCGGGCTGTGCGAGGGACCGACGCTCGACATCGGCTGCGGCCCCGGTCGGCTCGCCGAGCGGCTGCTGCACCTCGGGCACGTGGTGCTCGGGATCGACATCGTGCCGGAGGCGGTCGCCCAGACCGTGGAGCGCGGCGCGGCCGCGATCCGGCGCAACGTGTTCGAGGCGCTGCCGGGGGAGGGGCGGTGGCGCACCGCACTGCTCGCCGACGGCAACATCGGCATCGGTGGCGACCCGGAGGCGTTGCTGCAGCGGGTCCGCGAGGTGCTCGACCCGCGCGGGCGCGTGGTCGCCGAGCTCGCCGCGCCCGGCTCCGGTCTCTCGACCACCCGGGCGGTCCTCAGCTGCGCAGGCCGCCACTCGCGCCCCTTCGACTGGGCGGTCGTGGGCGTCGACGCCGTCGCGGAGCTCGCGCGGGGCGCCGGGCTGCGGGTGGTCTCGACCGAACGCGCCGCTGACCGGTGGTACGCCGTGCTCGAGGACGCGGCGTGAGCACCCTGCGGGCTCCCTCGCCGGCGGACTTCACCAGCCGGCTCCGCAGCCCCGCGGTGACGAGCCGGGTCGGCGTCGCGCTCGGAGCCTGCTTCGCCGTCTGCTTCGCCACCGGGCTGCTGAGCCACTACGCCCAGCTCCCCGCCCAGGTGGTGCCGCTCCCGACAGGTCCCGCCTGGGGCTACCGGGTGACGCAGGGGCTGCACGTCCTCACCGGCACCGCCGCCGTCCCGCTGCTGCTGGTCAAGCTCTGGTCGGTCTTCCCCAAGCTGCTCGAGCGGGTGCCGCGTCCGGGGCGCGAGCTGCTGGTCGTGCTGGCGGAGAAGGCCTCGATCGCGGTCCTGGTCGCCTCCTCGCTGTTCCTGCTCGCGTCGGGCCTGGTCAACATGACCGCCTGGTACCCCTGGGCCTTCTCCTTCCGGACCACGCACTACGCCCTCGCGTGGGTCGCGATCGGCGCGCTGGTGCTGCACGTGGCGGTGAAGCTGCCACTGGTGCGCGCGAGCCTGTCCGTCGACGTCGACGACACCGCGTCGGACCGCCCGACCGCGAGCGAGCCGGGAGTGCTGAGCCGCCGCGGGCTGCTGCGCACGACCTGGGCCGCGGCCGGGCTCGCCGTCCTCGCCACGGCAGGCAACAGCGTCGGGTGGCTGCGGCAGGTCTCCGTCCTTGCCGTGCGCTCCGGCGAGGGCCCGCAAGGGGTGCCGGTCACCCGTTCCGCGGAGGCCGCGGGCGTGACCCGGGCAGCGGTCGGCGACGGCTACCGGCTCGAGGTGGTCCACGGCGGGACCACGCGCGGCTTCACGCTCGCCGAGCTGCGCGCCCTCCCGCAGCAGACCGAGACGCTGCCGATCGCCTGCGTCGAGGGCTGGAGCGCGACCGGGACCTGGCGCGGGGTCCGGCTGCGGACCCTGCTCGACGCGGCGGGTGTGCCGGCGGACGCGTCCGTGGTGCTGGAGTCGCTGGAGGAGTCCGGGTCGTTCCGGAGGTCCACGCTGCCCGGTCACTTCGCCGACGACGATCGGACCCTGGTCGCGCTGGAGCTGGCCGGCGAGCCGCTGGCCCTCGACCACGGCTACCCGGCGCGGCTGATCGCCCCCAACCGGCCCGGCGTCAAGCAGACCAAGTGGCTGGCGAGGATCTCGGCATGACCGGCGCACGGTGGGTGCTGGGCGGCCTGGGAGTGCTGGTGGCGGCCTACGGGGCGTGGCTGCTGCTCACCCGCCAGGACGGCGGTCAGCTGGTCTCGGCGGGCGCGTGGCTGGTCGGCGGGGTGGTCCTGCACGACGCCGTGCTGGCGCCGGTCGTGGTCGTGCTGGGCGTGCTGCTGGTCCGGGCGGTGCCGCGCGCCGTGCGCGCCCCCGTGGCCGTCGTCGGCATCGTGCTGGGCAGCGTGACGCTGCTGGCCCTGCCCGTGCTGGGCGGGTTCGGTCGCCGGGCCGACAACCCGACCCTGCTCGATCGTGACTACGGTGCGGGGTGGTGGGCGCTCGCCGCGGTCGTGGTGGTCGTGGTCGCTGCGGGGACCCTGGTCCGGAGGAGGAGGGGCGATGGCGCAGGTCCTCGTGGTCGATGACGACCCGACGGTGCGCGAGGTCGTCGTGTCCTACCTGCGAGCCGGTGGGCACGACGTCGTGGACGTGGCCGACGGGGAGGCGGCGCTGCTGGCCGCCGACCGCGCCCCGGTCGACCTGGTGGTCCTCGACCTGATGCTCCCCGGCATCGACGGCCTCGAGGTGTGCCGCCGGCTGCGGGCCGACGCACCGCGGCTGCCCGTGATCATGCTGACCGCCCTCGGCACCGAGACCGACCGGGTGGTCGGGCTCGAGCTGGGCGCGGACGACTACGTCACCAAGCCGTTCAGCCCGCGTGAGCTCGTGCTGCGGGTCGACGGGGTGCTCCGGCGTACGGCCGAGCCGACGGCGGCCGCGCCGGTCGTCCTCACCGACGGCGACCTGGTGGTCGACCCGCTGCGCCACGAGGTGACCCTCGCCGGCGCCGTGCTGCCGCTGACGGCGCGCGAGTTCGACCTGCTGCACTTCCTGCTCGGCCACCCGGGGCAGGCGTTCTCCCGCGAGGACCTGCTGCAGCAGGTCTGGGGCTGGACCTTCGGTGACCAGTCGACGGTGACCGTCCACGTCCGCCGGCTGCGCGAGAAGGTGGAGACCGACCCGAACCGGCCGCAGCGGCTGGCGACCGTCTGGGGGGTCGGCTACCGCTGGGAGCCGGGCGAGGAGGGCTCCTCGTGACCGCCGACCAGCTGGGGATCGTGGCCGTGGCCGCCGGCGCCGCCGTCGTGGTCGGAGGCCTGGGCCTGGGAGCCGCCTGGTTGCTGCGCCGCCGCTCGATCCGGTGGCAGCTCGCGCTGGTCGCGCTGGTCGCCGCCGCCTCCGTGCTGGCCGGGGTCGTCCTCGCCGCCCAGCTGATGTTCATCTCCGGCCACGACTGGGAGGTCGTGAGCCTGGTCGCCGTCGTCTCCGGTGTCGTGTCGGTGCTCGTGGCACTCTCGCTCGGTGCCGCCATGTCGCACTGGTGGGCCGAGCTCCACGAGGACGCCCGACGGCTCGCGCGGCGCGGCGCGGTGGAGGCGCGCGGGAGCGGACCGGCGGAGGTGCGGGCGCTCTCGGAGGAGCTGGCGCTGACCAGCCGCCGGCTCGAGGAGTCGCGGCAGCGCGAGGAGCGGCTGGAGTCCTCCCGGCGCGAGCTCATCTCGTGGGTGTCCCACGACCTGCGCACCCCGCTGGCGGGGATGCGGGCGATGACCGAGGCGCTCGAGGACGGCATGGCCCCGGACCCCGAGCGCTACCGCACCCAGATCCGGCGCGAGGTCGACCGGATGGTCCGGATGGTCGACGACCTCTTCGAGCTCTCACGGATCCACGCCGGGGTGCTGCGGACCGACCCGGAGCCGGTCCCCGTCGAGGACCTGGTCAGCGAGGCGATCGCGGGTGCCGACCCGGTGGCCCGGGCGCACCGGGTCCGGCTCGGTGGCGCGGTGGAGCAGGGGCTGCTGCTCTCCGGTGACCCGGCCGGGCTGTCCCGGGTCGTGTCCAACCTGCTGATGAACGCGATCCGCCACACCCCGGCGGACGGGGTGGTGGAGGTGCACGGCCGCTCCTTCGCCGACTGGGTCGAGCTCAGCGTCACCGACGGCTGCGGCGGCATCGACCCCGCGGACATGGCGCGGGTCTTCGACGTGGCCTGGCAGGGCGAGCAGGCCCGGACCCCCGACCGGGACGCCGGGGCGGGCCGCGGTGCCGGGCTGGGGCTGGCGATCGTGCGAGGCATCGTCGAGGCGCACCGCGGCGAGGTCAGCGTGGAGAACGTGCTGCCGGGTGGAGTGGCGGGTGGCGTGGCGGGTGACGGCGGGTGGAGCGGCGGGTGGAGCGGCGGGTGGAGTGGCGGGTGACGTGGCGGTGCCGGCGTCCGGCTGCCGGTTCCTGGTCCGGCTGCCCGTCTCCTGAGCGCGTGGCGGCCTCCGCCGCGACACGCGGGACCCGGCTCGACGGGATCGAACATCTGTTCGGCTAGCGTGTCCTCCACAGGGTGCGACGCGGCCGACCCGGGCTTGTCAGTGGGTCTGCCTAGCGTCGAAGGCGCATCTTGGAACCGACACGACACAGGAAGGCCCGCACATGGCTGGCAATGACCGCGAGAAGGCACTGGACGTCGCCCTCGCCAACATCGAGAAGCAGTTCGGCAAGGGCTCGGTCATGCGACTGGGCGATGAGACGCGGGCCCCGCTGGAGGTGATCCCGACCGGCTCGATCGCGCTCGACGTGGCGCTCGGTCTCGGTGGTCTGCCCCGCGGGCGGGTCGTGGAGATCTACGGCCCGGAGTCCTCCGGCAAGACGACGGTGGCGCTGCACGCGGTGGCCAGCGCCCAGCGGGCCGGCGGGATCGTGGCGTTCATCGACGCCGAGCACGCGCTGGACCCCGACTACGCCAAGGCGCTCGGTGTCGACACCGACGCGCTGCTGGTCAGCCAGCCCGACTCGGGGGAGCAGGCGCTGGAGATCTCGGACATGCTGGTCCGCTCCGGCGCGCTGTCCCTCATCGTCATCGACTCGGTGGCCGCGCTGGTGCCCCGCGCCGAGATCGAGGGCGAGATGGGCGACAGCCACGTCGGCCTGCAGGCCCGACTGATGAGCCAGGCGCTGCGCAAGATGACCGGTGCGCTCAACGGCTCCAACACCACGGCGATCTTCATCAACCAGCTCCGCGAGAAGATCGGCGTCATGTTCGGCTCCCCGGAGACCACCACGGGTGGCCGGGCGCTGAAGTTCTACTCCTCGGTCCGCCTCGACGTGCGCCGGATCGAGACCCTCAAGGACGGCACCGACATGGTCGGCAACCGGACCCGGGTCAAGGTCGTCAAGAACAAGGTGGCCCCGCCGTTCAAGCAGGCGGAGTTCGACATCATGTACGGCAAGGGCATCTCCCGCGAGGGCGGCCTGATCGACGTCGGTGTCGACGCCGGGCTGATCCGCAAGGCGGGCGCCTGGTTCACCTACGAGGGCGACCAGCTCGGCCAGGGCAAGGAGAACGCCCGCACCTTCCTGCGGGACAACCCCGACCTCGCCAACGAGCTCGAGAAGCGGATCCTGGAGAAGCTGGGGGTGGGCCCGACGGTGGACGCGCCCGCCGACGACCTCTCCGACGAGCCCATCGGGATCAATGACTTCTGACTGGCGCGGTGACGTCGGGCTCGGCGTCGCGGCCTGGGGGGCGACGCAGGGGGCGGCCCAGGGGGAGCCGCCCCCCGCGGACGTCGCCGCGCAGGGGCCCGAGGCCGACCCCGAGTCGGTGGCGCGGACGATCCTGCTCGACCAGCTCGCCGGTCGGGCCCGCTCGCGCCAGGAGCTGGCCGACAAGCTCGCCGCGAAGGGGGTGCCGGCGGAGGTGGCCGGTCGGCTGCTCGACCGCTTCGAGGAGGTCGGGCTCGTCGACGACGCGGCGTTCGCCCGCAGCTGGACCGACGGGCGCCACCGGGCCCGGGGGCTCGCTCCGCGGGCGATCGCCCAGGAGCTGCGGCGCAAGGGCGTCGACGAGGAGGTCGCCAAGGAGGCGCTCGCCTCGATCGGGAGCGAGCAGCAGGAGGAGACCGCGCGCGCCCTGGTGCGCAAGAAGCTGCGCAGCCTGGCGCGCTTCGACGACACGACCAAGACCCGTCGACTGGTCGGGATGCTGGCCCGCAAGGGCTATCCCTCCGGCCTGGCGTTCGCGGTGGTGCGCGAGGAGATCGGCGACCTGGCCGACGAGCTGGCCGACGACTGAGCGGGGGACCGCCGGCAGCCTCGCCCACTAGGGTGCGGCCATGACGGTCCACCTCACCGTCTCCGACCGTGGCCACGCGCTGTCCGGAGTCGTCCGCCCGGGGGAGTCCTGGCGGGCCGCCGCGCTGCGCACCACCGGGAGCCTCCACGTGGAACCCACGCCGGTGGACCTCTCCGGGGAGCCCAAGCAGTTCGTCGTCGACCACGATCGGCGGGTCGCACTGCGGGCGATGGTGCGCGGCGACCTGCCCGACGTGCTGCGCTGGCGCCGCCAGGAGCACGTCCGCCGGTGGTGGGGGGAGTCCGAGGAGCCCACCGAGGAGTCGGTCGTCGCCCAGTACGGCCCCCGCATCGACGGTGTCGAGCCGACGCGGATGTGGGTGATCGAGGTCAACGGCCGCAGTGCCGGCTTCGTGCAGGACTATCGACTGCGCGACCACCCGGCGCTGGTGCCGCTCACGCCGGACCCCGCCGCGATCGGTGTCGACTACCTGGTCGGCGAGCCCCACCTGGTCGGCCAGGGCCTGGGGACCACGATGCTGTGGATGTGGCTGCTCGGTGCCCGTCGTCGCTACCGCGACGCCACCTCCTGCTTCGCGGCCCCCGAGCACCGCAACCAGGCCAGCCTGCGGGTCCTGGACAAGGTCGGGTTCGAGCGCGGCACCTGGTTCGACGAGCCCCGGGCCGACGGCACGGTCGCCACCCGGGTGGGCTGCACGCTGGACCTCGCGCGGGTCGTCGGCTGAGCCGGGCAGGGTCGTCCGCCATGATGGGCGCCATGAGCCTGCTGCGCCTGCCCCCCGGCCCCGTCGACCTGACCTCGATCCCGGCTGACCGCACCCCGGGCTTCGACGGGGACAAGGCGGACGGGAAGCAGGCGCTCGCCGAGCTCGCCGACCCGCTCTCGGACCTGCAGGAGCGCCTGTTCGCCGAGGGGCGCTCCGGCTCGCACCGCCGGCTGCTGCTGGTGCTGCAGGGCATGGACACCTCCGGCAAGGGTGGGGTGCTGCGCCACACCGTGGGCCTGATCGACCCGCAGGGGGTCCGGATCCAGAGCTTCGGACCGCCCACCGAGGAGGAGCAGCGGCACCACTTCCTGTGGCGGGTCAAGAACGCCCTCCCGAGGCCCGGCATCGTCGGCGTCTTCGACCGGTCACACTATGAGGACGTGCTGATCGTCAAGGTCCACGAGTGGGCCGAGCCCCGCACCATCGAGAGCCGCTACGAGCAGATCAACGAGTTCGAGGCCGAGCTGGCAGCCGACGGGGTGGTGATCGTCAAGGCGATGCTGCACATCTCGCCGGAGACCCAGAAGGAGCGGCTGGAGGCGCGCCTCGCCGACCCGCACAAGCACTGGAAGTTCAACCCCGGGGACGTCGACGAGCGCGCCCGCTGGGGCGAGTACCGCGCGGCCTACGAGGCGATGCTGGAGCGGACCAACACCGAGATCGCGCCGTGGCACGTGGTGCCCTCGGACCGCAAGTGGTTCCGCAACCTCGCGGTCGGCCAGCTGCTCCACGACGCCCTGCACCGGATGAACCCGCAGTGGCCGCTGGCCGACTTCGACGTCGAGGCCGAGCGGCGCCGGCTGGCGCACGAGGCCCCCGTCGCGTGATCCCCACCGTCAGCGTCACCCGCTACGTCACGCCGCTGCGCGAGGGCGGCTCGCTGCCGGGCGTGGTCGAGGGCGATGACCTCGGGACCTACGTCTGCAAGTTCCGGGGCGCCGGTCAGGGGGTGCGGGTGCTGGTCGCCGAGGTGGTCGTCAGCGAGCTCGCCCGCAGGCTCGGCCTGCGCACGCCGCGGCTGGCGGTCCTGGACCTCGACCCCGAGATCGCACGCTACGAGGCCGACGAGGAGGTGCAGGACCTGCTCAAGGCCAGCGCCGGAGCCAACCTCGGCATCGACTTCCTGCCGGGAGCCTTCGGCTACGACGGGTCCGTGCCACCGGCCCCCGGCGAGGCGGGTCGGGTGCTGTGGCTGGACGCCTTCTGCGCCAACGTCGACCGCAGCTGGCGCAACCCGAACCTGCTGGTCTGGCACGGGGACCTGTGGCTGATCGACCACGGCGCGTCGCTGTACTTCCACCACGGGTGGGGTGGGGGAGTCGGTGACCCCGCACGCTTCGCGGCGCAGCCCTGGGACGCCTCCGACCACGTGCTGCGCGACCACGCCACCGACCTGCCCGCCGTCGACGAGGAGGCCCGCGCCCAGGTGACGCCGGAGGCGTTTCGTGAGGTGCTGGAGCAGGTGCCGGACGGGTGGCTGGAACCGGTGCCGGGCAGCGCGTCACCGGAGGAGCTGCGAGCCGCCTACGTCGACTTCCTCGTGGCCCGGCTCGGGTCGCGCGCCTGGCTCCCGGAGGTCGCGGCATGAGCCGGGTCGCCTACCAGTACGTCGCGCTCCGGTGCGTCCCGCGCCCCGACCGCGAGGAGTTCCTCAACGTGGGCGTCGTCGTGTTCTGCGAGCAGCAGGGCTACCTCGACCTCGCCTGCCACGTCGACGAGGAGCGGCTGACCTCGCTCGACCCGCGCCTCGACCTCGGCCAGGTCCGCGCGGGCCTGGCCTTCGCGGCGGCCGTGTGCGCGGGCGACCCCGCCGCCGGTGACGCCGGTCGGGCCCCGCTCGGGCAGCGCTTCGGCTTCCTCCGGGCGCCCCGCAGCACGGTCATCCAGCCAGGCCCGGTCCACGGCGGCCTCACCTCCGACCCGCCGCGCCAGCTCGAGCACCTGCTGGAGCGGCTGGTCGGTTGAGAGGGTCGCGTCCGGCCCGTCAGTCGAGCACGACCCGGTCCCCGACCCGGATGGTGCCGGGGTCGACCACGTCGGCGTAGACGGCCAGACAGAGGTCGCGCTCGGCGGCGAGAGGTTTCAACCACCGACCGCGCGCGTTGCAGCCGTCCTGGACGACGTCGATGGTCCGGCATCGCTCGACGCGTTCGACGACCTGCAGCCGGGCCTCGCCCAGCGCGACGTGCGAGCCGACCCAGCCCTCCTCCTCGAAGGGCGCGTCGGTCTCGACGACCAGGTTCACTCGCAGCCGTCGAGGGTCGGCGTCCACGCCCCAGCGGTCGGCACACCAGGCCAGAGTCGCGGTGCCGACCAGCGAGACTCCGCCGGCGTCCTGATGTGGCACGTCTGCCTCCGCCCGTACCCGCACCGCGTCGCCGAGGGCTGCGGACAGCTCGGCGTCCAGCTCCGGGTCACCAACCTGCCAGGACCCGCCCGGGCCGGTGACGGTGACGCCGGAGGGGTCGGACTGCGCCCGATGCTCGAACACGCCGTCACGCCGTCGGAACCGCCGGGTGTCCTTGCCCGAGGCGAACCGCCCGTCTGCATCGACGACGGCGTACCAGCGGTCACCCTCGAGCCCGCGCGGGTCGAGGCGTACGACGTCCGGCGATTCGCCCCCCATCGACTTCACGGGGTAGCGCCGGATCGCGACGAGGGGGGAGTTCACCCCACCAACCTAGGCACTCCTCAGACCGGGACCAGCTCGACCGCGCCCACGGCATACCGGGCGAGGACGGCCCTCGCCAGCTCGGGGTGGGCGCCCAGCGGGTCGGAGACCGCGATCGCGCCCGCCTCGAGCGCCAGCTCCCGCGCCCGGTCCGGCAGGAAGCCGGGGGCGAGGAACAGCGAGGCGACGGCGATGTGGCGGCGACCCTCGCCCCGGAAGGCCCGCACCGCCTCGCCGGTGGTCGGCGGCGAGGCCGAGGCGAACGCCGCGGTCACGGGCAGCTTGTGCCGGTTGCCCCACAGCCGCGCCAGCCGTGCCACCGACTGGTTGGCCATCGCGTCGGAGGACCCCGCGCCCGCGAGCACCAGGGCGTCGAGCTCCCGGACCCGCGAGGCCTTCAGCGCCTCACGCATCCGGAGGTCGAGGATCTCGAGGAACTGCGTCTCGAGGCCGAGGATCGCCGAGGCGGTGATCCGGACGCCGGGGTGGCGCTCGGTGGCCTCGGCGACCGCCCGCGGGACGTCGACCTTGGCGTGGTAGGCCTCGGTGAGGAGCAGCGGGACGACGACGATCTCGTCGTGCCCCTTGCGGACGAGCCGGTCGACGACCGTCTGGAACGACGGGCGGGACAGCTCGAGGAACGCCTTCTCGATGGTGAGGTCGGGGCGCTGGGCCTTCACCTCGCCGACGAGGGCGTTGATCGTCTCGGCCGACCGTGGGTCACGACTTCCGTGAGCCAGGGCCACCAGTGCCGGAGCAGCCATGCGTGTGTCTTCCTTCCTCAGTGGATCCCGCACTCGGTCTTCGCGGTGCCTGCCCAGCGCCCGCTGCGCGGGTCGTCGCCGGGGGCGACCCGACGCGTGCAGGGCCAGCACCCGATCGACGGATACCCGTCGTGGACCAGCGGGTTGACGAGGACGCCGTTGTCCGCGATGTACTGCTCCACCTGGTCGTCGCTCCAGCGCGCCAGGGGAGACACCTTGACCTTGCCCTTGCGGGCGTCCCAGCCCACGACCGGCGCGATCACGCGGTCATGGGTCTCGGCCCGCCGCAGGCCGGTCGCCCATGCGTCGTAGGACGCCAGCGTCGCGGCGAGCGGGGTGACCTTGCGCAACGCGCAGCACAGGTCGGGGTCCGTCCGGTAGAGATCCGCGCCGTGCGCCGCGTCCTGCTCGGCGACGCTCTGCTCGGGGCGAACGGTCACCAGCGTCACCGGCAGCGTCGCCTCGACGGCGTCGCGGGTGCCGATGGTCTCGGCGAAGTGGTAGCCCGTGTCGAGGAACACCACGTCGACACCGGGCGCGACGGTGGAGGCCAGGTGGGCCAGCACCGCGTCGCCCATCGAGGAGGTGATGCAGAACCGCGCGCCGAAGGTCGCCACGGCCCACTCGATGATGTGCTCGGCGGGCGCGAGCTCGAGCTCGGCCCCCACGTGGGAGACCAGCTCGCGCAGCTCCTCGGGAGAGCGCCCCTCGGTGTGGGTGCCGCGGCGCTCACGGGCCTGCCGGGTGGTCGCCGCGGTCATGACCGGCTCCCGCCGGGGCGGACCAGCCCGAGCATGCCCAGCCGGAAGGCGCGCAGGCAGGAGCGGCACTCCCAGGTGCCGTGCGAGGAGCCCTCGGCGGCCTCGTGGGGCCACAGGTCCTCGTCGCCGCAGTAGGGGCAGTGGAAGGGGACGGCGCGCTCGTTCATGTCACACCCTCCAGCACCCTGCCGCGCAGCAGCAGCTCGTCGGCCCGGGCGACCCAGTCGGCGAACGCCTCGCCGTCGCTCCGCTCCGCGAGGAAGGTCGTGACCAGTGAGGTGATGTAGTCGTCGAGCCCGGCGCTGGTCACCTTGTGGGCGCGCAGCTTGCGGCCGAAGTTGGCCCCGAGCCCGGTGGCGCCGCCGAGGTGCACCTGGAAGCCCTCGACCTGCTCCCCGTCCCCGTCCAGCACCAGCTGGCCCTTGAGCCCGATGTCGGCGACCTGGGTGCGGGCGCAGGCGTTGGGGCAGCCGTTGACGTTGACCGTGATCGGCACGTCGAGGTCGGGGAAGCGACGCTCGAGCTCGCTCACCAGGTCGCGGGCGCGGTTCTTGGTGTCCACGATCGCGAGCTTGCAGAACTCGATGCCGGTGCACGCCATCGTGTGCCGGCGCCAGCCCGAGGGCCGGCCGGAGAGGCCGATCCGGTCGAGCCGGTCGAGCAGCGTGTCGACGACCTCGGGGGCGACGCCGACCAGCACGATCTTCTGGTACGGCGTGAGCCGGGCGCCCTGCACGCCGAGCTCGTCCATCACCTCGGCGAGCTGCACCAGCAGCGTCCCGGAGACTCGGCCGGCGGTGGGGGCGATGCCGACGTACTTCTGGCCGTCCCGCTGGTCGTGGACCCCGATGTGGTCGCGGTGCCCCTTCGGGGACGGCGGCGACGGGCAGCTGACCAGGCGTCGGCCGAGGTACTCGTTCTCGAGGACCTCACGGAAGGTCGCCACGCCCCAGTCGGCGACGAGGAACTTCAACCGCGCCCGCGAGCGCAGCCGGCGGTAGCCGTAGTCCCGGAAGATCGCGGCCACGCCCTCCCAGGCGTCGGCCACGTCCTCGAGCGGGATCCACACCCCCATCCGCTGCGCGAGCATGGGGTTGGTCGAGAGCCCGCCGCCGACCCACAGGTCGAAGCCCGGTCCGTGCTCGGGGTGCACGGTGCCGACGAAGGCGATGTCGTTGGTCTCCGGGGACACGTCGTGGCTCGGGTGCCCGGTGAGGGCGGTCTTGAACTTCCGCGGCAGGTTCGAGTACGCCGGGTTGCCGAGCACCCGGGCCTTGATCTCCTCCAGCGCGGGGGTGCCGTCGATGATCTCGTCGGCGGCGACTCCGGCCACGGGGGACCCGAGGAAGGGTCGCGGTGAGTCGCCGCACGCCTCCAGGGTGCTGAGCCCGACGGCCTCGAGCCGCTCCCAGATCTCCGGCACGTCCTCGACCCGGATCCAGTGGTACTGGATGTTCTCGCGGTCGGTGATGTCGGCGGTGTCCCGGCCGAACTCCTGCCCGACGGTGCCGAGGGTGCGGACCGCGGCGGGGGAGAGCAGGGCGCCGTCGGTCCGGACCCGCATCATGAAGAACTGGTCGTCGAGCTCCTCCTCGGTGAGCATCGCGGTCTTCCCACCGTCGAAGCCCGGGGCGCGCTGGGTGTAGAGCCCCAGCCACCGGAACCGGCCGCGCAGGTCGGCGGGGTCGATCGAGGCGAAGCCGCGCTGGGAGTACACGTGCTGGATCCGGGCACGGACGTTGAGCGGGTCGTCGTCCTTCTTGGACTGCTCGTTCTTGTTCAGCGGCTCGGAGTATCCGAGCGCCCACTGGCCCTCGCCGCGCCGGGGGCGCGGGATCTCGGTGCGTGAGGCGGGCTTCGCGGTGTGGCGGAGGTCTGACACGGGAGAGGTCCTTTGCTGAGGGGCCGCGCGCTGCGGGAGAAGGGGAGCGCGCATGGGAGATCCGGCGGCGGTCAGCGAGGACACATCATGCTGCGGGTGCGCCCGAGGTCCACGTGGCGTCGAACCACGAGGAAGGCGTGCGTCGCAGCGGAGATCATGAGATGAGTCTCAGGTCGTGGACCCCCCTTCCACAACCTGAGATCCCATGATGTGGGACACGGCTCCGCATAGTGAGACGGCGAGCGGCAGGTTCACGCGGGGGGCGTGGCTGGGGTCACAGCCGCCCGGGTCACTAGGCTGTGGGCATGACCGACGCCACCGTCAGCAGTGCCTACTCCCAGATCCTCGACGTCATCGGTCGGGTGGAGCCCCGGATCGCAGCCGCGACCCGCCAGGAGCTCGACGACCAGCGCAGCTCGCTGAAGCTGATCGCGAGCGAGAACTACGCCTCCCCGGCGGTGCTGCTGACCATGGGCACCTGGTTCAGCGACAAGTACGCCGAGGGCACGGTCGGCCACCGCTTCTACGCCGGCTGCCAGAACGTCGACACGGTCGAGTCGGTCGCCGCGGAGCACGCCCGTGAGCTGTTCGGGGCGCCCTACGCCTACGTCCAGCCCCACTCCGGGATCGACGCCAACCTGGTCGCCTTCTGGTCGATCCTGGCCCACCACGTCGAGGGGCCCTGGCTGGAGAAGCTCGGCGCGAAGAACGTCAACCAGCTCTCCGAGGCCGACTGGGAGACGCTGCGCGCCGAGTTCGGCCACCAGCGGCTGCTGGGCATGAGCCTGGACGCCGGCGGCCACCTGACCCACGGCTTCCGCCCCAACATCAGCGGCAAGATGTTCCACCAGCAGCAGTACGGCACCGACCCGGAGACCGGGCTGCTCGACTACGACGCCGTGCGCGCGAAGGCCCGCGAGTTCCGGCCGCTGATCCTGGTCGCGGGCTACTCGGCGTACCCGCGCCGCGTGAACTTCGCCACCATGCGGGAGATCGCCGACGAGGTCGGTGCGGTGCTGATGGTCGACATGGCCCACTTCGCCGGCCTGGTCGCCGGCAAGGTCTTCGTCGGCGACGAGGACCCGGTCCCGCACGCCCACATCACGACGACCACGACCCACAAGTCGCTGCGCGGTCCGCGGGGCGGCCTGGTGCTCGCCCAGCAGGACTACGCCGGTGACGTCGACCGCGGCTGCCCGATGGTCCTCGGCGGTCCGCTGAGCCACATGATGGCCGCGAAGGCCGTGGCGCTGGCCGAGGCACGCACCGAGGAGTTCCGGGGCTACGCCCAGGACGTCGCCGACAACGCGCAGTCGCTGGCCGAGGGGTTCCTGCGCCGCGACGCGAATCTGGTCACCGGCGGCACCGACAACCACCTGGTGCTGCTCGACACCTCCTCCTTCGGCCTCACCGGACGGCAGGCGGAGTCGGCGCTGCTCGACGCCGGCATCGTGACCAACCGCAACTCGGTGCCGAACGACCCGCACGGCGCCTGGTACACCTCCGGCATCCGGTTCGGGACGCCGGCGCTGACCACCCGCGGCTTCGGCATGACCGAGTTCGACCGGGTCGCGGAGCTGGTCGTCGACGTGCTGAGCAACACCCAGCCGGGGACGACCAAGGCGGGGGAGCCCTCCCAGGCCTCCTACGTCACGGCCGACGGGGTGGCCGACCGGGTGCGCGCGCAGTCCGCCGAGCTGCTCGACAAGCACCCGCTCTACCCGGGGCTCGACCTGGCCTGAGGGGCGGAGCGGCGCCTCAGCGGGTCGGGGTCGCCCGGTCCACCAGGAAGCGCAGGTCGCCGCCGGACAGCATCCCGTAGGTCCCGTCGTGGCCCTCGCCGAGCCGCGAGGCGCAGAACGCGTCGGCGACCTCCGGCGGGGCGTGACGCACGAGCAGCGCGCCCTGCAGGCAGGCCGCCATCCGACCGGCCAGCCGCCGGGCGGAGACCTCGAGGGTCGAGGCGTCGCCCAGCAGGGCCAGGGTGTCCTCGACGGCACGGTCGAGCAGCGCGTTCCCGCCGCGGGCCAGCCCGACCTCGGTGAGCCAGGCGTCGAGGACCTCCGGCTCGCGGGAGAGCGCACGGAGGACGTCGAGGGCGTTGACGTTGCCCGAGCCCTCCCACACGGAGTTCAGCGGGGCCTCGCGGTAGAGCAGCGGCAGGCCCGACTCCTCGACGTAGCCGTTGCCGCCCAGGCACTCCAGCGCCTCCGCGACCAGCCCGGGGGTCCGCTTGCAGACCCAGAACTTCGCCAGCGGCAGCGCGATCCGCCGCAGCGCGGCCTCGTGGGGGTCCGTGGCCCGGTCGACCGCGGCGGCCAGCCGGACGGCGAGCGCGGTCGCCGCCTCCACCTCGAGCTGGAGGTCGGCCACGACGTTCTGCATCAACGGCTTGTCCGCGAGCAGCGACCCGAAGGCCGAGCGGTGGGCGACGTGCCACGACGCCTCGTTCACCGCCCGGCGCATCAGCGAGGTCGAGCCGAGGACGCAGTCGAGCCGGGTGGCCGCCACCATCTCGATGATCGTCCGGACCCCGCGCCCCTCGTCGCCCAGGCGGGTCGCCAGGGTGCCGTCCAGCTCGAGCTCGCCGGAGGCGTTGGACCGGTTGCCGAGCTTGTCCTTGAGCCGCACGACGTCCAGCCGGTTCCGGGTGCCGTCGGGCAGCACCCGCGGCACCACGAAGCAGGTGATGCCCTCGCCGTTGTCGGCGTGCTCCTCCGTCCCGGCCCGGGCCAGGACCAGGAAGACGTCGTTCATCGGGGCGGAGGTGAACCACTTGTGGCCGTGGAGGGTGTACTCCCCGTCGGTCGCCGTGGGCACTGCCCGGGTGACGTTGGCCCGCACGTCCGAGCCGCCCTGCTTCTCGGTCATGCCCATGCCGGCCAGCGCGCCGCGCTTCTCGGCGGCCGGCCGCAGGCCTGGGTCGTACGCCGTGGCGGCCAGCAACGGCGTCCACTGCTTGGCGATCGCGTCGTCGGCGCGCAGGGCCGGCACGGCGGCGTAGGTCATGGAGACCGGACAGCCGTGGCCGGGCTCGGTGTGGGACCAGGCCATGAAGCCGGCGGCCCGGCGTACGTGGGCGTGGGGCGAGTCGGACTCCCACGGTGCGGCCGCGAGGCCGTGCCCGACCGAGCGCTGCAGCAGCCAGTGCCAGGAGGGGTGGAAGTCGACCTCGTCGATCCGGGTGCCGTAGCGGTCGTAGGGCCGCAGCCGTGGCGGGTGCTGGTTGGCGAGCAGGCCGTGCTCGCGTGCCTGCTCGGTGCCGGCCTCCGCGCCGAGGTCCGTGAGGTCGGCGACGACCTGTTCCGAGCCGTGGCGGGTGACGGCCTCGACCAGGGCGGCGTCCGAGGTCACCACGTTGTGCCCGACCAGCGGCGGTGCCTGGTTGCTGCTCCGGCGGAGGTCGCGCGGCGGGGGCCCGCCTGCGCCGTTCGGGCTGCTCATGTGGATACCGTAGGCGCATGCGGGAGACGCTGTGGCGACTGGTCGTCACCACCTTCGGCTCCTGCCTGCGCTACCGGGTCACGGGCCTGGCCGCCGAGGCGGCGTTCTTCGCGATCCTGTCCGTTCCGCCCCTGGTCTTCGCGCTCGCGGGCATGATCGGCTTCGTCACCGACCAGTTCACGCCGGCCGACGTGGAGCAGGTCCGGGGAGCCGTCATCGACCTCTCCGGGCGGGTGCTCACCGAGGACGCGGTCAACCGGATCATCGTGCCGACCATCAACGACGTCTTGCAGGGCGGGCGGTTCGACGTGATCTCGCTGGGTTTCATCCTCGCGCTGTGGTCGGGGTCGCGGGCGCTCAACGTCTTCGTCGACACGATCACGATCATGCACGGCCTCGGTGGACACCGGGGGATCGTCAAGACCCGCGCGCTGTCCTTCCTGCTCTACATCCTCGCCATCATCACGGGGGTCTTCGCGCTGCCCCTGGTGGTGGCCGGGCCGAGCCTGGTGCGCGACCTGCTGCCGGCCGGTGCCGACTTCGTCATCGAGTTCTACTGGCCGGCGGTCGTCGTGCTCTCGATCTGCTTCCTGGCGACGCTCTACCACGTGTCGGTCCCGGTCCGGACCAACTGGAGCTTCAACCTGCCGGGGGCGGTGTTCGCGCTGCTGAGCTGGATCGCGGGCTCCTTCGTGCTGCGCTGGGTGCTCACCGAGACCGCCGCGGACTCACGCTCGATCTACGGGCCGCTCGCCGCGCCGATCGCGGTGCTGCTGTGGCTCTACCTGCTCTCGGTCGCCGTGCTGATCGGCGCCGCGGTCAACGCAGCCTTCGACAGCGTGTTCCCCCAGCGGGAGACCACGACCGCCCGTTCCGAGCTCGTGCAACGCCTGCGGGGGCGGATGACGCCCACCGCCCGGCCCACCGACTAGGTTCATGCCGTGACCGATGATCTGCTCGAGCCGGACCGTGACCGCGTCGGCCGCGGTCGGGTGTCGCTCCCCGAGCGGACCCGGTCGCCGTGGTGGGAGCTGGGCCGCCGCCTGCTGATGGCCCTGGGGATCATGTCGAGCGTCGTGCTGGTCGTGTACTTCGACCGGGACGGCTACACCGACAGCGCCGACGGGTCCGTCGACCTGCTCGACGCGGTCTACTACACGACCGTCACGCTCAGCACGACCGGCTACGGCGACATCGCCCCCGTCTCGGACCTCGCGCGCATGGTGAACGCGTTCTACATCACGCCGGCCCGCATCGCCTTCCTGGTGCTGCTGATCGGTACCACCCTCGAGGTGCTCGCCTCGCAGGGCCGCGACATGATCCGGGTCTCCCGGTGGAGGAAGAAGATGGGGAACCACGTCGTCGTCGTCGGGTACGGCACCAAGGGTCGCAGCGCCGTCGAGACCCTGCTCAACAACGGCCAGGACCGTGAGGGCATCGTCATCGTCGACACCAACCAGGCGGCCATCGACGACGCCAACGCCGACGATCTCGTCGTCGTCGTCGGGGACGCCACCCGGCGCGACATCCTGCGCCGCGCTGGCGTCGCCCGGGCGCAGCAGGTCATCATCACCACCGACCGCGACGACTCCAACGTGCTCGTGACGCTGACCGTGCGGCAGCTCAACCCGGACGCCTGGATCGTCTCCGCGGTGAGGGAGCAGGAGAACGCGCCGCTGATGAAGCAGTCCGGCGCCGACTCGGTGATCACCAGCTCCGACGCGGTGGGCCGGCTGCTGGGGCTCTCGACGCTGTCGCCGACGCTCGGCTCGGTGATGGAGGACCTGCTGACCTACGGCCAGGGGCTGGAGGTGGCCGAGCGTGACCTGCTGGTCTCCGAGGTCGGCCAGCAACCGCAGTCGCTGCCCGACCAGGTGATCGCGGTCGTCCGGGACGAGAAGGTCTACCGCTACTTCGACCCCGTGGTCACGCAGCTCTCCCGCGGGGACCGGCTGGTCGTGGTCCGGCCGGCCAAGGAGCTGCCCTGGGCACCCCGTCCCGGCACGCACGACGAGGACTTCGCGATCGAGGAGTCCTGAGAGCGGCGCCGGGTCTTCAGGGCGACGCGGCGAGCACGATCAGCTCGTCGAGCGCCCCGCCCTTGACGACGTAGTGGTCGGCGCCGGCCCGGCGGGCGTTCTCGGCCATCGTGGACTCGTTGAAGCCGGACAGCACGATCACCCGCACCCCGGGCGCGGCCTCGCGGATCAGGGGGAGCGCCTCGAGCCCGTCCATGCGCGGCATCGCGACGTCCAGGACGACGACGTCGGGCTGCAGCACCCGGGCCTGCTCGACCGCGTCGACGCCGTCGCCGGCCTCGCCCACGACCTCGAGGTCGTCGGTGCGCTCCATCCGGATCCGCAGCAGCAGCCGCAGCTCCTCGGAGTCGTCGACGATGAGGACCCGGCGGGGGGAGCCGTTGCCGTCGTTCACCGGGGTTCCCCGGCAGCGGAGGCCTGCGGCATGTCGTCGGGGCCGAAGCTGGCGGGTGCGCTGCGGACCAGGTCGCCGGGCGCGGGCTGCGAGCCCTCGACGAGGTCCAGCAGGTCGTCCATCATGTCGCGGGCCGCGGCGAGGGTGCCTGCGAGGTGGGTGGCCGCCTGCTCGTGGTCGCCCAGCTCCAGGGCGTAGGACGCCGCCACGAGCCCCTGGACGACGCTGTCGTTGATCTCGAGCGCCTGATGGCGCCGCAGCCGGTGCTCGAGCTCGCGGGCGGCGATCGCCTCCCGGGCCTGTTCGGCGCGCACCGCGTCGGTGATGTCCAGACAGGTCCCTCGGAACCGCAGCGGGGTCCCGGTCTCGTCGCGGAGCACCTGTCCGTTGGAGGCGAGGTAGCGGACCTCGCCGTCGGGGCGGACGATCCGCTCGAGCATCTGGTAGGGCTCGCCCGTGCGGTAGGCCTCCTGGTGGACACTCATGATCAGCTCGCGGTCCTCGGGGTGGACCATCTCGAGGAACCGCTCGTAGCTGGCGTTGAACGACTGCGGCTCGTGGCCGTAGATCCGGTACAGCTGGTCGGACCAGCGGTTGGTGTCGCTGGCGATGTGCCAGTCGTAGTCACCCATGTTGGCCAGCCGCTGGGCGTTGTCGACCCGGGCGACGAGGTCGTCGTAGTCCTCCTCGACCTGGCGACGCGCGAGCGTGGCGTCGAGCACGGCCAGGGCCGTCTCGAGGGCGGGGTCGGGACGCGTGGGTTGCTCGCGCCAGGTGAGCACCAGGACACCGGCGTGGCCGGGGAGGGTGTGGGACTCGCGGAACCCCGCGCCCGGGGTGAGCGCGGCTCCCTCCACCGCCGCCTCCGCGCGCGAGGAGTGTCGGACGTCCAGCGCGCCGCTCACCGCGGGCAGGAACCGGAGCGCGGCAGCGAGGGCCTCCTCGACGTCGTCCGCCCGCGCGCACTCGCCCACCATCGTGAGCAGGGGGTCCCCGCCGGTCGTTGCCATGCTTCAGCTCTCTGTGTCCGTGCCGTATCCGCAGTATGGAGCCCGAAACGACGTCCGCGACCGGCCGTGGGGGTCTTGTTGACGGACTGTTCCGTTGTCCGAACCGCGGGGGGCATGGCCCGTTCGGGCCATCTTCTGCCGGTTCGCCCGTCAGGAGGCCGCTGACGGGGGCACTCTCCTACCAGGTCGCCCCGGACGGACCCGGGGCGGAATCTGCTTGAGGGGAACACGCATGACGATCACCGCAGAGCCGTCGTGGTCACAGCTCGTCGGTCTGGTGGGCCGCCTGGTGCGGGTCACCCCGTGCGCCAGCCCCGCAGCCCAGCCCGTCGCGCTGACCGTGGCCGACGTGTCCGAGGAGCTCGCCACCGGGGACTGGAAGGCCTTCTGGGTCTCGCTGGTGGGGACTGCTGGGTCGCGGCTCGTGGCACCGGGTCGCTACCACGTCGACGTGGACGGGCTGCGCTTCGACGTGGTCCTGACCTGGGCCCGCCCGCAGGTGCCGCACCAGCACTACCGCGCCACCCTCGTCCAGGCCGCCTGAGGCTCCTCGGTACGCAGCAAGCCCCCGGGTGCGTCTCCGCGACCCGGGGGCTTCTCGTGATGGTGGGCGATACTGGGTTTGAACCAGTGACCTCTTCCGTGTCAAGGAAGCGCGCTACCACTGCGCCAATCGCCCGGGTCTTGAGTTGTGGTGGGGCTGGAGGTGGGTACGGGATTTGAACCCGTGTACACGGATTTGCAGTCCGTTGCCTCGCCTCTCGGCCAACCCACCGTGGAGGCCAGACACAGTCCGGAGGACCTCGCTGTGCCTCTTCGAGCGGACGACGAGGCTCGAACTCGCGACCTCAACCTTGGCAAGGTTGCGCTCTACCAACTGAGCTACGTCCGCTTGCTTTCGAGCCCGGGGGCTCGGTGCGGTCAGAACAGTAGCCCATGCCCCAGGTCGCGCAAAATCCACCCCCGTCGTGCGGGTCGCACCGCCAGCGGGGGTCCGCGGGGACTCCTAGAGTGGCCTCATGCGGGTGTGGCTGAACGGTGAGATCCTGTCCGATGCGACCGGGCCGGCGGTGGGTGTGACCGACCACGGGCTGACTGTGGGGGACGGTGTGTTCGAGGCGATCAAGGTCGTCGACGGCCGTCCCTTCGCGCTCACCCGCCACCTCGACCGGCTCGCCCGCAGCGCGGCGGGCCTCGGTCTCCCCGACGTCGACGACCAGGCGGTACGCCGGGGGGTCGACGCCGTCCTGGAGGGTGAGGCGCTGCCGCTCGGGCGGATCCGGATCACCTACACCGGCGGCCCCGCGCCGCTGGGATCCGGCCGGGGCGACGCCGACCCGACGCTGGTGGTGGTGGCCGACGCGATGGCTCCCTACCCCGACACGACCGCGGTGGCGACCGTGCCCTGGCCGCGCAACGAGCGGGGGGCGCTCGCGGGGCTGAAGACCACCTCCTACGCCGAGAACGTGGTGGCGCTGGCCCGGGCGCACGAGCAGGGTGCCTCCGAGGCGGTCTTCGCCAACCTGGCCGGCCACCTGTGCGAGGGCACCGGGTCGAACGTCTTCTACGTCGTCGACGGCGAGCTGCGGACCCCGACCCTCGCGTCGGGCTGCCTGGCCGGCGTCACCCGCGCGCTGCTGCTGGAGTGGTACGGCGGGCGCGAGGTCGACGAGCCCGTCGAGGTGGTCCGCGGCGCGAGCGAGGTGTTCCTCGTCTCGACCACCCGCGACGTGCAGGCGGTCTCGCGCTGGGACGACGTCACGCTCCCGGCGCCGGGCCCGGTGACGACGGAGGCGCTGGCCTGCTGGCGCGACCACGAGGCCGAGCTGCTCGGCGTCTGACCCGGCTCAGGAGCTGTCGGCGGCGAGCAGCTGGTCGATGGCGCCGTCGACGTCGAGCCACGCCCCCTCGGTGCCGAGCGGCACCACCGCGAGCGTGCGGTCGAGGAAACGGTGGAGCTGCGTGGTGCGCAGCTCGACCACCAGCTCGTGCGGGGCGCGCAGGTGCACCACCACCAACGACCGGCCGGCGTCGTTGACGATCGGCCACAGCCGCGCGTCGCCCACGCCGGCGACCCCGGTGATGCCCTCGAGCAACGTGGTGCGTGCCAGCTCCCAGCGGTCGTCGTCCAGGCCGGTGCCGAGGGACATCTGGACGCTGTAGGGGTCCGCGGCGTCGTAGCAGAGCTCGGCCTGCAGCGTCCCCTCCACGGGCGTGAGGCACCGCACGAGCAGCTGCTGGGTGATCAGGGCGGGCTCCATGTCCGGACAACGACGCCGCCGCCTTCGGGCTACGGCCCACGCGGCCCCCACCCGTTCTATAGGCTCAGCCGAGTGAACGTGCCCGGCGGGGGAACCGCGAAGAGGCTGGTCCTCGAAACCACTGGTTGGCTCCTGCTCCTCGTCGGCATCGCGGCCCTCGTGCTCCCCGGCCCCGGGCTGCTCGGGGTCTTCGCCGGCATGGCGCTGCTGTCCCAGCAGTACGAGTGGGCCGAGCGTCGGACGGACCCGGTCAAGTACCGCGCCCTCAAGGCCGCGGCCGAGGGCGTCGCCACCTGGCCCCGGGTCGTGGTCTCGCTGCTCGGCGTCGTGTTCCTGGTGGGCTGCGGCGTGCTGTGGATCATGGACCCGCCGCCGCCGGCCTGGTGGCCGCTCTCGGAGTTCTGGTGGCTGCCGGGTGCCCTGGGGACCGGCATCACGCAGATCGGGTCGGCGGTCATCGCCCTGGTCCTGATCGGCTACAGCTTCCGTCGCTTCCATGGCCACCCGGAGGCCGTGACCAGCCTCGAGAAGTCGATCGTCGAGGCCGACCGGGCGGCGAAGCGGCGGGTCGAGGGGTCGGCGTGAGGTCGATGCCCGCGCGGTGTGGTGGCGGTTTCGCGGTGACGCCGAGGGCCCTGTAGGGTCTGAGCGCCGAGGGCGATTGGCGCAGTGGTAGCGCGCTTCGTTCACACCGAAGAGGTCACTGGTTCGAACCCAGTATCGCCCACCGAGCAGCACCGACGACGACGACGGAGTCTCCCGCAGGGCTCCGTCGCGTGGTACTACAGACCTGTGGAGTGGTTGATGCTCCTGGTGTTCGGAGCAGCAGGGGGAGCCGGGGCGTACGCCGCCCAGCGGCTGCGCGTGCACCGCGCCGAGAGTCGCGAGCACGCAGCCGAGCTCGAGGTGATGCGCGACCTCGCCGACGAGGACGTCACCGTCTTCGGTGAGCAGCTGCGCCGGCTCGGGGAGCTGGTGGCCGACCGCGAGCTGGACCGGGCCGCGCAGGAGGACTACCAGGTGGCCCTCGACGCCTACGAGCACGCGAAGTTCGAGGCGCCGAGGCTCGACCGGGTCGACCGGATCAGCAGCCTGATCGACACCCTCGCCTCGGGTCGTTACGCCCTGGTGTGCGTGCGGGCGCGGCTGGCGGGGGAGCCGCCGCCGGAGCGCAGCGTCCCCTGCTTCTTCAACCCCCAGCACGGGCCGTCGGCCCGCAAGGTGATGTGGACCAGCTCGCGCACCGGCACCCGCACGGTCCCGGCGTGCTCACGGTGCGCGACCCAGGTCGCGGCACGGGAGAAGCCGGAGGTCCGCACGGTGCAGATCGGGGGGCGTCGCGTCCCCTACTGGGAGGCAGGGACCGCGCTCCACCCCTACAGCAAGGGCTACTTCCCGGACGGGGAGCTCGGCGGAGCGATGGCGTGGATGTACCAGCGGCCCGACCTCGCGGTCGGGGGTGCGTGGGCCTACGGCGAGTCGTTCGGGGGCTTCGACGGTGGCGGGTTCGGCTTCGACGGCGGCGGAGGTGGCGACGGTGGAGGCGGCGGCGGCCAGTGACGCGGATATCGAGTCGTTGACCACGCGGGCCGGTCGATAGGCTCGGCGGGTCAGTCACACCCCGACCGAGGAGCACCCTGTGTCCGAGATCAAGATCGCCGTACTCGCTGCCGATGCACGCGAGGAGCGGACGGTCACGACCGGCACCAAGGCGTGGGAGCTCTTCACCGAGCAGCCCGACGTCGTCGCGGCCCGGGTGGGGGGCGACCTGCGCGACCTCGCCCACGTCCTGGCGGACGGCGACGAGGTCGAGGCGGTGGCCATCGACAGTCCCGACGGCCGCGACATCCTGCGGCACTCCACGGCCCACGTGCTCGCCCAGGCCGTGCAGCAGCTGTGGCCCGAGGCAAGGCTCGGGATCGGCCCGCCGGTGGAGCACGGCTTCTACTACGACTTCGACGTCGAGACCCCCTTCGTGCCCGAGGACCTCGACAGGCTCGAGACCGCGATGCGCAAGATCATCAAGGAGAACCAGCGCTTCGAGCGCCGGGTCACGACCGACGCCGCCGCGCTCGACGAGCTCAAGGACGAGCCCTACAAGGTCGAGCTGATCGGGCTCAAGGGCGCCGGCCACGAGGCCGATGCGGCCGAGGGCGCCTCGGTGGAGGTGGGCGGTGGCGAGCTCACCATCTACGACAACGTCCGCCGCAACGGCGACGTCGCCTGGTCCGACCTGTGCCGCGGCCCGCACCTGCCCACCACCAAGCGGATCCCCGCGTTCAAGCTGATGCGCACCGCCGCGGCGTACTGGCGAGGCGACGAGAAGAACAAGCAGCTGCAGCGGATCTACGGCACCGCGTGGGAGTCCAAGGAGGCGCTGGCCGAGCACCTGCACCGGATCGAGGAGGCCGAGCGGCGCGACCACCGCAAGCTCGGTCGCGACCTCGACCTGTTCTCCTTCCCCGACGAGCTCGGCTCGGGGCTCGCGGTCTTCCACCCCAAGGGTGGCGTGATCAAGCGGGAGATGGAGGACTACGTCCGCCGGCGGCACATCGAGGAGGGGTTCCAGTACGTCGGCACCCCCCACATCTCCAAGGACGGGCTGTTCCACACCTCCGGCCACCTGCCGTACTACGCCGACACCATGTACCCGCCCATGAAGATGGAGGGTGCCGAGTACCGGCTCAAGGCCATGAACTGCCCGATGCACAACCTGATCTTCCAGAGCCGGGGGCGCTCCTACCGCGAGCTGCCGCTGCGGTTCTTCGAGTTCGGTGCCGTCTACCGCTACGAGAAGTCCGGCGTCGTGCACGGGCTGACGCGGGTGCGGGGGATGACCCAGGACGACTCGCACTCCTACGTCACGCGCGAGCAGGCTCCGGGCGAGGTCAAGCACCTGCTCGGGTTCGTGCTGTCGCTGCTGCAGGACTTCGGGCTCGACGACTACTACCTCGAGATGTCGACCCGCGACGAGAAGAACAAGGACAAGTTCATCGGGTCCGACCAGGACTGGGCCGACGCGACCCGGGTGCTCGAGGACGTCGCGAAGGAGACCGGTCTCGACCTGGTGCCCGACCCGGGCGGGGCGGCGTTCTACGGTCCCAAGATCTCCGTGCAGGCGCGCGACGCGATCGGGCGGACCTGGCAGATGTCGACCATCCAGTACGACTTCAGCCAGCCCAAGGGCTTCGGCCTGGAGTACCAGGCGGCCGACGGCTCCCGCCAGGAGCCGGTGATGATCCACTCGGCGAAGTTCGGTTCCATCGAGCGGTTCGTCGGCGTGCTCGTCGAGCACTACGCCGGCGCCTTCCCCCCGTGGCTCGCCCCGGTCCAGGTGCAGCTGATCCCGATCGCGGAGCGCCACCACGACTACGTCTTCGAGGTGGCCGACCAGATGCGGGCCATGGGGCTGCGGGTCGAGATCGACGACTCCGACGACCGGATGCAGAAGAAGATCCGCAACGCCCAGGTGCAGAAGGTGCCGTTCATGGTGATCGCGGGGGACGACGACGTGTCGGCCCACGCGGTGTCCTTCCGCTACCGCGACGGCCACCAGGAGAACGGCGTCGGAGTCGACGAGGCGATCCAGCGGGTCGTCAACGCCGTCGCCAGCAAGGGCCAGGTCTGAGCGTCGCTACGCTGCTCCCGTGTCCGCCTTCCGGTCCCGCACCGACGGCCGGCGGCGTCGCTGGGACCAGCACAAGGCCGAGCGACGGCGTCTGGTGCTCACGGCCGCCCTCGACACGATCGAGCGTGCGGGTCCCGGTGCCGAGGTCCACGTCCAGCAGATCGCGGACCGTGCCCGGCTGAGCCGGACCGTCCTCTACCGCCACTTCGCCGACCGCGCGGACCTCGACCGGGCGGTGCAGGCGCTCATCGTCGACCAGGTCCGCGAGCAGATCGTCCCGGTGCTGTCGCTGGACGGGACCCCGGTCGAGGCGATCCGCCGGGTCGTCGCGGCCTTCGTCGGCTGGGCGGCCGAGCACCCCGCCCTGCACCGGTTCGCCGAGATCGACGTCCCCGGCGACGTGCCGAGCCCCTGGCAGGAGATGGTCGAGCAGGCCGCCCTGCAGCTCGAGGACCTGGTCGCCCAGGGCGCCGCGCTGCTCGAGGTGCCCCTCGACGAGGACCTGCGTTCGGGCCTCGACCCGCTCGTCTTCGGGCTGGTGGGCGCCTGCATGGCGGCGGTGCGGCGGTGGCTCAGCCTGCCTGTCCGGGCGCCGGAGCAGGACGTCCTGGTCGACCTGGTCACCCAGTCGGTCTGGCTGCAGCTCGCCGGCACGGTCGCCGCACATGGCGTGGTCGTCGACCCGGACCGGCCGGTCCGGGAGCTGTTCGCGGCGGACTCCTAGAGTTGCGCCATGGCCGATGAAGCCGTGCAGCAGCACGGGGTGGGAGACCCTGACCAGCTCGACCGGCTCTGGACGCCGTACCGGATGGCCTACATCCGTGGCGAGGAGCGGCCGAGCAGCGGCGACGCCGGGGAGTGCCCGTTCTGCCGGATCCCGTCGCTGGACGACGAGGCGGGGCTGGTGGTGCACCGGGGCGAGACCGCCTACGTCGTGCTCAACCTGTTCCCCTACGCCGCCGGCCACCTGATGGTCTGCCCCTACCGGCACATCCCCGACTACACCGACACCACCGAGCGGGAGGTCGCGGAGATCGGGGCGCTGACCAAGCAGGCGATGGCCGTGCTCCGGTCGGTGTCGCGCGCGGAGGGGTTCAACCTCGGCATGAACCAGGGCCACGCCGGCGGCGCCGGGATCCGCGCCCACCTCCACCAGCACGTCGTGCCGCGGTGGGTCGGCGACTCCAACTTCATGCCGATCATCGGTCGGACCAAGACCATGCCGGCCCTGCTCGCGGACACCCGGGAGCTGCTGGCCGGGGCCTGGCAGGGCCGCTAGGCCGGCTCGAAGGTCGCCAGCAGCGCCTCGAGCGCAGCCTGGTCCGGACCCACGAACTCGGGAGCCTGCGGTGCCTCCTGCAGCACCTCGAACATGGCGTCGTTCAGGCCGACGGCCGGGGGCAGGTGGGAGCTGAGGATCGCCGACGGGTCCAGGTCCCGGATCGCCTGAACGCTGGCGCCGAACTTGACGGGGTCGACGAACCTCACCCAGGGCGAGTCGATCGTCGCCCACAGCAGCTGCGCATCGCGACGATCCGCCTCGCTGACTGCACGGACGTCGTCGGAGCCGGCGAGGTCCGGGGACCCCAGGGGCCCCCCGAAGCAGTCCGAGGAGAACAGCGTGCCGGTGCGTTCATCCAGCAGGCCGACCGTGGCCGGGTTGTCGAACAAGGGTGGGCGGTGCCCGGCCAGCGTCCGGTCGCCCACGTCGAGACGTTGCCCGGGGTTGAGCAGGAACACCCGGTCCAGCGGCACCTCCCACTCCGTCGACATGATCCCGACTCCGATGAAGGTGGTCACCAGCCTGGCCAGGGGCGCCGCCTCCAGCAGCGAGCGGAGACCACCTGTGTGGTCGCGGTCGGGATGCGTGATCCAGATCCAGCGCACGTCGGCCGGGTCGATCACGTCGGCGAGTGCGGACACGAAGTCCTTGTCGGGGGTGCTCAGTCCGGTGTCGACGACCACCGGCTGCGCGGCGTGCACCACGAACGCGTTGACCGGAAGGAACCCGACTCCGGGGACCTCCGCCTGGTCGTTCAGCACCGTGACGTCGGTGCCGACCTGGTGGATCTGCATGGCTGGACCTTTCGCTGCAGGATCAGAAGGGGACCTGGGTGGCGAGCAGTCCCACGCCGGCTCCACGACCCGAGACGGTGCGGCAGAACTCGACCGCGTCGAGCTCCAGGGACTCGCCGTCCCCGTGGTCCCAGGTTCCGCCCGCGGGGCCGGTCAGGGTCAGCCGGTGGGGACGGCCGTGCCGCTCGGCCCACTCGACGACGACGTCGGCGACGATCACCGCGTCGTGGTCCGCGGTCAGCACCGGCGCCCGACCGGTCGCGGCGGCGACGTCCATCCGGTGCATCCAGGTGTCGCGGGTCAGGATCACATCGGTGAGGAAGCCCATCGTCCAGTCCTCGGCGCGACCGTTGACCTGCTGCGGCTCCGGCATCCGGCGGCGGCGGATGAAGCCGGGGGTCCGGCGCCGCCCGCGCGCGGCACGCGGTCCGACCTCGCGGATGCCGCGCACCACCCGCTCGGATGACCAGTCCTCGCGCTCGCGCACCTGCAGGTCGGTGAGCGCGTCGAGGGGGGTGATCCCACGACGTCGGGCGTCCCTGCCGGCGAGCCGCTGCTGCCGGAGGCCCTCCCGGATGCCGGCGGCGAGCTCGGCCATCCCGACCACGTGGCATCCCAGCCGCCGCACGTCCCAGGCGGGGCACAGCGTCGGCCTGGTCCAGTCGGTGGCCTCGAGCCCCGCCAGGGTGTCGGCGAACCGGGTGTACTCGTCGGCGGCCAGGCGCATCGCCACGGAGCGTTCCAACCGGGGAGCGCGCGGGCCGGTCGTGAGGGTGGGGTGATGGTCTCTGTCGGTGGTCATGGGATCGGTCCTCGCTCCGGTGTCGGTGTGGTGGTGTGTGCGGGGAGCCCCACCGCGTCCGCCCACATGTCGACGGCACGCTCCAGGAGCCGTCCGAAGCGGTCGCCGCCGGGATCGTTGGCGAGCTGCTGGTCGGCCAGACCACCGATCATCGCCGCGTAGATGTCGAAGTCGTCCCGCTCGGTGGCGCCCAGCCGGGCCAGCGTGTGCACGCCGTGCTCGAGGACCCGCACCGCGACCGCGTAGGTCTCGGGGCTGGGTTCGAAGCCGGGGATGGTGCGCTGGTTCATCAGCTGGTGGCGGGCCAGGTCGGCGGTGGCGAAGTCGAAGAAGATCCGGGCCACCTGGATGGCCGCGGCCCGGGGGTGCTCGGACAGCGACCCCTCCTGGTCCAGCGTGTGGGCCTCGAAGGCCGCCCACGCCTGTCCGTACATCGCGTCGTAGATGGCGTTCTTGGAGGCGAAGTGCGAGTAGAGCGAGGGCGGCTGCATCCCGACCCGGCGGGCCAGGTCGCGCAGGGTGAGGTCGGCCAGGCCGACCTCCCGGGCCAGCTCCCACGCGGCGTCCAGGATCTCCGCGCGCACGGCCTGCCGGCGCACCGCGACCCTACTGCCGTTCGGATTCCCTAACATAGTTAGGAGAATCCTCCGGTGAGAGCCTGCTGTCAACCCCTGCCCTGGAAGGCGAGGATCGCCGGGTTGCGGATCTGACCGGCCTCGATCTCGATCGCTCTGCTCACCGTCTCCTCGGCCGCCCAGGCGGCGGGCCCTTCCAGCACGGTGCGCAGGAACGGCAGCAGCGCCGCACTGTTCTCCCAGGTGGCCGACGACCAGAGGTAGGACGGGCTGTGGTCGACGGCGTAGTACGACACCTGGTCGCCGACCTCGAAGACCGGGTCGTCGAAGGTGGTCGGCCGGGCCCAGGTGAAGCCCATCGCCTCGTCGCAGGAGACGTCGACGATCAGGCTGCCCCGGCGGAACGCGCCGAGGTCCTCCTCGCGCAGGTAGGTCAGCGGCGCCGCCGTGTCCTGCAGGGTGCAGTTGACGATGATGTCGTTCTCCGCGAGGTAGGGCGCCAGTGGCATCCGGCCGCGCTCGGTGATGACGTGGCTGACCACCGGGTCGTCCGGGTGGTGGTCGAACTGCCGGACCAGCACCGAGTGGATGGGTGCGCCGACGGCGGCCACGTGGCGGGTGGTGAGCACGGCGACGTCGTGCACGCCGTGGGCCTTCAACGCGGTCACCGCCCCCCGCGCCGTGGCGCCGAAGCCGATCACCACCGCACTCAGCCGGCGTCCGTAGTCCCCGGTGATGCCGGCCAGCTCCATCGCGTGCAGCACCGAGCAGTAGCCCGCCAGCTCGTTGTTCTTGTGGAACACGTGGAGGCCGACGTGACCGTCGCGGGTCCAGTGGTTCATCGCCTCGAAGGCGATCAACGTCAACCGGCGGTCGATCGCGATCTGGGTCAGCTCGACGTCCTGCACGCAGTGGGGCCAGCCCCACAGCACCGTGCCGACCGCCATCGCCTCGAGGTCGGCGTGCTGGGGCTTGGGCAGCAGGACCACCTCGGAGCCCGCCAGGATCTCCTCGCGGGTGGCGAAGCCGGCGACGTGCTCGGCCAGCTCCGCGTCGGGGACCCCGAACCGCCCGGCGTACCCGTGCTCGAGGGTGATCCGGGCGCGCAGGTCCGCGTCCATCGTCGCGAGGTGGTCGGGGTGCAGCGGGAGCCGGTACTCGTTCTCCTTGGCCGAGGTCCCGATCACCCCCAGCCCCAGGAGGGTCACTTCTTCCGGTGGTCGAGCTTGTCGGCGAGCGACTGCTCGTGTCCCTTGGCGCGCTTGTCGGCGCGCTTCTCCTTGATGGACTTGCTGGTCTTCTTGGTCATGCCCTGCCGAGGCGACTTGTCGCTCATCGTTGGCTCCCTGGTCGGAAGCCTGAGTGGCTCCGTGCTCCGACACTACGCCCGGTGGGAAGCCCCGGCCGGCGATCGGCCCACGGTCGGGACCCGATAGCCTGCGGCCACCATGTTGGAGCGGTTCAAGAACTTCTGGCAGGGCGTCGTCCTCGCCCCGTTCGTCACCCTCTTCCTGCGGCTCGGCATCAGCCCCGATGCCGTGACCCTGGTCGGCACCCTCGGGGTCGCTGCCGGCGCGCTGGTGTTCTTCCCGCAGGGGCTGCTGTGGCAGGGCGTGGTCGTGATCACGGCGTTCGTGTTCAGCGACCTGATCGACGGCCAGATGGCCCGGCGGTCCGGACGCAGCTCGGTGTTCGGCGCCTTCTGGGACTCCACGCTCGACCGGGTCGGCGACGCCGCCGTCTTCGGTGGCCTGCTGCTGTTCTACGCAGGACCCGGCGACTCCTACCTCTACCTGTGCCTCTCGCTCTACTGCCTGGTGGCGGGCTCGCTGACCTCCTACGCCCGGGCGCGGGCCGAGGCGCTGGGGATGGACGCCCGGGGCGGGATCGCGGAGCGTGCGGACCGGTTGGTGGCGATCCTGGTGCTCACCTTCTTCGGCGACGTGCTGGGCCTCCCGGTGCTCTACGAGGCCACGTTGTGGATCCTCGCCGCGGCGAGCACCTACACGGTCGCCTTCCGGATCCTGAAGGTACGCCGCCAGGCGGTCGGCCAGCCGCTTCCCGACTAGGGATCGGTGGCTCCGCCGTCCTACGATGTGGGACATGAGCGACAGCGCAACCACCCCCACCCAGCACGGCACCACCCGCGTCAAGCGCGGCATGGCCGAGATGCTGAAGGGCGGCGTCATCATGGACGTCGTCACGCCCGAGCAGGCGAAGATCGCCGAGGACGCGGGCGCGGTCGCGGTGATGGCGCTGGAGCGGGTGCCGGCCGACATCCGGGCCCAGGGCGGGGTCTCGCGGATGAGCGACCCCGACATGATCGACGGCATCATCGAGGCGGTCTCCATCCCGGTGATGGCCAAGGCCCGGATCGGCCACTTCGCCGAGGCGCAGGTGCTGCAGTCGCTCGGGGTCGACTACGTCGACGAGTCCGAGGTGCTGACCCCCGCCGACTACGCCCACCACATCGACAAGTGGGCCTTCACGGTGCCGTTCGTGTGCGGGGCCACGAACCTGGGCGAGGCGCTGCGGCGGATCACCGAGGGCGCGGCGATGATCCGCTCCAAGGGCGAGGCCGGCACCGGTGACGTCTCCAACGCGGTCATGCACATGCGCACCATCCGCGCCGAGCTCAACCGGCTCCACGGCATGGCCGAGGACGAGCTGTTCGTCGCCGCGAAGGAGCTGCAGGCGCCCTACGAGCTGGTCAAGGAGGTCGCGGCCGCCGGGAAGCTGCCGGTCGTGCTGTTCACCGCCGGCGGCATCGCCACGCCCGCGGACGCCGCGATGATGATGCAGCTCGGCGCCGAGGGCGTGTTCGTCGGCTCCGGCATCTTCAAGGCCGGCAACCCCGCCGAGCGCGCCGAGGCGATCGTCAAGGCCACCACCTTCTTCGACGACCCCGACGTCGTCGCGAAGGTGAGCCGTGGGCTGGGGGAGGCCATGGTCGGCATCAACGTCGAGGAGCTCCCGCAGCCGCACCGGCTGGCCGAGCGCGGCTGGTAGTGACCAGCCAGCCCACCGTCGGGGTCCTCGCGCTCCAGGGCGACGTGCGCGAGCACGTGCAGATCCTCACCGACCTCGGCGTCCGTCCCCTCGCCGTACGCCGTCCGCGCGAGCTCGACCTGTGCGACGCCCTGGTGCTGCCGGGCGGGGAGTCGACCACCATGGTCAAGCTGGCGCGCACCTTCGACCTGTTCGACCCGATCCACAAGCGGCTGGCCGACGGCATGCCGACGCTCGGCACCTGTGCGGGGATGATCCTGCTCGCCGACGACGTGGTGGACGGGACGGTCGGGCAGGAGACCTTCGGCGGGCTCCACGTCACGGTGCGGCGCAACGCCTTCGGCCGCCAGGTCGACTCCTTCGAGGGCGACCTCGACGTCGAGGGCCTCGACGAGCCGGTGCACGCGGTCTTCATCCGCGCGCCGTGGGTCGAGCGCGTCGGGGAGGACGTCGAGGTGCTCGCCCGGGTGTCGGACGGCGAGGCCGCGGGTAGGATCGTCGCCGTCCGCCAGGGGCACCTGCTGGCGACGTCGTTCCACCCCGAGGTGAACGGCGACCCGAGGGTGCACCGCCTGCTCCTGGAGCAGGTGCAGACCTGATCCGTTCCAGCTGACCGCAGACGAGGAAGTGCATGTCCGGCCACTCCAAATGGGCGACCACCAAGCACAAGAAGGCGGTCGTCGACGCCAAGCGCGGCAAGATGTTCGCCAAGCTCATCAAGAACATCGAGGTCGCCGCCCGGATGGGCGGCGGTGACCCGGCCGGCAACCCCACGCTCTACGACGCCATCCAGAAGGCGAAGAAGTCCTCGGTCCCGAACGACAACATCGACCGGGCGGTCAAGCGCGGTTCGGGCGCGGAGACCGGCGGCGCCGACTACCAGACCATCATGTACGAGGGCTACGGCCCGAGCGGTGTCGCGATGCTGATCGAGTGCCTCACCGACAACCGCAACCGCGCGGCCATGGAGGTCCGCACCGCGATGACGCGCAACGGCGGCTCGCTGGCCGACCCCGGCTCGGTCTCCTTCCTCTTCCACCGCAAGGGCGTCGTCGTGGTGCCCAAGTCGCAGGAGGGTGCCGAGGTCGACGAGGACGCCGTCCTCGAGGCCACGCTCGAGGCCGGTGCCGAGGACGTCAACGACCTCGGTGAGTCGTTCGAGGTGATCTCCGAGTCGAGCGACCTGGTGGGCGTCCGGACCGCGCTGCAGGCGGCCGGCGTCGACTACGACTCGGCCGAGGCCTCGTTCGTGCCCGACATGCAGGTCGAGCTCGACGCGGACGCGGCGGGCAAGGTCTTCCGGCTGATCGACGTGCTCGAGGACCTCGACGACGTGCAGAACATCTTCGCCAACTTCGACGTCTCCGACGCGGTGTTGGCCGAGCTCGACGCCTGATCACGCGGCGAGTGCCCCGGGCTGCGCCACGGCGCGACCCCGGGGCACTCGCTGTCCCAGGGGTCCTCAGCGCTGGTAGATCGTGACCACCGACGGTCGGGGGAAGCCCTGGCGGTCCGGCCAGGTGCTGGTCTGGTCCTCGAAGGTCGCGCCATCGGTCTCGCCCGGGTGCTGCGGAGCGAGAAAGACGGTCTGCTGGTCGTCGCTGATGAACGGCCCGCAGGCCTCAGCGCCGACCGGCGTCGTGGCGAGCTGCTGCACCTGGCCCCGGTTCGCGCCGCGGGTCGGCACCCGGAACAGGCCGTCGTTGCTGGCCAGCTGGTTGCCGTCGGTCGAGACCCACAGGTTGCCGACCGCGTCGAAGGCGACGTTGTCGGGGCAGCTGATCGGGCTGACCTGGTCCTTCGGGAAGCCGGCGAAGTAGGTCTCCGGGGCCTCCGGGTCACCGCACACCAGCATCAGGCTCCACTGGAAGTCGGTGCCGGCGTGGTCGTCGTTGCCCGGGGTCATCTCCAGCACGTAGCCGTTGCGGTTCCCGCTGGCCGAGGTGAGCGGCGCGTCGGGCGCCGTGCGCACCATCGAGGTCGCGATCGGGTTGGCCTCGTCCGTGGGGTACGCCGTGCCGCGGTCGGAGTTGTTCGTGAGGGCGGCGTAGACGCGACCGTTCACCGGGTTCACCTCGACGTCCTCGGGGCGGTCCATGCGGGTCGGACCGACGGCGTCGGCCGCCAACCGGGTGTTGAGCAGGACGTCGGCCACGGTCATGCCGTCGACGAACGACTCGGTGTCGGAGCACAGGGGGATCCAGCGCCCCGTGCCGTCGTAGCGACCGTCCTCGGCGCCGTCGCCAGCGAAGCGCGCGACGTACAGCGTGCCGGTCTCCAGCAGCTGCATGTTCGCCTTGCGGGCCCTCCTGGTGCCTCGGTCGTCGAAGGTGCCGGCCGAGACGAAGCGGTACAGGTAGTCGCCGCGCTCGTCGTCACCCATGTAGGCGACGACCTTGCCGTTGGCCGCGACGGTGACGTTGGCGCCCTCGTGCTTGAAGCGGCCGAGCATCGTGTGCTTGCGAGGGGTCGAGGTCGGGTCGTGGGGGTCGAGCTCCACGATCCAGCCGAAGCGGTAGGGCTCGTGGGGCTCGGCCTGCATGGAGAACCGGGGCTCGATCGTGCTCCAGCCGCGACCGGCACCGCCGCTGATGCCGTAGCGGGCGTACTCGGCCTCGTACTCCGCGGGGCGGTTGCCCTCGAAGTACTGGTTGAAGTTCTCCTCGCCCGAGAGGATGGTCCCCCACGGGGTGCGGCCGCCGGCGCAGTTGTTGAGGGTCCCCTTGACCAGGGTGCCGGTGGGGTCCTCGCCGGTCCGGAGGCGCTCGTCACCGGCCGCCGGGCCGACGAGCTCGAAGGGGGAGCCGGCGTGGAGTCGGCGGTTGAGCGTCGTGTTCTTGACCTTCGCGCGACGCCAGGAGCCCTTCTCGGCCCCGCGCACGATCTCGACGACGGACATGCCGTGGGAGGCCATGGCGACGCCCTTGACGACCTCGGGGTCGGTGTCGGTCGGGAACATCAGGTCCTCGTTCGTGTACTCGTGGTTGGTCACGAGCACCGCGCGCCGCCGCTTCGTCGGGTGGGGGAGCACGCCCACGTAGTCGTTGTTGTAGCCGAACTGCTTCGCCGCGGCCTCCGGCGTCTGGTGGTGCACGTCGAAGGCAGGTGCGCCCCGCTCCACCCGGTCGCCCCAGCTGATCAGCACCTCGGCCTTGAAGCCGGACGGCACGGTGACCCTGTCGGCACGATTCGGCGGGACCGGGGTGAACGTCCAGCCCCCGGCGCCGCGGGCGGAGACGGCGGCCGCCGCCAGCGGTGCCTGCGTCGCAGCCGCCGCGCTGAGGGTGAGGGCACCGGCGCCCGCGGCGCCGACCTTCAGCACCGAGCGGCGGGCGAGCGCGGAGGCCGCGATCTCGTGGAAGTCCGGGTTGCCCGAGGTGTTGGGGACCGGCTGGTCGCAGGCGTTGCCGCAGCGGTAGTGGCAGGTCATCCGGCTGCGCCCGCCGTGCCGCACGGTCGGCAGCAGTGGCAACAGGCGACGGCTGGACGGGGTGGTGGGAGAGCTGGTCATCGGTCCTCCGGCGCAGGTGGGGGGGTGGGGGTGGTCGTTCCGCAGCGTCCACACGGTACGGGAGATCGGGGGACGTCCGGGAGAACGACGGACGAACCGTCGCCGGCGCGTGGACGGCATCGCGCCCGCGACGCCCCGCTGCGCGTGTCGTCCGCCGATGCCGGACCCGTGCCGTCTAGCGTGGACACGAACACCTGTTCGGACGAGGGTCGCCGTGGCGACCGGGAGGCGAGGATCCTGTGCGCGTGCTCGGCATCGACCCCGGCCTGACCCGTTGCGGGGTGGGACTGGTCGAGGGGACCGTGGGGCGTCCACTGTGCCTGATCGACGTCAACGTGCTGCGCACCTCGGCGTCCGTGCCGCTCCCGGAGCGACTGGTGACGATCGAACGGGGCGTGGACGCCTGGCTCGACGAGTACGCACCCGACGCCGTGGCCGTCGAACGGGTCTTCGCCCGCTCCGACTCCAGCACCATCATGGGCACCGCCCAGGCCAGCGGGATCGCCCTCGTGGCCGCCGCCCGGCGCGGGCTGCCGGTGGCGACGTACACCCCGAGCGAGGTGAAGGCCGCCGTCTCGGGCAGCGGCCGTGCCGACAAGGCCCAGGTGGGGGCGATGGTGACCCGGATCCTGCGGCTCGACGCGCCGCCGCGTCCCGCCGACGCCGCCGACGCGCTGGCCCTGGCCATCACCCACGTCTGGCGCGGTGCCGCCCAGGCAAGGATCGACGCGGCCGTGTCCGCGGGGAGGACCTCATGATCGCGTTCGTCCGAGGCCAGGTGGCCGACGTCGGTCTCACGTCGGCCGTGGTGGAGGTGGGCGGCATCGGCCTGGAGCTGATGTGCACCCCCGGCACGCTCGCGACGCTGCGGCCGGGCCACTCCGCGACGCTGCCCACGAGCATGGTCGTGCGTGAGGACTCCCTGACCCTGTTCGGCTTCGTGGACGAGGACGAGCGGTCGACCTTCGAGCTCGTCCAGACCGCCTCCGGCGTCGGTCCCAAGCTGGCGCAGGCGATGCTGGCGGTGCTCAGTCCCGAGGACCTGCGCACCGCGGTCGCCCACGAGGACGTCAAGACCCTGACCCGGGTGCCCGGCATCGGCCAGAAGGGGGCCCAGCGGATCATCCTGGAGCTGCGGGACCGGATCGGGTCGCCCACCGGGTCCTCGGGTCCGGTGGCCGCGCCCGTGCTGCAGGCCGAGTGGCGCGGCCAGGTCCAGCAGGGTCTGGTGGGGCTGGGCTGGTCGACCAAGGAGGCCGACAAGGCCGTCGAGGCGGTCTCCGACCAGGCGGGGGACGCCCCCGACGTGGGTGCCCTGCTGCGTGCGGCGCTGCAGGCGCTGAGCAAGGCGTGAGGAGGAGTGCGTGAGTGACCACGGCTGGCCCGGGACCGGGTCGCACGACCAGCTCGCGGCGGCCGAGGAGGCTCATCTGGAGTCGCTGACCGTCGCCGAGGCCGAGGGTGACGAGCGTGCCGTGGAGGCTGCCCTACGCCCACGCACGCTCGACGAGGTCGTCGGCCAGGGTCGGGTCCGCGCGCAGCTCGGGCTGGTGCTGGAGGCGGCTCGCCAGCGCGCCAAGGCACCCGACCACGTGCTGCTCTCCGGTCCGCCCGGCCTCGGCAAGACCACCCTGGCGATGATCATCGCCGCCGAGATGAGCTCGCCGCTGCGGCTGACCAGCGGACCGGCGATCACCCACGCCGGCGACCTCGCCGCGATCCTCTCCGGCATGAACGAGGGTGACGTCCTCTTCGTCGACGAGATCCACCGGATGTCGCGTCCCGCCGAAGAGATGCTCTACCTCGCGATGGAGGACTTCCGGGTCGACGTGGTGATCGGCAAGGGCCCGGGTGCCACCGCGATCCCGCTCGAGATCCCGTCCTTCACCCTGGTCGGCGCCACGACCCGTGCCGGGCTGTTGCCCGGTCCGCTGCGTGACCGCTTCGGCTTCACCGGGCACCTGGAGTTCTACGAGCCCGACGAGCTGGAGCTGATCGTGCGCCGCTCCGCCGGGCTGCTGGGCGTGGAGCTGACCGACGAGGGGGCCGCCGAGATCGCCTCCCGCTCCCGCGGCACCCCGCGGATCGCCAACCGGCTGCTGCGTCGGGTCCGCGACTACGCCCAGGTGCGGGCCGACGGGGTCGTGACCCTGGACCTCGCGGGCAAGGCGCTCGACCTCTACGAGGTCGACGAGTCGGGCCTGGACCGTCTCGACCGCGGAGTGCTCGACGCGCTGTGCCGCCGGTTCGGCGGGGGACCGGTCGGCATCTCGACGCTGGCGGTCGCCGTGGGCGAGGAGCGGGAGACCGTCGAGGAGGTCGCCGAGCCGTTCCTGGTCCGGATGGGCCTGCTGGCGCGCACCCCGCGCGGCCGGGTCGCGACCCCCGCCGCCTGGCAGCACCTGGGGCTCGCGGTGCCCCCGGCGGTGGACCCGCCGCTGTTCGAGGACTGAGCCCCCGGCTGCGGGAGTGTGGGTGCGATGGGTCCTGTGGGCCCCGTTACACTTCACCGTTGGTCGGCCGGGCTCGGTCGTCGCCACCCATCCCCACACGCGAAGAGGTTTCTCGTGCAGGAGCTCGTCTCCCTGTTGCCGTTCATCGGCATCGCCCTGCTGTTCTGGCTCTTGATCATCCGTCCGCAGTCGAAGCGGCAGAAGGCCGTCGCGGCGATGCAGCGGGCACTGGAGCCGGGAGCCGAGGTGATGCTGACCTCCGGCGTCTACGGCACCATCGAGCAGGTCGAGGACGACGTCGTCCGCGTCCTGGTCGCCGACGGGGTGACGCTGAAGGTCGCCAAGGCCGCGGTCGGCAGCGTCGTGCACCCGGAGCCCGTCCAGGACCTCCCCGCCGACGACGAGACCACTCCCTCGCGGGACGCCTGAGGATGGCCCGTCGGCGCCGTCCGGGCCGGACACTTCTCGGGTTCTTCGTCGGTCTCGCCGTCGCCTACGGGCTCGTGGCACTCACGGGCACCTGGACGCCCACGCTCGGGCTGGACCTGCAGGGCGGCACCCGGATCACGCTGATCGCGCAGGGGTCCCCCTCGGAGGACAACCTGGCCGAGGCTGCCCAGATCATCGACCAGCGCGTCAACGCCACCGGGGTCGCCGAGGCCGAGGTCACCACGCAGGGCGACCAGTTCGTCGTCGTGGAGGTCCCCGGGGCCTCCCGCCGCGACCTCCAGGAGACCGTCGAGCGGCAGGCCCAGCTCCGGTTCCGCGTGGTCGCGTGCAGCTCCGTCGACGGCCGCTGCGGCGGCGCACCCACCGCGCCCGCACCCACCGACCCGGACGGGAGCGGCTCTCCCGGCGCCGGGGTGACCGTGGAGCCCTCGCCCGGCAGCAGCAACCGCGCACCGGTCGCGTTCGCGGACAAGGCCAAGGCCAAGAGCAAGGACAAGGACAAGGACAAGCAGCAGCAGGACGGCCAGGACCAGGGCACGGACAAGGGCACGGATGACAGTGGCGCCACGGACGGGCCGACCACCGGACCCGCCGAACCCGCCCAGCCTTCGGCCGAGGGTGGCTACGGCGACCCGCTGACCTGGATGGACAGCCCCGACCAGGCTTCGGTCCAGGCCTTCCAGGACTACCAGTGCCCGCCTGCGGGCGAGACCGATCTCGTCGAGGACGACCCGGACAAGCCGCTGGTCACCTGTGACCAGGAGGGCGTGAAGTACCTGCTGTCGCCTTCGCTGATCGAGGGCACCGAGCTCGCGGGCGCCGAGGCCGGCATCCCCCAGCAGCAGTTCGACTGGGTCGTCTCCCTGGACTTCGACAGCTCCGGGACCGACCGGTTCACCGAGATCTCTCGTGCCCTCTTCGGGACCCAGAAGCAGTTCGCGATCGTGCTCGACGGGCAGGTGCTCTCCGCGCCGACCATGGACGCGGTGATCACCAACGGCCGCGCCGAGATCAGCGGCAACTTCGACGAGCAGTCGGCGACCAGCCTCGCCACGAGCCTGAAGTTCGGTGCGCTGCCGATCTCCTTCGAGCCGAACCCGCCGGTGGAGACGGTCGGCCCCTCGCTGGCCGGCAACCAGCTCTCCGCAGGCCTCTGGGCGGGCGGGGTCGGCCTGCTGCTGGTGATGGTCTACTGCCTGCTCTACTACCGCGGGCTCGGCCTGGTGGTGCTGGCCTCCCTGGTCGTGGCGGCCGGGTCGACGTACGCCATGGTGCTGCTGCTCAGCGAGAGCGCGAACTTCACGCTCTCGCTGCCCGGCATCGCGGGACTGATCGTCGCGGTCGGCATCACCGCCGACTCCTTCGTCGTCTTCTTCGAGCGGATCCGCGACGAGATGCGCGAGGGGAAGTCGATGCCGGTGGCGGTGGAGTCCGGCTGGGCCCGGGCCCGCAACACCTGCCTGGCTGCTGACGCGGTCTCGCTGCTCGCCGCGGTGGTGCTCTTCATCTTCGCCGCCGGCGTCGTGAAGGGCTTCGCGTTCGCCCTCGGCCTGTCCACGCTGATCGACCTGGTCGTCTTCTTCTGGTTCACCCACCCGATGGTGTCGTGGCTGGCGAAGTACCGCTTCTTCAACACCGGTCACCGCTTCTCGGGGTTGTCGGCCGAGACGCTCGGGATCGACGCCATCGCCACGGGCGGCGCCGTGCGCACCGCGGGAGGGAGGGCCTGATGGGACGCTTCTCCAGACTCGGCAACGACCTCTACACCGGTCGGCGGTCGATCGACTTCATCGGACGCCGGTGGCTCTGGTACGCGCTGTCCGGCGTGATCGTGGCCGTGGCCGTCGCGGGCCTGACCTTGCGCGGGCTCAGCTTCGGCATCGAGTTCACCGGCGGAGCCGAGTTCCGCGTCAACCTCCCCAGCAGCCAGGTCACCCAGGCCACGGCCGACGAGGTGCGCGGCACGCTCGGTGACAGCGACATCGAGGCCGCCTCCTCCCCGGTCGTCACCACCTCGGGGTCCGAGGCGATCCTGATCCAGACCGAACCGCTCAGCAGCGAGGACAGCGCGCAGCTCAGCGAGCTGATCCTCCAGACCACGGGCGCCTCCGCCGGCGACCTCTCCCAGACCGAGCTCGGCGCGAGCTGGGGGGAGCGGATCGCCGAACGGGCCCTGATCGGGCTCGGCGTCTTCCTGGTGCTGGTGGTGCTCTTCATCTGGGCCTACTTCCGCGAGTGGAAGATGTCGTTCGCCGCGCTGGTCGCGCTCGCCCACGACGTCCTGATCACGGTGGGTGTCTATGCCCTCTCGGGCTTCGAGGTGACGCCCGCGACCGTCACCGGTGTGCTGACCATCCTCGGGTTCTCCCTCTACGACACGGTGGTCGTCTTCGACAAGGTCCGCGAGAACACCAAGAACCTGCGGGAGATGCGGATGGGCTACGCCCAGGCCGCCAACCTGGCCGTCAACCAGACGCTCGTGCGCTCGATCAACACCTCGATCGTCGCGCTGCTGCCCGTCGGCGCGATCCTCTACGTCGGCGTCTTCCAGCTCGGGTCGGGCAGCCTCAAGGACCTCGCGCTGGCACTCTTCGTGGGCATGGCGGCCGGCCTGTACTCCTCGGTCTTCATCGCGACGCCGCTGCTGGCGCACATGAAGTCGGGCGAGACCGAGGTGCAGCAGGCCGAGCGGCGCGCGAAGGCGCGGCAGCGGGCGCGGGCCGACCGCTACGTGGCGGTCCCCGGAGGCTCCGGGCGGCCGTCGGTCGCCGAGGAGGTCGACGAGCCGGTCGGGTCGGCGAGCCCGCCCTCCGGGTCGGCCGCGGCACCCCGTCCCGCCCGGGGCGGGGCCTCGGGCCGCGGTCGGGTCGCCCCGACCGCGCAGCGTCCGGTGTCGCCGAGCAAGACCGCGGGCCGCAACCAGCCCTCCCGCAAGCCTCGGTCCAAGCGGGGCCGCAGGTGAGCCGGGAGATGGCGCGGGAGGCGCTGAGCCGGCTCGTGGTCGACGTCCCCGACTTCCCCGAGCCCGGGATCGTGTTCAAGGACATCAGCCCGATGCTGGCCGACCACGACGCCTTCACCGTCGTGATCGAGGCGCTGGCCCAGTCGGGTCGCGACGGGTCCGGCCGGGTCGTGGTCGACAAGGTCGTCGGCATGGAGGCGCGGGGCTTCATCCTCGCCGCCCCCGTCGCGCTGGCCCTCGGCTGCGGCTTCGTGCCGGTGCGCAAGGCGGGCAAGCTGCCGCGGGCGACCCACGCGGTGTCCTACGCCCTCGAGTACGGCGAGGCCACCCTCGAGCTGCACCGTGACGCGATCGACCCGGGGGAGCGGGTGCTGCTCGTCGACGACGTGCTCGCGACCGGCGGCACGGTGGCCGCGACGGCCGCACTGATCGGCCGGTGCGGCGGCACGCCGCACGCGGTCTCGGTGCTGATGGAGCTCGGCTTCCTCGACGGCCGCAGCCAGACCGGTGACCTCACGGTCGACAGCCTGCTGACGATCTGAGCCGGGGCCGGCACGCGCCACCGCACCCGTAGACTGCTGGCATGGCGGAGGAGCAGGCGGGACCAGCGGGCCCGACAGCCGCGGACCCGTCGCCCTCGGCCCGCAGCATGCGCTCGCGGCTGGCCCGGATGGGCACCCGCAGCCAGCCCGGGAACCCCGTCCTCGAGCCGTTGTTCCGGGCGGTCCGCACCAGCCACCCGAAGGCCGACCTCGCGCTGCTCGAGCGTGCCTACGTCACCGCCGAGCGGATGCACGGCACCCAGATGCGCAAGAGCGGTGACCCCTACATCACCCACCCGCTCGCGGTGACGACGATCCTCGCCGACATGGGCATGACCGAGCCGACGCTGGTCGCCGCGCTGCTGCACGACACGGTCGAGGACACGCCGTACACCCTCGAGGAGCTGACGAAGGACTTCGGCGAGGAGGTGGCGCTGCTCGTCGACGGCGTGACCAAGCTCGACAAGGTCAAGTACGGCGACTCGGCGCAGGCCGAGACGATCCGCAAGATGATCGTCGCGATGTCGCGCGACATCCGGGTGCTGGTGATCAAGCTCGCCGACCGGCTCCACAACATGCGGACCCTGCGCTACGTCAAGCGCGACTCCCAGGAGCGCACGGCGCGCGAGACCCTCGACATCTACGCCCCGCTGGCCCACCGGCTCGGCATGAACACCATCAAGTGGGAGCTGGAGGACCTCGCCTTCGCGACGCTCCACCCGAAGATCTACGACGAGATCGTGCGGATGGTGGCCGAGCGCGCACCCTCGCGCGGGCAGTTCCTCGGGCAGGTGATCCACCAGGTCGAGCACGACCTCAAGGACGCCAAGATCAAGGCGAAGGTGACCGGGCGCCCGAAGCACTACTACTCGATCTACCAGAAGATGATCGTGGGCGGCCGGGAGTTCTCCGACATCTACGACCTGGTGGGCGTGCGGATCCTCGTCGACTCCGACCGCGACTGCTACTCCGCGCTCGGCATCCTGCACTCGCGCTGGAACCCGGTCCTGGGCCGGTTCAAGGACTACGTCGCGATGCCCAAGTTCAACATGTACCAGTCGCTGCACACGACGGTGATCGGCCCGGCGGGCAAGCCGGTGGAGCTGCAGATCCGCACCTTCGCCCAGCACCGCCGCGCCGAGTACGGCGTCGCGGCCCACTGGAAGTACAAGGAGGACGGCCGCAACGGCGTCGACACCGAGCGGCTCGGGGACGTCGACGACATGACGTGGATGCGGCAGCTGCTCGACTGGCAGAACGACGTCGAGGACCCGGGGGAGTTCCTGGAGTCGCTGCGATTCGAGATCAACCGTGCCGAGGTCTACGTGTTCACCCCGCGGGGCGACGTGGTGGCGCTGCCGACCGGCGCCACGCCGGTCGACTTCGCCTACGCCGTCCACACCGAGGTCGGCCACCGGACCATCGGCGCCCGGGTCAACGGCCGGCTGGTGCCGCTGGAGTCGACCCTCGACAACAGCGACGTGGTGGAGATCTTCACCTCCAAGTCGCCGATCGCGGGCCCCTCGCGCGACTGGCTGACCTTCGTGAAGTCCCCCCGGGCCCGCAACAAGATCCGGCAGTGGTTCACCAAGGAGCGGCGCGAGGGGGCGATCGAGGACGGCAAGGACCAGATCGCCAAGCTGATGCGCAAGGAGGGGCTGCCGCTGCAGCGGCTGCTGTCCCACGAGACGCTGACCCTGGTCGCGCTGCACTTCAAGCTGGTCGACGTCTCCGCGCTCTACGCCGCGGTCGGCGAGGGCAACGTCAGCGCCCAGGCCGTCGTGCGCCGGGTGATCGACCTCAACGGTGGTGACGCCGGGGCGGCCGAGGACCTGTCCGAGGCGGTGACCATCACCGGCCGGGCGCGGTCCCGGATCCCGACGGGCGGCGACACCGGCGTGATCGTGAAGGGCGCCCCCGAGGTGTGGGTCAAGCTCGCGAAGTGCTGCACCCCGGTGCCGCCCGACGACATCCTCGGCTTCGTGACCAAGGGCGGCGGGGTCTCGGTGCACCGCAAGGACTGCACCAACGCCGCCAGCCTGCTCAGCCAGCCGGAGCGGCTGCAGGAGGTCGAGTGGGCGCCGACCGGGCAGTCGATGTTCCTGGTCAACATCCAGGTCGAGGCGCTGGACCGGGCGCGACTGCTCTCCGACATCACGATGGCGCTGTCGGACGCCCACGTGAACATCCTCAGCGCCACCCTGTCGACGACCCGGGACCGCGTCGCCAAGAGCCGCTTCAGCTTCGAGATGGCCGAGTCCAAGCACCTCGACAACGTGCTGCGCGCCGTCCGGGCCGTCCCCGGCGTCTTCGACGCCTACCGCGTCACCAGCTAGACGTCGAGTTGCCACTCGCGCCGGTCGAGTTGCCGCTCGCGCCGGCGTACGGCGGCCTGCGTGGCAACTCGCCGCGCGTAGCTGGCGACTCGACGCGCAGGGGTGGCAACTCGACCGATCAGCCGGAGTAGTCGGCGGAGACCTGCTTGGCCATGTCGAGGAACGAGCGGCGGGAGGCGAGGTTCTCCTCGAGCTGCTTGACCCGCTTGTCGTCACCGGCGCTGCGGGCGGCCTCCAGCTCGCGCTCGAGGTCGGCGATGGCGGACTCCAGCTTGGAGACCATGTCGTCGGCGCGGGCGGACTTCTCGGGGTCGGTGCGCGTCCACTGGTCCTCCTCGACCTTGCGGATCGCCTCCTCGACCTTGCGCAGCCGGCCCTCGAGCTCCTTGATCCGGTCGCGCGGGACCTTGCCGGCCGCCTCCCAGCGCTCGGCGAGGTCGCGGAACGCCTTCTTGGCGGCATCGAGGTCGGTGACGGGCACCAGCGCCTCGGCCTCGACCAGCAACGCCTCCTTGACCTCGGCGTTGGCGGCGAACTCCTGGTCCTGCTCGGCCTGGGCGGCGTCGCGGGCGCCGAAGAAGGTGTCCTGGGCGCCGCGGAAGCGCTGCCACAGCTTCTCGTCGACGTCGCGGGGGGCCGGTCCGACGGCCTTCCACTCGCGCATCAGGTCGCGGTAGGCGCCCGAGGTGGGGCCCCACTCCGTCGACCCGGCCAGCGCCTCGGCCTCCTTGACCAACCGCTCCTTGACCACCCTGGCGGCGTCGCGCTTCTCGTGCTGCTCGGAGAAGTGGGCCTTGCGACGACGGGTGTAGGTGGTGCGGGCGGTGGAGAACCGCCGCCACAGGGCGTCGTCGGAGGCCCGGTCGATGCGGGGCAGCGCCTTCCACTGCTCGAGCAGGTCGCGCAGCCGGTTGGCCCCACCGCGCCAGTCGTTGCCCTCGGCGAGCTTCTCGGCCTCGGCGACGATCGCCTCCTTGGCGGTGCGCGACTCGGCGGCCTTCTGGGCCTTCTCCTCCTTGCGCGCCTGGCGCTGGGTGGCGATCACGGGGGAGAGGGAGTCGAGCCGGCCGGCGAGCGAGCCGAGGTCACCCACGGCGTTGGCGTCGACGACCTGGGAACGCACGGTCCTCACCGACTCGACGGCCTCGTCGGGCGAGAGGACGCCGGCGTTGATCCGCTGCTCGAGCAGCTGCACCTCGAGCGCGAGGGCGTCGTACCGCTTGGTGTAGAACGACATCGCCTGCTCGGGCGTGCCCTCGGGGTACTGGCCCACGGACCGCTCACCGTCAGCGGTCCGCACGTAGACCGTGCCGTCCTCGGCGACCCGTCCCCACTCTTGGCTCGTCACCCGCACCATGCTAGTCACGGGCTCACGCCGGTGCATGGGCGGCTCCACCCGCTCGGTAGTGTGCGGGGGTGTTCATCGCCGGATTCCCCGCTGGTCCGTGGGGCACCAACTGCTACGTCGCCGCGACCGCGGCCGGCAGCGAGTGCGTCGTCATCGACCCCGGGAAGGACGCCGCGGCCGGAGTCGCGGACGTGGTCCGCGAGCACCGGCTCAAGCCGGTCGCCGTGCTGGTCACCCACGGCCACGTGGACCACATGTGGTGCGTCGCGCCCGTGGCCGGGACCTACGACGCGACCGCGTGGATCCACCCCAGCGACCGGCACCTGCTGACCGACCCGATGGCCGGCATGTCGCGCGAGACCACCCAGATGCTGCTCGGCGGTGGCTACGAGTGGGCCGAGCCGGACGACGTGCAGGAGCTCTCCGACGCCCAGACCCTGGAGCTGGCGGGGCTCCGGTTCACCGTCGACCACACCCCGGGACACACCGAGGGATCGGTGACCTTCCGCTCGCCGTACGAGCGCGACGACGTCGCCGAGGTGATGTTCTCCGGCGACCTGCTGTTCGCGGGCTCGATCGGCCGTACCGACCTGCCCGGCGGCGACCACCCGACGATGCTGCGCAGCCTGCGCGAGAAGGTGCTGACGCTGCGCGACGAGATCGTGGTGCTCCCCGGTCACGGTGACCAGACCTCGATCGGCCGCGAGCGCGCCACCAACCCCTTCCTGCTCGAACTCCAGACCGACGGCTCCGAGGATGCCGCCGGTCGCGTGACCCGAGGACTCTGACCCGGACATGGCCACCAAGATCAGCCCGCTCAGCGGGTTCCCCGAGCTGCTGCCTGCCGCCCGCGCGGTCGAGCGCGAGCTGATCGGCTCGCTCTCGCGCAGCTTCGAGCTGCACGGCTTCGCCAACATCGAGACCCGCGTGGTCGAGCCCGTCGCGCGGCTCGCCAAGGGCGGTGAGATCGACAAGGAGATCTACGTCCTGCGCCGGCTCCAGGCCGACGACGGCGCCGACGAGACGACGCCGGACAAGCAGCTGGGCATGCACTTCGACCTCACGGTCCCCTTCGCCCGCTACGTCCTGGAGCACGCCGGCCACCTGGAGTTCCCGTTCCGCCGGTTCCAGATCCAGCCCGCGTGGCGGGGCGAGCGGCCGCAGGAGGGCCGCTACCGCCAGTTCACGCAGGCCGACGTCGACATCGTGGGCCGCGACGAGCTGCCCTTCCACCACGACGTGGAGGTGATGCGCGTGATGGTCGAGGCCCTCGACGCGCTGCCGCTGCCGCCGCTGTCGTTCCAGTTCAACAACCGCAAGCTGATCCAGGGCTTCTACCGCGGGCTCGGGATCGCCGACGTGACCGAGGCGATCCGGGTCATCGACAAGCTCGACAAGCTCCCCGCCGCGGAGGTCGCCGACCAGCTCGTGGAGCGGGTCGGTGCCACGCCCGAGCAGGCGCAGCGCTGCCTGGAGCTGGCGACCATCCGGGTCGCCGACACCTCGTTCGTGGAGCGGGTGCGGGCGCTGGGGGTGAGCGACGAGCTGCTCGACGAGGGACTGGCCGAGCTCGCTGCGGTGGTCGAGGGATGCTCGGCCGGCCTGACCGGCACGGTCACGGTCGAGGCCAACCTGCGCATCGCGCGGGGGCTCGACTACTACACCGGCACCGTCGTGGAGATCTTCATGGCCGGCTACGAGCGGCTGAAGTCGGTCGGTGGTGGTGGTCGCTACGACGCCCTCGCCACCGACGGGCGTACGACGTACCCCGGCGTCGGGGTCTCCTTCGGCGTCTCCCGCACCCTGGTGCCGCTGCTCGCCGACGGCGTCCTCGCCGGCTCCCGCCCCGTGCCGAGCGCGGTGCTCGTCGCCGTGACCGACGAGGAGTCACGCCCGGCCAGCGAGGGTGTCGCCCGGTCGCTGCGGACGCGGGGCATCCCGTGCGAGGTCGCCCCCAGCCCGCAGAAGTTCGGCAAGCAGATCCGTTTTGCCGAGCGGCGCGGGATCCCGTATGTCTGGTTCCCCCCTGCCTCGGCAGGCGAGGACCACCAGGTCAAGGACATCCGCAGCGGCGAGCAGGCCGCGGCCGACCCGCAGACCTGGGCACCCCCGGCGGAGGACCTCCGTCCGGCCATCATCAGCAAGGAGCAGAACCAGTGATCCGCACCCACGACGCCGGCACCCTCACCGCCGCGAACGTCGGAGAGACCGTCACCCTCGCCGGGTGGGTGGCCCGCCGTCGCGACCACGGGGGCGTGGCGTTCCTGGATCTGCGCGAGGCCAGCGGTGTGGTCCAGGTCGTGGTCCGTGACGAGGCCGTCGCGCACAGCCTGCGCAGCGAGTACTGCCTCAAGGTCACCGGCGAGGTCGTCGCCCGCAAGGCGGGCAACGAGAACCCGAACCTCGCCACCGGCGACATCGAGGTCGTCGCGCTGGGTGAGGGAGGCGTCGAGGTGCTCAGCACCTCCGCCCCGCTGCCGTTCCCGATCGACGAGCACGTCGAGGTCGGCGAGGAGGCCCGTCTCAAGCACCGCTACCTCGACCTGCGCCGCCCGGCCCCGGCCGCGGCGCTGCGGCTGCGCAGCAAGGTCAACAAGGCCGCCCGCGACGTGCTCGACCGCCACGACTTCGTCGAGATCGAGACCCCGACGCTGACCAGATCCACGCCCGAGGGTGCGCGCGACTTCGTCGTACCGGCGCGGCTGCACCCGGGCAGCTGGTACGCCCTGCCCCAGAGCCCGCAGCTGTTCAAGCAGCTGCTCATGGTCGCCGGCATGGAGCGCTACTACCAGATCGCGCGCTGCTACCGCGACGAGGACTTCCGTGCCGACCGGCAGCCGGAGTTCACCCAGCTCGACATCGAGCTGAGCTTCGCGGACCAGGAGGACGTCATCGAGCTGATGGAGGACGTCCTCGAGGCGATGTGGGCCCAGGCCGGGCACACCATCGAGCGCCCGCTGCCGCGGATGACGTACGCCGAGGCGATGGCGCGCTTCGGCTCCGACAAGCCCGACCTGCGCATGGGCCTCGAGCTGGTCGAGTGCACCGACTACTTCAAGGACACGCCGTTCCGGGTGTTCCAGGCCCCGTACGTCGGCGCCGTGGTGATGCCCGGCGGCAGCAGCCAGCCGCGCCGCCAGTTCGACGCCTGGCAGGACTGGGCCAAGCAGCGCGGCGCCAAGGGCCTGGCCTACGTGACGCTCGCCGAGGACGGCGAGCTCGGGGGACCGGTGGCCAAGAACCTCACCGACGCCGAGCGGGAGGGGCTCGCCGCCCATGTCGGCGCCCAGCCCGGCGACTGCATCTTCTTCGCCGCCGGACCGGTGAAGAGCAGCCGCGCGCTGCTCGGTGCGGCGCGCCTGGAGATCGGCCGCCGGGGCGGGATGCTCGACGACTCGACGTTCGCGTTCACCTGGGTCGTCGACGCCCCGCTGTTCGAGCCGAGCTCCGACGCGGTCGCTAGCGGCGACGTCGCCGTGGGTGCGGGCGCCTGGACGGCCGTGCACCACGCGTTCACCAGCCCCAAGCCGGAGTTCGTGGACACCTTCGACACCGACCCCGGCAGCGCGCTGGCCTACGCCTACGACATCGTCTGCAACGGCAACGAGCTCGGTGGCGGGTCCATCCGTATCCACCGCAGCGACATCCAGAAGCGCGTCTTCTCGGTCATGGGCCTCAGTGAGGAGGAGGCGCAGGAGAAGTTCGGCTTCCTGCTCGACGCCTTCACGTTCGGCGCACCCCCGCACGGCGGGATCGCCGTCGGCATGGACCGGATCGTGGCGCTGCTCGCCGGCACCGACTCGATCCGCGACGTGATCGCCTTCCCGAAGTCCGGCGGCGGCTTCGACCCGCTGACCGCCGCGCCCGCGCCGATCACGGCCGAGCAGCGCAAGGAGGCGGGCGTGGACAGCAAGCCCCAGCCGAAGGAGCCCGTTCCCGAGTGAGCGACGACCGTTGAGCGACCAGGGGCTGTTCGACGTGCCGGGGGGCTCGGCGGGGCCGGGGCCCGGCTCCGGCTCGCTCGGGGCCAACACCCACGCGTCGGCGCCGTTGCCGGTGCGGATGCGGCCGCGCACCCTCGACGAGCTGGTCGGCCAGGCCCAGCTGCGGGCGGCGGGCTCGCCGCTGCGGCAGCTGATCGAGGACGACCAGGCGACCTCGCTGCTGCTGTGGGGGCCGCCCGGCACCGGCAAGACCACCATCGCGGGCATCGTCAGCCAGCAGACCGACCGGCGCTTCGTCGAGGTCTCCGCGGTGTCGGCGGGCGTCAAGGAGGTGCGGGCGGCGATCGATGCCGCCCGGAGCGAGCTGGGGCGCGGTGGTCGGGAGACGGTGCTGTTCGTCGACGAGGTGCACCGCTTCTCCAAGGCGCAGCAGGACGCGCTGCTGCCCGGCGTGGAGAACCGGTGGGTGACGCTGGTGGCGGCGACGACCGAGAACCCGTTCTTCAGCGTGATCTCGCCGCTGCTCTCGCGCAGCCTGCTGCTGCGGCTGCAGCCGCTGACCGACGACGACGTCCGGGACGTGATGGAGCGGGCGATGGCCGACGAGCGCGGCCTGGGTGGGCGCCACACGCTGGCCGAGGACGCCCGGGAGCACCTGGTCCGGCTCGCGGGCGGTGACGCGCGCCGGTCGCTGACCTATCTCGAGGCGGCGGCCCGCGCGGCGTCCGCGCGGGGCTCGGAGTCGATCGACCTCGAGGCGGCCGAGGCGGCCGTCGACCAGGCGGCGGTGCGCTACGACCGTCAGGGCGACCAGCACTACGACGTGATCAGCGCCTTCATCAAGTCGATCCGCGGCTCCGACCCGGACGGCGCGCTGCACTACCTCGCCCGGATGATCGAGGCGGGGGAGGACCCGCGCTTCATCGCCCGACGCCTGGTGGTGCACGCCAGCGAGGACATCGGCCTGGCCGACCCGACCGCCCTGCAGGCGGCGGTCGCCGCGGCGCAGGCGGTGCAGCTGATCGGGATGCCCGAGGCCCGGATCAACCTCGCGCAGGCGACGATCCACCTCGCGGTCGCACCGAAGTCGAACGCGGTCATCACCGCGATCGACGGTGCCCTCGCCGACGTGCGGGCCGGCAAGCTCGGCAACGTGCCGGCGCACCTGCGTGACGCGCACTACGGCGGCGCGGGGGACCTCGGCCACGGCAAGGGCTACGTCTACCCGCACGACGAGCCCTACGGCATCGCCGAGCAGCAGTACCTCCCCGACGTCCTCTCCGACACCACCTACTACGCGCCCACCTCGCTGGGGGCCGAGGCCTCGGTCTCCGAGCGGCTGTCCCGGATCCGCGCGATCACGCGCGGCGAGGACTGACGCAGCCGCTCCCGGCGCCCGCCGACCGACCACCGTCGTCCCCCTAGGGTGCGGGGTATGGGTGCGAGCAGCTGGGTGGTGCGGCTGGAGCGGGCGTGGGACGCGCGCCGGCTGCGGCGGCACCAGGGGACCACGCCCGAGCACTTCCGGATCGACTCCTACGGCGGGCACGGGGGCGCGGCCGGGGTCGTGGTGCGCGGTCGGGTGCTCGACGACCCGCCGGCGACGGTGGCCGAGGAGGGGGAGGGGATCCGGGCCGCGCTGCGGCGGACCGTCCACCACTTCCTGACCGACGAGCTGCCGGGCGTACCGCTGCGGGTCACCGTGGGGGACGCGAGCGTCCCGACCCGGACCGACGGGGACGGCTACTTCCTGGTCCGGCTGCAGCCGGACCCGCAGACGCTGACGTCGCCGTGGACGGAGGGCACGGTGGTGCTCGACGGCGCCTACCGCGGCCTCACGGGAGACCAGGCGACGCCGGTCCGGGTCCGGGTGCCCGGGCCGCAGGCCCGGTTCGGGGTGATCTCCGACGTCGACGACACGATCCTGCAGACCGGCGTGCAGCGGGTGGTCCAGATGGTGCGGCAGACGCTGACCGGCTCGGCCCTGACCCGGACGACCTTCCCGGGCGCCCCCGAGCTCTACCGCGACCTCGCCGCGGCCGCGAACCCGCTGTTCTACGTCTCCTCCAGCCCCTGGAACCTCCACACCTTCCTGCAGGCGTTTCTCCGCCACCGCCGGTTCCCGCTGGGGCCGGTGCTGCTGCGCGACCTGCTCGGCACGTCGGCCGGCCGGGAGCAGAAGGCGACCCGGATCGACGAGGTGCTCGAGCTCCACCCCCACCTGCGGTTCGTGCTGATCGGCGACTCGGGGGAGCGGGACCCCGAGATCTACGCCGCCACCGTGCGCGACCACCCGGACCGGATCCTCGCCGTCTACATCCGCGAGGTGCGCCTCGACCCCGGGGACGGGCGCGTCGAGGAGGTCTCGGACGACTGGGACTCCGCCGTCCCGTTCGTGCTGGCCGCCGACACCGACGTCGTACGACGCCACCTCGGCGGGCTCGGCCTGCTCTGAGGACACCCGCCCCGGTGTGGCCGATCCGCCCGATAGGGTCGGACACCATGACGTGGCAGTGGCTGGCCCTCGGGGCCCTCGCGCTGGTCGCGCTGGTGCTCGTCGCAGCGCTCGCCCGGCTCCGCGCCCGCACGACCCGCGCGCTCGCGGACGCACGTGTGGAGGCGGCGGCGCTGCGGGAGCGGCTCGACCGCCTGGAGCAGCAGCGGCAGGCGCCGGTCGCGCCGCCGCGGCTCGAGGACCGCGAGTACACCATCACCCGGCTCGGTGAGGCCGAGGACGACGTCGAGCCGACGCCCCCGGCCCCGGAGCAGCCCGCCACGCTCGAGCGCGCGGTCTTCGCCGACCTGGTGCTGCGCGAGAGCGTGATCCGGCTCGGCTCGCTGGGCCACGGGGTACGGCGAGCGCTCTCACCCGAGTCCCGCAACCGGATCCGCTTCGAGATGAGGCGCGAGCTCAAGCGGGCCCGCAAGCAGCGCCGCGCCGAGCAGCGCGAGGCCTACCGCGAGTGGCAGGCCCGCCGCCGCGGCCGCGTCACCGACGACGAGCTGCGGGAGACCGCATGAGTCGCGGCCTGTGGTTCGTGGCCGGGGCGGGTGCCGGGGTCTATGCGATGGTCCGCGGCCGGCGTGCCGCCGAGGCGTTCACCGCGGAGGGCCTCCACGACCGCATGGAGGCGCTGTTCCTCGGCGCCCGGCTCTTCCGCGACGAGGTCGCGCAGGGCGCGGCCGACCGTGAAACCGAGTTGCGCGAGCGCTTCGGCGTGCTGCCTCATGAGAGGCCGTCCACCCCCCAGCTAGAGAGCAGAGGTCAGCACTGATGGACACCGCGGAGATCCGCCGCCGGTTCACGCAGCACTTCGAACGGGCCGGCCACACGGCCGTGCCGTCGGCGTCGCTGCTGCTCGACGACCCCAACCTGTTGTTCGTCAACGCCGGCATGGTGCCCTTCAAGCCCTACTTCCTCGGGCAGGAGACGCCGCCGTACGACCGCGCGGTCAGCGTCCAGAAGTGCGTGCGCACCCCCGACATCGAGGACGTCGGGAAGACCACCCGCCACGGCACGTTCTTCGAGATGTGCGGCAACTTCTCCTTCGGTGACTACTTCAAGGAGGGCGCCATCGAGCTCGCCTGGGAGCTGGTCACCAGGCCCCAGGCGGACGGCGGCTGGGGCTTCGAGGAGAGCCGGCTCTACCCCTCGATCCTCGACGGGGACGACGAGGCGCTGCACCTGTGGAAGCAGGTCACCGGGCTTCCCGACGAGCGGATCATCCGGCTCGGCCCCAAGGAGAACTACTGGTCGATGGGCGTCCCCGGCCCCGGCGGCCCCTGCTCGGAGATCCTCTACGACCGCGGCCCCGCCTACGGCCCGGACGGTGACTTCTCCGCCGAGGACCGCTACCTGGAGTTCTGGAACCTCGTGTTCATGCAGGACGAGCTCAGCGCGGTGCGGTCCAAGGAGGACTTCGACATCTCCGGCTCGCTGCCGAAGAAGAACATCGACACCGGCATGGGTCTGGAGCGGGTCGCGTTCCTCACCCAGGGCTGCGAGAACATGTACGAGATCGACGTCATGTTCCCCGTCATCGAGCGGGCCATGGAGCTGACCGGCCGCCGCTACGGCGCCGGTGGGACCAGCGGCCAGGCCGACGACGTCCGCTTCCGGGTCGTCGCGGACCACATCCGCTCCTCGATGATGCTGATCGGCGACGGTGTCACCCCCGGCAACGACGGCCGCGGCTACGTGCTGCGCCGGCTGCTGCGCCGCGCGGTCCGCTCGATGCGGCTGCTCGGCTTCGAGGACCGCTCGCTGCCCGAGCTGATGCCGGTCTCCCGCGACAAGATGGGGGAGACCTACGACCAGCTCCACCGGGACTGGGAGCGGATCTCCACCGTGGCGTACGCCGAGGAGGACGCGTTCCGCCAGACGCTGCGCGCCGGCACGGCGATCTTCGACCTCGCCACGACCGAGGTGAAGCAGTCCGGCGGCGGGCAGCTCTCGGGGTCCAAGGCGTTCGCGCTCCACGACACCTACGGCTTCCCGATCGACCTGACCCTCGAGATGGCCTCCGAGCAGGGGCTCTCGGTCGACGAGGAGGGCTTCCGCCGGCTGATGGGCGAGCAGCGCGACCGCGCCAAGGCCGACGCCCGCGCCAAGAAGGGCCAGCACCGCGACGCCTCGGCCTACCGCGCCGTCGCCGACTCGATGGGTCGTGCCGTGCAGTTCACCGGCTACGGCGAGGTCGTCACCGAGGGCTCGGTCCGCGGCATCATCACCCCCGGCGGCGTCGTCGAGGCCGCCCGCGAGGGCGACGAGGTCGAGCTGGTCCTCGACCGCACCCCGTTCTACGCCGAGGGCGGCGGCCAGCTCGCCGACCAGGGGATCATCGAGCTCGCCAACGGCGCCCGGGTCGAGGTCCGCGACGTGCAGTCGCCGATCACGGGCCTGATCGTCCACCAGGCGACGGTGCTCTCCGGGGAGGTGACGGTCGGCACCGGCGCGCAGGCGCTGGTCGACATCGAGCGCCGCCGCTCGATCTCGCGCTCGCACACCGCGACCCACATGGTCCACAAGGCGTTCCGCGAGGCGCTGGGCGACACCGCGACCCAGGCCGGCTCGGAGAACAGCCCCGGCCGGTTCCGCTTCGACTTCTCCGCGACCGGCTCGGTCCCCACCTCGGTGATGGCCGACGTCGAGGCCCGGGTCAACGACCTGGTGCTCGCCGACCTCGCCGTGCACGCCGAGATCATGACCCAGGACCAGGCCGTGAAGTCCGGTGCGATGGCGCTGTTCGGCGAGAAGTACGGCGACGAGGTGCGCGTCATCTCCGTCGGCGACTGGGCCCGCGAGCTCTGCGGTGGCACCCATGCCGAGCGCTCGGGCAACCTGGGCGTGATCAAGCTGCTGGGCGAGTCGAGCATCGGCTCGGGCGTCCGCCGGGTGGAGGCGCTGGTCGGCGGGGACGCCTACCGGTTCCTGGCCCGCGAGCACGTCCTGGTCGCCCAGCTCTCCGAGGCGCTGAAGGTGCGACCCGAGCAGCTGCCCGAGCGGGTCCACGACATCGTCGAGAAGCTGCGCGCCGCCGAGAAGGAGATCGAGAAGGTCCGCGTGCAGCAGCTGCTCAACGCCGGCGCCGAGCTGGCCGCCGGGGCCCAGCAGGTCGGGCCGGTCAAGGTCGTGGCCCACCACGCCCCCGGGGCCGCCGGTGGTGACGTCCGCCAGCTGGCGCTCGACGTCCGGGGCCGGCTGCCCGCCGGCGAGCCCGGAGTGGTGGTCGTCATCGGTGACGCTGACGACAAGGTGGCCGTCGTGGCCGCGGTCAACGACCCCGCCCGCGAGCGGGGCCTCTCGGCCAACGCGTTGGTCGGCGCCGTCGGCCCGCTGGTCGGAGGTCGCGGCGGCGGCAAGGACGACGTCGCCCAGGGTGGCGGCAGCGACACCTCGCGGATCGGCGAGGCGCTGGCGCTGGTCGCCACCGAGGTCGGCCGGCTGGCCCACGCCTGATGGGCCCGGTCCGATGAGGCGGGGCGTCCGGCTGGGTCTCGACCCGGGTGACGCCCGGATCGGGGTGGCGCGCAGCGACCCCACGGGCTTCCTGGCCACCCCGGTGGAGACGGTGAAGCGCGGCAAGGGCGACCTGCGCCGGATCGCGCGGGTGACCACCGAGGAGGAGGCGGTCGAGATCGTCGTCGGCCTCCCGCGCTCGCTCTCGGGCGGCGAGGGCCCGGCCGCCACGAAGGTCCGGGAGTTCGCCGCAGCCCTGGCAGAGCGGGTCGCGCCGGTGCCGGTGCGTCTCGTCGACGAGCGGCTCACCACCGTCTCGGCGGAGGCTATGCTGCGCGACCGGGGGAAGAAGGGCCAGGACCGCCGGGCCGTCGTCGACATGGCCGCGGCCGTGATGATCCTGCAGCACGCACTGGACACCGAACGTGCCACGGGCACGCCCCCGGGCGAGCTCGTCGGAGGAGATGCATGAGCGAGTACGACCAGCCCGCAGCCGACCCGGCCGAGCCCGCCGCGGCCGACCCGGAGTCGGAGCAGGAGGAAATCCTCGTGCCCGAGGGGGGACGTCGACGCAAGAAGACGCGTCGCTTCCCCGGCTGCCTGGCCGCCCTGATCGCCCTCGCGGTGCTCGTGGGCGGGTTCTACTTCGGCGTGACCAAGGGAGTGGAGCTGCTCCGCGACCAGTTCGCCGACCCCGAGGACTATGCGGGTCCGGGCAAGGGCAAGGTCACCTTCCAGGTCGAGGAGGGCGACAGCATCTCCGAGATGGGCCGCGGTCTGAAGTCCGAGGGCGTGATCGCCTCCGTGCAGTCCTTCATCGACGCCGCCAATGCCGACGCGGAGGCCGCGACCGGCATCCAGGTCGGGTACTACCAGATGAAGAAGCAGATGGCGGCAGCCGACGCCCTCGACGTGCTCGTCGACCCGAAGAACATCCTGCGCAACACGGTCACGATCCCCGAGGGGCTGCGGGTGGTCGACATCGTCAAGATCCTGGCCAAGGAGACCGACTTCGGCGCCGCCCAGTACGAGCGGGTGCTCGACCAGCCGGGCAGGCTCGGCCTCCCCGACTACGCCGACGGCAACCCCGAGGGCTACCTCTTCCCCTCGACCTACGACCTCCCGCCGGACGCGACGCCGCGCTCGATCCTGGTCTCCATGGTCGACCGTTGGCAGCAGGCCGCCGACGAGGCCGGGCTCGAGCAGGCCGCCGCCGACCTCGGCTACACCCCGCACGAGCTGATGACCGTCGCGAGCCTCATCGAGTCCGAGGCCGGGCGCCAGGAGGACCGCGGCAAGGTCGCCCGGGTCATCTACAACCGGCTCACCGGCGACGAGACCAACGGCCTGCTGCAGATCGACGCGACCGTCAACTACGCCGCCGACCAGTCCCTGGGCGCGGTCCCGACGACCGAGGACCTCGAGATCGACTCGCCGTACAACACCTACCTCAACCCGGGCCTCCCCCCGGGACCGATCGAGGCACCCGGCGACGCGGCCATCGCGGCGGCGGCTGAGCCGGCCGAGGGCCCCTGGTACTACTACGTCACGGTCAACCTGCGGACCGGCGAGACCAAGTTCGCCGAGACCTACGACGAGTTCCTGACCTACAAGGACGAGCTGCGCGAGTACTGCGAGACCGAGTCCGAGGGCGCCTGCTGACCGTGGAGCACTGCGCCGTCCTGGGCGACCCGATCGCGCACTCGCTGTCGCCGGCGTTGCACCGTGCGGCCTATGCGGCGACCGGGTTGGACTGGGAGTACGACGCCCACCGGGTCCCCGCCGGTGGGCTGGCGGGCTTCGTGACCGGCCTCGACCGGACCTGGCGCGGGCTGTCGCTCACGATGCCGCTCAAGCGCGAGGCGCTGCGTCTGCCCGACCTGGTGGAGACCGGCACCTGGGCGCGCGCCGCCGGCGCCGCGAACACGCTGCTGCGCGACGGCGACGGCTGGAGCGCCGACAACACCGACGTCCCGGGTGCCGTCGCGGCGGTGCAGGAGCGGACCGCGGCCTCCGTGGTGACCGCCACGATCCTCGGCGGCGGAGCCACCGCGGCCTCGACCGCGTTGGCGCTGTGTGAGCTCGGGGCGGGCTCGATCACGTTGCTCGTGCGCTCCCCGGACCGGGCGGTCGACACCCTCGAGGCGATCGACGCCCACCCGGCCCGGCCCGGCGTCCGCGTCGGCTCGCTCGCCACCGACGAGGTCGTCGGCGACGTCGTGGTCTCCACGATCCCCGCCGAGGCGCAGACCCCCGACCTGGTCGCCCGGTGCGCCGAGGTGCCGGTCGTCTTCGACGTCGTCTACGACCCGTGGCCGACGCCGCTGGCCGCCCGTGCCGTCGACGCCGGCCAGGTCCTCGTCGGCGGGCTGGACCTGCTGGTCCACCAGGCGGCGCTGCAGTTCGAGGCCTTCGCCGCCCGTCCCGCCCCGCTGGCCGCGATGCGCGCCGCCGGCGAGGCCGCGCTGCGGGAGCGCGGATGAGCACCGAGACCGCGGTGCTGGCCGCCGCCCTGGTCGCCGCGGCGCTCGGGCTGCTCGTGCCGCGACTGCTCCGGGCCCTGCCCGAGCCCCCGCCGCCCGACGAGCCCTATCCCGGCGAGCCGCCCAAGCCCCTCTACGCCGACCTCGCGGCCAGGCCGCGGCTGGCGGCCTGGACGGCGCTGTCGGCCGCCGCCGGTGCCGCGCTGGTGGCGTGGGCCCTGGGCGCCGACCCGTGGCTGGTGGCCCTGGTGCCGCTGGTCCCCGCCTCGGTGGCGCTCGGCTACGTCGACTGGCACACCCGGCTGCTGCCCTCGCGGATCGTGCTGCCGGCCACGGCGTACGCCCTGGTCGTCGCCCTGGTGCTGTGGCCGGTCTGCGGCGACCCCGACGACCTGGTCCGCGGGCTGGTCGGGCTGGTGGTGATGCGCTCGTTCTACTGGGTGCTGTGGCGGATCCACTCCGCGGGCATGGGGTTCGGCGACGTCCGGCTCGCGGCCCTGGTCGGGCTCGCGCTCGGTCACCTCGGGTGGTCCCAGCTGCTCGTCGGCGGCTACTCGGCGTTCCTGGTGTTCGGCGTCCCGGGCGTGGTGCTCGCGCTGGTGCGGTGGGACCGGTCGCTGCTGCGGACCCCGTTCCCGTTCGGCCCCGCGATGCTGGTCGGGGCGCTGGTCGGCGTGCTCGCCGGCCCGGCCGTGGCCGGACATCTCGCGTGGGGCTGACCCCCGCAGCAGCCGGAAGCACGCGTGAAAGACTGGCGCCATGCTGCGCTGGTTGACCGCGGGTGAGTCCCACGGCCCGTCCCTGGTCGCGATCCTGGAGGGGCTGCCCGCCCACGTCCGGGTCACCTCCGACGACCTCGTCGACGCCCTCGCCCGCCGCCGGCTCGGCTACGGCCGCGGCGCCCGGATGAAGTTCGAGCAGGACGAGGTGACGATCACCGGGGGAGTGCGTCACGGGCTCACGCAGGGTGGCCCGGTGGCGATCAACGTCGGCAACACCGAGTGGCCCAAGTGGGAGAAGGTGATGTCGGCCGACCCGGTCGACCCCGGGGAGCTCGAGGCGCTGGCCCGCAACGCCGCCCTCACCCGGCCCCGTCCGGGCCACGCCGACCTCGCCGGCATGCAGAAGTACGCCTTCGACGAGGCCCGCCCCGTGCTCGAGCGGGCCAGCGCCCGCGAGACCGCGGCGCGGGTCGCGCTCGGCCGGGTCGCCTCGAACTTCCTCGAGCAGGCCGTCGGCGCCCGGGTCGTCTCCCACGTCGTGGAGCTCGGCGGCGTCCGGGTGCCCGCGGGCGTCGTCCCGGGGCCCGACGACGTCGCCCGGCTCGACGAGGACCCCGTGCGCTGCCTCGACCCTGAGACCAGCGCCCGGATGGTCGAGACCATCGACCGGGCGCAGAAGGACGGCGACACCCTCGGCGGAGTCGTCGAGGTCGTGGTGCACGGCCTCCCGCCGGGCCTCGGCTCCCACGTCCACTGGGACCGGCGTCTCGACTCACGGCTGGCCGGCGCGCTGATGGGGATCCAGGCGATCAAGGGGGTCGAGGTCGGCGACGGCTTCGAGCTCGCCGCCACCCCCGGGTCGCTGGCGCACGACGAGATCGTCGCCACCGACGACGGCCTGCGGCGCACCTCGGGACGGTCGGGCGGGACCGAGGGCGGCATGACCACCGGTGAGGCGCTGCGGGTGCGGGCCGCGATGAAGCCGATCGCGACGGTCCCGCGGGCGCTGCGCACCGTCGACGTCGCCACCGGCGAGGCGGCCACCGCCCACCACCAGCGCTCCGACGTGTGCGCCGTCCCGGCCGCCGGCATCGTGGCCGAGGCGATGGTCGCGCTGGTGCTCGCCGACGCGGTCACCGAGAAGTTCGGCGGCGACTCCGTCCAGGAGACCCGCCGCAACGCGGAGTCCTACCTCGACACCCTGAGGTTCCGGTGAGCCCCCGGGTCGTCCTGGTCGGCCCGATGGGGGCCGGCAAGACCACCGTCGCCACGCTGCTCGCCGAGGCGTGGGGGCTGCCGCTGCGCGACACCGACGCCGACATCGAGGCCGCCGAGGGGCGCAGCATCTCCGACATCTTCGTCGACGACGGCGAGGAGCACTTCCGCTCGCTCGAGGCGCTGGCGGTCGCCGACGCGCTCGCCGGCCACGACGGCGTGCTCGCCCTGGGCGGGGGAGCCGTGCTCGACCCCGCGACGCGGGCGCTGCTGGCCGACGAGCGGGTCGTGTTCCTGCGCGTGGGCCTGTCCGAGGCGGTGAAGCGGGTCGGTCTCGGCGTGGGACGGCCGCTGCTGCTCGGCAACGTCCGGGCCAGGATCAAGGCGCTGCTCGACGAGCGGACCCCGGTCTACGAGTCGGTCGCGGCGTACGTCGTGGAGACCGACGGCCGGTCCCCGCAGGACGTCGCCACCGAGGTCGAGGGTCTGCTGACATGAGCGACACCGTCATCCACGTCGGGGGCGCCTCGCCCTACGACGTGGTCGTCGGCCGCGACCTCGCCGACCGGCTGCCCGGCCTGCTCGGGCCCGGGGTCCAGCGCGTCGCCGTGCTGTACGCCGAGCCGCTCGCCGAGCTCGCCCAGCCGCTGGTCGAGGGCCTGGTCGACCACGTCGACGTGCTCGCGCTCGGGCTGCCCGACGGCGAGGCCGCCAAGACCGCGGCCGTCGCGGCCGACTGCTGGGAGGCGCTGGGGGAGCACGGCTTCACCCGCTCCGACGCGGTCGTGACCTTCGGCGGCGGGGCGGTCACGGACCTCGGCGGCTTCGTGGCGGCCACCTGGCTGCGGGGGGTCCGGGTCGTCCACGTGCCGACCACCCTGCTCGGGATGGTCGACGCGGCGGTGGGCGGCAAGACCGGCCTCAACACCGCCGCCGGGAAGAACCTGGTCGGCTCGTTCCACGAGCCCGCCGGGGTGCTGTGCGACCTCGCCACCCTCGAGTCGCTGCCCCGTGCCGACCTCGTCGCCGGGCTCGGCGAGGTCCTCAAGTGCGGGTTCATCGCCGATCCGCGGATCCTCGACCTGGTCGAGCAGACCGATCCCGAGGCGCTGGCCCCCGGCTCGCCCGTCCTGCGCGAGCTGGTGGAGCGGGCCGTGCGGGTCAAGGCCGAGGTCGTCGCCGGCGACCTCCGGGAGACCGGCGGCACCGACGGCCATCCCGGGCGCGAGGTGCTCAACTACGGCCACACGCTCGCCCACGCGATCGAGCGTGCCGAGGGCTACACCGTGCGCCACGGCGACGCGGTCGCCATCGGCTGCGTCTACGCCGCCGAGCTGGCCGGCCTCGCCGGTGTCCTCGACCCCGCCGTGGTCGAGCGCCACCGCACCGCGTTCTCCCGGGTCGGGCTGCCGACCACCTACGACGGCGCCGACTTCGACGACCTGCACGCGACGATGAAGGTCGACAAGAAGGCGCGCGGGTCGCTGCTGCGCTTCGTCGTCCTCGGCGACGTGGCCCGGCCGCAGCTGCTCGAGGGGCCCTCGGAGGACGACCTGCGCGCGGCGTACGCCCGGATCGGGGGGCCGGCGTGAGCGACACCCGGCCCGTCTGGGTCCTCAACGGCCCGAACCTCGGGCGGCTCGGTCGACGCCAGCCGGAGATCTACGGCGACACGACGTACGCCGAGCTGGTCGACCTGTGCGCCGGCTGGGGGCGCGACCTCGGGCTGCGGGTCGAGACCCGCCAGACAAACCACGAGGGCGAGCTGCTCGACTGGCTCAACACCGCCGCCGACGACGCGATCCCGGTGGTGCTCAACGCCGGTGCCTGGACCCACTACTCGCTGGCGCTCTACGACGCCTGCGCCCAGCTCACGGCGCCGCTGGTCGAGGTCCACCTCTCCGACCCGGGGCAGCGCCCCGAGGAGTTCCGCCACACCTCCCACGTCGAGCCCCACGCGCTGGCCTCGATCGTGGGCCTCGGAGTCGACGGCTACCGGCTGGCGCTGGAGCGGATCGCCGCACTCACGCCGGGCTGACCGTCCCGGTCCCGTCTCCCGCGGTGTTGTTGCTGCTGCCGCGGGTGTCAGCACCCGCGGGAGCAGCAACAACACCGCGGAAGTGGGGTGGCTGGGCGCTCGGGGAGAGCGCCGAATAGGAGCCCTGACCCGCACGCCGATATCCTCGCGCGCATGGCGACGACGAACGACCTCAAGAACGGCATGGTGCTCAAGCTGGACGGCCAGCTGTGGCAGGTCATGTGGTTCCAGCACCACAAGCCCGGCAAGGGCGGCGCGGTGGTCCGCACCAAGCTGCGGGCGGTCGAGTCCGGCAAGACGGTCGACAAGACCTTCAACGCCGACGTCAAGGTCGAGGTGGCGAGCGTCGACAAGCGGACGATGCAGTACCTCTACAACGACGGCACCAGCTACGTCTTCATGGACACCGGGACCTACGACCAGCTCGAGCTGGACCCCGAGCTCGTCGGTGACGCGAAGAACTTCCTGCTCGAGCAGCAGGAGGCGATCGTGGCCACCAACGAGGGCCGCGTCCTCTACATCGAGATGCCCGCGTCGGTGGAGCTCGAGATCACCTACACCGAGCCCGGCGTCGTCGGCGACAGCGCCACCGGCCGCACCAAGCCCGCGACCCTCGAGACCGGTCACGAGATCCAGGTCCCGCTGTTCATCCACCAGGGCGAGAAGGTCAAGGTCGACACCCGCGACTCGTCCTACCTCGGCCGCGTGAAGTCCTGATCGCCTGATGGCCGCCAGGACGAAGGCCCGCAAGCGGGCGCTCGACATCCTGTTCGCGTCCGAGCTGCGCAGCGAGGACGCGGTCGAGGCCCTCGACCGCGCGATCGCCGACGGCGAGGGCCCCACCAACGACTACACCGCCACCCTGGTGCGCGGCGTCGGAGAGCACCGCGCGCGGATCGACGAGCTGCTCGCGTCGTACTCCACCGGCTGGAGCCTGGAGCGGATGCCGGCCGTGGACCGCAACGTGCTGCGGATCGGCCTCTTCGAGCTGCTCTACGTCGAGGACGTCCCCGACCCGGTCGCGGTCACCGAGGCGATGGGACTGGTGCGCGACCTCTCGACCGACGAGTCGCCCCAGTTCGTCAACGGCGTGCTCGGGAACCTGCTGCGCGACAAGGAGTCGCTGAGCGGGTGAGCCGCCCCTCGTGCCGAGGTCGTATCGTCGGCGCATGACGAAGGTTTCCCGAGCAGCCCGCCAGGCGGAGAACAGCGACGCGCTCGAGCTGGTGATCAAGGCCGGCCTGGTCGCCTACGGCGTGGTCCACCTCCTCATCGGCTGGCTCGCCCTGCAGATCGCGTTCGGCGAGAAGGCCAAGCAGGCCTCCGGCACGGGTGCGCTGGAGTACCTCGCCCGGCAGCCGCTCGGGAGCGTGCTGATCTGGGTGGTCGCGATCGGCATGCTCGCCCTGGTCCTGTGGCGGCTGCTCGAGGCGTGGCAGGTGGTCCGCGACGAGGACGGGGCCGACCAGGTCAAGGGCTCGGTCCCGCAGCTCTTCAAGGGGATCGTGTACGCGGTGCTGGCGTGGTCGGCGCTCCAGGTGGCGCTCGGCAGCTCCTCCGGCGGGAGCGGCACCGACTCGCTCACCGCCAAGCTGCTGGGGATGCCCGCCGGCCAGCTCGTGGTCGGCGCGATCGGCCTCGCGATCGTGGGCTACGGCCTCTACTACGTCTACCAGGGCTGGAGCGACTCGTTCCTCGAGAAGCTCGACGGTCGCCCGCAGAGCTCGGAGGTCAGCGCCGCGTACCGCTGGGTGGGCAAGGCCGGACACCTCGGCAAGGGCGTCTCGATCGGCGTCATCGGCGTGCTGTTCACCTATGCCGCGATCACCCACGACGCCGACAAGTCCGCGGGCCTGGACCAGGCGCTCCAGAAGATCGTGCAGCAGCCGTTCGGGCAGGTGCTGCTGGCGCTGGTCGCGGTCGGGATCGCCTGCTACGGCGTGTTCGCCATCGCCCGGGCCCGCCACCTCGACCGCTGAGGGGTCGCCCGCTCACCTGCGGGGTGCGAGGCTGAGCCCATGACGACCTACGACGTGGACGTGGTGGTGGTCGGGCTCGGACCCGGCGGTGAGTACGCGGCACAGAAGCTGGCCGAGGCCGGGCTGGACGTGGTCGGCGTCGAGCGAGACCTCGTCGGCGGCGAGTGTCCGTTCTACGGCTGCATCCCCTCGAAGATGATGATCCGCGCGGCGAACTCGCTCGCGGAGGCCGGGCGGGTGCCGGCGCTGGCCGGGGGCGCGGACGTGCGGCCGGACTGGTCGGCCGTCGCCACCCGGATCGACAAGCAGGCCACCAACCACTGGAGCGACGACTCCCACGTCGAGCGGCTCGAGGAGGCCGGCGTGCGGATCGTCCGCGGGCGGGGTGAGCTGGTCGGTGCCGGCAGGGTCCGGGTCGGCGAGGACGAGTACACCGGGTCGCGTGGCGTGGTGCTCAACGTCGGCACCTCGCCGGCGACGCTGCCGATCGAGGGGCTGGAGGCGACGCCCTACCTCACCAACCGGGAGGTCGTCCGGCTCACCGAGCTGCCGTCCTCGATCGCCGTGGTCGGTGGCGGACCCATCGGGTGCGAGCTCGCCCAGGTGTTCCGCCGGTTCGGGAGCGAGGTGACCGTGCTGGAGGTCGCCGACCGGCTGCTGCCGCCGGAGGAGCCGGAGTCCGGGGAGCTGCTCGGCCGCGTCTTCGACGCGGAGGGGATCCGGGTCGAGACCGGGCTGCGGATCGAGCGCGTCGACCACGACGCCGACTCCGGCTTCGTGCTCACCACCGACCGGGGCGAGATCCGCGCCGAGCAGCTGCTCGTGGCTGCGGGGCGGAGCCTGAACCTCCACGGACTCGGGCTCGAGAGCGTCGGCCTCGACCCCGACGGCCGGCGCGTCGAGACCGACGAGTGGATGCGGGCCGGCGAGCGGCTGTGGGCCGTCGGCGACATCACCGGCCACGGGCCCTACACCCACGTCTCGATGTACCAGGGCGACGTCGCGGTCCGCGACCTGCTCGGCCAGGGCGGCCCGGCCGCGGACTACCGCGCGGTCAGCCGGGTCACCTTCACCGACCCGGAGGTCGGCTCGGTCGGGATGTCGGAGGCCCAGGCGCGGGAGGCCGGTCTCGAGGTCCGGGTCGGCCTCGCCGACGTCGCGGAGTCCAGCCGCGGCTGGATCCACCAGCAGGGCGCCGAGGGGCTGATCAAGCTCGTCGCGGACGCCCGGCGTGGCGTGCTCGTCGGGGCGGCGTCGGTCGGGCCCACCGGCGGCGAGGTGCTCGGCCTGCTGGCGCTCGCCGTCCACGCCGAGGTGCCGCTGGAGCGGCTCGCCTCGATGCACTACGCCTACCCCACCTTCCACCGGGCGGTGGCGGTGGCGGTCGACCAGCTGCACTGAGTCGCCCCACCACCCCGCACGCGCCATCTCGCGGCGAGGTTTGAGCGTTCGACGCGCTGGTCAGGATGGGGGAGAGTGGCCGGAGACGGCTGCCCTGCGACCCCCGCCCCAGGAGGCCCCATGTCCGACAGGTTCCCGCCCGACCCACCCCGTGAGGACACGCCCAGTCACCGTGCCGAGCGCCCGGGTCCCGGCTCCGGGGGGTGGCAGGGCATCGGGCACGACCTCGAGCAGTCCACGGAGCAGGACATCGGCGAGCGGCGCACCGCGCCCCACGGCGATCCGCTGACCGGACCGCTGCCCGGCACACGGCACGACCCGGGCGGCACCTCGACGGACATCCTGGGTGCCACCCCCGCGCCGGAGCCCACGGCGGCGGGTGGGCCGCGTGAGGACCAGCAGCCCGAGCCGGACCTGCCCCGGTTCATGACCGCGACCGACTTCCTGGACCGTCGCTCGGACCACGTCGAGCTCGGTCCGGCCACGTGGGGCTGGCGGGGCAGGCTGCGGGCCTGGTCCGGCGGCCTGGTCTCGCCGCGGATGGGACCGGCCGAGCTCGCGCACGAGACGCACCGGCGCGCCATCCAGCGAGACTTCGACGGGCCCCGCACCATCGTCTTCCTCAACCCCAAGGGCGGCGCCGCGAAGACGACCGGCGTGCTCGCCGCCGGCTACACCTTCGGCACCGTCCGCGGCGGCGGCGTCGTCGCGTGGGACAACAACGAGACCCGGGGCACGCTCGGCATCCGCGGCCACCGCAGCAGCCACCGCAACACCACCCGGGAGCTGCTGGAGGACCTCGAGCGGTTCAACGACGTCTACCAGGCACGGATCGGGGACCTGGGGGCGTTCGTCCGCTCCCAGGGCGACGCCCACTTCGACATCCTCGCCTCCGACGAGCGTCCCGATGTGACGGGCATGATCCGTGCCGACGACTTCACGGCCGTGCACAGCCTGCTCGAGCGCTTCTACCGGATGATCCTGGTCGACACGGGCAACAACATGCGTGCGGAGAACTGGCTGGCGGCCGCCCGGACCGCCGACCTGATGGTGGTCACCTCGACGGTCCGCGAGGACACCGGCTACTCCGGGCTGTGGATGCTCGACGCCCTCCAGGACGCCGGCTATCCCGACCTCAAGCACAAGACGGTCACCGTGCTCTCCGACCCGTCCTCGCACGTCGACGAGCAGCTCGCCCACGACCTGGTGCAGGTCTACGAGCAGCGCACCAAGGCCGTGTACCGGGTCCCGTACGACCCGGTGCTGGTCTCGGGGTCCGTGGTGCCCTACTCACAGCTCAGCGACGACACCCGGTCGGCGTGGCTCACCGCGTGCGCGGGGATGTCCGCGCTGCTCTGAGCACCCACGGGGCTCGCGTCGGCTACAGTGACCGCGATCGACATCCTTTAACGAGCCGTCCCGTGAGGCGGAGAAGGAGGTCCGGCACGCTGATGCCTGCCACCGACACCACTGTCATGGACGCCCGTGACGTCTCCCGGGCGCTGACGCGGATCTCGCACGAGATCCTGGAGCGCAACAAGGGTCCCCGCGACCTGGTCCTGCTCGGCATCCCGAGCCGCGGCGTCCCCCTCGCGGAGCGGATCGGCCAGAAGATCGCCGCCGTGGAGGGTCACGACGTCGCCGTCGGGTCCCTCGACATCACCATGTACCGCGACGACCTGCGTCGCGGACCGGTGCGGGCGCTGCTGCCCACCGAGATCCCGCCGGACGGCATCGACGGGAAGGTGGTCGTGCTCGTCGACGACGTGCTGTTCTCGGGCCGCACCGTCCGGGCCGCCCTCGACGCACTCACCGAGATCGGGCGGCCCGCCGCCGTACGGCTCGCGGTGCTCGTCGACCGCGGCCACCGCGAGCTGCCGATCCGCGCCGACTTCGTCGGCAAGAACCTGCCGACCTCGCTGGTCGAACGGGTGCACGTGGCGGTGGCCGAGATCGACGGCGAGGACGCCGTGACGATCGAGGGGAGCGAGCGGTGAAGCGCCACCTGCTCTCCGCGGGCGACCTGACCCGCGACGACGCCGAGCTGGTGCTGCACACGGCCGCGGAGATGCGGGCGCTGGCGGACCGGCCGATCAAGAAGCTCCCGGCGCTGCGCGGACGCACGGTCGTCAACCTGTTCTTCGAGGACTCCACGCGCACCCGGATCTCCTTCGAGGCCGCCGCCAAGCGGCTCTCCGCCGACGTCATCAACTTCGCGGCCAAGGGCTCCTCGCTGTCCAAGGGTGAGTCGCTCAAGGACACCGCCCTCACGCTGGAGGCGATGGGCGCCGACGCGGTCGTGGTCCGCCACGGCGCCTCCGGGGCGCCGTACCGCCTCGCCCACTCCGGCTGGGTCCACTCCAGCGTCGTCAACGCCGGCGACGGCACCCACGAGCACCCCACCCAGGCGCTGCTCGACGCGTTCACCATGTGGCGCCACCTCGGCTCGCTCGACGGTCGCCGGGTGGCGGTGGTCGGCGACGTGCTGCACTCGCGGGTGGCCAGGTCCAACGCGCTGCTGCTGCAGACGCTGGGCGCCGAGGTGACGCTGGTCGCGCCGCCGACGCTGCTGCCCGTGGGCGTGGAGACCTGGGGCGTCGAGACGTCCTACGACCTCGACGCCGTGCTGCCCAAGTCCGACGTGGTGATGATGCTGCGGGTGCAGGCCGAGCGGATGCACGGCGGGTTCTTCCCGACGGCGCGCGAGTACTCCCGCCGCTACGGCCTCGACGGCCGGCGGATGGCCACGCTGCAGGACCACACGATCGTCATGCACCCCGGGCCGATGGTCCGGGGCATGGAGATCACGGCCGACGTGGCCGACTCCGACCGCTCGGTGATCGTCGAGCAGGTCACCAACGGCGTGGCCGTCCGGATGGCCGTGCTGTACCTGTTGCTCAGCTCCGACTCCCAGGAAGACACCGACGAGTGACCACCTACCTGATCCAGGGCGCCTCGATCCTCGGCGGTGCCCCCACGGACCTGCTGCTGCGCGACGGTGTCGTCGCCGCGATCGGCGAGGGGATCGCCGCCGACGTGGCCGACGACGTCGAGGTCGTCGACGCGACCGGCCTGATCGCGCTGCCCGGCCTGGTCGACCTCCACACGCACCTGCGCGAACCCGGTCGTGAGGACGCCGAGACGGTGCTGACCGGCACCCGGGCCGCGGCGATGGGCGGCTTCACCGCCGTGCACGCGATGGCCAACACCGAGCCGGTGGCCGACACCGCCGGCGTCGTCGAGCAGGTCTGGCGGCTGGGCCGCGAGGGCGGCTACTGCGACGTGCACCCGATCGGTGCGGTCACCGTCGGCCTGGCGGGGGAGAAGCTCGCCGAGCTGGGGGCGATGGCCGACTCCGCAGCCAGGGTCCGGGTGTTCTCCGACGACGGCCACTGCGTGGACGACGCGGTGCTGATGCGCCGGGCGCTGGAGTACGTCAAGGCCTTCGACGGGGTCGTCGCCCAGCACGCGCAGGAGCCGCGGCTCACCGAGGGCGCCCAGATGAACGAGGGCGAGCTCTCCGGCCGGCTGGGCCTGGCCGGGTGGCCCGCGGTGGCCGAGGAGGCGATCATCGCGCGGGACTGCCTGCTCGCCGCCCACGTCGGCTCGCGGCTGCACGTCTGCCACGTCTCCACCGCCGGCTCGGTCGAGATCGTGCGGCAGGCCAAGGAGAAGGGCTGGAACGTCACCGCCGAGGCCTGCCCGCACCACCTGCTGCTGACCGACGAGCTCGCCGCGACGTACGACCCCATCTACAAGGTCAACCCGCCGCTGCGCGGCGCCGCCGACGTCGAGGCGCTGCGGGCCGGGCTCGCCGACGGCACCATCGACGTGGTCGCGACCGACCACGCCCCGCACCCGCACGAGGACAAGGACTGCGAGTGGGCCGCGGCTGCGTTCGGCATGCTCGGCCTCGAGACGGCGCTCTCGATCGTGCAGCAGACGATGGTCGACCCCGGGCTCCTCGACTGGGCCGGCGTCGCCCAGCGGATGTCCCACGCCCCGGCACGGATCGGGCGCCTCACCGACCAGGGCCGGCCGCTGGAGCAGGGAGCCCCCGCCAACGTCGTGCTCTACGACCCGGCGGTCCGCCGCGTCGTGACCGCCTCGGAGTCCGCCTCGCTCTCGCGCAACACCCCGTACGCCGGGATGGAGCTCCCCGGCCGGGTCGTCGCCACCTTCCTGCGCGGCCGTCCCACCGTTCTCGACGGCACCCTCCGCTGACCCGCACCCGGGGGTGACGCGACGGCGCCCGGGTCAGAGCCGGACGCGCAGCTCCCGCAGCCGCTCGTACGCCGGGCGGCAGGCGCGGGCGACCGCCGCGTCGTGGGCGCCCAGATCGACCCGCCGCGGCCGGTGGGGGGCGAAGCCGGTCGAGGCGCGGACCGCGTCGTACCAGTGCGGCGCCCAGACGCCGTCGGACGCGCGCGGGCCGGCGGGCCAGGCGAGCATCGCGTCGGTGAAGGCGATGCCCAGCCAGTCGCAGAGCCAGCGCAGGTGGCCCTCGGGGTCGCGCAGGAAGTCGGCGGCGTCGAGGACGGGCGGCGGCTCCGCGAGCCGCTCCAGCAGGTCGAGCTGCTGCAGCAGCCCGATGTCCTCGGGCTCGCAGGACTCGCGCGACTTCACGTAGGAGGCGACCACCTCGTCCGGGTCGCGGACCAGCAGCACGTTGCGGAACCCAGCCGCCCAGGCGAGGTCCTGCCCGGGGGCGAGGTGCTGGGTCATGTGCTTGACGTACTGGACGTCGACGCCACCGGGCAGCGGAGCGCACAACCCCTCGACGACCGCGATGGCGTCGGTCGGCTGGGAGGCGATGACCTGCTCCCGGGCGGGGTGGTCGAGGCCGGTGCGGGCGAGGTACGCCGCGTAGAACGGCTCGTCCACGACCACGGTGTCCGGCCGGTTCTCCCAGGCCCGCATCAGGGCGGTGGAGATGTTGCGCGGGCCCGACCACATGGCCACCCGCGTCACCGCGGGCGTCACGGCGCCGTCCGGCCCGCGACGTCGGCGGCCACGTGCTCGGCGTACAGGCCCTGCAGCCGCTCCACCACCGGCCCCCGGGCGCCGCCACCGATGGTGCGGCCGTCGACCGTCCGGACCGGCACCACCCCGGCGAACGTGCCGGTCACGAAGGCCTCGCCGGCGGAGTAGACGTCGGTGAGGCTGAAGGTCGTCTCGCGGGCGGGGATCCCGGCGTCCGCACACACCTGGAGCACGTTGCCGCGGGTGATCCCGCCCAGGCAGAACCGGCCGTCGGAGGTCCACACCTCCTGCTCGGGGGTGACGATGAAGAAGTGGGTGGAGTTGCAGGTGGCGACGAATCCGTGCGGATCGAGCATCAGCGCCTCGTCCGCGCCGGCGGTGTAGGCCTGGATGCAGGCCTGGATGTCGTTGAGCTTGCTGTGGGCGTTGAGCTTGGGGTCGAGGGTGTCGGGCGTGGCCCGGCGGACATGGGTCGTGAACAGGGTGATCCCGTCGGTGACCGTGGCCGGCATCGGCTCCTTGTGCTCGGCCACGACCACGACCGTCGCGGGCCCGACGGTGACCCGCGGGTCCTGGTAGGGCGTCGACTTCACGCCCCGGGTCACCATCAGCCGCAGGTGCACGCCGTCGTGCATGTCGTTGGCGGCGAGGGTGTCGTAGAGCGCGCGGGTGAGCTCCTCGCGGGTCATCCCGATGTCCAGCATCAACGCCGCCGCGCCCTGCCAGAGCCGGTCGAGGTGCCGCTCGAGGAAGGCCGGGTGGCCGCGGTGGACGCGCAGCCCCTCCCACACGCCGTCGCCGAGGACGAAGCCGGAGTCGAAGACCGAGACCACGGCCTGCGCCCGTGGTCTCAGCTCGCCGTTGACCCAGACCAGGATCTCCTCGTTGCGCGGGTCGTTGCCGTGGTCGTGGGTCCCGTGAGCCATGCCGCGACCCTAGTCAGGTCGCCGCGGCCCCGCGGTCCTCACGCAGCACGGGCGGCGATCGACGTCCCGCAACGGGGGCAGTGGCTGCCGCGGCAGGTGTCCAGCTCCTGGCCGCACGCGCAGGTGTGGAGCCGCGGCTCGCAGTGCGCGCCGGGGTGGAGCGTGGTCCAGGCGTGTTGTTCGGTGGTCATCGTCGTCACCTCCCTCGGGTCTCGGCCGGTACCCGACAGGAGCGTCCGGGTGCCGTCGCGATACCCATCGGCCGCCGGGGGGCGCGCCTGAGAGATGACGTGCTGCGGGGCGGTGCCTCAGCGGCGGCGGTGGACCCGGACCGCGTTGGCCCGGCCGCGGTCACCCACGGAGGTGGAGCGGCGGGTGACCACGACCGTGTTGTGGTCGCCGCCGACGCGAAGCGTGTCGAGGCGGCGGTAGCGCAGCTGGTTGCGGTCGCCGGGCACCCGCGCGTCGTACCCGCGGCGCGCGCGCACCTCGTGGCCGTGGCCCCGGACGGCGACGTCGGTCACCTGGCGGGCGCGGACCTCGGCGCCGCGCCGGGTGAGCGTGAGCTCCTCGACCAGACCGTCGACGTCGACGAGGGTGTTCGGTGAGCCGATCCTCGCGGCCCGCACGGAGCTCGCCCTGACCTCCTGGTGGTGCCCCGTGACGACCAGTCGGTCGATGGTCTTGCCGTCGATGAGGTTGCCGTGGCCGCGGACGACGAGCCTCTGGGTCGCCGGGAGGTTGACGACGACGTCGTCGGCCTTGACGACCACGACGCCGCAGGTGCCCTGCAGGTCGTAGGTGACGTCGTCCCACTCCAGGGTGACGTTGTCGTCGCAGGCGACCGGGATGCCGGCCGGCTGCGCGGCCTGCGCGGGCGTCACGAGGACGGTCACGGCGGCGAGGAGCCCGCCGACGGCGGCTCCGGCGACCGCGCCGGTGAGCCACACCCGCCCGCGGCGGCTGGTGCTGGTGGACGTGCGGTGGCGGGCCACGAGGGGTCCTTCCGGATCGGCGACAGTGTCGTACCCACGGTACGTACCGTCAGTATGCGCAGCGACCGGGTGGTCCCCGGAAGGCCCGCCCACGGTGACCTCGCCCACAGCGCGACCGGCCGCGGACGGGCGCGGGGCGCGGGCGTGCGCGCTGGTAGGGTCGCCCCCGTTCGAACATCCTTTAACGATCCGTCCCGTGAGGCGGAGAAGGAGGTACGACGCAGGTGAGTCCTGCCCCCGCTACCACCCCGGCGATCCTCGTGCTCGAGGACGGCCGCACCTTCCGCGGCGACTCCTACGGCGCCGAGGGGGAGACCTTCGGCGAAGCCGTCTTCTCCACCGGCATGACCGGTTACCAGGAGACGCTGACCGACCCCAGCTACCACCGCCAGGTGGTCGTGATGACCGCGCCGCACGTCGGCAACACCGGCATGAACGACGAGGACCCCGAGTCCCGCCGGATCTGGGTCAGCGGGTACGTCGTCCGCGACCCCGCCCGGATCCCGTCGAGCTGGCGCTCGCGCCGCAGCCTCGACGACGCCCTGCGCGAGCAGGGGGTGGTCGGCATCTCCGGCATCGACACCCGCGCGCTGACGCGGCACCTGCGCGACCGGGGCGCGATGCGGGTCGGGATCTCCACGACGGAGAGCGACGCCGCGGCCCTGCTCGCCCGGGTCCGCGACTCGGAGGCGATGGCGGGCGCCAACCTCTCCGAGGCGGTCACCACGCAGGCGGGGTACGTCGTCCCGGCGGTGGGGGAGAAGCGCGCCACCGTCGCCGCCGTCGACCTCGGCATCAAGGCCAACACCCCGCGGATGATGGCCGAGCGCGGCATCGAGGTGCACGTGCTCCCGGCCACCGCGTCGCTCGCCGACGTGCAGGCCGTCGCCCCCGACGGGCTGTTCTTCTCCAACGGCCCCGGCGACCCGGCGGCCACGACCGGCCAGGTCGAGCTGCTGCGCGGTGCGCTGGACGCCGGCATCCCCTACTTCGGGATCTGCTTCGGCAACCAGCTCTTCGGCCGCGCGCTGGGGCTCGGCACCTTCAAGCTGACCTACGGCCACCGCGGCATCAACCAGCCCGTGATGGACCGCACGACCGGCAAGGTCGAAGTCACCGCCCACAACCACGGCTTCGCCGTCGAGTGGCCCGAGGGGACCCCGCTCGACCAGCCGGTCACCACGCCGTACGGCGAGGCCAGCGTCTCCCACGTCTGTCTCAACGACGACGTCGTCGAGGGGCTGGAGCTGCGAGACCCCGCCGAGGCGGGGGGCCGGCTGCGGTCCTTCTCCGTCCAGTACCACCCCGAGGCAGCCGCCGGGCCCCACGACGCCGGCTACCTCTTCGACCGCTTCCTCGACCTGATGGCAGGAGAGCGCTGATGCCCAGGCGCACCGACATCTCCAGCGTGCTCGTGATCGGGTCCGGCCCGATCGTGATCGGGCAGGCCTGCGAGTTCGACTACTCCGGCACCCAGGCCTGCCGGGTGCTGCGGGAGGAGGGGCTGCGGGTCATCCTCGTGAACTCCAACCCCGCCACGATCATGACCGACCCCGAGTTCGCCGACGCGACCTACGTCGAGCCGATCACCGCGGAGTTCGTGGAGAAGGTGATCGCCAAGGAGCGGCCCGACGCGCTGCTGGCCACGCTCGGCGGCCAGACCGCCCTCAACACCGCGATCGCGCTCGACCAGCGCGGGGTGCTCGAGAAGTACGGCGTCGAGCTGATCGGCGCCTCGATCGAGGCGATCGACCGCGGCGAGAACCGCGAGTCGTTCAAGAAGATCGTCGAAGAGCTCGGCGGCGAGGTGGCGCGGTCGTTCGTCTGCCACTCCGTCGACGACCTGCTCGCCGGGGCCGAGGAGCTCGGCTACCCGATGGTGGTGCGTCCGTCGTTCACGATGGGCGGCTCCGGCTCCGGCATGGCCTACGACGAGGCCGGCCTGCGCCGCATCGGCGGCGGGGGGCTCGCGCTCTCGCCGACCACCGAGGTGCTCCTCGAGGAGTCGATCATCGGCTGGAAGGAGTACGAGCTGGAGGTGATGCGCGACCAGGCCGACAACGTCGTGATCGTGTGCTCCATCGAGAACCTCGACCCGATGGGCGTCCACACCGGGGACTCGATCACGGTCGCGCCCGCGATGACCCTCACCGACCGGGAGTACCAGTACCTGCGCGACCTCTCGATCGGCATCATCCGCTCGGTCGGCGTCGACACCGGCGGCTGCAACATCCAGTTCGCGGTCAACCCCGACGACGGTCGCGTGGTCGTCATCGAGATGAACCCGCGGGTCTCGCGCTCCAGCGCGCTGGCGTCGAAGGCCACCGGCTTCCCGATCGCCAAGATCGCCGCCAAGGTCGCGATCGGCTACACCCTCGACGAGATCCCGAACGACATCACCACCCGGCCCGGCGGGCAGACCACGCCCGCGAGCTTCGAGCCGGCCCTGGACTACGTGGTGGTGAAGGTGCCGCGGTTCGCGTTCGAGAAGTTCCCGAACGCCGACCCGGTGCTGACGACCCACATGAAGTCGGTCGGCGAGGCGATGGCGATCGGCCGCAGCTTCACCGAGGCGCTGCAGAAGGCGCTGCGCTCGCTGGAGAGCCCGGATGCGCCGTTCGACTGGAGCCACCGTCACGTCGACCTCGACAAGGCCCACCTGCTCACCGAGGCCGGCACGCCGCACGACGGCCGGCTCCGCGTCGTCATGGACGCCATCCGGGCCGGTGCGAGCCCGCAGGAGGTCCACGACGCCACCGGGATCGACCCGTGGTTCGTCGACCAGCTCTGCCTGGTCAACGAGGTCGCGCAGGCGATCATCGAGAGCCCCGAGCTGACCCCGGACCTGCTGCGCCGCGCCAAGCGGCACGGCTTCTCCGACGTCCAGCTCGGTCGGATGCGCAACCTCGCCGAGCCCGTGGTCCGCGGCGTCCGGCACGCGCTCGGGATCCGGCCGGTCTACAAGACCGTCGACACCTGTGCCGCCGAGTTCGCCGCGGCCACGCCGTACCACTACTCCTCCTACGACGAGGAGAGCGAGGTGCAGCCCCGCACCACGCCGGCGGTGATCATCCTCGGCTCCGGGCCGAACCGGATCGGGCAGGGCATCGAGTTCGACTACTCCTGCGTCCACGCCTCGCTGGCGCTCGGCCAGGCCGAGGGCGGTGCGGGCTACGAGACGATCATGGTCAACTGCAACCCCGAGACGGTCTCGACCGACTACGACACCTCCGACCGGCTCTACTTCGAGCCGCTGACGCTGGAGGACGTGCTCGAGATCGTGCACGCCGAGTCGCAGGCCGGGCCGATCGCGGGCGTGATCTGCCAGCTCGGCGGCCAGACCCCGCTGGGGCTCGCCCAGGGCCTCGCCGACGCGGGGGTCCCCATCGTCGGCACCACCCCGGAGGCGATCCACCTCGCCGAGGAGCGCGGCGCGTTCGGCCGGGTGCTGACCGAGGCCGGGCTGCCGGCGCCCAAGCACGGGATGGCGTCCTCCTTCGACGAGGCGCAGGGCATCGCGGCCGAGATCGGCTATCCGGTGCTCGTGCGCCCCTCGTACGTGCTGGGCGGCCGGGGCATGGAGATCGTCTACGACGACCACGCGCTCGAGGCCTACATCGCGCGTGCCACCGCGATCAGCCCGGAGCACCCGGTGCTGGTCGACCGGTTCATCGACGACGCCGTGGAGATCGACGTCGACGCGATCTACGACGGCAAGGACCTCTACCTCGGCGGCGTGATGGAGCACATCGAGGAGGCCGGCATCCACTCCGGCGACTCCTCCTGCGCGCTGCCGCCGATCACGCTCGGCGACACCGAGGTGCGCCGGATCCGCGAGGCGACCGAGGCGATCGCCCGCGGCGTCGGCGTCCGGGGCCTGATCAACATCCAGTTCGCGCTCGGCTCCGACGTGCTCTACGTGCTGGAGGCCAACCCGCGCGCCTCGCGGACGGTGCCGTTCGTCTCCAAGGCGACGGCCGTTCCGCTGGCCAAGGCCGCGGCCCGGGTGATGATGGGGGAGTCGATCGCCTCGCTGCGCGCCGCCGGGGTGCTGGCGGCCGAGGGCGACGGCGGCGACCTGCCGCCCGACTCCCCGATCGCGGTGAAGGAGGCCGTGATGCCGTTCAACCGGTTCAAGACCCCGGACGGACAGACCGTCGACACCGTGCTGGGTCCGGAGATGCGCTCCACGGGTGAGGTGATGGGTTTCGACGCGGACTTCGGTCGAGCGTTCGCCAAGTCCCAGACCGCGGCCTACGGGTCGCTCCCGCTGCCCACCAAGGCGGGTGGGAGCCGGGTGTTCGCGAGCATGGCCAACCGGGACAAGCGGAGCATGATCTTCCCGATCAAGCGGCTGGCCGACCTCGGGTTCGAGATCCTCGCCACCCAGGGCACCGCGGAGGTGCTGCGGCGCAACGGGGTCGCCGCCCGCGTGGTGCGCAAGCACTTCGAGGGCACCGGTCCCGACGGCGAGCCCACGACCGTGCAGCTGATCGCGGACGGCGAGATCGACCTGGTGATCAACACCCCGGCCGGCTCCAGCGGTGGGTCGGCCCGCACCGACGGCTACGAGATCCGGACGGCGGCCGTGCTGGCCAACATCCCGTGCATCACCACGGTGCAGGGCCTCGGCGCCGCGGTGCAGGGCATCGAGGCGATGGCGGCCGACGACCTCGAGGTGCGCTCGCTGCAGGAGTGGGCGCAGCAGTCCGGGCTGCGGCCGGGCCAGCGGTGACGGCGTACCCCACGCCCTACCGGGCGCTGTTCCGGCTCGGGCTGACCCGGCTCGATGCCGAGCGCGCCCACGAGCTGGGCTTCCGGGCGGTGCGGGCGGCGGCGCCGGCCGGTCGGCGGCTGGCGCCACCGGGGGCGCCCGTCACGGCGATGGGGCTGACCTTCCCCAACGTGCTCGGCCTGGCGGCGGGCTTCGACAAGAACGCGGTCGGGATCGACGGCCTCGCGGCGCTCGGCTTCGGGCACGTCGAGGTCGGCACGGTCACCGGCCTCGCGCAGCCCGGCAACCCGCGCCCCCGGTTGTTCCGGCTGCCCGCGGACGGCGCGGTGGTCAACCGGATGGGCTTCAACAACGACGGGGCGGCCGTCGTCGCGCAGCGGCTCGCCGGCTGGCGGGCCCGCTCCCGCACGCACGCGCCGGTGCTGGGCGTGAACATCGGCAAGAGCAAGGTGGTGCCCGAGGACGACCAGGCCGCCGTGGAGGACGACTACCGGCTCAGCACCCGGCTGCTGGCGCCGTACGCCGACTACCTGGTCGTCAACGTGTCCTCGCCCAACACCCCGGGGCTGCGCAGCCTGCAGTCCGTGGCCCGGCTCGGACCGCTGCTGGCCGCGGTGCGGCGGCAGGCCGACGAGGTCACCGAGCGACGGGTCCCGCTGCTGGTGAAGATCGCCCCCGACCTCGCCGACGAGGACGTGCTGGCGGTCGCCGACCTCGCCCTCGAGCTCGGGCTGGACGGCATCACCGCGACCAACACGACCATCTCGCGAGCCGGGCTGGGCAGCAGCCCCGCCGAGGTGGAGGCGGTCGGGGCCGGTGGCCTCTCCGGCCGCCCGCTGGCCGCCCGGGCCGAGCAGGTGCTGCGGCTGCTGCGCGAGCGGGTCGGCCCGGACCTGGCGCTGGTCGGCGTCGGCGGCATCACCACCGTCGCGGACGCCCGCGCCCGGCTCGCGGCCGGTGCGACGCTGCTGCAGGCCTACAGCGCCTTCGTCTACCAGGGGCCGCTGTGGCCCAGGCGGATCCTGCGCGGGACCGGATGACGAGCCCGGCCGGTCCCGACGAGCGCGGGCCCCTCCACGTCACCGGCGAGCTGGTCGCCCGGCGACGGATCGGTGCCTTCCACCACGTCACCCTGGTCGCACCCGGGGTCCCCGAACGGTTCCGGCCCGGCACCTTCGTCGCCCTCAGCACCGGGTCCGAGCGGCTGGCGCGGCGCGCCTTCTGGATCCACCGGGTCAAGCCCACCGGCGGCTACGGCACCACGCTCGACCTCGTCGTCGAGGAGCGTGGCGCCGGCACCCGGTGGCTGGTCGCCCAGCCGCCCGGCACCCGGCTGGAGCTGACCGGCCCGCTCGGGCGACCGTTCTCCCTGCCGAAGCAGCCCGTCGCCTGTGTCCTGGTCGGCGAGGGGTACGCCGCGGCACCGCTGTTCCCGCTCGCCGAGCGGCTCCGCGAGCGCGGCTGTCCCGTGACCATGCTGCTCGCCGCACCCGACGAGGCGCACCTGCTCTCCGCGCTCGAGGCACGCCGCTCGGCCCGCGCCGTCACGGCGGTCACCGCGGACGGCTCCGTCGGCCAGCGGGGATCGGTGGTCACCGTCGTCGACGAGGTGCTGCAGCGTGCCGAGGCCGCCGTGGTGTACGCCGCCGGCCCGACGGCCACCCTGCACGCGGCCGCGCTCGCCGCCGAGCGTGCCGGCGCCTGGAGCCAGGTGGCGCTCGAGCAGCCGATGACCTGCGCGACCGGCCTGTGCCAGGGCTGCGTGGTACCGGTCGCGGGGGAGGGCGGCCACACCCGCCTGGTCCGGGCGTGCGTGGAGGGTCCCGTCATCCGCGGCGACCGGGTGGTCTGGGAGGAGGGGGAGCCGGCATGACCCTCGACCTGGCCTCCCCGGTGATGGTGGCCGCCGGGTGCGGCGGCACCGGCCGCGAGCTGGCCGCCTACTGCGACCTCACCGCCCTCGGTGGCTTCGTCACCCGGTCGATCACGCTGGCGCCACGCGCCGGCGGCAGCCAGCCGCGGATCCTGGAGACGCCGTCGGGGCTCGTGCACGCCGTGGACCTGCAGAACCCCGGCATCGACCAGTTCCTGGCGCTCGAGCTGCCGTGGCTGGTGCAGCAGGGCGTCGCCGTCTTCGTCTCGGTCGTCGGCCGCACCCTGGGGGAGTACGCCGAGCTGGCCCGCCGGCTGGGCCGCACGCCCGGCGTCGCCGGGATCGAGGTCAACCTCTGCCCGCCCGACGCCGCACGCAGCGAGGTCTTCGACGTCCGTGAGCCCTTCCACGCGGCCTCCGTGGTGGCGGCCGTCGACCGCGACCTGCCGCGCGGGATGCCGGTGCTCGCCAAGCTGCGCCCCGACGTGGCCCGGGTCGCCGAGGCCGCGCGTGCGGTGCTCGACGCCGGCGCCGACGCGGTGGTCGTGGGCAACGCGCTGCCCGCCGCGATGCCGGACGGCCGCGACGCCGGCCTCAGCGGACCGGCGGTGCGACCGCTCGCGCTGCGCTGCCTGACCGAGGTGCTGGCGGCCGCCCCCGGCGCGAGCGTGGTCGCGTGCGGCGGGCTCGCCACCGAGGCCGACGTCCGCACCGTGCTCGGCCTCGGCGCCACCGCCGTGCAGGTCGGCACCGCCCTGCTCCACGACCCCACCACCGCGGGGCGGCTCGCCGCGGCCCTGGCGCACGACCCGGCAGCAACGGCTGCAGGAGAGGATGAGGCATGACCACCCGCCAGACCTTCGGGGCCCGTCTCCACGCCGCGATGGCCGCCCGCGGCCAGTTCTGCGTCGGGATCGACCCCCACGCCTCGCTGCTCGCCGACTGGGGCCTGAACGACGACCCGGCCGGCCTGGAGACCTTCGCGCTGGGCGTGGTCGAGGCGGTCGCGCCGTACTGCTCGGTGGTGAAGCCGCAGTCCGCGTTCTACGAGCGGCACGGCAGCCGGGGCGTCGCCGTGCTCGAGCGGGTCGTCGCGGAGTCGCGCGCCGCGGGCGCCCAGGTGCTGCTCGACGTCAAGCGCGGTGACATCGGCTCGACCTCGCAGGCCTACGCCGACGCCTACCTCGACCCCGCCTCGCCGCTGGCCGCCGACGCGATCACCGCCAGCCCCTTCCTGGGGTTCGGCTCGCTGGACCCGATGGTCGAGACCGCGCGCCGCCACGGCGCCGGGGTCTTCGTGCTCGCGCTGACCTCCAACCGGGAGGGACCCGAGGTGCAGCACGCCCGGGCCGCCGACGGGACCACCGTCGCGGCCGGCGTGCTGGAGCGGCTGCGGGCACTGAACAGCGGGTCCGACCCGCTCGGCTCGTTCGGCGCCGTCGTCGGCGCCACCGTCGCGGACCCGGAGGAGGACCTGGCCATCCACGGGCCGCTGCTGGCCCCCGGCTACGGCGAGCAGGGCGGCGGCCCCGCCGACGTCCGCCGGGTCTTCGGGCCGCAGGCCCGCCACGTGCTGGCGAGCTCGAGCCGCGGGGTGCTTCGGCTCGGACCCGATCGGGCCACGATGACCGAGGCCGTGCGCCGCGCCAACGACGAGCTCGCGGTGGCGCTCGCGTGAGGGGGCTGCCGCTCGCGGCGCTGTGCCTGCTGCTCGCCGCGACCACGGGCGCGTGCAGTCGCAGCGCGGAGGACGTCCGGGCCGACTACTGCGAGCAGGTGGGCGAGCAGCAGGCACCGCTGACCGAGCTGCTCGCCGACGACTCGCCCGACGCGCTGCTGCGGGCGTTGCCGGTCTTCCGCGAGCTGGCGGACCAGGCGCCGCGGGACGTCGCCGACGAGTGGGACCTGGTCGTGACCGCCCTCGCCGGGCTCGACGAGGCGCTGGACGCGGCCGGCGTGGACCCTGCGTCGTACGACGCCGCGGCCCCGCCCGCGGAGGTCACGCAGGCGGAGCAGGAGGACATCGCCGCCGCGGCCGACGAGCTGTACCGGCCCCAGGTCGTCGCGGCGTACGAGGGGGTCAAGCAGCACGCCAAGGACGTGTGCCGCACGCCCCTGTTCCAGTGACCGGGCCCCCGGCGATTGCAGCGGGCTGACACGGGTGACTAGATTGACCGCCTACCTGCTCCAGCGCGTCTCGACGAAGGAAACCCTGACCCGTGGCTCTGCCTCCTCTCACCCCTGAACAGCGCGCGGCGGCGCTCGAGAAGGCCGCCGCCTCCCGGCGGGAACGGGCTGAGGTGAAGAGCCGGCTGAAGCACTCCGGGGCCTCGATCTCCGACGTGCTGCACGAGGGCGGGACCAACGAGGTCATCGGCAAGATGCGCGTGCTCGACCTGCTGCAGGCCATGCCCGGCCTCGGCAAGGTGCGCGCCCGCCAGCTCATGGAGCGGCTCGGGATCGCCGAGAGCCGTCGGGTGCGGGGTCTCGGTGCCAAGCAGGTCGCCGCGTTGGAGCGCGAGTTCGGTCCTGCCACGGATGGCTGAGGCCCCCCGCCGCCCCTCGCGGCTGGTGGTCCTCGCCGGCCCCACCGCCGTCGGCAAGGGCACGGTCGCCGCCGACGTCCGCGCCCGTCACCCCGAGGTCTGGATCTCGGTCTCCGCCACCACCCGACCGCCGCGCCCCGGCGAGGTCGACGGCGTCCACTACTGGTTCGTCACCGATGCCGAGTTCGACCGGATGGTCGGCGCCGGTGAGCTGCTCGAGTGGGCGGTGGTCCACCAGGCCGCCCGCTACGGCACGCCGCGGCGTGCGGTCGAGACGATGCTGGCCGACGGCCGGCCCGCGCTGCTCGAGATCGACCTGCAGGGCGCGCGTCAGGTGCGGGAGACGATGCCGGAGGCGTTGTTCGTCTTCCTCAAGCCGCCGTCGTGGGAGGAGCTGGTGCGCCGGCTGACCGGTCGCGGCACCGAATCCGCCGAGGAGCAGGCCCGCCGGCTCGAGACCGCGCTGGAGGAGCTGGCGGCCGAGGAGGAGTTCGACGTGACCATCGTCAACCACGAAGTTCACGCTGCCGCGGAGGAGTTGGTAGCCTTGCTGACGGACCAGGCCCAGGACCCGCAGGCGTCGACCGACGACTGACCCCCGAGCCACCGGTCCATCCCACTGTTTTCTCCCCACACTGCGAGGCTTCACGCGTGTCTGCACCCAACATGGCCGCCGAGGGCGTCACCAACCCTCCGATCGACGAGCTGCTCACGAAGACCGACAGCAAGTACCAGCTGGTGCTCTACAGCGCCAAGCGTGCGCGGCAGATCAACGCCTACTACTCCCAGCTGGGCGAGGGCCTGCTGGAGTACGTCGGCCCGCTCGTGGACACCCACGTGCAGGAGAAGCCGCTCTCCATCGCGCTGCGCGAGATCAACGAGGACCTGCTGACCTGCGAGGACGTCGACCCGGCCGAGCTGGCTGCCGAGGAGGAGGCCCGCAAGGCCGCCGCCATCGAGGCCGACTTCAAGCCCGGCGAGTGATCGTCGTCCGCGATGGACACGCCTGGCTCCGGGCCTGACCCCAGGTCACGCACTGAGGCCGTTCCCCCCGTCGGGGAGCGGCCTCGTGTCGTGCTCGGGGTCTCCGGCGGCATCGCGGCGTACAAGGCGTGCGAGCTGGTGCGCCGGTTCACCGAGTCCGGGCACGACGTGACCGTCGTCCCGACCGAGGCGGCCCTGCAGTTCGTGGGAGTCGCCACCTGGTCGGCGCTCTCCGGCAAGCCGGTGCACACCGGGGTGTGGGACGACGTCCACGAGGTGCCCCACGTCCGGATCGGCCAGTCCGCCGACCTCGTGGTGGTCGCGCCCGCGACCGCCGACCTGATGGCGAAGGCCGCCCACGGGCTGGCCGACGACCTGTTGACCACCACCCTGCTGACCGCCCGCTGCCCGGTGGTGCTCGCCCCGGCGATGCACACCGAGATGTGGGAGCACCCGGCGACCGTCGCCAACGTCGCGACGCTGCGCGAGCGGGGCGCCCTGGTCGTCGAGCCGGCCGAGGGCCGGCTCACGGGGGCCGACACCGGCAAGGGGCGGCTGCCCGAGCCGGCCGAGATCTTCGACGTCTGCGTCGAGGTGCTCGAGCGCGGGGTCGCGGCCGCCGACCTGGCCGGTCGCCACGTGGTCGTCTCCGCCGGCGGCACCCGCGAACCGCTCGACCCGGTCCGGTTCCTGGGCAACCGGTCCTCGGGCCGGCAGGGCTACGCCCTGGTCCGCGCGGCGGTGGCGCGCGGCGCGGAGGTCACCCTGGTCAGCGCCAACGTCTCGCTGCCCGATCCCGCCGGCGCGAAGGTGGTCCGGGTGGAGACCACCGCGGAGCTGCGGGACGCGGTCCTCGGGGCCGCGGCCTCGGCCGATGCCGTCGTCATGGCCGCGGCGCCGGCCGACTTCCGGCCGGTCGCCGTGAGCGACGCGAAGATCAAGAAGGCCGGTGACGGCTCCGCGCCCGCGATCGCGCTCGCCCAGAACCCGGACGTGCTGGCCGAGCTCGCCCACGACCGCCGCCGGCCCGGCGCCGTCGTGGTGGGCTTCGCCGCCGAGACCGGCGACGACACCGGGTCCGTGCTCGACCACGCGCGCAGCAAGCTCGACCGCAAGGGGTGCGACCTGCTGGTGGTCAACGACGTGAGCGGGGGAGCGGTCTTCGGCAGCGCCGACAACCAGGCCGTGATCCTGGCCAGCGACGGCTCCGCGACCGAGGTGCCCCACGGCTCGAAGTCCCGGCTCGCCCACGTCGTCTGGGACCGGGTCGCCGAGCGGCTCCTCGACGGGCCCGGTTCCTGATTCGTCCCGTGGGACCCGCGTATCGCATGCTGGGCGCCCGGATAGGGTGGAAACCCACATCCTCCGGGACCAGAGAGTGAGCTGCACGTGCCTGGACGCCTCTTCACGTCGGAGTCGGTGACCGAGGGTCACCCCGACAAGATCGCCGACCGGATCAGCGACACGGTCCTCGACTTCTTGATGGAGCACGACCCCGACCGGGCCAACCTCCGCACGGCCGTCGAGACGCTGCTGACCACCGGGCTGGTGGTCGTGGCCGGCGAGGTCCGGACCAACGCCTACGCCCCGGTCGCCGAGCTGGTCCGGCAGGCGATCCTCGAGATCGGCTACGACTCCTCCGACAAGGGCTTCGACGGCACCTCCTGCGGCGTCCAGGTCGCCATCGGGGGTCAGAGCATCGACATCGCCGCGGGCGTCGACAGCGGCCACGAGGCGCGGGTCGGCTCCTCCGAGGACGAGCTCGACATGCGCGGGGCGGGCGACCAGGGGCTGATGTTCGGGTACGCCTGCGACGACACCCCCGAGCTGATGCCGCTGCCGATCATGATCGCCCAGCGGCTCGCGCAACGGCTGACGGAGGTCCGCAAGGACGGCACCTTGGCCTACCTGCGTCCCGACGGCAAGACCCAGGTCACCATCGAGTACGACGCCCAGGACCGGCCGGTCCGGGTCGACACCGTGGTGCTCTCGACCCAGCACGCGGAGGAGGTCGACCACCCCACGCTCGAGGGCGACCTCAAGAAGCACGTCATCGACGCGGTGCTGGAGTCCTTCGACATCCCCTCCGCGGACTACCGGATGCTGGTCAACCCGACCGGCACGTTCGTCGTCGGCGGCCCGATGGGCGATGCGGGCCTGACCGGTCGCAAGATCATCGTCGACACCTACGGCGGCATGGCCCGCCACGGGGGCGGCGCGTTCTCCGGCAAGGACCCCTCCAAGGTCGACCGCTCCGCGGCGTACGCCATGCGCTGGGTCGCCAAGAACGTCGTCGCCGCGGGCCTGGCCCGTCGCTGCGAGGCCCAGGTGGCCTACGCGATCGGCAAGGCCTCGCCCGTCGGTGTCTTCGTGCAGACCTTCGGCACCGGGGTCATCCCCGACGAGGACATCCAGCAGGCCGTGCTGGCGTGCTTCGACCTGCGGCCGGCCGCGATCATCCGGGACCTCGACCTGCTCCGTCCCATCTACGTCGCCACCGCGGCGTACGGCCACTTCGGCCGCGAGCTGCCGGAGTTCACCTGGGAGCGCACCGACCGCGCCGCCGAGCTCAGGGCCGCGGCGGGGATCTGAGGGGCGGCGGCGCCGGCAGCGCCGTCGGCGCCCGCTGGTAGACAACCCCCATGCCTGAGGAGCCCGAGATGCTGCCCGGCCTGCGGGCCTCGGTGGCCGACTCGCGGGCGAGGGCGGCCGCGACCCGAGCGCGCAAGGCGGCCGACGTCTCGCCCGCCGAGGTCGACCCGGTCGCCCGGGTGCTCGTCGACGTCCCGCTGGCGCACCTCGACCGTCCCTTCGACTACCTGGTCCCGGCCAAGGACGCCGCCACCGCGGTCCCGGGCGCGCGGGTGAAGGTGCGCTTCGCCGGCCAGGACGTCGACGGGTTCGTCGTGGCGCGGGCGGCGGCCTCGGACCACGAGGGTCGGCTCGCACCGCTGCGCCGGGTGGTGAGCGCCGAGCCGGTGCTGGCCCCGGAGGTGGCCGCGCTCGCGACCGCCGTCGCCGAGCGCTACGCCGGAAGCCGCGCCGACGTGCTCCGGCTGGCCGTCCCGCCCCGTCACGCCACCACCGAGGCGCAGCCGTCGCCCGGACGCGACGCCGCGGTCACGCCCGACCCGGACGCCGCGGCCGCGGCGTGGGCCGGGCACGAGCCGGCGGCCGCCTTCCTCGGCCACCTCGCCGCCGGGGGCTCGCCGCGGGCGGTGTGGTCGGCCGCCCCCGCGACCGACTGGCCGGCGGCGCTGGCCCATGCGGCCGCCCACGTCCACGCCGGCGGCCGCGGCGCGCTGCTCGTGGTGCCCGACCACCGCGACGTCGCGCGGGTCGACGCCGCGCTCACCGCCGTCCTCGGCGAGGGCCACCACGTCACGCTGTCCGCCGATGCCGGCCCGGCCGCCCGCTACCGCGACTTCCTGGCGGTCGCGCGCGGCAGCCGACGGGTCGTGCTCGGGACCCGCGCGGCCGCCTTCGCGCCGGTCCACGACCTCGGCCTGGTCGCGCTGTGGGACGACGGCGACGACCTGCTCGCCGAGCCTCGGGCTCCCTACCCCCACACCCGGGAGGTGCTGCTGCTGCGCGCCGAGCAGCAGGGCACCGGGGTCCTGCTCGGGGGGCACGCCCGCTCGGTCGAGGCGCTCACCCTGGTCCGCACCGGCTGGGCGCGCGAGATCGTGCCCCCGCGGGCGGTGCTGCGCGAGCGGGTGAGGGTCGGCGTGGTCGACCCGGCCGAGCGCGACCACGGGGCCCGCGTGCCCCGGGCCGCCTACGACGCCGTCCGCTCCGCACTGGGCGGCGACGCGCCCGGGCCGGTGCTGGTGCAGACACCGCGCGCCGGCTACGCGCCCAGCCTGGCCTGCGAGCGGTGCCGCACCCCTGCCCGCTGCGAGCAGTGCCACGGCCCGCTGCGGCTGGGAGGCCCGACCGTGCCTCCGCACTGCCACTGGTGCGGGGAACCGGCACCGGGCTGGGCCTGCCCGGAGTGCGGCCACCGTGGGCTGCGGGCCCCGGTCGTGGGGGAGGGGCGCACCGCCGAGGAGCTCGGGCGCTCGTTCCCCGGCGTCCCCGTCCACGTCTCCGGCGGCGACCACGTCCGCGCCGGCGTGCCGGACGGGCCCGCGATCGTCGTCGCCACCCCGGGCGCTGAGCCCGTCGCCGAGGGGGGCTACGCCGCCGTGCTGCTGCTGGACACCTGGCTGCCGCTCGCCCGGGCCGACCTGCGGGGCGCCGAGGAGGCGCTGCGGCGGTGGCTGGGGGCTGCGGCGATGGCGCGTCCCGGGGGGCGGGTGCTGGCGGTCGGCTCCCCGGAGCACCCCGCGCTGCAGGCGCTGGTCCGCTGGGACCCCGTGGGCTTCGCCGAACGGGAGGCCCACGAGCGGGCGGCGGCGCACCTGCCCCCGGTCTCCCGGATCGCCACCATCACCGGGCCGCCCGGTGCGGTCGACGACGTGCTGGTCCTGCTCGACCTTCCCGAGACGGCCGAGGTGCTCGGCCCGGTGGCCGAGGAGGAGCTCTCCCGGGTGGTGCTGCGGGTCCCACGCAGCGCCGGGGCCGCCCTGTCACGGGCGCTCGGCGAGGTGCAGCGGGTGCGGTCTGCGCGCAAGCTCGACCCGGTGCGGATCCAGGTGGACCCGACGGTTCTCTAGACTCCTGCCTCGTGGCGATCCAACCCATCCGGCTCTTCGGCGACCCCGTGCTGCGGCAGCGCGCCCGGGACGTCACCGACTTCGACCTCGAGCTCCGCAAGCTCGTCGGCGACCTCACCGACACGATGCTGGCCGCCCCCGGCGCCGGCCTCGCCGCCCCGCAGCTGGGGGTGGGCCTGCGGGTCTTCACCTGGTACGTCGACGGCGAGCTCGGTCACCTGGTCAACCCCACCCTGGAGCTCTCCGAGGAGCAGCAGCACGGTGCGGAGGGCTGCCTGTCGATCCCGGAGCTCACCTTCGAGTGCCTGCGGGCGCTCTCGGTGGTCGCCCGCGGCTTCGACATGTACGGGGAACCGGTGACCGTCCACGGCAGCGACCTGCTCGCCCGCGCGATCCAGCACGAGACCGACCACCTCGACGGCGTGCTGTTCGTCGACCGGCTCGACGCGGAGACCCGCAAGCGGGCGATGCGGGAGATCCGCGAGGCGGAGTGGTTCGGCCTGGAGCGGCCGACGGTCAAGGTCAGTCCCCATCCCATGAACGGATTCCAGATCTGATGCGCGTGGTCTTCGCCGGCACCCCCGAGGTCGCCGTCCCCTCCCTCGACGCGGTCGCCGCCAGCGACCACGAGCTGGTCGGCGTGGTCACCCGCCCCGACGCGCCGGCCGGGCGAGGCCGTCGGCTGCTCGCGAGCCCGGTGGCCCAGCGCGCCGAGGAGCTCGGGGTGCCGGTGCTGAAGCCCGACCACCCGCGCGACCCCGACTTCCAGGCGGCCCTGCGCGAGCTCGCGCCCGAGTGCTGCCCCGTGGTGGCCTACGGCGCGCTGCTCCCGCAGAGCGCGCTCGACATCCCCGAGCACGGCTGGGTCAACCTGCACTTCTCGGTGCTGCCCGCCTGGCGCGGCGCCGCCCCCGTCCAGCACTCGATCTGGTCCGGTGACGAGGTCACCGGGGCCACGACGTTCCGGATCGTCAAGGAGATGGACGCCGGCCCGGTCTTCGGGGTGATGACCGAGCGGATCCGACCCACCGACACGGCAGGGGACCTGCTCGGGCGGCTCGCCGAGGGCGGCGCCGGGCTGCTGGTGGCGACCCTCGACGGCATCGCCGACGGCAGCCTGGTGCCCCGTGAGCAGCCCCCCGAGGGCCTCAGCCTGGCGCCGAAGATCACGGTCGAGGACGCCGCCGTCGACTGGCGCGAGCCCGCGGTGGCCGTGGACCGGCGGGTGCGTGCCTGCACCCCCGGACCCGGGGCGTGGTCCACCCTCGACGGGGAGCGGATCAAGATCGGTCCCGTGGTCCCGGCGCCCGACCACGAGCCGCTCGAGCCCGGCCTGCTCGCCGTCTCCAAGAACGCCGTCCACGTCGGCAGCGGCACGGTCCCGGTCCGGCTCGGCCGGGTCAAGGCGTTCGGCAAGAAGGAGATGGACGCCGCCGACTGGGCCCGCGGCGTCCGGCTGGCGCCCGGCACCCGGCTGGTCTGACCGGCGCCGATAGCCTCGGGGCCATGGCTGATCCCGCCCGGCTCGCGGCGTACGACGTGCTCAAGGCCGTCCGCACCGAGGATGCGTACGCCAACCTGGTGCTGCCCCAGGTGCTGCGCGCCCACGGGCTGGCGGGACGCGACGCGGCCTTCGCCACCGAGCTCGCGTCCGGCACGCTGCGCCGGCAGGGGACCTACGACGCCGTCCTCGACGCCTGCCTGGACCGCGGCCGGGTGAAGCCGCGGCTGCGCGACGTGCTGCGGCTCGGCGCCCACCAGCTGCTGGCGATGCGCGTCGGCGACCACGCGGCCGTGTCCACGAGCGTGGACCTCGCCCGCGCCCGCACCGGCCACCGTGACGCGGGACTGGTCAACGCGGTGCTGCGCCGCGTCGCCGAGCACGACCTCGCGACCTGGGTCGAGCGCCTCGCCCCCGACGTCGACCGGGACCCGATGGGGCACCTGGCCCTCGCCCACAGCCACCCTCGCTGGGTGGTGGAGGAGCTGGCACGGGCCCTGGGGGAGCGCCGCGAGGAGCTCGCCGCCGTGCTCGCCGCGGACAACGAGGCACCGGCGGTGGTGCTCGTCGCGCGCCCCGGGCGTTCCCTCCGCGAGGAGCTGCCGGGCGAGCCCACCGAGCTCTCGCCGTACGGCGTCCGGCTGGCCGGGGGCGACCCGGCAGCGGTGCCGGCGGTGGCGGAGGGCCGGGCCGGGGTGCAGGACGAGGGCTCCCAGCTGGTCGCGCTCGCCCTCGCCGAGGCCCCGCAGGAGGGACCGGACCGACGCTGGCTCGACCTGTGCGCCGGGCCGGGGGGCAAGTCCGCCCTGCTCGCCGCCCTCGCCGACCAGCGGGGTGCCCGGGTCGTGGCCAACGAGCCGCAGGCCCACCGTGCCGAGCTGGTGCGGCAGACCCTGGCCGGTGCGACCGGCGTCGAGGCGATCACCACCCACGACGGCCGCGAGGGGCCCTGGGAGGCGGGGTCCTTCGACCGGGTGCTGGTCGACGCACCGTGCTCCGGGCTGGGCGCGCTGCGCCGCCGTCCCGAGGCGCGCTGGCGCAAGGACCCCGAGGACCTGGTCGGGCTGGTCCCGCTGCAGCGGGCGCTGCTGGGCCGGGCCCTGGACCTGGTGCGCCCGGGGGGCACCGTGGTCTACGCCACCTGCTCGCCCGTGCTGGCCGAGACCGCCGAGGTCGTCTCGACCGTCGTCGGTGGACGCCCGGACGTCCTGGAGGACCCGCCGACGCGCCAGCTGTGGCCGCACGAGCACGGCACCGACGCGATGTTCTGGGCCGTGCTGAGACGCCGCGACTGACCTGTTCTGGGGATTGACACCTTCTGGGCATGGTTTCCTGGAGCGCGGTGACGTTCAATGGGTCCAGCGGCGCGGAGGGCGTCGCAGGGGGTAGGAGACCATGCGTCGCATCGCGACAACCGTGCTGACGGCCGTCGGACTGACGGTCCTGGGGCCGCTCGCGCCCGCGCTCGCCGACGACACCGTCACCGTGCCGGGAGCCTCGTTCCCCTCCTCCTCGACCTACCTGACCCGGTTCGGCTGCGTGAGCCTCTACCGGGCGGCCGCCGTCGACCCGGTCGTACGGGTCGTGCTGGACGAGACGGCGCCCCTGGGGCGTCGCGCCGCCGCGCTCGACCTCCCGGGCCAGGGGACCGCCAGCGGACCGGTGAGCCTGGTCGGTTCCGTCGCCGAGGCCGCCCACACCCTGTCCGTGCGGGCGCCGGGCGGCACCAGCGGCGTGGCGTGGATCTGGTTCGTGACCCCCGACCTGGACGCCGGTGAGGTGTGGGCGGGCCGGACCGACCTGCGGGTCGGAGCCGGGGGCTGGCAGCAGCTCGACCCCGGCGCCGCGGCCTACGACTGGCAGAAGCTCGATGCTGCCACCGGGGCGGTCCGCGAGACCGTCCCCGCCGCGACCGTCGCCGACTTCACCGACGACCACGGCGACGGGCCGGGCTACCTGCTGGCCGGGCTCGGCTGCGACGGCTCGGAGTTCGTCCTCGACCAGGTCCGGGTCGGCGCGCCCGGCGCGGTCACCACCTACGACCTCGAGGGCACGCCGGTGACGACGTCGGTCACGACCTCCGCCGCCGGCGTCCGCGCCGGCGACCCGGTGACCCTGACCGGGCTCACGGTCGACACCGCCGGCCGGCCGGTCGGCGCCGGCCTGGTGCTCCAGGCCCGACCGGCCGGGAGCGACCAGTTCGGTGCCGTCACCGAGCAGCTGTTCGCCGGGCCCGACGGGGCGGTCGTCGCCGAGGTGCGGCCCGAGACGACCACCGACTACCGCTGGTGGTTCGCCGAGCGCTCCTACGCCGACGAGCACGCCTCCCCGGTGGTCCGGGTCCAGGTCGAGCAGCCCGAGCGGCCCGAGCAGCCCAAGGAGTCCAGAGCGAGGAGCCCGAGGAGCCCGAGGCGGACGCCGGCCGTCGGTGACCTCGACTACGGTGGCGCCATGGCATCGCCGTTCACCGAGATCGAGGTGGACGACCGCGTCGTCAAGGTCACCAACCCCGACCGCGTCTACTTCCCCCCGACCCGCGAGGGCCGGTCCGGCGCCACCAAGCTCGACCTGGTCGAGTACTACCTCGCTGTGGGCGACGGGATCGTCAACGCGCTGTTCGAGCGGCCCTGCATGCTGCACCGGTTCCCGAAGGGGCTGGCCGGTGACAAGGTGCACCAGAAGCGGCTGCCGGCCGGCGCCCCACCATGGGTCGAGACGGTCCGGCTGCACTTCCCGCGCTGGGACCGCACGGCCGACGAGCTGTGCGTCACCGAGCTCGGCGCGGTGATCTGGGCGGTGCAGATGTCGACGGTGGAGTTCCACCCCTGGAACAGCCGCCGCGAGGACCCCGAGTCGCCCGACGAGTGGCGGATCGACCTCGACCCCGGACCGCTCTCGGACTTCGCCCAGGTGCAGCGCGTCGCGGGGGTGGTGCACGAGGTGCTCGACGAGCTCGGCGCGGTCGGCTACCCCAAGACCAGCGGCGGGAAGGGGCTCCACGTCTATGTGCGGATCCAGCCGGACCACGACCACAAGGCCGTGCGCCGCGGGGCTCTCGCGTTCGCGCGCGAGGTCGAGCGTCGCGCCCCCGACGACGTGACCACGACGTGGTGGCGCAAGGACCGCGACCCCCACCACCTCTTCGTCGACTACAACCAGAACGCGCGCGACCACACCATCGCCGCGGCCTACTCCGTGCGCGGCGTGCCCGATGCGCGGGTCAGTGCGCCCGTGCGGTGGGACGAGGTCGGCGACTGCGACCCCCGTGACTTCACGATGGCCACGATGCCGCAGCGATACGCCGAGCTGGGCGACCTGCACGCGACCATCGACCGCGACGTCTTCGACCTCGCGCCGCTGCTGGAGTGGGCTGACCGGGACGAGGCGCAGGGAGCCGAGCCTCCGGCCGATCCCGAGGAGTCCTAGGATTCTCGGGTGGCCGTCCAGATCACCCCCAGCATCCTCAACGCCGACTTCGCCGCCCTCGGAGCGGAGGTGGCCCGCATTCCCAGCGCCGACTGGGTGCACGTCGACGTGATGGACAACCACTTCGTGCCGAACCTGACGTTCGGGCCGGCGATGGTCGAGGCGCTCACGCGTGCCACCGACGTGCCGCTCGACACCCACCTGATGATCGAGGACCCCGACCGCGAGGCCCCGGCGTACGTCGAGGCGGGCTCCGGCTCGGTGACCTTCCACGTCGAGGCGGCCCGGGCGCCGGTGCGGCTGGCGCGCGAGATCCGGGCGCTCGGCGCCCGCGCCAGCATGGCGCTCAACCCCGCCACCCCGATCGAGCCCTACCAGGACCTGCTTCCGGAGCTCGACATGGTGCTGCTGATGACCGTCGAGCCTGGCTTCGGCGGTCAGAAGTTCCTCGACCTGGTGCTGCCGAAGATCCGTCGTACCCGCGCGCTGCTGGACCAGCACGGCGTGGAGACCTGGCTCCAGGTCGACGGCGGGGTGTCGCTGGAGACCATCGGTCGCTGTGCGGAGGCCGGGGCCGACGTGTTCGTCGCGGGCTCGGCGGTCTACTCCGCCGACGATCCCGACGCGATGGTCGCCGCGCTGCGCGAGGCGGCCGTGGGCATCCCCCACCGGGGATAGTGGCGGCGCAGGAGCAGCCGGGCCCGTGACGGGGGCATCGGTGACACAGCAGGGCCCGCTCGTGCAACCGGATCTCCTCGACCGTGGACTCGAGCCCGGGTTTCGCAGGAGGTGCTCCCTGGTGCCGAGGTGATGGACCAGTGAGCTCGGCGCGACGCGGGCGGTCGCGGCGATGCGCCGCAACGACAGGCCGCGGGGTCCGCCGAGCGCGAGCAGGTGGTTCACCGAGCTCACCACGTCGGCGGTGCGTTCGACGGTGTCGATGATCAGCGGCCTGCGTCCAGTCCAACAACGGGAAGGGCGCCTCCCTCCGGGGCGGACGAGGGAGGACGAGGCGAGGTGGCCCGGGGTGACCTCGCCGCCACGTCCTCCGGGCTTCGGAGTAGGCTCGGGCGCGCAAGAGCAGCTGTGACCACAGGTGCTCGCGTGCTCTGGGGGCGGTGGAAATCCGCACCGGCGGTGACGGGGTGGTGACACCCCGAAGTCCGCGACCCGGCCGCTGCCAGCGGCCGGTTGACCAGGTGGGAATCCTGGACCGACGGTCAAAGTCCGGATGAGAAGCAGCACGCGGCGACGGTGTACCCGGTCGGGTGCACCCGTCGACGACCTGCCCCGGGAGTCCGTGAGAGCGCCGGACCCGGAGGCGGACGATGACCACCAGCACCGCGGAACAGGCGGCCATGAGGCGCGCCCTCGAGCTCGCGGCGACGCCGGGCGTCCCGACCGGCCCCAACCCGCGGGTCGGCTGCGTGCTGCTCGGACCCGACGGCTCGGAGGTCGCCGAGGGCTTCCACCGGGGTGCCGGCACCCCGCACGCGGAGGTCGACGCGTTGCGCAACGCCGGGGAGGCCGCCGCCGGAGCGACCGCCGTCGTGACCCTCGAGCCGTGCCACCACACCAGCGCGCGGTCGGGACCGTGCAGCGAGGCGCTGCTCGCCGCCGGCGTCCGGCGCGTGGTCTTCGCCCAGGCCGACACCAACCCCGTCGCGGCCGGTGGTGCCGACGCCCTCACCGCGGCCGGGGTCGAGGTCGAGGGCGGGCTGCTCGCCGCCGAGGCCCGTCGGCTGAACCGGGCGTGGACCTTCGCCGTCGAGCACGGTCGGCCCTTCGTCACCTGGAAGCTCGCCACCACCCTCGACGGACGCAGTGCGGCCGCCGACGGCTCGAGCCGCTGGGTCTCCAGCACCGCCGCCCGTCGTGACAGCCACCGGTTGCGCGGTGAGTGCGACGTGATGATGGTCGGGACCGGCACCGTCGTGGTCGACGACCCCGAGCTGACCGTGCGCGACGAGGTCGACGAGCCGCTCCCGCACCAGCCGCTGCGGGTCGTGGTGGGGGAGCGCGACCTGCCGGCCGACCGTCGGGTCCTCAACGACCGCGCCGAGACCCTCCACCTGAGGACCCACGACCTCCACGAGGTGCTGGCGACGCTGCACGCCCGCGACCGCCAGCACGTCCTCCTCGAGGGCGGCCCCACCCTCGCGGCGGCCTTCCTCGCCGACGACCTCGTCGACGAGGTCGTCGCCTACGTCGCCCCGATGCTCCTCGGCGCGGGTCTCAGCGCCGTCGGCGACCTCGGGATCACCTCCATCACCGATGCCCTCCACCTGCAGGTCGACGACGTGCAGGTGCTGCAGGGGCACTCCGTCGACGGGGAGGTCGAGGACACCAACGTCCGGCTCACGATGCGGAGGAGTCGCTGATGTTCACCGGTATCGTCGAGGAGCTGGGCACCGTCGCGGCCGTCGAGGACCAGGGCGACGCGGTCCGGCTCTCGGTCCGGGCCGCGACCGTCCTGCAGGACGTGCGGCTCGGCGACTCCATCGCCGTCAACGGCTGCTGCCTGACCGTCGCCGCGGTGTCCGGAGACGTCTGGACCGCCGACGTGATGCAGGAGACCCTCGACAAGACCTCGCTGCGCGGCGTCCGCGCGGGTGACCGGGTCAACCTGGAGCGGGCCGCCACGCTGGCCACCCGGCTGGGCGGGCACCTGGTACAGGGCCACGTCGACGCGACCGGCGAGATCCTCTCCCGCACCCCCAGCGAGCACTGGGAGCTGGTCGCCGTCTCCCTGCCCGAGAAGCTGGCGCCGTACCTCGTGGACAAGGGGTCGGTCACGGTCGACGGCGTCAGCCTCACCGTGGTCGAGGCTCACGACGACCACTTCACCATCAGCCTGATCCCCGAGACCCTCGCCCGCACCACGCTCGGGAGCCGGGCACCGGGGGAGCGGGTCAACCTCGAGGTCGACGTCATCGCCAAGCACGTGGCCAAGCTGGTCGCCGCCTACACCGGAACCCCAGGAGGAACCCCATGATCGACTGGTTGCTGGACGGCACCTTCCCCGTCGCCGGCGGCGAGCTGCTCGCCCGCGAGGTGGTCGGCAACCTGTTCGGGCTCGCCAGCGCGGTGTTCGGCATGCGGCGCCTGGTGTGGGCGTGGCCGGTCGGCATCGTGGGCAACGTGCTGCTCTTCACTGTCTTCGTCACCGGCGAGATCAGCGGCGCCACGACCGACCCGCTGTGGGGCCAGGCCGGACGTCAGGTCTTCTTCATCGCCGTGTCGGTCTACGGCTGGTGGCGCTGGAGCCGTGCGCGGGCCGCCGGGGGGGCCGCCGACGGTGGCGCGATCACCCCGCGCTGGGCCACCGGCCGCGAGCGGCTGCTGCTGCTGGTCCTCGGGGTCGTCGGGTACGCCGCGGCGTACCTGCTGCTGCTCCAGATCGGCTCCTGGGGTCCCACCACCGAGGCCTGGATCCTGGCGGGGTCGATGCTCGCGACCTACGGGATGGCGCGCGGCTGGGTCGAGTTCTGGCTGGTGTGGATCCTGGTCGACATCGTGGGCGTGACCACGCTGGTCAACGCCGGCTTCTACCCCACGGCGGGGATGTACGTCGTCTACGGCGTCTTCTGCGTGGTCGGACTCGTCACGTGGTGGCGCGCCGGGGCACGCTCGGACGGTCAGGGCGAGGCCCCGAGTCGTGAGCGGACGGAGGTGTCGGCATGACGGTGCGACTCGACCCCGTCGAGCGAGCGATCGCCGACATCGCGGCCGGGAAGGCGGTCGTGGTCGTCGACGACGAGGACCGCGAGAACGAGGGCGACCTGATCTTCGCCGCCAGCAAGGCGACCCCGGAGCTGATGGCGTTCACGATCCGCCACTCCAGCGGGGTGATCTGCGTGCCGATGCCGGCCGACATGCTCGACCGGCTGGAGATCCCGCTGATGACCCCGCACAACAAGGACAAGCTCCGGACGGCCTACACGATCTCGGTCGACGCACGCGACGGCGTCTCGACCGGGATCTCCGCGGCCGACCGCGCCCACACCGCACGGGTGCTGGCCGACTCGGCGACCGAGCCCTGGGAGGTCACGCGGCCCGGTCACGTCTTCCCGCTGCGCTACCGCGAGGGTGGCGTGCTGGTGCGCCGCGGCCACACCGAGGCGGCCGTCGACCTGGCCCGGCTGGCCGGTCTGACCCCCGCCGGCGTCCTGGTGGAGGTCGTCAACGACGACGGCACCATGAAGCGCGGACCCGAGCTGCGGGCGTTCGCCGACGAGCACGGGCTCGCGATGATCTCCATCGACGACCTGGTGCGACACCGCCACCGCACCGAGATGCTCGTGGAGCGGGTGGCCGAGACCAGGCTCCCGACCCGGTTCGGGGATTTCCGGGCCTTCGGCTACCGCAGCAGGGTCGACGGCAGCGAGCACCTCGCGCTGGTCCACGGAGACCTGGACGGCACCGACGAGCCGGTGCTGGTGCGGGTGCACTCCGAGTGCCTCACCGGTGACGTCTTCGGCAGCCACCGCTGCGACTGCGGGCCCCAGCTCGACGAGGCGCTGGAGCGGGTGGTCGAGGAGGGCCGCGGCGTCGTGGTGTACCTGCGGGGCCACGAGGGTCGCGGGATCGGACTGGTCGCCAAGCTGCAGGCCTACGCCCTCCAGGACGGGGGCCGCGACACCGTCGACGCCAACCTCGACCTCGGGCTGCCGGCCGACGCGCGCCACTACGGCGCCGCGACGCAGGTGCTGCGCGACCTCGGGGTGCGGCAGGTGCGGCTGCTCACCAACAACCCCGACAAGACCGCCAGCCTGGAGGACTACGGTGTGCCGGTGGCCGAGCGGGTGCCGCTCACGCCGCGACCCAACGACCACAACCTGGCCTACCTGGTCACCAAGCGGGACCGGATGGGCCACGACCTGCCCGACCTGACACTGCCCGAGCTGAGGGAGACACCGTGAGCGGAGCCGGAGCGCCCGACCAGAAGCCCGTCGACTGCCACGACCTCCGGGTCGCGATCGTCGCCGCGAGCTGGCACGAGACCGTGATGGCCGGACTGGTCGACGGCGCGGAGCGCGCGTGTCGCGACTACCGGGTGGAGGCGCCGCAGCTGGTGCACGTGCCGGGGACGTTCGAGCTGTCCGTGGTGGCCGCGGCGCTGGCCGCGCAGGGCTACGACGCGATCGTGGCGCTCGGCGTCGTGGTCCGCGGCGGCACCCCCCACTTCGACTACGTCTGCTCGGCCGCCACCGACGGGCTGAACCGGGTGGCCCTCGACCACCAGACCCCGGTCGGCTTCGGCGTGCTCACCTGCGACACCGAGGAGCAGGCCCTCGATCGCGCCGGCCTCGCGACCTCCCGGGAGGACAAGGGCTACGAGGCGGCAGCCGCCGCGCTGACCACCGCGCAGACCCTCCGGTCGCTCAAACGCGGCTACGTCTAGGCTCTCGCCACGTGAAGACGTTCGACGAGCTCTGGTCCGAGCTGAGCGACAAGGCCGCCACGCGGCCGGCCGACTCGGGCACCGTGCGGCAGCTCGACGCCGGCGTCCATGCGATCGGCAAGAAGCTGGTCGAGGAGGCCGCCGAGTCGTGGATGGCCGCCGAGCACGAGTCGAAGGAGCGGGCGGCCGAGGAGATCAGCCAGCTGCTCTACCACGCCCAGGTCCTGATGCTCGCCTGCGACCTGAGCCTCGACGACGTCTACTCCCACCTCTGAGGACCTCATGAACACCAACGGCAACGGTGGCCGGCTGCTCCGGGTCGCCGTCCCCAACAAGGGCGCCCTGTCCCAGTCCGCGCAGGAGATCCTGCGCGAGTCCGGCTACCGTCAGCGGCACGACGCCAAGGAGCTGCGGTTGCTGGACGCCGAGAACGGCGTGGAGTTCTTCTACCTCCGCCCCCGCGACATCGCGCTCTACGTCGGGGAGGGCACCCTCGACGTCGGGATCACCGGCCGCGACCTGCTGCTCGACTCCGGCGCCACGGCCGAGGAGGTCATGGAGCTCGGCTTCGGGACCAGCCGGTTCCGGTTCGCCGGCCCCGCGGGACGGTTCGCAGACCTCGAGGACCTCGCCGGCCAGCGGATCGCGACGTCCTACGTCGGGATCGTCGAGGGATTCCTCCAGCGGCGCGGCATCGAGGCGTCGGTGACCCGGCTCGACGGCGCCGTCGAGACCAGCATCCAGCTCGGCGTGGCCGACGTGATCGCCGACGTCGTCGAGACCGGCAGCACGCTCAAGGCCGCCGGGCTCGAGACCTTCGGCGACACGATCCTGGAGTCCCAGGCGGTCCTCGTGACGCGGGGCGCCGAGGTGCCCTCCGGGTTCGAGGTGTTCCGGCGCCGGCTCGAGGGCGTCCTCGTCGCCCGGAGCTACGTGATGATGGACTACGACATCCCCTCCGAGCAGGTGTCGGCCGCGGTGGGGCTCACCCCCGGGATCGAGAGCCCCACGGTGTCCCCGCTCCACCGCGAGGGGTGGGTCGCGGTCCGCGCGATGGTGCCCCGCAGCGGTGCCCAGCGGCTGATGGACGAGCTCTGGGACATCGGGGCCCGCGGCATCCTGCTCACGGACATCCATGCCTGCCGTCTCTGAGCCCTCGCTGCCCCACACCTGGCGGCCGCTGGGGGTGCGGCTGGCCGGCATCCTGTTCGGCGGGATGCTGCTGGTGGTCTGCGCGGTCGCGTGGTTCTCCTTCGACGCCGAGACCCGGGCGAGGTTCACCGCGTTCCAGCGGGGGACCCTGCTCTTCATCGGCCTGCTGTTCTTCACCGCCGGCTTCGCGCTGGCGCGCTCCCGGGTCGTGGCCCAGGCCGACCGGCTGGTCGTCGTCAACGGCTACCGCCGACGGGAGCTGGCCTGGGCCGAGATCCTCGCCGTCAGCCTGCCGCCGGGCGCGCCCTGGGCGCTGCTCGACCTCGCCGACGGGACCAGCCACCCCGCGATGGGGATCCAGGGCTCCGACGGGGCCCGGGCGAAGCGGGCGGTCGCCGAGCTCCGCCTCGTGCTCGGGCAGCGCAGCTAGCCGCGCCCGCCCCGGCCGTCGACCAGCAGGTCGGCGCGCTCGCGGGTCCGGTGGGCGGCGAAGTGCGTCCGCTCCGACTCGGCCCAGCGCTCCCAGTGGGGCGCGAAGGCGTCGCCGTCGCGGGCCAGGCCCCGCCGCATCCGCAGGTCGTGAGGCGCCTCGACCCAGACCAGGACGGTCGCGAGGCCGTCGGTGACCCGCGAGCCCGATCCCACCCCCTCGAGGACCAGCAGCGGGCACGGCTCGACCAGCACCTCCTCGGCCCAGGCGTCGGCGTGCCAGTCCCAGCGCCGGTAGCGTCCGGTCTGCCCGCGCGCGAGGGGCCGCAGCATCGTCGCGAGCTGCGCGTCGACGCGGGGCAGGCCGTCCCACCCGGCGTACAGGTCGTCCATGTGGAGCACCCGCGCCGTCGGCCGGTGCTCCCGGACCCCGGCGGCGAGCGTGGTCTTGCCGGATCCCGCGGGCCCGTCGACGCACAGGAGCCGGCCACTCCCCAGCGTCGGCGCCCGGGCCTCGAGGAGGTCCAGGACCTCCCGCGTCCGGCCCGTCACCATGGCGACACACTAGGACTCGATGTCGGCGAAGTGGTGTGACCGGCGTCTGGATGGGGCAGGGTGCGCAGTGACATCCGACACCCGAAGGGGACCTCATGACCCATCGTCTGCGGCTCGTCGCCGCTGCCGCGGCGCTCGTCGCCACTGCTCCGCTCGCCTCGCTGGGCACCGCTCAGGCCGAGCCGGCTGCGCCCGACGCCACGCGCACCATCACCATGAAGGGCAGCGAGCCTCGCTCGGGCGTGTTCTTCGCCAAGGGTCGCGTGGCGCCGAGCTACGCGAACCGCTACGCGATCATGCAGCGCAAGCTCAAGAGCGCGAAGAACTGGGACAACTGGAAGAAGTTCAAGACCAACGACAACAGCCGCTACCGCAAGGAGATCAAGGCGCTCAACCGGGTCGGGACGATCTGCTACCGCGTGAAGATCAAGGGCAGCGGCCGCTTCGAGACCTCCTACTCCAACCGTCAGGTCTGCATCCGGACCCGCCGGGGCTGAGGCCGCGAGTCCTGCCGGGGACGGTCGGGGCGGCTCAGAAGGCCAGGCCCAGTCCCCGGTAGGTCTCGACCCGTGCGGTGAAGGCCTTCCCCGCGAGCAGCCGGACGTGCGTGCCGTGCTCGAACAGCTCGCCCGCCTTGGCGTGGCGGAACCACACCAGGTCGCCGATCCGCAGCCGCGCGGCTGCGGGGCCCGTCACCGGGGTCTGCACCTCGCCCGCTCCTTCGAGGGCGGTGAGGTGCAGGCCCTCCGGCAGCCAGGGGCGGGGGAGCCGGTCCTTGCCGGCGGCCCCCGAGGCGACCAGGCCCCCACCGTGGACGGTGGCGGTCGAGGCCGTGGGCCGGCGGACGACGGGCACGGCGAAGAACGCCGCGGGTCGCGGCTCGAAGGACTGGTAGTGGTCGAACAGGGCCGGGACCAGGAACCCGGAGCCGGCCGCCACCTCGGTGACGACCGGGTCCGCGGCCGCCGACTCGACCGAGCCGCTGCCTCCCGCGTTCCACAGCTCGAGGTCGGCGATCCCGGCCAGCGCGTCCGCGACCTGCCGGCGGCGTACCTCCAGCTGGGCCAGGGAGGCCTGCTTGATCCCGCGGACGACCAGTGACCGGGCGCGCTGCGTCGGCACCGTGTCGGGCAGTCCGGCGACCTGGCCCTCGTAGGTCATCACGCCGACCAGCTGGAAGCCGCGGCGGTCCACCACCTGCCGGGCGAGGGCAGCGACCTCGGCGGGGTCGTGCAGCGGCGACCGCTTCGGTCCCACGTGCTGGCCGCCGACCCGCAGCCCGGCGTCGACGTCGATCGCGATCCGCACCGGCACCGCCAGCGACCGGCGCACCGAGTCGACGACGGCGAGGTGGTCGGGGTGGTCGACCATCAGCGTGATGGCGGCCGCAGCGGTCGGGGAGCCGACCAGCCGCGCCAGCGCGTCACGGTCGACGCTGGGGTAGGCGACCAGCAGGTCGTCGGTGACCCCCTGCTCGAAGAGCCACAGCGCCTCGCGCAGCGTGTACGCCAGCACGCCCCGGACGCCGGGGTGACCCAGCGCCCGTTCCAGCAGGGCCGGGACCCGGATCGACTTCGAGGCCACCCGGACCGGCGTGCCCTGCGCCCGTCGCACCAGGTCGGCGGCGTTGGCGTCGAAGGCGTCGAGGTCGACCACGAGCAGGGGGGTGGGGAGGTCCTCGCCCCGGTCGCGGGCCGTGGCCACGGCGGCCGCCAGCCGGCGCCCCAGCTCGCGGCGCCTCACGGGGGAGGCGGGCATCAGCTGATCCCGCGACGCTTCAGGATCGCCTCGATGTCGGAGAGGTCGTCGTCGATCGCGGGCTCGCCCTTGCCCTTGTCCTTGCCCTTGCCCCGGGCCGACGGCAGCCCGGGTCGGGTGGTCTGCTCGCCGTCGGTCACGGCGGGGGCGCCGCCCCGGCCGCGGCTGCGCAGGGCCGCGGAGCTGCCGAGCAGCACCACCGACAACCCGGCGAGCACGATGCCGGCCCACACCAGCGGGCTGAGCACCAGGCCGGTCGCCCAGCCGCCGACGGAGGAGCCGATCTCCCCGAACATCTCGAGGGTGCCGGTCAGCCACGCGGCGGGAGGCAGCAGCGTCAGGCCGGCTCCGCGCAGGCCGGAGGCGACGCCCCGGCGGCGGAAGGCGAACCAGGTCCAGGCCGCGCCCAGCGCCGTCAGCACGGCCGTCAGTGCGGCCCAGGTGACCTCGTCCACGTCACCAGCCTGACACACCCGGCACAGCCGTGCCCGTGGTCGGGTGGGAGGATCCGGGCCGTGTCGATGCAGATCCCGGACCCCGGCTTCGCCGGCGACGACGGGGCGGCCGACGAGGACCTCGTGGGTGCGCTCGCGGCGTATGCCTCCGGCGCCGGCACGTACGCCGAGGCGCTCGCCGCCCTGCAGCGGGCGCGGCTGCTCGTGCCGGTCGTGGCGGTGGCGGGTGAGGTCGAGGTCGACGAGGCCGGGCTGGCGCACGACAAGACCAGCGACATGGCCGCGGTGCTGCTCACCCGGCCCGACGGACGGCGTGGGCTGCTCGCCTTCACCGGCACCGAGGCGCTCGCGACGTGGCAGCCGGAGGCGCGCCCGGTCCCCGTGACCGCGGCGACCGCGGGGACCGCGGCCCTGCAGGAGGGCGCCGACGCCCTCGTGGTCGACGTGGCGGGCCCGGTGCGCTTCGTCGTGGAGGGCGAGGACCTCCACGGGCTGGCCGCCGGCTGGCAGCTGACCCGGGTGGGGGGTCGCTCCGCCTGGATTCGCCCCGCCACGGAATGACCCGGTAAGGTCTGGCGTTGACCGATCTGTCCGGCACACCAGTGCCGGATCGATCTTCAAGCGGAGACCAGCAGCAACACGTCTCCCACCCGCACCGGCCGAACCAGGTCGTCGGGTCCGGTCCCGGCACGAACCCACCCCGGTGGGCACGTGTCCGGAGGGCACGCCCCGTGCCGCGTGAGCGGCGGGCGACGTGTCGCGACTGGCTTCCGCTTGTGAACAGCGGGAGCCTCTTTTCGATTTCGGTGCCGGTCCGGGCCGCGGTCGCGGAGGGTCTTCCGGCCACGAGAACCACTGGAGGACACATCAGCACCGAGCTGCGCATCAACGAGCGGATCCGCGTACCCGAGGTCCGGCTCGTGGGACCCAACGGCGAGACCGTGGGCATCGTCCCGACCGACCAGGCACTGAAGCTGGCGCTCGAGGCCGACCTCGACCTGGTCGAGGTGGCCCCGATGGCACGCCCGCCCGTCTGCAAGCTCATGGACTACGGGAAGTTCAAGTACGAGAACGCCCAGAAGGCCCGTGAGGCCCGTCGGAACCAGACCAACGTCATCATCAAGGAGATGAAGCTCCGCCCGAAGATCGACGCGCACGACTACGAGACCAAGAAGGGTCACGTCGTGCGGTTCCTGAAGGCCGGCGACAAGGTCAAGATCACGATCATGTTCCGTGGTCGTGAGCAGCACCGCCCCGAGCTGGGGTTCCGGCTGCTGCAGCGGCTGGCGGAGGACGTCGAGGAGCTCGGCTTCGTCGAGTCCTCGCCGAAGCAGGACGGCCGGAACATGGTCATGGTGCTCGGCCCGCATCGCAAGAAGGCCGAGGCCAAGGCCGACCACGAGGCCCAGAAGGAGTCGCGCGCCGCCGAGCGCGCGGCCGTGGAGGCCGAGGAGCAGGCCGAGCGCGACGCGGCCCACGCCGCCGGTCCGGTCGCCCAGAAGAAGGAGCGCCGCCGCTCCGAGAACCTCGACCCCGAGATCGAGGCCTGAGCTCCGCCCAGACCCTGCCCCCAGCCGGTCGATCCGCTCGCCTGAGCGGGCGATCGGACGAGGAATCGAGAAAGAGAGCAACACGATGCCGAAGAACAAGACGCACTCCGGTGCCAGCAAGCGCTTCCGCGTGACCGGGTCGGGCAAGATCCTGCGCGAGAAGGCCGGCAAGCGCCACAACCTGGAGAAGAAGCCCTCCAAGGTGACGCGCCGCATGACCGGGACCACCGAGCTCGCCAAGGCCGACGTCAAGCGCGCCAAGAAGCTGCTGGGTCGCTGACCCGTCCCACCCACCCCTCGGTGGTGGAGGCCCCGTCGCACCGCGGGCCTCGACACCAGCGATCCGAAGACTGTTGAGCATCAAGGAGTAACGACATGGCACGCGTCAAGCGCGCAGTGAACGCCCACAAGAAGCGCCGGACCACGCTCGAGCGGGCCTCGGGCTACCGCGGTCAGCGCTCGCGGCTGTACCGCAAGGCCAAGGAGCAGGTCACCCACTCGCTGGTCTACAGCTACAACGACCGCCGCAAGAACAAGGGCAACTTCCGTCGGCTGTGGATCCAGCGGATCAACGCCGCCGCCCGCGCGCAGGGCATGACCTACAACCGCTTCATCCAGGGCCTCGGCCTGGCCGGCGTCGAGGTCGACCGCAAGATCCTGGCCGACCTGGCCGTCAACGACATCGCCGCGTTCAACGCGCTGATCGAGACCGCCCGGGCCGCCCTCCCCGAGGACGTCAACGCCCCGAAGGCCTCCTGAAGCAGTGACGGAGGTGCGAGCACCGCTCTCGCACGCCAACGCCCGCGTCAAGGACGCCCGCAGGCTCAGCCGCCGCCCGGCCCGCGCCGAGCGGCGGCTGTTCCTCGCCGACGGCCCGAAGGCCGTCGAGGGAGCCCTCGGCGTCCCGGGCTGCCCGGTGGAGGTGTTCGCGACCCCGGCCGCCACCGTGGCGTACGCCGGGCTGCGGACCCGTGCCGGGGACCTCGGGGTCGGCTGGACCCTGGTCGAGGACCGGGCGCTCGCGTCGCTGAGCGACGCGGTGACCCCGGCCGGCCTGGTGGCCGTGTGCCGGTTCCTCGACGTCGACGTCGCCGCGATCCTCACCCCGCCGGTCGACGACCGGGCCCCGGCTCCCCTGGTCGTCCTGTGCGCCGACGTGCGCGACCCGGGGAATGCCGGCACGGTGATCCGGACCGCGGACGCCGTCGGTGCGGGTGGGGTCGTCCTCGCCGGTGACTCGGTCGACGCCTACAACCCCAAGACGGTGCGTGCCAGCGTCGGCAGCCTGTTCCACCTGCCGGTCGCGGTCGAGCGCGACGTGACGTCTGCGGTCGCCGCCGCCCGGGAGGCGGGGCTGGTGGTCCTGGCGGCCGACGGCGGGGGAGAGGTCGACCTGTTCGAGGCCGACGAGACCCTGCAGCGCCCGGTCGCGTGGCTCTTCGGCAACGAGGCCTGGGGGCTGCCCGAGGAGGTCGCCGCCCTCGCCGACCACCGGGTCCGGATCCCGATCCCGGGTCGCGCGGAGAGCCTCAACCTGGCCACCGCCGCCGCGGTCTGCCTCTACGCCACCGCCCGCGCGCGTCGCTAGGGTCGGTGGCGTGGCCCACCCGACGACCGTCCAGTCCCTCGCCGACGCGCTGCCCGACGGGGTCGTCGTCGCCGGTGCCGACGGTCGGGTCGACCTGGTCTCGGCAGCCGCCTGCCGGATGCTCTCGCTCAGCTCCGCGGACGCGGTGGGGGAGCGGCTGGACGACGTGCTGGCCCTGACCGACACCGAGGGCCGCGACTGGTGCCGGGAGAACCAGCCCTACCGGGGGCTCTCGACGCGCAGCGGCGTCCCCGAGCAGGCCTGGCTGCTGCCCGACGGCACCGAGGTCCTGACCACCGCCAGGATCAGCCGCGGCGGCAGGGGCGGCCCGGTCGAGCAGGTCGCCGTGGTGCTGCGCAGCGGCCGCGGGCGGGCCCGGCTGGACCGGGAGCGCTCCGACCTGGTCGCGACCGTCGCCCACGAGCTGCGCTCGCCGCTGACCGGCGTCAAGGGCTTCGTGCAGGCGATGCTCAACCGGTGGGACCGGCTCACCGACGAGCAGAAGAAGCTGATGCTCACCACGGTCCACGCGGACTCCGACCGGCTGAGCCGGTTGATCGCCGAGCTGCTCGACGTGGCGCGGATCGACACCGGTCGGCTCTCGCTCCAGCCTCGGCCCTGCGACGCGGACGTGCTGGCCGGACGGGTGGTCGAGTCGGTCGCGGCCGGCACCGCCCGTCCGATCGCCCTCGAGGTGGCGCCGGGGCTGCCGCGGATCCTCGCGGACCCCGACAAGTTCACCCAGGTGGTCACCAACGTGGTCGAGAACGCCGTCCGGCACGGTTCCGGCACGGTGAGCGTCGCGATCGCGCCTCACCCGATGGAGAGCGGCGGGGCGGGTGTCCGGCTGGTCGTCGAGGACGAGGGGACGGGGATCTCCGAGGAGATGCGACGCCGGGTGTTCACCAAGTTCTGGACCAGCGGCACCCGCGGCGGGTCCGGGCTGGGCCTCTACCTGGTCCAGGGCCTGACCCGCGCACACGGCGGCCGCGTGACCCTCGGCGCCGCCGACGGTGGCGGTGCCCGGGTGCGGATCGACTGGCCGGCCGCCGAGCCGGTGTGAGCTCGGCGCCGGCTCAGGCGCGCGAGACCGGGGGCCGGTCCGGCCGCCCCGACACGTGGTACAGCACCCCCTCACGCGACTTCACCGTCGCCACGAGCACGAAGCTCATGGAGACCAGCAGCGCCCAGGAGCCCACCTTCGAGGTGTGGACCGCCTCCCACACCTCGACCTGCCCCGGGTACTTCCAGGCGTCGAGCAGGGTCGCGGCGTTCTCGGCCAGCCACAGGAACGCCCCGATCAGCAGGAATGACAGCGCCAGCGGCATCCGGTGCCGGGCAGCGCCGACCGTGAAGTGGACCCGGCACCGCCAGAGCACCGCCACCATGGCGACCGCCAGCAGCACCCGCAGGTCCCACCACCAGTGGTGGGTGAAGAAGTTGACGTAGATCGCCACCGCCACCAGCGTCGTCGCCACGGGTGGGTAGTGCGAGACGCGGAGGTCGAGATTGCGCCAGGCCTGGCAGATGTAGGACCCCACCGCGGCGTACATGAAGCCGGAGAACAGGGGCACCCCGGCCACCCGCAGCACGCCGTCGCCGGGGTAGGACCAGGAGCCCTGGGAGACCTTGAACACCTCCAGGCCCAGGCCGAGCAGGTGGAAGCCGCAGATCACCAGCACCTCCCGCCAGGTCTCGATGCCCAGGGCCCAGAAGCCCAGGGTCAGCGCGACGCACCAGACCAGCAGCAGGTCGTAGTCGGCGACGGGGAGGTCCACCGCCCAGGCGAGGACGAGGCCGAGGAACACCCCGGCGGCGAAGACGCAGGACCGTGCCTCGAGCCACGCGAACCGGAGCAGCTGCGCGACGAACCGACCCCCCGACACGCTCCGCAGCGTAGGCGTGGGGCAAACCGGTTCGTCGGCAGCCGCACCGACTTCCTAGACTCCTCACCATGTCCGGACCCAACACCGACTTCGACCCCGTGCAGGTCACGCCGCTCGACGCCGAGCACGTCGCCGCCATGCGCGACGACGCGCTCGCCGCCATCGAGGGTGCGGCCGACCTCGCCGAGCTCAAGCAGGTGAGGCTCGACCACGCCGGGGACCGGTCGCCGTTGGCGCTGGCCAACCGCGAGATCGGGGCGCTGCCGCCCCAGGGCCGCAAGGACGCCGGGCAGCGGGTCGGCCAGGCCCGGGGGGCGGTCAACCAGGCGCTCGCCGCCCGTGCGGCGGTGCTCGAGGTCGCCCACGAGGAGCGGATGCTGGTCGAGGAGACCGTCGACGTGACGCTGCCGGTCGACCGGCGTCCGCGCGGCAGCCGCCATCCGCTCACCACCGGCGCGGAGATGATCGAGGACATCTTCGTGGCCATGGGCTGGGAGGTCGCGGAGGGCCCCGTGGTCGAGGCCGAGTGGCTCAACTTCGACGCCCTCAACCTCGGCGCCGACCACCCGGCCCGGACCATGCAGGACACGTTCTGGACCGAGCCGGCCGACCACCACCTCGTGCTGCGCACGCACACCTCGCCGGTCCAGGCCCGCACCATGCTCACGCGGACGCCGCCGATCTACGTCGTCTGTCCGGGTCGGGTCTTCCGGACCGACCCCTACGACGCCACCCACAGCCCGATGTTCCACCAGGTCGAGGGGCTCGTCGTCGACGAGGGCATCTCGATGGCGCACCTCAAGGGCTCCCTCGACCACTTCGCCGAGCGGATGTTCGGCGAGGGCATCGCGACCCGCTTCCGGCCCTCGTTCTTCCCCTTCACCGAGCCCTCGGCCGAGGTGGACCTGCGGTGCTTCGTGTGCCGCGGGACCGACTCGGAGGCCTGCCGCACCTGCCGCGGCGAGGGCTGGATCGAGTGGGGCGGCTGCGGCGTGGTCAACCCGCGCGTGCTGACCGCCTGCGGCGTCGACAGCGATCGCTACACCGGCTTCGCGTTCGGCATGGGCATCGACCGGACCCTGATGTTCGCCACCGGCGCTGCCGACCTGCGTGACTTCTTCGAGGGCGACGTCCGCTTCTCGTCCTCCTTCGGAACGGAGCTCTGAACCCGTGCGCGCCCCTGTGTCCTGGATCCGCGAGTACGTCGACCTCCCCGACGACCGGTCCGGGGGGTGGGACGACGAGCAGCTCGCCGACGCCCTGACCGACCTCGGGCTGAAGCTCGAGTCGCTGGAGCGTCCCGGCGACGCGATCCGCGGTCCGCTCGTGCTCGGCCGGGTGTTGACCATGGAGCCGGAACCGCAGAAGAACGGCAAGACCATCAACTGGTGCACCGTGGACGTCGGCCCCCTCAACACTGTCCACGGCACCGGTGAGGCAGATCAGGGGGTGGGCATCGTGTGCGGCGCCCACAACTTCGCGCCCGGCGACCTGGTGGTCGTCGTGCTGCCCGGGGGAGTGCTCCCCGGTGGCTTCGAGATCTCCGCGCGCAAGACCTACGGCCACGTCTCGGCCGGCATGATCTGCTCCTCGGCCGAGCTGGGCCTCGGCGAGGACCACGACGGCATCATCGTGCTGCCCGCCGGGGCCGGCGAGCCGGGCGAGGACGCCCGGCCGGTGCTCGGACTCGACGACACCGTCCTGGAGTTCGAGATCAACCCCGACCGTGCCTACGCGCTGTCGCTGCGCGGCGTCGCGCGGGAGGCCGCCCTGGCCTACGGCGCGGTCTACCGCGACCCCGTCGTCCGCGACGTCCCCCCGGCCGACGACCGGGGCCACCCGGTCCGGATCGAGGACCCCTCCGGGTGCCCGGTGTTCGTGGCGCGCACCGTCTCCGGCTTCGACCCGGCCGCGCCGACCCCCGACTGGATCGTGCGACGGATCACCCAGGCCGGGATGCGCCCGATCTCGCTCGCGGTCGACGTCACGAACTACGTGATGCTGGAGACCGGACGCCCGATCCACGGGTACGACGCCGACAAGGTGCAGGGCGCGCTGGGCGTCAGACGGGCCCACGAGGGCGAGCGGCTCACGACGCTCGACGGCACCGAGCGGGCGCTCTCCGTCGAGGACCTCGTCGTCACCGACGACTCGGGGATCATCGGCCTCGGCGGCGTCATGGGCGGCGAGGCGACGGAGATGTCGGCGACCACCACCCGGGTGCTGGTCGAGGCGGCCCACTGGGACGCCACCTCGATGTTCCGTACCGGTCGCCGCCACAAGATCACCTCGGAGGCCGGCAAGCGCAACGAGCGCGGCGCCGACCCCACGATCTGCGAGGCCGCCGCCGACCGGGTCGTCGAGCTGCTCACGACCTACGGCGGTGCCACCGCCGACCCCGGCGTGACCGTGGTCGCGACCCCGCCGGCGCCGCGCACCATCACCATGCCGCTCGACCTGCCGGCGCGGATCACCGGGATGGACGTCCCCGACGAGCTGGCCGTCCGCGACCTCGAAGCGGTCGGTTGCGAGGTGGTCGTCGAGGGCACGGGCCCCGACGCGCGGCTCACCGCCACCGTCCCGCCGTGGCGTCCGGACCTGTGCGACCCCCACGACCTGGTCGAGGAGGTCGCCCGGGTCGTCGGCTACCGCCACGTGCCCTCGGTGCTGCCGGCGGCTCCCGCCGGACGTGGGCTCTCCACCGGCCAGCGGCTGCGGCGCCGCATCGGCAGGACCCTCGCCGGTGCCGGGTACGTCGAGGTCATCGGCTTCCCGTTCATCGGCACCCAGGACCTCGACGCCCTGGGCCTGCCGGAGGACGACGAGCGGCGGACGGTGCTGTCGCTGGCGAACCCGCTGTCGTCCGAGGAGCCCTCGATGACCACGACCGTGCTGCCGAGCCTGCTGAAGGCGGTGGCCCGCAACACCGGACGTGGGGCGACCGAGCTGGCGCTCTTCGAGCTCGCGACCGTGACCCAGCCGCACGCGGGAGACGGGACGACGATCCTCCCGGTCGATCGCCGGCCGACGCCCGAGGAGCTCGCCGAGCTGGTCGGCTCGTTGCCGTCGCAGCCGCTCCACCTCGGGATCGTCGCCGCCGGTGAGCGGGAGCGCTCCGGCTGGTGGGGCGAGGGCCGCGTGGCCGACTGGACCGACGCGGTCGCCGCCGTCCGCGACGTGGCGGATGCGGTGGGGGTCGAGGTCGCGGTTCGTGCCGGCTCACGGGCGCCCTGGCATCCCGGACGGTGTGCCGAGGTCGTCGTGGGCGACGTGGTGGTCGGTCACGCCGGGGAGCTCCACCCGCGCGTCTGCACCGGCTTCGGCGTGCCCGCGCGCACGGTCGCCGCGGAGGTGGACCTCGACGTGCTGTTCTCGCTCGCGCCCGGCTCCGTGGTCGCGCCGGTCCTCTCGCACTACCCGGTCGCGAAGGAGGACGTCGCGCTGGTCGTCGATGCGTCGGTGGCGGCGGCCGAGGTGGCCGCGGCGCTGGTGGAGGGGGCCGGAGCGCTGCTGGAGTCGGTGCGGCTCTTCGACGTCTACACGGGGGAGCAGGTCGGCGAGGGGCGCCGGTCGCTCGGCTTCGCACTGCGCTTCCGTGCGCCCGACCGGACCCTGGCCGAGGGCGAGTCGGTCGCCGCGCGCGATGCCGCCGTCGCCGTCGCCGTCGAGCGCTGCGGAGCGGTCCAGCGCGCCTGAGCGCCGGGCGGCCGGTGTGCGCGGCTCAGCGCGGGCGGCGGCGTCGCAGCGTGGTCCCGTCGGTGTAGGCGACCATCCGGTTGAAGACCGCGTTGGCGGCCCGCAGCGAGACCGCCGGCGGCGCGGGTGCCTCCTCGAGGTGGCGCAGCGCCGCGGCGCTGGCGGCGGAGCCGAGGGCTGCGCCTGCCAGCGCGGTGAGCTCCGCGGCGTCGCGGACGACGGGTCCGTCGACGCTCCACAGCGCCTCGAAGTGGCGGTGGGCGTCGGGCACGTCGTCCTGGCCGGGCAGCTCCCAGGCCACGAGCGCGGCGGCGAAGGTGGGCGACTCGTGCACCACGATCCACTCACGCAGCAGCGGCGAGTCGTCCGGCAGTGCCACCTTGGCGGGCCGCGACTCGTCGTCGTGGGCCTCGAAGTCGGCCATCACCACGGACACGGGGGCGGTCCGGGCCAGGTCCTCCCACCGCGCCTGCGACTGGCCGAAGAAGCGGCCCTTCTGGAAGGTGCCCAGCATCACGCCGCGGGAGCCGGCCGCGGTGCACTCGTCCTCGATCGCCCACGAGAGGCCCAGCAGCGTCCGCTTGGTCAACGTGTAGGAGGCCAGCGCCGGGTGCCGGGCGCTGAGTGCCGCGTACACGGAGCCGATCTCGGTGACGTCCTCGGCGCGGCGAGCGGTGGCGATCGCCTGTTCCAGCCGCAGACCACGCTCGCGCTCGTGGAGCACGCGCGTGACGGCCCGCACGTCGGCCCCGGTGTAGCGACGGTGGCCGCTGGGGAGCCGGACCGGCTCGGGGAACCCGAACCGGGTCTCCCACGCCCGCAGCTGCTGGGTGGTCAGCCCGGTGTGGTCGGCGAGCTGGCCGATGGTGAGCAGGGTGTCGTCGGACGGTTCGTTCACATCGGAGGACCCTAGACGTCCGGGGCGCTCCGCGCTGGGGGGTTGCGTGTCGAGGCTCGGTGTGGTCATACTCGCAGCATACCTAAACATCCTGTTTAGGACAGTGTTTAACTCAAAGGAGTCCCACGATGAGCACCGAGCAGACCGATTTCCGCGCTGGCGACGTGGTCGACTGGAGCGACCTGGGCCGCGAGATGTGGTCCTTCCTGACCGGTCGCCACGCGGCCATCAACTACCAGTTCGTCGACATGGCGGTCGAGGTGCCGCGCGACACCGGTCCCCAGTCCCCGCGGGCGACCTGGAAGATCGACGGGACCCTGCGGATCTCCACCGAGGACGATTCCACCCGGAGCCGGACATGACCGTGCTCCGCACCCGGGTCGAGGCCGACGTCTGCTTCTCCGTCGAGTCCACGGAGCACGAGACCGTCACCGGCTCCCTCACCGGGAGCGGGAGCGACCTCACGCTGCGCGTGAGCGACCCCGCCGCCTTCGCGGGTGGAGCCGATGCCGGGGGACTGCGCCGGATGGCCGACGAGCTGGCCGACCTGGGGATGGTGCTCCGCGTCTGCGACGGCGAGGGGGTGCCGCTGGTCTCGCTGGGGGACGTGCGCTCCCCGTGGTGGCAGCGGGTCGTGACCCGCACGCCGCACATGCGGGTGGCCGGGCTGCGGGGCCTGGTCGCCGGTGGGCGCGGCCGGCTGCGGCACGACGACGCCCGGCTCCCGGGCGGCGGGCTGCTCCCGCCGTCGACCCCGTACCCGGTCGCGCCGACCTTCCTGCGCCGACCCGTGCGTCGGGTGACCACCACCCACGACCCCGCCCGCGGTGGCGGACCCCGGCTGGTCGAGCTCCCGGCGGACGGGATCGCCCGCTCCGGGCACCCGGTCCACTGGCTGCAGCAGCCGCGGACGGTCATCGGCAGCGACCCCGGGTGCGACCTGGTGCTGCCCGGGCTGGAGCCGCGCCACGCCGAGGTGGTGCACGACGACACCGACGAGTTCGTGGTGACCGCGCTCGAGGGCGTCGTCCGGGTGCACGGGGAGCGGGTGGCGTCCCGGGCGCTGCGCACCTCCTCGCGGATCGAGCTGGGGCCACGAGTGCTGACCTTCGTGCGCGAGGAGTACGCCGACCACGGCCGGCCCTACGGTGGCAGGATCGGCGGCGAGGCCGGGCACCAGCGGCGGCAGCCGCCCCGCGAGCGGCTCCAGGACCGCTGAGGCGCGGGCGCGGTCCACCCCCGCTGGCGGAATACATTCCGCGACCTGTATGGTCATGCAGCATGACGTTCAGCGTGGCAGTGGCCGGTGCCAGCGGGTACGCCGGAGGCGAGGTGCTCCGGATCCTGCTCGGGCACCCCGAGGCCGAGATCGGTGCCCTGACGGGCGGGTCCAACGCGGGCCAGCGGTTGGGGGTGCTCCAGCCGCACCTGGTGCCGCTCGCCGACCGGGTGCTGGCGGAGACCTCGCTCGAGACCCTCGCCGGCCACGACGTGGTCGTGCTCGGGCTGCCGCACGGGCAGTCCGGCCCGATCGCCTCCGCCCTCGGTGACGACACGGTCGTCATCGACTGCGGCGCCGACTTCCGGCTCGAGGACCCCGCACTGTGGGAGCAGTTCTACGGTGGTGACCATGCCGGCTCCTGGCCCTACGGGCTTCCCGAGCTGCCCGGCCAGCGCGACCGGCTGCGCGGGGCACGCCGGATCGCGGTCCCGGGGTGCTACCCGACCGTGTCGACCCTGACCGTCGCCCCGGCCCTCGCGGCCGGACTGGTGGAGCCCGACGTCGTGGTCGTCGCCGCCTCGGGCACCAGTGGCGCCGGCAAGGCCGCCAAGCCGCACCTGCTCGGGAGCGAGGTGATGGGCAGCGCCAGCGCCTACGGCGTGGGGGGCGTCCACCGTCACACCCCCGAGATCATCCAGAACCTCCGCCAGGTCACCGGCGAGGACGTCCGGGTGAGCTTCACGCCCACCCTGGTGCCGATGCCCCGCGGCATCCTCGCCACCTGCTCCGCGCCCCTGGCCCGCGAGGTGAGCGCGGCCGAGGCCCGCGCGGCCTACGCCGAGGCCTACGCGACGGAGCCGTTCGTCCACCTGCTCCCCGAGGGCCAGTGGCCGCAGACGAAGGCCGTGGTCGGCTCCAACGCCGTCCAGCTCCAGGTCACGGTGGACGCGGCGGCCCGCCGGCTGGTCGCGGTCGGCGTCGTCGACAACCTCGCCAAGGGGACCGGCGGTGCCGCCGTGCAGTGCCTCAACCTCGCCCTCGGACTCGACGAGGGCCTCGGCCTGACGACGGTCGGTGTCGCCCCGTGACGATCACCAGCCCCCAGGGCTTCCGTGCAGCCGGCGTCGCCGCCGGGCTCAAGTCCACCGGAGCACGAGACGTCGCCCTCGTGGTCAACGACGGGCCGCGCCACGACTCCGCCAGCGTGTTCACGGGCAACCGCTGCAAGGCCAACCCGGTCCTGTGGAGCGAGCAGGTCGTGCGCGACGGGGTGGTCCGTGCGGTGGTCCTCAACTCCGGCGGCGCCAACTGCTACACCGGTCCCGACGGCTTCGCGACCACCCACGCGGTGGCCGAGCGGGTCGCCGAGCACCTCGCCATCGGCGCCGGGGACGTGGTCGTCTGCTCGACCGGCCTGATCGGGCTGGCCAACGACCGCGACCAGGTGCTCGCCGGGGTCGACGCGGCGTACGCCGGGTTGGGCTCCGACGGCGGTGCCGACGCGGCCGCCGCGATCATGACCACCGACTCCGTCAGCAAGCAGGTGGTCGTCGAGGGTGCCGGCTGGAGCGTCGGGGGGATGGCCAAGGGCGCCGGCATGCTCGCGCCCCAGCTCGCCACGATGCTGGTGGTCCTCACCACGGACGCCGTGGTCGACGCGGCCGAGCTCGACACGGCGCTGCGGGCCGCCACCCGGGTCAGCTTCGACCGGCTCGACTCCGACGGCTGCATGTCGACCAACGACACGGTCACCGTGATGGCCAGCGGCGCCAGCGGGATCACGCCCTCGCCCGGCGACCTGACCGAGGCGTTGACCAGGGCCTGCACCGACCTCGCGATGCAGCTGCTCGCCGACGCCGAGGGCGCCGACCACGAGATCGCGATCACGACCCTCGGCGCCGCCTCGGAGGAGGATGCGGTCGCGGTCGGCCGCAGCGTCGCCCGCAGCAACCTGTTCAAGGCCGCCGTCTTCGGCAACGACCCCAACTGGGGCCGGGTGCTCGCCTCGATCGGCACGACCGACGCGGCCTTCGACCCCGCCGACCTCGACGTCGCCATGAACGGCGTCTGGGTGTGCCGGTCCTCGACCCCGGCCGCCGACCCCGCCACGGTCGACCTGACCGGCCGCGAGGTCACCGTGACCATCGACCTCAAGTCCGGCGAGGCCCGTGCCACCGTCTGGACCAACGACCTGACCCACGCCTACGTCCACGAGAACAGCGCCTACAGCTCATGAGCGAACTCCCCACCGGGCACGCCCCCGGCACCCGTCCCCACCACGACTCCGCGGCCGCCAAGGCCAGCGTGCTCGCCGGCGCGCTGCCGTGGCTCAAGCGCTACCACGGCAAGGTCGTGGTGGTGAAGTACGGCGGCAACGCGATGACCGACGACACCCTGAAGCGTGCGTTCGCCGAGGACGTCGCGTTCCTCCGCTTCGCCGGCTTCAAGCCCGTCGTCGTCCACGGCGGCGGCCCGCAGATCTCCCAGATGCTCGACAAGCTCGGCATCGAGTCCGAGTTCCGGGGCGGTCTGCGGGTCACCACCCCCGAGGCGATGGACGTCGTGCGGATGGTGCTCGTCGGGCAGGTGCAGCGCGAGCTGGTCGGCCTGATCAACGACCACGGCCCGCTCGCGGTCGGGCTCTCCGGCGAGGACGCCGGGCTGTTCACCGCCAAGCCGACCAACACCATCGTCGACGGCGAGGAGGTCGACCTCGGACTCGTGGGCGAGGTCGCCTCGGTGCGGCCCGAGGCCGTGCAGGACCTGGTCGAGGCCGGCCGGATCCCGGTCATCTCCAGCGTCGCGCCCGACGCCCAGGGTCTGGTCCACAACGTCAACGCCGACACCGCGGCGGCGGCGCTCGCCGTGGCCCTCGGGGCGGAGAAGCTGCTCGTGCTCACCGACGTCGAGGGCCTCTACCGCGACTGGCCCGAGAGCGACGACGTGATCCAGGAGATCAGCCCGGAGTCGCTCGCGGAGCTGATGCCGAGCCTGGCCAGCGGCATGGTCCCCAAGATGGAGGCCTGCCGGCAGGCGGTGGACGGCGGCGTCGCCAAGGCGACGGTCGTCGACGGCCGCGAGCCCCACTCGGTGCTGCTCGAGCTGTTCACCGACGAGGGGATCGGCACCCAGGTGCTGCCCGGCGTGACCACCAGGACCAGGAAGGCACTCGGATGAGCCAGACCACGGGCCGGACCCTGCAGCAGCGCTACCCGGACGCCCTGATGAACACCTTCGGGCCGCCGCGGCTCGCCCTGGTGCGCGGCGAGGGCGCCCACGTCTGGGACGAGGACGGGCGGGAGTACGTCGACTTCTTCGGCGGCATCGCCGTCAGCGCCCTCGGCCACGCCCACCCCGCCCTCGTCGACGCCGTGACCACCCAGCTGCGCACCCTGGGCCACGTGTCCAACTTCTTCGCGACCCCGCCCCAGGTCGAGCTCGCGGAGCGGCTGCTCCACCTCGTCGCCGCCCCCGGCCGGGTCTTCTTCTCCAACTCCGGCACCGAGGCCAACGAGGCGGCGTTCAAGCTGACCCGCCGCACCGGCCGTACCCACGTCGTGGCCGCCGAGGGCGCCTTCCACGGGCGCACCATGGGTGCGCTCGCGCTCACCCACAAGGCGGCCTACCGCGAGCCGTTCGAGCCGTTGCCCGGGGAGGTCACCTGGGTGCCGTACGGCGACGCCGACGCCCTGGCCGCCGCGGTGACCGACCGCACCGCAGCCGTCGTCCTCGAGCCGATCCAGGGCGAGGCCGGCGTCGTCGTACCGCCCGAGGGCTACCTCGCGGCCGCCCGGGCCGTGACCCGTCAGCACGGTGCCCTGCTCTGGCTCGACGAGGTGCAGAGCGGCATCGGCCGCACCGGCTCCTGGCTCGCCCACGACCCCGCCGTGGGCGCCGACGTGATCACCTTCGCCAAGGGCCTCGGCGGCGGCATCCCCATCGGGGCGACCGTCGCCGTGGGCGAGGCCGCCACCCTGCTCGGCCCGGGCAACCACGGCACCACCTTCGGCGGCAACCCGGTCGCCTGTGCTGCTGCTCTTGCCGTGCTCGACACGATCGAGAAGGAGGGGCTGCTCGAGGCCGTCTCCGCGCGCGGTGCCCAGCTGACCACGGCCGTGCTCGGCGGCCCGGTGACCGCGGTCGAGGGCCGGGGGCTGCTGCTCGGGGCGCAGCTGGCCCAGGAGTCCGCCGCCGACGTGGTCTCGCGGGGGCAGCAGCGCGGCTTCCTGCTCAACAACACCGGCCCGGCCCGACTCCGCTTCGCGCCGCCGCTGACGATCACCGAGGCCGACGTGGCCGCCCTGGCCGAGGCCTGGGCCGAGATCGTGGCCGAGCCGGACGACCCGTCGTGACCCGCCACTTCCTCGCCGACGACGACCTCACCCCCGACGAGCAGGCGCAGGTGCTGGCGCTGGCGGCGACGATGAAGCGGGCGCCGTACGAGCACCGGCCGCTGGCCGGGCCGCAGACCGTGGCGATGATCTTCGACAAGCCGACGCTGCGCACGCAGGCCTCCTTCGGCGCCGGCATCGCCGAGCTCGGCGGCTTCCCCATGCTGGTCGACGGCGGCCTCGCGGGCATCGGCGTCCGTGAGTCCGTCCCCGACGTCGCGCGGGTCGTCGGCCGGCAGGCCTCGGCCATCGTGTGGCGGACCTACGGCCAGGACCGGATCGAGCAGATGGCCGCCTACGCCGGAGTTCCCGTCGTCAACGCCCTCACCGACGACCACCACCCCTGCCAGCTGCTCGCCGACCTGCTGACGGTCCAGGAGCACCGCGGGTCGCTGGCCGGCCAGCGGGTCGGCTTCGTGGGCGACGCCGCCTGCAACATGGGCAACTCCTGGTTGCTGGCCGGCGCCACGGCCGGGATGCACGTCAGCGTGGCCGGCCCCGAGGGCTACGTCCCCGACCCGACGATGGTCGAGCGCGCCGCGGCGATCGCGGCGACCACGGGCGGCTCCGTGACGGTCGGCCACGACCCCGTCGCGGCCGTCACCGGTGCCGACGTGGTGGTCACCGACACCTGGATCTCGATGGGCAAGGAGGAGGAGGCCGCGCAGCGGCTGGAGGCGTTCGCCCCGTACGCCGTGACCACCGCGCTGTTCGGCCACGCCGAGGACGACGCGATCCTGCTCCACTGCCTGCCCGCCTACCGCGGCAAGGAGGTCGACGCCGAGGTGCTCGACGGGCCCCGCAGCGTCGTCTGGGACGAGGCCGAGAACCGGCGCCACGTCCAGAAGGCCGTCCTCGCCTTCCTGCTCGACGGCGGGGGAGCACCACGATGACCGACGCCGCGCTGCGCCCCACCACCAAGAACGCCCGCCACCAGCGGATCGTGGAGCTCGTCAACCACGGCGAGGTGCGTTCGCAGACCGAGCTGGCCGAGCTGCTGGCCGCCAGCGGCCTCCACGTCACCCAGGCCACCCTCAGCCGGGACCTCGTCGAGCTCGACGCGGTCAAGGTGCGCGGCCACTCCGGTGCGCTGGTCTACGCGCTGCCGGGGGAGGGCGGTGACCGTCGCCCGGCGCCGCCCGCCGAGAGCGCCGCGGCCACGCAGCGGCTCGCACGGTTGTGCGGGGAGCTGCTCGTCAGTGCCGAGGCCAACCAGAACCTCGTGGTGCTCCGCACCCCGCCCGGTGCCGCCCAGTACCTCGCGAGCGCCTTCGACAAGGCCGAGCTCCCCGACGTGCTCGGCACCATCGCCGGCGACGACACGGTCCTCGTGATCGGTCGTGAGCCCGGCGGCGGCGACGCACTGGCGCGACGATTCGTGGCGCTCGCCGGCGCCCACCCCCTCAGCTGACCCTCGACCCCCATCTGCGAAGGAACCATCCCGTGAGCAAGGTCCTCGTCTCCCTGCCCGCCGGCGAACGCGTCGGCATCGCCTTCTCCGGCGGCCTCGACACCTCCGTCGCCGTCGCCTGGATGCGCGACAAGGGCGCGATCCCGTGCACCTACACCGCCGACATCGGCCAGTACGACGAGCCCGACATCTCCGGCGTCCCGGACCGGGCGCTGGTGTACGGCGCCGAGATCGCCCGGGCCGTCGACTGCCGCCACCAGCTGGTCGAGGAGGGACTGGCCGCGATGGCCTGCGGCGCCTTCCACATCCGCTCCGGCGGCCGCGCCTACTTCAACACCACCCCGCTGGGCCGCGCGGTCACCGGCACGATGCTGGTCCGGGCGATGCACGAGGACGGCGTCGACATCTGGGGTGACGGGTCGACCTTCAAGGGCAACGACATCGAGCGGTTCTACCGCTACGGCCTGATGGCCAACCCCGAGCTGCGGATCTACAAGCCGTGGCTCGACGCGGACTTCGTCCACGAGCTGGGCGGTCGGACCGAGATGAGCCGGTGGCTGACCGAGCACGAGCTCCCCTACCGCGACAGCCAGGAGAAGGCCTACTCCACCGACGCCAACATCTGGGGCGCCACCCACGAGGCCAAGACCCTGGAGCACCTCGACGTCTCGCTGGAGACCGTCGAGCCGATCATGGGCGTGAAGTTCTGGGACCCGTCGGTGCCGATCGAGACCGAGGACGTGACGATCCGCTTCCACGAGGGCCGCCCCGTCGCGATCAACGGCCGGACCTACGACGACCCCGTCGCGCTGGTCATGGAGGCCAACGCCATCGGGGGTCGCCACGGCCTGGGCATGAGCGACCAGATCGAGAACCGGATCATCGAGGCCAAGTCCCGCGGCATCTACGAGGCACCCGGCATGGCGCTGCTCTGGGCGGCGTACGAGCGGGTGCTGAACGCCGTCCACAACGAGGACACCATCGCCCAGTACCACGCCGACGGGCGCCGGCTGGGCCGGCTGCTCTACGAGGGGCGCTGGCTGGACCCGCAGGCGCTGATGCTGCGGGAGGCGATCCTGCGCTGGATCGCCTCGCTGGTGACCGGCGAGGTCTCGCTGCGGCTGCGCCGCGGCGAGGACTACACCGTGCTCGCGACCAGCGGACCCGCGTTCTCCTACCACCCGGACCGGCTCTCGATGGAGCGCACCGACAACGCCGCCTTCGGCCCGCTGGACCGGATCGGCCAGCTGACGATGCGCAACCTCGACATCGCCGACTCCCGCGCCAAGCTGGAGATGTACGCCGGGCAGCCGCTCGACCAGGGCCAGGTGCTCGTCGAGAACGGCACCCTGTACGGCGCGCTGGAGCCGGGCGGCTACGACCGGATCACCAGCAACCCGCAGGCCGCCGGCGACGACAGCGAGGCCGCGCTCGACCACGCCGCGATGGAGTACGGGACCGACTGACCGCCGGTCCCGCGCCCCACGCGGGCTCACGGTGCGTCAGTCGACGTCGTCGTCGACCCAGTCGAGGGTCTTCGTGACCGCCTTCTTCCAGTTCCGGTAGAGGCGCTCGCGCTCGCCCTCCTCCATCTGGGGCGACCAGCCGACGCCGCCCGGATCGACCTGGGGGCGGGCGTCCCCGACAGCGTCACCGAGCAGATCCCGCTGGTCGGGGCCGAGGGCTACCACGCCCTGACCAACCAGGTCGACAAGCTCGCGGCGCGCAACGGCCTGCCCCCGTGGCGGATCGAGAAGCTGCTCGACCGCTACGGCTCCCTCACCGAGGAGCTGCTCGCCCTCGGCCGCGAGGACCCGTCGCTGCTGGAGCCCGTCACGGGCGCCGAGGGCTACCTGGTCGGCGAGCTCGTCTACGGCGTGACCCACGAGGGTGCGCTGCACCTCGACGACCTGCTCGCCCGGCGGACCCGGATCTCGATCGAGACGCCGGACCGCGGCCTGGCCGCCGCCGAGGCCGTCGCCGCCGTGGTGGTCCGCTGCTGGGGTGGGACGAGGCCCGCACCGCCGACGAGCTGTCGGCGTACCGCTCGCGGGTCGCCGCCGAGCGGGACTCGCAGCGGGAGGGGGACGACCAGGACGCGAACGCCGAGCGGCTCGCGGCTCCCGACATCCGGGCCCGCGCGGTCGGACGGGCCCTGGACTGAGAGACTGCCCGGGTGACCGAGCCAGCTGACCAGGACGCACCGGCCACCGGCGAGGGACGACTCTGGGGCGCCCGGTTCGCCGGGGGTCCCAGCCCCGAGCTGGAGGCGCTGTCGCGCTCGACGCACTTCGACTGGCGGCTCGCGCCGTACGACCTCGCGGGCTCCCACGCCCACGCCAAGGCGCTGGGGGCTGCGGGCTACCTGAGGGCCGAGGACGAGGCGGAGGTCCACCGGGGGCTCGACGTCCTGGCCCGGCGGTTCGCCGACGGGGAGCTCCACCCCTCGCCGTCCGACGAGGACGTCCACGGCGCCCTGGAGCGGATGCTGCTCGAGGAGGTGGGGGCCGAGGTCGGTGGCCGGCTGCGTGCGGGCCGGAGCCGCAACGACCAGATCGCGACCCTGTTCCGGGTGTTCCTGCTCGACCACTCGGTCGTCCTGCGCGGGCTGCTGCTCGACCTGGTCGATGCGCTCGCCGAGCAGGCCGGCGCACACCTCGACGTGATCATGCCCGGGCGCACGCACCTCCAGCACGCCCAGCCGGTGCTGCTCTCGCACCACCTGCTCGCCCACGCCTGGCCGCTGCTGCGCGACGTGCAGCGGCTCGAGGACTGGCGGCGTCGCACCGGCGCGGAGTCGCCGTACGGCGCCGGCGCGCTCGCCGGCTCGAGCCTCGGCCTGGACCCGGAGCTGGTGGCCGCCGAGCTCGGGTTCGCCGGCTCGGTCGCCAACTCCATCGACGGCACCGCGGCCCGCGACTTCGTCGCCGAGCTGGCCTACGTGACGGCCCAGGTCGGCGTGGACGTCAGCCGGCTGGCCGAGGAGGTCATCGTGTGGTCGACCCGGGAGTTCGACTTCGTCGTGCTCCACGACTCGTGGAGCACGGGGTCGAGCATCATGCCGCAGAAGAAGAACCCCGACATCGCCGAGCTGGCCCGGGGCAAGTCCGGGCGCCTGATCGGCAACCTGACCGGCCTGCTGGCCACGCTCAAGGCGCTGCCCCTCGCCTACAACCGGGACCTCCAGGAGGACAAGGAGCCGGTCTTCGACTCCGTCGACACCCTGGAGGTGCTGCTCCCGGCCGTGACCGGCATGGTGGCGACGCTCCGCTTCAACACCGCCCGGATGGCCGAGCTGGCGCCGCAGGGCTTCTCGCTCGCCACCGACGTGGCGGAGTGGCTGGTCCGCGAGGGGGTGCCGTTCCGGGTGGCGCACGAGCTGGCCGGCGCCTGCGTGCGGCGCTGCGAGGAGCGCGGGTGCGAGCTCGCCGACCTCGACGACGAGGAGCTGGCGGAGATCTCGCCGCACCTCACGCCGCGGGTCCGGGAGGTGCTGAGCGCCGAGGGCTCGGTGGCGTCCCGGGTGGGTCGCGGCGGCACGGCTCCGGAGCGGGTGCGCGAGCAGCTGACCGAGCTCCGGGCCCTGGTCGACGAGCACCGTGGCAGCCACGCCTGACCTCTCCTTCCTCGCAGGGACGCCGACCGAGGTGGCGCCCCTGCTGCTGGGCGCGGTGCTGCGCCACGACCAGGTGGCGGTCCGGCTGACCGAGGTGGAGGCCTACTGCGGTGCTGACGACCCCGGCTCGCACGCCTACCGGGGCCGGACGCCGCGCAACGCGGTGATGTTCGGCCCGGCGGGTCGGCTCTACGTCTACTTCACCTACGGCATGCACCACTGCTGCAACGTGGTCGTCGGCTCGGAGGGGGTCGCCGGGGCGGTCCTGCTGCGTGCCGGCGAGGTGGTCGAGGGGCTCGAGGTCGCCCGGGAGCGTCGTCGCCGGCGCCCGCGACCGCGATCTCGCCCGCGGGCCGGCGCGGCTGTGCCGCGCGCTCGCCCTCTCCCGCGACCACGACGGGGCCGACCTGAGGACCGGTGCCCTGCGCCTGGTGCCGGGCGCGGCGGCGGGGGAGGGCACCGTCGAGACGGGACCCCGGGTGGGGCTGCGCCATGCGGCCGAGCTGCCGTGGCGCTACTGGCTGGCGGGGGAGCCGAGCGTCTCCGCGTACCGCCCGGCGGCGCCCCGGCGGCGCCGTCCGACCCCCGATTTGTGAGCGCCTCGCGGCCGCTGCTAACGTTCTTCTCGTTGCGCAAGCGACGCTCCGGACCGGGCCGCAAGGCGAAAGGTTCGGCAGTGTGGCGTGCGCGGCACCGGATGGGTTCGGCCCCAAGTTGACGGGGCCGGGGCGGACCGGTAAGTTTCTGCAGGTTGCCCCGAGCGGCCAGCCCGACAGGGTGGGCCCGGGTGTGCGTCTGATGTTTGAGAACTCAACAGTGTGTTTGATAGTCGATGTGAATTAGTTTGTGTGCCCTGTTGGTGGCATGACTTCGGTTGTGTTGTCTTTGGGGTTTTGACATTTTGATTCTGGCAACTTTTGTCAGGGTTTGTTTGTCAGGAAATGTTTTTCGTGGTTTTTCTACGGAGAGTTTGATCCTGGCTCAGGACGAACGCTGGCGGCGTGCTTAACACATGCAAGTCGAGCGGAAAGGCCCTTCGGGGTACTCGAGCGGCGAACGGGTGAGTAACACGTGAGTAATCTGCCCTTCACTCTGGGATAGCCCTCCGAAAGGGGGATTAATACCGGATATGACACGTCCCTGCATGGGGTGCGTGTGGAAACTTTTTGGGTGGGGGATGTGCTCGCGGCCTATCAGCTTGTTGGTGGGGTAATGGCCTACCAAGGCTTCGACGGGTAGCCGGCCTGAGAGGGTGACCGGCCACACTGGGACTGAGACACGGCCCAGACTCCTACGGGAGGCAGCAGTGGGGAATATTGGACAATGGGCGGAAGCCTGATCCAGCAACGCCGCGTGAGGGATGACGGCCTTCGGGTTGTAAACCTCTTTCAGCACCGACGAAGCGAGAGTGACGGTAGGTGCAGAAGAAGGACCGGCCAACTACGTGCCAGCAGCCGCGGTAATACGTAGGGTCCGAGCGTTGTCCGGAATTATTGGGCGTAAAGGGCTCGTAGGCGGTTTGTCGCGTCGGGAGTGAAAACACCGGGCTTAACTCGGTGCTTGCTTTCGATACGGGCAGACTGGAGGTATGCAGGGGAGAACGGAATTCCTGGTGTAGCGGTGAAATGCGCAGATATCAGGAGGAACACCGGTGGCGAAGGCGGTTCTCTGGGCATTACCTGACGCTGAGGAGCGAAAGTGTGGGGAGCGAACAGGATTAGATACCCTGGTAGTCCACACCGTAAACGTTGGGCGCTAGGTGTGGGATCCATTCCACGGGTTCCGTGCCGTAGCTAACGCATTAAGCGCCCCGCCTGGGGAGTACGGCCGCAAGGCTAAAACTCAAAGGAATTGACGGGGGCCCGCACAAGCGGCGGAGCATGCGGATTAATTCGATGCAACGCGAAGAACCTTACCTGGGTTTGACATACACCGGAAAGCTGCAGAGATGTGGCCCCTTTTTGTCGGTGTACAGGTGGTGCATGGCTGTCGTCAGCTCGTGTCGTGAGATGTTGGGTTAAGTCCCGCAACGAGCGCAACCCTCGTCCTATGTTGCCAGCACGCCCTTCGGGGTGGTGGGGACTCATGGGAGACTGCCGGGGTCAACTCGGAGGAAGGTGGGGATGACGTCAAGTCATCATGCCCCTTATGTCCAGGGCTTCACGCATGCTACAATGGCCGGTACAGAGGGCTGCGATCCTGTGAGGGTGAGCGAATCCCTAAAAGCCGGTCTCAGTTCGGATTGGGGTCTGCAACTCGACCCCATGAAGTCGGAGTCGCTAGTAATCGCAGATCAGCAACGCTGCGGTGAATACGTTCCCGGGCCTTGTACACACCGCCCGTCACGTCACGAAAGTCGGCAACACCCGAAGCCGGTGGCCTAACCCTTGTGGGGGGAGCCGTCGAAGGTGGGGCTGGCGATTGGGACGAAGTCGTAACAAGGTAGCCGTACCGGAAGGTGCGGCTGGATCACCTCCTTTCTAAGGAGCACGCACCCTGCCTGGGGCCGAATGTGTCTCGGGTGTTTGGTGGTGTTCACTAGTGGAATCACATGGATCTATCTTCCTCGCCTGTTCGAGGATCTCTGCTTGTTGGTCGCCCTGGGTGGTGGCTGGTGGGTGGGGGTCTGAGGGTGGGGGCACACTGTTGGGGTTCTGAGGCATCAGGTCGGTTGATCTGTGTCTTGGTTGTCCTCTGCTGCACCGTTGCTTGCCCTGTGTGGGTGGG
>CAWCGW010000005.1:0-166765 GCA_963795215.1 uncultured Actinomycetota bacterium
GCGAACCGCGGGCTTGCGTCCTGATCGGCGGTGCCGCTCAGGAGTGATACGGGGTGACAAGGCGCCGCGACGACCCCATTCGTGTGCTGGCTCAACGGCTACGTCCATCGGCGACGCGACCGCTTTCGTAGGCCCAGATCACGATGTCGACCCGGTTGCGTGCCGCGAGCTTGGTCATGAGTGCGCTGATGTGCGTCTTGACGGTGCTGAGAGACAGGTGGAGCTCGTCGGCGATCTCTGCGTTGGTGCGGCCGGCGGCGACCAGGTCGAGGACGGCCTCTTCCCGAGGGGTCAACCCGTCGACCGGCTCGGCTGCTGCTCCCGCGCGGGACGAGACGAAGGTTGCGAGCAGTCGCGCAGTCACGGCTGGGGCGATGAGTGCATCGCCCTGGGCAGCGGACCGGACTGCGCGGGTCAGCAGGTCCGGATCGGCGTCCTTGAGCAGGAAGCCGCGGGCCCCGGCACGGAGTGCGTCGTAGACGTACTCGTCCTGGTCGAAGGTGGTGATGACGATGACGGGGGTCGGGTCCTCGACCTCGGGCCCAGCGACCCGGCGAGTGGCCTCGATGCCGTCGAGGTTGGGCATCCGGACATCGAAGAGGCAGACGTCCGGACGGAGTGAGCGAACCTGTTGCACGGCTTCCAGCCCGTCGCGTGCTTGACCGACCACGTCGATGGACGGGTCGGCGTCGAGGATGGTGGCGAGTCCGATCCTGACCATGTCCTGGTCGTCGGCGATCAGCACCCGTACCGGCGCTGTCATGTTCATGCTGTGGTCCCTCCGGGTTCCGCGGTGACTGGGATCGTGGCCTCGACGGTCCAGCCGCCCGCGGGATCCGGCCCGGCTCGGACCTCGCCGCCCAGGAGCGAGAATCGCTCCCGCATACCGGCCAGGCCGTAGGAGGCGCTGGCCCGTCGCCCGCGGCCCGGGATGGCCGGCCGCCCGTCGTCGTGGACCCGCAGCCGCACTGTCGACCCGTCCCGGCATACGTTGACGGCCACCACGGTGGGGTCCACTGCGTGCCGTCGGGCGTTGGTCACGGCCTCTTGGGCGGCTCGGAAGAGTGCCGACCCCAACGGCGCCGGCAGCGCCTCGAGGTCGCCGGAGGTCTCGATGACGACCCGCGGGCCGGCGCCGTCGTCACGCCCCAGCAGCGCGACATCGGCGACGCCGTACGTCGGGGCACGACCGTGGGCAAGCTCCTCGTCGTGGCGTAGCACCGCCACCATGGCGCGCATGTCCTCCAGTGTCCGCGCGGCCGCGTCCTCCACCCCGTCGATCGCCTGGGCGGCGGCGCCGGGGTCGATCCGGGCCCGGACCTTGGCCGCCCTCGCGTGAAGCAGGATGCCGGTGACGTGGTGGGCGACGGTGTCGTGAAGATCGCGGGCCAGCTGCTCGCGCTCACGCACCCGGATCTCCTCGCGTGCCCGCACCTGGGACAGCGCCCAGAAGCGCATCAGCGCACCGAGGGCCACCGGCAGCATCAGCGCTCCCACCCCGAGGAGCATCGAGGCGCCGCTGGAGTCGTAGAGCGGCTCTCGAGCCAGGTGCACCACCAGCAGGAAGCAGCTGCCCGCCACCACACCCCGTCCACTGGCCCAACGGCCCAGCGAGTACGCCAGCAGCAGCACGACGGCGGTGACGTCCAGGACGCTGTGCGCCTCCCCCGCAAGCGCTGGGACGACGCCGGCCACCGTTTGTGCCCCGAAGCCGAGGCAGAGCATCGCAAGCGGGCGGTGGGCCCGCCACAGCAGCGTCGCGACGCAGACAAGCGCCCACGCCGCGTGCCAGAGCGGCCAGACCATGTCCGGACGAAGCCCCGCCTCGAGCGCCGTCACCGGGATCAGTCCGGCGACGAGAGCCCGATCCCACCACGCGGTCCCCGCGGGCGCGGCCGCCCGCGGCTCGTCCCAGAGGGCACGCAGCGGGCCTCCGACCATCACCCCAGACTAGAGCGCACGGGCCGCCGACCGGATGGGACTTTCGGTCGGACTGGGTCGGCCTGCGGGACGAGACGACTTCGGCCCCTGCTCCGATGTGGCGAACAGTCAGGTGGCAGAAGGTCGAGGCATGACATCACACACCGTCACCACCACCGCTTCCGCATCCACCACGGCCGCCTCACCCCCGGTCCCCACCCCCACGTCGCCCGCCCTCGTCCGCGCCGGCGGCGTCGCCGCCCAGGTCGTCGCCGGCACCTACGTCGTCGGCTTCCTCGCCATGGCCGCCTACTTCGTCCCTCGGGGTCTGATCTCGCCCGTGGACGACCCGTCGGAGTCGCTCAGCTTCCTGCTGGACCACCATGCCGAGCTGTCCTCCTGGTACCTGGTGCTCTATCTCCTCGGCGGAGCCGCCATGGCGTTGGTCTCCCTCGGAGTCGGCCAGCGACTCGCTCCGGTCCCGGCGCTCGCCAGAGCCTCCACCGCGCTCGGACTGATCTGGTCCGGCATGCTGGTCGCCAGCGGGAGCATCGCCCTGGTCGGTCAGCGTGCCGCCGTCGAGCTGCACGCGCAGAACCCGGACCTGGCCCTGACCACCTGGGTCTCGACCAGCGTGGTCCAAGACGCCCTCGGCGGCGGCATCGAGGTTGCCGGCGCGCTCTGGGCCGCTGTCGTCGGGATCGCCGCCTTCCGCAGCAGGGCGCTCTCGGCTGGACTCGGCGGGCTCGCGCTCGGTCTCGCCACCGTCGGCATGGTCACGGTCATCCCGGTCGCCTCCGAAGTCGCGACCTCCATCTTCGGGCTCGGGCTCATTGTCTGGTTCACCTGGCTCGGACTCGCGCTGCGACGCGGCTGACGCCACTCCCGGCAACGACCGTTTCGGCCGAGCGGCCCGACGCGCTCCCGTGTCGTGCCGCTCGCCGGTGTGCTTGCCCTTCGTCGTGAACCTCACCGTGGGCTTCGCCGTCGATGTCGATGGTGGGCAGGAGCCGGTCGAGCCAGCGCGGGAGCCACCAAGCGCTTTGCCCGAGCAGGCTCATCACTGCAGGAACCAGGGTCATGCGGACGAGGAACGCATCGATGAGCACCCCGACGGCAAGCGCGAAGCCGAACTGCTTGATGGTGGCGTCGTCGCTGAAGACGAAGCTGGCGAACACCGAGACCATGATGATCGCGGCGGCGGCGACGACGTGGCTGGCATGCTCGAAGCCGTGCACGATTGCGCTCCTTGGAGGCGCTCCGTGAGCGTGGGCCTCACGCATGGAAGTGACCAGGAAGACCTGGTAGTCCATGGCGAGCCCATAGAGGATGCCGGTCACCATGATCGGCAGGAAGCTGAGCAGCGGCCCGCCGGTGTCGAGGCCGACGAGTCCGATGAGCCACCCCCATTGGAACACCGCGGTCGTGACTCCGAAGGTCGCCACGATGCTGAGCAGGAAGCCGGCTGTGGCCTTGATCGGGATCACGACGGAGCGGAACACGAGCAGCAGCAGGAGCAGGGACAGGCCGACGATGATCGTCAGGTACTCCGGCAACGCGGCGCTGAGGCGGTCGGTGATGTCGAGGTTGACCGCGGTCAGTCCGGTGACTCCGAGCGTCGCCTGGGACTGGGTGGCCAGCGGGTTCGCAGGATCGCGGAGGTTCTCGACCAGCGCAGCGGTGCGGTCGTCGTCGGGTCCCTGTGTTGGGATGACGGTGAACATGGCCAGGGTGTGGTCGGAGTCGGTGCTCATCAGGGTCGCCGAGGCGACGTCGTCGGTGCCGTTCAGACCGGCGGCGATCTTGCCGAGCGTGGCCTGGTCGAGGGTGCCGCCGTCCTCGGGGTGGGCGACGACGAGAAGTGGGGCGTTGTAGCCCTCGCCGAAGCCGCGGGTGATCGCGTCATAGCTCTGCCGTGAGGTGCTCTCCTGGGGGCTCGAGCCGCCAGTGGGCATACCCAGATCCATGCCCGGGGCGGGGATGGCGGCGAGGCCGAGGATGACGACCGCGCCGGCGACTGCGAACCACGGGCGTCGGACGAGGAGCTCGACCCATCGGTTCGTGAGTCGCTTCCCGCTCGGGAGGGTCTCGGTGTGCGTCCTCGCGCGTGCCTGGGGTGAGCAGACCCTCTCGCCGAGAATCCCGAGCAATGCGGGGAGGAGGGTGAGGGCGATGAGCACCGCCAGGGCCACGGTGCTGGCTGCCACCAAGGCCATCGTGGTCAGGAACCCGATCCCGATGACGGTCATGCCGACCAATGCGATGACGACGGTCGACCCGGCAAAGACGACGGCGCTGCCAGCCGTGGCGAGGGCGCGCGCGGTGGCATCTGCGGCACTGAGCCCTTCGGTGAGGATCAGGCGTCGCTGCCGGTGCAGGATGAACAGGGCGTAGTCGATCCCGACCGCGAGCCCGATCATCAGGGCCAGGGCTGGGGTTGCCGTCGTCAACGTGATGGACGAGGAGAGGGCGAAGGCGCCGCCGACACCGATTCCGACGCCGGTCAGAGCGGTGAGGATGGGCAGGCCGGCGGCCCACAGTGAGCCGAGGGTGATGAACAGGACGATCAGGGCGACGACCAGTCCGATCGCCTCGTGGCCGCCGATCGGTGGGTGCATCGAGTCGAGGGAGTCGCTGGGCAGCACCGTCACCCCGGTCTCGGCGACCGCGTTCTCGGCGAGGTCGACGACCCCCTCGGTCGTCCCGGCAGGCAGGGAGTCGACCTGGGTGGTGAACTGCATCTGCAGCATCGCGACACTGCCGTCGGGAGAGAGAAGAACGCCCGGGACGGGTGAGCCGTCGACCAGGAGCGGCCGGGGGTCAGCGGTCGTGTCGCCGGTACCCCCGGTCGTCTCATCGCGCCGGGCCGAGTCGGGCGAAGTCGTCGTGGCGGCGGTCCCGTCGGCTGCGTCGGCGGTGAAGGTCGACCGGTCCACGACCTCGGGCAGCGCGGCGATCTCGGTGGCGGCATCGGCGATGGCGCTCGCGCGCGTGCTGGTGTCGAGGGACTCCCCCTCGGGGGCGGTGAACACGAGGGTGCCCTGACCGCCGCTGGCGGCGGGAAGCTCCTCGCCCAGCTGGTCCAGGACCCGTTGGCTCGGGGTTCCGTCGATGGTCATGGTCGAGGAGATGTGCCCGTCGCTGGTGACGGCGAGGCCGCCGACACTGCCCAGCACGATGAGCCAGGTGAGGACGAAGGCCCAGGGCCGGCGGTAGCCGAGTGCCCCGAGCCGGTGCAGGAGAGTGGACATCAGGACAACGCCTCTTTCGGGATGGACCGATCGCCACGACGACCGAGCGATGGCCGCGTGCCGGATGGTGGATGGGCAGTGTGGTGGGTCAGAAGCCGTCGCGGAGATGGGTGAACGTGAGGTCGACGAAGTCCTCGAGCGTCATCGCGCTCGTGTCCTCCTCCCCGGTGCCGTCGACGGCGCTGTCGTGGGCGCGGTCCTGCGTCGATGCTGCCGGTAGCCGAACCGGGATGTGTCCGTCGAGCACGCAGGTCAGGGCGCCGTAGGCGGCACCGACGAGGAGATGGGCATAGACCCGGCTCCCGGGTCCGTCGAAACGGGCCAAGACAGCGTCGCGCGCGGTCTCGCGGATGCCACGCTGGACCTCGAGGAGATGGGGCCGGAGCGGAGGATGGCGCTCGGCCAGCACACGCAGGTCGCGCAGCACCATGAGCAGACCGTCGCTCAACTGCTGCCGGGCCACCGACTGCAGCCAGTCGATGATCGGCAGGTCCTCGTCGGGGGCCGCGTCGAGCGCGTGCCGAACCCGCTCGGAGGCGACCGCGACAATGGCCTCCTCCTTGCCCGCGTAGTGGTTGGCGAAGGTCCGCCTGGAGTACCCGGCCCGAGCCGCCACCTCATCGATGGTGAAGCCGTCGACACCACGCTCGCGGGCAAGATCGAAGGCGGCCTGCGCCAAGGCACTGGCAGTGGCACGCCGTTTGACTTCTCGCAGACTTGTCTCGGTCACACCACGAGAATGCCACGGCGTTGCCTATTGGGCAAACTTGCCGGTTGGGCATCCATTGATAGGGTGGGGGCTGGCGGGATGCGTGACGAAGTGGGAACGCTGGCTGGATCGATACCCACCACGGTGCCACTCAGGGCGGCCGCCGGGGTCGCGGGCGGCATCGGTGTTCTGTGGGTCTTCGCCAGGGCGATGCGGGCGGCTCTGAGCCGGCGTTTCGGGCGCCCGGTCCGCCGGGTGCTCGAGGCCGCACACGTACCCGCCGATGCAGTCGATGTGCGAATGGTCACCGAGCCCGGCGTCATCCTGCGCGGCTGGTTGCGTGAACCCGTCGCCGCGCGAGAGAACAGTCTCCCGGGCCCGGTCGCGCTGGTCATCCACGGATGGGGGGCCAGCGCAGCGGACATGGTCCCGCTCTCGCAGCCTCTGCTGGACGCCGGCCTGCGCGTGCTCCTGCTCGATGCCCGCGGCCATGGCCGCAGCGGTGATGTCGGTGTCGCCACCATGCCTACCTTCGCCGAGGACCTCCGTACGGCGCTGGGATGGCTGCGTCGCCAGCCAGGGATCGACTCCGACCGCATCGTGCTGGTGGGCCACTCTGTGGGTGCTGGAGCCGCCGGAGGAGTGGGCGTGCATGACGCCCTCGACGGCCATCTCGACCCCGGCGAGCAGACCCTGCCCGTCCACGTCGACCTCAGCCACACCGCACCCACCCCGATCGGCGCGCAGGCGACCATGAGACGTCGAGCTCACGTCGGTCGAGGGACGACAGCTCAGCTTCGACATTCACGCCTACGACGACGCGGCCACGATCACCCAGGGCATCCACCGACGCGACGTGAACCACCGACCAAGGTTCGACGCCCGCCGCGCAACCCGTCCCGGGTCAGGCGGAGACTGATCGCCGCTCGAAGGACCCAGCTGGTCGAGCCTGCTGACCGAAAGCGGACCCTCGTGCGGTGGATGACATGGCCACAGAGGTGCCGCAGGTGTGGACCCGGAGCGATGTCCCAGGCGTCGCGTCGGCTGGCCCGCCCACCGGCGGCGCGGCCGTCCGGCCCATGATGGGCCGATGATCCCCACCGTCACCGCGGTCCGGATGTCCGGTGCCCGCGACCGCGAGCAGCTGCCGCTGCTGGTGCTCGGACCCTCGCTGGGAACCAGTGCCCGGACGCTCTGGGGTGACTGCGCCGCGGGACTCACCGGCGCCTTCGACGTGCTCGCCTGGGATCTGCCGGGGCACGGCTACAACACCACGGTGCCCGAGGAGGGCTTCACCGTCGCCGAGCTCGCGGCCGGGGTGCTGCGGGTCGTCGACGACGTCTGCGCCTCCCGCGACCAGCGGCACTTCCACGTCGCCGGTGACTCCGTCGGCGGGCTGGTGGCGCTGCAGCTCGCCCTCGACGTGCCGGAGCGGGTGCTCAGCGTCGCGATCGCGGGCAGTGGCGCCAGGGTCGCGGCGGTGGCGGCGCACGGCACCGTCGGCCCGGAGGTGGTCGACGAGCGCGGCTATGCCCAGGTCCGCGAGGCGGTGGCCGGCTTCGACGTGCGCGACCGGCTCGCCGAGATCGGGGTGCCGGTGCTCGCGATCGCCGGCAGCGCCGACGTCACCACCCCGACCGCGACGGTCCGGGAGCTGGCCGACGGCGTCCGCGACGGCCGCTACGTCGAGCTCGAAGGCGTCGCCCACCTCGCGCCCGCCGCGTCGCCGGACGTCGTGGCCCGGCTGCTGCTGACCCACGCGCTGGGTGAGGCGGCGGGCGTCACGGCCGGGTTCGAGCAGCTCGTCCGGCAGTACGCCGCCGGGCCGCCGCCCGCGGACCCGGCCCTGGACCCCCGCTCCCGCTCCCTGGTCGCGCTGACCGCGCTCGCCCTCGTCGCAGACGAGGACCGGTTCGCCGGGCAGGTCCGGGCCGCCCTGGCAGAGGGGCTCACGGCCGCGGAGCTGCAGGAGGTGCTGCTGGCGGCCGCGGTGCACGGCGGCGTGCCGGCCGCGGCGCCGGCGTTCCGTACCCTGCAGCAGGTGCTGACCGAGGAGGGGCTCGCATGACCGACTGCTACCTGTACGCCGCCGTCCGGACGCCGTTCGCCCGGTTCGGGGGTGCGTACGCCGAGGCGCGACCCGACGACCTGGCCGCGACGGCGCTCTCCGGGGTGCTGGCCCAGGCGCCCGACCTCGACCCGGCCGCGGTGGAGGACGTCGCGTGGGGCTGCGCCAACCAGGCCGGCGAGGACAACCGCAACGTCGGCCGGATGGCCGTGCTGCTCGCCGGCCTCCCGGTCTCGGTGCCGGCCACGACCGTCAACCGGCTCTGCGGCTCCTCCCTGGACGCGGCGATGCAGGCCTCACGCACCGTCGAGACCGGTGACGCCGACGTCGTCGTCGCCGGTGGCGTGGAGTCGATGACGCGGGCGCCGTGGGTGCTCCCGAAGCCCTCGCGCGCCTACCCCGCCGGCAACGTCACCGCCGTCTCCACCACCCTCGGCTGGCGGCTGGTCAACGAGCGGATGCCGCCGGAGTGGACCGCCTCGCTGGGGGAGTGCAACGAGCAGGTCGCCGACGAGCTCGGCATCTCCCGGGAGCGGCAGGACGAGTTCTCGGCACGCTCGCACCGGCTCGCCGCGCAGGCCTGGGACGAGGGGTTCTACGACGACCTGGTGGTCGCCGTCCCCGGCGTCGAGCTGGCCCGCGACGAGGGGATCCGCCCCGGCTCGAGCGTCGAGCAGCTCGCCGGCCTGCGGCCCTCGTTCCGCCCCGACGGCACCATCACCGCCGGCAACGCCTCCCCGCTCAGCGACGGCGCGGGCGCCCTGCTGCTCGGCTCGGAGCGCGCGGCCGACCGGATCGGCCGCGCCCCGCTGGCCCGGGTCGCGGGGCGGGGTGCGGTGGCGCTGGAGCCGCAGCGGTTCGGGCTCGCACCGGTCGAGGCGGCCGAGCGGGCCCTGGCCCGTGCCGGGATCGGCTGGGCCGAGGTGTCCGCGGTCGAGCTCAACGAGGCCTTTGCCGTGCAGTCGCTGGCCTGCGTGGACGCCTGGGACGTCGATCCGGCGATCGTCAACGGCCGCGGGGGCGCGATCGCGATCGGCCACCCGCTCGGCGCCTCGGGCACCCGGGTGCTCGGCACCCTCGCCCACCGGCTCCGCGAGTCCGGCGAGCGCTGGGGCCTCGCCGCGATCTGCATCGGCGTCGGCCAGGGGCTGGCCGTCGTGCTGGAGAACGCCGGCTGACCCCCTCCCTCGGCCGCGCCTGACCCGCCTGCCCGGGTCCGGCGGCTACGGTGGCGCCTGTGACTCGTGGGGACACTGCCGTCGGTGGGACGGCGAGGCGGCCGCTGCTGAAGCTGGCCGTCGGCGGTGCTGCGCTCGCCTCCGTCGGCGTGGCCGCCCGGGTGGCGCTCCACCCCGACGGTGAGGAACCGGTGCCCGAGGAGGGTGCGCTGGTCCTCTCCGGCCAGGGCGACAGCGACGTGAAGTCGTTGCAGGTCCGGCTCGGTGACGAGCTGCTGCCCAAGCAGGCCGGCGGCCGCTGGGAGTCCGAGCGGCTGCCCACCTCCGTGCACTCGATGGTGGGCTTCACCTGGGGTGTCGAGGAGCGACCGCCCAGCGTCCAGGTCCGCTCCCGGGTCGGTGACCGCTGGGGCGCGTGGCAGCAGCTGCCGGTGCTCCAGGACGTCCCCGAGGACACCGCACTGCTCGGCACCGACCTGGTGTGGATCGGTCGGGCCACCGGCGTCCAGGTGCGGGTCGAGGGCCACCGGCCGCGCGACCTGACGACTGGTGCTGCTCCATCCGGCCCGCCGGGCCGCCGACCTGCTGCTCGACCAGCAGGTCTCCGCCCGCGCCGCCGAGGCCGAGGCCGAGCCCACCGGGAAGGTGGCGCGACCGGACCTGATCGGTCGCAAGGACTGGGGCGCCAACGAGTCGCTGCGCAGCGGCCGGCCGTCGTTCGTCGACACCCTCAAGCAGGTCCACGTCCACCACACGGTCAACGCCAACGACTACGACCGCGGCGACGTCCCGGCGCTGATCCGCGGCATGTACGCCTACCACACCCAGAGCCTGGGCTGGTCCGACATCGGCTACAACTTCCTCGTCGACCGGTTCGGGCGCACCTACGTCGGCCGCGCCGGCGGCGCCAACAAGCTGGTCCGCGGCGCCCACACCCTGGGCTTCAACCACAACTCGACCGGCATCTCCTGCATCGGCAACCTCGAGAGCGGCCGCCCGAGCAACGCGATGCTCGACGGGGTCGCGGCGATCGCGGCCTGGAAGCTCGCGAAGTACGACGGCAAGCCGCGCGGCAAGGTCAGCGTGCGCTCCGAGGGCAGCGACAAGTTCGCCGCGGGCCGGGTCGTCCGGCTCCCCGTGATCGACGGCCACCGCGACACCAACGACACCGCCTGCCCGGGCAGCAACCTCTACGCGAAGCTCCCGGCGATCCGCAAGCGCGCCAACCGGCTGATCCGCGCCGCCGGCCAGAGCGGCATCACCGTCGAGCGCCCGGCCAGCCTCGCCGGCACCGCCGCGCTCGGCAAGGAGCTGACCGCCCGGCCCGGCCGCTGGACGCCCGGGTCCGCCACCGCCTCCTTCCTGTGGCTGCGCGGCGAGCGGGCGATCAAGGGCGCCCGCGAGGCGACGTACACCGTGCGGCCCTGGGACGTCGGCCACCGGCTCACCTGCCGGGTGCGGCTCTCGGGGGAGGGCCTCGAGACCGTCGAGCAGGTCCCCGACCTGCTGCCGCTGACCACGGCGCAGGCCGTGCTCGAGGTCGACACCTCGGTGCGCAAGCGGGTCGTCACCGTCCGGGTCACCGTCGGCAAGCCGGCCGACGTACGCCCCGACCCGGGCGGCAAGGTCACCGTCACCGTGGGCGACCGCGCCCGCACCGTCACCCTCGACGACGGCGCGGCCGTGGTGCGCTTCGGCCGCCACCGCAAGCACCCGCGCGGCACCTTCCCGCTCACCGTCGCCTACCCCGGCGCCGGCCCGTTCACCGCCGCCTCCACCACCGGCAGCATCCGCGTCGGCTGACCCCCCGTCTCCCGCGGTGCTGTGGTCACTCCCGCGGAGGTCAGCACCCGCGGAAGTAGCAGCAGCACCGCGGAAGTCGGGTCCGGTCAGGTGCCACAGGCGAGGTCGAGGGCCTCGGTGGCCGCCTGCATCGCGGCCAGCGGCACCTCGACGGGATAGCGAACCGGGGGGCGGTCCCCGAGCCGGAGCTGCATCGAGAAGTCGAACGGGGCGGTCGCCTGGCCGCGGGCGTGCTCGTCGCACCGGTTGCCGGGGGTGATCTCCAGCGGGATCCGGGCGACGGACTCTCCCGGGGGCAGCAGCGTGGGGCCGGGGAGCCGCAGCCCGTGCAGCACGCTGCCGTCGACGTCCTCGACCGCGACCGGCTCCTCGCTCGAGCGGCGGCGGAGCACCACGGCGCCGCGCGCCCGGGCGTCGGAGCCCCGGCCGACCACCCGCCAGCCGGGGGAGTAGGACACGCCCACCGCCTCCTCGACCATCGTGTGGTCGCACTGGGTGCGCCAGAGCCGCCGCAGGTACGTCGTCCCGGTCGGCGACAGCGCGACGCGGACCGTGCCGGTGTGGGTCTCGACCACCCCGACCGGGGCGGCGTCGGTCGGCTCGCAGGTCGGGTCGGGGAGCTCGAGCCGCAGGTCGAGGGTGCGACCGGCGGGGATCGTGGGGTCCGCCGGGCTGGGGTCGCCGCCGGCGTAGCCGGGCCAGTCGAGCGCCACCGACCGCACCGTCAGCCCGCTCGCGCCGGTGTTGGTGACCCGCAGCAGGGCGTGGCGCGTGCCCTCGCGCGGGATCAGCTGGGTGAAGCCCACGGTCAGCTCGGGTGCCGGACCGTCGTCCTCCGGACCCGACGCGGGCGAGCGGCACCCGGCCAGCGACGTCGTCGCGACCAGCAGGGCGCCGAGGACCGCGGCGGTCAGCGGCCGCCGGATCGCCATCGGCTCAGTCCACCACGCGCACCGTCCGCTGGCCGGCACGGCGTTGGTCGGTGAGCCGGAAGGTCACGGCCTCGACGCCCTCGTCGACCCGGTCGTTGCGGGTCGGCAGCATCAGCGTCGCCGAGCGCTCGCCGGGGCGGAGCCGCTCGAAGACGTAGACCCCTGCCCGGAACAGCGGACGCCCGGCGTCGTCGCTCGCGACGTCGTGCCGGTCCAGCCACCGCGAGGGGACGTCACCGACCCGCAGCGGCTCGAGCCCGGCGCGGCTGCGGACCACCTGCACCCCCACGTAGAGGGGGTACGCCGCCCCGCCCGAGACCCGGATCCGGAGCGGGATCCTGCTGCCCTCGTCGACCCGTCGCGGAGTGGTGAGCCGCAACCGCGGGGCCGGGTCGTCGTCGATGATCCGCAGCGACCCGGCGTACTGGTCGGTCATGACGCCGCGCACTGGGTGGGCGTAGAGGCTGGTGAGCCGCACGCGGTAGTCGTCGAGCCGGTTCGGCTGGTACTCCAGCGGGATCGTGCCCGAGGTCTGGCCCGGTGCGAGGTCGAGCCGGATCTCCGCCCGCGACCGGCGCCGGGAGCTGTCCACCACGCCGACCAGCAGCTGTGCCGGGGCGTCCAGGTCGCCGGCGACGGTGAAGGGCACCTCGGCGGTGACCGGGGTGTCGCCGTCGCCCTCGAGCACCCGCAGCCGGCCGAGGCTGACGGTCGCGGCCCGGGTGTCGGGGACGGAGGCGAGCGTCTCGGGTGCGGCCGCGAGGTCGAGCACCCAGATCCGGCCGTCCTCGCTGTCGCCGACCAGGTCCACGCCGGTGATCCGGGTGAGGTCGAGGGCGCCGCCGGCGTCGGCGGGGTCCGCGACCACGGTCTGGGCCCAGCGCTTCGCGACCCGGCGGTCCGACGGCAGCGCCCGCACCAGCCCGTCGTCGGCCGGGGTGATCGTCGCCGTGGCGCCGTCGGCGTCGGTCAGCCGCAGCCGCAGCCGGACGTCGCCGAGCGTCGGGTCGACGATGGTGCGCAGCTCCAGCCGGCCGGTGGAGAGGTCGAGCGGGTCGTCGAGGACCAGCCCGCCGGACTGGCCGACGTCGGTCCACGACATCTCCAGCTCCCGCCGCGGCGGCGCGAACTCGCCCGCGTCGTACCAGTGGGGCACCTGGCCCCACAGCCCGGCCTCGCGCCCGCACGCGTCGGCGCTCCCCGGGTCGTAGACGCCCTGGCAGAACGCCGTGTCGGCGCCGTCGGCCAGCGAGAGCCCGGTGTCGATCGCGGGACGCCGGACGTCGCGGCCGCCGCCGAGGGCGTGGGAGCGGACGTCGGCGGCGCCGACCGAGGGCGGCCGGACGACCGAGCCGTCGAAGAGGGGCAGCACCGACTGGTCGTCTCGCGTGAACAGCTGCACGGCCCCGGCGACGTAGGCGACGCCGACCCGGCGCTGCTCGCTGTCGGTCAGCCGGGTCGGGGAGCCCGACCCGCACAGGCTGCGGGGGCCGCCGCCGAACCAGTCGTCCCACGCCGGCGCCTGCGCGATCCCGGGCGTCCACTCGGTGTTGAAGAAGTTGTGGTTGGCGCCGGTCACCATCACCGAGCTCTTCAGCGAGGTGTCGTCGCCCAGCAGGTCGCGGCTGCTGTCGGTGAACCGCTGGCCCTGCAGGTCGAAGACGTCGCCGTCGCAGGCGGGCAGCACCGTGACCGTCGGGACGTACGGCGCGGTCTGGGTGCCGAAGTCGGTCGGAGCGAGCAGCACCTGCCCCGCGATCGTGTACGGCGCCGTCGTGGGGATCTGGATGGACGCCCGGTCCACGCCCTCCCCGCCGCGGCTGTGGCCGACCAGCACGACCTGCTCGAGGTCGAGCTGGTGGTCACCGGCGAGGTCGACCCAGTGGTCGAGGTGCTGCTGCACGATCTGCGCCCGGGCGTCGGCGCCGCCGTCCTCGAGCCGGTAGTCCTGGGCGTTGATGCCGTTGACCCGCACCGAGACGGTCGCGAAGCCCTGCGAGGCCAGCACCTGCTGGATGTAGTCGTAGCCGAGGTGGCTGGGGATCTCCAGTGCCGGCGCCTGGCACGGCCAGCTCCACTCGTCGGCCCCCGACCCGGTCGGGTCGTAGCAGAAGGAGTGGCGGCCGTGGAGGAACAGCACCAGCGGCCGGGGGCCGGTCGCCGCGTCGGCCGCGGGCTCCACCACGTGGCCGACCATCTCGATCGGCTGCCGCATCCGGGGCAGCTTCACCGGGTCGAGCTCGTAGTCGCTGCTGACCACGTCGTAGGTGCCCGGCTCGGCGGGGTCCTCCGCGAGCTTCGGGGCGAGCCGGGCCGGGCTGCCCGGCGCGGCCCGCTGGTCGGCGGTGTCCGTGCCGGGGACGTCGAGGCGGTCACCGGAGAGCACCACGTCGAGCTCGGCCGGCACCGGCCGGGTCCGCGAGGTCACGGTCGTCACGACGGTCCGGCCGTCGTCACGCACGGTCGGGACGCCGATCGGGGCCCCGTCCTGCACGATCGTGGGACGGTCGGAGGTCACCGGCAGCCGCGAGGGGGAGCGCCAGCTGACCTCCCAGGTGTCGGCGCCGGCGGGACGGACCTGCCAACGACCGAGGGTCTTGCCGGCGTCGGCGGGGGCGGCCGCGGTGCTGCGGCCCGGACCGTCCGGGTCGGCGCCGGCCGGGGCCGGTGCGGTGGAGAGCGCGAGCGCGGCCGTGAGCAGGACGGCGAGCAGCGGCGCGGCGGGTGCGGGGGGAACGGGAGCTGAGGCTGGTCATGGTGACTCCTGGTGGTCGTCTCACGAGGGAGACGCTGGCGAGGTCGTGGCGGTTGCCTGGGAGCGCGGGACGGTCGCGGTCAGTCGCGGATCGGGATCCGCAGCCGCCACCCGGTGCGGATCAGGTCGGGGTCCTCGATCCGGGGGTTGGCCGCCACGACCTGCGCGACGGTGGTGCGGGTGAAGTCGCGCAGCGCGCGCACGATGCCGGTGAGGGTGTCGCCGGACTCGACGCGATAGAGCAGGTGGCCGCGCGAGCCCGGGAAGCAGATGACCTCCACCTCGCGGAGGTGGAAGCCGGGGCTGGGTCCCTCGTCGGGGAGCCCGGGGTTGTCGCCGAAGACCTGGACGGTCAGCCGGGTGCCCGGGCGGGGTGCCCGGTCCAGGCGCACCCGGGTCGAGAACTCCCCGAGCCCGATGCCGCCGCCGGCGGACTGGGCGGAGTCCTGGGCGAGGACCCGGCCGCCGGGTCCGAGCACGCGGATCCCGATCGTGCCCTCGAAGCCCGCGCCGATGCCGGTGACGACGAACCGGTCGCCCACCAGGTCGTCGGGCCGGGGCTGGCGCAGCCGTACGTCGGTGATGAGTCCCATGTCGTCCTCCCCCGCGCGGTGCCGCGCCGCGCCCCTCTTCGGAGACTATTCCTCCGACGGCCCCTCCGACAGGGGTGACGGCCACAACCTTGTGCCACATACGGTAGGGGGGTATGGTGTCGGCATGACGGAGACCACCCACCCCGAGGGCCACGTGCACGGCTACCTCGCTCACGACGACAAGGACAAGGTCCTCAAGCGGCTGCGCCGGATCGAGGGCCAGGTCCGCGGGTTGCAGCGGATGGTCGAGGACGAGAAGTACTGCATCGACGTCCTCACCCAGGTCTCCGCCGCCACCAAGGCGCTGGAATCCGTCGCGCTGACGCTGCTCCACGACCACCTCACCCACTGCGTCGTCGACGCAGCGAAGCAGGGCGGGCCCGAGGCCGACCGCAAGGTCCGCGAGGCCTCCGACGCGATCGCCCGGCTGGTCCGGTCCTGACCATCCCTGCCGTTCCCCGGCCATTCCCTGCCATTCCCAGGCCATCCCCTGAAGGAGACCCCATGAGCACCCAGCACTTCACCGTCACCGGCATGACCTGCGGCCACTGCGTCGCCTCCGTCACCGAGGAGGTCTCCGAGGTGCCCGGCGTCGAGCAGGTCGACGTCGTCCTCGAGACCGGGACCCTCACCGTGACCAGCGCCGAGCCGCTCGACGCCGCTGCCGTGCAGGCAGCCGTCGAGGAGGCCGGCTACCAGCTGGCGTGAGCGTGATGGACACCCGCACCCGCGTCGTCACCTTCGTCCTCGCGCTCGCCGTGGTCTTCCTCGCCGCGCGCGGCGTCGGCGCGGTCACCAATCCCGTCGGGGACACCGCGACCGCGACCCACGAGGAGATGGGCGCCACCGACCACGGTGACGGCCACGGCGCCGGCCACGGTGAGGACGCGTCCGCGGGCGAGCCGGCCTCGGCGGCCGGCGGGCTCGCGTCCTCCGACCAGGGGTACACCCTGCGCGTGCTCGGCCAGCGGCCGTTGCGCTTCGTCGTCGACGACCCCTCCGGACATGCCGTGCAGGGCTACGACCTCGTCCACGAGCGGCCGCTGCACCTCGTCGCCATCAACCGCGACGGCTCCGGCTACCAGCACCTGCACCCCACGCTCTCCGACGACGGCGTGTGGAGCGTCGACGCCGACCTCGAGCCCGGCACCACCCGGCTGATCGCCGACTTCACGCCCCGCGAGGGCCCGGCGCTGATCCTCGGCACCGACGTCCAGCGCGCCGGCGACTTCCGACCGGCCGCGCCCCCCGAGCCGAGCCGCACCGCCCGCGTCGCCGGGTACGAGGTGAGCCTGGCCGGCGAGCTGGTGCCGGGGGAGTCCTCGCCGGTGACCGCGACGATCACCCGCGACGGCGTACCGGTGGACGACCTCGAGCCCTACCTGGGCTCCTACGGACATCTGGTCGCGCTGCGCGAGGGCGACCTCGGCTACCTCCACGTCCACCCCGAGGACACGCCGGACACAGCGGGCACCGCGGGCACAGCGTCGGGACCCGACGTGTCGTTCCTGGCCGAGGTCCCGAGCGCCGGGCGCTACCGGCTGTTCCTCGACTTCCGCCACGACGGCGCCGTGCACACCGCCGCGCTCACCCAGGAGGCGACCGCTCATGACCACTGACCTCACCCACTCCCAGGACCTCGAGCTCACCATCTCGGGCATGACCTGCGCGTCCTGCGCGAACCGGATCGAGCGCAAGCTCAACAAGCTCGACGGCGTGGTCGCGACCGTCAACTACGCCACCGAGAAGGCGAAGGTCACGCACACCGGGACCGTCACGCCGGAGCAGCTGGTCGAGACCGTCGAGCAGGCCGGGTACGCCGCGACGCTGCCGGCCACCGCGCCGTCCACCGGGCCGTCCACCGGGGAGGACGTCCCGGCCGACCCGCTGCTGCAGCGGCTGGTCCTCTCGACGGTGCTGACGATCCCGGTGATCGCGCTGGCGATGGTGCCGGCGTGGCAGTTCGACTACTGGCAGTGGGCCTCGCTGACACTGGCCGCGCCCGTCGTGGTGTGGGGCGCCTGGCCCTTCCACCGGGCCGCCTGGACCAACCTGCGCCACGGCACCACGACGATGGACACCCTGGTCTCGGTCGGGACGCTCGCGGCGTTCGGCTGGTCGCTCTACGCGCTCTTCCTCGGCACCGCCGGGACCCCCGGCATGACCCACCCCTTCGAGCTCACCGTCCAGCGCACCGACGGGGCGGGCAACATCTACCTCGAGGCGGCGGCAGGGGTGACGACGTTCCTGCTCGCCGGCCGCTGGTTCGAGCACCGCTCCAAGCGGCGGGCCGGCGCCGCGCTCCGCGCCCTGCTCGAGCTCGGCGCCAAGCAGGTCGCCGTGCTGCGGGGTGGCCCCGGTGGCGAGACGGAGGTGATGGTCCCGACCGCCGAGCTCGCGGTGGGCGACCGGTTCGTCGTCCGCCCGGGCGAGAAGATCGCCACCGACGGCGAGGTCGAGGACGGCAGCTCCGCGGTCGACGCCTCGCTGCTCACCGGCGAGCCGGTGCCGGTGGAGGTCGGGCCCGGCGACACCGTCGTGGGCGCCACCGTGAACGCGGGCGGCCGGCTGGTCGTGCGCGCGACCCGGGTCGGCGGCGACACCCAGCTCGCCCAGATGGCACGGCTGGTCGAGGACGCCCAGACCGGCAAGGCGGAGGTGCAGCGACTCGCCGACCGGGTCTCCGGCGTCTTCGTCCCGATCGTGATCGCGCTGTCCGTGGCGACCCTGGGCTTCTGGCTCGGCAACGGCGCGGGGGCGTCGGCGGCGTTCACGGCCGCCGTGGCGGTGCTGATCATCGCCTGCCCCTGCGCGCTGGGCCTGGCCACGCCGACCGCGCTCATGGTCGGGACCGGTCGGGGCGCCCAGGCCGGGATCCTGATCAAGGGCCCGGAGGTGCTCGAGTCGACCCGTCGGGTCGACACCATCGTGCTCGACAAGACCGGGACGGTGACCACGGGCGTGATGACGCTGGTCGGTGCCGTGTCGGCGACGGGCACGGACGCCGACGACGTGCTGCGCCTCGCCGGGGCGGTCGAGGCCGCGTCCGAGCACCCGATCGGCCGGGCCGTCGCCGCCGGAGCCGGGGCGCAGCTCGGAGCGCTGCCACCCGTCGCCGACTTCCGGTCCACCACCGGCCACGGCGTCACCGGGGTCGTGGCGGGACGCCAGGTCACCGTCGGCCGCCCCACCGCCGACGTCGAGGCCGGCGACGTCGCCGAGCCGGGCGCGACCGTGGTCGAGGTCGCCTGGGACGGCGAGGTCCGCGGCTGGCTGTTCGTCGCCGACGAGGTCAAGCCCACCTCCGCCGAGGCCGTCCGCCGCTTCCGCGAGCTCGGGTTGCGTCCGGTGCTGCTCACCGGTGACCACGCCTCGGTCGCCCGCCACGTCGCGGTCGAGGTCGGGATCGCCGAGTCCGACGTGGTGGCCGAGGTGCTCCCCGCCGACAAGGTCGACGTCGTCAAGCAGCTCCAGGCCGAGGGCCGCGTGGTCGCGATGGTCGGGGACGGCGTCAACGACGCGGCCGCGCTCGCCCAGGCCGACCTCGGGCTCGCGATGGGCACCGGCGCCGACGTCGCGATCGAGGCCAGCGACCTGACGCTGGTGCGCGGCGACCTGCGGGTGGCCGCCGACGCGATCCGGCTCGCGCGCCGGACGCTGGCGGTGATCAAGGGCAACCTGTTCTGGGCGTTCGCCTACAACGTCGCCGCCCTGCCCCTCGCCGCCGCGGGCCTGCTCAACCCGATGATCGCGGGCGCGGCCATGGCCTTCAGCTCGGTCTTCGTGGTGTCCAACAGCCTGCGGCTGCGGCGCTGGAAGTAGCACGGGTGCGCACTAGGCTCGCCGGCATGACCGCCGAGCACGTCGCCCCGGCCGACGACGCCGCGGTCGCCCGCTCGCTCGCGGTCCGGCTCCCCGACCCGGTGGGTGTCTTCGCGGCCCCCGGCCGGGTCAACCTGATCGGTGAGCACACCGACTACAACGGCGGGCTGGTGCTGCCGATCGCCCTGCCCCACGCGACGTACGCCGCCGTGGGGCTGCGCGACGACGCGCGGCTCACCGTCGCCAGCGTGCAGCGCGAGGACCGGCTCGAGATCGCGCTCGCCGACCTGGCGCCGGACGCGGTCGACGGCTGGGCCGGCTATGTCGCCGGGGTGGTGTGGGCGCTGCGCGAGGCCGGCCACGACCTGCCCGGGATGGACCTGGTCGTCGACGGCCGGGTGCCGCTCGGCGCGGGGCTGTCGAGCTCCGCGGCGCTGGTCTGCTCGACCGGACTCGCGGTCAGCGAGGCCGCCGGCCTCGACCTGCCGGCCGCCGATCTGGTCGCCCCCACGATGCGGGCGGAGACCGAGGTCGCCGGCGCGCCGACCGGCGGGATGGACCAGACCGTCTCGCTGCTCGCCGAGCCCGGCCACGCGCTGCTGATCGACTTCACCAGCGGCGAGCACCAACACGTCGGATGGGACCCGGGGGCCGCCGGGTTGAGGCTGCTCGTGGTCGACACCCGGGCCGCGCACGCCCTCGTCGACGGCGGGTACGCCTCCCGGCGGGCCGACTGCGAGACGGCCGCGACGCAGCTCGGCCTGCCGACCCTGCGCGCCGCGACGCTCGACGACCTCGACCGGCTCACCGGCCCCGACGCCGAGCGGTTGCGCCGGCGTACCCGCCACGTCGTGACGGAGGTCGACCGCGTCGCACGGGTGGTCGCGGCGCTGGCGACCGACGACTGGGAGGGCGTCGGGCGGCTGTTCAGCGAGTCGCACGCCTCGATGCGCGACGACTTCGAGATCTCCTGCGCCGAGCTCGACACGGTCGTCGACACCGTGCTCGCCCACGGGGCGCTGGGGGCGCGGATGACCGGCGGCGGCTTCGGGGGCTCCGCGATCGCGCTCGTGCGCAGCGAGCAGGCGGAGGCGGTCGTGGCCGCCGTGTCCGAGCGGTTCGCCGAGCGCGGCTGGCCGGCGCCCGGCGTGCTCCCGGCGCCCGCCTCGGCCGGGGCGCGCCGGGTCTCCTGACCACCCCTCTGGGACGATCGAGGCCATGACCTCCCTGGGTGACTTCTCCGCGCGCGCCATCGACGGCACCGACACCGACCTCTCGCAGTACGAGGGGCAGGTCGTGCTCGTGGTCAACACCGCCTCGCAGTGTGGCTTCACGAGCCAGTTCGCCGGCCTGCAGGAGCTGCACGACACCTACGCCGAGCAGGGTTTCACCGTCCTCGGCTTCCCGTGCAACCAGTTCGGCGAGCAGGAGCCGGGCGACGAGGCGGAGATCGCCTCGTTCTGCGACCGCAGCTTCGGGGTGAGCTTCCCGATGTTCGCCAAGGTCGACGTGAACGGCGACGACGCCCACCCGCTCTACGGGTGGCTGCGCAACGAGAAGTCCGGCCTGCTCCCCGGAGACGCCATCAAGTGGAACTTCACCAAGTTCCTGGTCGGCAAGGACGGCCGGGTGCTCAAGCGCTTCGCGCCCACCACCGAGCCGGCCAAGCTGACCGACAAGATCGAGGACGCACTCGCGGCCTGAGCGCCGGCTCGACCTCTACAGCCCGTACTTCTCGCGCTCGCCCTCCGGGACCAGCTCGAGGTAGGGACGGGGGTGGCGCTTGATGTAGCGGGCGACGAACGGGCAGGCGGGGTGCACGGCGAGGCCGGCTCCGCGCGAGTCGTCGAGGACGGCGCGCGAGAGCACCGAGCCGAGGCCCTGGCCCTCGTAGGCGTCGTCGATCTCGGTGTGGGTGAAGGTGATCCGGTCGTCGTGGCGGCGGTACTCGGCGACCCCGGCCAGCGAGCCGTCGACGTGCAGCTCGTAGCGGGACTCGTCGGTGTTGTCGGTCACGGCCTGGCTCATGGGTCGACCCTAACCGGGGGCCGGAGCGTCCCGACCGCGGCGGCAGGGACTTGCTGGTAACCACGCCCAGGGGGAAGGGTGGCGGCATGGCCGCCACGCCCTCGTCGTACTCGATCACCATGCGGCTCCACACCGCGCCCGACCACGGGGTGGTGGGCCACGTGGCCACGGCCATCTCCCACCACGGCGGGATCGTGACCGCGATCGACGTCGCGGAGTCCAGCCACGACCGGCTCGTCGTCGACGTCACCTGCTCCGCGGCCGACTCCGACCACGCCGACCAGGTGGTCGCCGCCGTCGACCAGGTCGAGGGGGTCACGGTCCACAAGGTCAGCGACCGGACCTTCCTGCTCCACATCGGCGGCAAGATCGAGGTCACCTCCAAGGTCCCGCTGCGCACCCGCGACGACCTCTCGATGGCCTACACCCCGGGCGTGGGACGGGTCAGCCTCGCGCTGGCCAACAACCCCGACGACGTCAGCCGGCTGACGATCAAGGGCAACAGCGTCGCGGTCGTCACCGACGGCTCGGCGGTGCTCGGCCTCGGCAACATCGGCCCCGGCGCGGCGCTGCCGGTGATGGAGGGCAAGGCGGCGCTGTTCAAGCGGTTCGCCGACATCGACGCGTGGCCGATCTGCCTGGCCAGCCAGGACACCGACGAGATCGTCCGGGCCGTCGAGATGATCGCCCCCGGCTTCGGCGGCATCAACCTCGAGGACATCGCCGCCCCGCGCTGCTTCGAGATCGAGCGCCGGCTGCGCGAGACCCTCGACATCCCGGTCTTCCACGACGACCAGCACGGCACCGCGATCGTGGTGCTCGCCGCCCTCACCAACGCGCTGCGGGTGGTCAGGAAGGACATGAAGCAGGTCCGGGTCGTCGTGTCCGGCGGTGGCGCCGCGGGGACCGCGATCGTCACCCTGCTGCTCGCGGCCGGCGTCACCGACGTGGTGGTCGTCGACCGCGAGGGCGCGATCTGCGCCGGCGACGCGGCGCTCTCCGAGGCGCACCGCGAGCTCGCCGAGACCACCAACCCGCGCCGGGTGATGGGCGACCTCCACACCGTCCTGCACGGCGCCGACGTCTTCATCGGGGTCAGCGCGCCCCGGATCCTGCAGCCGGAGTGGATCGCCGACATGGCCGACCAGCCGGTCGTCTTCGCGCTCGCCAACCCCGACCCCGAGGTCGACCCCGCCGAGGCCGAGAAGTACGCCGCCGTGGTCGCCAGCGGTCGCAGCGACTACCCCAACCAGATCAACAACGTGCTCGCCTTCCCCGGCGTCTTCCGCGGCCTGCTCGACGCCCGCGCCTCCGAGGTCACGCTCGACATGCTGCTCCGCGCGGCGGACGGCGATCGCGCTGGTGGTCAAGGACGACGAGCTCAACCCGAACTTCATCATCCCCAACGTGTTCGACCCCGACGTCCCCAAGCGGGTCGCCCGCGCCATCTCCGGTGCGAGCACGACTGACCGACCGCGGCCGGGCGGCCGCGGGTCAGTCGACGAGCTCGTCGGCGGTCGCCCCGGCGCGTCCTCCAGGGCCGGCGAGCACGTCGGCGGGCGCCGAGCACCGCCTCGTCGAAGTCGCGCGACCAGCACGGTGTCGCCGCGGACCACCGCGACGTCGACGGGGTAGTGGAGTCGTTCCTGCATCGGGCGGAGCCGCCAGGCGAGCGTCGACGTCGAGGAGCTCCTCGCAGGGACCGCTGGGGCGGCACCAGCTCCACGCGTAGGTAGGCGTGGCGGCCGTCGACCTGGACCCCGCAGTAGGAGAGGGTCACCCGAGCCGTCGGCGGCGTAGGCGTGCGTCGGCCCGTGTCCCTCGACGACGGTGGGCGTAGAGCGTCACCGGCACGGCCGCCAGCCGCCGGCGGTCCGCACCTCGGCGAGGACGGCGTCGCTCGGCGAGGCGGGCGACCACCGCGAGCGTCGGGGCCACCGCGTAGCACGGCGAGCCGGTTCGCCACGGAGCGGTCCGCCCGGACCGACGCCGTACGTCGCAACGGGCCCGGCCAGCAGGGCGACGGCGACGGCGACCAGGGGCAGGGGCAGCGACGGCGTCGTAGTCGCGATCGACGTCGAGTGCGAGGGCGGACTCGCGTGGCGGCGACACCAGACGAACGAGCGGCGCCGACGAGCAGCAGGGCGCCGAGGTGGCGCCAGCACGCGGGGGAGCCGGGAGGCCCAGAGCAGCGCGCCGGCCCGAGCAGCACGGACCACGACCAGGACGACCAGGTCGGCGAAGTCGCCTGGCCGAGGCACTCGCCCACGGAGCCGGCACGTACGTCTCGTTGTCGAGGCAGCGCCACCCAGGGCCGCCAGGGACCAGCAGGGTGAGGGGCAGGACGCGGGCCAGGCGCTGGGGGAGGGTCATGGGGACCAGCGTCGCGGGGCGGGACGGCGCGGCGGCACCGCCGGCGTACTCAGTGCCCGGCACGGGTCGCGTGGAGCGCGGCGCCGACGACGCCCGCGCGGTTGAGCAGGGTGGCCGGGACGATCGGGGTCTCGAGGTCGAGCAGCGGCAGGAACTCCGCGGACTCCTTGGAGACGCCGCCGCCCACCACGAACAGGTCGGGCGAGAGCAGTCGCTCGACCACCCGGTAGTAGCGGGTGAGCCGCACCGCCCACGCCTCCCACGAGAGCTCCTCGGCGTTGCGGGCGCTGTTGGCGGCGCGGCTCTCGGCGTCGTGGCCGTCGATCTCGAGGTGCCCGAGCTCGGAGTTGGGGACCAGCACGCCGTCGTGGATCAGCGCGGAGCCGATCCCGGTGCCGAGCGTCGTCACGATCACCAGCCCCCGCCGGCCGCGGGCCGCGCCGTAGCTGACCTCGGCCAGGCCGGCCGCGTCGGCGTCGTTGACGACGTGGACCTCGCGCCCGGTCCGGTCGCTGAGCAGCCGGTCGGCGTCGGTGCCGATCCAGCCGGGGTCGATGTTGGCCGCGGACCGCACCACCCCCCGGCGTACGACGCCCGGGACCGTCACGCCCACCGGCCCGGTCGAGCCGGGGAAGTGGGTGAGCAGCTCGGCGAGCACCTCCGCGACCGCCGCGGGCGTCGCCGGCTGCGGGGTGGTGACCCGGAACCGTTCCTCGGCGAAGTCGCCGGTCTCGAGGTCGACCGGTGCCCCCTTGATGCCGGTACCGCCGAAGTCGATGCCGAACGCCTGTCCCTCCATGCCGCCCATCCTGCCGTGACCGTCCTCGCGCCGCACTTGACATTCGGCGGTCTCTTGTCAAAGCAGGTTTACAAACCCTATGGTCGTGTAAACCGACGAGGGAGGTCCCCCGATGCCCGTTCCGAGCGAGCAGATCCGCCACAGCACGGTGCCCGACGGCTCCACGGAGCAGTGGCGCGACCACAAGCGCCGGCTGTGGCTGATCGGCCTGGTCGTGCCGAGCCTGGCCTTCGTCGGCTACGGCGGGTGGCTGCTCACCGGCCTCGGGGCCTGGCTCTGGATCGGGCCGGTGGTGATCCTGGTGGTCGTGCCGGCGATCGACCTGGTCGCCGGCCTGGACCGCGCGAACCCGCCCGAGGACCTGATCGAGACGCTGGAGAACGACCGGTACTACCGCTGGATCACCTACCTCTTCCTCCCGATCCAGTACGCCGCGTTCGTCGGCGCGAGCTACCTGCTGGTGCGGGGCGATCCGGTCTCCGGCGACGCGCTGGCGCTGTGGGAGCAGGTCGGCCTCGCCGTCTCGATCGGCTGCATCGGCGGGATCGGCATCAACACCGCCCACGAGCTCGGCCACAAGCGGGAGGCCAACGAGCGGTGGCTGTCCAAGATCGCGCTGGCACAGGTCTGCTACGGCCACTTCTACATCGAGCACAACCGCGGCCACCACGTGCGGGTCGCGACCCCCGAGGACCCTGCGTCCGCCCGGCTCGGCGAGAGCTTCTACGCGTTCTGGCCGCGCACCGTCCTCGGCTCGCTGGCGAGCGCCTGGCGGCTGGAGAAGCGGCGCTACGCGCGCCGGAGGCTGCACCCGTTCCGGATCGGCAACGACGTCCTCAACGCGTGGCTGATGACGCTGGTGCTCTGGGGGGCGCTGGTGGCGTGGCTCGGCCCCGGGCTGCTGCCCTTCCTCGTGATCCAGGCCGTCGTCGGCTTCTCGCTGCTCGAGGTCGTCAACTACATGGAGCACTACGGGATGCTGCGCCAGAAGGTCGGCGTCGGGCGGCGGGAGCGCTACGAGCGGGTCGACCCCAGCCACAGCTGGAACTCCAACAACATCGCGACCAACGTGCTGCTCTACCACCTGCAGCGCCACAGCGACCACCACGCCAACCCCACCCGGCGCTACCAGGCGCTGCGCGACTTCGAGGAGAGCCCGGTGCTCCCCACGGGCTACGCCGGGATGATCCTGCTCGCGCTGGTCCCGCCGGTGTGGCGGCGGGTGATGGACCCGCGGGTGCTGCGCCACTTCGAGGGTGACGTCACCCGCGCCAACATCAGCCCGCGGAAGCGGGAGCGGGTGCTGGCGGCGTACGGCGGGTCGGCACCCGAGCCGTCCGGGACGCCCGGGACGCCCGCGCCGGTCGCGGCCCCGGCGGTCGAGCCGGCCGGGACCGGGGAGGTGCTCGCCGCCCGCTGCCCCGGCTGCTCCTACACCTACGAGGTCGAGGCGGGCGACGAGCACGAGGGCTTCGCCGCCGGGACGGCGTGGGCCGACGTCCCCGAGGACTGGTGCTGCCCCGACTGCGGCGTCCGCGACAAGGCCGACTTCGTCCCGTTCGACCCAGGCACCCGCGTGGGTGCCTGAGCCGTCACAGGTCGCGGTGGAGCTCGTCGGTCCGCGGCGTGTCCTTGCTGCGGCTGAGGTTGACCGCGGCGAGCGCGAGCCCGCCCCAGATGACGACCATCGCGAGCAGCATCATCGCGATCGCGCTACCGGACATGTCAGCGTCCTTCCGTCGGGCCGGAGGCCGGCTGGGTGGTGGCGTCGTACGGCGGCTCGAGCCGGGTGCCCGTCCGCCAGCCGACCCGTGCCAGGGCGAAGCCGGCGACCAGCACCAGCGCGGCCGCCCCCCAGCCGAAGGTCAGCAGCATCCACTGCGGGAAGCCGCCGTAGGGCTCCTGCAGGTCGTCGAGGAAGGCCTGCACCAGCACGTAGGCCAGCGCGATCGGCGTCACCACCGAGACCAGCACCCGCCACCAGGTGCCGAGCCGGATCGACCCCTCGGCGTCGAGGTGGTCGGCGAGCATCGGCAGCGCGCGGACGCCCCACGACACGACGACCATCGAGACCACGGCGACCAGCAGGATGCCGAACTGGTTGATGAAGTGGTCGAGGATGTCGAGGACGTAGATCCCGCTGGTCGTGGAGAAGAAGACCAGGCTCAGCACCGCCGAGGGGATGGTGACGACCAGGGCGGCGGTGGCGCGGGTGAGCTCGAGCTTGTCGCGGACCGCCGAGATCACGACCTCGATCACCGAGACCAGCGACGTGAGGCCGGCGATCACCAGCGAGCCGAAGAAGAGCACGCCGATCAGGGCGCCGGCCGGCGCCTCGGAGATGATCGCCGGGAAGGCCACGAAGGCCAGGCCGATCCCGCCGCTGGCGACCTCGGACACGGCGACGCCGTTGGCCTGCGCCATGAAGCCGAGGGCCGCGAAGACCCCGATGCCGGCGAGCAGCTCGAAGCCGGAGTTCGCGAACCCGACCACCGCGCCGGAGCCGGTCATGTCGGTCTTGGGGTGCACGTAGGAGGAGTAGGTGATCATGATCCCGAAGCCGATCGACAGCGAGAAGAAGATCTGGCCGAAGGCAGCCGCCCACACGCCCGGGTGCGCCAGCGCGCCCCAGTCGGGGGCGAACAGGGCGTCGAGGCCCTCGCCCGCGCCCGGCAGGAACAGCGAGCGGACCACCAGCGCGGTGAACGCGAGCACCAGCAGCGGGATGAAGACGAGCGAGAGCCTCCCGATCCCCTTCTCCACGCCGAGGGCCATGACGACGATCACGGCCAGCCACACCAGCAGCAGCGGGACCATCACCCCGGCCACCACGTCGAGGTCGACCCCGGGGTCCCCGGCCTTGAGGAACTCACCGAAGAAGAACGCGTTCGGGTCCGAGCCCCAGGCCTCGTCGAGGGAGAAGAAGGTGTAGCGCACCGCCCAGGCGATCACGGCGGCGTAGTAGACGGCGATGAAGAAGCAGATCCCCACCTGCCACCACCCGAGTCCCTCGGATCCGCGGCGGAGCCGGGCGAAGGACAGGGGGGCCGAGCCGCGGTGGCGGTGTCCCAACGCGTAGTCGAGGAAGAGGAACGGGATGCCTGCGGTCAGCAGCGCCACGAGGTACGGGATGATGAACGCGCCGCCGCCGTTCTCGTAGGCGACGTAGGGGAACCGCCAGATGTTGCCCAGGCCCACTGCGGACCCGATCGCGGCCAGGATGAACACCCTGCGGGAGGAGAACACCCCGCGCTTGTGGTCCTGCTCGGTCAGCTGATCGCTCATGGTCCGGCAGCGTAGCCATCGTGGCGGCCTCGGTGTCGGCGCCCCGACCGTAGGGTGGACCCGTGACCGCAACCCTTCGCGACCGGCTGGTCGACTCGGCCGTCGAGCTGACCCTCGCCCAGGGCTGGGCGCGGGTGACGATGGCGGAGCTGGCCGCCCGGGTGGGGGTCAGCCGGCAGACGGTCTACAACGAGGTCGGCGGCAAGCCGGCACTGGCCGAGGCGATGATCCTGGCCGAGCTCGACCGGTTCCTCGGGATCGTCACCGACGCCTTCGACGCCCATCCCGACGACGACCCCGACAACCTGGTGCGCGCGATCGAGGCCGCCGCCCGGGGGGTGCTGGAGTCCGCCCAGGGCAACGACCTGCTCAAGGCCGTCGTCAGCGCCACCCACGGTGCCGACACCGAGCTGCTGCCGCTGCTGACCACCCACTCCGAGTCCCTGCTGGCGGCGGTCAAGGTCGTCGTGGGGGAGCGGGTGGCGCCGTACGAGGTGGACCTGGCGCCGGGCCGGCTCGACGCCGCGATCGACATGGTGGTCAGGGTGGTGCTCAGCCACGTGATGCAGCCCTCCGGAGCTCCCGCCGCGACCGCCGAGGACCTGGCCTGGATCGCCGCCCGGGTGCTGCTGCCGCACGACTGACCTGCCGCTCACGGCCCGCTCCCGACGGCTCGGAACAGGTAGCCGAACGCGGCTCGGGTGTAGGCGATGCCCCGTCCCTGGCGGCGGATCGCCTCGGGGTCGGCGGCGGCCGGCTTCTTGGGTTGGAGGTGGCTCTCGAGCTCGGCGGTGTCGAGGCGGTACCGGCCGTCGCGGTGCTGCACGACGGCCACGAGCTCCAGGCTCGGGTCGAGCGCGGCGAGGCTTGCGTCGCCGTGGCTGGTGTTGGCCAGGAGCAGGCCCTGCGGGGCGAGGTGCTGGCGGCAGTGGTCCCAGACCGGCCCGGCGAAGAGTGAGATCAGCAGGTCGAAGCCGGCCGTGGGGAGCGGGAGCGGCTCGGTGTAGTCGCGGTGGAGGAACGCCACGTCGGCGCCGGCCCCCGGCAGCGTGCGCCCCTGCAGCTCGGCGGCGACGAGCCGGTCGTCGGCGAAGTAGCGGGCCGCCCGGCGATCGGTGTCGACGTAGGTGACCGAGGCGATGGCGGTGGAGGGGGAGAGGTCGAGGTAGCTGCCCGGGTAGAGCGCCGTGGCCGGGTGCCACGTGTCGCGGAGGGCCGCGAACAGCCCCGACCGGTCACCGATGCTGGCGCGGTAGCTGGTCCAGCACGGGACCGTCCGCCTGGAGTCCTTCGGCTTGGCATCCTTCGGCTCGGGGGCCACCTCGCCCACGCTCGTCTCCTCGGCCGCGCCCGTCAACGGCCATGGGCAGCGCCGCTCAGTCCAGGCACGCGACGTGCAGGACCTGTCGCCAGCCCCTGCCGTCCACGTCGACGTCGGTCCAGGTGACCCGGACCGGGCCCTCGAGCCCACGACCGGTGGGCGGCAGGCACTGCGGACGACCGCCCTCGTGCAGGGTGCCGTCGGCCTCCGACCAGGAGACGCCCAGCGGGATCGAGACGTCCCACCCGTCGGCCAGGGTGCAGCCGATGACACCCGTCGCCGACAGGCAGCCGACGTCCTCGGTGACCACCCGTGACTGATTCCCGAAGGTGTAGCCCACGAAGCCGGCGGCTCCGAGCGCGAGGACCGCGAGCACCGCCACCAGCCGGTTGCGCCGCGGCGTGCCGGTCATCGGTCGTTCGTTCATCCTGCTCCCCCGTGGTCGGTCGCGACAGTGTGCCACCGGCGAGTGCCGGCGTCGCGGGGTTTCGCCGCGCTGGTCCTGGCTCAGCGCAGGCGCGCGAGGTCCCGGCGGATGTAGCGCAGGTGCGCCCACTCCTCCTCCAGGATGACGCGGACGCAGTCACCCACCGTCGGACGCCAGTCGCCGCCCCACGGGTCCTCGCGTTCCTCGGCGAGCTGCTCGGCCGTGACCGCCGCCAGGAAGTCGGTCACCTGCTGCTGTCGCTCGGCCCGCACCGCGAGGACCTCCTCGTAGGCCGGGGGGTCCGCGCGGAAGACCGACAGGTCGAAGCCCATCTCGGCGGCGCCGGTGAAGACCTGACCGATCTCGTGGAACGGCTGCTGCATCCGCAGGATCCCGCCGCGGAGCCAGGCATCGGTCGCCAGGATCAGGTGCCGCAGGGTCTGGGCCAGGGACCACTCGTCCTCGACGTGGGCGTCCACCAGGTCCGGCGGCGTGTCCGCCACGGTGGTCTGCCACGCGGACTGCACCGCGACCCAGCCCTCGCGCAGGCCCTCGGGCGTCTGGGCCTTCTGCAGCTCGCGGCCCGGGAACTGCCGGTTGAGCTCGGCATCCACGAGCGGCACCACGTCGACCCCGTTGACGAGGAGGCTGCCGAAGAACAGGTCGTGGCTGTCGATGTCGAGTCCGTCCACGTCGACGCTGCGCATCCTCACGCCGCTGACGTCGGAGAACCGGAAGCTGGCGCCCTGGAAGCTCGCCTCGACGAAGCTCGCGCCCTCGAACTCCTTCGTCTCGGAATAGGTCGTCATCGCACCATCATCACCGATGTCGTGGTCGCCGCCGGCTGGCAAGGTGCCGGGGGTGAAGGTCTACATCGCGGGCTCGCTGGCCGACGTCCCCCTCGTGCGACGGGCGCAGGCTGCCGTCAGGTCCTCCGGCCACGACGTGGTCCTGGACTGGACCCGGGGCCCCGACGCCTCCGTCACCGACTACGCCCGCGATCCGTCCGCTGCCGCCACGATCGCCCGGGTGGACCTGGCGGCCGTGCTCGAGGCCGACGCGGTCCTGGTGGTCGTCGGAGAGAACCCAGGGCTCGGCATGTTCGTCGAGCTCGGCGCGGCCCTGGCGTGTGCCGAACGAGGAGAGGGCACCCGGATCGCCGTCATCGGCAGCGCCACGACCGACAGCGTCTTCTACTTCCATCCTGCGGTGCAGCGATGCGAGACGGTCGAGGAGTGGCTGGCCTCGCTGTGAGGGCAGGTCCTGTCGCCGTCATCGGCAGCGCCACGACCGACAGCGTCTTCTACTTCCATCCTGCGGTGCAGCGATGCGAGACGGCCGAGGAGTGGCTGGCCTGCTGTGAGGCGGGTCCTGCGGGCCCGCACCGGCAGGTCAAGCCACCCCGGTGCTGGTTGGTGGGCTCGGTCGTTCAGCAGTTGACGTCGAGCACCGTCCTGGGCTCGTCGCAGGTGGCCACGCTCCACTTCTGGTCGCCGAACGCATCCTGGGTGGAGTCGGTGTACACCTCCGTGGAGCCATCGGGATTCACCCGGTAGTAGTCCGTCACGGGGTCACCTTCGGTGGTGGGGTACCGGACGACCAGCTCTGCCCCACGACCGGAGTCCATCGCTCGTTCCAGGCACGCGAGCTCCTTCCTGCCGTCGACCTCCAGGTCCTCGCCCTGCTGGAGCTGTAGTGAGCCACAACGAGGCAGGGGGTCGCGAGAGTCCCACTGCTCCTCGACCGGGTCGGACCCCAGGCAGCCGGCGAGCAGGGCAACGGACGCCACGGGCCCGAGCAAGAACCTGCTGGCGGAGAGTCTCCCGACGTGGGACGGCATGGTCATGGGACGCATGGTGACCGACGCTGGTTCCACGGACCCGGGGGAAGGCCCGCTCATCGGCCACGTCCCCGCGCCTCCGAGCGTCCCGACAGCAGATGGCTACCGGCTCTCGTCATCGCAAGCCCTGGGCTCGAGCAGGAGCCGCGCCCGGACCGCGGGACCGTGGCCCGCGGGGGTGAGGTCGAAGCCAAGGCCGGCCAGCACGGCCAAGGCACCCGCGTTGGTGACGGTGGTGTCTGCCCGCACCGCGCTGGCTCCCCAGGTGCCGGCCTGGCGCAGCGCTGCGGCCATGGCAGCTCGTCCGACGCCGCGGCCACGCACGCCGCGCGTGAGCCAGATACCGGTCTCCAGGACGCCATGCTCATCGGTGCGCCTCAGGCGCACCGCGCCCACGACCCGCGGCGCACCGCGCCCACGACCCGCTCGTCGACGACCACGGCCCAGGACGCCTCTCCGGCCGGTCCAGAGAGTCCGGCGCGGCAACGTGGAGTCACGCAGCACGGACTCGAGAGGTCAGAGGCGAAAAAAATACTCGTCGACGACCACGGCCCAGGACGCCTCTCCGGCCGGTCCAGAGAGTCCGGCGCGGCACACCCGGTGGAAGTCACGCAGCCACGCGACTCGAGCCGGGGTCCACGAGCCGCCGGGCGTCACCGCCGGAGTCACCTCATCGGCCTCGGCGTCGGTGGTCGCCGCGTGGACGAGCCGCGCCAGTACGGCCTCGTCCACCGCGACCAGCGCAACCGAGGCCAACTCGATCCCCGACCACGACAGCGATCCTAGGCAACACCTCTCGACGTGACCACGAAGTCCTGCTCGGACGATCGCGCTCATCGCGGCAGACGGCGCCGACCGCTCAGCGGCAAGATCGAGCACGCCGAGGCTGACATGAATAGGCTTGCCCAGGGCGCCGGGCAGCCTCGGCGGTGCGTCGGCGAGGGTCTCGGCCCGCGACGGAACAGGGCCGCGTGGCGGGTCCGGAATGCCCTGTGATCCCCCGTGGTGTAACTGGCAGCACGCCTGACTTTGGATCTCGCAGCCCAGGTTCGAATCCTGGCGGGGGAGCGAGCATGGTCCGCGCTACTCCCGCAGCGCGACACCACTGATGGTCGACCCCGCCGGCGAAGGCTCCGACCTACCGACGCTTCCCCTCCAGGAACAGGGCGATGGCCTTGTCGATACGGCGCTGTCGCGTCTCGGGGGACTTGGCCGCGTTGACGTTGTCCGCGTGGTAGCGCTGAAGGCTGTTGGGCAAGCCGTCGAAGAAGTGACGGGCGGTCTCCTCTGCCCCGAGGGCGGCCGCGAAGTCGGGGGGCATGTCCACGGTCCGCGGCGAGGTCGCCACCCGCAGGGTGACCCGAACCGGATCACCACCGACCAGTCCGGTGGCTGCGCGCACTGCGGCACTGAGACTGAGGAGGTACTGACCGCCCATCACGGCGACCGTGCTCCGATACTCGTACCCGTTCACGTCGACCATGACCGGCGGGCGCTTCCCTGCGCCGAGCTGCTCGATGACGCTCTCCGGGACGACGATCCCGGTGTTGTTCCCGTTCGCCGCCACGGTGGTCTCGAAGGTGGCGGTAGCGGTAGCTGACTCGTCGACGTCCCTCACCCCTCAGTCGAGTGACACGGCGGTCGGCGCCGGGTCAGTCCTGGCTGGGATCCTAGGCGCCTGTCGCCGGACGCTCGTTCGAGACACACTGCGCACCTCGTGTCGTGTCCTCGCTGCGGCCTAGCCTGCCTGCATGCGACGTTTCGACGACGAGGATCTCACTGAGGCCCACTTTCGCGAGTGCGACCTCAGCGGGGCGCGGATGGTGGGCGTCGTCATGCAGGACGTCGAGATCGACGGCCTGGTCACCGGTCTGGTGGTCAACGGCGTCGAGGTGATGCCGTACGTCGAAGCAGAGCTCGACCGTCGTCATCCCGTACGGCTGCTGATCCGCTCCGATCAGCCGGCCGACCTGCACGAGGCCTGGCGGCAGCTGCGGGACGACTGGGCGAGGACGACCGAGCAGGTCCGGTCCATGCCCGGGGGCAGCGAGCACCACAGCGTCGACGGCGAGTGGTCGATGGTCGAGACCCTGCGCCACCTCGTCTTCGTCCACGACTCCTGGTTCCGACGCTGCATGCTCGGGCTCACCGAGCCGTTCACGCCCCTGGGGCTGGGTCCCCCGCTCGTCATGGACCAGGAGGACGCGCTCGACCCGGCTGCCCGACCCAGCCTCGACGAGGTGCTCGGCGTACGACGCCGGCAGGCCTCGGAGATCGAGGCATGGCTGGCCGAGCTCACGGGTGATCAGCTCACGCAGGCCGCACCCGTGCCGGATGACGGCCGATGGCCCCCGTACGCCCAGGGGCGGACCGTGCGGCAGTGCCTCGGCGCCGTGCTGAACGAGGAGTGGGCCCATCACGGGTTCTGCAGACGTGACCTGGACACGCTGTCCCGGCAGGACCCGTCGCCGCCGCGATGACCCCGGGTCTCCTGACACCGTGGTGACTGAGCTCGACGGCCGTCGGTCGCAGGCGCCAGCCGGGGGTCTCGTGGTGGGTGGCCCGTGAGCTCGTGAATCCCTTGTGGAGAAGGGGTTCTGGGCCGCTGTGGTTGTCAGTGGGTGCGGCTTGAATGAGGTATGGCCATCGCACCGTTCCCGTCTCCGACACCTGCGGGGGTGGTGGCGGGTGCGTGTGATGATCTGGCCGGGTTGGAGGAGGTGTTGTGGTCGGCGCGGACCGGTGAGGAGCTGGTCGGCGCCGTGGAGGAGCTGCAGCGGTTGAGGTCGAAGGTCGCGGCCCTGGAGGCCGGGATCCTCGCCGAGGTCGAGGCCCGCCAGCTCGCGAAGAGAGAGCTGGCGTGGGGCTCGACCAGCGACTGGTACGCCCACACCGCCGGGGTGACCCGGGGTGCGGGGAGACGGACCATCAGCCACGCCCGACGACTCACCGGCGAGCGGGCCGCGACCCTGACCGCGCTGCGAGCCGGGGAGGTCTCTCCCGAGCAGGCCGCGGTCATCCTCACCGGCCTCGAACAGCTCCCCCTGACCGGCGACGTGCGGGCCCGCGGCGAACAGGTCCTGCTCCAGGCCGCGGGACGGCTCAACGCCTCGGACCTGCTGCGCACCGCCCGCCACCTCGCAGCCGTGGTCGACCCCGACGCCGCGGACCGCAGGGCCGAGCAGGACCTGGCCCGTGAGGAACGCGCCGCCCACCTGGGCCGACGGCTCTCGATCACCGAGGACGGTGCCGGCGGGATCCGGCTCCGGGGCCGCGGCAGCATCGAGGACGCCGCGGTCCTCAAGGCCGCCCTGCTGCCGCTGACCCGCCCCAACCTTCGCCCACCCCCGACGCCCGACACCCAGCCCCGACGCCTGACCGGCGGTGACCTGAGGGATCACGGGGCGCGGATGTGGGACGCCCTGGTCCAGCTGGCCCAGCACGCCCTGGACACCTCGGCCGCCCCCACCAGCCACGGCACCCGCCCCCGCCTCGTGGTCACCCTGGACCACCACACCCTCCACCCGCACCCTGCTCCCTGCAGTGCTGCTGGGGGTGCCGGGGTGGGGACCACCGAGGACGGCCTGGACCTCCCCGGATCCGTGATCCGCCGACTGGCCTGCGACGCCGACCTGGTCCGGGTCCTGCTCGACGCCCAGGGCTGCGTCCTCGACGTCGGACGTCGCCACCGACTCATCACCCCCGCGATCTGGACCGCCCTGGTCGCCCGCGACCACCACTGCGCCTTTCCCGGCTGCACCCGACCCCCGGTGATGGGCCACGCCCACCACATCCGCCACTGGGCCGACGGCGGCCCCACCGCCCTGTCCAACCTGGTACTGGTGTGCGGACACCACCACCGCACCCTGCACCACACCCCCTGGCAGGTCCGCCTCGCCCACGACGGCCACCCCGAGTTCCTCCCACCCCCCAAACGCGGACGACCGGCACCGGACTGGATCCGGTACCGGCCGCGCCTGGAGTAGCAGCGCCGTTGAGAGCCAGCCGGCCGGGAGGGCGGGCGCCTATGCTTCGAGACGTGCCTCCTTCGGCGTCCTCCCAGGTCCGGATGGGTACGCCGACCGGCCGGTGGGTCGTGGCCGCCGCCGCCCTCGGCTCCGGGATGACCCTGCTCGACGGCACCGTGGTCAACGTCGCGCTGCGCACCATCGGCGACGACCTCGACGCCTCGCTGGCCGAGCTGCAGTGGATCAACAACGGTTACCTGCTGACGCTGGCCTCGCTGATCCTGCTCGGCGGATCGCTCGGTGACCGGTTCGGGCGACGGCGGGTGTTCGTCTTCGGCACCGTCTGGTTCGCCGTCGCCTCCGCCCTGTGCGGGCTCGCGCCGACCGCGGAGACGCTGGTCGTGGCCCGGCTGCTGCAGGGGATCGGCGGCGGGCTGCTCACCCCCGGCAGCCTGGCGATGATCCAGGGCGCGTTCGTCAGCCGCGACCGAGCCCCGGCGATCGGCGCCTGGTCGGGCTTCGGCGGCATCGCCGCGGCGGTGGGCCCGTTCCTCGGCGGCATCCTGATCGACGTCGCCTCCTGGCGCTGGATCTTCCTGGTCAACCTGCCGATCGCGCTGGTCACCGTGCTGATCGCGGTCCGACACGTCCCGGAGTCGCGCTCCCCGACCGCGAGCGCGCGCTTCGACGTCGCCGGGGCGGTGCTGGCGGCGGTCGCGCTCGGCGGCGTCACCTACGCCCTGGTGCAGTGGGGCGGGGCCGCCGCGCCCGTGGCCGCGGTCGTCGGCGTGCTCGCCGGTGCGTCGTTCGTGCTGGTCGAGGCGCGGACCCGGGAGCCGATGATGCCGCTCGGCCTGTTCGCCGACCGGGCCTTCAGCGCCGCCAACGCGCTCACGCTGCTGATGTACGCCGGGCTGGGCGCCGTGCTGTTCTTCCTGGTCCTCCAGCTGCAGACCGTCGCCGGCTGGAGCCCGCTCGCCGCGGGGGTCGCGACCCTGCCGCTGACCGTCTGCATGCTGCTGCTCTCCTCCCGCAACGGCCGGCTCGCGGTCCGGATCGGACCGCGGATCCCGCTGACCGTCGGGCCCGTCGTGATGGGCGTCGGGACGCTGCTGCTGCTCCGGGTCGACGCCGGGACGACGTACTGGACCGACGTGCTCCCCGCCCTCACGCTGTTCGGGCTCGGCCTCTCCCTGACCGTCGCCCCGCTGACCGCCACGGTGCTGGCCGCCGCCCCCGACGACCAGGCCGGCATCGCCAGCGGGGTCAACAACACGATCGCCCGCAGCGGATCGCTGCTGGCCGTCGCCGCACTGCCGCCGGCGGTCGGGCTCTCGGGGAGGGAGTACGCCGACCCGGTCGCGCTCGATGCGGCGTACGGCACCGCGGTGCTGGTCTGCGGCGCGCTGCTGCTGCTGGGCGGGTTGGTCGCGTGGTGGACGATCCCGGCCTCGGTGCTGGCGCCGGACTAGCGAGACGTCATTGCCGCAGCGACCTACGCTGACGGGGTGACCGGGAGGGCGAGCGCAGGGGCGGCCGCGCTGCTGCTCGCCGTGCTGCTGGCCGCCTGTTCCGAGGGTCCCGCGCCGGAGGCCGCGCCGGCCAGCGGGGCCGCGACCACCTCGCCGGTCGACGCGACCGCGAGTCCCGGTGCCGCCCCGGCCGCCCCGGGCGACCCGGAGAACGCGGTCGACCCGCCCGGACGGCTGACCGATCGGCTCTACCGCCCGGACATGCTGATCTTCTCCCGGGAGCGGCTCAGCGAGCAGATGGTCCGGCAGGTCCGCTCGCTGCCGCAGGTCGCGGCGGTCGAGGAGATCGGTCTCGCGCAGGTGACGATCGAGAACCGCGCGCTCACCGTCGCGGCCGTCGACGCGGCGACCTACCGCCGGTTCACCCCGGTCGCCTCCGCGGAGACCCAAGTGGTCTGGGACCGGGTCGCGGGCGGCGAGGTGGCGGTGCCGCGAAGGATCGCGAAGCGACTGGAGGACGAGGACGGCTTCATCACCCTCGGCAGCGGCAACGACGCGCCGGCGGTGCACGTGGGTGCCTACGCCCCGCAGGCCACGACGATCGACCTGGTGCTCAACGAGGCGTGGGTCGACGACCTCGAGGGGATGGTCTTCGGCAACGGGCTGCTGATCTCCACCGACGAGGACGACCCCTCGACGATCCGCCGGCCGGTGCAGCGGATCGTCGGCGACGTCGCGTCCGTGCAGGACCTCGACATCGCCTCCCGCCGCGGCCTGGACCCCGGCGCCACCCAGACCGCCTTCCTCACCGGCGGCTCGATCGCCAGCGTCGTCGGCACCTTCAACTACCAGACCCTCGGCGGCGGCCGGATCGCCCCCGACCCGGCCTGGGTGAGCGAGAACATCGCCACCGAGGTGGTCCCGATCCTGGGCACGGTCACCTGCCACCGGGCGCTGTTCCCCCAGCTGCGGGCTGCGCTGCAGGAGGTGGTGACCGAGGGACTGGCCGACGAGATCAACCCCCGGGAGTACGCCGGCTGCTACTACCCGCGCTTCATCGCCGGCAGCACCACCCTCTCCAACCACTCCTTCGGCCTGGCGCTGGACCTGAACGTCCCGGGCAACGGGCGCGGGACCGTGGGGGAGATGGACCGCGGAGTGGTGGCGATCTTCAAGAAGTGGGGCTTCGCCTGGGGCGGCGACTGGGGCTACACCGACCCGATGCACTTCGAGCTCTCGCAGGTCGTGACCCCCCGCTAGCCAGGACGGCTCCCGGGGCCGCGGGGGTCCCGCGGGGAGATCGGTAGCGTGCCGGGCATGCGCGCAGCCCAGGTCCTCACGCCCACCGGTCCCTCCGCCGTCGAGGTCCGCGAGGTGCCCGAGCCGACCCCCGGCCCCGGCGACGTGCTCGTCGAGGTGCACCGGGTCGGGGTGTCCTTCCCCGACCTGCTGCTGAGCCGGGGCGAGTACCAGCTGCGGCCGGAGCCACCGTTCACGCTGGGCGTGGACTTCGCGGGGACGGTCGTCTCCGGGCCCGACGGCTTCGCGCCGGGCGACCGGGTCGCGGGCGTGCTGCCGCACGGGGGCGCCGCCGAGCGGGTCGCGGTGCCCGCGGACTTCACCTTCCGGCTCCCCGACGCCACGTCCTACGACGCGGGCGCGGCGATCCCGATGAACTACCTCACCGCCCACTTCGCGCTCGCCGAGCGCGGCGGGCTGCGGTCCGGTGAGACGGTGCTGGTCCACGGCGCGGCCGGTGGCGTCGGCACCGCCACCCTCCAGGTGGCCCGCGGCCTCGGCGCCCGCACCATCGCGGTCGTCTCCACCGAGGAGAAGGCCGAGGTCGCCCGCCGGACCGGCGCCGACGAGGTGGTGCTGCTCGACGGGTTCCGCGACGCCGTGTCGGGGCTGACCGACGGCCGGGGGGTCGACGTCGTCCTCGACGTGGTCGGGGGCGAGGTCTTCACCGACTCGCTGCGCTCACTGGCCCCGCAGGGCCGACTGCTCGTCGTCGGCTTCGCCGCCGGCCAGGGCATCCCCGAGGTGAAGGTGAACCGGCTGCTGCTGAACAACGTCGACGTCCGCGGCGTCGGCTGGGGCGCCTACGCGATGGTCCGGCCCGGCTACATGGCCGAGCAGTGGCGGGCGCTGCTGCCGATGCTGGAGTCCGGGGTGGTCGACCCGCCCGTGGGCCCCACGTACGCCTTCGAGGACTTCGGCACCGCCCTCGCCGACCTCGACGCCCGACGGGTCCTCGGCAAGGCCGTCGTCCGGGTCCGCGACTGAAGGGTCCGGCGGCCGGGGGCCGCCTGGCGGGCTGAGCCTCGACACCAGGGGCCCGCCGGTTAGGGTCGAACCCGTGACCACGCTCGACGACGCCCGCGAGGGCATGGACCTCGCCATCCGCCCGCAGGACGACCTCTTCGGCCACGTCAACGGCCGCTGGCTCACGGAGGTGGAGATCCCCTCCGACCGCTCGAGCTGGGGACCGTTCGTGCAGCTGGCCGACACCGCCGAGGCGCAGGTGAAGGCGATCATCGAGGACCTCGCCGCCACCCTGCAGGCGGGCGACGCCGACAGCCTCGGCGAGGACGGTCGCAAGATCGGCGACCTCTACACCTCCTTCATGGACACCGCGACGATCGACGCCCGCGGGGCGCGGCCGGTCAAGCCGCTGGTCGAGGCGGTGGCCGGGCTGCGCGACGTGCGCGACCTCGCGGCGTTCCTCGGCGAGCTGGAGCGGGTCGGCGGCTACGGCCTGTTCGGGTCCTACGTCGACACCGACGCCAAGGACTCCGACCGCTACCTGTTCAACCTGCTCCAGGGCGGGCTCGGGCTGCCCGACGAGTCCTACTACACCGGCGAGAAGTTCGCGGAGGTGCGCGAGAAGTACGTCGCCTACCTCGAGCGGCTGTTCACCCTCGGCGAGCACCCCGACCCGGCCGGTGCCGCCGCGACCGTGCTCGCCGTCGACACCCGGCTCGCCGCGGGCCACTGGGAGCGCTCGGAGACCCGCGACGTCCAGAAGACCTACAACCTGTTGACGGGCGAGGAGCTGAAGGCGCTCTGCCCGACCTTCGACTGGGACGCCTACGTCCGCAACCTCGGTGGCAACGACCAGACGCTCGCCGAGGTCTGCGTCCGGCAGCCGTCGTACTTCTCCCACCTCGCCACCGCGCTGGAGGAGGTGCCCGTCGACGACTGGAAGACCTGGCTCCACAGCCGGGTGCTGCGCTCGGCCGCGCCGTACCTCACCGACGACTTCGTCGAGGCGAACTTCGACTTCTACGGCCGGACCCTGAGCGGTACGCCGCAGCTGCGCGCCCGCTGGAAGCGCGCGGTGGGCTTCGTCGAGGGCGCGATCGGCGAGGCGGTCGGCAAGGAGTACGTCGCCCGCCACTTCCCGCCGCGCAGCAAGGAGCTGATGGACGGGCTGGTCGACAACCTGCTCGAGGCCTACCGGCGCTCGATCGCCGACCTCGACTGGATGACCGAGGAGACCAAGCAGCGGGCCTACGAGAAGCTCGACACGTTCCGGCCCAAGATCGGCTACCCCGACGAGTTCCGCGACTACAGCGCGCTGTCGGTGGCGCCGGACGACCTGATGGGCAACGCCGCGGCCGCCGCGGCCTTCGAGACCGACCGGCAGCTGGCCAAGATCGGCTCGCCCGTCGACCGCGACGAGTGGCACATGCTGCCGCAGACCGTGAACGCCTACTACAACCCCGGGACCAACGAGATCTGCTTCCCCGCGGGCATCCTGCAGAAGCCGTTCTTCGACGCCGACGCCGCGCCTGCCGAGAACTACGGCGGCATCGGCGCGGTCATCGGCCACGAGATCGGGCACGGCTTCGACGACCAGGGCTCGCAGTACGACGGCGCCGGCAACCTCAACAACTGGTGGACGCAGGCCGACCGCGAGGCCTTCGAGGTCAAGAGCCGCACCCTGGTGGAGCAGTACGACGAGCTCGAGCCGCGCGACCTGCCCGGCGAGCGGGTCAACGGCTCGCTCACCGTCGGGGAGAACATCGGCGACCTCGGGGGCCTGACCATCGGACACCAGGCGTTCCTGATCAGCCAGGGCGGCGAGGCCCCGGTGGCCGAGCGCGAGAAGGTCTTCCTCAACTGGGCCTACTGCTGGCGCACCAAGCGGCGCAAGGAGCAGGCGCTCCAGTACCTCACCATCGACCCGCACAGCCCGCCGGAGTTCCGCGCCAACATCGTGCGCAACCTCGACGAGTTCCACGAGGTGTTCGGGACCGCCGCGGGCGACGGGCTCTGGCTGGCGCCGGAGCAGCGCGTCCGGATCTGGTGAGGGTCGACCACGCGCACACGCAGCCGGACCACGCGGTCCGGTGCGAGTGGGGCCCGACGGGTGCGACGCTGCTGGCCGCCTCGGTCGACCTGGCGGTCGTCGTGGACGTGCTGTCGTTCACCACGTCGGTGACCGTCGCCGTCGACCGCGGGATCACGGTCTACCCGTTCCGGTGGGGTGACGAGCGGGCCGCGGAGTTCGCCACCGAGCACGACGCGAACCTGGCGCTGCAGCGGCAGGACGCCCGCTACCGCCCCGGTGCCGTGTCGCTGTCCCCGGTCTCGCTGCAGCACGCGCGCGGGATCGAGCGGCTGGTGCTGCCCTCGCCCAACGGCTCGACGATCTGCGCGGCGCTGGACGTCGCCGGGGTGAGCGTCGTCGCCGCCAGCCTGCGCAACGCCGCGTCGGTCGCCGAGTGGCTCCGGCCGCAGCTGGCCGACGGCGCGCGCGTGCTCGTCGTCCCGGCGGGCGAGCGCTGGCCGGACGCGACGATGCGGCCGGCGGTCGAGGACCTGTGGGGCGCGGGCGCGGTCCTGGCCGGGCTCGACCCGGACGGGCTCAGCCCGGAGGCCACGGTGGCCCGCACGGCGTACGAGGCCTTCGCCGACCGGCCGTTGGAACGGCTCTTCTCCTGCGCCGGCGGGGCCGAGCTGGAGGCCAAGGGGTTCGGCGACGACGTGGCCCTGGCCGGTCGGCTCGACTCCAGCCAGGTCGTCCCGGTACTCACCGGCGGCGCCTTCGTCGGTGCTCGCTGACACAGTGGGAGCCATGGATCGCGAGCACGCCCGGGAGCAGGCCGAGAAGCACCTGCGTCGACTGGTGGGCAGCGACGACGCCCGGCTGCGCGACGACCAGTGGAGCGCGATCGAGGCGCTGGTCCTCGACCACCGGCGCGCCCTGGTCGTGCAGCGCACCGGATGGGGCAAGTCGGCGGTCTACTTCGTGGCGACGCTGCTGCTGCGCGCGCAGGGGGCAGGCCCGACGGTGATCATCTCGCCGCTGCTGGCGCTGATGCGCAACCAGATCGCCGCCGCCGAGCGGGCCGGCATCCGCGCGGTGACGATCAACTCCACCAACATCGAGCAGTGGGAGCCGATCCAGCAGCAGATCGCGGCGGGAGAGGTCGACGTGCTGCTGGTCAGTCCCGAGCGGCTCAACAACCCCGGCTTCCGCGACGAGGTGCTGCCGCGGCTGGCGGCCAGCTGCGGGCTGCTGGTCATCGACGAGGCCCACTGCATCTCCGACTGGGGCCACGACTTCCGGCCCGACTACCGCCGGATCCGCACCCTGCTGGGCGAGCTGCCCGACGGCATCCCCGTGCTCGCCACGACGGCGACGGCCAACCAGCGCGTGACCGACGACGTCGCGGTCCAGCTCGGCGGCCTCGAGGACGGCTCCGCTCCCACCCCGGCCAGCGACTCCGTCCTCGTGCAGCGCGGGTCGCTCGACCGGGAGTCGTTGCGGCTGGGGGTGGTGCGGTTGAAGACCCCCCAGCAGCGGCTCGCCTGGCTCGCCGACCACCTCGCCGAGCAGCCCGGCTCCGGCATCGTCTACTGCCTCACCGTCGCCGCCACCCAGGAGGTCGCCGACTACCTCCGCTCCCCGGCCGGCGGCGGCCACGCCGTCGCGGCGTACTCCGGCCAGACCGAGACCACCGAGCGGCAGGCGCTCGAGCAGGACCTGCTCGACGGCCGGGTCAAGGCGCTGGTCGCCACCAGCGCGCTCGGGATGGGCTTCGACGCGACCCTCGGCTTCGTGGTCAACCTCGGCGCCCCCAGCTCCCCGGTGGCCTACTACCAGCAGGTCGGCCGCGCCGGGCGCGGCACCGACGAGGCGACGGTGGTGCTGCTGCCGGCGATCGAGGACCGCGACATCTGGGCCTACTTCGCCTCCCTCTCCTTCCCCCGTGAGCAGCAGGTGCGCGAGACCCTCGACGTGCTGGCGGCGCAGGGGCCGCTCTCGACGGCCGTGCTGGAGACCTACGTCGAGCTCACCCGCACCCGGCTCGAGGCGATGCTCAAGGTGCTCGACGTGGACGGGGCGGTGCGCCGGGTCAAGGGCGGCTGGGAGGCCACCGGCCAGCCGTGGACCTACGACGCCGAGCGCTACCAGCGGGTGACCGAGGCGCGCGAGCGCGAGCAGCAGGCGATGCTCGACTACCTCGCCACCGACGGCTGTCGGATGCGCTACCTCCGCGACCAGCTCGACGATCCCGTGCCCGATGCCGCAGCCGACTGCGGGCGGTGCGACAACTGCGGCGGCCTGACCCTCTCGACCACCCTCTCCGACGCCTCGGTCGAGGCAGCGGGGGAGCGGCTGGCCCGACCGGGCGTGGTGGTCGAGCCCCGCAAGATGTGGCCGACCGGGCTGGCCAATCTCGGGCTCGACCTCAAGGGGCGGATCAGCGGCCCTGCCGAGGAGGGGCGCGCGGTCGCGCGGCTCACCGACCTCGGTCACGGCCAGTCGCTGCGGGCGGTGTTCCGCGAGCCGGTCGACCAGCCGTTGCCGCCGGCCCTGGCGCAGGCCGTGCTGACGGTGATGAAGGACTGGTCCGGCGACTGGGTGGGCCGCCCCCGGTCGGTCGTCCAGGTCGACTCCGTCACCCGCCCGACGCTGGTGCGCGAGCTCGCCGAGGGGATCGCGCGGGTGATGCAGGTGCCGCTCGTCGGCCGCTACGCCGTCACCGACCCGCAGGTCGAGCCCGGTCGCGGTGCCGCCAACTCCGCGCAACGGGTCGCGGCCGTGCACCGCCGCTACGCCCTCGACCTGCCCGACGGGCTGCCGGCCGGGCCGGTGCTGCTCGTCGACGACCTGGTCGTCACCGGCTGGACCCTCACCCTCGCCGCGCAGGCGCTGCGCGGAGCCGGGGCGACAGCGGTGCTGCCGCTGGCGCTCGGCGTCCGCGGCTGACCCACCGTCCGGGCGGGGCTACCGCCCGTCGAGGTCGGCGATCCGCGCCAGCGAGGGCGTCCGTCGCAGCCGCAGCTCGGCCGCGACCGACTCGACGTCGCGCATCACGCGCAGCGCGTTGCCGCTGGTGAGCCGGGCCAGGTCGGCCGAGGACCAGCCCCGGTCCGCGAGGGCGGCCAACAGTCGCGGGTAGCCGGTGACGTCCTCGAGCCCCTCCGGCAGGGCATCGGTGCCGTCGTAGTCCCCGCCCAGTCCCACGTGGTCGATGCCGGCGACCTCGCGCACGTGCTCGACGTGGGTGACCACGTCGGCGAGCGTCGCGGTCGGCTCGGGGTGGGCGGCCCGGTACTCCTTCCCGAAGTCCGAGGCGGCCAGGTGGTCGAGCCCCCGCTCGGCGCACTGCCGCCGGAACTCCAGGTCCCAGTGGGCGCAGTCGGCGTTCACGAAGGACGGCACGAAGGTCACCATGCACAGCCCCCCGTTGCCGGTCAGCCGGTCCAGCACGTCGTCGGGCACGTTGCGGGGGTGGTCGGTGACGGTCCGGGCGGAGGAGTGCGAGAAGAGCACCGGGGCCTCGGTCGCGTCGAGGGCCGCGCGCATCGTGGTCGCGGCGACGTGGGACAGGTCGACCATCATCCCCAGCCGGTTCATCTCGCGGACCACCTCGACGCCGAACGCCGAGAGGCCGCCGACGACCGGGTCGTCGGTGGCCGAGTCGGCCCAGGGGGTGTTGTCGTTGTGGGTCAGCGTCAGGTAGCGCACGCCGAGGTCGAACAGGGTGCGCAGCACGCCCATCGAGCAGTCGATCGAGTGGCCGCCCTCGGCCCCCAGCAGGGAGGCGATCCGCCCGGACCGCCAGGCCGCCTCGACGTCGTCGGCGGTGGTGGCGAGGGCCAGCGCTCCGGCGTACCGCTCGACCATGCGGTGGCAGGCGTCGACCTGCTCGAGGGTGGCGGTCACCGCGTCGGCGCCGGACAGCGAGGAGGGCACGTAGACCGACCAGAACTGACCGCCGACGCCGCCCTCGACGAGCCGCGGCAGGTCGGTGTGGGTGGGCGTCCCGCCCGCGCCGACGTCGAGCCGGTCGAAGTCGTAGCCGGCCCGCTCGCGCGCCTCCCACAGCAGGTCGTTGTGCCCGTCGATCACGGGATGGGCGGCCAGCAGCGCCGCGAGGTCGGCGGCGGGCGGGTCGGCGGGATCCATGCTGCGACCCTAGAGGTGGGAACGACCTGTGGGCGCAGCGCGTTAGCGTTCCGTCCTCCGACCCGACCAGGAGAGGTCCCCGCGGTGAGCTTCGTCCCCGTCTCCGGCCCCGCCACGTTCCGCGCGGGCGAGAGCCCGCGCGACGGGGTCGTGGAGTTCACCGGCGGTGGGCGCACGGTCGCGATGCCGATCCGGGGCGCGCTGCCGGTGCTGTCCCGCGCGCCCGCCCGCGACGAGGCCCATCCCAGCGTCCGGCTGATCGCGGGGGCGGCGCTGCTGGGGCTGCGGATCGTGGCCGCCGGGGGCTTCGAGCCCTCCGGGACCAGCTGGCGTCCGGCGCCGGGCGCCGACGACGCCGAGCGCATCCGCCGCCTGGCCGGTGACGACGAGGTGGCACGGCGGCTGGTCGACGACGTGGTCGCGGCGGTCGTGGACGCCGTCCCGCGCTCGGCCCCCGCCCCCGACCGCCCCAGCCGTGCCCTCCCCGAGGCGGGCGAGGCCGCACGACCCTCCTTCCGCGAACGGCTCGCGCGCCGGCTCCAGCAGCACGACCCGGAGTCGCTGGCCCAGCTGGTCCGGCTCTCGCTGCGCGTCGAGGCCGACGAGGAGGAGCTGCGCGCCGGAGCGGTCCGGGTCGTGCCGCAGGTCCACGACGAGCAGGACCCGATGCGGGTCGCCGACGCGGCCCTGCTCTGGACCGGCGAGGCCCTCGACCTCGGCTTCGGCGAGCGCGCCCGCACCCACGCCGGCATCGCGCTGCGTGACGCCGCCGAGGCATGGCCGGTCCTCGACCGGCTGCTCGAGCTGCGGATCCCCGACCAGATCACGCTCGACACCGACGAGCTGGTGAGCCTGCTCGACACCGGCGTCGGCGCGCTCGCCGGCCGCGGGGTCGACGTGATGTGGCCACGCTCGCTCGGCCGCGACCTGACCGCGACCGCGGTGCTCGACCATCGCGACCCGGGCCCCCGTGAGCAGCCGCTGCAGACCGGCCTGCTCACCCAGGACGCGCTGTTCGCCTTCAGCTGGCAGCTCGCCCTCCACGGCGACCCCCTCACGCCGGAGGAGATGGAGCAGCTCGCGGCCTCCGCCACGCCGATCCTGCGGCTGCGCGGGCAGTGGGCGGTGGTCGACCCGGCGCTGGCCCGCAAGGCCCGCAAGCGGCTGATCCGGACCGCGACCCCCGCCCAGGCCGTGGCCGCGGCGCTGTCCGGGGTCGCGGCGCTGCCCGGCGACGCCGGCCCCGAGGGCGACTCCCCGAGCGAGGTGGTGGTCGGCGCCAGCCTGCTGCGGGTCCGCGAGCAGCTGGTCACCGCCGCCGAGCGCGAGCCGGTCGAGACGCCGGCCGGGCTGACCGCGACGCTGCGCGACTACCAGCGCCACGGCCTGACCTGGCTCGACCAGGTGACCTCGCTGGGGCTGGGCGCCTGCCTGGCCGACGACATGGGGCTCGGCAAGACCGTCACCCTCGTGGCGCTCGCCCTGCACCGCGCCGCCCGCCCCGGCGGCTCCGGCCCGACGCTGGTGGTCTGTCCCGCCTCGCTGCTCGGCAACTGGCAGGCCGAGATCGAGCGGTTCGCCCCCGGGGTGCCGGTGCGGCGCTTCCACGGCTCGGCGCGCGACCTCTCCGGGCTCGACACCGAACGGGCCGCCGGGCAGGCCGGGTTCGTGCTCACGACGTACGGCACGATGCGGGTCGACCACGAGCTGCTGGCCGGTGTCGGCTGGGACCTGGTGGTCGCCGACGAGGCGCAGCACGTCAAGAACGCCCGCTCGGCCACGGCCCGGGCGCTGCGCGCGATCCCCAGCAACGCCCGGGTGGCGCTGACGGGCACTCCCGTCGAGAACGACCTCACCGAGCTGTGGTCGATCCTCGACTGGGCGACGCCGGGGCTGCTCGGCTCGCGGCAGGCCTTCCGACGGGTCTGGGCCTCGCCGATCGAGGCCGGCGTCGACCCGGCCCTGACCGCCCGGTTCCGCGAGCTCGTCTCGCCGTTCCTGCTGCGCCGCAAGAAGTCCGACCCCGGCATCGCGCCGGAGCTGCCGCCACGCACCGACACCGACCACCTGCTCTCGCTGACCCGCGAGCAGGTGGTGCTCTACGAGGCGTTCGTCCGGGACGCGATGGAGCGGATCGAGCGCGCCGACGAGCACGCCCGCCGCGGGCTGGTGCTCGCGATGCTGACCGGGCTCAAGCAGATCTGCAACCACCCCTCCCACTTCCTCAAGCAGGGCAGCCTGCGGCACGCCTCGGAGAAGACCGACCTGCTCGACGAGATCGTCGGCACCGTGCTCGCCGAGGACGGCGCGGTCCTGGTCTTCACCCAGTACGTCGCCATGGCCCGGCTGCTCTCCGGCCACCTCGAGAAGCAGGGCGTGCCCCACCAGCTGCTCCACGGCGGCACGCCGGTCCGCGACCGGGAGGCGATGGTCGCGCGGTTCCAGGCCGGCCCCGCGGCGGGCGGCCCGCCCGTCTTCCTGCTGTCGCTGAAGGCCGGCGGGACCGGCCTCAACCTGACCCGCGCCGACCACGTCGTCCACTTCGACCGCTGGTGGAACCCCGCCGTGGAGGAGCAGGCCAGCGACCGCGCCCACCGGATCGGCCAGACCAAGCCGGTCCAGGTGCACCGGATGATCACCACCGGCACCATCGAGCAGCGGGTCGCCGAGCTGCTCGGACGCAAGCAGGCGCTGGCCGACGCCGTCCTGGTCGGCGGCGAGGGTGCGCTCACGGAGCTCAGCGACACCGAGCTGCGCGACCTGGTGACGCTGCGCCGCGACCCGGCGTCCGCCGGGGAGACCTGATGGCGACCCACGCCCGGATCCCGCCCCGGGCCGCCGCCGCGGCCCGGGCCCGCAGCTGGTGGGGCAAGGCGTGGGCACGCGCGGTCGAGGAGGCGACGTACGGCGAGGAGGACCTGCGGCGGGGCCGCGCGCTGGCCCGCCGCGGCCGGGTCGGGGCGATCACCCTCGAGCCGGGCCGGTTCCTCGCTGCGGTCGAGGAGGGGGAGGAGGTCCACACCGTCACGGGGGCGGTGCCGGTGCTCGACGAGACCGGGGTGGCCGCGCTGGTCGAGACGGTCGCCGCCGAGTCGGGCCGGGTCGCGGCGCTGCTGGCGGGCGAGCTGCCCCACGGCCTGGTCGAGCACGCCGAGGAGGTGGGGGTCGAGCTGCTGCCCTACGGCGGCGAGCTCGCCACCCGGTGCAGCTGCGAGCCCTGGACCGACCCCTGCCGGCACGGGGTGGCCGTGCTCCAGCAGCTGGGCTGGCTGCTCGAGGACGACCCGTTCGTGCTGCTCACCCTGCGCGGCACCGAGCGCGACACCCTGCTCGCCCGGCTCCACGAGGGCACCGGCGACACGGCCGGGTCGGGGCTGCCCGACCCGGTCGAGGTCGACCTCGACGTCGCCGCCGAGGCGGTCCGCGCGGCGGGCCGGCTGCTCGCGGAGGCGGAGGGATGAGCGGCGCCCGGGGCCGGGTCGAGGCCGAGCGGGAGACGGTCCGGCGGCGGCTGGCGGAGCTGCGCCACGACTTCGACGAGGTGGTCGCCGCCTCGCGCGACACCAACGCCGACGACGAGCACGACCCCGAGGGCGCCACCATCGCCTTCGAGCGCTCCCAGGTCGGCGCGCTGGTCCGGCAGGCGCGCCACCGGCTCGCCGAGCTGGAGGCCGCCCTGGTCCGGCTCGACGCCGGCGACTACGGACGCTGCGAGCGGTGCGGCCGCGCCATCGACCCCGCCCGGCTCGACGCCCGCCCCGAGGCCCGTACCTGCATCGACTGCGCCCGCCGCGGCTGACGCCCCAGACCCCACTTTCGCGGTGCTGTGGCTACCTCCGCGGGTGCTGACACCCGCGGAGGTAGCAGCACCACCGCGGGAGACGGGGGGTCAGGCCACGCCGAGGGCGTCGAGCGCCATCCGGGTCAGCAGCTCGCGCATCTCCGGCTCGGGGAGCAGGGCGCTGTGGGGCGTGGAGTTGATCAGCCCGAACGCCGCGTGGGCCATCGCCCGACGACGCTCGGTCGAGAGCCCGGCGTGGATCCGGTCGAGCTGCAGGGCCCAGACGTCGACGTACTCCCGTTGCAGGGTGCGCACCCGCTCGCGTGCCTCGGCGGGGAGCGACTCCCAGTCGCGGTCCTGGACCACGATCAGCGCCCGGTGGCGTACGGCGAAGTCGACGTGCCAGTCGACCAGCGCCCGCAGCGCGCCCCCGGCATCGGCGGCGGCGGCCGCCCGGTCGCGCCCGCCGCCGAGCAGCTCCTCGCTGATCGCCACCAGCATCTCGGCGAGGATCGCGTCCTTGGCCGGGAAGTGCTTGTAGAGCGCGGGACCTGAGATGCCGCAGGCGGCGCCGATCTCGGCGACCGACACCCCGTGGAAGCCGCGCGCCGCGAACAGGTCGGCCGCGGTGGCCAGCACCTGCTCGCGACGGGTCGGAGCCTCGATGGTCATGGTCCGAGGTTAGCGCTCGCTAACCCCGGGCGTACGCCGTCTCGTGGCGACCGCGCCCGCTCAGGGCTCGACGACCCCGTGGTCCGTGTCGTAGGTCTCGCCGGTGAGCCGGGTCTTGGCGAAGCTGAGCAGCGAGGCGACCGTGCCGCCGGGGGTGTCCCAGTACTCGGCGCGGTCGACGTCGACGCGGATCAGCACCGCCTCGGGGCTGTCCGGGCCTCCGGGCAGCCACGCCTCGGCGAAGGTGTTCCAGAGCTCGGCGAGCTTGTCGGGGTCCTCGACCACCTCGGCGCGGCCGCTCAGCGCCACCCAGGTGTCGCGGGAGGAGAAGGAGAGCGCCACCCGCGAATCGGCCACCAGGTCGTGCGTGTGCTGGGTGCTGCGCGCGGTGATGAACCACATCTCCGCGTCCGGCTCCACCTGCTGCCGCGCCATCGGCACGGTCCGCGGCCCGTTCGGCCCGAAGGTGGTGAACATCGCGATCGGCAGGTCTTCCATCAGCTCGACGAGGTGCTGGCGGTCCCCTTGCTGCGCAGTCATGCCTCGACGCTAGGGGCCGCCGGGGCCACCGCCCACCACCCCGCCGGGTGGCCTCCTGGGGGCGGGCCGGGGCGGTTTCCCCGTAAGGTGACCGGGACGAAAGACATCCGAGAGGAACTTGTGGAGTCCAGCAACTGGTTCGTTTACGTCCGAGACAACTTCGACTACATCCTCGAGGCGACGATCGCGCACGCCCGCATCGTCCTGATCGTGATCGCCCTGGCCACGGTCTTCTCGATCCTCCTCGGGGTCCTCGTGAGCCGTCGCCCCGTGCTCCGGGCGATCGCCCTCTCCGTGGCCGGCATCCTGCTGACCATCCCGTCGCTGGCGCTCTTCGCACTCTTCATCCCGGTGGTCGGCATCGGCAACCAGCCGGCCATGATCGCGCTCTTCCTCTACGCGATCCTCCCGATCCTCCGCAACACGGTCACCGGCCTGGACTCGGTCAGCCCGGCCGTCGTGGAGTCGGCGAAGGGGATGGGGATGAACCCCCTCCAGCAGCTCGTGAGGGTGCGGCTGCCACTGGCCTGGCCGGTGATCATGGCCGGCGTCCGGATCTCGAGCCTGCTGGTCGTGGGCATCGCGGCCATCGCCGTGCTGGTGGGCGGGGACGGTCTCGGCAGCTACATCCAGGCCGGGCTGACTCGTCGCGGACTTCCGAACGCCGCCAACTCGGTCTACGTCGGGGTCGTCTTCATCGTGCTGCTGGGTCTGCTGCTGGACATGGTCTTCGCCACCATCCAGCGCTTCACCACCTCGCGCGGCCTCCGCATCTGAACTCCTGAACCGAAAGGCAGACATGACTTCCGAGTCGAAGATCCACCTCGACCGGGTGGGAAAGACCTACCCGGGCACGAAGGTGCCCGCCGTCGACAGCCTGACCCTGGACGTCTACGACGGCGAGATCCTCGTCCTGGTCGGTCCCTCGGGTTGCGGGAAGAGCACCACGCTGCGCCTGATCAACCGGATGATCGAGCCCAGCAGCGGCAGGATCCTGCTCGACGGCGAGGACGTCACCAAGGTGAACGCCGACAAGCTCCGCCGGCGGATCGGCTACGTGATCCAGCAGGTCGGGCTGTTCCCCCACCACACGATCGCCCAGAACATCGCGACGCTGCCGAAGATGCTGGGGTGGGACAAGGAACGCATCAGCACCCGGGTGGACGAGCTGATGACGACGGTCGGCCTCGACCCCGAGCAGTACCGCGACCGCTACCCCAAGGAGCTCTCCGGTGGCCAGGCGCAGCGCGTGGGTGTGGCCCGGGCGCTGGGGGCCGACCCCGACATCATGTTGATGGACGAGCCGTTCGGTGCGATCGACCCGATCACCCGCGACCGGCTGCAGAACGAGTTCCTCCGCGTCCAGGGCGAGCTGCGCAAGAGCATCGTCTTCGTCACCCACGACATCGACGAGGCGATCAAGATGGGTGACCGGATCGCGATCCTCGGCGAGGGCAGCCGGATCCGCCAGATCGACACCCCGGAGCGGATCCTGGCCTTCCCCGTCGACGACTTCGTCAACGACTTCATCGGCAACGGCTCGACGATCAAGGGACTGAACTTCCTCAAGGTCAGCTCGCTGACGCTCACCGACTACCCCCGGATGTCGACCGACGAGGCCCCGCAGAAGGGCATCGCACGGCTGCACGAGAGCGGTTCGGACTGGCTGGTGCTGATCGACCACGAGCACCGACCCCTGCGGTGGCTCAACGAGTCCGACCTCACGAGGTCCGGTGACGATCTCACCAGCGCAGGCGAGGAGCTCGGCGGGTTCCTGGAGTCCGACAACACCCTGTTCGAGGCACTGGAGCAGATGGTGCAGAGCGCGGCCGGATGCTCGATCGTGGTGAGCGCCGCCGGCAGCTTCGAGGGCGTGGTGCAGATGGAGCACCTCGCCAAGGCGGTCCGCCGCGCCCAGATGGAGGCCAAGCTGCACTACGAGGAGCTGGAGGCGACGAACGGATGAGCGGCGTCACCGTCGACCCGGCCGCGGACCGGGTCGACCCCGAAGGACACGACCCCGGACCTGGGGCTGAGGAGTCCCCGGAAGCGAGGCGGGCGCGTCGACGGGCCCGTCGGCGGGCACAGTTCCGGGACAACCTGGGGCTGTGGATCGCTCCGGTGCTGATCGCGGCGCTGGGCGGGTTGCTCTACCTCTACGTCCGCAGCCTCGACCTCGCCAACGCCAGGACCCAGCTGCGGTCACCGCTGCAGTGGGACACCAAGCTGAGGCCGCAGCTGATCCAGCACCTCGAGATCGCCTTCTGGTCCACCCTCATCGTGATCGCGGTCGCCGTCCCGCTGGGGATCCTGCTGACCAGGCCGGCGTTGCGACGGATCGGTCCCGCGGTGCTGACGGTCGCCAACTCCGGCCAGGCATTGCCGGCGTACGGCCTGCTGGTGATCTTCGTGCAGATCATGGGTCTGGGTCAGTGGTCGGTGATCTGGGCGCTGGCCCTGTTCGCGCTGCTGCCGGTGCTGCGCAACACGATGGTCGGACTCGACGGCGTCGACCGGGCCGTGATCGAGGCCGGTCGTGGCATGGGCATGACCAGGCTCGGTGTGCTGGCGCGGATCGAGATGCCGCTGGCGGTGCCGGTGATCATCGCCGGGGTGCGGATCGCGATCATCATCAACATCGGCATGGCCACCCTGGCGTTCCTGATCGGCGGGGGCGGGCTGGGCATCACCATCAGCGTCGGGCTCAAGCTGCAGCAGGACCCGGTGCTGATCGTCGGCGCCTGGCTGGTGGCGCTGGTGGCTCTCAGCTTCGACTGGCTCGGTGCGGTGGCGGAGAAGAACCTGCACCCGCGAGGGCTCTGAGCGACCCCCCGGCACACAGCGACGCCGCCCGGTCATCGACCGGGCGGCGTCGCTGCGTCTGACGGGAAGAGGGGGCCTCAGAGAACCCCGATCTCCTTGAGGTAGTCCTCGGCCACCCGCTCGGCGGGCGTGCCCTCGACGTCGACCTGAGCGTTGAGCTCGGCCATCTTCTCGTTGTCGATGTCGGCGAGGATGGTGTCGGCGAGGTCGTCGTAGACATCCGCGTTCGCGTCGTACACGTCGTTGCGCATGGTGAACGAGACGTTGTAGAGGATCATGGCGCCCGGGTCCTCGACCAGGTCGAGGTTGAGGGCGGTGATCCGGCCGTCGGTCGTGAAGACCTCGCCGAAGTCACAGTTCCCGTCGGAGGTCTCGGTGTAGATCAGTCCGGTGTCGAGGATCTGCGTCTGGCTGCCGGGAATCTCGTAGCCGGTCTCGTCCTCCCACAGCACCAGGCCGTCGGGTCGGTCGGGGAACTCGGTCTCCATGCAGACGGTGGCGTCGGGGTTGGCCTCGAGGTAGTCGGCCATCGACTGGAAGTCGAAGCCACCCTCCTGCTCGGCGAGGTCGCCGTTGGCCGCGAAGCCGTAGGTGTCGTTGAACTCGGAGAGCCCGACCCACTTGACGTCGTTGTCCGCGAGGTCCTGCTCGGCGGTGACGTCGAAGAGCTCCTGCGGGTCGCTGCTCGGGTCCTCGTTGCCGAGGTGGACCGTCCAGCCGGTGCCGTTGTAGTCGGGGTAGACGTCGATGTCGCCGCTGATCAGGGCCTCGCGGTTGACGCTGGTGCCACCGAGGTTGATCTCGTTGGTGACGTCGGCGCCCTCGTTCTCGAGAGCCTGGGCGAACATCTCGCCCAGCAGGATGTTCTCCGTGAAGTCCTTGGACCCCACGGTGATCGACACGCCGTCGAGCCGGCTTTCGCCGTCGGAGGCGGACCCTCCGTCGTCACCTCCACATCCGGACGCCAGGAGTGCGAATGCCGCAAGTACCGAGGTGGCGGCGATGGGCTTCGTGCGATAACGCATCGGCTCAACTTTCTGTCGTGGGCAAGAGACGTGGCTCAGGCCGAAAACCGGACGCGCGAGTGTGAGCACGAGGCTCCGACCACGGACCACGGTGGTGCACAGTGCGTCGAGCATAGGCCGACTCGACGGTGGTCCTCGGGCTCAGCGGGGCTGATCCGACAACGATTCCGTTGCGATCGCCCGCCCGGGAGGCGCGCTGGCGCCACAGGTTAACGATCGCTAACCTGTGAGGGTGAGCGACATGAGGACACTGGTCGAGGAGCTGCGCGAGCGGCTCGCCACCGCCCGGCAGGGGGGCAGCGAGGGTGCTCGGCGCAAGCACACCGACCGCGGGAAGCTGCTGGTGCGCGACCGGGTCGACCGGTTGCTCGACCCCGGGAGCCCGTTCCTGGAGCTGAGCCCGCTGGCGGCGTACGGCATGTACGGCAAGGGTCCGGGCGACGACTTCGCCGTCCCGAGCGCCGGCATCGTGACCGGCATCGGCCGGGTCGCCGGACGCGAGGTCGTGGTGGTCGCCAACGACGCGACCGTCAAGGGCGGCACCTACTACCCGCTGACGGTGAAGAAGCACCTGCGCGCGCAGACCGTCGCCGCCGAGAACCGGTTGCCGTGCGTCTACCTCGTCGACTCCGGCGGCGCGTTCCTGCCGATGCAGGACGAGGTCTTCCCCGACCGCGAGCACTTCGGCCGGATCTTCTTCAACCAGGCCACCCTGTCCTCCGCCGGCATCCCCCAGATCGCGAGCGTGATGGGGTCGTGCACCGCGGGCGGCGCCTACGTCCCGGCGATGTCGGACGAGACCGTGATCGTCAAGGAGCAGGGCACGATCTTCCTCGGCGGCCCGCCGCTGGTGAAGGCCGCGACCGGCGAGGTCGTCACCGCCGAGGAGCTCGGCGGCGGCGACGTCCACGCCCGGACCTCCGGCGTGGTCGACCACCTCGCCGAGGACGACGCCCACGCGCTGGCGATCGTGCGCTCGGTCATCGGCACGCTGCCTGCCCTGCCGGTGCCCGCCACCGCACCGGTGGAGGAGCCGCTCGAGGACCCCGCCGGCCTCTACGACGTGGTGCCGACCGACACCCGCACGCCGTACGACGTGCGCGAGGTGATCCGCCGGATCGTCGACGGCAGCCGCTTCCACGAGTTCAAGCAGCTGTACGCCGAGACCCTGGTCTGCGGCTTCGCCCGGATCTGGGGCCACGAGGTCGGGATCGTCGCCAACAACGGCATCCTGTTCGGCGAGTCGGCGCTCAAGGGCGCCCACTTCATCCAGCTGTGCAACCAGCGCGGCATCCCGCTGGTGTTCCTCCAGAACATCTCCGGCTTCATGGTCGGCCGGGAGTACGAGAACAAGGGGATCGCCCGCGACGGCGCCAAGCTGGTCACCGCGGTCGCCTGCAGCGTGGTCCCGAAGTTCACCGTCGTCATCGGCGGCTCCTTCGGCGCCGGCAACTACGGCATGTGCGGGCGGGCCTACGACCCGCGCTTCCTGTGGATGTGGCCCAACGCCCGGATCTCGGTGATGGGCGGGGAGCAGGCCGCCAACGTGCTCGCGACGGTCGCCGGACGCGAGGACGACGACGGGTTCAAGGCCCCGATCCGCGACCAGTACGAGACCCAGGGCTCGCCCTACTACGCCTCGGCCCGGCTCTGGGACGACGGCATCATCGATCCCGCCGACACCCGCCGGGTGCTGGGCATGGGGCTGGCCGCCACGGCCCACGCGCCCGTCCCCGATCCCTCCTACGGCATTTTCAGGATGTGACGTGAAGACCCTCCTCATCGCCAACCGCGGCGAGATCGCACTGCGCGTCATGCGGACCGCCCACCGGCTGGGCATCCGCACGGTCGCGGTCTTCACCGACCTCGACGCCGCCGCCCCGCACGTCCACGCCGCCGACGACGCGGTGCGGGTGGCGAGCTACCTCGACGTGGACGCCGTCGTCGCCGCCGCCCGCGAGGTGGGCGCCGACGTGGTCCACCCCGGCTACGGGTTCCTCTCCGAGCGGGCGGGCTTCGCCGCCGCGCTCGAGGCGGCCGGGATCACGCTGGTCGGTCCCAGCGCCGCGGTCATGGAGCAGATGGGACGCAAGGACGCCGCCCGCGAGCTCGCCGTCGCCGCGGGCGTGCCGGTCGTGCCGACCGGAGAGCAGGCCCCGTTCCCGGTGCTGGTCAAGGCCGCCGCCGGTGGTGGCGGCAAGGGGATGCGCATCGTGCGCAGCGAGGCCGAGATGGCCGACGCCGTGGCCGCCGCCAAGCGCGAGGCGCTGAGCGCGTTCGGCGACGACACCATGCTCGTCGAGAAGTACGTCGAGCGCGGCCGGCACCTGGAGGTGCAGGTGATCGGCGACCACCACGGCACCGTGCTGCACCTCTTCGAGCGGGACTGCTCGACGCAGCGCCGCCACCAGAAGGTCCTCGAGGAGGCGCCCGCGCCGACCATCTCCGAGGAGCAGCGCGCGCGGCTGACCTCGGCCGCGGTCGACCTCGCCCGTCACGTCGGCTACGTCAACGCCGGCACGGTCGAGTTCCTGCTCGACGACGAGAGCGGCGAGTTCTACTTCCTGGAGATGAACACCCGGCTCCAGGTCGAGCACCCCGTCACCGAGGCCGTGACCGGGCTCGACCTGGTCGAGCTGCAGCTGCGCGTCGCCGCGGGCGAGCCGCTGGGGATCAGCCAGGCGGACGTCCGGCTCGACGGGCACGCGATCGAGGCGCGCGTCTACGCCGAGGACTCCTTCGGCGGGTTCCTGCCGCAGGCCGGGACGGCCAGCATCGTGCGGTGGCCCTCCGAGGTGCGCGTCGACCACGCCCTCGAGCCGGGCCAGTCGGTGTCCACGGCGTACGACCCGATGCTGGGCAAGGTGATCGCCCACGGGCCCGACCGCGAGGCGGCCCGGGAGGCCCTGGTCGCCGCGCTCGACGAGACCTCGATCCTGGGGCTCACCACGAACACCGGCTTCCTGCGCACGCTGGTCGCGGGCGAGGAGTTCCGGGACGCCACGATCGACACCGCGTGGCTGGACCGCCACGACGTGCCGGCGCCGGACCCCGACCTGCCGCGGCTGCTCGGCGCCTGGACGTCCGCGCTGCTCACCGCCACCGACACCGGCCACCCGTTCGCGGCCGACGGCTTCCGACTCGGCGGCCCGCCGGCGCCCACCCTGGTCGAGCTCGACCGCGACGTCGTCGTCGACCGCGGGGCCGGCACCGTCGACGGCATCCCGGTCCGCACCATCAGCGCCGCCGACCACGTGCTGGAGGCGGTCGTCGACGGCCACCGGGTGCGCGCGGTGGTCAACGCGCAGCGTGACGTGGTCGAGGTGGCGCTCCACGGCCACCGGCACCGGTTCGCCCGGCCCGACCGGCTGGCGGCCGGCGTCACCGCCGGCGACGGCGGCGTCGCCGCCCCGATGCCCGGCACCGTGCTCGACGTCCGGGTCGCCGCCGGGGACCGGGTCGAGGAGGGCGCCGTCCTCGGCACCCTGGAGGCGATGAAGATGGAGCTGGCGCTCAAGGCGCCGTTCGCCGGGACGGTCACGACCGTCGGCGCCGCGGCTGGCGACCAGGTGGCGCTGGGTGCGACGCTGTTCGTCGTGGAGGGAGACGACGCATGAGCTTCCCGGTCACCGGCCTGCCCGAGCGGGTCACGATCTACGAGGTGGGCCCGCGCGACGGGCTGCAGAACGAGTCGGCCGTGGTGCCGGTCGAGGTCAAGGCCGAGTTCGTGCGCCGGCTGCTGGCCGCCGGGCTGCCCGTGGTCGAGGCGACCTCCTTCGTCCACCCGCGGTGGGTGCCCCAGCTGGCCGACGCCGCCGAGCTGATGGGCCTGCTCGGCGAGGCGGGCCGCGACCTCCCGGTGCTGGTGCCGAACGAGCGCGGGCTCGACCGGGCCCTCGAGCTCGGGCTGCGCCACGTCGCGATCTTCGGCTCCGCGACCGAGACCTTCGCCCAGAAGAACCTCAATCGCGGCCTGGACGAGCAGTACGCCATGTTCGAGCCGGTCGTCCACCGCGCCCGGGAGGCCGGGCTCGACGTCCGCGCCTACGTCTCGATGTGCTTCGGCGACCCGTGGGAGGGCCCCGTCCCGGTCGAGCAGGTCGTCGCCGCCGGCACCCGGCTGCTCGACCTCGGTGCCGGTCAGCTCAGTCTCGGCGACACCATCGGCGTCGGCACACCCGGTCACGTACGGGCGCTCGTGGCCGGCTTCGCGGACGCCGGGGTGGGCCCGGAGCGGCTCGCCCTGCACTTCCACGACACCTACGGCCAGGCCCTCGCCAACGCCTACGCCGCGCTCGAGGCCGGGATCACCACCTTCGACGCCAGCGCCGGCGGGCTCGGTGGCTGCCCGTACGCGAAGAGCGCCACCGGCAACCTCGCCACCGAGGACCTGGTCTGGATGCTGTCCGGTCTCGGCATCGACCACGGGGTCGACCTCGGGGCCGTCGTGGCCACCAGCACCTGGATGGCCGGGGTGCTCGGACGGCCCAGCCCCTCCGCCGTCGTCCGTGCCCTGGCGGGCCGGTAGCCCGTGACCTGCTGCCCGGGAATCCGGCAGAACGGCAGCCAGCCGGAGGCCGGCTGCCGGGGCTTGGCACAATCGCTCCCATGAGTCGCACGGTCTACCTCCACATCGGGGCCCCGAAGACCGGCACCACCTACCTCCAGGACCGGCTGACGCTCAACGCGGCGTCGCTCGGCGAGCACGACGTCCACTTCCCGGCGCGGTCGGCGCTGATCAGTCCCGGCCTCTCGCAGTTCCGGGCGGCGCTGGACCTGATGGGCCAGGACTGGGGCGGCGCCCCGGGCCACGCCGAGGGCGGCTGGGACGCGCTGGTGAAGAAGATCAACCGGCGCAGCGGGACCGTGATCGTCAGCCACGAGATCCTCGCCCCCGCCCGGCCCCACCACGTCGCCCGCGCGATGAACGACCTCTCCGCCGGCGCCGAGGTCCACATCGTCTACACCGCGCGCGACCTCGCCCGCCAGCTCCCGGCCGCGTGGCAGGAGAGCATCAAACAGGGCCGGACCTGGCGCTACCGCAAGTTCCTGCGCAAGTCGCAGCGCGGCAAGACCTGGTTCTCCCGCTCCTTCGACCTGCCCGCCGTCCTCGGCACCTGGGGCGCGCACGTCCCGCCGGAGCACATCCACCTCGTCACCGTCCCGACCGACCGTCGGGGCGAGTCGCTGTGGGACCGGTTCTGCCGCGCCACCCGGATCGAGTCGTCGTGGGCGCCCGAGGAGAGCACCCGCGCCAACGCCTCGCTCGGCGTGGCCGAGACCGCCGTGCTGCGACAGCTGAACAAGAAGCTGGACCGCCGGACCCGCCGCGAGGCGGCGTACGACGGGCTGATCCGGCAGATGCTCGCGGAGGAGGAGCTGGTCAACGGCACCTCACCGCGGATCGTGCTGCCGCCCGGCGACCACTCCTGGGTCGTCGACCGCGGCGAGCAGTGGGCCGAGTGGGTCGAGCAGGCCGGCATCGACGTCGTCGGCGACGTCCACGACCTGGTCCCCTCGGCGCCGGTCGACGGCTCGGACTGGCACGACCCCGACAAGGTCCGGCCCCGGGCGCGGCTGCAGGTCGCGATGCGGGCACTGGCCGCGATGACCACGGAGGCCGCGAGCCGACCCGACCCGGAGCAGCAGCTGGGGTCCCGGTTGCGGAAGAACGCCGAGCGGCTGCGTCCGCGGTGACGACACCGTGACCGACAGCGCGGGGGCCTGGGGCTGGGTCGCCCACCTCACCGACGGGGGTACGACGCCCTGGGTCGACTGGTCGGGTTCCGCGGAGCCCCGCGGCGCGGTGCTGCCCGGTGCCCAGCAGCTGGAGCTGCTGCGTCGCCTCAACCTCGCCGGCGGCGCGAGCCGGGAGCTGGCGGTGACCGTGCTCGCCGCCGACCCGCCGCGGCGCAGCCGGCCCTCGCTGCCGCTGCTCGGCGGCCCCGACGTGCCGCCCCACGGGCCGCGCCCGGTCGACCCCGGCACCCTGTCCGACGGTGAGCTGGCCCGGCTGGCGGCGGTGCTGCTCGCGCAGCGGCTCGCCGCCCACCCGCTGGCCGACCCACCCCGCCCGGGCCGCCCCCGGCCGTGGCGGGTCCGCTACCAGCTGCACGGCGACCCCGAGCTGGTGGTGCCGTTGCGGCGCCACCTCGTGGCCCGGGGCCGGCCGCCGGGCGGGCGTCACGCCCGCGCCGTCGTCCTCGGCACCGACGCGGGCCGGATGCTCGCCGACCTCTGGACCGCCCAGTCGCTGCACAACGGGGCACCGCCGTGGCACGAGTGGCTGGCCGCGGGCGCCCGGCTGGACCGGCTGCCCGACCCGCTCGAGCTCGGGCAGGTCGCCCGGCGCGAGGCCGCGCGGCTCGGCCCCCGCCTGGTCCACGTGGTCACCGACCCCGCCCGGGCGCCCCGGGTCCTCGGCGTACGCCGGGGGCCGCGCGAGGTCGCCCTGTCCATGGCCGGCGCCGACCTCGGCCGACGCATCGTCTCGTCGCTGCGGCCGATGGCCGACCCGCCGCGGCGCAGCCGGCTCACCAACGAGGTGCTGCGGCCGTGGCTGGCCGTCGACGACGGACCGCCGCTGCGCGTCCCGGGGCGCCACCGGGAGTGGCTGGAGCAGCAGGCGGAGCGGGTCGTCGGGGAGCTGACCCGGGGTCGCTACCCTGTGCACGGCGACCCGGCGCTCGTGCGTCCGACGGATCGCGCCGGGACCGGGACCGTGGACTCGACACAGACGCTCGCGCTCGCCGTCCGGCTGCTGCTCGAGAAGGCTGAGGAGGCAACGTGACCCGTCGGGTCCTGCTCCACGTCGGCACCCCCAAGACCGGCACCAGCCACCTGCAGGACGTGCTGTACCGCAACCGGGACGCGTTGCTCCGGCAGCACGTGCTCTACCCCGCCGACCGGTTCGACGCGCACTTCCTCGCAGCGCTGGACCTGATGCAGCTGCCGTGGGGCGGCCTCGAGGACGAGGCGGTCGGCGCCTGGGACGCGTTGGCCGCGCAGGTCCGTGAGTTCCACGAGCACCACCCGAGCGGCACCGCGATCATCAGCCACGAGATCCTCGCGATCGCCTCGCGGGGCCAGGTGGAACGGGCGCTGGCCTCGCTCGGTCACCCCGGCACCGAGGTCCACGTCGTGCTCTCGGTCCGCGACCTGGTCCGCCAGATCCCGGCCGAGTGGCAGGAGAACGTCAAGCACCGCCGCGAGCTCCCCTACGGCCGGTTCCTCGACCAGGTCCGCGACGAGGAGCGGGCGACCCCGATCGGCACCTGGTTCTGGGGCGTCCAGGAGGTGCCCGACATCCTGGACCGCTGGGCCGCCGCGCTGCCGCCCGAGCAGGTCCACCTCGTGACGGTGCCCCGTCCCGGGAGCCCGCGCGACCTGCTCTGGGAGCGGTTCAGCACCACCTTCGGGCTCGACGACCTCGACCTCGACATCGAGGCCGAACGGGTCAACCCCTCGCTCGGGGTCCCCGAGACCACCGTCGTCCGCCGGATCAACGTCAAGGCCAACCGGGTCGTCCCGCCGGCGGAGTACCGGCCGCTGGTGCGCGAGCTGCTGGCCCACCAGACGCTCTCGCGGCGCACCGGCTCCCCGCGGCTGACGCTGCCGCCGGAGGACCACGAGTGGGTCCGGCCGCTGCAGCAGTCGTGGATCGACGCCGCCCGGGAGCGTGGCTACGACGTGGTCGGCGACCTCGCGGACCTGGTCGGCGACCCGCCGACCGGCGACTACAGCGACCCCGACGCCCCCGACGAGGCCCAGGTCGCCGACGCCGCCGTCGACGCGATCACCGCGCTGCTCGTCGAGAACGCCCGGCTGACCCGCACCGAGCGGGAGCTGCACCAGCGGCTGGAGGACGTGGATCGCGAGCTCGAGCACGCCTACCTGCGCCCGACGTACCGCTGGCGCGAGAAGACGGTGCGCCGGTTGAAGTCCAACCGTGCCGGACGCTACGCGCTGCGGCTCTACCGTCGCGCGCGGGGCAGGAGCTCGCGGTCGGCGTAGCGGCCGATCCGCCAGGTCACGAAGCCGTCCGCGCCCGCGCCGACCAGCCCGCCGACCACCGGCACCCGTCGGCCGACGGTCGTCGCCAGCCGCTTGCCGGCGACCTTGGCGACCAGGTCGCGGGCGACCAGGGTGGAGATCCGCTGGTCCGCGGAGGGGTCGTGGGTCGGGGCGGTCGCCAGCGCCATCGGCGGGGCGGGCAGGTCCTTGGACTTCACCAGCGCCTTCACGCTCTCCTCGCCCAGCAGGCAGACCAGGATCGCGTTGCGGACCCGCGGGTCGTCGAGGTCGTAGCCGCGCAGGTGGGCGATGCCGGCGATCATCCGGCACTCGATGAGCGCGAGCCCGGTGATGTTGGCCGGCACGGTGACCGCCATCGTCACCAGGCCGCCGAGGTTGGTGAGGAAGCCCTGCGCCCCGGCGTACCGGACGTGGTTCTCGATCACCTCGTGGATCGCCCGGTCCACGTTCCCGTGCTGCTCGCGCAGCTGCGCGTCCGCCGCGGCCGCCGCCGGCGGCAGCGGCCCCACCCCCTCGATCGCCCGCCGCAGCGCCTCGCGCACGAAGGACGTCGTCAGCCCCGGCGCCAGGTCGGTCACCCGTGGCGCCAGCCGCTTGGAGATCTGGCTCATCGCACCCATGGTGTGATCCTACGGACTGGGGGTTTCCCCGCCCGGGCGGGGAAACCCGGGGTTCGCACGGGAAACAACCCTCCCGAAGTCACAGACTCGCCCACGAGGTTCGCGCCCGATTAGGTTCGGCCCATGCCGCCACCCGTCGAGCCCGAGCCGTCGCGGTGGACGTTCCCGCCACCGGAGGCCTGGCCAGGCGACGACGACCTGATCGCGATCGGGGCCGACCTGTCGCCGGGGACGCTGCTGACCGCCTACCGGTCGGGACTGTTCCCGATGCCGTTCGAGGCAGCGGCGGCGCCCGGCTGGTGGAGCCCGCTGGAGCGGGGGGTGCTGCCGCTGGACGGGCTGCGGGTGACCCGCTCCCTGCGCCGGTCGGTACGGCGCTTCGAGATCCGCGTCGACACCGCGCTGCCCGAGGTGCTGGCCGGGTGCGCGGACCCGCACCGCGCCGGCGGCTGGATCGACACCGACGTGCGCGCGGCGTACGTCGACCTCCACGAGCGGGGCTGGGTGCACTCCGTCGAGGCGTGGCGTGAGGGGGAGCTGGTCGGTGGGCTCTACGGGGTCGCGATCGGCGGCCTGTTCGCCGGGGAGTCGATGTTCCACCGCGAACGCGACGCCTCCAAGGCCGCGTTGGTCGGGCTCGTGGAGCTGCTGTCCGACGAGTACGCCGAGGCCCGGCTGCTCGACACCCAGTGGGTCACCGACCACCTGGCGAGCCTCGGCGTCAGCGAGGTCCCGCGCGCGGAGTACCTGGAGCGGCTGCGGCGCGCGCTGGCGCTGCCCTTGCCGTCCTGCTGGGCCTGACCGGAGCGGCTCAGACCACGTGGGGCGGCTGGTCCGAGTCGCTGACCATCGGCCGCCCGGCCTCCTGCCACTCGATCATGCCGCCGTCGAGGTTCACGACGTCGAAGCCCTGCTGGGCGAGGTAGTGGGTGGCCTGCAACGAGCGGCCGCCGATCTTGCACACCACGAGGACCCGGCCGGTGGGGACGTCGTCGCGGCGCTCCGGCAGCTGCATCAGCGGTACGTGGACCGCGTCCTCGATGTGTCCGCGCGACCACTCGTCGGGCTCGCGCACGTCGAGGACGGTCAGGTCCGCGGGCAGCGGGTCGGGCAGCGCGGCGACGGTGGTGGTGGGAAGGTCGGGCGGACGCCCGGCGTAGCTGTGTGCGCTCATGGTGGGAAACCGTTCGGTGGACTGTGACTGCTGCCTGCCACGGTAGTCCCGGGTGGCCACCGGGAGGCAACCCCACCGTCGCCCTACTTCAGCAGGCGCGACATCCGGCGGTCGGCCAGCGGCTTGCCGCCGGTCTGGCAGGTGGGGCAGTACTGGAGGCTGGAGTCGGCGAAGCTGACCTCGCGCACGAGGTCGCCGCACACCGGGCACTCCTCGCCGGTGCGTCCGTGGACGGCCAGGTGGGTCTTCTTCTCGCCCTTCAGCTCGCTCGCCGCCAGCCCGCGGGACCGGTCGACGGCCTCGCCGAGCACCCGCCGCAGGGCGTCGTGGAGGGTGGTCAGCTCCTCCTCGCTCACGCTGGCGGCGGGCTTGAACGGCGACATCCGCGCGGCGTGCAGGATCTCGTCGGAGTAGGCGTTGCCGATGCCGGCGATGGTGCCCTGGTGGCGCAGCACGCCCTTGACCTGCGAGCGGCCGGCGCGCGCCAGGATCGCACCCAGCGCCTCGGCGGTGAAGTCGTCGGCGAGCGGGTCCGGGCCGAGGCTGGCGATCCCGGGGACGTCGAGGGGCTCGCGGACGACGTAGGCGGCGAGGCTCTTCTTGGTGCCGGCCTCGGTGACGTCGACGCCGGTGCCGTCGTCGAGCTCGACGCGCACCGCGAGCGGCGACTTCGAGGAGGGCCGCGGCGGGGTCGGCGGCAGCTCCTCGCGCCACCGGACCCAGCCGGCGCGGGCGAGGTGGAGCACGAGGTGGAGACCCCCCGCGGAGACGTCGAGGAACTTGCCGTGGCGGGTGACGTCGTCGACGAAGGAGCCCTCGATCGCGTGCACCGGCGGGTCGAAGGTCTTGAGCGCGGAGAAGGCCACGACGTGCACCTTCGCGATCGCACGATCGGCGAACCGGCTCCTCAGGTCGAGGGCCAGCGCTTCCACCTCGGGCAGCTCGGGCACGGCTTCACTCTAGGTCGAACCCGTGACATCGGGGTGTGCTCGGGCGCAGAATGGAGGATGGCCAAGGCCCGACCGCTCCCGGAGCAGGGGTCGATCTTCCTCGACGCCCGCGGGGGTTCGCGTGCGCTCCGGGTCTCCTGGCACGTCGAGGACGGCCTGGTCGTGCTGTCGCTGTGGCGGGAGAACGTCTGCAGCGGCTCCTTCCGGCTCTCGGTCGACGAGGTGCCGGAGCTGATCGCCACGCTGCGCTCCGGCCTCGACGCGGCGTACGACGCGGCGGCGGCGCAGCGCCGGGGGATCGCCGGCTGACACGCTAGCGACGTCTACGGGATCTGCTAGAGATCCCGATAGCGTCCGATCGTGGACCCGATCCGGAACCCCTACGCCCCCGGCGCCGGCCAGCGCCCGCCCGAGCTCGCGGGCCGCGACGCCCAGCTCGGTGCCTTCGACGTCGTCCTGGAGCGGGTCGCGGCCGGTCGCCCCGAACGCTCCCTGGTGCTGACCGGGTTGCGGGGGGTCGGCAAGACGGTGCTGCTCAACGCGCTGCGCTCGGCCGCCGTACGCCGGCGCTGGGGGACCGGCAAGCTGGAGGCCCGCCCCGACCAGTCGCTGCGGCGGCCGCTCTCCAGCGCGCTGCACCAGGCCGTCCGCGAGCTCGGTCACCGCGACGAGGAGTCGGTGACCCACGTGCTCGGCGTGGTCCGGTCCTTCGCCCAGCGCGAGGCCGGCCCGGGCGCCAAGCTCCGCGAGCAGTGGAACCCCGGCATCGACGCGCCGGCGGTGAAGGGGCGCGCCGACTCCGGTGACATCGAGATCGACCTGGTCGAGCTGTTCACCGACCTGGGCGGGCTGGCCGCCGACGAGGGCAAGGGGATCGCGGTCTTCATCGACGAGATGCAGGACCTCGGCCCCGACGACGTCTCGGCACTGTGCGCTGCCTGCCACGAGATCAGCCAGTCCGGGCTGCCGGTGATCGTCGTCGGGGCGGGCCTGCCGCACCTGCCGGCCGTGCTCTCCGCGAGCAAGTCCTACTCCGAGCGGCTCTTCCGCTACCAGCGCATCGACCGCCTGCCCCGGGAGGCGGCCGACCGGGCCCTGGCCGCGCCGGCCGCCGACGAGGACGCCGCCTTCGACGCCGACGCCCTCGAGAAGATGTACGCCGCGACCGGCGGCTACCCGTACTTCATCCAGGCCTATGGCAAGGCGGTCTGGGACCGCGCGCCGCGGACGCCGATCAGCGGCGACGACGTCGACGTGGCGGCGCCCGAGGCGGAGTCGGAGCTGGCCGTCGGCTTCTTCGGCTCCCGGTTCGAGCGGGCGACGCCGGGGGAGCGGGAGTACCTCCGCGCGATGGCCGACGCCGCCCTGGCGATCGCCGAGCGGGGCGAGGAGGAGCTCGACGACATCGAGAGCGTGCCGACCAGCGACGTCGCCGCCGTGCTGGGCAAGAAGCCGCAGTCGCTCTCGCCCGCCCGCGACGCCCTGCTGAAGAAGGGCCTGATCTACTCCGGCGAGCGCGGCCGGATCGCCTTCACCGTGCCCCACTTCGGCCGCTACCTGCGCGAGCGCGCCTGACCCCCGACTCCCGCGGTGCTGCTGCTACTGCCGCGGGTGTCAGCACCCGCGGAGGTCACCACAGCACCGCGGAAGTCAGGCCTGGGACGGCTCCGCCGGGGCGGTGAGCGTCACCGGCACCGCCAGCACCAGCCCGATGCTGGTGACCAGGGTCCGCACCACCTCGCCGGTGATCTCCTCGGTCGAGAGCAGCTCCAGCAGCGGCAGCTCGTAGAGCCGCAGTCCCAGCAGCAGCGCCGGCCCGCCCGTCAGCAGGTTCGGGAGCCCCCGGCGCAGCAGCACCGTGTCCCCGGCCTGCAGGCCCGACTGCGCCACCTGGGGCGGCAGCTCCAGCGGCACCACGTCGCCCTCGTCGTCGCCCTCGAGCACCCGAGCCTCCAGGGCGCGTCCGTCGAGCTGCTCGACCTCGGCCCGCGGGAAGGTGACGCCGGGGCCGGCGAAGTCCGCACGGCTGCCGACCTCGTCCAGGGCTGCGGAGTCAGGCCACAGCGCGAGGAGCCCGCCGACCGTCAGCAGCGCCACGAGCGCGAGCAGCCCCAGCAGGACGCGGCGCGGTCGGTGACCGACGGGCGCCGACGCGGCGCGTCGGCGCGAGCCGTGGGAGTGGCCGGCCCCCATCAGCCGGCGACCGGGCGCAGCTCGACCAGGCCGACGCTGTTGCCCTCGCTGTCGACCAGGAACGCCTGCCACTCCTCGGTGCCCGCCGGACCGAGCGCGTCGTCGTCGTGCCGGAAGATCGGGTGCGGGCGGGCGATGATCGCGACGCCGCGCTCCTCCAACCGGGCCACCGCGGCCTCGAGGTCGTCGACGCGCAGGTAGAGCACCGCGGACGGCGCCCGGGTCTCCAGCAGCAGCCGGGTGCCGCCGCCGAGGCTGAAGAACACCAGCCCCGGCGGGTCGTACGACGCGGTCGGGCCGCGGCCGAGCAGCTCGGTGTAAAAGGTGGTGGCCCGCGCGAGGTCCTCGGCGTGCTGGGCCACCTGGACCAGTCCCGGCTCCGGGCCGTCGACGACGCTCATGCGGCGAAACCTACTCGGTGGCGATCGCGTCCAGCACCTTCATCCGGGAGGCCCGCACGGCCGGCACGACCGCGGCCAGCACCCCGAACAGCACCGCGATGCCCAGGAACAGCAGCAGGTTGACGAGCGGCAGGCTGAGCACCGTGAGGTCCTCCTTGAGCACCTCGCGGAGCAGCACCCCGATGGCCAGCCCGATCACCAGGCCGAGCACCGCGCCCATGAGCGAGATCGTCACCGACTCCAGGGTCACCATCCGGCGCAGCCGGGCGCGGGAGAGCCCGACCGCGCGGAGCAGCCCGATCTCCCGGGTCCGCTCGATCACGCTCAGCCCGAGCGTGTTGACGATGCCGATCACCGCGATCACGATCGCCAGCGCCAGCAGGCCGTAGATCATGTAGAGCAGCTGGTTGATCGAGGACTTGATGGACTCGGCGAACTGCTCCCTGTCCTGGACGTTCACGATCGGCACGTCGGCGATCACCTCCTCGAGCTGCTGCTGCACCGCCGCGGCGTCGGCGCCGGGCTCGAGGTTGATGCTGAGCGAGGTGTCCGTGCGGTTGACGCCGGCGTCCTCGAGCACCTGCAGCGGCACGCTGACCGGCCCGATCACCGGCGTCGGCTCGATCAGGCCGACCACCTCGACCGAGGCGGACCGCTCGCCGGGAAAGGCCAGCTCGAGCTGGTCGCCCACGTCGACGCCGTAGTCGCGGGCCGCGTCGTCGGTCAGCACCGCCTGGTCCTCGCCGAGCTCCTGGGTGCCCTCGAGGACCTCGAGGTCGTAGATCTGGCTGTATGCCGGGTCCACGCCGAGGATCGGGCTCGGCTCACCGTCGATCAGCGCGAGCGTGAACTGGTCGCGGGTCAGCAGCTCCACGCCCTCGACCTCGGACATGTCGTCGCCGATGCCGGTCGGGAAGCTCTGGAAGCTCGCCGACTGCACCAGGAAGTCGGCCGCGAACTGGTCGTCGACGAGGTCGTCGCTGGTCGCGCTCAGCGACGCGGCGAGCGTGCCGACCGCGGCCACGAGGGCCAGGCCGATCATCAGCGCCGAGGCGGTCGCGCCGGTCCGCCGCGGGTTGCGCAGCGCGTTCTCGCCCGCGAGCCGGCCGGTGGTGCCGAACACCGTGCCGAACACCGCCCGGCAGGCCACGAGCAGCGGGTGGCCGAGCACCGGGCTGATCACCGCGGCCGTCAGGATCCACACCACGGCGGCGGCGCCGATCCAGATCGCGTCGTTGCCGGGGGCTCCCACGACGCCCGCCACCGCCAGCCCGACGCCCGCGAGCATCACGACCGAGCCGATGAGAGCACGCCGGCCGAGCGAGCCCTCCGCCGGGCTCGCCTCGTCGCGCATCGCCGCGACCGGCGCGATCCGGGAGGCCCGTCGGGCCGGGAGGTACGCCGAGACCAGCGTGACGGCGAGCGCCACGCCGTAGGCCAGGGCGATCGTGGTCGGGGTCAGGTCGAGGGCGTCGCCGTTGATGTCGAGGCCGATGCTGCGGAACAGGGCGGCCAGGGCGCGGGCGAGCAGCAGCCCGGTGCCGATGCCGAGCGAGGCCCCGAGCAGCGCCATCAGCCCGGCCTCGAGCAGCACCGAGCGGCGTACCTGCACCCGGCTCGCGCCGAGCGCCCGCAGCAGCGCCAGCTCCCGGATCCGCTGCGCCACCAGGATCGAGAAGGTGTTGGCGATGATGAAGCCGCCGACCAGGATCGCGATCACCGCGAAGGCGATGAGGAACGTCGAGATCACGTCGAGGAACTGGCCGATCGCGTCCTGGGACTCCTCCGCCACCGTGTCGCCCTTGACCGCCTCGTACGACGCGGGGACGACCGTGGCCGCGGCGTCGACGAGCTGCTGCTGGCTGACCCCGGTGGCCGCGGTGAGCGCCACGCTGGTGAAGGCGTCGCGCCCGCCCAGGAAGAGCTGCTGAGCACCGTCGGTGGAGAAGATCACCAGGATCGCGCCGGCGGTGCCGCCGCCGTTGAACTCGGCGGTGCCGGTGAGGGTGAGGGTCTGTCGGACGTTGGCGATGGAGTCGCCCGAGGGGGCGATGACGCTCACCTCGTCGCCCACCTCGTAGCCGGCGTCCTCGGCGGCCCCGGTGTCGAGGACGACGTCGGTGGGCTGCTCGGGCCAGTCGCCGGTGATCAGCTGCAGGGACGGCTCGCCCAGCAGGTTCGGGGTGTTGCTGTAGTTGAAGGCGATCGTCGGGGCACCCTGGCCGCCGACCAGCTTGCCGTCGGTGTCGAGCACGTACATCCCCAGCCCGTCGACGTTGCCGTCGGCCTGGGCCACCTCGGGCAGCTCCGCGAGCGCCTCGACGTCCTCGGGTGCGAGGGTGGTGCTGTTGCCGGCACCGACCGACTCGAAGGAGCCGGTGCCCGCGGGGCGCACGAGTGCGTCCGGGGTGGAGCCCTTGATGATGCCGTCGAAGGTGCTGCCGAGGCCGTTGCTGAAGACCAGCACCCCGGTGAGGAAGCCGATGCCGAGCACGATCGCCAGCGTGCTCATCACGAGCCGGACCTTGCGCGCCAGCAGGGTGCGCAGCGTGAGGCGGAACATCGCTCAGCCCTCGGTCCCGGTGGGGGCGGGGGTCAGCCGCGCCATCGCCGCCAGGATCGAGTCCCGGTCGGGCTGCCGCAGCTCCTCCACGATCCGGCCGTCGGCCAGGAAGAGCACCCGGTCGGTGTACGACGCCGCGACCGGGTCGTGGGTGACCATCACGATCGTCTGGCCGAACTCGTCGACGCTGCGCCGCAGGAAGCCGAGCACCTCGGCGCTGCTGGTGCTGTCGAGGTTGCCGGTCGGCTCGTCCGCGAAGACGATCGCCGGCCGGCTCACCAGTGCCCGGGCGCACGCCACCCGCTGCTGCTGGCCGCCCGAGAGCTCGCTGGGCTTGTGGGACAGCCGTGGCCGGAGCCCGATCGCGTCGATGACCTTGTCGAACCACGCCCGGTCGGGCTTCCGGCCGGCGAGGTCCAGCGGCAACGTGATGTTCTCCTGCGCGGTGAGCGTCGGCACCAGGTTGAACGCCTGGAACACGAAGCCGATCTGCTCACGACGCAGCTGGGTGAGGGCCTTGTCCTTGAGGGTCCCCAGCGACGTGCCGCCGACGACGGCCTCCCCCGAGGTCGGGGTGTCCAGGGCGGCCAGGCAGTGCATCAGGGTGGACTTGCCGGAGCCCGAGGGACCCATGACGGCGGTGAACTCGCCGGTGAACAGCTCGACGGTGACCCCGTCCAGGGCGCGGACCTCGGTCTCGTCCTTCCCGTAGACCTTGACCAGGTCGCGGGCACGGGCTGCGACGGGCTGGGACTCGCCCGGAGTGGTCGTCATGGGTCCAGACTCCCGGCTCGGTGGTGACGGCGTCCATCGGTTTCGCCCCTGAGTGAGATCTCGGGGTCACCCTGAGACGAGCGCCTCCGGACATCGGGGGCGCGGATCTGACACAGTTTCGGGATGGACCCGCAGGTCGTGGCGCACCGGGGGGCCAGCCACGAGCTGGCCGAGCACACGCTCGGGGCCTACCTCGAGGCGCTGGAGGCCGGGGCGGACGGGCTCGAGTGCGACGTGCGGCTGACCGCCGACGGCCACCTGGTCTGCTTCCACGACCGCGACCTGAGGCGGACCGGCCAGAGCGCGGGGCTGCTCTCCACGATGGAGCTCGGCGAGCTCGACGACCTGGAGTTCGCGTCGTGGAAGAACCCCTGGTCCGACCTCGACGACGAGGCGCCCGACCGCGACGACCGGCTCGACCGGGTGTTGACGCTGCGGCGGCTGCTCGAGACGGTCGCCGACTGCGACCGGCGGGTCGAGGTCGCCATCGAGACCAAGCACCCGACGCGCTACTCCGGGCTGGTGGAGAAGCGGCTGGTCGACGAGCTGCGCCACTTCGGCTGGCACCGCGGCGACAGCCCGGTGCGGGTGATGAGCTTCTCGTGGGCGGCGCTGCAGCGGATGGAGCGGCTGGCGCCGGACCTGCGGCTGGTGATGCTGATCGAGAAGGCGCGGCACTGGCCGCTGCTGCGGGCGACCCTGGGGGAGGGCTGGATCCTCGGCCCCGGCATCGAGCAGCTCACCCGGCACCCCTCGTTCGGGCCGCGGCTGGCGGCGACCGGCCGGGAGATCCACGTCTGGACGGTCAACACCGTCGAGCAGCTCGAGCTGTGCCGCTCGCTCGGCGTCACTGCCGTCATCAGCGACCGCCCGGCCTTCCTGCTGGAGCGGCTCGGACGGTAGCCCTCCCCGCGCCTCCCCGCGCCGCGCACTCCGGCGTCGTGCGCGGCTAGGGTCGGCGCCATGGGAAAGCGTTCACGCACCAAGACCCGTGACCAGGCACCGGCTGCGGCCGGCGAGGTCGGGCCCCGCCAGCCCTGCCCCTGCGGCTCGGGGAAGCGCTACAAGGCCTGCCACGGCGCGCCCGGCGGCGCGGCCCCGGTCTTCGTCGCGCGGCCCTTCGAGGGGTTGCCCTCGGAGTGCGACGTGGTCGCGCTCCGCGAGCTGGTGCCCACGGCCACGGCGCCGCTGCGGCTCACCGGCGAGCACGCCGACCGCACCGTCCAGCTGTGCACCCTGCTGCCCGCCGCCGCCCCCGCGATGGTGCGCGAGTCGGGCGAGGTGTGGCTGGCGCTGCAGGTCGTCCACCACTTCGGGGACCCCGCCCGCGACCTCGGCGCGGTGCTGACCGCCGCCCTGGCACAGCAGCAGCCGGGCATCGTCGGGCTGACCGAGGACCCCGGTGAGGGACCGCGGCTGCAGGACCTCGTCGTCGACGAGCCGCTCGACATCACCGTCCACGACGGCTTCGACTTCTGGGTCGCCGACGTCCCCGACGCCCCGGACCTGGTGGGGGCGCTGGAGGAGGCCAACGCCGCGGTCACCCCGACGGAACGGCTGACCAGCGTCACCGCGGCGTACTGGACCGACGTGGGGAGCAAGGAGCACCTGCGCTGGGTGATGCCCGAGCCCGAGGCCGACCTGCTCGACGCCCTCGCGCGGCTGCACGCGGCGGGCAAGGACGTGCTGGTGCCGGACTCCCGCTTCGTCGGCATGTTCCGCGCCCACGGCCTCCTCACGCCCGTCTGGGACCTCCCGGTCGGCACCGGTGCCGAGGCGCTGGAGGAGCCTGCCGAGCGGTTCGCGGCGGACCTCGCCGAGGCGCTCGCCGACGACAGCGACCTCACCGGCGAGGAGCGCTCCGCTCGCAACGGGCTCGCCAACCGGCAGGTCACCATCCGCTGAATGCACCGGTGCCCGGGGGCCATTTCCACGGCTGGGTAACGACACCCGAGGTTCTAGTTGTGTGCGCGGGGACTGGCAGGTAGGTTTTCGCCTAGACCCGGTCGTTGTTGTCTCCCCCGTCGGCAACGGCCGGGTCCCTTGCTGTCCGGGGGCCCCTCACCCACGACGTCTCAGTCCACCGGCAGCGGCTCCCGCGAGATCGGGCAGGACATGCAGCGCGGCCCGCCCCGGCCGGAGCCGAGCTCGGAGCCGGCGATCCGGACCACCTCGATGCCGGCCGCCTCCAGCCGGTCGTTGGTCTCGTCGTTGCGCTCGTAGGCGACCGCCAGCCGCGGGGCGAGGGCGAGGGTGTTGTTGCCGTCGTCCCACTGCTCGCGCTCGGCGGTCACCGGGTCCAGGCCGGTGTCGATCTGGTGCAGCGTGTCGATGCCCATCGCCTTCGCGGCGGCCACCAGGAACGGCTCCGCGCCGGCGACCTGCAGCGTGAGGGTGTCCTCGGCCGATCCCGGGTCCGGCGCGGTCACGGCGTACGCCGTCAGCGCGTCGGCGACGTTGGGGTACATCACGATCTTGTCGACGTCGACCATGGTGCAGACCGTGTCGAGGTGCATCGTCGCCCGCTCCTGGGCGATCGGCACCGCCAGCACGGTGTGGGCGAGCTCGGCGTGGAAGACCTGCCGGGCGAGCCGCTCGACCCCGGCGGGCGTCGTGCGCTCGCCGACGCCGACGGCGATCACGCCGGGCGCGAGCAGCAGCACGTCGCCGCCCTCGACGTGCTCGTGGTGCCAGCCGTGGATCTTGCGCGTGCCCCCCGGGACGGAGCTGAAGCGCGGGTGCTCGGTGTAGATCAGCTCGGTCAGCTGGGTCTCGCGGCGGCGGGCCGGCATCGCCAGCGAGGTCACCGCGACCCGGTCGCGGACCCACACGCTGGAGTCGCGGGTGAACAGCAGGTTGGGCAGCGGGTCGATGAGGAAGTCGTGCTGGTCGAGCAGCGAGGTCACCAGCCCGTGGCCGCCGCGCACCTCGTCGTTGCGGATCCCCGCGGTGAGGTAGGAGGTCAGCTCCTCCGGCGAGGCGTCGCGCAGCGCGCTCGCGAGGTAGGTGCGCAGCGTGTCGCCGAGGTGGAGCCCCGAGAGCGCGGTCGTGATCGCGTGGTTGCGCGCCGACTCCGCCGCCAGGGTCTCGGTGAGCAGCTCGGTCAGGTAGAGGATCTCGACGCCACGGGAGCGCAGGGCCTCCGCGAACGCGTCGTGCTCCTCCTGCGCGCGCGCCACCCACGGGATGCCGTCGAAGAGCAGCCGGTCGTTGTTGCGGGGGGTCAGCCGCTTGAGCTCGTCACCGGGGCGGTGGAGCATCACGGTCTGGAGCCGGCCGACCTCGGAGTCGGCGCCGTGCGTGTGAGTCATGCGCCCACCCTAGTGTTCTCGCGCGTCCCACTCGCCCGCCAGCAGCGCGTACTCGTAGGTGTCGGTCCACTCGCCCTTGGACCAGTAGTCGCCCAGCCGGTGTCCCTCCTGCCGCAACCCCAGGCGCTCGCAGAGCCGCCGCGAGGCGTCGTTGCGGGCGTCGAGCTCGGCCGTGACCCGGTGCAGCCGGAAGTGGCCGAAGGCGAGCCCGAGCAGCGCCCGCGCCGCCTCGGTGGCGATGCCGCGGCCCCCGACGTCGGGGTGGATCGTCCAGGCCAGCTCGGCCTGGAGCGGACCGTGGAAGATCAGCGCCACCTGGCCCACCACCCGGCCCTCGAGCTCGACGACGAGGCCGAACGCCTGCTCGTCGTCGGAGACGGCCTGGTGGGCCCACCGCTCCTCGAGCTCCTCCCGCGTGAGCGCGCCGTGCAGCAGGTACGTCGTCACGTCCTCGCGGCCGTAGATCGCGTGCAGGTCGTCGGTGTCCCGGGGCTCTCTGAGCCGCAGCACGAGCCGCTCGGTGCGGATCGGGAGCGGTGGTGGCCGGTCGGTCGAGAGGTGCCTCCGGCGGGCGTCGTGGACCGTCCTGCGCAGCGCCGGGTCGTCGTCGACGTGCCGCTCGAGGCCCGACAAGGCCTCGTGCAGCGACCCCCGGGCGAGGGGGTCGTGCGGCTCCTCGGCCAGCCGGGCGAGGGCGGCCTCCGCCTGGGCCAGCCACCGCCCGCGGCTCACTCCTCCTCCTGCACCCGTGGTCGCCTGCGGCGCACGACCCACGGCTCGAGGTGCCGGTAGCCCTTGACCGAGACCCGCCGCAGCCGTCGCAGGCGCAGCTCGCCGTGCTCGGCGTACGGCGAGAGCTCGGCCAGCTCCTCGGTGGCGCGGTCGATCAGCTTGCTGATGGGGGTGCCGTCGGGGTCCAGGGCAGCAGCCGGGTCGGACCCCTCCTGCCCCGTCAGCACGTCGACGGCGGAGCGGTCGACGACCACCGTGCCGGGCCTCGCGACCGAGGTGAGCCGCGAGGCGACGTTGACGGTGGGCCCGAAGACGTCCCCGAGCCGGTTGGCCACCGGCCCCCACGCGATCCCGACCCGCACCCGCGGGAAGGCGTCGTCCTCGTCCTCCCCGAGTGCCGTCAGGTCCAGCGCCGCCTCGACCGCGGCCTCGACGTCGTCGACGACGAAGAGCACCTCGTCGCCGATGGTCTTGATGACCCGGCCGCCGACCCCGACCACCGCGCGGGTGGTCTCGTCCTCGAAGACCTCGACCAGGTCGACCAGCTCGCTCTGCTCGAGGTTCCGGCTGCGGGCGGTGTAGTCGACGATGTCGATGAACACGACGGCCGTCGGCTCCTCGTCGGCGGCCGTGACCTGCGGCAGCAGCCGCTGGGCCGCGTTCTCGAGGTGGCGGCGCCAGATGTAGTCCTGCAGCGAACCCACCCGTGGCAGCACCTCGCCCAGCAGCTGGTCCAGCCGCGCGTGCGGGTCCTGGTCCGCGAGCGCGATCCCCGTCAGCAGGCTGGTCTGCCACTCCGCGAGCCGGGCATAGCTGCGGCCCCAGGTGCGGACCAGCGCCAGCTGCGACTCGGGCTCCAGGATCCCGAGCGAGACCAGGTCGGCCGTGGTGCGCAGCGCCTCGACGTCGGCCGCGGTGAAGGCGACGTCGTCGTCGGAGGTGTGCGGGAACCCGAGCTGGCCCCACAGCTCCTCGGCGACCTCGAGCGGGACGCCGGCCGCGTCCGCGACCTCGATCCGGGTCAGCGTCCGCTCGCCGCCGAGCAGGTGTCGCTCGAGGTCGGCGAGCGGGTCGCGCTCCTCGCTCACGGACGTCCGGTCACTGGCCGAGTCGCTCCGCGGCGGTGCGGTCGAGCGCCTCGGCGAAGGCCGGAACCTCCGCGACCAGCTGGGTGACCTGCTCGCGGGTGAAGTGGATCAGCTCGACCTTGGTCAGCGTGACGATCGAGGCGTTGCGCAGCTTGTGGTGGACGATCGCGCCCTCGCCGAAGATGTCGCCGGGCCCGAGCCGGGCGATCTCCTCGCCTCGACGGCGCACCGACGCCTCACCGGAGACGATGATGTAGGCCTTGTCGGCCGGGGTCTTCTCCCAGATGGGGGACCAGTCGGCAGGGAGGGTCACGAAGGTGCCCGTGCTCGTGATCGTGTCGACCTCGCGGTCGTTGAATCCATCGAAGATCGCCATCTCAGGGCCTCTCGTCGTCCGGTCCCTCCCCGCGGCGATGATGGCGAACCGGTGCGTGGTTGTCCACCGAACGTGTCGAGCCTGACAGCGGCTCAGCCGAGCAGCTCGTACGCCGCGAGACCGGCCAGCAGCAGGCAGACCGCCGCGCCCGCGAAGTGAAGGGTGTGCAGCCGCACCACCCGCAGCAGCGCCCGCCCGACGAGGACGGCCAGCCCGCTGACCGCCAGCAGCGCGCCGAGCGCACCGACGAAGACGCTGGCCGGGTCCTCGTAGCGGGCGACCAGGGTGAGCGTCAACAGCTGCGAGAGGTCGCCCCACTCGGCGGCGAACAGCACCAGGAAGCTGGTGCCGACCGCCCGGAGACCGGTCACGCCGCGGGCCTTCGCGGCGTACTCCGCGCCGTCGTCGACCTGGTGGTTGCGGCCCTCGCGGAACAGGATCACCGCGCCGGCGAGGAACAGCAGCATCGCGACGGTGCGGACCACGTCGGTGGGGAGGAAGGACGCCGCGTGCCCGAGGCCGACCGCGACGCCGGTCTGGACGGTGAAGGCGAGCGCGACCCCGACCCAGACCAGCAGCGGCCGGAGCCTGGTGGAGAGCACCAGCGTCGCGATGAAGGTCTTGTCGGGCAGCTCGACCACGAAGATGGCACCGAAGGTGAGGGCGACGACGACGAGATCGATCAGGGCAGGAACCTCCGGGAGGCGGCGACGGCCTCGGCGAGGACGTCGGTGACGGGGCGCCCGAGCGCGGTCGCGGCCCGGACCACGTCGTCGAACTCCGGCATCGCGTTGAGGACGACCCCGTCGCGGCTGGCCAGCTTGACCGCCACCGGCTGGCCGCCGACCTCCACCGAGGTCATGGCGCGGTCGAGCGCGTGCTTGCCGAGCGGGACCTCGCGCAGCCCGATCGTCGAGGTGTGGCGGAAGATCGCCTCGCGCACCCCCGCGGCACGGTCGGCGGCGACGAGCACGGAGAGGGTGTGGGCCGGCCGGCCCTTCTTCATCAGGATCGGGGTCAGCCAGGCGTCGCTGGCGCCCGCCTCCAGCAACGCGGCGATCACCTGCGGCCACACCCGCGGGTCGAGGTCGTCGACGTTGGTCTCGATCTGCAGCGGCGCGCCGCCGGTCGAGCCGGTCGCCAGCCCGACCAGCAGCCGCAGCACGTTGGCGTGCCCCGCCGGGTCGCGGCCGCCGGCGCCGACACCGACCTGCGCGACGCTCATCGAGGGCTGCGGACCGAAGCCGGTCGCGAGGCTGGTCAGCAGCGCCGCACCCGTAGGGGTGCACAGCTCCTGCGCGGGCGCACCGGCGGGTCCGGCGTACGACGGGGAGCCGCGGAGCAGCTCGACGACCGCGGGCGGCGGGACCGGCAGCGTGCCGTGGGCGCTGCGGACCTCGCCGGAGCCGACCGCGACCGGGCTGACCACCACCTCGGTCGGGTCGAGGTGGGCGAAGCCGGCGGCGACGCCGACCACGTCGGCGATCGCGTCGAGGGCGCCGACCTCGTGGAAGTGGACGTCGTCGGGGCTGCTGCCGTGGACAGCGGCCTCGGCCCGGGCGAGCCGCTCGAACGCGGCCATCGCGCGCTCCCGCACCCCGTCGGCGAGGTCGGCCGCCTCGAGGAGGGTCCGGACGTCGCGCCAGGTGCGGTGGTCCTCGGTGTCGGTCACCTGCACGTGGCAGCGGGTCGCGGCGAACCCGGCCCGCTGCACCTGCTCCAGCCGCAGCGACACCGGCTCGGGGGCGATCGCGTCGACGGCCGCCTGCAGCACCGGCAGCGGGACACCCGCGCCGAGCAGTGCGCCCAGCAGCATGTCGCCGCTGGCGCCCGAGGAGGCGTCGACCCAGACCGTGGTCACCGCTCGGCCCGGGGGACGCATCGCCGGGCGACCCGCGCGGCGAAGACGCCGGCACCGTAGCCGTTGTCGATGTTGACGACCGTGACGCCGGGGGCGCAGGAGTTGAGCATCGCGAGCAGCGCCGCGACGCCGCCGAGCGAGGCGCCGTAGCCGACGCTGGTGGGGACGGCCACGAGCGGGACGCCGGTCAGGCCGCCGACGACCGACGGCAGCGCACCCTCCATGCCGGCGACGACGACGAGCACGTCGGCGGCCTCGAGCCGGTCGCGGACCCCGAGCAGCCGGTGCAGCCCCGCGACCCCGACGTCGGTGACCAGGTCGACCGCCGCGCCGTGGACGCGCGCGGTGAGCGCGGCCTCGGCGGCGACGGGGGCGTCGGAGGTGCCGGCGCTGACGACGGCGACGGTGCCGCGGGCGGTGGGCAGCCGGCCCATCGTCGCGGCGCGGGCGACGCGGTCCACGGTCGCCCCGGCCGCCTCGGCCGCGTGCATCGCCTCGTCGGAGAGCCGGGTCGCGAGCACCGCGCGGTCCGGGTGGTGCTCGTGGAGGGTGCGGAGGATCGAGACCACCTGCTCGGGGGTCTTGCCCGCGCCGTACACGACCTCGGCGTCGCCGGTACGGCCCGCCCGGTCGACGTCGACCCGGGCGAACCCGAGGTCGGCGACCCGCGGATCGGTCTGGTCGTTCACCCGGCGAACCTATCGCCGGGGGTCACTCGCCGCGCTCGCGGGCGGCCGGGTACACGCCGAGCACCTTCACGTCCGTGGTGAAGAAGGTCAGCTCCTCCAGCGCGCGGGCGAGCGGGGGGTCCGAGGGGTGGCCGTCGACCTCGGCGAGGAACTGGGTCGCGGTGAAGTGGCCGCCGACCATGTAGCTCTCCAGCTTGGTCATGTTGACGCCGTTGGTCGCGAAGCCGCCGAGCGCCTTGTAGAGCGCGGCGGGGATGTTGCGGACGTTGAAGACGAACGAGGTCACGACCGGTCCCTCGCCCGCTGGCGCCTCGGCGTACTCCGGGGCCAGCACGACGAAGCGGGTCGTGTTGTGGTCCTCGTCCTCGACGTCGTCGCGCAGCACCTCGAGGCCGTAGATCTCGGCGGCCAGCGGCGGGGAGATGGCGGCCTGCGTGGGGTCCGCCAGCTCGGAGACCTCGCGGGCCGCCCCTGCGGTGTCGCCCGCGACCACGGCGGTGAGGCCGAGCTCGCGGATCACCTTGCGGCACTGCCCGAGCGCGTGGACGTGGGAGTGGACGGTGCGGATCGTCGCCAGGCTCGCCCCGGGGACGCCGAGCAGCGAGAACTGGATCCGCAGGAAGTGCTCGGCGACGATGTGGAGGCCCGAGTCGGGCAGGAAGTGGTGGATGTCGGCGACCCGGCCCGCGATCGAGTTGTCGATCGGGATCATCGCCAGCTCCGCCTCGCCGCCCTCGACCGCCGCGAAGACGTCCTCGAAGGACGCGCAGGCCAGCGCCTCGTGGTCGGGGTAGTGCTCCCGACACACCAGGTGGGAGTTGGCGCCGGGCTCGCCCTGGTAGGCGATGCGTGGCGTCGCTCGTGTCATGGCAGCCGCGGTCACCGGATCATCGTAGGGTTCGGCGCGTGGAGAGCCTGTCCGTCGTCTCGCTGGTCGTCGCCCTGCTGGCCCTGGTCGTGGCGCTCGTCGTGCTGCGACGCGTCCAGCACCCCCGGCGCGGGGGCGCGGAGGAGCTGCCCGAGGACGTCCAGGGGCTGCGGCAGGAGGTCGCCGCGCTCAAGCGCGAGGCCGGGGACGCGCTGCGCCACCTCGCCGTCGTCCGCTACGACGCGTTCGGCGACATGGGCGGCCACCTCTCCTGGTCCCTCGCCCTCCTCGACGACGGCGGCCACGGCGTGGTCGTCACCTCCATCCACGGCCGCTCCGAGGCCCGCACCTACGCCAAGAACATCTCCGGCTGGACCTGCGAGCAGCAGCTCTCGCCCGAGGAGGACGAGGCGATCGCCCACGCCCGCCCCTCCCGTTGAGTTGCCAGCCGGGCTGGTCGAGTTGCCAGCCCGGCGGGGTGAGTCGCCAGCCCCGCGGGCCCCTGGGGGCCGGTTCCCGTCCACAGGCCGTACGCCGGGCGCCGTACTCCACAGGCAGCGCCTCCGGGCCTGCGAGCGCCGGGTCGCTCGACCCACGATCCGTCGATGGACGACCTGTTCCCGCGCGACCCCTTCACCGCCGACCGTGCCCGGTGCCTCGGCCTCACCAAGGCCCGCCTCGACGCCGCCCTCGTCGAGGGTGAGCTGATCCGGCCGTTCCGCGGCGTCTACCTCCCCGCCACGACCGAGCTGACCGTCCCGGTCCGTGCCCGAGCGGCCTGGCTGGTGCTCGGCCCCACGTCGGTCCTGGTCGATCGCACGGCAGCGTGGCTGTGGGGCGTCGACTGCTTCCGGTACGCCGAGCTCGACGGCACCCCGGTACTGGAGTCCTGCGTGCTCCGCGGTCACCAGGCGACCGAGCGTGACGAGGTGGACGGCGTGACCCGCGACCTGGTGCCGGAGGACTGGGTGGCGGTCGACGGCGTACGCGTCACGACGCCGCTGCGCACGGCCGCCGACCTCGGCTGCCGCCTCTGGGCCCCGCACGCCCTGGGAGCGATGGACGCGCTGGCGAGGGCGCACGGCTTCACCCAGCAGGACCTGCAACGACTGCTGCGGCGCTACCGCCGTCGGCGCGGCGTGGTCCAGCTCCGCACGCTCGTCGCGCTCCTCGACCCACGGGCGGAGTCCCAGCCCGAGTCGTGGACGCGGTGGTTCATCGTCCAGGACGGCTTGCCGTGCCCCGAGCCGCAGGTGTGGGTGGCGGTCGAGGGCACGCAGCTGCGGCTGGACCTGGCCTATCGCCACGCACGCGTGCTCGTGGAGTACGACGGCGAGGAGTTCCACACCTCACCGGGCGACCGCGTGCACGACGAGGAGCGACGGGCCGCGCTCCGGCGAGCAGGGTGGCTCGTGATCGTCGTCGACCGCGCCGGGCTCACCGCCACCGGGCGGCACGCGTGGCTGCGGGAGCTGCGCGAGGCGCTGCGCGAGCGCGGCGTACGGGTCTGACGCAGTGGCAACTCACCCCGCGCAGTGGCAACTCACCCCGCCGCAGTGGCAACTCGCCCCGCCCGGCTGGCAACTCGACGGTCAGCGGGGGACGCGCACCAGCAGGCGGCCGTGGATGCACTCCATCGACAGCTCCTTGCCGGGGCCGACGGAGTCGCCGTCGAGCTGGCGGGGGGTGTCGGCGGCGGCGCGGATGAGGACGGTGCGGCCGGTCATCCGGTTGACCAGCTCGTCGGTGTGCTTGCGCTTGAGCAGCACCCGCCAGGCCAGCGGGATCCAGGAGAAGAAGTTGCGCGGGTGGAGGATCACGACGTCGAGCTCGCCGTCGTCGATGGCGGCGTCGGGGAGCAGCGGCATGCCGGCCTGCAGGAAGCCGACGTTGCCGACCACGACGGTGCGCGCGCGGTGGCGGGTGAACTCGCCGCCGTCGACGGACACCTCGAACCGACCCGCCGGGAACATCAGCGACTTCAGCGCCGAGAGCACGTAGGCCAGCCAGCCGACCTTCTTCTTGATGTCCTCGTTGACGCCCTCCATGATCGCGGCGTCGAAGCCCATCCCGGCCATCACCATGAAGTGGCTGTCGGGCTCGATGCCGTCGCCCTCGACCTTGACCAGGTCGATCGCGCGGTCCTGGCCGGTGAGCGCGACGTCGATCGCCGAGCGCAGGTGGAGCGGGATCTCGAGGTTGCGGGCGAGCAGGTTGCCGGTGCCGGCGGGCACGATCCCGACCGGGATGCCGGTGCCGGCGAGCTCGGCGCAGACCTCGCGCACCGTGCCGTCGCCACCACAGACCAGCACCAGGTCGGCGCCGGCCACCGAGGCCGCCTCCGCCATGCCGGTGCCGGGGTCCTCGACGGTCGTGTAGTGCCACAGCGGAGGCGACCAGCCGGACGCCTCGGCCATCGTGGAGACCAGCGAGCGGAACTGGCCGACGTCCCCGACCTTGATCGGGTTGACGATCACGGCCAGCCGCCGCGCGGTCGAGTAGACCTCGGGCAGCGGCTCGGACCTCGCGGCATGGCTGCGGGGCTCGGGGTCGACCAGGGCCATCCCGAGCAGCAGCACCCCGAGGCCCAGCAGCGTCCCGCCGACCACGTCGGTGGGGTAGTGGCGCCCCAGCAGCACCCGGTCCAGGCACACCAGGGCCCACAGCACGACCAGCAGCGTCGTGACCGTACGCCGCAGGCCGCTGCGGCGTACGAACACGAAGGTCAGCACGGCCACCACCCCGGCGAGGGCGGTGACCGAGGAGGCGTGGCCGGAGGGGAAGGACTGGGTGGTGAGCAGGTCGACGGAGTCCTGCCAGTCCGGACGGCCTCGCCCGTAGGACAGCTTGGCTGCGGTCGTGGCCAACGAGGTCACGCCCATCACGGCCACGACGAAGATCGCGGCCCGGTGCTGGCGGCGCAGCAGCAGGGCTCCGGCGAGCAGCACCGTCATCACCGTCATGGCGATGGTCGCCGTCGAGAGCTCCAGCCACCGCAGCGCGGTGAGAAGGGCAGCCTGGTCGTCGGCCCAGCTCTCGGCCCTGCGCCCGAGGTCGTCGACGGCGAGGGGGGTGCGCTCCCGCACCACCAGCAGGCCGAGCAGCACGAAGGCGACCAGGAGCGCGCCGGAGACCGCGAGGAGGCGGTAACGGGAGCGCTCGTTCACGAGAGGAGCGTAGGCGGTGCCACCGCCGCGCACCGAGACGGCATCAGTTGCGCGCCCGGGCGCGCCGCCCGCGTAACCTTCCCCCCATGATCGACCCCCGGATCCTGCGAGACGACCCCGACCGCGTGCGCGCCGCCCAGGCCAAGCGTGGGCTGTCCGACGACGTCGTGGACCGGGCGCTGGCCGCGGACTCCGCCCGGCGGGAGGCGATCGCCGCCTTCGAGTCCCGTCGGGCCGAGCAGAAGCAGAGCGGCAAGCAGGTCGCGCAGGCCCAGGGCGAGGCGAAGCAGGCGCTGCTCGCGCAGGTCAAGGAGCTGGCGGCCGAGGTGAAGCGGCTCGAGGCCGCGCAGACCGAGGCCGAGCAGACCTGGCACGACGCGATCATGGCGATCCCCAACCTCGCCGCCGACGAGTCGCCGGCCGGTGGCGAGGAGGACTTCGTCGTCCTCGAGACCATCGGCACCCAGCCCGAGTTCGACTTCGAGCCCCGCGACCACGTCGAGCTCGGCCGGATGCTGGGGGCGATCGACCTCGAGCGGGGCGCCAAGGTCTCGGGGTCGCGCTTCTACTTCTTCACCGGCATCGGCGCCCGGCTCCACCGTGCCCTGGTCAACATGGCGATGGACCAGGCCGCGGCCGCCGGCTTCACCGAGGTCGTGCCCCCCTCGCTGGTCAAGCCGCGCGCCATGGAGGGCACCGGCTTCCTCGGTCAGGCCGCCGACGACGTCTACCGGATCGAGGGCCAGGACCTCTACCTCGTCGGCACCTCCGAGGTGCCGATGGCCGCCTTCCACTCCGACGAGATCCTCGACGCCGCCGCGTTCCCGCTGCGCTACGCCGCCTTCAGCCCCTGCTTCCGCAAGGAGGCGGGCTCCCACGGCAAGGACACCCGCGGCATCTTCCGGGTCCACTGGTTCGACAAGGTCGAGATGTTCGTCTACACCTCGCTGGAGGAGTCCTTCGCCGAGCACCAGCGGCTGCTGGCGTGGGAGAAGGAGTTCCTGGACAAGCTCGAGCTCCACTACCGCGTCATCGACGTGGCCGCCGGCGACCTCGGGCTCTCGGCGCAGCGCAAGTTCGACTGCGAGGCGTGGATCGCCTCCCAGGGCCGCTTCCGCGAGCTGACGTCGACCTCCAACTGCACCGACTTCCAGGCCCGCCGACTCGACACCCGTGGCCGCGGCGCGGACGGGTCGACCGGGCCGGTGGCGACCCTCAACGGGACCCTCTGCTCGACGAACCGGCCGATCATCGCGCTGCTGGAGACCCACCAGCAGGCCGACGGCTCGGTGCGGGTCCCCGAGGCGCTGCGGCCCTACCTCGGCGGCCTCGAGGTGCTGAAGCCCGTTGAGTGAGCGCTGGCGGCCCCGCCTGGTCGCGCTCGACATCGACGGCACGCTGCTGAAGTGGGTCGAGGGCCAGGGCCAGACCTACGAGGAGATCCCCCAGGCGACGTACGACGCGGTGTGCCGCGCCCACGACGCCGGCTGTCACGTGGTGCTGGCCAGCGGCCGCTCACCGCACGGCATGACCCGGATCGCCGACCTGCTCGGCCAGCCGGCCGACGGCGCGGACCGGCTGTGGGTCGTGGCCTCCAACGGCGCGGTGCTCTTCCGCTACCCGCCGCTCGAGGTCGTCCACGAGGTGACCTTCGACGCCCGTCCGGCGGTGCAGGCGGTGCTCGCCGAGCACCCGCAGGCGCTGGTGGCGGTCGAGGAGCGCGGGGTCGGCTACCGCGTCAACCGGCCGTTCCCGCCCGGCGAGCTCTCCGGTGAGCTGATCGAGACCGAGGTGGCCGAGCTGGTCGCCCAGCACGTCAGTCGTGTGATCATCCGCGACCCCGACGCCACGGTCGAGGAGTTCGTGGCGCTGGCCGCCCGGCTCGGGCTGCACGGCACCGACTACGTCGTCGGCTGGACCGCGTGGCTCGACCTCTCCCCCGTGGGCGTCTCCAAGGCGTCCGGGCTGGCGCGGGTCTGCGAGGAGCTCGGCGTGGAGCAGGCCGACGTGCTCGCGATCGGCGACGGCCGCAACGACCTCGAGATGCTGCGGTGGGCCGGTCGGGGCGTGGCGATGGGGCAGGCGGTCGAGGAGGTCCGGGAGGCCGCGGACCACGTGACCGCGAGCGTCTTCGACGACGGCGTGGCCGTGGAGCTGGAGAGGTACTTCCCGGCGTGAGCGACGAGCTGACCTTCACCGCACCGCTGTGGCGCTGGTCCGCGCGACAGGAGTCGACCGATCCCGCCGCGGATCCGTCGGCCTGGTGCTTCGTGACGCTGCCGCCGGAGGTCAGCGAGGAGGTACGGCTGCGGGCCGGCGAGCCGCGCGGCTTCGGGTCGGTACGGGTCCGGGTCGCCACCGGCGGCTCCCGGTGGGCCACCAGCGTCTTCCCGGACAAGGAGTCCGGGTGCTTCGTGCTGCCCGTGAAGAAGGCGGTCCGGACCGCCGAGGGGGTCGGCGAGGGCGACATCCTCACGGTCACCCTCGAGGTCGAGGGAGCAGCCGGATGACCCAGCTGCCCGAACGGATCCAGACCGAGCGGCTCCGGCTGATCCTGGTCAGCGCCACCGACGCGGCCGACATGCTGGCCGGTCGCCGGCAGGAGCGGTGGCACCCGGCGTACCCCCGGCGCGACGACGTCGACGCTGCCTCGATGGTCACCGAGGGAGACACCTGGGGCCTGCGCCACGTGGTCCTCGGCCACCAGGCCGTCGGCAGCATCGGCTGCTTCGGGCCGCCCGCCGCCGCAGGGGACGGGCCCGTCGAGACCGAGGTCGGCTACGGGCTGGTGGCGGAGGTCCGCAACCAGGGACTCGCGACCGAGGCGCTGCGGGCGCTGGTGGCCGAGGCCGACCTGCTCGGCGTACGGCTGCGGGCCAGCGTGCGCCCCGACAACCAGGCCAGCCTGCGGGTGCTCGCACGGTGCGGCTTCACCGAGCTGCGCGGCACCACCGAGGACGGCGAGCTCGTGATGGTGCGTCCGCTCCGATGAGGCCACGGCTGGTCGCGACCGACCTCGACGGCACCCTGGTCCGCAGCGACGGCACCGTCTCGGCGCGCTCGCGCGAGGTGCTGACGGCGCTCGACGACCTCGGCGTCCCGGTCGTGTTCGTGACCGGGCGGCCGTTGCGGTGGGCCGAGGAGGTCTTCGAGCACGTCGGCGGCCACGGCCTGGCGATCGTCTCGAACGGCGCCCTGGTGTGGGACGTCGCCCGCGATGCCGTCGACCTGACCCGGGAGGTGCCGCCCGGCGACGGGCTCGCGGCCTGCGCGCTGATCCGGGACGCGGTGCCCGGCACCTCGTTCGCGGTGGAGACGCTGCGGGGGATCGCGCTCGAGCCGGGCTTCCAGGAGCGGCTCACCCCTCCCCCGGGCAGCCCGCGCGGCACGCTCACCGACATCTTCGACCGCCCCGCCCTGAAGCTGCTCGCCCGCCACGAGTCGCTGGCGCCGGAGGAGTTCTGGACGCTCGCCGAGGCGGCGGTCGGCGACCGGCTCGTGATCACCTGGTCCTCGGCCGGCGCGCTGCTCGAGATGAGCGCTCCCGGCGTCACCAAGGCCTCGACGCTGGCGCTGCTGTGCGAGCGGATGGGCGTGGCCAGGCAGGACGTCATCGCGTTCGGCGACATGCCCAACGACCTGCCGATGCTGCAGTGGGCCGGGACGGCGTACGCCATGGCGGGAGGCCACCCCTCGGTGCTGGCGGCCGCCGACCACGTCGCCCCCTCCCACGACGAGGACGGCGTGGCGCAGGTGCTGGCTGGCCTGTTCGAGACGTGATCTGTGACGATGGCGGGGTGCGTGCCCTTCTTCCTGCCGGCCTGGGCCGGCTGCTGTCCGCGCTGGTGCTCGCCTGCGCGGGCCTGGTGCTGACCGGCCTGCCCGCACAGGCCGCCTGCACGTGCGACGACCGGTCGCTCGACCAGCAGGCTCGCAGCGCCGACGTGGTCTTCAGCGGCGTCCTCCGTGAGCAGCAGCGCAGCGGTCCGCAGCGCGTCTACACGGTCGACGTCGATCGCCTCTACCAGGGCCGCGTCACGGAGACCACGGTCGAGGTCGTCTCCTCCACGCGCAGCGACTGCACGCTCGGGAGCCTGCAGGTCAACCGCGGCTACGTCTTCTTCGCCCAGGGCGACCAGCAGGACCTGGCCTCGTCCCAGTGCTCGGGCACGCAGCGCGCCACCTCGGCGTTCGTCAAGGACGTCGAGCGGCTGCTCGGCCCCGGCACCGTGGTCCCGGAGCCCGACAGCCCCGCGCCCACCACCCCCGACCCGGAGTTCACCCGGGTCGACCGTGCCGGCGCCCCGCAGTTCCTGCGGGTCGCCGCCCCTGGCGGCGCGATGGTGCTCGTGGGGCTGCTCGGCCTGGTGCTGTTCCGCAAGCGCGCCTGACCCGCCGGCGTTACATGTGCGGGGCCTGCCGCCGGCGACCTACAGGTACATCCCGCCCGACTCGCCGGGCGGGTGGGGGCCGGGGGGCTGCTGGCCCGCCTCGGGGGCGTTCGGGAGGCTGACGCCGGGAGGGAGCTGGCGCCGCATCTGCTCGAGCTGGGCGCGGGCGGCGACCTGCTGGGCGTAGATCGCGGTCTGGATCCCGTGGAAGAGGCCCTCGAGCCAGCCGACCAGCTGCGCCTGCGCGATCCGCAGCTCGCCCTCGGAGGGCGTGGTCTCCTCGGTGAAGGGGAGGGAGAGCCGCTCCAGCTCCTCGACCAGCTCGGGGGCGAGCCCGGACTCGAGCTCGGTGATCGAGGCGGCGTGGATGTCCTTGAGCCGGTTGCGGCTGGCCTCGTCGAGCGGGGCCGCCTTCACCTCCTCCAACAGCTGCCGGATCATGCTGCCGATCCGCATCACCTTCGCCGGCTGCTCGACCAGGTCGGTGATGTGCCGGCCGTCGCCGTCGGCTCCGTCGGGGTAGGAGTCGGGGTCGTCCGCGGCCGCGCGGGCGGTGGCCTCCGCGATCACGCTGGCGGGTACGCCGACGGGCTGGCCGTCGGGACCGATCACCACGACCTGCTGCTCCTGCTCCGGCTGATCCGTGCCCTGGTCCGTCATGCGCGCCACCCTACGACCCGGTCGTGAGCAGGACCTTCCCCGACGCCTCTCCGGACTCGAGCAGCGCGTGGGCGGCGGCGGCCTCCTCGAGCGGCAGCACCCGGTGCACGATCGGACGCACCCTGCCGTCGGCGACCAGCGGCCACACGTGCTCGACCACGGCGGCGCAGATCGCGGCCTTGCCCTCGGGCGGGCGCGAGCGCAGCGTGGTCGCGACGACCGCCGCCCGCTTGCGCAGGAGTACGCCGAGGTCGAGCTCGGCCTTCGTGCCGCCCTGCATGCCGATGACCACGAGCCGGCCCTCGAGCGCGAGGGCGTCGACGTTGCGGGCGAGGTACTTCGCCCCCATGTTGTCGAGCACCACGTCGGCCCCGTGGCCGTCGCTCTCCCGCTTCACGACCTCCACGAAGTCCTCGTCGCGATAGCTGATCGCCACGTCGGCGCCGAGCTCACGGCACAGCGCGAGCTTCGCGGCGGAGCCGGCGGTGGCGTAGACCCGAGCGCCCAGCGCGTGGGCGACCTGGATGGCCATGGTGCCGATGCCGCCGGCGCCGCCGTGGACCAGCAGGTGCTCGCCGGGTCCCAGCCCGGCGACCATGAACACGTTCGACCACACCGTGCAGGCCACCTCGGGCAGGGCCGCCGCGGTCACCAGGTCCACCCCGTCCGGCACGGGCATCAGCTGCCCGGCCGGCACGGCCACCCGTTCGGCGTACCCACCGCCGGCGAGGAGCGCGCACGCCTCGTCGCCGACGGACCACCCCTCGACGCCCTCGCCGAGCGCGGCGACGGTGCCGCTGCACTCGAGGCCGATCACGTCGGAGGCGCCCGGCGGGGGCGGGTAGAACCCCTGTCGCTGCAGCAGGTCGGCGCGGTTGACGGCGGTGGCAGCGACCGCGAGCACCACCTCGCCCGGCCCCGGCTCCGGGTCGGGGAGCTCGCCCAGGGCGAGCACCTCGGGTCCGCCGGTGCCGTCGGCGAGGACGGCCCTCACGCAGTGCCCCCCACGTCGGCGTCCTCGAAGCTCTCCCCGGTGTGGTCGATGCCGGAGTCGTCGGGCACCTCGTCGTCCACGTCGTCGGGGTCGGGGGCGCCGGCGGGCCGGTCCCAGCCGTCGGCCAGCGCCTGGGCCCGGGCCGCGAGCCGCTCGACGGTCTCGGGCCCGGCGTCGGCCAGGCCGGCGGCGTAACCGAGCAGGTACGTCGTGACCGGGGCAGCAGGTCGGGTGACGTTGTGGGCTGCGGTCCTGGCCAGGTCGAGGACCAGCCCCTCGTCGACCTCGGTCTCGATGTCGAGCACGTCGCACAGCTCGTCGATCCAGTCGTGGAGGTTCACCTCCACAGGTTCCCCAATCGCCCGGGCGTGCCGCAACCCCGAGTCGCGCAGGTCCTCCCACCGGTCCACCCCGTGCGCCTCCTCCCCGTGCGCCGGGACCGCCGCGAGGTCCAGCGGCGCGAGCAGCCGGTGGACGGGCAGGCCGTGCGGGTCCGCGGGGGCGGCTGCTGCCAGCGGCCCCGGGCGGACGACGAGCGCGAGCCGGGTCCGCCCGTCCGGCCCGAGCAGCGCCGACCCGTCCCCGGTGGCGGCCGCGAGCAGCCGGCCGACCGTCGCGGCGGTGACCCGGGGCATGTCGACGGCGAGCACCACGAGCAGGTCGGGCGCGTGGGCCAGGGCGGCCACCCCGGCGAGCAGCCCGGCGGCCGGACCTCCGCGGGGCGGGTCCTCGCGCGTGAAGGTCACGGGTCGAGAGGTCGGGACCGGGTCGCCGACCACGACGACCTCGTCGGCGACCGCGACGGCGGCCAACGCGTGCTCGAGCAGGGTCCGCCCGTCGAGCTCGATCGAGGCCTTGTCGGCTCCCCCGAGCCGCACGGCCGTCCCGCCGGCGAGGACCACGGCTGCGATGCGCACGAGCCCAGTCTCCCAGTCGTCCCGGCCGCGGCCGTCCGTGGCAGGCTGGGGGTCGTGAGCCTGTCCGTCGCCCTGGTCCAGCACGCCTCCGGCCTCGAGCCGGCGGACAACCGTGCGCTGCTCGACCGGCTGACCCCCGAGGGCACCGACCTGGTGGTCTTCCCGGAGGCCTTCGCGCGCGACTTCGGCGAGGCCGGCTCCGACGTCGCGCCGTACGCCGAGCGGACCGACGGCGAGTTCGCCGCCGCGGTCGCGCGGGTGGCCGACGCCCGTGGGACGACCGTGCTGGCCGGGATGTTCGAGGTCTCCGACGACGCGACCCGGCCGTGGAACACGCTGGTGCTCCGGGGCGCGAGCCACGCCGACTACCGCAAGGTCCACCTCTACGACTCCTTCGGCTACCGCGAGTCCGACCGGCTGGTGCCCGGGCCGCTCTCGGCGGTCACCGCGCCGCTCGGCGGCTTCGTGCTCGGCCTGCAGACCTGCTACGACCTGCGCTTCCCGGAGCAGTCGCGCGCCCTCGTGGACGCCGGCGCGGACGTGCTGGTGGTCCCGGCGGCGTGGGTCGCCGGGGAGCGCAAGGTCGAGCACTGGCGGACCCTGGTGCGGGCCCGCGCGATCGAGAACACGGCGTACGTCGTCGCGGTCGGCCAGCCGGGACCCCGCTACAGCGGCCACTCGATGGTCGTGGACCCCCTCGGCGACGTGCTCGTCGAGGCGGGGGAGGACCCCGCCGTGCTCACCGCGACGCTCGACCCGGACGTCGTCGTCCACGCCCGCCGGACCAACCCGTCGCTGGCCAACCGGCGCCGGTAGCCTTCGCGACCGTGGCCAAGAGCACCCCCCGACGACGCGCCGAGCCGACGCGTCGCTGGTCGCGCGGGTCCCGGCCGCAGGTCGAGCCCGGCCGCCGCGCCGAGCGCCCGGCGACCCGCCGCCGGGAGGAGTCGCCGGAGCCGGTCCGGCCCGTGGTGGCCGCACCCGCGCGAGCCCCCGAGCCCGTCCCGGAGCCCGTGCCCGAGCCCGCACCGCGACCGGAGCCGGCCAGGACTGCGGGCCCCGCGCCACGGCCCGCGAGCGAGCTCGATCCCGACCCGGTGCCGGACCTGGCCCCGCCGCGGACCCGCCCGGTGGGCCCGGTGGTGGCGCCGCCCCGCTCCCGGCTGCGCGCCCGGGCGTGGGCGCTGCTGTGGCTGCTGCTTGCCACGACGGGGGCGGCGTTGCTGGTGCTCGGCATCCTGCTCCAGGACCTGCTGCCCAGCGACCGGCTCGAGCTGCCGGCCGGGCTCAGCCCGCTCGACCTCACCTCGCCGCTGCTGCCGCAGATCGGCGCGGTGGTGGTCGCGACGACCTACGTGTGGGCGCTCGCGGCCCGGACCGGCGGCCGGCCGGTCGTCTTCGGGCTGCTCACGCTCGCCATCGGCGCGACCGTCGTGGTCGTCGACCACGACGTGCTGCGCAGCGGTGCGGCGGTGATGATCTGCGTCGTGACCGCGGTGCTGGCGGTCGTGGCCACGGTGCCGGCGGTCAAGCTCGGCCACGCGGTGCGGGAGGTCGTGGTGGCGGTGGTGATCGCCGCGCTCGGCGGCCTGGCCACGGTGGGGATCCGTCCGAGCCTGGACGTCGCCCGCTTCGAGTACGTCACGCTCGGCCTGGCCCTGGTCGCGTGCTTCGCCATGGTCTACCGGCTCGGCGCCGGCTTCCACGGGCTCGGTCGCCGCGGGGTCGTCGTGGTCGTCGTCGGAGCGGTGATCCTCGCCCTGACGCTGGCCTACGCCGAGCTGCTGGGCCGCTACGGCACCCCGGTGCTCGTGGAGTGGACCTTCGACCGGGTGCGGTGGCTGCGTGCCACGATCGGCGCCTCGCCGCGGCCGATCGTGGCCCTGCTGGGGGTCCCCGCCCTCGTCTGGGGCACCCACATGCGGGCCCGGCGCCGCCAGGGCTGGTGGGTCTGCGCCTTCGGCGTCGGCGCCACCGTCCCGATCGCCCAGCTCCTGATCGACCCGGCCGTCGCGTGGACGGAGGCCGGCCTGGCCGCCGGCTACGGGGTGGTGGTCGGGCTGGTGCTGGGGGCGCTGCTGATCCGGGCCGACCTGGCCCTCACCGGCCAGCGCGGCCGGGGCGCGCGGCGCGCGGAGGAGGCGGCCGCGATCCGTCCCGAGCCCGCCCGCATCGACGCCCTGCTGTGATCGTGGGTGCGCGAGCCGCCCGGTGCACGGGTACGCACCGGTAACGGCTAGCGTCGGCCGCATGGCCCGTCAGCAGGAGATCCAGATCGTCGCCGAGATGGTCGCCAACGTGTTGAGCGTCGAGGTCGCACCGGGTGACGCGGTCGCGGTGGGCGACACCGTGGCGCTGCTGGAGTCGATGAAGATGGAGATCCCCGTCATCTCCGAGCACGCCGGCACCGTCTCCGGCGTCCACGTCACCTCCGGTGACGTCGTGCAGGAGGGCGACGTGATGCTCTCCATCGCCGGCTGACTCCGTAGACTCCGCCACGGGCCGGTCCTTGCGGGGACTGCTCGGAGGGGTGCCGGAGTGGCCTATCGGAACCGCCTTGAAAGCGGTCGTAGGGAGACCTACCGCGGGTTCGAATCCCGCCCCCTCTGCCGACCACGAGAGCCGCGCCCCTCCGGGGGCTGCTACTCGGAGCCACCCAGCTCGAGCTCGACCTCGTCCCAGAGCAGGTCGCGGCGACGCTGCAGGTGGTGGTCGACGTCGACGGTGATCCGGTCGAGGTCGGTGCGGACGCGGGCGATGGTGTCGGGCCCCGCCGCGGGCAGGGTCCGGCTGCCCAGCACCGAGAGTCGCAGCAGCAGCGCGTCGCGCTCGCGCAGGTGACCCGTGTGGCGGGCCGTGAGCCCGCCGTCGTGGGCCGGGTCGGCCGGTGGCACCGGCTCGCCGAGCAGCCGTTCGCGCAGCTCGGCGAGGACCCGGGTGGCCTGCCAGCGCCAGGCCTCGTGGGCATGGGGCGCCCCGCCCTGGCGGGCGTGGACGTGGGGCACAGAGATCGCGGACATGGCGGCTCCGATGGCGGCGGGACCTCGAGTGTCACCCCGCCCCACACCCCCCGACAAGGGCCCGGGAGAATCGTGATCATGTCGTCCGGATATCGGCTCGCCGCGCCGCTGGCCGCCCGCCTGGTGGGCGGGGTGCTCGTGGTCGCCGGGGTGCTGGTGCTCCTGGTGACCCTGCTCGTCGCGGCCACCGGCTGGTCGCCGTGGCTGCTGCTCGTGGCGGCCGTGCTGGCCGTGGCCGCGACCCTCGCCACCGCCGTCGTCGTACGCCGCCGGCCGCTGCTGACGCTGCAGGAGACCGGCTACCGCGTGCGGTGGGTCCGCGGCGCCGGCGTGCCCGCGGCGCGCTGGGACGAGGTGGCCGACGCGGTGACCGCCGACGCCCGCGGGGTCGACTGCATCGTGCTGCGCCTCCACGACGGCCGCACCACCAGCATCCCGGTGCGCGCCGTCGCCGCCGACCGGGACGAGCTGGTCCGGGTGGTCCGCGACCACCTCTCCCGCGGACAGGGGCTCACCCCGCTGTGACCGGGGCCCCGGGGCGACCCGATTCGGCGGCCCGCGCCCGGCCCTTGTAACCTGAGCGCGCTGCTGCGCCGGGTCTGCCCGGCGCGCCCGGCAGCGGAGGAGGCGTCGCCTAGTCCGGTCTATGGCGCCCGCCTGCTAAGCGGGTTTGGGGCTACAACCCCATCGAGGGTTCAAATCCCTCCGCCTCCGCCGCCGTTCGCCGGCTCTCTTCCGGGTTCCCCGGGAGGGAGTCGGCGTTCGTCCAGGACGCCCGTGGACTGCACATATCTGCAATGCAACTATTTGAGCCAAGCAAACGGTGTCATGTGCTCCGCCTGCCCCGGAGACTTGGTGGCGTACGGGCCCCGACGTGCGGGGAACATGCACCCTCAGTGACCAGACGGAGACTGACATGAAGATCGCCAAGAAGTTCGCCATCGTCGTGACCACGGCTGCGGTGATGAGCATCGGTCTTCTCGGGAGCCCAGCCCAGGCCAAGGACAGCAGCTGGGGCTGCGGCGGCTGCATCGTCGTCCAGCCCTGACGGACCCGGCGACTCCCGGAGCGACCACCCACAGCGACCCACCGCAAGACCTCGAGACGGGGACCGCGACGCCCCCCACGACAGTCGTGGCCCCACTGCCGATTCCCCCCGGCCGTCTCGAGCCCCGCGAGGGCAGTGACCATCTCTGACCATGGCACTGCCCTCGCGGCACGTCCACGCTCAGGCCGCCCCCGGGGTCCCGGGCGCGGAGGTCACCGGTCGGTGTCGTCCTCGGGCCCCGCATCGCCGCCCTCGCGGCCGGAGATGCCCCGCTGGCCCATCGTGTAGCCGAGCTGGAACCGGGTCTCGGACTCGTACTCCTGCTTGAGGTCGGCGACGTAGCCGGCGTACGTCCGGGGGCTGACCCCGAGCCGCTTGGCGCTCACCGGGTCGGCGTGGCCCTCGATCAGCATCCGGATCGTCATCGCCCGCTGCTCGACCGCGATGTCCTTGAGCAGCGTGGTCTCGCGGTTGGTGAAGGGGCGCCCGCGCTCCCAGGCCCGTTCGAAGACGTCGACCAGGTAGTCGACGACCGAGGGCTCGCGGACGGCCACGGCGGTGAGCAGGTCCTCCTGCTTGCCCGGGATCACCGCCACCCGGCGGTCGATGACGATCATCCGGTTGAAGAACTCGTCGAGGGTGCGGACCTCGGCCCCGCGGGCGGTGACCGCCGCGACGTACTTGTGGGTGTGGGCGCTGCGGCGGGCGCTGTGCTGGTAGAGCGTGCGCATCCGGGTGCCGCGCTCGAGCATCTCGGTGTCGCGCTTGGCTGCGGCGGCGAGCGTGGCGGCGTCCCGGCCCGCCTGCGGTTGGGCGGTGAGCATCTCCTCCTCGCACTCGGCGACCAGTCCGGCGATGAAGGGGTCGATGGCGGCGGCGTGGAGGATCGTGAAGGGGCCCTGGCTGGTGTCGGGCGAGCGTCGCCAGGCCTGCGCCAGCGGGGTGAACGCGTTGGCCCAGCTCGACGACTCGTGGAGCAGCCGCGACCCCTCCTGGGTCAGCGGCGAGACCACCCGCGACTGGACGGTGGAGGGGTCGAGCGCGACGAAGCGGTCCTTGCCGGGCTCCTGGGTGAGCAGCCCGATCCGCAGCAGCAGGTCGAAGCCGACCCGGTCGGGGCCTCGTCCCACGATCCGCGGGTCCCGGGCGTCGATGCCGCCCTGGTCGACGATGGACTCGTACAGCGGCGTGGCGGACCGCTCGAAGATCTCCCGGTCATCTGGTCCCAGCTCTGGCACGTCACTCCCTTTCGCCCCCGCGGACCCCAGAATCCCACACGACCCTGACGACGCTGGCCCTGTTCCCGTGAAGGAACGGGGCCACCGGTCGGGTACGCCGGAGCCGGTGTCAGTCGCCCAACCGGGCCTTGAGGCCGTCGAGCTCGGTCCACAGCACCGTCGGCAGGTCGTCGCCGAACTTCTCGAACCACTCCTGGATCTGCGGGATCTCCTCGCGCCACTCCGCCGGGTCGACGTGGAGCGCGGCGGCCAGCTGCTCCTCGGTGACGTCGAGCCCGTCGGTGTCGAGGGCGCCCGGGGCCGGGACGTGCCCGATCGGCGTCTCGACCGCCGCGGCCTGGCCGTCGATCCGCTCCACGACCCACTTCAGGACCCGGCTGTTCTCGCCGAACCCGGGCCACAGGAAGCCGCCGTCGCCGTCGGCGCCGGTGTCCCTGCGGAACCAGTTGACGTAGAAGATCCGCGGCAGCCGGGAGGCGTCGTGGTCCTTGCCCATGTTGATCCAGTGGGTGAAGTAGTCACCGGCGTTGTAGCCGATGAAGGGCAGCATCGCCATCGGGTCGCGGCGCACGACGCCGACCTGGCCGACGGCCGCCGCGGTGGTCTCGCTGGACAGCGTGGCGCCGAGGAAGGTGCCGTGGGTCCAGTCGCGGGCCTCGAAGACCAGCGGCACGGTGGTCTTGCGGCGGCCGCCGAAGAGGATCGCGTCGATCGGCACCCCGCGCGGGTCGTCGTACTCCGCGGCGAGGATGTCGCACTGCTTGATCGGGGTGCAGTAGCGGCTGTTGGGGTGGCTGGAGAGCTCGTCGCTGTCCGGTGTCCAGGGCTGGCCCTTCCACGAGGTCGCCGCGGCCGGCGGGTTCTCCAGACCCTCCCACCAGACGTCGCCGTCCGCGGTGAGCGCGACGTTGGTGAAGACCGAGTTGCCCTTGTTGATGGTCCGCATCGCGTTCGGGTTGGTGTGCTCGTTGGTGCCCGGAGCGACGCCGAAGAAGCCGTACTCGGGGTTCACGGCCCACAGCCGGCCGTCCTCGCCGATCCGCATCCACGCGATGTCGTCGCCGAGGGTCTCCACGGTCCAGCCCGGGATGGTGGGCTGCAGCATCGCCAGGTTGGTCTTGCCGCAGGCGCTGGGGAACGCCGCGGCGACGTACTTCACCGTGCCCTCGGGCGAGGTGAGCTTGAGGATCAGCATGTGCTCGGCGAGCCAGCCCTCGTCGCGGGCCATGACGCTGGCGATCCGCAGCGCGTAGCACTTCTTGCCGAGCAGGGCGTTGCCGCCGTAGCCGGAGCCGAAGGACCAGATCGCGCGCTCCTCGGGGAACTGCACGATGTACTTGGTCTCGTTGCACGGCCACGCGACGTCGGCCTGACCCTCCGCCAGCGGCATGCCGACGGAGTGGAGGGCGGGGACGAACTCGGCGTCGAGCTCGGTCATCCGCTCCAGGACGGCGCTGCCCATCCGGGCCATCACGCGCATGCTGGCGGTGACGTACGCCGAGTCGGTCAGCTCGATCCCGAACATCGGCTGCTCGGCCTCGAGGTGACCCATCACGAACGGGATGACGTACATGGTCCGGCCCCGCATGCAGCCGGCGTACAGCCCGCGCATCAGGTCCTTCATCCGCTCGGGCTCCATCCAGTTGTTGGTGGGCCCGCAGTCCTTCTCGTCCACGGAGCAGATGTAGGTGCGGTCCTCGACCCGGGCGACGTCGATCGGGTCGGAGGCGGCGTAGAAGGAGTTCGGCTTGATCGCGGGGTCGAGCCGCGTGAAGGTCCCGGTCGCCTCCAGCGCGCGGGTCAGCTGCTCCCACTCCTCGTCGGAGCCGGTGCACCAGTGGATGCGGTCGGGCTGCGTCATCGCCGCGACCTCGGCGACGAAGTCGAGGATGCCCTGGTGCGTGGTGGGCGCACTGCCGGTGTGGCTGGTGGTGGTGGCGGTCATGCCGTGGTCCTTCGCTGTGCTGCGATGTCTGGGGCTTCGCGCGGCGTCGTCGTCGGCGACTGGTTGCCGGGAGGCTACCGACGCCCCTGCACCCCACCTATTGGATCGATCTACGCGCTGTGACCCAGGTCTCACCTCGGCAGCGGCCGTGCGACCCCGGTCCCGGGACCAGCGCCTATCCTTCAGGGATGGGTGAACGGATCCGGGTAGCGGTGGTCAACGACTTCGAGCTGGTCGTCGTCGGCATCGCCGGGATCCTGGAGCAGTTCCCGGACCGGATCGAGGTCGTCGAGCTGGACAGCAGCGTGCCGGTGGAGGCCGAGGTCGACCTGGTGCTCTACGACAGCTTCGGCCAGTTCCAGGGTGCCTCGCTCGACATCCCGGCCGTGGTCGGTGTGAGCCGGGCGAAGGTCGTGGTCTTCAGCTGGAACACCCAGCCCGAGCTGGTCGAGCAGTCGCTCGCGGCCGGCGCGGCTGGCTACGTCTCCAAGGCGGTTCCGGGCGAGGAGCTGGTCACGCTGTTGGAGAAGATCCATGCCGGGGAGACCGTCGTCCCTCCGCAGGGGGCGGAGTCCGACGGTGTCGTGGGCCGGTGGCCCGGGGACGAGCACGGGCTCTCCCCGCGGGAGGCCGAGGTGCTGGCCCTGATCTGCCAGGGGCTCAGCAACGACCAGATCACCGACAAGGCGTTCCTCTCGATCAACACGGTGAAGACCTACGTGCGCACGCTCTACCGCAAGATCGGCGTCGAGAGCCGCACCCAGGCGGTGCTGTGGGGCATCGACCACGGGTTCCGGCCCGACCGGGTCCGTCACCGGATGGACGCCGACCCCCGGCAGCGTTGACACCTCGGGGTGTACCGCCCGTCACCGGATTCTGGTGAGATGGAGGCTGACGGTTCCGGACCGTCGGGTTCAGGGCGTCCCACGGGGGAACTCACGCAGACCTCTCTCGGTGTGGGGCGCCCTGTCCGTGCGCCCGGGGCCACGGCGGCGACGGGAGACCGATGGACGGGCGTGAGGTGCACCTCGGGAGCACGTCGCTGACCGACCGGGCACGGGACGCCCTGGCTCGGGTCCTGGACGGCGACGCGGGTGACCCGGCCGGCTGGCCCGCGGCCGCCCGCGACCTCGGATGCGCCCTCCCGGTCCCCGGACGCGGGGCGACGACGGAGCTGTGGGCCGCGCTCGCGACCCTCGGCGCGGCGGACCTGCAGCTGGCCCGCGCGGTCGAGCCGCACCTGGACGCCCTCGCGATCCTGGAGCAGGCGCAGGCGGCCGGTCACGGCGTGATCGACGCGCCCGGCGCCAGCTGGGGCGTGTACGCCGCGGAGGGGGCCGGCACCCGGCTCTCGGCCACGGCCACCGACGACGGCTGGCGGTTGAGCGGCACGAAGCCGTGGTGCTCCCTGGCCGACCGGGTCAGCCACGCGCTGGTCACGGCGTGGGTCGACGACGAGCACCGGGGGCTGTTCGCCGTCGCGCTCGACCAGCCCGGCGTCGTCACCGGCTCGCCGGGCGAGTGGCACGCCCGGGGGCTGCGCGACGTCGTCAGCCTGCCGCTCGAGATCGACGGGGCGCGGGCGTCGTCGGTGGGTCCCGCGGGGTGGTACCTGCGGCGTGACGGGTTCGCCTGGGGCGGCATCGGCGTGGCCGCGGTGTGGTTCGGCGGCGCGGTCGGCCTGGCCCGGCGGCTCGCACGGCCCCGCGCCCGGCCTCGCGACCAGGTCTCGCTGCTCCACCTCGGCGAGGCCGACCGCCACCTGGTCTCGGCCGCCGCGGTGCTGTCACGGGCGGCCGAGGACGTCGATGCCGGCCGCGCCACGGGGGAGGCCGGGGCGCTGCTGGCGATGCGGGTCCGAGCCGCGGTGGCCGCGGCCTGCGAGGGCGTCCTGGCCGCGTGCGAGCACGAGCTGGGTCCCGGCCCGCAGGTCGGGGAGCCCGACCACGCCGCCCGCGTGGCCGACCTGAGGCTCTACCTGCGCCAGCACCACGCCGAGCGTGACCTCGCGGCGCTCGGCGCCGCCCTGGTCGACGCCGGGGCCGACTGGTGACCAGTCAGCCGGTCCCCACGCCGCCCGAGTTCCGCCACGACCGGGCCGGCACGCCCGCCCACCGGTGGTGGAACCACCCGCGGCGGGGAGACCTGCGCGACACCGGGCTGCTCGACGGCGCCGGCGCGCCCGCCGCCCGGCTGGTGGTCCTCGCGGCACACCCCGACGACGAGACCCTCGGAGCGGGAGGGCTGATCGCCACGGCGGCCGCCGACCCGCAGGGTCCGGTGGTCCAGGTCGTGGTGATCACCGACGGCGAGGGCAGCCACCCGGGGTCCCCGACGCACGCGCCGGCCGAGCTCGGCGTACGACGTCGGGAGGAGTGTCGGCGCGCCCTCGACCGGCTCGGGGACGACATCGACGCCACCCACCTCGGCGTACCGGACGGGCGGGTGGCCGACGCCGAGCCGGAGTGCGTCGACCGGCTGACGGAGCTGGTGGGCGACGGCCGCGGCACCCTGCTGCTCGCCCCGTGGCGACAGGACGGCCACCCCGACCACGAGGCGGCGGGGCGGATCGGCGCTGCGGTCGCCAGCCGCACCGGCGCCCGCCTCCTCGAGTACCCCATCTGGTTCTGGCACTGGGCCGAGCCCGACACGGCACCGTGGTCGGCGCTGGTCCGGCTGCCACTGGGCGCCGAGACGCTGGAGGCCAAGCAGCGCGCCGTGACCGAGCACCGCAGCCAGGTCGCCGGGCTCTCGGAGCTGGCGGGCGACGAGCCGCTGCTGGGCCACGACCTGCTCGCGCACTTCCTGTGCCCGCAGGAGCTGTTCGTCGAGGCCGGACCGAGCGACCTCGCCCTGGACCGGCTCCACCGCGACGAGGCGGAGCCGTGGGGCGCCGACACCCGCTGGTACGAGGAGCGCAAGCGCTCGTTGCTGCTGGCGATGCTGCCGGACCGCGAGCTCGGACGGGTGCTCGAGCTCGGCTGCTCGACCGGGGTCACCTCGCGGGCGCTGGCGGCCCGGTGTCGCGAGCTGGTCGCGGTGGAGGCCAGCGAGGCGGCCGTCGCGACCGCGCGGTCCCGGCTCGCGGACCTCGGCGGGGTGGAGGTGCAGCACCGCCGGATCCCGGGGGAGTGGCCCGCCGGGAGCTTCGACGCCGTCGTGGTGAGCGAGGTCGGCTACTTCCTCGACCCGGAATCCCTCGAGCGGACGGTCGCGGCAGTCGCCGGCTCGCTGGCCGACGACGGCGTGGTGCTGCTGTGCCACTGGCGGCACCCGGTCGCGGGGTGGGTGCTCGACGGCGCCGACGTCCACGCCGCCTTCGAGGCGGACCCGCGGTGGACCCGGCTCGCGGCGTACGTCGACCGGGACGCGGAGCTGCTGTTGCTCGGACCGCCCGGACGGCTCCCGGAGCCGACCCGGTGACCCGGGCCGCGACGGGGTTGGACCGGGTCGTGGTGGTGGTGCCCGCCCACGACGAGGAGGAGCTGCTCGGTCGGTGCCTCGACGCCGTCGACGTCGCGGTCGACGCGCTGGGGACCGGTCTGGAGGTGCGCACGGTCGTCGTGCTCGACGGCTGCACCGACCGCTCGGCCCAGGTCGTCCGGGGCCGCCCGGTCACGGTGGTGGGGACGACCGCCCGGACCGTGGGTCGTGCCCGGAGCCTCGGGGTGGCGGTGGGTGCGGCCGGGGTGGCCGACCCTCACCGGTGCTGGGTCGCCAGCACGGACGCCGACAGCCTGGTCCCGCGGGACTGGCTGCTGGAGCAGGTGGCAGCCGCCTCGGCGGGCACGGACGTGGTGGTCGGCCGCGTGCTGCCCGACGCCGCCACCCTGGGGGAGGGCCTGCTGCAGCGCTGGCTGGCCCGGCACCCGCCCGGGCGGGCGTCGGTTCACGGGGCGAACCTCGGGGTGCGGCTGGGCCACTACCGGGCCGCTGGCGGCTTCCCGCCGCTGGCCACGGGCGAGGACGTCGCCCTCGTCGAGGCCCTCCGGGGGACAGGCGCACGGCTGGAGACGGGGCGGACGCCGGTGGTCACCTCGTCCCGGCTCGAGGCCCGGGCCCCCGACGGGTTCGCGGCATACCTGCGCCGGCTCACGGCCGAGGCCACGAGCCCCGCACCCGCATGAGCCCGATTCGGACTCGCCGCCACGGTCGGCTATCCTCGTGCAGTCGCTCGGCTGGTGACAGCACGCGACGGGCGCCTGTAGCTCAACGGATAGAGCATCTGACTACGGATCAGAAGGTTTGGGGTTCGAATCCCTACAGGCGCGCAACACCCGGAACCGCAGGCAGCTCATCCGCTGACCTGCGGTTTCTGTTCGTTCGCTGACTGTCGAACGGTGCTCCGCTTGACTGACAGCAACGGGAGACAGCAACCGGCCCCTCGGAACCGCCTGTGCTCGACCCCCCCGCTCGCGCGGCGCGCGCGCTCGCTTCGGTGCATGCGAGATGGCGTCGTCGAGGTGATCTGCGGGGAGCACGGGAGCCCGTCCCCGCCTGCCGAGACAGTGAGGGTTTGCGCCGCAGTGCGTTGGCCCGTCCTGGGTCGAGCGCTCAGACCAAGCGAACGACGCCGTCTCCTGGAGCCTGACCCGGTAGCCCGGAGACCTGGACCGTCACGAGACCAATCCGGATGCCGTGTGACGCCGAACACGCTGCGTCCCGGCTCATTGGACGAGTCCGGGGGGGCATGCCCGCCCCTGGGGGGGACGGCGTGTGCCGTTGCAAAGGAGCAAGACTCAATGATTCGATCTCGACTCAGTCAGCGGCGTGGGGCAGTAGCCCTCATGGCCGCCGGTGGACTGCTGACCACGGCCGGCCTCGCCGGTCTCGGTCCGATGTCCGCCACCGCCTCCAGTCACCGTGAGGCCCCGCTCATCGCCGGGCTGCCCCAGTACGACAACACGGACCTGTACGCGTTCCGCAGCCCCGAGCGCACCAACACCATCACGCTCGCCGCCAACTGGATCCCCTTCGAGGAGCCCGCCGGCGGTCCGAACTTCTACAGCTTCGCCACCGACGCCCGCTACGACATCCACGTCGACAACGACGCCGATGCCCGCCCCGACGTGACCTTCCGCTGGACCTTCAAGGACCACTACCGCTCCGGGGACACCTTCCTCTACGCCAACGGGCCGGTCACCGGTCTCAACGACGAGAACCTGAACTTCTACCAGACCTACCGGCTGGTCCGGATCAAGAACGGCAAGACCCGGGTCCTGGCCAAGAACCGCAAGGTCGCGCCGTCCGACGTCGGCCAGGCCACGATGCCTGACTACGAGAGGCTGCGGAAGCAGGCCACCACGGTCGTCGGCAAGGCGGGGCGCTCCTTCGTCGGCCAGGCCGAGGACCCCTTCTTCCTCGACCTGCGGGTCTTCGACCTGCTCTACGGCGGCGACTTCTCCGAGGTCGGCGACGACACCCTCGCCGGCTTCAACGTCAACTCGGTGGCGCTGCAGATCCCCCGCCGGTGGGTCGCCAAGAACAACGACACCAAGCGGAACCCGATCATCGGCACCTGGTCGACGACGTCGAAGAAGTCCGTCGGCGGTGGCTATCGCCAGGTCTCGCGACTGGGCATGCCGCTGGTCAACGAGGTGGTCCTGCCGCTCAAGGTCAAGGACGCGTTCAACGCCTCCAAGCCCACCCAGGACGGGGCGGCGCTCGACTTCGTGACCAACCCCGAGCTGCCCAAGCTGATCGAGGCGATCTACGGGATCCCCGAGCCGGAGACCCCGCGCAACGACCTGGTCTCGGTCTTCCTGACCGGCATCGAGGGTCTCAACAAGCCCGCGGGCAGGATCACGCCGAGCGAGCAGCTGCGGCTGAACATGGGTACCCCGGTCACCGAGAACCCCGACCGCCTCGGCGTGATCGGCGGTGACAACCAGGGCTTCCCGAACGGTCGGCGGCTGGCGGACGACGTCATCGACATCGCCCTGCAGGTCGTCGAGGGCGAGCTGGTGGGGAACCCGAACGACCTCGGCGACGACGTCGACGTCAACGACGCCGAGTTCTCCGACACCTTCCCCTACCTGGCGCTCCCCGTGAGCGGCAGCGAGGAGGACCCGCACCCCAGCGGTTCCGGCGCCAGCCGGTCCTCGGCGTCGGGAACCAACGGGCTGCTGCAGAACGAGACGGTCTCCATGTCGGCCCTCGGGGCCGGCATGCTCGCGCTGCTGATGGGCAGCGCCGGCATCGCACGTCGCCGCCGTCACGGCGACGACAGCTGATCGATCCCACTCGCCCGGCCGCGCGGCTCACCGTCGCGCGGCCGGGTGACACCACCGAAAGGCCGTTGCCGTGTTCAAGTACGCCGTCCTCCTCGTCCTCGCGCTCACGCTGAGCATCTCCGGAGCCCTCGGACTCAGTCGTGACACCGGAGCCGCGAGCTCCTCCCCACCCGTCGTCGTCGGCTCCGGCGCCACGAGCGCACAAGCGGTCGCGGCCCTCGAGGAGCAGGTCCGCCGCGTCCCCGGCGACCACCGCGCGTGGGCCGACCTGGGGCTCGCCTACCTCGACGAGGCCGGCGTCACCTTCGAGCAGGAGCTGTACCGCAAGGCGGACGCCGCCATCGAGCGGTCCCTCGAGATCCTGCCGCGCGGCAACGTCGCCGCGCTGGCCAACGGTGCGGCGATCAGCGCCTCGCACCACGACTTCGTCGCGGCTCTCGAGCAGGCCGACGACGCCCTCGCCCTCGCCCCCTACGATCCGACCGCCCTCGGCATCCGGGTCGACGCCCTGACCCAGCTCGGCAGGTTCCGGGCGATGCTCGCCGCCGTCCGCACGGCCGACCGTCGTCAGCCGGGAGTGGGTTCCACGTCCCGGTACTCCTACGCCGTGGAGCTGTACGGCGACCTCGACCGCGCCCGCGCCCTGCTCATGGGCGCCACGGGCTCCACCAACCGGATCGACCTGGCCCACCTGCTCAGCCACGCGGCGGACCTGGACCGACGCCAGGGCCGCCTCGTGGCCGCGCAGCGCAAGCTCGACCGGGCGCTGGAAGCCGTCCCGGGCGACCCGGACTCGCTGGTGGGGCTCGCCCTGCTCGACACCGCCCGCGGCGATCTCGACTCCGCCGTGGACCGGTGGCAGCGGATCGTCGACACCACTCCCCTCCCCGAGCACTACATCGAGCTCGGCGAGACCCTGGATGCCCTCGGTCGTGACGAGGAGGCCCGGCAGGCCTACGACCAGTCCGTGGTCGCGGTCCGCACCCTCGAGGACGGGGGCGGCAACATCGATCTCGAGCTGGCCCTGTTCTGGGCCGATCACGGCGACGCCACGCAGGCGCTGGCCCTCGCCGAGGCCGAGTGGGCCCGCAGCAAGGGCATCCACGCCGCCGACGGCATGGCCTGGGCCCTGCACGCGAACGACCGGGACCGGGCGGCGCTGCGCTACGCGCGGCTGGCCACCCGGCTCGACACCCAGGAGCCGTCGCTGTGGGCGCACCGGGGCATCATCGAGTCCGCCCTGGGGATGCGGGAGGCCGCGCGCACGCACCTGCGCAGCTCCGTGGCGATGGACCCGGGCGAGTCGCCGTGGCAGCGCGCCGAGGCGACCCGCGCCCTGGCGGCCCTGGGGTCACCACAGGCTGGATCGGGGAACGGCTGAGGGCCTCGACGGAGCGCGAGGGGGCTCAGGAACGGCAGTCGACGCCGGCGCAGTCCTGGTAGGCGACCAGCAGGTCGTGCAGCTCCTGCTGCCGCACGGCGTGCTTCGGGCGGCCGTCGAGGCTGCGCAGCTCGTGGGGGTCGCGGGCCAGGTCGAACATCTCGACCTCACCGGTGCCGGGGTACTCGACGTACTTCCACCGGTCGCCGGTGACGATGCCGCGGGCCAGCCACGGCGGGTCGACACGCCGTGACTTGCCGGTCCGGGAGTTGTCGGCGATCTCGATGACCTGTGCCCGGGTGGCGGGGACCTCCCCGGACAGCAGGCCGACCAGGCTGACCCCGTCGGGTGCCGGCGCCTCGTCCGGCAGCGGCGTGCCGGTGAGGTCGAGGATCGTGGGGACGAGGTCCTGGAGGCCGGTGACGCCGCCGTACCTGGTCCCGGGCTCGAAGCCGGGGCCGCGGATGATCAGGGGGACCGCAGCGCTCTCCTCGTAGGCCTGCAGCTTGCCGCTCGGGATCCGGTGCTGGCCCTCCATGAACCCGTTGTCGCTGGTCAGGATGAAGTAGGTGCTGTCGAGCTCGCCGCGCTCGGTGACGAGGTCGACGATCTCCTCGATCTTCTGGTCCACGGCCACCAGAGACTCCCGGCGCTGCGCACGCGTGTAGGCGATGTGCCGGACGTCCCTCCGGCTCAACCGGGGGCGGCGCTGCATGGCGTCGCGCTTGTCGCCCACGCGACGCTCGTCGAAGGAGGGCGACGTCGGGAGCGGTGCCCCCTCGTAGGTGCCGCGGAGCCCCTTCGAGACGTACGGCGTGCGCGGTTCGCGCCGACGGTCCGCCGGGCTGCCGTTGTGGGGCGGGATCCAGCCCAGGTACCCGAAGTAGGGCTCGGCGGAGGGCGACCGCTGCTCGATGAAGTCCATCAGCTGGTCGGCATGCCGCAGCGGCAGGTACTCGTCGGTCACCGTCGAGACGGAGCCGTCCACGGCCATCTGCTGCTGCGTGAGGTAGTGATAGACACCCGTCACGGGGACCTGGAAGAAGTCCCAGCCCGGGGAGACCACGGACTCCTCGTCGAACTTGTTGAGGTACTTGCCGACCATCGCCGTCCGGTACGTCGGGTCGAGGTAGGTCGCCAGGGTCTGCTGGTCGTCGAACCGGTCGAAGCCGCCGTAGGGCGGGTTGATGTCCAGCACGTGGTGGTTGTGGGGGTAGAGCCCGGAGAGGATGGTGGCGCGGGCCGGGCAGCAGTGCGGGAACGGCGTGTAGTTGCGCCGGAACGTCACGCCTTCGTCGGCGAGCAGGCGCCGCGCGCGGGGCATCTTCTTGACGTCGGCGACCGTCGCGTCGTCGAGGACCAGGAGGATGACGTTCGGCCGCTCCTCGGGGACAGCCGCGGCCACCGAGTCCGGGGCTCGGGTCACGATGAGGGACAGGGCGAGACCGCCCAGCACGGTGAGAGCGGCCGTCAGCCGCATCCGGGAACGCATGGCGGATGACTCCCGAGGAGGAGGGGGTACGGGTCCCCGACACGGTAGTCGACGACGGCCGCGCGCTCCCCATCCTTGCGGAACCGGGCCGGCGGGGTCGCCCCTCAGGCGACCTGCGCGCGACCGCGACCGAGCGCCTCGCGCAGGTCCCGGCGAACCGGCTGGCTGCAGCGGGTCCACAGCAGCGGTCGCCGTACGGCGTTCGCCTGCTCGCAGCTCCATCGCAGCGCCTCGATGCCGTCGGCGTCCACGCCCGTGACCCGGGAGAGGTCGAAGGTGATCACCCCGTCGGAGGTCGCCAGTGCGGAGGTGACGGCGGCGCGCAGGTCGTAGGCCGCCACGATCTCGAGCTGCCCGTCGATCTCGATCGCGACCGAGGAGCCACTGGAGTGCACGAAGACGCGTCGCACGACGGCTCCTTTCCGGTGAGGTCGGGGACATGGTTCGGGGGGTGGGAGGCGGTGCCCTCCCAGTATCCCCCGGGCCACCCAGCGACGGCATGAGAACGTCGGAATCGGCGGTGACCCCAGGCCGACGGAGGGAGCGAGTCCATGCAGGACACGGTGAGGGCGGTGCTCGAGGAGCACGGCACGACGTACGCGGAGCAGGCCGGGATCAGGCTCCGCGACAAGCCGGCGCCGCTGTTCCAGCTGCTGGTCCTGGTCACGCTCGCCTCCACCAGGATCTCGGCCGACATCGCCGCCGCGGCAGCCGTGGAAGTCTTCCGCAGCGGGTGGCGGACCCCGCAGCGGCTGTGCGAGTCGACGTGGCAGCAACGCGTGGACGCCCTCGGGCGGGGCGGCTACCGGCGCTACGACGAGAGCACGGCCACCTCGCTGGAGCAGACCTGCCGGACCCTGCTCGAGGACCTCGGTGGCGACCTCCGCCGGCTCCGGCCCGGCGGCTCGGGGACCGGGGTGGGTGGTGTCGAGGAGCTCCGTGCACGGTTGCAGGAGCTCCCGCGACTCGGCCCGGTGGGGGCCGACATCTTCTGCCGTGAGGTCCAGGCGGTCTGGCCGGAGGTGCGGCCCTTCTTCGACAAGCAGGCGCTGGACGGAGCGCGCGCGCTGGACCTCCCCGACCGCCCCGAGCAGCTGGCCGAGCTGGTGGGCGGGGACCAGGTCGCGCGCTTCGCCGCTGCCCTGATGCGCGCCGGAAAGGACGCTCGACGCCGGCACGCGTGAGGGGGAGCGTGCCGCCGAGGTCGCACTTTCACCCTTGAGGGTCATGTCGAGAGCCGCTCGGTCTCGTTGAGTGGGCATGGTGTGCCAGGACCGAAGTCATGCGTGGGAGCTGCGGAGCGTCAGCTTCGAGGAGGGGGCCGGGACGGTGGAGGAGCTGGAGTGCCGGGACTGCCCGGCGGTGACCGCTCGGGAGTCGGCTGCGGCTGCGATGGGTACGTTGCAGTCATGAGCGTGAACACCAGGACGGTCGACGCCACCCCGCAGCAGGTGTGGGAGGTGCTGGCCGACGGCTGGCTCTACCCGCTCTGGGTGGTGGGGGCGACCCGGATGCGCGAGGTGGACGCCCACTGGCCCGACCCCGGCGCCCGGCTCCACCACTCCGCAGGGGTGTGGCCGGCGGTCGTGGACGACACGACCGAGGTCCTCGAGGTCACACCGGGCCGCATGCTGCGACTGCGGGCGCGCGCCTGGCCGGGGGGAGAGGCCGAGGTCGTCCTCACCGTGACGGCCCAGTCGCCGGAGGGGTCCATCATCGAGCTCCGGGAGGACGCCGTGTCGGGTCCGGGCCGGCTGCTGCCCGCCCCGCTGCGCCGCCCTGCGATCAAGGTGCGCAACGCCGAGGCCCTGCAGCGCCTGGCGGCGCTCGTGGAGGGTCGCCGTCGGTGACCTACGACGCGGTCGTGGTGGGTGCCGGACCGAACGGGCTCGTGGCGGCCAACCGCCTGCTCGACGCGGGATGGTCGGTCCTGGTCCTCGAGGAGCAGCCGGAGGTGGGGGGCGCCGTCCACAGCGACCGGAGCGTCCACCCCGACTTCGTCCACGACACGTTCAGTGCCTTCTACCCGCTCGCCGCCGCCTCCCCGGCCATCCGGTCCTTCGCGCTGGAGGACCACGGGCTGCGGTGGGCGCACGCACCCGCCGTCCTGGGCCATCCTCGGCCGGACGGCTCGTGGGCGCTGCTCCACCGCGACCGCGAGGTGACCGCGCGGCTGCTCGAGGACGACGCGGCCGGGGACGGTGAGGCCTGGCTCGAGCTGTGCTCCCAGTGGGACCGGGTCGGGCCCTCGCTCGTCGGAGCACTGCTGACCCCGTTCCCCCCGGTCCGGCACGGCGTCGGCCTGCTCGCCCGCCTCCGGTCGGTGGGTGGCCTGGACTTCGTGCGCACCCTGCTCGCCCCGGCGAGCGAGCTGGGGCGGGCCAGGTTCCGGGGCGAGGCGGCCCGGCTGCTGCTCGCCGGGAACGCCGGCCACGCCGACATCCCGCTCGACGCCGCCGGGTCCGGCGTGATCGGCCTGCTGCTGTGCATGCTCGGGCAGACGGTCGGCTTCCCGGTCCCCGAGGGCGGCTCCGGCCAGCTCACCCAGGCCCTCGCGCGCAGGGCACGGGCCGCGGGTGGGGAGATCCGGTGCGACACCCGGGTCGCCCGGGTGTCGACCGCCGACGGTCGGGCGACGGGCGTGGTGACGGCCGGGGGTGAGCGGATCGCCGCGCGGCGCGCGGTCGTCGCCGACGTGGTCGCCAGCACGCTCTACGGCGGGCTCGTCCCGTTCTCGGAGCTCCCGCCCCGGCTGGAGCGGGCGATGGTCGGCTTCCGGATGGACGCCGCCACCGTCAAGGTCGACTGGGCGCTCGACGGTCCCGTGCCGTGGGCGAGCGCCCCGGCGCACGCACCGGGGACCGTCCACGTGGGCGACTCCGTCACCGAGATGGCGGAGGCCTGGAGCCAGGTCGCCGCCGGGGCCGTGCCGGCCCGCCCGTTCCTGCTCGTCGGCCAGATGACCACGGCCGACCCGACCCGTTCACCCGGCGGGACGGAGTCGATGTGGGCCTACACCCACGCCCCGCAGCAGGTCTCGCGCGACGCCGGCGGCGAGGGGATCACCGGTGCCTGGACCGCTTCCGACCGGGAGCGGATGGGCGACCGGATGCAGGCCCGGATCGAGCGGCTGGCCCCGGGCTTCGGCTCGCGCGTGGTCGCCCGCCGGGTCCTCGGACCCCGGGAGCTGGAGGCGAGGAACGCCAACCTGCAGGGCGGGGCGATCAACGGTGGCACCGCCCAGCTCGACCAGCAGCTGGTGCTGCGGCCCGTCCCCGGCTGGGGCCGCGCGGAGACACCCATCCGCGGGCTCTACCTCGGCTCGGCGTCGGCCCACCCCGGCGGCGGTGTGCACGGGGCACCCGGCATGAACGCCGCCCGCGCGGCGCTGCTGCACGACCGGCTGCACCGGACCATGCGGCCGCGCTCGCGCGGCTGAGGAGCCCCGGAACAGCCCGGGATTCCCACTCCTCGGTCCTCGATGTCCCACCCCGCGCGTGGAGGGGGTACGGTAGTCATTGCTGGTGAGGTTCGACCCTCTCGGCGTCCACGGAACGGGCGCCGACACACGCACCACAGACGGTTTTCGGTTTTGCTGGACATCGGTCGCAAGTGCAGATGGTTCAGCTCCCCGGACGGGCAAAGTGTCCCCGGGTCGAATAACCGAAAGAGGCAAGACATGGCGCTTGGCACCGTGAAGTGGTTCAACGACGACAAGGGCTTCGGCTTCATCGCCCAGGACGGTGGCGGCCAGGACGTGTTCGTCCACCACACCGCCATCCAGGGCACGGGCTTCAAGACCCTCGCCGAGAACCAGCAGGTCGAGTTCGACGTCGCCCAGGGCCCCAAGGGTCCCCAGGCCGAGAACGTCCGGAAGCTCTGACCTCCTGACACACGCCTGAGGAACGGCGGCCACGGGATCTCCCGTGGCCGCCGTTCTGTGTCCCGGGGCGGACCCCTCAGCCGCGACGGGCGAGCGTGAGCGCGAAGTCCTCGTCCGGGTCGGTCCAGGTCCCGGTGACCTCCAGCCCGGCGGCCGCGAGCTCCTCACGGATCCGGCCGGGCCGGAACTTCGTGGAGATCTCGACCTGGATCTCCTCGCCGCCCGCGAGGTCGACCACCAGGTCGGCACCCGGCACCTCCACCCGCTGCGGCACGACGGCGCGCAGCCGCAGGTCCATCCGCTCCTCGCGGGGGTCCCAGAACGGCACGTAGCTGAACGCGTCGGGGTCGAAGTCGGCGCCCAGCTCGCGGTTGAGGACGTGCAGGCAGTTGGTGACGAACTGCGCGGTCACCCCGGCGCGATCGTCGTAGGCCGCGACCATCCGGTCGATGTCCTTGACCAGGTCGGTGCCCAGCAGCACCCACTCGCCGGACTCCAGCGAGTCGGCGAGCACCGCGAGGAACGCGGCGCGCTCCTCCACGTAGAGGTTGCCGATGGTGCCGCCGAGGAAGGCGACCAGCCGACGCCCCTCATGGGGGAGCTGCCCCAGGTGCAGCGTGAAGTCGCCGACCACGCCCTGCACCGTCAGGTCCGGGTGGCGCCGGCTCAGCGCCGCCGTCGCCTCGCGCAGCGTGCCCTCCGAGACGTCCATCGGCACGAACCGCTCCAGCCGGCCGGTCGCCTCCAGGGCGTCGAGCAGCATCCGCGTCTTCTCGCTCGTCCCGCTGCCGAGCTCGACCAGGGTCGTAGCGTCGCACGCCGCGGCGATGTCGGCCGCGTGCCGCTCGAGGATCGCGCTCTCGGCGCGGAAGGGGTAGTACTCGGCCAGCCTGGTGATCTCGTCGAAGAGCCCCGAGCCGCGGTCGTCGTAGAGCCACTTGGGTGGCAGCCGCAGCGGGCGCGCGCCCAGCCCCCGGCGGACGTCGTCGACCAGCGACCCCGACGCCCAGTCGGGGTCGAGCAGCACCGAGACCTCCGGCTCAGGGCCGCTCATCCGGCGATCCGCGGCACACCGCCGTCGGCCAGCCGGACCCCCGTGAGCGCCCAGCGGGCGCGGTGGGGGAAGAAGTTGCGGTAGGTCGCGCGGGCGTGGCCCGGCGGGGTCAGCGCGCAGCCGCCGCGCAGCACCATCTGGTTGGACATGAACTTCCCGTTGTACTCGCCGATCGCGCCCGCGGGCGCCGTGAACCCCGGGTAGGGGTGGTAGGCGGACTGGGTCCACTCCCAGCAGTCACCGTAGACCTGGCGCAGCCGCGACCCCGCCGGGGCCGGTCCCGCCGGGCGCGGGTGGAAGGTGTCGTGGTCGGCGAGGTTGCCGACGACCCGCTCCTGCTGCCCGTCGACGACCACCGCGTGCTCCCACTCGGCCTCGGTGGGCAGCCGCGCGCCCGCCCAGGTCGCGAACGCGTCGGCCTCGTAGAAGCTGACGTGGCTCACCGGGAGCCCCGGGTTGACCGGCCAGGTGCCGTGGAGGGTGTGCTCGAGCCAGGTGCCGTCGGCGTCGAGCCAGTAGCACGGGGCGCGCCAGCCCTCGGCCTGCACCAGCGCCCAGCCGTCGGAGAGCCACAGGTCGGGCCGCTCGTAGCCGCCGTCGGCCACGAAGTCCAGCCACTCGCCGTTGGTCACCAGCCGGTCGGCCAGCCGGTAGGGCTCCAGCCACTGCTGGTGGCGCGGCAGCTCGTTGTCGAAGCTGAACCCGCCCCCCTGGTGGCCGATCTCCACCAGGCCGCCGGCCACCTCGACCCAGCCGAGGTCGTCGGGCTCGGCCGTCTCCACCGGCGCTCCGGCGTACGCGGGGCGCAGGGGGTTGCGCGAGAGGACGTGCTTGATGTCCATCAGCAGCAGCTCCTGGTGCTGCTGCTCGTGGTGGAAGCCGAGCTCGATGGTGGCGCTGAGGTCGGCCAGGGTGCCGGCGTCGAGCCCGGCGACCAGGTCGCGCACCCGGTCGTCCACGTTGCCGCGGTAGCGCCCGACGTCGTGGGCGCCGGGCCGGGTGATCAGGCCGCGGTCGGGACGGGAGTAGCGCGGGCCGACGGCCTCGTAGTAGGAGTTGAAGAGGAACCAGTACTGGTCCTGGAACGGCGCGAACCCGCGTTCGTGCCCGGAGAGCACGAAGGTCTCGAAGAACCAGGTGACGTGGGCGCGGTGCCACTTGGTGGGGGACACGTCCGGCATCGACTGGACCGTCTGGTCCTCCGGGGAGAGCGGTCCGGCGAGCTGCTCGGTGAAGCCGCGGACCTCGTCGTACCTGCGGGTGAGGCTCTCGGCGTCCCACGTGGTGGTGCCCGGCGCGTACGGCGCGTGGCCCGACTCCTGCAGGTGCTGCTGGGGCTGGTCGACCTGGGTGCTCATGTCGGTGTCCTCCTCGAGGTCGTGGTCCGACGTCAACGCACGCCCCCACGATGGCGCACGGGTGGTGAGGTGTCGACCACCCCAGAGGACCGAGTCGGCCGGGTCGTCGCTCAGAGCGGGCGCTTGAGGCCGACGTGGGAGGCGGCGTAGCCGAGGCGCTCGTAGAAGGCGTGGGCCCGGTGGCGGGCGGTGTCGGTGGTGAGCTGGACCAGGGTGGCGCCGCGGGCCCGGCCGTGGTCGTGCGCCCACTCGAGCATGGCCGTGCCGAGGCCGCGGCCGCGCTCGGAGGAGGCGATCCGCACCCCCTCGACCTGAAGCCGGGTCGACCCGCTCCGCGAGAGCCCGGGCAGCACCGTCAGCTGCATGGTGCCGACCAGCCGTTCCTGCTCGTCGCGGACCGCGGCCAGGTAGTGCGACGGGTTGCGCGCGACCGCGTCGTACGCCGCCTCGTAGCGCGCCAGGTCGTCGCTCTCCCGCTCGCGCCCGAGCTCGTCGTCGGAGAGCAGCGCGACCAGGGCGGGGACGTCCTCGCGGGTGGCGCGCTCGATCCGGTAGCGCCGCTCGCCGAGCCGGAGCCGGCCGTCGGCGCCGATCCGTGCCTCCGCGCGGAGCCGGTCGACGAGCGTGTCGAGCCAACCGCCGACGTGGCGCCTGGCCTGCGGGGTGTCGGGGTAGCGGCAGCGCAGGTGCAGGCCGGACTCGTCGAGCACGAACCAGAGCATCACGCCGTCGGTCAGCACCGCCGCCCCGACGTACTGCGCCTCCAGGCCGGTGGCGTCGACCCGCACCGGCAGCCGGCGCAGGTCGAGCCAGGAGATCGCGAACATCCCGGGCGCCTCGGGCATCCCGCCCCACGGCTCGAGCAGGTCGGCCAACGGCCAGGACCCGAGCCGGACCGCCTCTCGGACCGCGGCCGCGCTCGCCGTGGGTGCGGGGTCGCTCGACTCCAGCACCGAGTTGGTGACGAACCAGCCCACGGAGTCGTGCCAGGTCTCGTCGTACCGGCTGTGCACGGGGAACACCGCGCGCAGCGGCGTGCCCGCCAGGTCCCGGGTCACCGCCGTCATCGCGGCGACCACGAGGGCCAGCGTCGAGACACCCTCCTCCCGGGCGCGGACCCCGAGGGCGGCGCTCGCGTCGACGTCGAGCACGTCGCGGACCTCGACCCGCTCGCGGTGCAGCGTGCTCACCTCGCCCAGCGGCATCGGGAAGCGGGGCATCACCTCCTCGCAGGCCGCGAGCACCTCCGCCCAGCGGCGGCGTACGTCGTCGGGGGCGAGCGGCCGCTGCTCCAGCGACGCGGTGTGGGCGGCGAAGGGCGGGGCGGCCGGCAGTGCCGGCTCGTCTCCCGCGCGGACCCGGGCCAGCGCCGCGAGCAGGTCGCGCGCCACGACGAGCATCGACCACAGGTCGACGTGGGAGTGGTCGGCCGCGACCACGACCGTGGGCCCGTCGGCGGTCTCGAGCAGGCAGAGCCGGTGGGAGGGACGGGCGTACGGCGTGCACGTGGCGTCGAGGACCTCGCGCAGCGCGTCGTTCACGGCCTGCCCCGACGCGATGGCGTGCTCCACCCAGACGCCCGGGCCGATCTCGACCTGGTGCAGCTCCGGCTCGCCGGCCGGGCCGGGGGCGAACACCGAGCGCAGGGTGCCGTGGCGCGCGACCACCGCCAGCCACGCCGTCGCCAGCTCCTCGGCGTCGACCCGGGCGGGGAGCCGGAAGGAGAGCGCCATCCACGAGCCCGCCCGCTCACCCGCCGCGACGTGGCGCCGCTGGTCGAAGGAGACCGGGAGCCGGGCTCCGGGCTGGCCCACCGCGACGTCGTAGCCGAGCAGGCGCCCGAACGGGAGTCGCAGGTGAGCGACGTTGGTCAGCCGCACGCCCGTACTCTAGGGGCCGCCAGCCCGCCTCGTGCCCACCCGGCGCCCCAGGAGCCAGCCGTGCCGACCTTCGACGTCCCCGGTGCCGTGCTCGACGTCGAGCTCAGCGACGAGGGCGGCCACCCCGTCGTGCAGCTGCACGGGCTCACCTCGAGCCGACGGCGAGACCGGGTGCTCGACCTCGACCTGGGCCGCGGCCTCAGCGGTACCCGGCTGCTGCGCTACGACGCCCGGGGCCATGGTCGTTCGACCGGCCGCGTGGTGCCGGAGGACTACCGGTGGGAGGTGCTCGCCGAGGACCTGCTGCGGCTGCTCGACGCCTGGTTCCCGGGCGAGCGGGTGCACGGCGTCGGGCCCTCGATGGGGGCCGGCACGCTGCTGCACGCCGCGGCCCGCGCGCCCGACCGGTTCGCCGGGCTGACGCTGCTGGTCCCGCCGACGGCGTGGGAGACCCGGGTCGCGAAGGCTGCCGACTACCGCCTCGCCGCCGAGGTCGTGGCCGAGCAGGGGATGGCGGCGTTCGTCGAGGCGGGGAGGCTGGTGGCGCCGCCACCGGCGACGGTCGGGGTCCCCGAAACGGTGCCGGACGTCGCGGAGGCACTGCTGCCGAGCCTGCTGCGGGGGGCGGCGCTGACCGACCTGCCGGCGCCGGAGGACCTCACCGGGCTCGGGGTGCCGACCCTCGTGCTGGCGTGGACCGGCGACCCCTCCCACCCGCTCTCGACCGCCGAGGCCCTGCTCGAGGTGCTGCCGGACGCCCGGCTCGAGGTCGCCTCGACACCCCACCAGGTGGCGCAGTGGCCCGCCCGGTTGCACGACGAGGTCGCGCGTCACCGCTAGTGGCAGGTCAGGGCGCGGGTTCGGGGACCACGGCGACCGTGGAGTCGGTGTGCTCCAGGACGGTGGTGGCCGTCGGCTTCCCCAGCCGTCGGCCGAGGGACTCGACGGGATGGCGGCCGACGACGACCAGGTCGTGGGCCCGGGCTCCGCGGTCCAGGATCGCCGGCAGCAGTCCGCTCTCGAGGTGCACCTCGACGTGCACGTCGGGGTACTGCTCGCCGTAGCCCGCCACGGCCGAGGCGACCAGGAGCTGTTCCCTCTCCGGGTCGTCGACCTCGTCGACGCAGTGGATGATGGTCAGCGGGAGCCGGCGGAGCGAGGCGTGGTGGAAGGCGTGCGCGATCACGGGGGTGCCCTCGGCGGTGCCGTCCACGGCCACCACGACCCCGTCGCGGACCCGGCCGGGATGACCCGGACGGCAGACCACGACCGGGCAGGCGGAGTAGCGGGCCAGGTGGGCGCTGACCGACCCGAGCACCGCGCTCGCCACCGGGCCGCGACCGCGGGAGCCGAGGACGAGCAGGGAGGCGTCGTGGGAGAGCGCCAGCAGGTCCCGACGCACGTCCGCGTGCACCGGACGGGCGACCACGTCCAGCTCCGGGTGGTGCCCGGTCGCCCGCTCGACGGCGGCGTCGACGACCTCCGTGGCCATCGCCATCAGCTGCTGGAAGGGGGTGGGCAGCACCCAGGTCGCGCCGGCCCACGCGCTCGACTGGACCGCGCTGTCGTCCACGGCGTGCGTGACGACGAGCGTCCGGCCCTCCAACGACGCCTGCTCGGCCGCCCAGTCCAGGGCCCGCGTGGCGGACTCCGAGCCGTCGACGCCGACGACGACCGCGCCTGGGACGATCGGGTTGCTGCTCACCTCTGTCATGTACCCAGACTGGCGCGTCCGGCCGCCGGTGGGACACGGGCCGAGGGCCGGTCCGCACAGGACCTTGGTCCCGTCATACCTGCTCGGGGGCCCACCCCACCTGACCCACCTGCACCACCTCGTCGACCAGGTCCCTCCCGACGGGGGAGTGCGTGATCCACAGCACCGCCCGCCGCCCGCCCCCGCCGAGCACCTGCTGCGCCAGGGCCACCGCGGTCGGGTGGTCCAGGTGCGCCGTCGGCTCGTCCAGCACCAGCACCGGGTGGTCGGCCAGCAGCGAGCGGGCCACGCCGAGCCGGGCACGCTCCCCACCGGAGACCGCGGCGTGCCCGTCGCCCAGCCAGGTGTGCAGGCCGTCGGGGAGGCTGGCGACCCAGCCGCCGAGCCGCGCCCGGACCAGCGCGTCCAGCACCTCGGCGTCGGTGGCCTCGGGGCGTGCGAGTCGGACGTTCTCCACGAGCGTGCTCGCGAAGACGTACGGCGCGTCGTCGACCAGGCCGGTGCCTCGGCGCACCTCCTCGGGGTCGACCGTCCGCATCGGCAGGCCGCCGGTCCGCAGCTCACCGACGGCTGGGTCCAGGAAGCGCATCAACAGCGCCGCGACCGTGCTCTTGCCGGACCCCGACGGCCCCACCAGCGCCACCCGTCCACCGGGCCGCAGCGTCAGGCTGACGGCTCCGGTGAGCGCCGCGTCCGGGCTCCACCTGGCCCGCGCCCGGTCGAGCGTGACCTCCGTGGCAGCCGGCAGGGCGACTCCGCCCTCCGGGACCGCCGGCCGCTGTGCCAGCAGCGCGTCGAGCCGCTCGCGGGCCGCGGTCGTCCGCACCGCCAGGGTGCCGGCATCGGCCAGCGGGAGGGCCACGTCCGCCAACGCCAGCGGCAGCAGCACCAGCAGGGCCGCGACCGGGCCGGACAGCGTCCCCGCCGCCACCGCGGACCCGGCCAGCAGGGCCACCCCCACCAGGGCCGCCCCGGTCGCCAGCAGCACGGTGGCCCGACCGGCCGCGGCGCCTCGCGACGAGGTGGCGGCGGCGGAGGCGACCCGTTCCCCGAGGACCGTCACGTGGTCGGTCGCGGGACCGTCGGCCTGCCAGAGTCGCAGCTCGTCGCCGAGCTGCACGGCCTCGACCACGGCCGCGGACAGCTCCGCCCGCGCAGCGACCAGGCGGCGCTCGGCGCGGCCGGCGAGTGCCCGGGCCACAGCGAACCCGCCGCCGCCCGCCAGCAGCGCGAAGCCCGCGACCAGCGCTCCCCCGAGGGGGAGCAGCAGCGAGGCCGTGCCCGCTGCGAGCACGACGACCAGGGCGAAGGACCGGACCGGCAGCCGCACCCGGAGCTCGGCGTCGAGGCCCGCGTCCACGTCGTCGACGACCGCGGTGAGCGCATCCCCACGGCGTACACCGAGACGGGCGGGCGTCAGCGGCACCAGCGCGTCGTAGGTGCCGACGCGGCGGGTGACGAGCCCACGCAGCGCGGCGTCGTGCGACCACATCCGCTCGACGTAGCGCAGCAGCGGCCGGGCCAGTCCGAAGGTCCGTACGCCGACGATCGCCACCAGCATCGTCAGCACCGCCGGGTGGGTCGAGGCCTGCACGATGAGCCAGCCGGCGGTCGCGGTGAGCGCCACCCCCGAGGCGGAGGCGAGGCCGCCCGCGACGGTCGCGGCGGGCAGCAGGGGCAGCCGCAGTGGCGGCGCGGGGAACGGCGCGGCGTCCGCACCGGGGTCCGGGGCCTCGCGGTGCGCCGCACGGGCAGCGGGGGCGGCGAGGGCCAGCGGCTCCGCCACCTCGGGTGGGTCGGGGAGCGTGACGACCTGGTCGGCCAGCGCGACCAGGGCCGGACGGTGCGCCACCAGCACCACGCCGCGGCGTCGGGCCAGGGCCTGGACCACGTCGGCGACGACCTGCTCGGTGAGGTCGTCGAGGTGGGCGGTCGGTTCGTCGAGCAGCACCCAGGGCCGGTCGGCGACGAGGACCCGGGCCAGCGCCAACCGGGCCCGCTCGCCGGCGGAGAAGGTCGTGCCGTCCTGGGCCACCGGCGCGTCCAGCCCGCCCGGCACGGTCCGCACCCGCTCCTCCATCGCCACCTCTCGCAGCGCCTCCCACAGCCTGTCGTCGGACGCCTCGGGCCGCCCGAGCCGGAGGTTGTCGCGGACGGTGCCGACCACCAGCACCGGCTGCTGGGGGAGCAGCGCCACCTGCTGCTGCCAGGCGCGACCCCGCAGCGGGGCGCCCGCGGCGGTGCCGACCGACCCGGAGGTCGGCTCCAGCAGCCCCGAGAGCACCGAGAGCATCGTGGTCTTGCCGCACCCCGAGGGTCCGACCAGGGCGGTGATGCCGTGACGGGGCACGACGAAGGAGACCCCGGCCACCGCGGGGACGGTGCGTCCCGGGTGCCGGACGGTGACCCGGTCGACGATGAGCGCGCTGTCCGCGGTCGGGGACAGCCCGTCGGGTTCGGCGGGGAGGTCCGCCAGCAGCGCCAGCGCCTGCTCGAAGGTGGCGGCCCCCTCGGCGGCGGCGTGGAACTCCGCGCCGACGCGGCGCAGCGGCCAGTAGGCCTCCGGTGCCAGCAGCAGCACGAAGAGCGCGGTGGTGAGGTCGAGCCCGCCACCCGCGAGGCGGACCCCGACCGTGACCGCGACCAGGGCCACGGACAGGGTCGCGATCAGCTCGAGGACGGTCGAGGAGGCGAAGGCCAGTCGCAGCGTGCGCAGCGTCGCGACCCGGTAGCGCTCGCTGAGGGCGGCGATCCGGTCCGACTGGGCGCGCGCCCGTCGGTGCGCCGCCAACGTCGGCAGTCCGCGGACCACGTCGAGGAAGTGCCCGGAGAGGGTCGCCAGCTCCCGCCACTGTGCGGCGGCGCGGTCGCGCGTCGCGAGCCCGACCAGCGCGCCGAAGATCGGCACCAGCGGCAGCGTCGCGAGCACGATGACGGCGCTGAGCAGGTCCTGGGTCGCGATCACCAGGACCGTCAGCGGGGGCAGCACGGCCGCGAGCACGACGGCGGGCAGGTAGCGCGTGACGTAGGGCTCCGTGGCCGCCACCCCGCGGGTGGCCAGCAGGGCCACGGCCCCCGACGCCTCGTCCCTCCCGCGTGCGAGCACGCGGGCGAGCAACCGGGCACGCAGCGCGACCGCGACCCGGCCGGCGGCCCGCGCGGCCGTCGCGTCGCCCACCCAGCCCGTCAGCGCCCGCAGCGCCAGGACCGACGTCACGCCGACCAGCCAGGGGGTGAGCGGCTCGCCGCGGACCACGGACACCACCAGCCCGGTGACGGCCCAGGCCTGGCCCAGCACGAGCAGGCTGCCGACCAGACCGGCCGTCACCACCCCCGCCAACGGCCAGCGGGCGGGCGCGAGCAGCGGCCGCAGCCGCGGGTCCCCGGGCCTCATGGGCGAGCGGCGGGCGCCGGAGCCGGGTCGGGGATGTGGTGGACGGAGATCCGCTTGCGGAACACCCAGTAGGTCCAGCCCTGGTAGGCCATCACGACCGGCGTGAAGATCACGGCCACGACCGTCATGATCCCGAGCGTGTACGCCGTGGCGGCGGCGTTCTCCGTCGTCAGCCCGACCCCGCCGGCCAGCGTGGTGGGCATGACGTCGGGGAACAGGGCGAGGAACAGGCCCGCCACCGCGACGCCGATCGCCACGAACGTCCCCAGGAACGCCCAGCCCTCGCGACGCCGCGTGGCGGCGAGCACCCCCGCGAGCAGCGCCAGGGCCGCGACGACGAAGGCGACGGCCGAGCCGGCGGAGCCGGTGCTCGCCTGGGTCCAGGCGAGGAACGCCACCGCCAGGACGGCGGCCACCAGCCCGAGCCGGACCGCCAGGACGCCCGCCCGGTCGCGGATCGGGCCGTCGGTCTTCAGTGCCAGGAACATCGCTCCATGGGTGAGGAACAGGCTCAGGGTGGTGAGCCCCCCGAGCAGGGCGTAGGGGTTGAGCAGGTTGAAGAAGCCGCCGACATACTCCAGGTCGGCGTCGATCGGCACCCCGCGCAGGATGTTGGCGAACGCCACGCCCCAGAGCAGGGCCGGTACCACGGAGCCCACGACGATGGCGGTGTCCCACCGCCGGCGCCAGGTGTCGTCGTCCCGCTTGGCGCGGTACTCGAAGGCCAGCCCCCGCACGATCAGCGCGACCAGGATCAGCAGCAGCGGCAGGTAGAAGCCGCTGAACAGCGTCGCGTACCACTCCGGGAACGCGGCGAACGTCGCGCCACCCGCGACGAGCAGCCACACCTCGTTGCCGTCCCAGACCGGGCCGATGGTGTTGATCAGGACCCGTCGCTCGCGCTCGTCGCCCGCGAGCACGGGGAGCAGCATGCCGACTCCGAAGTCGAAGCCCTCGAGGGTGAAGTAGCCGATCCAGAGGACGGCGATGAGGCAGAACCAGACGGTGGTGAGCTCCATGGCGGGCCTTCCTCAGTAGGCGACGGCCAGCGGCCGGTCGTCGGTGTGGGGTGCCGAGGGGTCCACGTCGGGGTCGACGGGATCCGCGCCGCGGCGGATGTAGGTGAGCAGCAGCCGGACCTCGATGACCGCGAGCACGCCGTAGAGCAGGGTCAGCACGATCAGGGAGGTGAGCACCTCGAACGTGCTGACCCCCGGTGAGACCGCGCGGTCGGTCGTCATCAGCCCGAAGACGGCCCACGGCTGCCGGCCGGACTCGGTGAAGATCCAGCCGAACGAGTTCGCGAACAGCGGCAGGAACGGCAGTGTCACCGCCGCGGCGAGGATGCCGCGACCCCGGGGCACGGCGCCGCGGCGGGTCGCGAACCAGATCCAGGCGGCGAAGCCCATCGCGGCGAAGCCCAGGCCCATCATCACCCGGAAGGTCCAGTAGGTCAGGGGGATCACCGGGGTGTAGTCGCCGGGGGAGTAGTAGGCCGCCCCCGGGTCCTGGCCGTACGCCGCGACGTACTCTTCGCGCAGCTCCTCGATGCCCACGACCTCGCCGTCGGTGGTGCCGGTCGCCAGGAACGACAGCACGCGGGGGATCGTGATCGAGAACGTCTCCCGCGAGCCGTCCAGGGTGCCGATCGTCAGCACCGAGAACGCCGCGGGCGCCTCGGTCTCGTAGAGCGCCTCGGCGGCCGCCATCTTCATCGGCTGCACCTCGGTCATGATCTTGCCCTGCACGTCGCCGGTGGCGACCACGCCGATACCGCTGACCATCAGCAGCACCGCCCCGGACCGCACCGCGCGCCGGTAGACCGACACGTCCTCCTCCACGCCGTCGGCGCGCGCCAGCCGCATCCGCCACAGCGCGATGCCGACGACGAACGCGGCCGCCGTCATGTACGCCGCGAGGATCACGTGCGGGAAGGTCACGAGCTGCACCTTGTTGAGCAGCACGGCCGCGAAGTTGTTCATCTCCGCCCGTCCGGTCTCGGGGTTGAACGCGTAGCCGACCGGGTGCTGCATCCACGAGTTCGCCGCGAGGATGAAGTAGGCGGAGGCCAACGTTCCGAGGTGCACCAGCACCATGCAGGCGGCGTGCAGCTTGGCCGGGATCCGGTCCCAGCCGAAGATCCAGAGCCCGAGGAACGTGGACTCCAGGAAGAAGGCGAGCAGCCCCTCGACCGCGAGCGGGGCACCGAAGACGTCGCCGACGAACCGGGAGTAGTCGCTCCAGTTCATCCCGAACTGGAACTCCTGGACGATGCCGGTCACCACGCCGATGGCGAAGTTGATGAGGAACAGCTTCCCGAAGAAGCGGGTCAGTCGCAGCCAGGCCGGGTTGCGGGTGCGCAACCACGCGATCTCGTAGCCGGCCACCATGGCCGAGAGTCCGATCGTGATCGGGACGAAGAGGAAGTGGTACACGGTCGTGATGGCGAACTGCCACCGGGCGATGTCGGTCGGGTCCACGGGCTCTCCTGCGCAGCGGGGCGGTGATCCGACTTCACGCTAGGCAGCCACACCGCTCGCGCCCCACGGTCGCGGGACCCCGGTCCGGGGGACCAAGGTCCCGGGGCGGGCACCGCCCGTCGCACAGGCAGCCGCCGGGTGCCACTCGCCGATCGGGTCGCCCGCGCGCTCCCCGTCGTACGCCGCCTGGTCGAGCAGTTCCGCCCGCTTGGCCACGATCATGGGCACCAGCGCCTGCCGCCGACGTTGGTGGTGCGGATCATGTCCAGGCCGTCACGCCGTGCGCTCATCGAGGTCCCGAGCACCTCGGCACACGTCCGCTGGACCCCGGCCGGTCTCAGACGCCCGCGTAGGCCACCTCGAGCTGCTCGATCTCGCGGGTCCTGCGCTCCTGGGCGACGGCCCAGGCGATGCCGGCGATCCAGAGCACCGCGACGACCGCGGCGAGCAGGCCGACCGTGCCGCCGGTGGCTCCGAGCGCCTCGGCGATGGTCTTGGTGTTGGTGAGGACGATCAGGCCGCCGGCCGCGACCCCGAGCACGCGGGCGGGGAGGTGGCGGACGAGGAGGGCGGCGAGGGGGGCGGCGATCACGCCACCGGCGAGCAGGGCCAGGGCGTAGTCCCAGGGGATCCCGGCGCTGCTCAGTGCGACCAGGAAGCCCAGCGAGCCGCCGACCGCGACCACGAACTCCGAGGTGTCGATCGAGCCGACGACCTTGCGCGGCTCCAGCCGGCCCGAGGAGAGCAGGCTCGTGGTGCCGACCGGGCCCCAGCCGCCGCCGCCGATGGAGTCGAGCGTGCCGCCGACCAGGCCCATGGGGACCAGGAACCTCGCCCCGGGCCGGGCCTTGAAGCTCGGGCGCTGGCCACCGAGGACCAGGAACCGGAAGACCACGTAGAGGCCGAGGCCGAGCAGCAGTCCCGCGACCCACGGCTTGGCGGTGGCGGCCGGAAGGCTGCTGAGGAACGTCGCGCCCGCGAACGCACCGACGAAGCCCGGGATCGCGAGGATCCCGACCGTGTGCCAGTCGACGTTGCCGAGCTTGTGGTGGGAGAAGCCGGACACCAGCGAGGTGCCGATCTCGGAGAAGTGGACGGCGGCGGAGGCCGCTGCGGGTGCGATGCCGGCGGCGAGCAGCAGCGTCGAGGACGTGACGCCGTAGGCCATGCCGAGCGAGCCGTCGACGAGCTGGGCCAGGAGGCCCACGGCGGCGAGCACGAGGAGCTTGCGCATGAGGAGGGTCCATTTCTCGTTTGAATCAGTAAAGTCGCGTGAACAAGTAGGAATAAAGCACAAAGCGGCGCGGGAGACAAACCGTGCACCCCGGCCCGCGTGTCGTGGAGGATGGCGGGCATGGACGGTGGGCTGAACAGCTGGTTGGAGGGGCTCAGCACGCTGCAGGTGCTGCTGCTCGTGCTCGCCGTGGTGTTCGGGGGCTCGGTGCTCGCCGCACTGGTGGGCGCGCTGCTGGTGCGGATGGGGATGCGGCGACCCCGCGTCGTGGAGCGCGCCTCGTCCCTCGCGGAGCGGGCGCTGATGCTGGTCAAGCGACCGCTGACCGTCGTGGTGCTCGACGAGGTCGCGGCCGTGATCCAGACCGGCCACTACACCCGCAACATCTCCGACGCGCTCAAGGAGAACCACGACGACCTCAAGGCGCTGGTCGCGGAGAAGGTCAAGCACGACCCCAACGTGCGGCTGATCGGCAAGCTCCCCGGCTACGACACCATCGTCAGCGAGGTCTCCGAGACGACGCTGCGGGTGCTGATCGAGATGCTCGACGACCCGCGCACCGACGAGCTGATCAACGATCTGCTGCGCAACAACCTGACCCAGATCAAGCAGGCGGTGCGTTCCCGGGCGCACGAGGACGCTGCCCCGCCCGCGCCACCCGACCCGGTCCCGCCGCGGCTGCGGTAGCGCTCAGCCCCGCGCGTCGAGCGCCGCCAGGACCTGCTCGTGCCGGCGGCGTACGACGTCGCGGTCGGCCTGCTGCGGCACCACCTGCTCCGCTCGTTCGAGCACGAGGTCTGCCTGGCGCCGGACCGGTTCGGCCTGGTCGTCGTGGGTCAGGCAGCCGGCCAGCCGCTCGAGCGACTCCAGCAGGTGCACGTAGACCGTCACGTGGTAGTCGGCCGACTGCCGGATCTGGTCGAAGCAGACCCCCACCATGATCGCGAACGTGAGCGGGTCGCCGTGGACGAGCCGGGGCCGGCCGTCGGGGCCGGCGATCACCCGGGGCGGCTCCCGCCGGGTCGCCAGCCGGCACAGCGCCGCCCCCAGCTGGTCGCTGCAGGCGCAGGCCGTGATCGGGTCGTTGATCGCCGGCGACAGCGAGCGGACCGCGACCTCCACGAGCTGCTTGACGGGGAACTCGGCGTCCTGGTCGTGGGTGCGGCGCGACCCGGTGACGAACGCCGTGGCCAGCTCCCGGCCCAGCCGCGGGGACAGCTCGGCGGCGGCGCGCCCGTCGCTCGTCCACGCGTGGGCGACGGGGGTCTCGGCGACGACGAACTTGCCCGGCCGGTGCGCGAGGTGGAGCACCAGGTCGTGCTGCTCGCACCGCTCGAGGAGCTCCTCGAGGTCGACCAGCTGGAGGTAGCCGCTGCGCAGCGCGAGCACCGGGGCGCCACCTCCCGCGAGCTCGACGTCCCCCGCGGCCGGGTGTGCGTCGTCGGCGTCGTGGGGGTCCGGGAAGCGGTGGTCGACCGCGCGCCGCACGTCGCGGGCGACCCGGTCCACGATGGTCATCGCCTGGATGCTCGTCGCGATGTGGTGGACGAAGACGACGAGCATCGTGACGGCACCGGCCGTCAGCAGCAGGGTCACCATGAGCGAGACCCGGGGGATCGTCGCGGGATTGTCGTTGGTGCGCCGGAGCACCAGCACGGCGTTCACGAAGACGGCGACGAAGGAGCCGAGCGCCGCCTGGTTGACCCGGTCGCGGACGAAGTTGGTGAGGATCCGCGGCCCGAACTGGGTGCTCGCCAGCTGCATCGCCACGATCGTCACCGACAGCACCGTCGCCCCGACCGTGACCATCGAGGCCGCCACCGTGGTCAGCACGTTCTGGGCCCCGATCGGCCCGCCGGCGGCCAGCAGCCCGCCGAGCGAGCCGTCGAAGTTGTCGTCGATCCAGAGCGTGAACGAGGCGATCACCCCGGCCGCGACGCTCATGGAGAGCGGGAGGACCCAGAAGCCCGAGCGCAGCCGCTCGTTCAGCGTCTGCCACCAGGTGTGCACGTGCGTTCCCCCGTCGTCCGGACCCCGTGCCCGGTCGGTGCAGCATGCCGTACCCCCGGGACGTCGCGCTACGGACAGGTAGCGTGCGGCGCACCGGCTCGCGACGGAAGGTGCCCCATGAAACGCCAGCTCCCACGCCGCCACGACCTCGCACCGCTGCTGCGCTTCAAGCAGCCGGTGTGGTCGGCGCGCGACCGACGGCTCGCGGCCGCCCTCACGGTCGAGGACCTGCGACGGATCGCGCGGCGGCGTACGCCGCGGGCGGCGTTCGACTACACCGACGGCGCGGCCGAGGGCGAGGTCTCGCTGGCGCGTGCCCGGCAGGCCTTCGCCGACGTCGAGCTCCACCCCTCGGTGCTGCGTGACGTGACCGACGTCGACACCTCCCGGGAGGTGCTGGGCGCGCCGGTGGCGCTGCCGTTCGGCATCGCCCCCACCGGTTTCACGCGGATGATGCAGACCGAGGGCGAGGTCGCCGGCGCCACGGCCGCCGAGGCCGCCGGCATCCCCTTCGCGCTCTCGACGATGGGGACCACCTCGATCGAGGACGTCGCCGCGGCGGCACCGGGGGGCCGGCACTGGTTCCAGCTCTACATGTGGAAGGACCGGGAGCGTTCGATGGCGCTGGTCGAGCGCGCGGCCCGCGCCGGCTACGACACGCTGCTGGTCACGGTCGACGTCCCGGTGGCGGGCGCGCGGCTGCGCGACGTACGCAACGGGATGACCATCCCGCCCTCGCTGACCCTGCGCACCGTCGCGAACGCGGTCCCGCGCCCCCGGTGGTGGTTCGACCTGCTCACCACCGAGCCGCTCGCCTTCGCCTCCCTCGACTCCTGGTCCGGCACCGTCGCGGAGCTGCTCGACACCATGTTCGACCCCGCCGTGACCTGGGAGGATCTGGCCTGGATCAAGGAGCAGTGGCCGGGCACGGTCGTCGTCAAGGGGGTGCAGTCGGTGGCCGACGCCGCCCGCTGCGCCGAGGCCGGGGTCGACGCCGTCCTGCTCTCCAACCACGGCGGCCGGCAGCTGGACCGGGCGCCCGTGCCCTTCCACCTGCTGCCCGAGGTCGTCGCCGAGGTCGGGTCCGACCTCGAGGTGCACCTCGACACCGGCATCATGTCCGGGCAGGACGTCGTCGCCGCGCTGGCCCACGGTGCGACCTTCACCCTCGTCGGGCGCGCCTACCTCTACGGTCTGATGGCCGGCGGGCGGCCGGGGGTGGACCGGATGATCGAGATCCTGCGGGGGCAGGTAGAGCGGACGATGCGGCTGCTCGGCGTCCGCACGCTCGACGAGCTCGAGCCCGGCCACGTCACCCAGCTGGAGCGGCTCGCGCCGCGACGACGGTGAGCCCCCGGGGTGTGACACCGGGAGCCACGCTGGCGGCGGCCTCGACGCGGCGCAGGCACCCGGGGCATGGTGGGAGTCCCGGGAGAGGGAGGAACCCATGGCACCGACCGACGACCCGAGCCGGCCCTCGACCGAGCTCGACGAGACTCAGCTGGCCGACCTGGACGCCTGGTGGCGGGCTGCCAACTACGTCAGCGTCGGACAGATCTACCTGCTGGCCAACCCGCTGCTGCGGCGGCCGCTCGAGGCCGGTGACATCAAGCCACGGCTGCTGGGCCACTGGGGGACCACCCCCGGCCTGAACCTGGTGTGGACCCACCTCAACCGGCTGGTCCGCGAGCGCGACGTGAACGCGATCTTCCTGGCGGGGCCCGGCCACGGCGGCCCGGCCGCCGTGGCCAACGCCTGGCTCGAGGGGACCTACAGCGAGGTCTACCCCGGCATCGGGGACGACGAGGAGGGGCTGGGCCGGCTGTTCCGGCAGTTCTCCTTCCCCGGCGGGATCCCGAGCCATGTCGCGCCCGAGACGCCGGGGTCCATCCACGAGGGGGGCGAGCTCGGCTACGTCCTGTCCCACGCCTACGGCGCGGCGATGGACAACCCCGACCTGCTGGTGACGGCGGTGGTGGGCGACGGCGAGTTCGAGACGGGCCCGCTGGCCGCCTCCTGGCACGCCAACAAGTTCGTGGACCCCGTGCACGACGGCGCCGTGCTGCCGGTGCTCCACCTCAACGGCTGGAAGATCGCCAACCCCACGGTGCCGGCCCGGATCCCGCGCGACGAGCTCGAGAGCCTGCTGCGCGGCTACGGCCACGAGGTCCTCACGGTGGAGGGCGACGACCCCTCGGACGTGCACCGGCAGCTCGCCGACGCTCTGGACCACGCCCACGACCGGATCCGCGAGATCCAGCGCGCGGCCCGGGAGGAGGGTGACCTCGAGCGGCGGCCCTGGCCGATGGTGCTGCTGGTGACGCCGAAGGGCTGGACCGGTCCGCGGGAGGTCGACGGGGTGCAGGTGGAGGGCACCTGGCGCGCCCACCAGGTCCCGCTCGCCGCCACCCGGGAGGACGCAGGCCACCGGGAGCTGCTCGAGCAGTGGCTGCGCTCGTACCGACCCGAGGAGCTCTTCGACGAGGACGGGCGGCTGGTGGAGCGGGTGCGAGCACTGGCCCCCGAGGGGCCTCGACGGATGAGCGCCAACCCGCACGCCAACGGTGGGCTGCTTCGGCGCCCGCTGGACCTGCCGCGCTTCACCACGGCCGCCGTGGAGGTTCTCGAACCGGGTGGCTCCATCCACGAGGCGACCCGGGAGCTCGGCCGCTGGCTCACCGAGGTGGTGCGCCGCAACCCCGACAGCTTCCGGATCTTCGGGCCCGACGAGACCGCCTCCAACCGGCTCGATGCCGTCTACGAGGTGACCGACAAGGTCTTCGCCGGCGAGCTCCGTGAGCTCGACGAGCACCTCGCCCGCAGCGGCCGGGTCGTCGAGCTGCTGTCCGAGCACACCTGCCAGGGGTGGTTGGAGGGCTACCTGCTGACGGGGCGGCACGGGCTCTTCAGCTGCTACGAGGCCTTCATCCACCTCGTCGACTCGATGGTCAACCAGCACGCGAAGTGGCTCAAGACCACCCGCACCCTGGAGTGGCGGCCGCCGATCGCTTCCCTGAACTACCTGCTGACCTCCCACGTGTGGCGGCAGGACCACAACGGCTTCTCCCACCAGGACCCCGGTTTCATCGACCACGTGGTCAACAAGAAGGCCGAGGTCGTCCGCGTCTACCTGCCGCCCGACACCAACACCCTGCTCTCGACGATGGAGCACTGCCTGCGCAGCGAGCACTACGTCAACGTGGTGGTGGCCGGGAAGCAGCCGCAGTTCGACTGGCTGGGCGCCGAGGACGCCGACCTCCACTGCGCCCGCGGGCTGGGGATCTGGGACTGGGCCTCCCACCGGGGGGACGACCCGGAGGTGGTGATCGCCTGCGCGGGCGACGTGCCGACGCTCGAGGCACTGGCGGCGGTGAGCCTGCTGCGCCAGCACCTGCCCGAGCTGCGGGTCCGGTTCGTCAACGTGGTGGATCTGATGCGGCTCCAGGACGGGCGCGAGCACCCCCACGGCCTGTCCGACCGCGAGTTCGACACGATCTTCACCGAGGACCGGCCGGTGGTCTTCGCCTACCACGGCTACCCGTGGCTGATCCACCGGCTGACCTACCGGCGCACCAACCACCACAACCTGCACGTGCGCGGCTACAAGGAGGAGGGCACGACCACCACGCCGTTCGACATGGTGATGATGAACGACCTCGACCGCTACCACCTCGTCATCGACGTCATCGACCGCGTGCCGTCGCTCGGCCCCCGTGCCGCCCACGTCCGTCAGCTGATGGTCGACACCCGCCGCCGTGCCCGGGCCCACACCCGCGAGCACGGCGAGGACCTCCCCGAGGTGCGTGACTGGACCTGGTCGCCCGCGGCGCACCCCCACGGGTCGAGGTCCCCGTCGACGACCGCCGAGCCCGCCACGCCGGCCGACCAGAACTGAGGCGGCTCAGGACCCGTCGAGCAGGGCGACGACCTGGTGCGCGATGGCGAGCTCCTCGTCCGTGGGGACCACGAGCACGGCGACCGCGGAGCGGTCGGTGCTGATCACTCGCGGGCCGTCGGCGACCTTCCGGTTGCGGTCGACGTCGACCTCGATGCCGAGACGCTCCAGGCCCGCGAGCGAGTCCTCGCGGACCGGCGCGACGTGCTCGCCGACCCCTGCGGTGAAGGTGAGCGCGTCGGCACCCCCCAGGACCGCGAGGTAGGCGCCGACGTACTTGCGCAGGCGCAGGCAGTAGACGTCGTACGCCAGCCGCGCGGCGGCGTCGCCCCGGTCGACGGCCTCGAGGAGGTCGCGGAAGTCGCTGGTCCCGGCCAGCCCCGCCAGCCCGCTGCGGTGGTGCAACAGGTCCTCGAGGTCGTCCAGCGACAGCCCGGCGTGGCGTTGCAGGTGCAGGAGCACCCCGGGGTCCACGTCTCCGCCCCGCGTTCCCATCACGAGGCCCTCCAGCGGGGTCAGCCCCATGCTGGTGTCGACCGGACGGCCGCCGCGGACGGCGGCGGCCGAGGCGCCGTTGCCCAGGTGCAGCACCACCTGGTCGAGCTCGGTCACGTCCCGGCCCAGGTGGTCGGCCACGGCCTGCACGACGTAGGCGTGGCTGGTGCCGTGCATGCCGTAGCGGCGTACCTCCTCCCGCTCGGCGAGCTGCCGGTCCAGGGCGTAGGTGCGCGCCGCCTCGGGGAGGTCGGCGAAGAACGCGGTGTCGAACACGGCCACCTGGGGGGTGTCCGGCAGCACCTCCCGCGCACGGCGCATTCCGGACTCCGCCGGTGGGTTGTGCAGCGGTGCGAGCCGGGCCAGCTCCGCCACGGAGTCCAGCAGCGCGTCGTCGACGAGCTCCGGGCGCCGGTGGCGGGACCCGCCGTGGACGACCCGGTGGCCGACGGCGTCGATCCGGTCCGCCAGGTCGTGGTCGGCCAGGTCGGAGACGACCTGGTCGAGGGCAGGCCCGAAGTCGCTCCCGCCGAGCCGCTCCACGTGGCCGCGGATCAGGCGATCACCCTCCGGCAGCCGCACCACCTGGTAGCGCAGCGACGAGGAGCCGGCGTTCAGCACCAGCACCAGCGACTCGGACGTCGTCATCCGGCTCCTCCCTGACTCCAGACCGTACCCACGGTGCCATGCCCCTGCGCTGGCAGGAGCGCACTACCGTCGGGCAGGTGAGCGTCCTCGACCCCGCACTCGCCGACGGGCGGGTCGCGGCCCGCCAGCTGGTGCTGGTCTCCCTGGTGCAGGTGCTGGCGGTCTCGACCTGGTTCGCGGCGTCCGCCGCCGCGCCCGCGCTGCGCGCCGAGTGGGAGATCGGGCAGGTCGCCGAGGCGCTGCTGACCATCGGGGTGCAGCTCGGCTTCGTGGTGGGAGCGCTCGCGTCGGCGGCGACCAACCTGCCCGACCGGGTCTCGCCGCCGCGGCTGATGGGCGTCGGTGCCGGCGTGGCGTCGCTGGCCACGCTGCTCACGGCCCTGGTCGCCGAGGGTCCGGTGGTGGCGGTCGTGCTGCGGCTCGTCACCGGTGTCGCGCTGGCCCTCGTCTACCCGGTCGGGATGAAGATCGTGGTGAGCTGGTTCGCCGACCGGCGCGGGCTCGCGGTCTCGGTGATGGTCGGCTCGCTGACCCTGGGCAGCATCTTCCCGCAGCTGGTCGCGGGCTCGCTGGGCCCGGCCTGGCGGACGGCCCTGGTCGTGACCGCGGTGCTGGCCGGCGTGGCCGCCGTGCTGCAGCGCTGGATCGTGGTCGGGCCGCTGGTGACCCGCTCCGACGGCTTCCACCCGGGCGTCGTGCTGGACGTGTGGCGGGACCGGGCGCCGCGGCTGGCCAACCTCGGCTACCTCGGGCACATGTGGGAGCTCTACGCCGTCTGGGCGTGGGCGCCCGCCTTCCTCGTCGCGAGCCTGGCCGCCCGCGGCGAGCCGGCCGGGCGGGCGACCGTCGGGGCGATCGTGTTCGTCGCCTTCGGGCTCGGCGGGCTGGCCGGCTGCCTGGCCGCCGGGGTGCTCGGCGACCGGCTCGGCCGGGCCCGGGCCGCCGCGTTCGCGATGGTGGTCAGCGGGCTGTGCTGCCTGGCCGCCGCCGCGGCGTACGGCGGGCCGCTGTGGCTGCTCGTCCCGCTGCTCGTGGTGTGGGGCGCCTCCGTCATCGCCGACTCGGCGATGTTCTCGGCATGTCTGGGGACGGTCGTCGACCAGCGCTACGTCGGCACCGCGCTCACCCTCCAGACCGCCCTCGGCTTCCTGCTGACCGTGGTGACGATCCAGGGCGTGCCGGTCGTCGCCGACGCACTGGGGTGGCCGGTCGCGGTGGCGCTGCTCTCCGTCGGCCCGCTGCTCGGCTCCGTGGCGATGATCCGGCTGACCCCCCTGCTGCCGGCCCGCTGACTTCGTGGGCGAGTCTGGGGGTTCGTACGGGATGGTTCCGTCACGAAGTCATGGTTTCCCCGCCCGGGCGGGGAAACCACAGCCCGCTCACCCCTCCCCCAACGCCTCCGCCACCCGCCGGTGGGCGACCCAGATCTCCTCGGGGAGGCCGTGGAACTGCTTCAGGTGCTCCTCGCGGAAGCCCATCTCCTGGCGCCAGCGGGGGACGTCGAGGTCGAGCAGGGTGGCCAGGGCGGCGGGGTCGACCTCGCAGCCCTCGAGCATCAGCTCCTCCTCGGTGGGCAGGATGCCGACGGGCGTCTGCCGGCCGGTGACCTCGCCGGCCTTGAGCCGCAGCAGCCACAGCAGCGGCCGCAGGTTGTCGCGGTAGCCGGGCCACAGGAACGAGCCGTCCGCGGGGTCCTTCTGGAACCAGTTCACGTGGGCGAAGATCGGCTGCTCGCTCGCCGCGCCGACGATCCGCAGCCAGTGGGCGGCGTACTCGCCCTCGGGGTAGGACATGAACGGCCGCATCGACATCGGGTCGTAGCGCAGCTGCCCGTCGAGTCCGTCGGCGGCGAAGGTCGCCTCGGCGCCGAGGGTGAGGCCGTCGTAGACACCCTCGGCGAGGTCGGTGATCGCCCGGATCAGCGGCTCACGGTCGGAGGTGCGGCCGCCGAAGATGATGGCGTCGATCGGGACGCCGGCGGGGTCCTCGAAGTCCTCGGCGACGTTGGGCACGTTGGCGAGCGTGGTGGTGAACCGGCTGTTGGGGTGGGCCCACGACGAGTCGTCGCGCTCGGACCGGTCGGAGATCTTCTCGCCCTTCCAGTCGTGCCAGCCGGCGGTGTCGGCGGGCGGGTTCTTGGTCTTGCCCTCCCACCACACCTCGTGGGTCTGCTCGTTCCACGCGACGTTGGTGAAGATCACCTTCGTCCCCTCGTCGAGGGACTGCAGCGCGGTCGGGTTGGTCTTCTCGTTGGTGTCCTTGGCGACTCCGAACACGCCGAACTCCGGGTTCATGCCGTAGAGCCGACCGTCGTCGGGGTTGACCCACAGCCACGCGATGTCGTCGCCGTAGAACGACACGTGGTAGCGCTCGCCGAGGGCGTCGGGCGCCAGCATCATCGCGAGGTTGGTCTTGCCGGAGGCGCTGGGGAAGCCGCCGCAGACGTGGTAGGTCTGCCCGGTCTCCTTGTCCTCGATGCCGATCAGCATGAACTGCTCGGAGAGGAAGTCGCGGCTGGCCCAGCCGTCGTACGCCGCCTGCCGCAGGCCGTGCGCGATCTTGCCGAGCAGCGCGTTGCCGCCGTAGGAGGAGCCGAAGTGCAGGATGGTGCGCTCGTCGGCGACGGTCACGAAGTAGCGCTGGTCCTCGGAGGTGCCCTGGCCGAGGTTCTCCAGGTCGCCGGTCACGTGGACGGCGCGCACGAAGTGGTCGGGCTCGGCGAGCTCGTTGATCAGCGAGATGCCCACCCGCGCCATCCGGATCATGTGGAGGACGACGGTGCGGTTGTCGGTGAGCTCCACGCCCGCGGCGTACCGCTCCAGCGGCGAGCCGGGTGGCGACATCAGGTAGGGGATCACGTACATCGTCTTGCCCGCGAGCTGCCCGGACATCAGGCCCTCGAGCTTGGGCTTCATCTCCGAGGAGGGGCGCCAGTTGTTGTAGACGCCGCGGTCGGACTCGTTGCCGGTGGCGACGATCGTGCGCTCCTCCGAGCGCGCGGTGTCCTTGTAGTAGCTGCGGGAGTAGTAGCGACCCTCGCCGGCGGGCAGCAGCTCACCGGCGTCGACGGCCTCCTGGAGGAGCCGCGCGTCGTCGGCCGCGCTGACGACCTCGATCCGCGCCGCACCGGTGACCCCGGCCCAGTGGCGGACGTAGTCCCGCACCGCCTCGTTGGTCAGGCCTGCCTCGTCGAGTGCACTGTCGACGTCCGCCATGGATAACCGCCCTCCTGCCGCGACCAACCGGTCGGGCCCGCTTTCCGATCCGTGACCGGCACCGTACACAGCGTGGTCCGGTCCGGACAGGGACCTAGGTCCCGTGGCCCTCCCGGGCACCGTCGCGCGCCAGGACCCGCGGCACCGCCGCGAGCAGCACCGCCGCCAGCACAGCGCCCACCCCGGCCACCGTCAGCCCGGCCGGGCGTCCCGCGACGACGTCGAAGATGAAGGCCATCAGTCCCACCACCAGCAGGCCCACCCCGGCCACGGCCACACGCAGCGCCACCTGGCCGGCGGCCACGACCCGCTCCTTGACGTGCTGACCGGTCAGCCGGCGATGGATCACCACCGGGGTCACCATCGTGAGGGTGGTGGCACCGGCGACGACCACCAGCGACAGGTAGAGCGTCTCCTGGACGACGTCGAGATCGGCGAAGACGGGCTGGAAGGGCAGCGTGAGCAGGAATCCGGCCAGCAGCTGCACGCCGGTCTGCATCACGCGCAGCTCCTGGAGGACGTCGGTCCACTTGCGGTCCAGGCGTTCCTGCTCGGTCTCCCGCCGACCGTGCTCGCTGAGTGGCGGCTCCATCCTCCGCAGGCTAGCGCCGTGCCGGCGGTCCACGGCTTCACCTCTGCGGGGGTTTGCCGTGGGGTGGCGACGCTGGCAGGTTGGAGGGCCGGGTCGCCGAACGGGCGACCGGACAGAGGGAGGAAGCATGGAGTTCCTGCTGTGGATCCTGGCGGTCATCCTCGTGATCAGCGGCATCGTGACGCTGATCCGTGGCGGTGTCCTCTGGGGAGTGGTGCTGATCGTCGTCGGTCTGCTCGTCGGACCCGGTGGAGTCAGCCTCTTCACCTAGGAAGGGACGACCGCGTCACCCCTGTCGGCGGCGGGGCCTATGTTGGGCTCCGCCGCCGAGTCGCGTCCGGTGGCCGCCGACGTCGTGGAAGGGGGAGCCGGTGACGCTGCACCTCCACCGTGCCGAGCGCGCCGACGTGCTGGCCGACCAGCTCGGGTCGCTGCTCGCCACCCCGCTCCCCGACGCCTTCGCCTCCGAGGTCGTCGCCGTGCCCGCCCGGGGGGTGGAGCGGTGGTTGTCCCAGCGGCTCTCCCACCTGCTGGGTGCGGGGCCGGGTGGCGGTGACGGCGTCTGCGCCGGCGTCCGGTTCCTGAGCCCGCGGTCGCTGGTCTCGCTGCTGCTCGAGCGCGAGCGCGACGACCCCTGGGACCCCGACCGGCTGGTGTGGCCGGTGCTCGAGGTGCTCGACGCCTCGCTCGAGGAGCCCTGGGCCGCGACCCTGGCCCGTCACCTCGGTCACGGGCTGGCGGGCGAGGAGGGCGAGCTGCGGCGTGCCCGCCGGTGGTCGGTGGCGCGTCGGCTCGCCGGGCTGCTCGCCTCGTACGCCGTGCAGCGGCCCGCGCTCGTGGTCGACTGGCGCGAGGGGCGGGACACCGACGGCGCCGGCGCCGCGCTCGACGCGGACCTCGCGTGGCAGCCCGAGCTCTGGCGTCGCGTGGTCGCCCACGTCGGGGAGCCACCGCCCGACGTCCGCCACGCCCACACCCTCGACCGGCTGCGCAGCGGCGACGCCTCGCTCGACCTCCCCGACCGGCTCTCCCTGTTCGGCCACACCAGGCTGCCCGTCACCGAGGTCGAGCTGCTGGCGGCCCTGGGCGAGCGCCGCGACGTCCACCTGTGGCTGCCGCAGCCCTCACCCGCGCTGTGGGACGCGCTGCGCGGCCACGGCGGCGTGGTTCCCCGTGACGCCGACGACTCCGCCCGGCTGGCCCACCACCCGCTGCTGGCCTCGCTCGGCCGCGACAGCCGCGAGCTGAGCCGGGTGCTGGACGGGGTGGGGGTCGAGGCGTCGACCGGCGAGCGGGTCGCCGCACCCGACACCCTGCTGGGCTGGCTCCAGTCCGACCTCCGTGCCGACCGCGACCCCGACGCCGACCGGCGCGGGCGCCGCACGATCTCGGCCGACGACCGCAGCCTCCAGGTCCACGCCTGCCACGGCGCCGCCCGTCAGGTCGACGTGCTGCGCGAGGTGCTGGTCGGGCTGCTCGACGACGACCCGACCCTCGAGCCGCGCGACATCCTCGTGATGTGCCCCGACATCGAGACCTTCGCGCCGCTGGTCGCCGCCGGGTTCGGGCTCGAGGGGGTGGTCGACGAGGGCCACCCCGCCCACCGGCTGCGGGTGCGGCTGGCCGACCGCGCGCTCTCCAGCACCAACCCGCTGCTGGCCCTCGCCGCCCGTCTGGTCGAGCTGGCCGGCGGCCGGGTGACGGCCAGCGAGGTGCTCGACCTCGCCGGCACCGACGTCGTACGCCGCCGCTTCGACCTCGACGACGACGACCTCGCGCGACTCACCGACTGGGTGGGCGCCGCCGGCATCCGCTGGGGGCTCGACGCCGAGCAGCGGGCCGGCTTCTCGATGCAGGGCTTCGCCCACAACACCTGGCGGGCGGGGCTCGACCGACTCCTCCTCGGGGCCGCCATGAGCGGCGACGACCACCGACACGTCGGACGCGGCCTGCCGGTCGACGACGTCGGCAGCGGCGACCTCGACCTGCTCGGCCGCTTCGCCGAGCTCGTCCACCGGCTCGACCGCTGCGTCGACGACCTCGCGGCCGCCGGGCCGCTCGAGGAGTGGGTCGCCGCCCTCCGCACCGGGGTCGCCGGGCTGGCCGAGGTCGACCCGGACCAGCCGTGGCAGGGCCCCCAGCTCGAGCGCGAGCTCTCCTCGGCCCTCGCGTCGGCCACCGACGCGGGCCGGGTCGCGCTGCGGCTTCCCGACGTCCGGGCGCTGCTCCACTCCCGCCTCGGCGGCCGGCCCACCCGCGCCAACTTCCGGACCGGCACCCTCACGGTCTGCACCATGGTCCCCATGCGCTCGGTGCCCCACCGGGTGGTCTGCCTGGTCGGCCTCGACGACGGAGTGTTCCCCCGGGTCGCGTCGGTCGACGGCGACGACGCCCTGCTGCGCCGACCGCTGACCGGCGAGCGCGACGTCCGCAGCGAGGACCGCCAGCTGCTGCTCGACGCCGTGCTCGCGGCGACCGAGACCCTCGTCGTCACCTACACCGGCGCCAACGAGCACACCGGCGCCGAGCGCCCGCCGGCGGTCCCGCTCGGCGAGATCCTCGACGCCGCCGACCGGACGGCGGCCGCGCCGGTGCGCGAGCAGGTGCTGCTCACCCACCCGCTCCAGCCCTACGACGCCCGCAACCTCGTGCCCGGGGCGCTGGTCGGCGCGCGGCCGTTCAGCTTCGACCGGGCGGCGCTGGCCGGCGCCCGCGCCGCGATCTCCGAGCGAACGCCGCCCGCCCCGTTCCTGGCCTCCGCCCTCCCGGCCGCCCCCGAAGCGGACGTCAACCTCGCCGACCTGCGTGAGTTCTTCGCCCACCCGGTCCGCACCTTCCTGCGCCGCCGGCTCGACGTGTCCTCACCGCTCGACGCCGACGAGGTGGGAGACGCGATCCCGGTCTCGCTCGACGCCCTCGAGCAGTGGGGGATCGGCGACCGGCTGCTGCGCGAGGTGCTCGCCGGCCAGGACCCGGTCGCCGTGCTCACCGCCGAGCAGCTCAGCGGCAGCCTCCCGCCCGGCGCCCTCGGCACCCGCGCCCTGGGCGAGGTGGCCACGCAGGCGCAGGCGCTGCACGCCGCCACCGCCGCCCTGCGGGAGGACGAGGCGCGCGCGGTCGACGTCGACGTCGACCTCGGAGGTGGCCGGCGGCTCACCGGCACCGTCTCCGGGCTGTTCGGCACCCGGCTCGTCTCCCTGGGCTACTCCCGGCTCAAGCCGCGGCAGCGGCTGCTGGCCTGGCTCGACCTGCTCGCGGTGAGCGCGGCCCACCCCGACCTCCACGTCACCTCCCACGCCGTGGGCCGGGGCCGGGCCGGCCCGCAGCGGGCGCTCGCCGGACCGCTCGACCACCGCGCCGTCGACTGGCTGCGCGAGCTGGTCGAGCTGCGCGACCTCGGCCTCACCACCCCCCTCCCGGTGCCGATCCAGACCGGCTGCGCCTACGCCGAGGCCCGCGCCAAGGAGCGGCAGGGCGCCACCATCGATCCGGTGCAGGCCGCCGCCCGGGCGTGGACCACCGACCGCCACCACCCCGCCGGCATCCCCGGCGAGGACGCCGACGCCGCCCACGTCCGGGTCTACGGCGCCCACGCCCCGGTCGAGACGCTGCTCGAGGCCGGCCTGGACACCTTCTCCTGGCGGGTGTGGCAGCCGCTGCTCACCGGCGTCGAGAAGGTCGGGATCCTGTGAGCGGCGCGATGCAGCCCTTCGACATCCGAGGCCCGCTGCCGACCGGCACCACCGTCCTGGAGGCCAGCGCCGGCACCGGCAAGACCTGGACCATCGGCGCGCTGGTGACCCGGTTCGTGGCCGAGGGCGAGGCCGTGCTCGACCAGATGCTGATCGTCACGTTCGGCCGCGCGGCCAGCCAGGAGCTGCGGGAGCGGGTGCGGGCCCAGCTGGTGGAGGCCGAGCGGGCGCTGGCCGGCGACGCCCCGCCGGAGGACCACCCCGAGTCCGAGCTGCTCGGGCTGCTGCTCGAGGGCGACGCCGCCACCCGACGGGATCGGCACCGGCGGGTCGCGGCCGCGTTGGCGTCGTTCGACGCGGCGACGATCGCCACCACCCACCAGTTCTGCTCGCTGGTGCTGGGCTCGCTCGGCGTGGCCGGCGACACCGACGCCCGCGCCACCCTGGTCGAGGACCTCGACGACCTGCTGGTGGAGGTGGTCGACGACCTCTACCTCCGTGCGTTCGCGTTCGCCGACGAGAGCCCCGCGTTCACCCACGCCGAGGCGCTCTCGATCGCGCGCGCCGCGGTCGGCGACCCGCAGGCCCGGCTCGAGCCGGCCGGCGCCGAGGCCGGCACGCCCCACGGGCGTCGGGTGGCCTTCGCCGAGACCGTCCGGGCCGAGCTCGAACGGCGCAAGCGGCGGCTCGGGATCCTGTCCTACGACGACCTGCTCAGCCAGCTCGCCCAGGCGCTCGAGGAGGAGGACGCCCCCGCCCGGGCGCGGATGCGGCAGCGGTGGCAGGTGGTGCTGGTCGACGAGTTCCAGGACACCGACCCGGTGCAGTGGCAGGTGCTCGACCGTGCCTTCAGCGGTCACGCCCGGATGGTGCTGATCGGCGACCCCAAGCAGGCGATCTACGCCTTCCGGGGCGGCGACGTGGTCACCTACCTCGACGCCGCGGCCACCGCGGCGACCCAGCAGACGCTCTCGGTCAACTGGCGCAGCGACCGGCCGCTGCTGGAGTCGTTCCAGGCGGCGCTGCGCGGAGCGGCGCTCGGCGACGAGCGGATCGTGGTGCACGACGTCACCGCCCACCACGACGGGTCCCGGCTCGCGGGTGCGCCCCACCAGGCGCCGTTCCGGCTGCGGGTCGTCGACCGCGAGCTGCTCGGCCGCCGAGGGTCCTCGCCGCTCACCGTGGGACAGGTACGGCCCCACGTCGCCCGCGACCTCGCCCACGACGTGCACGCCCTGCTCGCCTCCGGCGCGACCTACGACGGTGCGCCCCTCGAGCCGCGCGACGTCGCCGTCATCAGCTACCGCCACGCCGACCTCGCGACCGCCCAGGAGGCCCTCCACGCCGTCGGGATCCCCGCAGTGATCGCCGGCGGCGGCAGTGTCTTCGCCACCCCGGCCGCGGTCGAGTGGGTGCAGCTGCTCGAGGGGCTCGAGCAGCCCCACCGCAGCGCCCGGGTGCGCTCGGCCGCGCTGACCGCCTTCCTCGGCCACACCGCGCTCGCCCTCGACACCGACGGCGAGCGGCTCACCGAGGATCGTCGCCGACCGGCTGCGTGCCTGGGCCGAGGTGTTCGCCACTCGCGGCATCGCGGCGGTCCTGGAGGCCGCCACCGCCGACGGCCTGCCGGGCCGGGTGCTCGGCACGGTCGGCGGGGAGCGCCACCTCACCGACCTGCGCCACATCGGCGAGGCGCTGCACGAGGTCGGCCTGACCGAACGGCTCGGCGTGGCCTCGATGCTGGCGTGGCTGCGGCGCCAGGTCGCCGAGGGCCGCGCCGGCCGCGGCGCCGAGCGCACCCGCCGGCTCGACTCCGACGCCGCGGCGGTGCAGCTGGTGACCATCCACGCGAGCAAGGGCCTCCAGTACCCCGTCGTCTACCTCCCCGCACTCGCCGACCGCAACGTCCCGACGCCGTCGACACCGCTGTTCCACGACGACGAGGGCCGGCGCTGCCTCGACGTCGGCGCCGGCGGCGGCGACGCCTGGGGCGACCACGTCACCCGCTGGGCGCGCGAGGAGGCCGGGGAGTGGCTCCGGTTGCTCTACGTGGCGGTGACCCGGGCCCAGTCCCAGGTCGTCGCCTGGTGGGCGCCCACCCGCAACACGCCCGCCTCGCCGCTCCACCGCCTGCTGCAGGGCCGGGTCCCCGGCATGGCCGAGGTGCCCGAGACCTTCGACAACCGCACCGACGCCGACGCCGTCGACGTCTTCCGCCGCTGGCACCAGGCCGGCGGACCGATCCCCGAGCGGGCCGAGCCCGCGCCGCTCGGTGCCGAGGTCCCGCTCCCGACCCCTACCGGGCTGGCCGTCCGCAGCTTCGACCGCGACGTCGACACCGAGTGGCGCCGGACGTCGTACTCCTCGCTCACCCGCGTCGAGCCGGCTGCCACCCCGTCGGTGGGCAGCGAGCCCGAGGTCGTCCCGCGCGACGACGAGCCGCCGGTCCCCGAGCCCGTCGAGGCCCCGCACGAGGGCCCGGCCGTGCCCTCGCCGATGGCCGACCTGCCGGTCGGTGCCGACTTCGGCTCGCTGGTCCACGCCGTGCTCGAGCACACCGACCCCGAGGCACCCGACCACGACGGCGACCTCGGCGCCGAGCTGCGCGCCCACCTCGACGAGCAGCTCGTGCACTGGCCGGTCGCGGTCGACCGCGACCTGCTCACCTCCGCGCTGGTCGCGGTGTGCGACAGCCCGCTCGGCCCGCTCGCCGGCGACACCACCCTGCGCGCGCTCCCGCTGCGCGACCGGCTGCGCGAGCTCGACTTCGAGCTGCCGCTGGCCGGGGGCGACCTGGGCCTGACGGGCGAGGTCACGCTCGGCGACCTCGCGCCGCTGCTGCGTCGCCACCTGCCCGAGGGCGACCCGGTCCGCGGCTTCGCCGACGCCCTCGACCGGCCCGAGCTCGGCGGCCAGAGCCTGCGCGGCTACCTCACCGGCTCGGTCGACGTGGTGCTGCGGCTGCGCGGGGACGACGGCGAGCCGACCTACCTGGTCGTGGACTACAAGACGAACTGGCTGGGGCCGCGCGAGGAGCCGCTCACCGCCGCGGCGTACGCCCCGACGGCGTTGGCCGCCGCCATGGGCCACTCCGACTATCCCCTGCAGGCACTGCTGTACGCCGTCGTGCTCCACCGGTTCCTGCGGTGGCGTCAGCCCGGATACGACCCGGGGCGCCACCTCGGCGGGGTGCTCTACCTCTACCTCCGCGGCATGTGCGGCCCCTCGACCCCGCTCGTCGACGGCGAGCCGTGCGGCGTGTTCTCCTGGCGCCCGCCGGTGGCGCTGGTCGAGGAGCTCTCCGGGCTGCTCGACGGGGTGCGGGACGGGCTGCGGGACGGACTGCGGGACGGGAGGGAGAGGCCATGACCGAGGTGTTCGAGCCGGTCGGCGACCACGACCGCCGGCTGGTCGCCGGTGCGAGCGGGCTGCTCGGCGACCTCAACCGGGCGGGCGTGCTGGCCGCGGCCGACCTCCACGTCGCCGTCCGCACCGCCGACCTCGCCGGCGAGCAGGACGAGCGGGTGCTGCTCGCCGCCGCCCTGGCCACCCGCGCCGTCCGCAACGGGTCGGTCGGCGTCGACCTCGACACCATCCGCGACCTCGCGCCCGACCTGCCCTGGCCGGAGCCGGCGACGTGGGCCGAGGCGGTGGCCGACTCCCGGCTGCTGGCCGAGGGCGTGCTGTGCCAGGAGCTCGACCTGGTCTACCTCGAGCGCTACCACCGGCTCGAGGTCCAGATCGCCGAGGACCTCCGGGTGCGGGCCGCCCAGCCTGCTCCCACGGTCGACGAGCCGGCACTGGCGGCGGCCCTCGCGCGGGTCCGTGACGCCCACCTCAGCGAGGAGCAGGAGCAGGCCGCGGTCGCGGCGTGCCGGCAGTGGACGACCGTGATGACCGGCGGACCCGGCACCGGCAAGACCACCACCGTCGCCCGGATGCTCGCCCTGCTCTCCTCCCAGTCCGACCGGCCGCTCTCGGTCGCGCTCAGCGCACCCACCGGCAAGGCGGCGGCCCGGCTCGCGGAGGCGGTGGCGGCCGAGCTCCCCGACGGGTTCGCCGACGAGGTCGGCCGGCCCGAGGCGATGACGCTCCACCGGCTGCTGGGCTGGCGCCCCGACAACGCGACCCGGTTCCGCCACCACCGTGGCAACCGGCTCAAGCACGACGTGATCGTGGTCGACGAGTGCTCGATGGTCGACCTCACGATGATGGCCCGGCTGCTGGAGGCGGTCCGACCGCAGACCCGGCTGGTGCTCGTCGGCGACCCGCGTCAGCTGACCTCGGTCGGCGCGGGTGCCGTGCTCTCCGACCTGGTCGAGGGACTGCCGAGCGACCTGGTCCGCGGCCTGTCCCGCAACTACCGCTCGGCCGCCGGCATCCAGGCAGTGGCCGACGCGCTCCGCGACGCCCGAGGGCCCGACTCGGCCGAGGCGGTGCTCGCCGCACTGCGGGCGGGCACGGGTGACGTCGAGTTCGTCGAGACCGAGGATCCCGCCTCGGTGCTCCGCGCCGAGCTGGTCCAGCAGGCGGTGCGGGTGCGGCGGCTGGCGTTCCGCGGCCGGGCCGAGGAGGCGATCGAGGAGCTGGGCCGCCACCGGCTGCTGTGCGCCCACCGCGAGGGGCCGCGCGGCGTACGGACCTGGAACCGGCTGGTCGAGCAGTGGGTCGGGGAGGAGACCGGGGACCCGATCTACTCCACCTGGTACGTCGGCCGGCCGCTGCTGGTCACGGCCAACGACCACGCGCTGGAGATCTACAACGGCGAGACCGGCGTCGCCGTCCTCGACGGCGGCCGGATCCGCGCCCGGATCGACGGCGCCCGCCGCGGCCTCACCGACCTCGCACCGGCCCGGCTCGACGCCGTCGACACGATGCACGCCCTCACCATCCACAAGAGCCAGGGCAGCCAGGCCTCGGTCGTCACCGTGCTGCTGCCCGAGGAGGGCTCCCGGCTGCTGACGCGCGAGCTGTTCTACACCGCGGTCACCCGGGCCCAGGACCGGGTGCGGGTGGTCGGCTCGGAGGCGGCGGTCCGGGCCGCGGTCGCCACCCGGGCGCAGCGGGCGACCGGGCTCCGGCAGCGGTTGCGCTGACCGCTCACCGGTCGGACGACCGAAACCTCGCGGCAACCCGGCCCGACTACTGTCGAGCCATGCCGTACCTGCTGCGCGTGTGCCTCCCCGACGTCCCCGGGTCGTTGGGTCGGCTGGCGTCCGCGATCGGTGAGGCCGGCGGCGACATCGAGGCGATCGAGATCGTCGAGAAGCGGCACGACGACGGGACGGCCGTCGACGACGTGTTCCTCGAGATGGTCGCCGGTGCGATGCCCGACGCCGTGGTCTCGGCGTGCACCGACATCGAGGGTGTCGAGGTGCTCTGGATCAACCGGTACGCCGCCGGCGGCAACGTCTTCCTCGACCTCGAGGCCGTCGAGGACCTGACCGAGCACCCGCAGCACGCCGTGGACCGGCTGGTCGACCTGGTCCCGGTGGTCTTCCGCTCCGACTGGGGGGCCCGCGTCCACCGTGAGGCCGGTCGGACCCGCGCCACCGAGGCGGCCCCGGACGACCTCGTCTTCGTCGCGCTGGAGCACCCGGCCCAGGTCGAGGACCAGGGCGGCGACCTCGTCGTCGGCTGCCCGCTGGGCCCCGACGAGGTGATGCTCCTCGGCCGCCGCGGCGGCCCCGCCTTCCTCGCCTCGGAGCTGGCCCGCCTCGAGCACCTCGTCCACCTCGCCCAGTCCATCGCCTCCTGACCCCACCCCAGGGTTGAGTTGGGCCTCCGCATCACTCGAGTTGGGCCTCCGCATCACTCGGGGCGTTGCGCGAGCCCATCTCGCTGTTCCGCGCGCCCAGTTCAACCTTCGGCGGGGGAGGGCAGGAGGGGTCAGGCGCGGCGCTCGAGCAGGAAGAGCGGGATCAACCGGTCGGTCCTGTGCTGGTAGTCGCCGTACGTCGACCAGGTGGCGACGGCGCGCTGCCACCACGCGTCGCGCTCGGGACCGTCGGGCAGCTCCCGGACGTCGTACGTCGCCTTGTCGGCGCCGTCCTGGAGCTCGACCTCGGGGTGGGCGCGGAAGTTGTGCGCCCAGACCGGGTCCTCCGGGGCGCCGCCCTTGGAGGCGACGGCGAGATAGCTGCCCGCGTGCTCCACCCGCATCACGGGATTCTTGCGGAGCTTGCCGCTGCGGGCGCCGACCGAGGTGATCACCACGATCGGGTCGCCGGTGCGGGCCAGCGTGTTCGCCCGGGCGCCGTTCGACGCCTCGAACTCGGCGACCTGGTCTCGCACCCACTGCTCGGGGCTGGCTTCGTACTCTCCGGTGAGGGCCATGCTCGTGACAACACCACGCCGGGGGTACGGATTCCAGTGCCGCTAGCGTTCGGGCATGAGCGCGCTCGACGGAGTCTCCGACACCTTCGACCCCGAGGCCTGGGACGCCGTCCCGGGCTTCGAGGACCTGACGGACCTGACCTACCACCGGGCGCGGGCGCACGGCACGGTCCGGGTCGCGTTCGACCGGCCCGACGTCCTCAACGCGTTCCGCCCCCACACGGTCGACGAGCTGCTGCGGGTCCTCGAGCATGCCCGCACCTCCTCCGACGTGGGCTGCGTGCTGCTGACCGGCAACGGCCCGAGCGTCAAGAACGGCAAGCACGCGTTCTGCACCGGCGGCGACCAGCGGATCCGCGGCAGGGCCGGCTACCAGTACGCCGAGGGTGAGACCGCCGAGACGGTCGACAAGGCCAAGATGGCGCGGCTGCACATCCTGGAGTGCCAGCGACTGATCCGGTTCATGCCGAAGATCGTGGTGTGCGTGGTGAACGGCTGGGCGGCCGGCGGTGGCCACAGCCTCCACGTCGTGGCCGACCTGACGCTGGCGAGCGCCGAGCACGCCCGGTTCAAGCAGACCGACGCCGACGTCGGGTCCTTCGACGGCGGCTTCGGGTCGGCGTACCTCGCCCGCCAGGTGGGCCAGAAGTTCGCGCGCGAGATCTTCTTCCTCGCCGAGGAGTACGACGCCGACGCGGGCGTCCGGATGGGCACCGTCAACCGCGCGGTCCCGCACGCGGACCTGGAGGCCACGGCCCTGGACTGGGGCCGCATGATCAACGGCAAGAGCCCGACCGCACAGCGGATGCTGAAGTACTCGTTCAACCTGATCGACGACGGTCTGGTGGGCCAGCAGCTCTTCGCCGGCGAGACCACCCGGCTCGCGTACATGACCGACGAGGCCCAGGAGGGCCGCGACCAGTTCCTCGAGAAGCGTGAGCCCGACTGGTCGCCCTACCCCTGGTACTACTGACCTGGCGCGGAGTCGCGCGAGCTCCGCACTCGGGCGGCCTCGACGAGCTGGTGCTCGGCGTCCGGACCCGGTCCGACCCGGGGCAGCCGGAGCATCAGCACCGCACCGGCCGCCCACCAGACGATGAGGATGAGCCACTCGTAGGGCCAGATCAGGGCGGCCGGCATCCCCGGCATGAACAGGATGCCCAGCCCGAAGGTGAGCAGGGCGGCGGCCACTCCGACGCCCGAGCCGCCGCTCACCCGGAACGGCCGCTCCATCTCGGGCTCGCGAGAACGAAGGAGGACGAACGTGACGGCCACGAAGAAGAAGGCGACGACGATCACGAATCCGCCGGCATCGACCAGCCAGACCAGCATCTGACGGCCGAACAGGGGCGCCAGGATCGAGAGCCCCCCGACGAACAGGATCGCGTTGCTGGGCGTCCGGTAGGTCGGGTGCAGCTTGCCGAACCACCTCGGCACCATCCCGGAGGACGCCATCGCGTAGAGCAGCCGGCTCGCCCCGATCAGGAAGCCGTTCCAGCTGGTCAGGATGCCGGCGATACCGCCGACCACCAAGACATCCCCCATCGTCTCGCTGCTCCAGAGGGCGGCCATCCCGTCGGCCGCGGAGAGCTCGGACTCGGCGAGCAGGTCCCTGGGCAGCGACGACCCGACGGTGACCATCACCAGGACGTAGAAGCTCGCCGCGGCCAGGACCGAGACGACCACGAGCTTGCCGATCTGCTTGAACGGAAGGTTGATCTCCTCCGCCGACTGCGGGATCACGTCGAAGCCCACGAAGAGGAAGGGCACCGCGACCAGCACGGCGATGACTCCCACGGCGCCGTCGTTGAAGAGGGGGCTCATGTTGTCGGTGGACCCGCCGGTGAACGACCCGAACACCAGCAACGCACCCACGACGAGGAGGAACGCGACCGCGAACGTCTGGAAGACGGCGGCTGGGCGGACCCCCACGTAGTTCAGCGCGGTGATCACGAGGGCGCCGGCCGCTCCGACCGCCACCCAGGAGGCGTACACCTCGTAGTCGGCGACCGTCCACAGCTTCCCGGCGAGCATGTCGGGTGCGAGGAACAGCACCGTCTGGGGCAGTGCCACCGCCTCGAACGCGACCACGGAGATGTAGCCGAGCACGAGGCTCCAGGAGCACACGAAGGCAGAGCGTGAGCCGAGCCCCCGCAGCACGTAGTTGTGCTCACCACCGGCCTGGGGCATCGCCGAGACCAGTTCGGCGTAGGTGAGCCCCACCAGCGCCATGATGATGCCGCCGACGACGAAGGCGAGAGCGGCTCCGAGAGTCCCCGCGTCCTGGAGGAAGCCACCGGTCAGGACGATCCAGCCGAAGCCGATCATCGCCCCGAAGGCGACCGCCAGGACATCCCAGCGTCCGAGGACCCGGGTGAACTTGCTGTCAGCGGAATCGGTATGACCCACGCACGCGACTCTAGCCTCGTCGAGCCGGCCGATGAAGCCGTCCGGAGTCGCCGAATCTCGGGGCCCGCGTGGCCTGGCCCGCACGCCCGAACAGGCGCACTTCTGTTGATATGTGCCCGTTTTGTCCCTACTTGCCCCCTTGTAGCCACACAAACAAAAGTGTATAAAGGTACTCGAAGGTGTGTGAGAGCCACGTCACAGCACACGGACCGAGTCACCTGTCAGGCCGAGGGTCGCGGGTGGCCGGGCACCTCGAGGAGCGGAGCACCCATGAGCCCACGAACGAGCACACGGATGAGCACACGCGGGAGCGTGCGGCGCCGGATCGGCCTCACGGGGGGTTCGCGATGACGTCGACCACCGCCCGGACCGGGCCCTACCAGCTGCCCGACCGCAACCTCGGGCTGGACCTGATGCGCGCCACGGAGGCGGCCGCGATGGCAGCCGGGCGCTGGGCCGGGCTCGGTGAGAAGGAGAGCGGCGACGGTGCCGCGGTCGACGCGATGCGCCAGGTCCTGACCGGCGTGCAGATGCGCGGGGTCGTCGTCATCGGCGAGGGCGAGAAGGACGAGGCGCCGATGCTCCACAACGGGGAGCACCTCGGTGACGGCACCGGTCCCGAGATGGACATCGCGGTGGACCCGGTGGACGGGACGACGCTGCTGGCGAGCGGCATGCCGAACGCGATCGCCGTGATCGCCGCCGCCGACCGCGGCAGCATGTTCGACCCCCGCGACGTCTACTACATGGAGAAGCTCGTCGTCGGCCCGGAGGCGGCCGGACGGGTCGACGTGACCGCCCCCACCGAGGAGACGCTGCGGGTGGTGGCCGACGCCAAGGGCGGGTCGGTCTCCGACGTGACCGTCGCCGTGCTCGACCGGCCCCGGCACGCCGACCTGATCAAGCGGCTCCGCGCGGCCGGCGCCCGGATCAAGCTCTTCCCCGACGGCGACGTCGCGGTCGCCATCGCGATCGCGCGACCCGACTCGGGGATCGATGTCCTCATGGGCGTCGGCGGCACCCCGGAGGGCGTGATCACGGCGTGCGCCATGAAGGCGATGGGCGGAGAGATCCAGGCCCGGCTGTACGTCGCCGACGACGAGCAGCGCCGCCGGGCCCTCGCGGCCGGTCACGACCTCGACCGGGTGCTCGGCCTGAACGACCTCGTGACCTGCGACAACACCTTCTTCGTGGCGACCGGCATCACCGACGGCGACCTCCTCCCGGGGGTCCGCTACTCCGGTGGCGGCGCCCGCACCCGCTCGCTCGTGATGCGTTCGCAGAGCGGGACCGTCCGCGAGGTCAGCAGCGACCACGCGCTCGACAAGGTGCTCCGGCATGCCGGCGAGCACCCGTGACGCACGACCCCTGCGTCCCCACCCGGCGAACCGAAAGGCAGTGATCTAGAGATGGACAAGCTCGTCTACCACTTCAGCGAGGGCGACCGGGACCAAAAGGACCTGTTGGGCGGCAAGGGCGCCAACCTCGCCGAGATGACCCGGTTGGGGCTGCCGGTGCCCCCGGGCTTCATCGTCACGACGCAGGCGTGTCGGCACTACCTCGAGCACGACCGGCTGCCGGACGACCTGAAGGTCCAGGTCACCATGGCGCTGCGCCGGCTCGAGGACGAGGTCGGTCGACGGCTGGGCGACTCGGTGGACCCGCTCCTGGTGAGCGTGCGGTCCGGGGCGAAGTACTCCATGCCCGGGATGATGGAGACGGTGCTCAACGTCGGCCTCAACGACTTCTCCGTGAAGGGCCTGATCGAGGCGGCGGGCGACGAGCGCTTCGTCTGGGACTCCTACCGTCGGCTGATCCAGATGTTCGGCAAGACGGTGCTCGGCATGGAGGGCGAGGACTTCGCCCGCGTGCTCGCGGCGGCGAAGGCCGCCAAGGGCGTCACGAGCGATCTCGAGCTGGACGCGGACGACCTGCGCCAGCTGGTCGAGGACTTCAAGGCGGTCGTGGAGAAGAGCTGCGGGCGCCCGTTCCCGCAGGACCCGCGCGAGCAGCTGGACCTCGCGATCCAGGCCGTCTTCGAGTCCTGGAACACCGACCGCGCCCGCATCTACCGCCGCCGCGAGCGGATCCCCGAGGACGCCGGCACGGCGGTGAACGTCTGCACCATGGTCTTCGGCAACCTGGGCGAGACCTCCGGCACCGGGGTCTGCTTCACCCGCGACCCCTCCACGGGCAAGCCCGGGGTGTACGGCGACTACCTGGTCAACGCGCAGGGGGAGGACGTCGTCTCCGGGATCCGGAACACGTTGTCGCTGGACGACTTCGCCGAGGTCGACTCCGCGTCGTACCAGGAGCTCCGCAAGATCATGCGGCGCCTGGAGACCCACTACCGCGACCTGTGCGACATCGAGTTCACCGTGGAGCGCGGGAAGCTCTGGATGCTGCAGACCCGTGTCGGGAAGCGCACCGCCGCCGCCGCGTTCCGGATCGCCACGCAGCTCGTCGACGAGCAGCTGATCACGATGGACGAGGCGCTGGAGCGGGTCGGCGGCCCGCAGCTGGCCCAGCTGATGTTCCCCCAGTTCGACGCCGAGGCCGAGCGCACGGCGTTCACCCGCGGCATGGCGGCCTCACCCGGTGCCGCCGTGGGCAAGGTGGTCTTCGACTCCGCGACGGCGGCCGCCTGGGTGGCTCGTGGCGAGGCGGTCGTGCTGCTGCGCCAGGAGACGAACCCCGAGGACCTCGAGGGCATGATCGCGGCGACCGGGATCCTGACCAGCCGCGGCGGCAAGACCTCGCACGCCGCCGTGGTGGCGCGCGGCATGGGCAAGACGGCGGTGTGCGGCGCCGAGGCGCTCCACGTCGACGAGGAGGAGAAGGTCGCCAGCTCCGACGGCGTCGAGGTCCGCGAGGGCGACGTGCTCTCCATCGACGGCTCGACCGGGGAGGTGTTCGTCGGTCAGCTGCCGGTGGTGGCCTCGCCGGTCGTGAAGTACCTCGAGGAGGGCCTCGAGCCGGCGCTGGAGCTGGTCGACGACGAGACCGCCGACCTGATCCGGGCCGTCGACCGACTGCTCGTGCACGCCGACTCGGTGCGCACGATGGAGATCCGCGCCAACGCCGACACCGGCCCCGACGCGCTGCGGGCGCGCCGGATGGGCGCCCAGGGGATCGGCCTGTGCCGCACCGAGCACATGTTCCTCGGGGACCGACGGGTCCTGATCGAGCGGGTGATCCTCGCCGGGAGCTCCGCCGAACGGGAGCAGGCGCTCGCGGCGCTGCTGCCTCCCCAGCGGGAGGACTTCGAGGAGCTGCTCGCCGCGATGGACGGGCTGCCCACGACGATCCGGCTGCTCGACCCGCCGCTGCACGAGTTCCTCCCGGACCGGGCCGAGCTGATGGTCAAGGTCGCCCGGGCCGAGGAGCAGGGAGTCGCCGCGGACGACGACGTCCGGCTGCTCGCGGCGGTCAACCGGCACCACGAGTCCAACCCGATGCTCGGCCTCCGGGGGGTCCGGCTCGGCCTGACCGTCCCCGGCCTGTTCGGCGGCCAGATCCGGGCGATCGCCGAGGCGGCCGCGCGCCGGATCAAGGACGGGCACACCCCCATGCCCGAGATCATGGTGCCGCTGGTGGGCTCGCTGATGGAGCTGCACCTCGTCCGCGAGGAGGCCGACCAGATCATCGCGTCGGTCGCCGAGGCCGAGGGGGTCTCCCTGGACATCCCGGTCGGCACCATGATCGAGCTGCCACGAGCAGCGCTCACGGCGTTCCGGATCGCCGAGGAGGCCGACTTCTTCTCCTTCGGCACCAACGACCTGACGCAGACGACCTGGGGCTTCAGCCGTGACGACGTCGAGGCGGCGTTCTTCGCCGCCTACCTCGACAAGGGCGTGTTCACCACCTCGCCCTTCGAGAGCCTGGACGGCGACGGCGTCGGCCGGCTCGTGGACATCGCCACCCGCGAGGGTCGCCGCACCCGGCCCGGCCTGAAGACGGGTGTGTGCGGCGAGCACGGGGGCGACCCGGAGTCGATCCACTTCTTCCAGGGCGTCGGGCTCGACTACGTCTCCTGCTCGCCGTTCCGGGTCCCGGTCGCGCGGCTCGAGGCCGGCCGGGCGGTGCTCGGCAAGGGGGAGGAGGACACCTCGGACGACGCCGAGGTGCAGCGCGCGTAGGGGTTCTAGCCGAAGGTCAGCCCGTACTTCTCGAGGAGGGGCAAGGTGGCGTCCAGGTCGCCCTCACACCCGTAGGGCTCGACGATCGGCCCGAGGTCGACGCCCTCGGGGGCGGTGCCGATGATCCGGAACGCCTCCTCCAGGCCGCCGGGCGAGATCAGCTCCAGGAGCCGGGCGGGGGAGTCGGCGGCGTTGAAGAAGGTGTGCCACTCCCCGCGCGGCTTGAAGACGAGGTCGCCGACCTCGGCGACGTGCTCCTCGCCGTCCGCGACGAACCAGACCCGACCCTCCAGCACCAGGCTGAACTCGTCCTCGCGCGTGTGCCGGTGCAGGGGGGCGGCGATGGACCGTGGGGCCAGCAGGTGCTCGAGCACCGCGAGGTTCCCACCCCAGTCCTTGGCGTCGACCAGGAAGCGGTCCCGACACCCTCGGGGCGGGCCGAGGATCTCACCCTCGCCGGCGCGGATGATCCGGTTCTCCATGGGGCCAGCATCCTGCGACCCCGACCCCTGCGCCATTGCAGAAATCTGGTAGCCGACCCGGTTCTCTGGTAGGCCATCCCCATGGGTGGGCACGAGCGCGTCCTCGACAAGCTGGCGGCCGTCGCGGGGTCCGGTGTCGACCTGGTGACGCTGTGGCGGGAGGCGGGCCCGCTGCTGGGCGAGGCGGTCCCGCACTTCGAGGCGGCGTGCTTCTTCACCGTCGACCCGGCCTCGCTGCTGGCGACCAGCCACTTCCAGGAGGGGCTGCCCGAGATCCCGGGCGAGTGGCTGGGCCGGGAGTACGCCGAGGGCGACTACAACTCCATGCGGGAGGTCCTGCGGTCCCCCCGCGGGGTCGGGACGCTGCACGAGGCGACCGGCGGCCGGCCGGAGCTCTCCCGCAAGTTCCACGAGGAGATGCAGCCCTTCGGCTGCGACCAGGAGCTGCTGGTCGCGCTGCGGACCGGGGACGGCGAGGCGTGGGGCATGGTCGGCCTCTACCGCGAGACCGGACGGCCGGCGTTCTCCACCCGGGAGACCGACCTGGTCCGCCGGGTGGCGCCCTGGCTGGCCGCCGGGGCCCGGCGCGCCCTGCTGCTGGGCCAGGCGCGTGAGCCGGACCTGCCGCAGGCACCGGGCCTGCTCGTCCTCGACGACCGGCTGCACGTGGAGTCGGCCACGCCCGCCACGCCCGCCTGGCTCGCCGACCTCGGCGGCACGGTCGAGACGCCTCCGGCGGGCGTGCTCGCGCTGGCCGGGCAGGTGGTGGGCGGGACGGGCGCCGTCTCGTCCCGGGTGCCGACCGGCGACGGGCGCTGGATCGTGCTGCACGGCTCCCGGCTGATCCATCGCGACGGACGACGAGGCGTCTCGATCGTCCTCGAGGCCGCGCAGCCGGTCCACCTGACCTCGCTCCTGATGCGGGCCTACGGGCTGACCCCCCGCGAGCGGGAGGTCACCCGCCGGGTGCTCCGCGGTGAGCCGACGACGACGATCGCCCGCGAGCTGGCCATCGCGAGCGGGACCGTGCAGGCGCACCTGCGCAACGTCTTCGAGAAGACCGGCGTCCGGAGCCGCCGCGACCTGGTCGCGGTCGCGTTCCGCCGCCACTACGAGCCCCGGGTCCGCGACAACGAGCACCGGACGCTCCAGGGCGTCCCCGCGCGCCACGGCCCGATGCCCGGCTGACCCCGCCGCCGTGCGGCGATGAGGGCGCGTTCACCGTGCCGACCGGCCCCCACCCGTCACACTGGGGCGACCGGTGGCCGCAGGACCGCCTGCCCACGGCGTGACCCAGGAGTCCCCATGAAGAAGCTCGCAGCGGCCTGGCTGCTGTCCGTGATCGCGCTGACCGGTTGCAGCGGTGAGGTCTCCGTCGGGGGCGACCCGAGCGTCGACCAGGAGGAGCTGGAGCGGGAGGTCAGCGCACAGCTGGAGCAGACCGTCGGCCGGGCGCCCGACGCGATCAAGTGTCCGGGCGACCTCGAGGCGACCGAGGGGACGCAGATGCGCTGCGTCCTGGCCGCCGGCGGGGACGAGCTCGGCGTGACGGTGACCGTGACGGGGGTCGACGGGAACGACGTCGACTTCGACATCTCGGTCGACGAGGAGCCGATGGAGTGAGCGTCCGGGTCGTCGTCCTCACCGGCGCCGGGATCTCCGCGGAGAGCGGGCTGGCGACGTTCCGCGACGTCGACGGGCTCTGGGAGGGCCACGACCCGATGCTGGTCGCCACCCCCGAGGCGTACGCCGCGGACCCCGACCTGGTCCACCGCTTCTACGACGAACGCCGCGCCGCCCTGGCCCGGGTGCGGCCCAACGCCGCGCACGTGGCGCTGGCGCGGCTGGAGGCGGCGCTCGGCGACGAGCTGCTGGTCGTGACCCAGAACGTCGACGACCTGCACGAGCGCGCGGGGTCGCAGCGGGTGGTCCACATGCACGGTCGGCTCCGCTCCGCCCGCTGCACCGGGTGCGGCGTACGCCACGAGTGGCACGGCAGCCTCGGTGACCTGCCGCCCTGCCCCGCGTGCGGTGGCGAGCGGCTGCGACCCGACGTGGTGTGGTTCGGCGAGGTCCCCCACGAGATGGAGCGGATCGAGCGCGCGCTGCTCGGCTGCGACGTGTTCTGCTCGATCGGCACCTCGGGGCTCGTCTACCCCGCGGCCGGCTTCGTCCAGTACGCCCTGGCCTGTGGCGCGGAGACCGTCGAGCTCAACCTCGACGCCAGCGACACCAGCAGCGACTTCCACGTCTCGCGGCGCGGACCGGCCACCGAGCTGGTGCCGGCCTGGGTCGCCGAGCTGCTGGCACGGCCGGCGTGAGCGACCTCAGGGGCGGGCGATCTCGGAGTGCAGGAGCGCGGCGTACCGGCCGTCCGCGTCGTCGAGCCCGAGCCGCGGCATCCAGCCCCGCAGCATCTGCTCGAACAGGGCGCCGCTCTCGATGACGCGCGGGTCCAGGTGCCCGAAGACCTCGAGGGTGACGGTGCCGTAGAGGGTGGCCCACGCCTGCTGGAAGACCCAGAGCAGGCCGCGCTCCGCCAGCGGGACCCGGGAGAGGTCCACGGGGAAGACGGGGTCCTTCATCGCCTCCGCGACCTGCGGGTCGAGCTCGTCGAGCGTCGGGAACGGGAACCGGTGCTGCTCCCACAGCGCGAGCAGCAGGCCGTTGAAGTAGTGGCCGGAGGTCGCGGCGGTCACCAGCTCGCGGCGCACGCAGGCGGAGTCGGCGACGGGGTTGGCGAAGGCGAGGGTGAACTCGGCGCGGTCGCGCAGCGCCCAGCGGCGGAAGGCGACGGTGGCGCAGATCAGCTGGCCCGCGACGTCCTCCTCGGGCTGGGTCTGCGCCGCCTCCCGGAACTCCTCGGTGGCCGACCGGTCGATCTCGAAGGCGACCAGGTCGACCAGCTCCTGGTAGCTCGCGACGTAGCGGTAGAGCGCCGGCGCGGTCATCCCCATCCGGGCCGCCAGGGCCCGCAGGGAGAGCTCCTGACCCTCCCGGAGCAGCGCCCGGGAGCTGGACACGATCTCCTCGAACATGGCCTCGCGCTGCCGTTCGCGTCGGGTGAGGAGCTCGGTCACGCAGGGCCTCCGGGGCGGCAGGGGGATTGACGCAGCCAGTTTACACCGTTTACGGTTTACACCGTTCACTGTACCGGAGGGGTGCCCCATGCTGGATCGCTGGAGTCGGATCTTGAACCGGCGGCCGCTCGCCGTGCTGCTCGCCGGCCTCGTGCTCACCCTTGCCGCCGGGGCGTACGGCGCAGGGGTCTTCGACTCGCTGTCCCAGGGCGGCTTCGACGACCCCTCCTCGGAGTCCTCGGCGGCGCTGGACCGGGAGCGGGAGGCGCTCGGCAACCAGGGCGTCGACGTGGTCGCGATCTACTCCAGCGAGGAGCTCACCGCCGACGACGCCGCGTTCCGCGAGCAGGTCGAGACGGTGCTGGCCGACCTCCCGGAGGGCACGACCGTCCAGGTCGTGCCGTGGTACGCCGAGGGAGCCTCGCCGGACCTCGTGAGCCGCGACGGTCACGCGGCGCAGGTGCTGGTGTCGCTGGCGGGGGAGAGCCAGGACGACTACCTCACCAGCTACGACGCGCTCGCCCCCAGCCTCGACGCCCCGGGCCTCGAGACCGACCTCGCCGGCTCCTACGCGATCTTCGACGACGTCAACGAGCGCACCGAGCAGGACCTGCGCCGGGCCGAGACCGTGTCGCTCCCGATCGTCGCCGTGCTCGCCGTGCTGATCTTCGGCAGCCTCGTCGCTGCCTCGATGCCGGTGCTCGTGGGGGCGTTGTCGGTGGTGGGCGCCCTCGCCGTGGTGCGCCTGATCACCGAGGTCACCGAGGTCTCGATCTTCTCCGTCAACGTGATCACGCTGCTCGGGATGGGCCTGGCCATCGACTACGCCCTGTTCGTGGTGAGCCGGTTCCGCGAGGAGCTCGCCCGGCACCCGGTCGAGGACCCCGGTGCCGTCGGTGCGGCGCTCACGACCACGATGCAGACCGCCGGCCGCACGGTGATGTTCTCCGGGTTGATCGTCGCCGCCGCGATGTCGAGCCTGCTGGTCTTCCCGCAGGCGTTCCTCCGCTCGATGGGGTACGGCGGCATCGCCGCCGTGCTGGTCGCCATGGTGGCCGCCCTGACCGTGCTGCCGGCCGTGCTGCGGCTGCTCGGTCGCCGGATCGACCGCGGCCGGGTGCTGGGACGCCGCCGCGGCGCGTCGGTGGCGGACGGCCACGGCGCCTGGGCGCGGATCGCCTCCGCCGTGATGCGCCGCCCGGTGACCGTGCTGGTGGTCGTCACCATCGGGCTGGTCGCGCTCGCCTCCCCGTTCCTCGGCGTGAAGTGGGGCTCGGTCGACCACCGGATCCTGCCGCCGGACTCCGAGGCCTACGTCGCCGCCGAGAAGCTGGCGACCGAGTTCGGACCCGAGAGTGCGGCGGCCTCGCTGCTGCTCGACGGGACCGACCCGGCTGACGTCGCGGCCTACACCCGGGCCGTGGAGGCCGTCGAGGGCGTGGACGCCGTGCAGCCGGTCGCGGCCGAGGACGGGGTGACCCTGCTGCGGGCGGTGTGGGCGGGCGAGGGCCAGAGCGAGGCCTCGCAGGAGCTGGTCTCGCAGGTCCGGGACGTCGACCCCGCCTCCGGCGAGGCGCTGGTGGGCGGGCTCACCGCCGAGACCGTCGACCTCAAGGAGTCGGTGGCCTCGCACCTGCCCTGGATGGGGGTCGTGGTGGTCCTCGTGATGGTGGTGCTGCTCTTCGTCGCCTTCGGCTCGCTGGTGCTGCCGGTCAAGGCGGTGCTGATGAACGCGCTGTCGATCACCGCCTCCTTCGGCGTCGTCACCTGGATCTTCAGCGACGGCAACCTCGAGGGGCTGCTCGGCTTCTCCTCCCAGGGCTTCCTCGACCTCACCAACCCGATCCTGATGCTGGCGATCCTGTTCGGTCTCTCGATGGACTACGAGGTCTTCCTGCTCTCCCGGGTCCGCGAGGAGTGGGACGCCTCGGGTGACAACGACCGGGCGGTGTCGCTGGGGGTGCAGAAGACCGGGCGGATCATCACCTCGGCCGCGTTGCTGCTGGGGGTGGTGATCGGGGCGTTCTCGTTCAGCGGCGTGCTGTTCATGAAGATGATCGGCGTCGGCATGCTGGTCGCCCTGCTGATCGACGCCACCGTCGTCCGCGCCCTGCTCGTCCCCGCGACCATGAAGCTGCTGGGCCGCTGGAACTGGTGGGCGCCCGCCCCCATGGTGCGGTGGTGGGAGCGCCACGGCTTCCACGAGGAGGCGCGAGCCGCGGCTGCTGCCGGTCCGGGTGCCGCCGAGCCGTCCCTGGTGCCGGCCGGCGACCCGCACGAGTGACGGCTCGCCGTCAGCGGAGGTGGGGGACCAGCAGCACGCCGGTGCCGGCGGGCAGGGTGAGGTCGCCCTCCAGCACCGTGCCCTCGGTGGTACCGGCTCCGGGGGTGGCGAACGCGACGGCGTAGGGGACGGGGTCGTAGGCCTCGGCCAGCGGGACGGACGCGGGCCGGTCGGAGAAGTTGGCGACGACCACGACCGCGTCGACGCCGGTGCCCCGGCGCATCACCAGCCAGCGGGCGTCCTCGTCGTGGTCGACCTCGACCTTGCGCAGGTCGGGGTCCGTCAGCGCCGGGAGCGTACGCCGCAGCTCGGCCAGCCGGCGGTAGCGGCCGAGCAGCGCCCTGCCGCGGGGCGTGTCCCGCTCGGACCAGTCGAGCGTGGAGGAGGTGAAGGTGGCGGGGTCCTGCGGGTCGGGCACGGCCGAGACGTCCCAGTCCATCCGCGCGAACTCGCCCAGCCGGCCCTCGCTCACGGCCCGGCCGAGGTCGGGCTCGGGGTGGGAGGTGAAGAACGCGAAGGGCGTGGAGGCCCCCCACTCCTCGCCCATGAACAGCATCGGCGTGAACGGCGAGGCCAGCGTCACCAGCGCCGCCAGCGCGAGCCGGTCGTCGTCGAGGGTCTCGGTGAGGCGGTCGCCGCGGGCGCGGTTGCCGACCTGGTCGTGGTTCTGGTTGGCGACGACCAGTCGCCACCCGGGCACCCGGTCGACGTCGAGCGGGACCCCGTGGTCGCGACCGCGGAAGGAGGACCAGGTGCCGTCGTGGAAGAACCCGCGCCGCAGCACCTTGGCGAGCGCGCCGAGCGGCTCGAAGTCGGCGTAGTAGCCCTCGGTCTCCCCGGTCAGCGCGACGTGGAGCGCGTGGTGGAAGTCGTCGCTCCACTGCGCGTCGAGGCCGAAGCCGCCGCCCTCGCGGGGCGTGATCAGCCGCGGGTCGTTGAGGTCGGACTCGGCGACGAGGAACAGCGGCTTGCCGGTGTGGGCCGCCAGCGCGGCCACCTCGCCGGCCAGCTCCTCCAGCAGGTGCACCTCGGAGGAGTCGACCAGCGCGTGCACGGCGTCGAGCCGGAGTCCGTCGACGTGGAAGTCGGTGAACCAGCCCCGCACCGAGTCGACCACCAGCCCGCGCACCTCCGCCGAGCCCTCCTGGTCGAGGTTGACCTGGTCGCCCCACGGGGTGTCGCCCGCGACGAGGTAGGGACCGAACCGGCCCAGGTAGTTGCCCGAGGGCCCGAGGTGGTTGTGCACGACGTCCTGGATGACGCCGAGGCCGCGGGCGTGGCAGGCGTCGACGAACCGCTGGTAGGCCGCCGGGCCGCCGTACTCCTCGTGCACGGCCGACCACAGCACGCCGTCGTAGCCCCAGCCGTGCGGGCCGTTGAACGCGTTGACGGGCAGCAGCTCGACGAACCCGACACCGATGTCGACGAGGTGGTCGAGCCGCTCGATCGCGGCGTCGAGGGTGCCCTCGGGCGTGAAGGTGCCGAGGTGCAGCTCGTAGACCGTGGCGCCCGCGAGCGGCCGGCCGTGCCAGCCGCCGTCGGACCAGGCGTGGGCGTCGGGGTCGAAGGTGCGCGAGCGGCCGTGGACGCCGGCGGGCTGTCGCCGCGAGCGCGGGTCGGGGACCGCGGTGGCGTCGTCGTCGACGAGGTAGCCGTAGTCGACCTCGGCGTCGCCGGGACCCGCCGGGAGCGGCCCGGCCGGCCGCCACCAGTCACCCTGGCCGCGGGTCATCTCGACGGTGTCGTCGCCGATGCTCAGCCGGAGCCGCTGCGCCCGCGGCGCCCACACGTCGAACCGTCCGCGTCGACGCGGCTGCTCGGGCAGGGCGACCAGCAGTGCCACCGGGCCGGACGCGAGCACGTCCGCGACCGCCAGCTCGCCGCCGCTCTCGTGCACCGCGCCCGTCAGCGCGTCGCGCCACCGGCCGGCGGGCAGCGGGAGCGCGGTGGCGCCCCAGCCGCCGCGTGCCGCGAGACCGATCGGGAGCCGGGTCGCGACAGCCACCAGGCCGCCGCGGTCGTAGGCCAGCACGTGGTCGGCCGCCTCGCCGCGGGGCACCACCGCGTCGTACGCCGTGAACAGCTCGGGTCGGTCGCGCCGCAGCCGTAGCGCCTCGCGGACCAGCCTCAGCTTCGGGTGGGCGGGGCGCTCCTCGGCGACCAGCCGGCCCCGCGCGGTGAAGTCGACGGGTCGCCGGTTGTCGGGGTCGACCAGGCTCTGCTCCCACAGCTCCGAGCCCTGGTAGACGTCCGGCACGCCCGGGATCGTCAGCCCGACCAGCTTGGCGGCGAGCGCGTTGCTCCAGCCGGCGTCGGTGACCGCAGCGAGCACCTCGTCGAGCACCGCCCGGACCCGCTCGTCGTCGAAGGCGGCGTCGACGGCGGCGTGCACCGCGTCCTCGTACGCCGCGTCCGGGGCGGTCCACGTGGTGCGGTCGCCCGCCTCGCGCATCGCCTTCTCGGCGTAGGCGTGGAGGCGCTCGCGCAACGCCGGGTCGTCGGACCAGACACCGACGACCGCCTGCCAGAGCAGGTTCGCGAAGCCGGCGTCGGGGAGCGGGGCGAGGTCGAGCAGCCGGTCGAGCGCCTCGGCCCACAGGTCCGGGACCTCCGCCAGCACCGCGATCCGGGCCCGGACGTCCTCGCCGCGCTTGGTGTCGTGCGTCGACGCGGCGGTCATCGCGTACGGGCGCTCGGCCTGCCGCTCGGCCATGGCGGCGTGGAAGTCGGTGGGGGAGACGGCGAAGACCGACGGGTCGCCGCCGACCTCGTTGAGTGACGTGAGCCGGGCCCAGCGGTAGAACGCCTGGTCCTCGACGCCCTTGGCCATCACCATGCCGCTGGTCTGCTGGAACCGCTGGGTCGCGTCGGCCGCACCGTCGCCCAGGACCGGGGCGACCTCGTCGAGCACACCGGCCAGGTCGGGGCGGTGCTCGCGGGCCGCGGCGAACGCCGCGTCGAGGTGGTCGCGGCCCTCGGGGAGGTAGGAGCGGTAGACCGGCATGCAGGCCAGCAGCTCGGCCACGACGTCCTCGAGCTCCTCGGCCGGACGGTCCACGTGGCCGGCCAGCTCGCGCGCGATCCGGCGGGTCTCGGTGAGCAGCGTGGAGTCGGCCACGACGCGCTTGGTGCCGTGGATCATGGCGTGCCAGTCGACGGGCGCGCCGCGGAGCCGGTCCTCGAGCTCCCCCAGCGGTACGGCGCCGGCCGGGTCGGTCAGCACCCGGTCGATGAGGGCGAGCGCGTCGTAGCCGGTGGTGCCGGCGGTGGCCCACGAGTCGGGCAGCCGCTCGCCGGGCTCCAGGATCTTCTCGACCAGCACGTAGCCGTCACCGGTCAGGTCGGCGAGGTCGTCGAGGTACCTGCCGGGGTCGCGCAGCCCGTCGGGGTGGTCGATCCGCAGGCCGTCGACGAGCTCCTCGTCGAACCAGCGGCGCACCTCCTCGTGGGAGCGCGCGAACCACTCGGGGTCCTCGACCCGGATGGCGGCCAGGGTGTTGACGGAGAAGAACCGGCGGTAGTTGAGCTCGGCGTCGGCCCGTCGCCACGAGACCAGCTCGTAGTGCTGGCGGGCGTGGACGGCGTCGGCGTCGGTCTCGTCCGGGCCGGCGGTTCCGGGCGCGATCGGGAACCGCTGGTCGTGGTAGTGCAGCTCGCCCGCGAGCATGCGCAGGTTCTTGATGCGCCCGGCTCCGGCCTCTTCGGTGACGAGGTCGTCGTCCCCCACGACGGGCACCATGACCCGGCCGTTCCCGGCCTCCCAGTCGATGTCGAAGGCGTCGGCGTAGGTCGACCCACGACCGTGGGTGAGCAGGTGCCACCACCAGTCGTTCTCCCACGGCCGGGCGATGCCGACGTGGTTCGGGACGATGTCGACGAGCACGCCCATGCCGAGCCGGCGCGCCTCGCTCGCGAGCGCGGAGAGCCCCGAGCCGCGACCCCGCGAGGCGTCGATGGCGGAGTGGTCGGCCACGTCGTACCCGTGCTCGCTGCCGGACTCGCTGGCCAGCACCGGGGACAGGTAGACCCAGTCGACGCCGAGCTCGTGCAGGTAGGCGAGCGTCTTCGCGGCCTCGAGCAGGTCGAAGTCCTCGGTGACCTGCAGCCGGTAGGTGCTGGCGGGGACGCGCCGGTCGGTCATCGGCCCGGGGTCGCTTGTGCCTTCAGTGACGCCGCGACCGAGCTGTCGGGGGTGACCAGCGGCTCGGTGTGCTGTCGCAGCACCAGCACGCTGCGGCCCGCGAGGGTCAGCTCGGTGCCGGCCTTGTGCGGCACCTCGGGGTCGACGACCCCGCCGGTGTCGATGGCGACGTCCCACGCGGCGGCGTACTCCTCGGGCGGCAGCGTCAACGTCACGTCGTCGCCCCCGGCGTTGAACCACAGCAGGAAGTGGTCGTCGGTGATCGGGTTGCCGGTGGGGTCGGTGCCGGCGATGCCGTTGCCGTTGAGGTACATGCCGATGGCGGTGCCGCCGGTGTGCCAGTCGTCGCCCTCCATCGCGGTGGCGTCGAGGTCGAGCCACACGATGTCGTTGAGCCGGTCGCCCTCGCCGGTGCGGACGGTGGAGCCGGTGAAGAACCGCTTGCGGCGGAACGTCGGGTGCTTGCGGCGGAGCCTGGTGACCGCGGCGGTGAACGCGACCAGCGGCTTGTCGGCCTGGTCCCAGTGGATCCAGGAGAGCTCGGAGTCCTGGGCGTAGGTGTTGTTGTTGCCGTCCTGGGTCCGGCCGAGCTCGTCGCCGTGCAGCAGCATCGGGACGCCCTGGCTCAGCAGCAGCGTGGTGATGAAGTTGCGCTGTGCGCGGGCGCGCAGCTCGAGGACCTCGGGGTCGTCGGTGGGACCCTCCGCGCCGTGGTTCCAGGAACGGTTGTGGCTCTCGCCGTCGTTGCCGTCCTCGCCGTTGGCCTCGTTGTGCTTCTCGTTGTAGGAGACGAGATCACGCAGCGTGAAGCCGTCGTGTGCGGTCACGAAGTTGATCGACGCGAACGGGCGCCGGCCCGAGTGCTCGTAGTAGTCGGCCGACCCGGCCAGCCGCGAGGCGAAGTCGCCGAGCGAGGGCTCACCGCGCCAGAAGTCGCGGACGGTGTCGCGGTAGGCGCCGTTCCACTCCGTCCACAGCGGCGGGAAGCCGCCGACCTGGTAGCCGCCGGGGCCGATGTCCCAGGGCTCGGCGATCAGCTTCACCCGGCTCACGACGGGGTCCTGCTGCACCATCTCGAAGAAGGTCGAGAGCTTGTCGACGTCGTAGAACTCCCGCGCCAGCGTGGCCGCGAGGTCGAACCGGAAGCCGTCGACGTGCATCTCGGTCACCCAGTAGCGCAGCGAGTCCATGATCAGCTGCACCGAGTGCGGGTGGCGCACGTTGAGGCTGTTGCCGGTGCCGGTGTAGTCCATGTAGTAGCGCTGGTCGTCCTCGACGAGCCGGTAGTACGCCGCGTTGTCGATGCCCTTGAAGCTCAGCGTCGGGCCGAGGTGGTTGCCCTCCGCGGTGTGGTTGTAGACCACGTCGAGGATCACCTCGATGCCGGCGGCGTGCATCGCCTTCACCATCGACTTGAACTCCTGCACCTGCTGCCCGTCGCCGGAGGCGGAGTACTCGGAGTGGGGTGCGAAGAAGGCGAGGGTGTTGTAGCCCCAGTAGTTGCGCAGGCCCTTGTCGAGCAGGGTGCTGTCCTGGATGAACTGGTGGACCGGCATCAGCTCCAGCGCGGTGACGCCGAGCCGCTTCAGGTGCTCCACGACGGCCGGGTGGGCGAGTCCGGCGTAGGTGCCGCGGTGCTCCTCCGGGACCTCCGGGTGCAGCGCGGTGAGGCCCTTGACGTGCGCCTCGTAGATGACCGACTCGGTGTACGGGGTCCCGGGGTTGCGGTCGCCCTCCCAGTCGAAGTAGGGGTTGATGACCACGCCGAGCGCCATGTGGGCCGAGGAGTCGGCGTCGTTCTGGCTGTCGGGGTCACCGAAGCTGTAGCCGAACAGGGACTCGTCCCAGTCGATCTCGCCGTGGGTCGCCTTGGCGTAGGGGTCGAGCAGCAGCTTGTTCGGGTTGCAGCGCATGCCGTGCTCGGGGTCGTAGTCGCCGTGGACCCGGTAGCCGTAGAGCTGCCCCGGCTGCACCTGGGGCAGGTAGCAGTGCCACACGTAGGCGTCGACCTCGGTGAGCTCGACGCGCTGCTCCTCGAGCGCGCCGCCGCGGCCCTGCGTGAACAGGCAGAGCTCGACCTTCTCCGCGGCCTCGCTGAACAGTGCGAAGTTGGTGCCGCGTCCGTCGTACGTTGCGCCGAGCGGGTAGGCGCTCCCCGGCCAGACCTCCACGGGTCTCCTCCCGTTGTTGGAACGTTCCAGACCTTAACCGCCGGTCCTCGAAACTGCCCCATCCTCCCTCACTCCGGTGACGGGGTCGACGGGGCCTCACCCCGCGGGCAGTCGCACGGTGAACGTGGTCCCTTCGCCGAGGACGGAGTCCACCTCCACCCGGCCGCCGTGGCGGCCCACGATCCGCGCGACGATCGCGAGGCCGAGGCCGGTGCCGGGCCGTCGCAGCGCCTCGGGGTTGGTCGAGCGGAAGAACTCGGTGAACAGCCGCTGCTGGTCCTCGGTCGAGATGCCGAGCCCGTCGTCGCGGCAGCGGAGGACGACCTCGCGGTCGTCGCGCGAGAGCCCGACCTCGACGGTGCCACCCTCCCGGGAGTACTTCACGGCGTTGCTGACCAGGTTGGAGACCAGCCGCCGCAGCTCCTCGGGGTCGCCGCCGACCACGGCCGCGTCGTACGCCTCGGTGTGGATCGTCACCGCCTCCCGGGACGCCCGGGCCGACTCGTCCCCGACGACCTCCTCGACCAGCGGGCCGAGGGCGACCGGCACCCGCTCCAGCGGGGTGTCCGGGTCGCCCATCCGGCTCAGCAGCAGCAGGTCGTCGACGACCGTGGTGAGCCGGCCCGCGGACCGGGTCATCGCCCGCAGCGAGGTGTGGGCCGCCTCCGGAAGGCCGGGCAGCGAGTCGAGCATCTCGACGTGGCCGACGATCACGCCGAGCGGGTTCTTGAGCTCGTGGGACACGGTCGCCACCAGCTCGGCGCGGTGGGAGTCGAGCCGGCGCAGCTCGGCGATCAGCTCCTGCTCGCGCTCGTGGACCCGGGTCTGCAGGATCGCGCGGCCCAGGTCGTGGGCGACGTCCAGGGCGGCCCAGCCGTCGTTCTCGGTCCAGCGGGCCCGGCCGGCGTCGCGCGCGAGCACCACCAGGCCCAACGGGTCCGGCCCGGCGCCGATCGGCACCAGCACCAGCTCGCCGGTCCCGTGGTGGACCAGGTGCGCGGTGAGGGCGGCCTGCTGGGTGCGCTGGAGCTCCTCGTCGCCCCACACCCGGCCCGGCTCCACGACCACCACCTGCTGCGCGGCCCACGCCCGCCGCGCCGCCGCCGCCACCTCACGGGCGAGCGCGCCGGTGAGGTGGGCCGGTCCTCCGGCGACGTGCGCGACGGCACCGAAGACCTCCACCCCCAGGTCGTCGGCCCGGAAGCCGGCCAGCAGGTGCTCGCGGGTCTGGCGCAGCAGGTCCTCGAGGCCGGTGCGGCCGGAGGCGGCGCGCACGACCTCGCGGGCCGACGCGACCAGCCGCAGCTGCTGGGAGAGCTCCTCGCGCTCCAGGGAGGACAGCACCGCCCGCAGCACCAGCTGCATCTCCTCGGCCAGCACCCGCAGCTGCACCGGATTCGGCCGCTCGCCGCTCAGCGGGAGGTCGAGGTAGACCAGCGCCCGCAGGTGGCCCCGGTCGTCGACGACCCGGGCGACGAGCATGTCGAGCGCGTGCCAGCGGTGCGGGTCGAAGCTGTCGGGGAGCTCCGGGACCCAGGAGTAGTCGGTGAGGGCGCGGGCGGCGGCGGGGGTGAGCCACTCGTGGGCGACGAAGGTCCAGGCGCCGTACTCGGCCCCGAGCGCGAGCGCCGGCTTCATCGCCGACAGCGGTGACGCCTGGCGCAGCAGCGCGGCCTCGCCCTCCTCGCTGCCGGCCACGGCCACGATCTCGAGCACGTCGTCGGCGCGCAGCACCTCGATCGCGCACACCTCGAAGCCGGCGCGGATGCGGGCGTCGTCGGCGATCAGCCGCAGCGCGGCGCGCGCCTCGTCGCCGCCCCAGCCGTCCTCCCGTGGGCGCGCGACCGGCTCGGGGGTCACGGACAGCTCGGCCATCGTCGGTGGGTGCTCCTGCTCGGTTCGGGTCTTCCAGCGTGGCATCCGAGGCTGACGGGCGTGGCCGCTTCGGACAAGTCGTGACCCGAAGTTGACCCGTCAGTAACATGGCGGCATGAGGCGCGCGATCTACGACGAGGACCACGAGGCGTTCCGGAGCTCCGTCAAGGAGTTCCTCGACCGCGAGGTGGTGCCCCACCTCGACGAGCATGCAGCATCCCACGGCCTGCCGCGCGAGTTCTGGACGGCTGCCGGCAAGCAGGGCTTCCTGGGGCTGGAGGTCCCCGAGGAGTACGGCGGCTCCGAGGCCGGTGACTACCGCTTCAACGCGGTGCTCACCGAGGAGCTGGCCAAGGTCAACATGACGCTGCCGAGCTGTGTCGGCATCCATTCCGACATCGTCGCGCCGTACCTGGTCCACCTCACCGACGACGAGCAGCGCCGGCGGTGGCTGCCGGCGTTCTGCAGCGGGGACCTGCTGACCGCGATCGGCATGACCGAGCCCTCGGGCGGGTCCGACCTCGCGGCGCTGCGCACCACCGCCGTACGCGACGGGGACGACTGGATCCTCAACGGCTCCAAGACCTTCATCACCAACGGTGGCTCCGCCGACCTGGTCGTGGTCGCTGCCCGGACCTCGCCGGAGAAGAAGGCGAAGGGGATCTCGCTGTTCGGCGTGGACACGACCTTGCCGGGCTTCTCCGTGGGTCGGGTGCTCGACAAGGTCGGCCAGGACGAGTCCGACACCGCCGAGCTGGCCTTCGAGGACGTCCGGGTCAGCAACGACGACCTGATCGGCGAGCTCGACACCGGCTTCATCTCGATGATGCGGTTCCTGCCGCAGGAGCGGCTCGGCTCGGCGATCACGAACCTCGCCCACGCCGCCCAGATCCTCTCCGAGACGGTCGACTACGCCAAGGAGCGCAAGGCCTTCGGCGTCCCGATCGGCTCCTTCCAGCACACCCAGTTCCTGCTCGCGGACCTCGTCACGAGGGTCGAGGTGACCCAGGCCTACGTCGACCAGTGCGTGCTGGCCCACACCACCGGCGACCTCAGCGCCGTCGACGCGGCCAAGGCGAAGTGGTGGACCTCGCAGGTGCAGAACGACGTCCTCGACCACTGCGTCCAGGTCTTCGGCGGGTACGGCTACATGAACGAGTACCGCGTCGCCCGCGCCTGGCGCGACGCCCGGGTCACCAAGATCTGGGCCGGCTCGAACGAGATCATGAAGATGCTGATCGCGCGCGACCTGGGGCTCTAGGGCGGTCAGGCCAGCCTCGCCTTCGTTGCGGGGCGGCCCGCCGACGCAGACGATGGTCCCGTGAGCGCCGACGCATCCGACACCTCCCGGCTCGACGGGCTCGAGCCCGGACCCCACGGGGACGAGCCGCACAGCGCCGGCATCAGCAGCCGGATGAACTGGCTGCGCGCGGGCGTCCTCGGGGCCAACGACGGCATCGTCAGCACCGCCGGGCTCGTGATGGGAGTCGCCGGAGCGACGTCGGACGCGGGCACGATCGCCCTCGCCGGCACCGCCGGCCTGGTGGCGGGTGCGCTCAGCATGGCCGCGGGCGAGTACGTCTCGGTCTCCACCCAGCGCGACTCCGAGAAGGCGCTGCTGGACAAGGAGCGTCGGGAGCTGGCCGAGGAGCCGGAGGAGGAGCTCGCCGAGCTGGCGGGCATCTACGTCGGCAAGGGGCTCAGCGAGGAGCTCGCCCTCCAGGTCGCCACGGAGCTGACCGAGCACGACGCCCTCGGCGCCCACGCCGAGGCCGAGCTCGGGATCGACCCGGACGAGCTCACCAACCCCTGGCACGCCGCCTTCGCCTCGATGCTCGCCTTCACCGTCGGCGCGCTGCTGCCCTTGCTGACGATCACGCTCACCCCGACCGACACCCGGATCGCCGTCACCGTGGCCTCGGTCGTCGTCGCGCTCGCCGCCACGGGATGGTCCAGCGCCAGGCTCGGTTACGCACCGGCTCCCCCGGCCGTCGTCCGCAACATGGCCGGTGGTGCCTTCGCCATGGCGGTCACCTACGCCGTCGGCGCCCTCCTCGGCACCCACGTCGCCTGACCCCCACCCCACGCGAGTCGGCGCGTACTCACCCCTAGGAGGCGCGAGTCGGCGCGTACTGACGCACAGGAGGCGCGAGTCGGCTCTTGCTGGCGCGTACGGCGTCCGAGTCGGCGCCTGCTGCACGTCGAAGCCTCCGCCCGCGCGTGTCCAAGCGACGACTCGGCGTCCGTTCTTGTGACCAAGCGACGACTCGGCACCCGCCACGCGTGACCAAGCGACGACTCGGCACCCGCCACGCGTGACCAAGCGCCGACTCGGCGTTCAATCGGGGTCAGGCGGGGGCGGGTCCGGTGG
>CAWCGW010000006.1:0-230609 GCA_963795215.1 uncultured Actinomycetota bacterium
CCACTGCCAGTTGCTGGGCGAGGCCGTCGAGGATGAGGTCGAGCCCGATCGCGCCAAGTCGGGGGGCTTCGGCCAGTTCAGCCTGTGGTTCCCGCTGCTCACCACGTTGGCCAAAGCGCGGGTCATCCTGCACCTGGTGCCGAACCTCCTCGGCACACGGCAGGCCACCATCTGACCATTGAAGATTCGCACTGGAACAGTCGCGGAGGCGCCGCACCCTGGACCACGGTTCGTTGGGTGTCACTCATGGTCGTGTGCGCGTCGAGCGCCTCATCCGGATCTCGGTGCCGGTCCGACCGGCCGGCATTGGCGCGGTCTCCCCGGTGGTGATGAATCCGAGGCGCGTGTAGGCGGCCAGTGCGGCGGCGTTGTGGTCGACCACCCACAGCACGAGGGCACCGGCGCCCTGCTGCTGGGCCCAGTCTTCGGCGGCGGCCAGGAGTGTCCGCGCCGTGCCCCGTCTCCGCCGAGCGGGATCCACCCACATGCCGATCACCTCGGCAGCGTCGGTGGTCTCGGCCCGGGCGACCACCCCCGCGAGCGCGACGTCCTCACTGTCCACGCAGGCGACGAACCACGTCACGCTGGCGGCGAAGTCGCGCCACTGGTCGGGCGTGAAGGCCCGCTCGTCCTCCCAGGTCGCCCAGAAGGCGCCGGGGGCGTCGAGTAGAGCACGCTCCCGCAGGCGTCGCAGCCGCGGCCACTCCTCGCCCGACAGCACGTAGATGACCAACTGGACGGCTCCTCTGTGCGTCATCGGTCCAGTGTCCGTCCTCTGTCTGGAAGGGAACTGGAACCGTCCTGCAATGGCAGCGCTGCCCGCTCCGCTGGATGATGGGTGGTGTGGAACGGGTCGAGTTTCGCGTCCTCGGGGCCTTCGAGGTGCGCGCGGGTGGCCGGGTCATCGCACACGGCGGCGGTCGGCGCCGAGCGCTCCTGGCCGGGCTGGTCGCGCACCCGAACCAAAGCGTTGCGGCAAGCCGGCTGATCGAGCTGGTCTGGGGCGAGGACCGACCCTCCACGGCCGAGAACCTCATCCAGGGCTACGTGTCGTACTGGCGCACGCAACTGGAGCCGCTCCGCGGTCGACGTCAGGAGGGCACTCGACTGCTGTCGGACGGGCTCGGGTACCGGTTGCGGGTCCGCGACGACGAGTGCGACCTCACCCGGTTCCGGCGCGAGGTCGCACTGGCCAAACGCGCGATGACCGACGGCGACGACGACACGAGTGCTCACAGGTTGACGGCCGCGCTCGCCGAACACAGTGGTCCGGCGCTCGCGGAGTTCCCCACCACGGCGATGGCGGCGGCCGCAACCAGGGTCGACGACGAGTGGGTCGCCGCCTGTGCGCTGGCGGCAGCGCTCGCCTTGCGTCGAGACCGGCCCGCGGACGCCCTGGCCACCCTCCAGGTGCCGACCGCGGAGCACCCGCTACGCGAGGACCTGGCCGAGCTGAAGATCGCCGCGTTGTACCGGCTCGGCCGCCAAGGCGAAGCGCTCCAAGCCTACGACGACGTCCGATGTCTGCTTGCCGAAGAGCTCGGGGTCGACCCGGGTGCGTCGCTGCGCCAGCTCCACCTCGACATCGTGCGCCAGGACCCCGCCCTCGACCCGGGACGGTGGTCGGTCCGCGCCGGTCCTGTGCCCCGGTGGCCGACACCGCTGGTCGGCCGCAAGCGACTTCTCGCCCACGTCGGGGAACGGCTCGCAGAGCATCGCCTGGTCACCCTCACCGGCCCCGGTGGCAGCGGCAAGACAAGGCTGGGGACGGCGGTAGCGGAAGCGGTTGAGGAGCGCGGCGGCCGAGCCGCCTTCGTCGACCTTGTTCCCGTCCGCGCGCGCGAGCAGGTCCTGCCAGCGGTCGCGGACGCCCTCGAGGTCTCGCCAGCCGCCGCCTCCGGCGGCTGGGCCGGGCTGCTCGCGGGGTGTCCGATCGACCTCCTCGTGCTCGACAACCTCGAGCAGATCCCTGGTATCGGACAGGTGGTGGACAACCTGACCCGGTCTCACCAGAGGCTGGGTGTGCTCACGACCTCGCGCCGCTCACTCGGCGTCCCGGGGGAGCTCGTGGTTGACGTCCCGCCGTTATCGAACCCCGAGGCCGACGCCACGATCGACCAGGTCAAGGCGTCGCCGTCGGTGCAACTCTTCGTGGAGAGAGCCCTCCAAAGCACACCGGGGCTCTCATGGGGCGACGCCGACCTCGCCGTGGTCGCGGGGATCTGCCGCCGCCTCGACGGGCTACCGCTCGCCCTGGAGTTGGCGGCCTCGTGGACCGGTGTCCTCAGCCTGCCCGGCCTGCTCGAGCGCCTCGACCACAGTCTCCCCCTCCTTGTGGACCGTCGCGGCGGCCGACCGGATCGACATCAGTCCCTGCGAAGGGCAGTCGAGGGGAGCCTGGCCGGCCTCGGCCCGGTCGAGGGCGAGCTGATGGACGTCCTGGCGGTCTCCGCCTCCGGCGAGGATCTGGAGTCCCTCGAGGCCGCCGTCGCGGCGCCAGGCGACCCCGTCGTGCTCCATGCGATCTCGACCTTGATCGACCGTCACCTGGTCGTGCGCCGCGGGACCGCCCATCCCCGCTATCAACTCCTCCAGATCGTGCGTGAGTTCGTCGTCGAGCGGATCGGGGCTCGCGACACCGGATGGACTCTCGCCGACCTGCGGGACGCGCACGCCGCGCGGGTGATGGGCAGAGCCGCGACGGCGTCGCGCCTGTGTCGCTCGCCGACGGGACCGCAAGTCACGCAGCGGTTGCACGACGACCGCGACGAGATCCGCGGAGCCCTGGAACACCTGGCGGCCTCGGGGCGAGCAGCCGACGCCCTGGCCCTGGCCGTTGACGCCCTGCCGCTGTGGTGGGACGTCGGAAACGTCCGCGAGGGCGTCGCCCAGTTGCAGCGGCTGCTCGCAGTCGTGGACCAAGGTCTTCTGCCCTCGGATCTGGTGGCGGCGGCGCACCTGGCTCTCATGATCCTTGCCGAGGCGTCCGGAAGGCCGGCCACCGCCGCCGCCCATGCCTCCGCGGCCGGGTCCCGCACCGGAGGCCCTTGCGCCACGGGCCACCTCGCCGTGCTCGCGCGCGGAATGAGGGGGCATTCCTACTGCTGGGCGCACTGGGCCGACGACGTCGGCCCGGGTCTCGAGCTCCTTTCCGAAGCCTTCAGTGCGGCGCGGGCGCTGCCCGATGGTGAGTACCGCTGGGGCTGGGCCGGCCGCGGCCCGGTGCTCTCCACCCTTGCCCTCAGCATGGCCGACGTGCTGCGCTACCGCGACACTGCAGGCGCATCGGCCGTGGTCCAGGACCTGCTAGCCGAGGGGATCGAGCTCGGCTCGCTCGAGTCGTTCGTGGTCCGCGAACTCGGGGCCCTGGCCGCGGACGTGGGGCAGTGGGTGGCGGCAGAGGACCACCTCCACGAGTCGCTGCGTCTCGCACGGAACACGGCGTCGCCACGCAGCGAGACCCGCAGCCTGGAAGAGCTGGCTCGCCTGGAGTACGCACGTGACGACCTGCCCGAAGCGCTGCGACTCGCCCACGACGCGACCGCGATCGCACGCAGGCAGGGTCATGCCCTCAACCTCGCTCGGTGCGCCGCACTGGAGACCGACATCGCGCTGGCGCTCGGCAACACGGTGACCGCGGGCGCGATCCTCGGCGAGGTCGAGCACCTGCTCCGGCCCGAGTACCCTGCGCTGGCGGCCCGGACGGTGGCGCCCCGTTACGCGCGCCGAGCGAGGCTACGCGGTGACCGAGCCACGGCGTCGGAGCAGTTGCAGCGGGCAGGAGCCCTGGATGCAGCAGTTCCGCTCACTCCCGACCGCATCGGCTACCTCGTCGAGCGTTGCCTGGCCGACCGCGCGACCGGGAACACACGCGGCGAGCGGTGGGCCATCGAGACCCTGCTCAGCGCGGCAGCCGAGGTCGGGCTGCGACTACCGATCCCCGAGGTCCGGATCCTGGAGGGACCGGTGAGCTGAGCTCTTCCAGTCGGATTCCAGAGCCGGCGAGCACGGTAGTGGAAACACCGTCTCAGACTCGAGGAGTCAGCCATGTCGACTCGTTCCAAGGTCGCGCGAACCACGCTCGCAGGCGTAGTACAGGCGCACGCGCGCAACGGGACCGCTCCTGCTCCTCGCCACCACCTGCCGGCACGGGTGGCAAAGCTGGGCGTCGCTCCCGTGGCTCTTTCCCTCCACCATGAAGCCTTGGCTCCGGAAGCAGCGGAGAAGCGCATGTGGTCGATCCCGCTTCGAGTGGTCGGAGTGGCGACGGCCGCGCTCATGGCGGCAGCCTGCTCAAGCAGCGAGCCAGAGGCTGAGCCCGAGGCCGTGCAGCCCGCATCGGTGAGCGCGAGCGAGTACGCCGAACAGGCCAACCAGATCTGTCGCGACAACGTTGCCGAGATGGAGGAGGCCCTCGGTCCGGCGACCGCCCCGCCCAAACCCTCGGTCGGCCGGCGATTGGTGCGCAACAAGGCAGTACCGATCATCCGCAAGGGCAACCAGCAGATGCGCGAACTGGAGCGACCCGCAGACGACGAAGAGGCTCTCGACCAGCTCTTCGACGACATGGACACGATCCTCGACGGCTTGCTCGAGAACCCCGACCCGTTCTTCATGGGGCCCAACCCGTTCGCCAGCGTCGACGAGCGGTTCATCAGCCGCGACATGACTGACTGCGCCGGCTGAGCCACGGAGGGGACGCCGACGTTCGGACTCGTTCAGGGCCGGGGGGAGACTCTGAGCCGGACCAGCGAGTCAGGAACTCTTCGACAGTTGTCCGCGAATGACGTCGATGCCGCGCGTGAGGAGGGCTCTCCATTGACCTTCGCCGGGCCGATGAAGGCTGAGTGTGAGGAGAAGCTGGGCCCGCAGAACCAACGTCGCGCTCGGGCTCGGCACGTTCAGCACCAAGACCACGGCGCGTCGACCGGCCCATCTGTTCGCTGGGGTCACTGCCGTGCCTCCGTGGCCGGCGTAGCCGGCCAGTCGCGTCGGCGCCTCCACCACAACATGTGTGCGGCCGGCCCGACCAGCGCGCTGAGAAGCAGTATCGGAACGAGGATGCCTGGCTGCGCGGCAACGGTGTCGGTGTAGTCGTCACCCATGTCTGCGGTGCCCTCAAGCCCCGCAATGGCCAGCTGGATCCCCACGGGGAAGGTCAAGCCCAACCCGCACGCCCACACGGCGGGGCTTCTCGCCGGCCGCTCACGACGCGAGATCAGACCGTAGATCAACAGCAGCCCGAGTGCCCCCGCCAACCCACCTGCCCAGCTCTCCACCCCATCGCCCGCTGCGCTCGAGCTCCGATACCGAACGTGGCCGCCCGACGGAAGGCACGGCACGACACGATCGACCTCCCAGCCGACCGCGGTCCCAGCCACCGCGTGGCCCAGCTCATGCACGTTGCAGCTGCCCACCACCGCCAGCGGGAGCGTGAACACGAACGCGGCCAATGCGGAGGCCGCGATCATCGGTCGCCGCAGGTCCGCCCACACCCACTGCCGCTCGGTCACGCCGAGACCCGCTCTGCGCGTTGAGTCATGAATCAGCGTAGACGCAAACGTCCCGGCTCACGTGGACGAAACGTCTCGGACCCACGGCATGACCCGCGCTCTACTCCTCCGTCGCAGGGCCTTTTCGCATCCCGATCTGCGCGGCGACGAAGTCAGCCCGCCGGTCGCTTGCGACACCGTCCCGCATCGTCAGCCCCCTCCGGCACCACCGCAGGTCGGGTCATCGCTCAGAGCGCTCACGTCCCGCTAGACCCATCCGAAACGCGAACCGGAGACGGCGCCTCATCCGGCGTCGAGCGGGGGCAAGGTCCCCGCTGCCGGAGAATGTGATCGCCGGCGGCCCGGGACTCGCGCCGGACGTCGGTGAGCGAAGCAGCAGGAGCACCCGGATCACGAGGACGACGCGCCGCACCGACGCCGACCACTGAACAGGCGCGTTGGTCGTGCGACTCGTTCGACGACACTGGGCACGGTGATGGACAAAGCCCCGGATCCAAGGACCCGGGGCCAGCCACTCACGTGCGCGAGGGGGGAGTTGAACCCCCACGTCCTTTCGGACACACGGACCTGAACCGTGCGCGTCTGCCTATTCCGCCACTCGCGCGAGAAGCGGGCTCAGGCTACCCCGGGCGTCAGGGCATCCCCAAACCGGTGCCGCTGACGGCCGTATCGGGCGCGGGGTGAGCACGAGCCGAGGGCGGCACCGATACGATCCCACGGAGGCCGGAAGGCCCGCCGGCACTGAGAGGAGGCGACCCGTGGGAGGACTGCAGAACTTCGAGCGACGGCTCGAGCAGGCGATCTCCGGTGCCTTCGCGAAGGCGTTCCGCAGCGCGGTGCAGCCCGTCGAGATCGCGGCGGCGCTCCAGCGCGAGTGCGACAACAACGCCCAGATCCTCTCCCGCGACCGTCGGATGGTGCCCAACCAGTTCCACGTGGAGCTCTCCGAGACCGACCTGCAGCGGCTCGCGCCGTACGACTCGGCGATGGCCAGCGAGCTGCGCGACCAGCTCCAGGACCACGCCGAGAACCAGGGCTACGTCTTCCCGGGTCCGGTCAGCATCGGTTTCGAGCCGGCCGAGGACCTCAGCACCGGCCGGTTCCGGATCCGCAGCGAGGCCCAGGCGCAGGTCCAGAGCAACGCCACCCACACCCAGGTACGCCGGGCGCGGGCGCTGCTCGAGGTCAACGGCACCCAGCACCCCCTCGACGCCGCCTCGATGGTCGTCGGGCGCGGCACCGAGGCCGACATCCGGATCAACGACCCGGGGGTGAGCCGCAAGCACATCGAGTTCCAGGTGGCCGGTGCCGGAGGCGATCTCCAGGTACGGGTGCGCGACCTCGGCTCGACCAACGGCATGCTGGTCGACGGCCACCGGATCGCGGCCACCGGCCTGCACCACGGCTCCCAGGTCAAGATCGGCAACACCACCATGACCGTACGGATCGTCGCGGACTCACCGGACCCACAGAACCAGAAGGGCACCGATGTCTGAGCTGACGCTGTTCCTGATCAGGATCGCCTACCTGGCGATCCTGTGGATCTTCGTGCTCTCCGCGATCTCCGTGGTGCGCTCGGACATGTTCGGTGCCCGCCTCCCCGAGGGGGCCCGGGGTGCGGCCAAGGCGCCGAAGCAGAAGAAGCCCCCCAAGGCACCCGCGAAGCGGCGCGGCAGCCCGAGCCACGTGCTGGTCGTCGAGGGCGCCAACACCGGTGAGCGCGCCGAGCTCGAGGACGCGCCGATCCTGATCGGCCGCGGCTCCGACGCGGCGATCCGGCTCGACGACGACTACGTCTCCACGCGCCACGCACGGATCGCCTCCTCCGCGGACCAGTGGTTCGTCGAGGACCTCGGTTCCACCAACGGCACCTACGTCGGAACGGCGCGGATCACGCAGCCCACGACCCTCACGCTGGGCACGCAGGTCCGGATCGGCAAGACCATCCTCGAGCTGAGGAAGTAGGGCCGGCCACCCCATGCGCCTCGAGTACGCCGCGATCTCCGACGTCGGCCGGGTCCGGAAGGACAACCAGGACTCCGGCTACGCCGGCCCCCACGTCATCGCCGTCTGCGACGGGGTCGGTGGCGCCGCACGCGGCGACATCGCCAGCAGCACGGCCATCAGCCAGCTCCGCCGGCTCGACGACGGCCCCGCGGCCGACGCCGAGGGCGCCGACCTGCTCGGCCAGGTGGCGGGGGCGCTCCACCGCGCCCACGACAAGATCGGGGACCTCGTCGACGAGACCCCCGCGCTGTCGGGCACCAGCACCACGGCCACCGTCGGGTTCTTCGACGGCGCGCGGCTCGGCATGGGCCACGTCGGGGACAGCCGTGCCTACCTGCTCCGCGGCGGCCAGCTGGAACAGCTGACCAAGGACCACACCTTCGTCCAGACCCTCATCGACGACGGCCAGATCACCGAGGCCGAGTCACGGGTCCACCCGCACCGCAATCTCATCCTCCGCGCCGTCGACGGCATCCACGACCTCGAGCCCGACCTGTTCGAGGTGGCCCTCGAGGTCGGCGACCGGCTGCTGTTCTGCAGCGACGGCGCCTGCGGCGTCCTCGACAACGCCCGGCTCGCCGACATCCTCAGCACCGGCAACGCCGACTTCGCCGCCGTCGAGCTGGTCCGCGCCAGCCTCGCGGCCGGCAGCACCGACAACGTCACCTGCCTGGTCGCCGACGTGGCCGACGGTGAGCCCGACGCCTCGGTCGAGCCGATGCTCGTCGGGGCCGCCGCCGAGCTGCCGCGCCGCGGCCGTGGCGTGAGCGGCCTGTTCCGCGGGCACCGCTCCGGGGACACCGGCGAGCTCGAGCCGGTCCAGGCCGAGATCCCCGACGACCTCGGCGGCCACGCGTTCCCCTCCGACCCGATCGACCCGGAGGAGGCGCGCTACGCGCCCCGGCCGCCCCACCGCTTCGCCTGGATCCGCCGGGCGCTCACGCTGCTGGTGGTGGTCGGCCTGATCTGGGTCGCGGGCGCCGGTGCCTGGTCGTGGACGCAGCAGCAGTACTACGTCGCCGAGTACGACGGGAAGGTCACGATCTACCGCGGCGTCGACGCGTCGCTGCCCGGGATCGAGCTCTCCTCCCCCTACGAGGTCACCGACATCGAGGTCTCGACCCTCAGCGAGTACGACCGCGGACAGGTCGCCGAGGGCATCGGCGCCAGCGACCTCGACGCCGCGCACACCACCGTCGCCAACCTGGTGCCCGAGGACGGCACCGGAACGGCGGGCGGCTGATGTCCCAGAGCGGATCGCTGCTCGGCTTCGTCCACCGCCGCCGCCGCGGCGCCGAGCTGTTCCTCCTCGTGCTCGCGCTCGCCGTCTCCACCGGGGCGTACGCCGCGGTCGGGCTCGGCGTCGAGGGCACCATCCCCGCCAACATGATCGGCTACGCCGGCTGGCTGGCCGTGCTGGTCGTGGCCGCCCACGTGGTCATCCGGTTCACCGCCCCCTACGCCGACCCGGTGCTGCTCCCCGTGGTCGCGGCGCTCAACGGCCTCGGCCTGGCCGTGATCCACCGGCTCGACCTCGCCGACGACACGACGTTCGCGCGCCAACAGCTGATCTGGATGACCCTCGGCGTGCTGCTGTTCGTCCTCACCCTGGTGTTCCTCCGCGACCACCGGGTGCTGCAGCGGTTCACCTACACCCTCGGTCTGGCCTCGATCCTGCTGCTGCTGCTGCCGCTGGTGCCCGGCATCGGCACGTCGGTCAACGGCGCCCAGATCTGGATCCGGCTCGCCGGCTTCAGCTTCCAGCCCGGCGAGGTCGCCAAGGTGCTGCTGGTCGTCGCGTTCGCCGGATACCTCGTGCTGCACCGCGACGCCCTGGCGCTCGCGGGCCGCCGGATCCTGTTCATCGACCTGCCCCGCGGCCGCGACCTCGGGCCGATCCTCGCGATGTGGGTCGTCAGCCTCGGCATCCTGGTCTTCCAGCGCGACCTCGGCTCGAGCCTGCTGTTCTTCGGGCTGTTCCTGATCATGCTCTACGTCGCGACCGAGCGTCCCGGCTGGCTGGTCGTGGGCGGCACCATGTTCTTCGGTGGCGCCGGGCTGCTCTACTACGTGTCGGTCTCGACCGGCGCCCTCTCCCACATCCAGAACCGGGTCGCGATCTGGCTCGACCCGATGAAGTACTTCGACGAGACCCCCGGCAGCGGCCAGCTGGTGGAGGGCCTGTTCGGCATGGCCTACGGCGGCCTGCTCGGCCGCGGCTTCGGCGAGGGCTCCCCCGAGCGGGTCCCGTACGCCGAGTCGGACTTCATCGTCGCCTCGATCGGCGAGGAGCTGGGCCTCACCGGTGTCATCGCCGTGATCCTGCTCTACGGCTTCATCGTCGAGCGGGCGCTGCGAGCCGCGCTGGTGTGCCGCGACGGCTTCGGCAAGCTGCTGTGCGTCGGCCTCGCCGGCGTGTTCGCCATGCAGGTCTTCGTGGTCATCGGCGGGGTCACCCGGCTGATCCCGCTCACCGGCCTCACCACCCCCTTCCTGTCCTACGGCGGCTCCAGCCTGGTCGCCAACTGGGTGATCATCGCGCTGCTGCTCCGGGTCTCCGACCAGGCCCGGCGCCCCGCACCCCAGCTGACCGCCGACGACGACGCCGACTCCGAGACCACCCAGGTGGTCAAGGCCGTGAAGGCGTGACGGAGACATGAACAAGCCGATCCGCACGATCTCGATCTTCTGCCTGCTGCTGTTCCTGGCGCTGATGCTCAACGCCACCTACCTGCAGTACTGGCAGGCCGGTGCCCTCAACGACGACCCGCGCAACCGGCGGGTGCTCGAGGCCGCGTTCTCCAGCGAGCGGGGCGCGATCCTGGTCGGCCGCACCCCCGTCGCGGAGAGCAAGCGCAGCAACGACCGCTACGAGTTCCAGCGGACCTACCCGCAACCGCTGAAGTACGCCCACGTCACCGGGTGGTTCTCCTACTTCAGCCAGACGGCGGTCGAGCGCTCCCAGAACGCCGTGCTCTCCGGCGAGGACTCCCGGCTGTTCGTGACCCGGCTGGTCGACCTGCTCAGCAACTCCGGCACCAAGGGTGGCAGCGTCCAGCTGACGCTGGACGCCGAGGCGCAGACCGCCGCCTACGAGGGGCTCTCCGCCCTCGGCGAGGACGTCGAGGGCTCGGTCGTCGCGATCGAGCCGAGCACCGGCAAGATCCTGGCGATGGTCTCGCTGCCGACCTACGACCCCAACGAGCTGGCCGGCCACGACTTCACCGCCGTGGCCAAGCGCGCCGAGCAGCTGCAGAAGCAGGAGAACGAGCCGCTGCTCAACCGCGCGATCCAGACCCGGCTCGCCCCGGGTTCGACGTTCAAGATCGTCACGGCCGCCGCCGCGATCGAGGAGCTCGGCTACGACGCGAGCTCGCAGGTCCCCGGCGGCGCGACCTACCAGCTGCCGCAGACCAGCGACGACTCCGGGCTGATCGACAACGAGGGCCGCGACTGCGGCACCGACAAGATCCCCTTCACCCAGGCGATGGCGCAGTCGTGCAACACCACCTTCGCCAAGCTCGCGGTCGAGGTCGGCGCCGACGCGATGCTCGACCAGGCCGAGGCGTTCGGCTTCAACAGCGACTACCTCGACGACCTGCCCTCGCAGGCGGAGTCGGTCTTCCCCCGGGGCATGAACCCGCCCGAGACCGGTCAGACCGGGATCGGCCAGTTCGAGGTCCAGGCGACCCCGCTGCAGATGGCGATGGTCTCCGCCGCGATCGCCAACGGCGGCACCGTGATGCGCCCCTACCTCGTCGACGCGGTGCTGACCCCCGAGCTCGAGGTGCTTCCCAAGACCGACCCGGAGGAGCTCTCCCAGGCGGTCGACGCCTCGACCGCCGACGTGCTGACCGACCTGATGGTCGAGACGGTCTCCAACGGCACCGCGAGTCCGGCCGCCATTCCCGGCTTCGCGGTCGCGGGCAAGACCGGCACCGCGCAGAGCGGGGTCGACGACGTCGCGCCGTACGCGTGGTTCACCTCGTTCGCACCGGCCGAGGACCCCGACGTGGCCGTCGCGGTGATGATCCAGAGCGCGCCCGGCACCGATCGCGGCGAGATCGCCGGCGGCGCCCTCGGCGGCCCGATCGCCAAGGCCGTGATGGAGGCGGTGATCGACCCGTGAGCGACGACCACCACGGACCGCCGGCCGGCCCCGAGCGGTTCGCCGACAACCGGCACCGCTACCGCCTCGACTCGCGGATCGCCACCGGTGGCATGGGCGAGGTGTGGCGGGCCACGGACACCACCCTCGGCCGCACCGTCGCGGTCAAGCTGCTCAAGGCCGAGTACGCCGACGACGCGACGTTCCGCACCCGCTTCTCCTCCGAGGCCCAGCACGCCGCCGCGCTGCACCACCCCGGCGTCGCGGCCGTCTACGACTTCGGTGAGGCCGCACCGAGCGGTCCCGGTGGGGGCAGCCCCCAGCCCTACCTGGTGATGGAGCTGGTCGACGGACAGCCGCTCTCGGCGTTGATCCACCCCGGCCAGCCGCTGGACGCGGAGGTCACCCGCGACCTGATGGCGCAGGCGGCCGACGCGATCGGCGCCGCCCACGCGGCCGGCATCGTCCACCGCGACGTCAAGCCGGCCAACCTCCTGGTCACCCCGGACCGACGGGTGAAGATCACCGACTTCGGCATCGCCCGGGCCATGGAGGGGATGGCGCTGACCCAGACCGGGCAGGTGATGGGCACGCCCCAGTACCTCTCGCCCGAGCAGGCGCAGGGTGGGCAGGTGACGCCGGCCTCCGACGTCTACTCGCTCGGCGTGGTGGCGTTCGAGTGCCTCACCTCGCGGCGGCCCTTCATCGCCGAGACCCCGGTCGCGACCGCCCTGGCCCACGTCCGGGACCCGGTTCCGCCGCTCCCGGACGACGTCCCCGCCGACCTCGCCGCGGTGGTCACCCGGTCGATGGCCAAGGACCCTGCCGAGCGCTACCCCGACGCGACCGCCTTCGCCGCCGCGCTGCGCGACCCGTCCGCCGCCGCGGCCACCGCCGTCGTGCCCGCCGCAGGGTCCTCCACGCAGGTGATGGCCCCCGCCGCGCCCGTGCCGACCCCGACCGGCCCGGCGGCAGCGCCCGCCGATCCGGTGACGCCGCCACCGACGGGTCGGCGCGGTGCGCCGTGGCTGTGGGTCGTGCTCGCCGTGGTCGCGCTGGTGGCGGTCGTCGCCCTGCTCGCGGTCGCCCTCACCGGCGACGACGAGCCGACGCCGACCGACCAGCCGGGAGGCGACCGCACCACCCGCACCACCGACGAGCCGACGACGCAGGACCCGACCACCGAGGCCACCACCGAGCCCACCACGGAGGCCACCACCGAGGCCCCGCCGCCGACGGAGGAGACCTCGCAGGAGCCGGAGACGTTCTCGATCAACGAGGGCGACTACGTCGGGCGCGACATCAAGGACGTCGAGGACGAGCTGCGTGCCCTCGGCCTGAAGCCGTCGAAGGAGAAGATCGACAACGACGGCACCCAGCAGGAGGACGCCGTCGCGTCGGTCAGCCCGACCGAGGACCTCCAGGACGGGGACACCGTCACCGTCCAGTACTACGACAAGCCGACCCCCGTGGACGAGACCACCACCGAGGAGGAGACCCCGTGAGCGGCCTGATCGGCGGACGCTACGAGCTCGGCGAGCTGCTGGGCCGAGGTGGGATGGCGGAGGTCCGCAAGGGCACCGACCAGCGGCTCGGGCGGGTGGTCGCGGTCAAGCGGCTGCGCACCGACCTGGCCAGCGACGCGACCTTCCAGGCACGGTTCCGGCGCGAGGCGCAGTCCTCGGCCTCGCTCAACCACCCCTCCATCGTCGCGGTCTACGACACCGGCGAGGAGCACGCCACCGACGGCTCGGACGTCGAGCAGCCCTACATCGTCATGGAGTACGTCGCCGGCCGCACGCTGCGCGAGATCATCCGCGAGGGGCGCAAGATCCTCCCCGAGCGTGCCCTGGAGATCACCAGCGGCGTGCTCTCGGCCCTCGACTACTCCCACCGCGCCGGGATCATCCACCGCGACATCAAGCCCGGCAACGTGATGCTCACGCCGTCCGGCGACGTGAAGGTGATGGACTTCGGGATCGCCCGCGCGATCTCCGACGCCTCCTCGACGATGACCCAGACCGCGGCCGTCGTCGGGACCGCCCAGTACCTCTCCCCGGAGCAGGCGCGGGGCGAGACCGTCGACTCCCGCTCCGACGTCTACTCCGCCGGCTGCCTGCTCTACGAGCTGCTGACCGGGCGCCCGCCGTTCGTCGGGGACAGCCCGGTGGCGGTCGCCTACCAGCACGTCCGCGAGCCGGCGGTCCCGCCGTCCGACCACGACGTCGAGCTGCCGCCGGCCATCGACGCGATCGTGATGAAGGCGCTGGCCAAGCGGGTGGAGGACCGCTACCAGTCCGCTGCCGCGATGCGCAGCGACATCGAGCGCTACCTCGCCGGCCGTCCGGTGCACGCCACGCCCCCGCCACCGCCGCCGGAGGACCGCACCATGGTGGCGGCCGCCCCCGTCCCGGGGCCGGCGACGACCGGCAACCTGCCCGCGCAGGACGACGAGGACCAGGGCCGTTCCCGCAAGGGGCTGCTGGTCCTGCTGGGCCTGTTGCTGCTGCTGCTGCTCGGCGGTGCCGCCTACCTGCTGCCCCAGATGTTCGAGTCGCCCCCCGAGCAGGACCGGGTGCCGGACGTGATCGGGATGAAGGAGGACGCCGCCCGCGCCGAGCTGGGTGCCGCGGGGTTCGACGACATCGACGTCGAGTACCGCCCGGACTCCGACGTCAGGGCCGACCGCGTCCTCGAGCAGGATCCCAACGCCGACCAGTTCGTCGAGCCGGGCAGCACGGTGACCCTCGTGGTCTCCGAGGGCGCCCCCCTCGTCGAGGTCCCCTACACGCTCGGCTTCACCCGGGCCGAGGCCCTCGCGGTGATCGAGGAGCGTGGCCTGGAGGCCACCTTCGAGGAGCGGGAGGGCGACGAGCCGAAGGGCACCGTCCTGGCCACCGACCCCGCGCCCGGCGACAGCATCGCCGAGGGCAGCACGGTCACGGTCTTCTTCTCCGACGGGCCCGAGGAGGTCCCGGACGTCGTGGGCCTCTCCCAGGAGGAGGCCGAGCAGGTCCTCTCCGACGCCGGCTTCAACGTCGACGTGGTGCAGTCCTCGGACACCAAGAAGGAGAAGGGCACGGTCATCGACCAGAGCCCCGACGGCGGCGAGAACGCCTCCGACGGCGCCACCGTCACCATCGTGGTCAGCTCCTTCGAGAAGGAGGAGCCGAGCGAGGAGCCGAGCCCGACCGACACCGGAACACCGACGACGGACCCCTCGCTGCCGACCGACCCGTCGACGCCGCCCGGTGAGGACGCCGGGGGCGGAGGCTAGCCGAGCGGCTCGGCGTAGGTGCGGGACATCAGTCCCTCGTACGGCGGCGCGTCGATCTGCTCCTCGGGCTGCAGGTCGAAGCCGACCGAGACGTCGGGGAGTGCGGCGTCGCGCCGGTACCGCTCGACGTCGTCGTCGGCGAGGACCGCCGACTCGAGCTGGACCGGGTCACCGATGGCCGAGATGACGTAGGGCTCGGGGTAGACCCCGCCCCCGAGCATCACCGCGTTGCCCTCGCACTTGATGCCGCTGGTGGACACCAGACGCTGGCCCTGGATGGTGACCGCCTCGGCGCCACCGGCCCACATCGCGTTGACGACCGCCTGGATGTCCTGCTGGTGCACGATCAGGAACCGCAGCTCCCGGGTGGTGCTGTTGATGACCTCCTCCGGGGCGTCGGAGAGGGTCACGGTGATGCCCGGGCCGGACCGGGCGGTCAGCCCGGCCGGCTGCCGCATCGCCTCGACCTGGGACTGCAGCTTGCGGACACCGGTGTTGCCGACCAGGCCGCTGAGCCGGTCCACGTCGCCGGTCAGGTCCTGGACCCGGGCCTCCAGCTCCTGGTACTCGTCGTTCTCCGCCTCGACGACCGAGGCCAGGTCGGTGTAGCGGCCCGGCCGCAGGTCGGTGCCCTCGCTGTTGGCGAAGCTGGTGACGAACAGGGCTCCGCACGCGAGCCCGACCAGGGGCGTGCCGATGCGCCACGGGCCGCGCCGACGGGCGCGCGTCCCGGGGCCGGGCTCGGGGCTGGGGTCGGGATCGGCACTCACGGCGACTACGCTAGCTCCCGCGTCCAGCGCACGTCATGCCGAGCACCCACGGCACAGTCACGAGGAGTACCGGTGTCCAAGCCCAAGGCCAAGGCCCAGCAGGATCACAGCAACGACCTGATGGGCGGCGCCCCGGTCTTCACCGTGCGGTTCCTGCTGGCGCTGCTGCTCATGGTGATCGGCGTCGCGTGGATCGCCTACACCTACCTCGTCGTGCGGGTCGACCCTGCCGCGGTCCCGGCACCGAAGCCGGGTGGCCCGGGTTTCATGGGTGACCTCGGCGACTGGAACTACCTCATCGGCTTCGGCCTGGCGATGCTGGGCCTCGCGGTCTCCGCACACCCCGCCACGCCGCTCGGCCGCGGTCGCGGCGTCGTCGTGGGGATGCTCGCGTGCTTCCTCATCGGGCTGCTGTGGATCTGCACCTACTACGTCTTCAGCAACGACATCTCCGGCATCCCGGTGATGAACGACCTCGGCCAGTACAACCTGCTGGTCGGGATCGCCTTCATGGCCGTCGGCTTCACCTTCGCCACCCGCTGGGAGTGAACCCCGCGGGCCCGTGGGCACCCCGGCGGTGGCCGGGCCACCTGCTGGTCCTGGTGCTGCTCGGCGCCGCGGTGCTGCTGGGCTCCTGGCAGTACGGCGCCGGCCAGGCCGAGCGGGAGGCGACCGCCCGTGACCTGACCGGCAGCGAGCCGGTGCCCCTGGCCGACGTGCTCGGCCCCGACGACCCCTTCCCGGCCCCCTCGGTCGGGCAGCCGGTCACCGTCGCCGGCGCCTGGGTCGACACCGCCACCGTCTTCGTCGAGCGCGACGACGGCTACTGGGTGGTCACCCCGCTGGTCGTCGACGGCGGGGAGGCGGCGCTCCCGGTCGTCCGCGGCCTCAGCGTCCGGCCCGAGGCCGAGCCGGTCGGCGGCCGGGCCGCGCTGACCGGCTGGCTGCAGCCCGGGGAGGGCTCCGGCGTGGCCGACGACGACCCCACCGACGACGTGCTGCCGCAGCTGCGGCCGGCCGACCTCGTGCAGCTCCTCGACCGCGACCTCTACAGCGGCTACGCGGTCGCCACGGAGCCGACCGACGGGCTCCGGGCGGCCACCCTCGAGCAGCTCCCGGACGTCGACCGGTTCACCGGCGCCCGCAACTTCCTCTACGCGCTCGAGTGGTGGATCTTCGGGGCGTTCGCGGTGTTCGTGTGGGTCCGCCACCTCGTCGACGCGCATCGGCAGCAGGCAGCGGGCGACGGCACCGGGACGGGCAGTGCTCCGGACGCGGAGCCGGACCGTAGGCTCGGCCCGTGAGCTCAGCACTCCTCCGCTACCGCGTGATGGCCACCGTCGTCGGTGTCCTGCTCGTGGTCCTGATCCTGATCGGGGTCCCGCTCGCCAACTTCGACGGCGCCGGCATGTGGGGCGTCTTCCCCGCCACCCCGGAGCTGGTCACCGAGGGCTCCGAGGCCCAGCGCGTCGGCGAGGCGATCACGACGTACCTCGGCGTCGCCCACGGCTGGCTCTACATGCTCTTCCTGGTCGCCGCCTTCGCCCTGTCCCGCAAGGCCCGCTGGGACGTCCCGTTCACCCTGGTGACCCTGGCGCTGGGCACGGTGCCGCTGCTGTCCTTCTGGGCCGAGCGCCGCGCCACCCGCCGGGTCCGCGCCGAGCACCTCGCGCCCGTCGAGTCGTGACCACGGCGTTCGTGCTCGGGGGCGGTGGTGTCCTCGGCGCGGTCGAGGTCGGGATGCTGCGCGCGCTGCTCGAGCGCGGCATCGCCCCCGACCTGGTGCTCGGCACCAGCGTGGGCGCCCTCAACGGCGCGATGGTCGCCCGGGAGCCGACGCTCGCGGTCACCGACCGGCTCGCGGAGCTGTGGCTCCAGGTCAGCCGCAGCCGCGAGGTCTACGGCGACCGGCCGCTGCGGACCGTGCGGCGGGCGATGTCGACCGGCACCCACCTCTACTCCCCCACGCCGATCCGGCAGCGGCTGGCCGAGGAGTTCGGCGACCAGCGGATCGAGGACCTCCCGGTCCGGTTCCAGGCCTGTGCGGCGCACATCGAGCGCGCCGCCGAGCACTGGTTCGAGTCCGGGCCGCTGGTGGACGCGGTCGTGGCCAGCGCGGCGGTCCCGGGCCTGATGCCGCCGGCCGAGGTCGACGGGCAGCACTACCTCGACGGCGGGATCGTGAACTCGATCCCGGTCTCCCGGGCCGTCCAGCTGGGGGCGACCCGGCTCTTCGTGCTCCAGGTGGGCCGGATCGACCGGCCGCTCACCGTCCCGCAACGGCCGTGGGAGGTCGCCCGGGTCTCCTTCGAGATCGCGCGGCGCCACCGCTTCACGCGCGAGATGGCCGAGCTGCCGCCCGAGGTCGAGGCGCACGTGCTCCCCGCCCGTGGCACCTCCCCGCGCGACGACTCGGTGCGTGCCGTCCGCGACTTCCGGGGCGTCGAGGCCCGGATCGAGGCGACGTACGCCGCCAGCAGGGACTACCTCGACGAGCACCTGGGCCCCGCGTGAGCGAGCAGCGGACCGCGCGGGGGACCGCCCGGGTGGCGGGACCCACCTGGCTGCTGCGGCGCGGCGTGCTGGCACCCGCGGTGATCGGGCTCACCGGCCTGGTCTGGCTGACGCTGCCGCTGTGGGTGATCGGCTCCGCCCTGCTCTCCCCCGTGCTGCCCGGCCGGTGGCGGGCGCTGCGGCTGCTGTGGGTCGTGCTGCTCTACCTCAGCTGCGAGACGCTGATGCTGCTCGTGATGCTCGGGCTGTGGTTTTCCTCGGGCTTCGGCCGCCGGATCCGGACGCCGTACTTCGAGGGCGTCCACTACGACCTGGTCCAGGGCGTGATGTGGGTGTTCTTCCGCGAGGCGCAGCGGGTGCTGGCGCTACGGATCGAGACCGACGGCCCCTCGCCCGACGCGCACCCCGGGGTGCCGCTGCTGGTGGCCTGCCGGCACGCCGGCCCGGGTGACTCCTTCACGCTGATCCACGCGCTGATGCACTGGTACTCCCGCGAGCCGCGGGTGGTCCTCAAGGACACCCTGGCCTGGGACCCCGCCGTCGACGTGCTGCTCAACCGGATCCCCGCGCGCTTCATCGACCCCCGCACCGACGACGTCGAGCAGCACATCGAGGAGCTGGCCCGCGGCCTGGACCACGACGACGCGTTCGTCATCTTCCCCGAGGGCGGCAACTTCACCCAGGAGCGACGGCAGCGCGGTATCGACCGGCTGCGCGACGCTGGGGATGGAGCGCATGGCCGCGCGGGCCGAGGCGATGACCAACGTGCTGGCCCCCCGCCCCGGCGGGTTCCTCGCCGCGCTCGACGGCGCTCCCGACGCCGACGTCGTGCTCGTCGGCCACACCGGCCTCGAGCACCTGCTGACGATCGGCGACGTGTGGCGCGAGCTGCCGATGGACAAGCGGATCGTGATGCGGTGGTGGCAGGTGCCGCGGCGAGGAGATCCCCACCGGGCGCGAGGAGCGGATCGAGTGGCTCTTCGGCTGGTGGGAGCACATCGACGCCTGGATCCAGGAGCAGCAGCGCGAGGACCAGCCCTAGGACGGGTGCAGCGGGCGTGGCGCGCACGAGGGCCCGGGTCGCACGCGGCGACCCGGGCCCTGCGGGCAGACGGTGGCAGCGGAGGCTCAGGCCTTGCTGTCGTCCTCGATCACGGTCTCGTCGGCCGGGTCGTCCGGCGTCGAGACCGGGTGCGCCGACTCGGCCTCGTCGGCCAGCGCCTCGTCCGGGGAGGACCCGGCGCTGTCGTCGGCGCTCGCCGCAGCAGCCGGCGCCGGAGCCGGGGGCGGCGACGGGGTGTAGGAGGACTGCCAGTTCTGGCTCTCCTGGTTGCCCTTGAGCTTGGAGGCCACGAACGCCGCGGCCGCGGCCAGCCCGCTGAAGAGCACCAGCTTGCGCAGCTTGCCGCCCTTCTTCTTCTTCGGCGGCTCGCCCTTGAGCTCGGCGACCTTGGCCGTGGCGAGGTCACGGCTCTCGGCGGCCTTGGCCGAGGCCACCTCGGCCACCAGGGCGGCCTTGTCGGCGGCGAGGGCGGCGCCGTCGGCGATGATCGGCCTGGCCCGGTCGCGGGCCTCGGTCAGGACCGGACCTGCCTTGTCGCGAGCGTCCTGCACCAACGGCACGGCGCGCTCCTTCGCGGTGTCGACGGCCTGCTCGACGTGGGGGCGGACCTGCTCGACGGCGTGCTCGACGTAGTCGGCGGCCTGCTCCATGAAGGTCTTCTTCCGGCGGATGCCCATGGGGGATCTTCCTCTCGCTTCGCGTGGTCCCATCTCACCACGTCGCTCCAACGCGGGCCAGCCACCCACACGGGTGGTGGACCGGTGCCAAGGATCGGTCTGGCAGGATCGAGGGAGTACAGCACACCGGACGGAGCGCGGGTCGATCCCCCCGTCCACCCCGAGCAGAGAGCGGTGCCATGGCCGACCAGCAGGCGATCCTCAAGACCAACCACGGCGACATCACGCTGAACCTCTTCCCCGACCACGCGCCGAACACCGTCGCCAACTTCACGGGTCTCGCGCAGGGCACCAAGGAGTACGACGCCGGCAACGGCGCGAGCGGCCCGTTCTACGACGGCCTCACCTTCCACCGGGTGATCCCCGGCTTCATGATCCAGGGCGGCTGCCCGCTCGGCACCGGCACCGGCGGCCCGGGCTTCACCTTCGGCGACGAGGTCAACTCCGGCCTCGGCTTCGACAAGCCCTACCTGCTCGCGATGGCCAACGCCGGGCCCGGCACCAACGGCTCGCAGTTCTTCATCACCGTCGGCGAGACCCCGTGGCTCAACGGCCGCCACACCATCTTCGGCGAGGCGGCCGACCAGGCGTCCCGCGACGTGGTCGACGCGATCGCCGCGACCTCCACCGGCGCCATGGACCGTCCCGTCGAGCCGGTCGTCATCGAGTCGGTCGAGGTCGTCGGCTGAGCAGCCAGCCCCCCGCCCAGACTCCCGGTCAGGGGGTGCCGACCTGCTACCGGCACCCCGACCGGGAGTCCTACATCCGCTGCCAGCGCTGCGACCGGACGATCTGCCCGGACTGCATGAGCGACGCGGCGGTCGGCTTCCAGTGCCCGACCTGCGTCGCCGAGGGCGCCCGGCAGACCCGGCAGGGCCGCACGGCGTACGGCGGCGTCCGCTCGGGCAACCCGGCGCTGACCTCGCTGGTGCTGATCGCGCTCAACGTCGCCGTCTGGCTCGCGATCACCGCGACCGGCGGCCGCTCGAGCACGGTCCTGGACCGGTTCGCGCTGACCCTGGGCAACCGGTGCGACCCGGTCGGCCAGGCCGGCTACTACCCGCAGGTCCCGTCCGAGGAGCTGTGCGTTGCCCAGGTGCAGGGCACCTGGGTCACCGGCGTCGCCGACGGCGCGTACTGGCAGGTGCTCACCAGCGCCTTCACCCACGTCGAGGTCTGGCACATCGGGCTGAACATGCTGGTGCTGTGGTTCCTCGGCCCCCAGCTGGAGCTGGCGATCGGCCGGGTCCGCTTCCTGGCCCTCTACCTGCTCTCCGCGGTGGCGGGCTCGGCGGTGGTGCTGTGGTTCGCGCCGGCGCAGGTGCAGACCGTCGGCGCCTCGGGCGCGATCTTCGGCCTGATGGGCGCGCTGCTGGTGCTGGCCCTCAAGGTCGGCGGCAACGTCTCCCAGATCGGCGGCTGGCTGCTGCTCAACGCGGTGCTGACCTTCACCTTCCCCAACATCTCCTGGCAGGGCCACCTCGGAGGCTTCCTCGGTGGGCTGCTGGTCACCGGCGTCCTCGTCTACGCCCCCCGCCAGCGTCGTGGCAGCTGGCAGGCACTGGGCCTCGCCGTGCTCGGCGTGCTGCTGCTCGCGGCGGTCGCCGCCCGGGTCCTCACCGCCCCCTGAGCGACCGGGCCGACACCCTCCCACGCCGGTCTGACACCGGTCCGGCACCCGGGGCGGTTGTCCACAGCCGCCGCCGGCGGTGTCCACCTTTCCCACAGCTGTGCACACACCTGTGGAGGAGTTACACGCCTGTAGTTCTCCACAGGTGAGTGCACAGCGGTGGAGAACTTTCGGTGCCTGATCGGTGCCCGATCGGTGTGTGGTTCAGAGCCCGGTCGGCTCCTCGAACGGCACCACCTCGGGGCAGATCGCGAACGGCAGCTCCCCGAGCAGCGCGAGTCCCGCCGCGGCCGGCGGATCGGGCACGGCGTACCCCAGCCGTCCCGAGGACGGGTCCGCCGCGCCGTTGGTGAAGGTCCGGGGGAACGGGGGCACCGGCCAGTCCTCACCGACCCGGAGCCGCTGGAACAGGTCGGCCCTCCCCGGCTCCACCCACACCGTCGCGGTGTGGTCGCCGAAGGCCAGCGCCAGGCCGGGCAGCTCCTCCAGCGTGGTCACCGGGTGCTGCTCCAGCAGGGCGGCCTGGTCCTCGGCGTCGGCGTCGGGGCCCAGGGCCTCGTGCAGCGGCGTGCAGCCCCGCTGCAGGTAGGTCGCGGAGGCGGGCTCGTCGACGAGCGGTCGCCACTGCTCCTCGCTGGCCCACACGTCCAGCTCCGCCGTGCCGGCGACGACCAGGTGGTCCTCGGGACGCAGCCGCGCACCGTCGAGCGGCCCGACCGCGTCGGTGATCGCACGGCGCACCCCCGCGAGGTCGAGGTCGGGTCGCAGCGCGAGTGCGAAGCCCGGACCGTCCTCACCGCGCCAGTGCGCCTCCCAGTCCACGTCGTCCTGGGTGAAGCCGTAGTCGAGCTCGAGCGTCGACCCGTCCTCGCGCAGCATCCCCTGCGCGAGCGCCGCCGACTCGGCGTCGGCCCGCTCCCAGAAGGTGAACCGGTCGGTGACGAGGTCCTCGCTGGTGAGGTCGGGCTGGCCGAGCTGTGCCCGGATCGCGTCCCAGTCGGTCACGGTCACGACGTCGGCCGACTGCGGCACCAGCGAGAGCACGGCCGCCGCCGGCTCCAGCGTCGCGTCGTACGCCGGGGCGGGCGCGGGCGGCACCGAGGCGAGGGGCCGCGCCGGTGGCGGCTCCGGCTGCTGCTGGCAGCCGCCGAGGGCGGCCGGGACCAGCACGAGGAGGACCGCCAGGACGCGCACGCCCAGCATCCTCCTGGTGGGTCAGGCGCAGTTCAAGCAGGTGCCCTGGGCGGAGAGCACCATGAAGCACTCCGGGCAGCTCTCGACCGGCCTGTCCTCCAGCGCGATCTTGCGCAGCCGGGACCGGCTGGCGGAGAGCCGCGGGGTGAGCATGGCGGTGCCGCCGTCGGCCGGCAGGCCGCGGGCCTCGAAGTGGGTGTGGCAGGCCAGCCGCTCGACGGCGGCGTGGGCGTCCGGGTCCTCGGGGACCTCACCGGTGTGGGCGGTCACGGTCTCGGCGTAGCCCTTCCCGACGCTGCCCTCGGTGTTGACGCACAGCGCGGTCAGGTTCGGCTCCCCCCGCCGGGCGCAGTCGGCGGCCACGCGGTCCAGGACCGGGCCGAGCCACTGGTGCACGCGCTGGACGGCGGTGATGCCCGTGCGCTCCTGGACCCCGGCCGCGAGGGCCTTGGACTGGAGCACGTGGTGGTAGCGACCGGCGGTGCCGATCAGCATCTCGCGGGCGGCGTCGGCCCAGGCGGCCTGGGCCTCCTCGAGGCCGACGTCGGTCTGCTCCGTGTCGGTCCCAGCGTCGGTCCCAGTGTCGGGCTCGGTGTCGGGCTCGGTGTCGGACCCGGTGTCGTGCTGTTCGGTCTCGGTCACCGGCGGTCCTGCGAAAGGGGCATCCGGTCAGACTACGCCTCCACCGGCTCCGGCTCCCGCGCGGGGCGCGGGAGCCGGGCTGCTAGGGGTCGCGTCTCTCCGACCTCGTGACGTCGAGGTCGCGCCGCCGCACGATCTCACCGGCCACCTCGTCGGCCAGGAGTCGGCGCTCGGTGCGTTCTCGTTGGCCGTGCTCGAGCAGCAGCGCCTTGGCGGTCGAGAACATCATCAGGATCATCACGATGCTGAACGGGGCAGCGAGCAGGATCGCCATCGTCTGCAGGGCACCGAGCCCGGCGTCGCCGCTGGCGAGCAGCAGGGCCGCGGCGACCAGGCCCTCGAGGGTGGCCCACATGATGCGGCTCCACACCGGTGGGGTCGAGATGCCGCCGCTGGCGAGCATGTCGACGACGAAGGACCCGGAGTCGGAGGAGGTCACGAAGAAGACGACGATCAGGAAGATCGCGATCACCGAGAGCACGGTGCCGGCCGGGAGCCCGTCGAGCAGCTGGAAGAGCGCCGAGTCGGTGCTGACGCCGTCCTCGGGATCGATCAGCCCGCCGTCGCCGAACATCTCCCGGTAGACCGCGCTGCCGCCCATGACCGAGAACCACAGGAACGTGACCAGCGTCGGCACCAGCAGGACGCCGGCGACGAACTCGCGCACCGTGCGGCCGCGGGAGATCCGGGCGATGAAGACGCCCACGAAGGGTGCCCAGCTGATCCACCAGCCCCAGTAGAACGTCGTCCAGCCGGACAGCCACGCCTTGCCGTCCTGGCCCTCGAAGGCGAGGGTCTGGAAGGACAGTCGGAAGAAGGCCTGGACGTAGGAGCCGAGGGACTGCACGAAGTCGCTGAGCAGGAAGACCGTCGGCCCGAGCGCCAGGACGGCGAGCAGGAGGACCCCGGCGAGGCCCATGTTGATGTTGGACAGGTACCTGATGCCCTTGTCGATCCCGGTCGCCACGGACAGCGTGGCCAGGGCGGTGATGGCGAGGATCAGCACGACCAGCACCAGCTTGGACGCGCTGCCGGTGTCGGCATCGACATCGACGAGGCCGAGGTAGATCAGACCGGCGCCGATCTGCTTGACGCCGAAGCCGAGGGAGGTGGCGACGCCGAACAGCGTGCCGACGACGGCGATGATGTCGATGGCGTCGCCGATCCACCCCTTCACCCGGTCGGCGCCCAGCAGCGGCTCCAGGGCCCAGCGGATCGAGATCGGGCGCCCCTTGCGGTGCACGGCGTAGGCGACGGCCAGTCCGACGATCACGTAGATCGCCCAGGCGTGCAGTCCCCAGTGCAGGAACGTCACGTCGAAGGCCACGTCCGCGCGCGACGCAGCCGCCTCGCCCGTGCCGGGCGGAGGAGCGTCGAAGTGGTTGAGCGGCTCGGCGACACCCCAGAAGACCAGGCCGATGCCCATGCCCGCGGCGAACAGCATGGCGAACCAGGAGCCCAGCCCGAACTCGGGCTCCTCGTCGTCCTTGCCCAGCACCAGGTTGCCGACCGGCGAGAAGGCCAACCAGGCGGCGAAGAACACGAAGGTGCTCACGACGATGACGTAGTACCACCCCATGTCGCCGACCACGGTGCCGTTGGCCTTCTTCAACAGGTCGCCGGTCCGCCCCGGCATGGCCAGGGTGAGGACGACGAAGAAGGTGATCAGTCCCGCAGCGGGGAGGAACACCCGTGGCGCGGTGATCTGGAAGCGCCCGCTCCCCAGGGTGCGCCGTGCAGGATCACTCGAGACGTGCGCTTCGTCCGGTGGTGTGGACACAGTGCCCTCCGATTGGCTCCGAGGTCAGACTGGACCTTGCTCAGGCTAGGGCGCTGCGCGCCCGCTGTACATCACCGCAGTGCCCACGACGGAGGGGGCGACGGCGATCGCAGTGCGGTGCGGTGGTGAAGCGACTCACCGTTCCGGCCCCCCGGCCTGGCCGACGGACTCCGCAGCCGCCACGAACGCTCGCCACTGCGCCAGCAGGTCTGCCCGCAGCGTGTGACCCGCGGTGGTCAGTTCGTAGACCTTGCGGGCGGGGCCGGACTCACTCTGCTCCCATTGCGCCACGATCGCGCCCTCGTCCTCGAGCCGTACGAGTGCCGGGTAGAGCTGGGCACCCTTGATCGGGTGGAGTCCGGCCGACACCAGAGCCTGCGAGATGCCGTACCCGTGCCGCGGTGCGACCGAGAGGACGCTCAGGATGAGCATCGGGAGCGAGGCGCGCTGCCACGCCGCGGTGCTCATCGCCGAGTGGTCCCCGGCCGGCGGCCCCAGCCGACGACGAGGGCACCGGCGGCCACGAGGACGAGACCGACCGCCACCGGGACCGTCAGCATCCCCCAGCTCTGGCCGGTCACGACGAGCACCGCGAGGCCCAGCGGCGTACCGACCGCAGCGCTCGCGGACACCGCCCAGACTCGTCTGCGCGCGGTCCTGTCGGCCGCGGCCACTGCGTGGGCAAGGACCAGTGGGTGTCCGAACTCCGCGTAGGCCGAGGTCCCTCCGGCCGCCAGGGTCTGCTCGATCTCGGCGACATGGTCACGGGCCGTGGCAGCCGGCACCAGGCGGGCACGCAGACCTCCCCTGAACCGACGCAGCCACTGGGAGTCATCCCACGTCTCACGGAGCTCTCGCCGCGGCATCCGGTCGGCGATGACGAGCGTGGTGATGCCCGGGACCAGCAGGCCGACCACCAGCAGCGGCAGCGGCACGTCACGCGCCGCGAGGTGGCCGGATCCCAGGCTGGCCGCACCGGCGATGCCGGCAACCGCGACTGCGCCGGCACCGAAGCCCGCCCACACTGCTCCGGCCGACCGTCCGGAGGAGAAGAGCGCCCGGGCAACGACCCACCCCACGAACGCGACCAGCACGCTCGCAGCGACCAGGATCAGCGCGGTGTCGATGTCGACCGACCAACCGCTGCGGATGATCAGGAGCAACGAGGTCACGACGCCGACCCCCATCAGCATGCCCCCCACCTCCTTGAGCGCGGGTTGCAGCCCTCCGCCCAGGGAGGTGCGCACCGCCTCCTCCTCGGTGGCGAGCTCGGCTGCGTCCTCGCAGGCGAGTTCCTCGGCGTCGCCGAAGAGCTCGGCTGCGGGCACCTGCATCTCCCGGACCACGCCCACCAGCTCGCGCTCGCGTTCCTCGAGCGCGGGCGCCGGCACGCTCCTACCCGCCATCGACAGCCGGTACCTCGCAGCCCACTCCTGGTCCCCGACCGGCCACCCGTCGTCCCCCATGGTCATCATCCCTATCTAGATCGAATCAGTACCTAGATACGACCATAGAGAGACCGGGTGCGCAACCTCTCTGACAGTGCCAACCGAACCGCCGTCGGCCGACCGGACCCCTCGTGCGCGTCGCAGCCGGGGTCGGGTCAGCAGGGGCACAGGACAGAAAACGAGAAGAAACCGCAGGCCGACGTGCGGTTTCCGGTGGTGGAGCCTAGGGGACTCGAACCCCTAACCCCCTGCTTGCAAAGCAGGTGCGCTACCAATTGCGCCAAGGCCCCGGGTGGATCGTGGGGAGAAGGCTCTCAGGCCCGGTGGGTCGGCTCGACGGAGTCGGTCGCCTCGGCCCACAGGGCCTGCTCGGTGCGGCCCGCGTCGAGCCGCTTCTTCGCGATCGCGGCACCGGCCGCGGCGACGAGGACCAGCAGGATCTTCTTCATCGTTGCTCCTCGGGACGAGTGAGGGAGGGGTGGGCCTAACAGGACTTGAACCTGTGACCTCTTCCTTATCAGGGAAGCGCTCTAACCGTCTGAGCTATAGGCCCGCGTGGTGCACCGGAGCCGCTGGCCGCGACTGCCGACGGGTGAGATTACCCCACCGGCCGAGCGGCCCACAAAACGGCGTCGGGGACGGGCTCAGTGGTCCTCGGCGAGCGTGACCTCGACACCGCCGAGCAGCGCTGCGGCCATGTTGTAGAGGAACGCGCCGAGGGTCGCCACCGCGGTCAGCAGCACCACGTCGACGACCGCGACGAGCATGGTGAAGCCCATCACCCGGGAGGTGCCGATGTAGTCGGTGACGTCGAAGCCGCTGGCGGCCTCGTCCCCGAGGATGTCGGTGGCCGTGGCGTTGATGGACTCCCAGACGCCGGCCGCGCCGAGCACGCTCCACACGATGAACACCGAGACCACGGTGACGATCCCGAAGGCGACCGAGAGCAGGAACGAGGTCTTCATCACCGACCAGGGGTCGACCCGGGTCAGCCGTAGCCGCGCCCGCCGGGGCGGCTTGCCCCCGGCCGCGGCGCGCTCGGAGGACTTCGTGGCCCCCGGCTCGGCGTTGGCCCGGTGCTCGTCGGCGGCCCGGGACAGCTTCGCCTGGATCCGCTCGGTGATCGCGGGACGGGTGGCGGTGTCGCCGGCGTTGTCGCTTCCCTTGTCACTCACCTTGTCGCCCGCCGTCTCACGCTGCGGGTCGCCGGCACGCTTGCTGGCAGGGTCGCCGTCACGGACGCCCGTCCGCCCGGGGGCGCTGCGCTCCGTCATCAGTCCTCCTGGGTGCCGGCCTCGTCGGATGCGTCGTCCGGCTCGTCACCGGTGCCGGTCTCCTCGATTGTTGCACTCTGCCCGGAGTCGGGCGATTCCTCGTCCGGGGCCGCAGTCACCGAACCAGCCTCGGGCACACCCTCGGAGGCGGCGGCCTCCGCCGCCTCCTCCTCGAGCTCCTCCTCGACCTTGGACTCCACCGAGCGGGCCACGACGGCGACCGAGTCGCCGTTCTTCGGCGCCACGAACTTCACGCCCTGGGTCGAGCGGCCCATCGGCCGGAAGTCGGCGTTGATGGGGCTGCGCACGACCTGTCCGGACTGGGTGATCGAGAGCACCTCGTCGCCCTCGACGACGATGAACGCCCCGACCAGGACCCCGCGGTCCTCGTTGGCCAGCGCCATCGCCTTCACGCCGAGCCCGCCCCGGTTGGTGATGCGGTACTCGTTGATGCGTGAGCGCTTCGCGTAGCCGCCGTCGGTGATCGTGAAGACGTACTGGACGTCCTCGTCGTTGTCCTCGGCCGCGGCCTGCGCGGCGCGGATCACCGACATCGACAGCACCGAGTCGACCTCGGAGCGGAACTTCATGCCGGTGACGCCAGACGTCGCCCGTCCCATCGGCCGCAGCTGGGAGTCGTCGGCCCGGAACCGGACCGCCTGACCCTTGCGCGAGACCAGCAGGATCTCGTCCTCGGGGAAGACCAGCTGGGCGCCGATCAGCTCGTCGTCGTCCTCGCGGAAGTTGATCGCGATGACGCCGGCCTGCCGCGGGCTGTTGTAGTCGCTGAGGTTGGTCTTCTTCACCAGGCCGGCGCGGGTGGCGAGCACCAGGTAGGGCGCCTGGTCGTAGTCGCGGATCGCGAGCACCTGGGCGATCTGCTCGTCGGGCTGGAAGGACAGCAACCCGGCGACGTGGCCGCCCTTGGCGTCGCGGGAGGCCTCGGGCAGGTTGTAGGCCTTGGTCCGGTAGACCCGGCCCGCGGTCGTGAAGAACAGCAGCCAGTGGTGGTTGGTGGTCGCGATGAAGTGCTCGACCACGTCGTCACCGCGCAGCGAGGCGCCGCGCACCCCCTTGCCGCCGCGCTTCTGCAGCCGGTACTGGTGGCGCAGGGTCCGCTTCGCGTAGCCGCCGCGGGTGATGGAGACGACCAGGTCCTCGTCGGGGATCAGGTCCTCCATCGAGAGGTCGCCGTCGGCCGCGATGATCTGGGTGCGGCGGTCGTCGCCGTACTTCTCGACGATCCCGTCGAGCTCCTCGATCACGATCCGGCGCTGGCGCTCGGGGCTCTCGAGGATGTCCTGGAGGTCGGCGATGATCAGCTCGAGCTCGGCGAGCCGGTCGATGATCTTCTGCCGCTCCAGGGCCGCGAGCCGGCGCAGCTGCATCTCCAGGATCGCGTTGGCCTGGATCTCGTCGATCTCCAGCATGTCCATCAGGCCGGTGCGGGCCTCCTCGACATCCGGGGAGCGACGGATCAGCGCGATGACCTCGTCGAGCATGTCCAGGGCCTTCGCGTAACCCCGGTAGATGTGGGCCTCGCGCTCGAACTTGGCGAGCCGGAAGCGGGTACGCCGCTGGATGACCTCGATCTGGTGGGCCACCCAGTTGCTGATGAACTGGTCGACGGTGAGCGTGCGGGGCACGCCGTCGACCAGCGCCAGCATGTTGGCGGAGAAGTTGGTCTGCAGCTCGGTGTGCTTGAGCAGGTTGTTGAGGACCACCCGCGCGACCGCGTCGCGCTTGAGGACCACGACCAGTCGCTGGCCGGTGCGCGAGGAGGTGTCGTCGCGGACGTCGGAGATCCCCTGCACCCGACCGGAGTCGGCGAGCTCGGCGATCTTCAGGGCCAGGTTGTCCGGGTTGACCATGTAGGGCAGCTCGGTGATCGAGAGGCAGGTGCGTCCCTTGGCGTCCTCGTCGATCTCGATCACCGCACGCTGGGTGACCGAGCCGCGACCGGTGCGGTAGGCCTGCTCGATGCCCTCGCGGCCCACGATCAGCGCGCCGTTGGGGAAGTCCGGGCCCTTGATCCGCTCCAGCAGCGCGTCGAGCAGCTCCTCGCGGGTGGCCTCGGGGTGCTCCAGCGCCCAGCGGGCGCCGTCGGCGACCTCGCGCAGGTTGTGGGGCGGGATGCTGGTGGCCATGCCGACCGCGATGCCGGCCGAGCCGTTGACCAGCAGGTTCGGGAACCGGGCGGGCAGGATCTGCGGCTCGCTGGAGCGGCCGTCGTAGTTGGGCCCGAAGTCGACGGCGTCCTCGTCGATGTCGCGGACCATCTCCATGGCCAGCGGCGCCATCCGGCACTCGGTGTAGCGCATCGCGGCGGCGGGGTCGTTGCCCGGCGAGCCGAAGTTGCCCTGGCCGTTGATCAGGGGGGCGCGCAGCACCCACGGCTGCGCCAGCCGGACCAGGGTGTCGTAGATCGCGGTGTCGCCGTGGGGGTGGTACTGGCCCATCACGTCGCCGACGACGCGCGAGCACTTGGAGTAGCCGCGGTCGGGGCGGTAGCCGCCGTCGTACATGGCGTACAGCACCCGGCGGTGCACCGGCTTGAGGCCGTCGCGGACGTCGGGCAGGGCCCGTCCGACGATCACGGCCATGGCGTAGTCGATGTAGCTGCGCTGCATCGAGACCTGCAGGTCGATCGGTTCGATCCGACCGCCGGGTCCGGGGCCGTCCCCGCCGTCGCCGATCAGGTTTCCGGTCTGCTCCGTCACGTGTCTCTTCGTCTCTCTGCTGTCGTCTGGGACTGTCTAGTGCTCGCGCTAGAGAACTAGATATCGAGGAATCGGACGTCCTTGGCGTTGCGCTGGATGAACGAGCGCCGCTGCTCGACGTCCTCGCCCATCAGGATCGAGAAGATCTCGTCGGCCCGCGCGGCGTCCTCGAGGGTGACCTGCAGCAGGATCCGGCCGCTGGGGTCCATCGTGGTGTCCCACAGCTCGTCGGCGTTCATCTCGCCGAGACCCTTGTAGCGCTGGACGGGGTTCTCCTTGGGGAGCTTCTTGCCCTGCGCCAGCCCGTCCTTCATCATCGCGTCGCGCTCGGTGTCGGAGTAGACGAACTCGTGCTCGGCCGGCTTGTTCCAGCGCAGCCGGTAGAGCGGCGGCTGCGCCATGTAGACGTAGCCGTGCTCGATCAGCGGCTTCATGAAGCGGAACAGCAGGGTCAGCAGCAGGGTGTTGATGTGGTGGCCGTCGACGTCGGCGTCGGCCATCAGCACGATCTTGTGGTAGCGCAGCTTCTCGAGGCTGAACTCCTCGTGGATGCCGGTGCCGAGGGCGGAGATGATCGCCTGCACCTCGGTGTTGGCCAGCACCTTGTCGATCCGGGCCTTCTCGACGTTGAGGATCTTGCCGCGGATCGGGAGGATCGCCTGGACCCTCGGGTCGCGGCCCTGCCGGGCCGAGCCACCGGCGGAGTCGCCCTCGACGATGAAGACCTCGCACTCGGCGGGGTTGGTCGACTGGCAGTCCGAGAGCTTGCCGGGCAGGCCGCCGCCGCCGAGCAGGCCCTTGCGCGAGCGGGCCAGGTCGCGCGCCTTGCGGGCGGCGATCCGGGCGCTGGCGGCGGCCTGGGACTTGCGGACGATGTCGCGGCCCTCGGCCGGGTTCTGCTCCATCCAGGCACCGAGCTGGTCGTTGACCACCCGCTGCACGAAGCCCTTGGCCTCGGTGTTGCCCAGCTTGGTCTTGGTCTGGCCCTCGAACTGCGGTTCGGCCAGCTTGATCGAGATGATCGCGGTGAGGCCCTCGCGGATGTCGTCGCCGGAGACCCGGTCCTCGCGCTTCTTGATCAGGCCCCACTCCTCGCCCCAGTTGTTGACCAGGGTGGTGAGCGCGGAGCGGAAGCCCTCCTCGTGGGTGCCGCCCTCGTGGGTGTTGATGGTGTTGGCGAAGGTGTGGACCGACTCGGTGAAGGTGGTGTTCCACTGCATCGCCACCTCGAGACTCATGTGGTGCTCGATGCTGTCGGGCGTCTCGGCCTCGAAGGAGATGACGGTCGGGTTCGCCTTGTCCTTGCGGCGGTTGAGGTGCTCGACGAAGTCGACCAGGCCGCGGTCGTAGCGGAAGACCTGCTCGAGGCCGCCGCCCTCCTTGCGCCGGATCGCGTCGACCCCCGCCTGGTCGACGGTGTCGGAGACGGTGTCGTCCTCGACGGCGTCGACGATCTCGTCGGCCACCGGCCGCTCGTCGCGGACCACGATCTCGAGGCCCTTGTTGAGGAAGGCGTACTCGCGGATCCGGGAGGTGATCGTCTCCAGCGAGTGGGTGGTGGTCTCGAAGATGTCGGGGGAGGGGTAGTAGAGGATCGTGGTGCCGGTGCGCTCGCCCTCGGCCATCGGGCGCAGCTGCTCCAGGTCCCCGTCGGGGACACCGATGCTGAAGGTCTGGCGCCACTCGTGGCCGCGGTTGCGGACGGTCGCGATGACGCGGCTGGAGAGCGCGTTGACGACCGAGACGCCCACGCCGTGCAGGCCGCCGGAGACCTTGTAGCCGCCACCGCCGAACTTGCCGCCGGCGTGGAGCATCGTCAGCGCCATCGTGAGCGCGGGCATGTCCTGGCCGGGAGCGGTGTCGGTCGGGATGCCGCGGCCGTTGTCCTCGACCTCCACGCCGCCGTCGGCGCGCAGCGTGAGCACGATCCGGTCGCAGTGGCCGGCCAGCGCCTCGTCGACCGCGTTGTCGACGATCTCCCAGATCAGGTGGTGCAGCCCCCGCTCGCCGGTGGAGCCGATGTACATGCCGGGGCGCTTGCGGACCGCCTCGAGTCCTTCGAGGACCTGGATCGCGGAGGCGTCGTACTCGCCGGAGGGGCCGGGCAACTGATCAGGCTTCGGGGACTGCTCGGCGCTCACGCGTACCTTCTTCTCCACGATGTTCACGGCATGGACGAGGTCGCGCCTGATGAGGTCGCGACCCGGAGCCCATGATAGCCCCCAGAAGGCCTCAGATCACGCAGCAGCCCTCCCTGTGGAGGGGTCGGCACCCGAGAACCCGCGCTCAGGCGTCCGGAACCGCGTTCTGAGCGTCGTCGCAGGGGTGTCTCCGGGTCCCTGTACGCACCACGGGCTGCTGGTCAGCCGTAGGTGTCCCGGGGACCGCGGCCGCCGCGGACGCTGCGGCCGCCCTTCTTCCAGCTGGGCCCGTGGGGGCCGAGCACCTCGATCAGGGTGACCGTCCCGTGGCCGAGCTCCTCGTTGAGGCGGCGGACCACGGTGGGTGCCAGCAGCGTGAGCTGGGTGGCCCAGGCCGTGGAGTCGGTGCGGACCACCAGCCGGCCGTCGGCGAAGCTCTCCGGCGTCGTGTGTGCCCCGACGTCGTCCCCGACCAGCTCGGCCCAGCGACCGAACACGGCGTGCACCTTCAGGTCGACCTCCCAGCCGTGGTCGTCGACGAGCCGGCCGACCGAGGTGTCGAGCAGCTGGGGATCGCGCTCGTCGGGGTGGGCGCCGCTGACCCGGGAGCGGGACGGCAGCGGGGAGCGGCCCCGGCGCTTCGCCCGCTTGGCCGGCGAGGTCCGGGCCGAGGCCCGCGTCATCGCCCGCGCGAGGTCCAGGCCGTCGTCGCGGTGGTCCGGGTCGACGGCGGGCGGAGCCGGCTCGCCGGGCGCCTCGGCGCCGGGGGGGACCTCCGGGTCAGGCGTCACGTCGTACCTCACCGTCGGCGACGAGGTAGCGGACACCGGCCAGCGAGGCCGGGACGTCGGCCGCGACCGCCGCGGTGACCAGCACCTGCTCGGCGCCGGAGACCAGGTCGGCCAGCTGCTGGCGCCGTTCGCCGTCGAGCTCGGCGAAGACGTCGTCGAGGATCAGGATCGGGTCGTCCCCCTCGGCGCGGAGCAGGTCGTAGGAGGCCAGCCGCAGCGCGAGCGCGAAGGACCAGGACTCCCCGTGCGAGGCGTAGCCTCGCACCGGCAGCCGGGCGTCGGCGCTGCCGAGCGTGAGCCGGAGCTCGTCGCGGTGGGGTCCGACCAGGCTCAGTCCGCGGTCGAGCTCCTCGGAGCGGCGCGCCTCGACGCCGGCGAGCAGGGCCTCGGTGAGCGCGGGCCGGGTGGTGGCGCCGCCGAGGTCGAGGGAGGCGACGTACTCCATCTCGGCGTCGTCGCGCGTCGCACCGCGCGCGACCGTCTCGTAGGCCTTGCCGAGGTAGGGGCGCAGCTGGTCGACCAGGGCGAGCCGGGCCTCCAGCAGCTCCGCGCCGGTCCGGGACAGGTGGTCGTCCCACACCTCGAGGGTGGCGAGCGCGCCGTCGCGAGCCCCGCCGCGCGCCAGGCCGGCGGTCTTGAGCAGGCTGTTGCGCTGCCGCAGCACCCGGTCGTAGTCGGCGCGCACGCCGGCGAGCCGGGGGATGCGGAGCACCAGCAGGTCGTCGAGGAACTTGCGGCGGTCCGAGGGGTCGCCCTTGACCAGGGTGAGGTCCTCGGGCGAGAACACCACGGTCCGGACCAGCCCCAGCAGCTCGCGCGCCTTGGGCAGCGTCGCGCGGTTGACCCGTGCCCGGTTGGACCGGCCCGGGTTGAGCTCGACCTCCAGGGTGGCGCTGCGGCCCTCGCGCACCACGGCCGCCCGCACGATCGCCTGCTCCGCACCCGCCCGCACCAGCGGCGCGTCGGAGGAGACGCGGTGGGAGCCGAGCCGGGAGAGGTAGTCGATCGCCTCGACCAGGTTGGTCTTGCCCTGCCCGTTGCGGCCGATGAACGCCGTGGCCCCCGGTCCGAGCGCGACGTCGAGGTCGGCGTAGGACCGGAAGTCGTGGAGGGTCAGGTGGGCGACGTACATCGGTGTCCGCTGGAGTCGGTGGGCTGGGTCGGTGGTCTGGGTCGGTTGTCTAGGCGTCGTCGACGTCGCCACCGGGGGGCGACGGGGTCCGGATGGCGTGGCCGCCGAACTGGTTGCGCATGGCGGCGACGGCCTTCATCGCGGGGGAGTCGTCCTGCCGTGACACGAAGCGGGCGTACAGGGCGGCCGTGATCGCGGGGGTCGCGACCGCGTTCTCGATCCCGGCCTCGACGGTCCAGCGCCCCTCGCCGGAGTCGTCGGCGTAGCCGCTGACCTTCGACAGCCCGGGGTCCTCCTCGAGCGCCTTGACGATCAGGTCGAGCAGCCAGGAGCGGATGACGGTGCCCTCGCGCCAGGAGTCGAAGACCTCGGTCACGTTGTCGACCAGGTCGACGGTCTCGAGCAGCTCCCAGCCCTCGGCGTAGGCCTGCATGATCGCGTACTCGATGCCGTTGTGGACCATCTTGGAGAAGTGGCCGGCGCCCACCCGGCCGGCGTGGACGGAACCGGACTCGCCCTCGGGCTTGAGCGCGTCGAAGGCTGGCTGCACCTTCGCGACGTTCTCGGCGTCGCCGCCGTACATCAGGGCGTAGCCGTTCTCCAGGCCCCAGACCCCGCCGGAGACCCCGCAGTCGACGAAGCCCACACCCTGCGCGGCGAGCAGGTCGGCGTGCCGCTGGTCGTCGGTCCACCGGGAGTTGCCGCCGTCGACGACGACGTCACCCTCCTCGAGCAGCTCGCCGAGCGCCTCGACCGTCTGCCGGGTGGGCTCGCCCGAGGGCACCATCACCCACACCACCGTGGGGCTCGGCAGCGCCGCGACGAGCTCCTCGAGACTGTCGACGTCCGTGAGGTCGGGGTCGCGGTCGTAGCCGACGACCGTGTGCCCCGCGTTGCGGAGGCGGGTACGCATGTTCCCGCCCATCTTGCCGAGACCGATGAGACCGATGTCCATACCAAGGACCCTACGCCCGCACCGGGACCGTCAGGAGAGCAGGCGACGCGGCATCAGCAGGTAGCGGAAGGTCGAGGCCTCGCCGTCGCCGGCCCCGCTCATCACCACGGGCTTGGAGGCTTGGGTGAACGCCAGCTCGACGACCTGCTGGTCGATGGCGGTCAGGCCGTCGAGCAGGAACTGCGGGTTGAAGCCGGTGGTGAGCTGCTCGCCGTCGATCTCTGCGTGCAGAGACTCCGAGGCCTGTGCCTCGTCACCCGAGCCGGCGTCCAGGGTCAGCTGGCTCTCGGAGAAGGCCAGCTGCACCGCGGTGTTGCGCTCGGCCACGAGGGCGACGCGCTTGACCGAGTCGATCAGGTCGCCCTTGTCGACGGTGGCGGTCGTGAGGTGCTCGGGCGGGAACAGGTTGCGCACCTTGGGGAACTCGCCGTCGAGCAGCCGGGTCGTGGTCCGGCGGGCGCCGCCGGGGCCCTGGCCCTCGAAGCCGATGATCCCCTCGCCGGTGCCGGAGGCGGCCAGCGCGATGGTGACGTCACCGCCGGCGGTGAGGGACTTCGCCGTGTCGCCGAGCACCTTGGCGGGCACCAGTGCGGCGACCGAGGTGTCGGGGGTGCGGGGGCTCCAGTCGAGCTCGACGTGGCTGAGCCGGAACCGGTCGGTGGCCAGCAGCGAGATCGACGAGCCGTCGATCTCGATCCGCACGCCGGTGAGGACCGGGAGCATGTCGTCGCGGCCGGCGGCGGTGACGGCCTGCGCCACGGCGTGCGCGAACCGCGCGCTCGGGACGGTCCCGGTGGCGGCCGGCATCTCCGGGAGCGAGGGGTAGTCCTCGACCGGCATCGTCTGCAGGCTGAACCGTGCCGAACCGCAGGTGAGGGAGACCCGGGGTCCCTCGAGCACCATCTCGACCGGCTTGGCGGGCAGGCTGCGGCAGATGTCGGCGAGCAGCCGACCACTGACCAGGGCCTGGCCCTCGTCGGAGACCTCCGCCTCGGTGAGGGTCGCGCGCGCCGAGGTCTCGTAGTCGAACGTGGAGAGCACCAGCCCCTCGTCGCTGGCCTGGATCAGCAGGCCGGCGAGCACCGGGACGCTGGGGCGGACCGGGAGGCTGCGGGCAGCCCAGGCGACGGCATCGGCGAGCACGTCGCGGTCGACTCGGAACTTCACGGTGTGGTGGTCCTTCAGGCTCGGGTGCGGCAACGGGTGCGTGGCAGGGGCTCGTTCCGGGGTAGGGGCCGGGTCCAAGCCGGAGTGCGCCCGCACGTCGGGGTCTGCATCCTGCCACGAGGCGCGGTTCGAGGGCAGAGGTGCCGGTAGTTCTCCCCAGATCGGGCCGGGAGTGGAATTACACGGATGGTCGATCCAGATAGAGACTCGTAGGAGTCATAGCGTCGGTGGAAACTGTGGAGAAGTGTCGTTCGTGCAGGTCAGGGTCCCGGGGACCGGTGCACAAGGGGGTGGAGAACCGCGGGACAGCCCACGGGGGAATGTGAACGACACGTGACGGCGTCGTCAACACTCACCGGTTGTGCACAGCGTGTGCAGAGCGCGTACGGCGCGCCCCCACACCCTGTCCACAGGCTGCGGATGGTGGGGGGCGGTTCCTGGCTCAGCCCTGGCGGGCCTGCAGCTTGACCCGGTTGGTGAGCTCGCTGACCTGGTTGAAGACGGCCCGCCGCTCGGCGAGCAGGGTGTTGATCTTGCGGTCGGCGTACATCACCGTCGTGTGGTCGCGGTTGCCGAACTGAGCGCCGATCTTGGGCAGCGACAGGTCGGTCAGCTCGCGGCACAGGTACATCGCGATCTGGCGGGCCATCACCAGGTGGCGGCCGCGGCTCGGGCCGGTGAGCTCCTCGATGGCCAGCCCGAAGTACGCCGCGGTCTGGGCGATGATCAGCCCGGCCGTGATCTCGGGTTCGCCGCCCTCGGGGATCAGGTCCTTCAGCACGATCTCGGCCAGGGTCATGTCGACCTCCTGGCGGTTGAGGTTGGCGAAGGCCGTGACCCGGATCAGCGCACCCTCGAGCTCGCGGATGTTGGTCTGGATCTTCGAGGCGATGAACTCCAGCACGTCCGGCGGTGCGGTGAGCCGGTCCATCGCCGCCTTCTTGCGCAGGATCGCGATCCTGGTCTCGAGGTCCGGCGGCTGGACGTCGGTGATCAGGCCCCACTCGAACCGGTTGCGCAGCCGGTCCTCGAGCGCCTCGAGCCGCTTGGGCGGGCGGTCGGAGGTGAGCACGATCTGCTTGTTGGCGTTGTGGAGGGTGTTGAAGGTGTGGAAGAACTCCTCCTGGGTCTGGGTCTTGCCCTCCAGGAACTGGATGTCGTCGATCAGCAGCACGTCCACGTCGCGGTAGCGCCGCTTGAACCGGTCCTGCCGGTCGTCGCGGATCGCGTTGATGAACTCGTTGGTGAACTCCTCGCTCGACACGTAGCGGACCTTCGCGCCGGTGTAGAGGCTGCGCACGTAGTGGCCGATCGCGTGGAGCAGGTGGGTCTTGCCCAGCCCGGAGTCGCCGTAGACGAGCAGCGGGTTGTAGGCCTTGCCCGGAGCCTCCGCGACCGCCACCGCCGCCGCGTGCGGGAACCGGTTGGAGGAACCGATCACGAAGGTCTCGAAGGTGTACTTGGGGTTGAGCCGGGTCTCCAGCGAGGAGGCGGCCGAGGCGCTGACGGAGACCGGGACCGGCTCCGGGACCTGGGCGGGCCGGGTGTCCTCGACCGTCCCGGGCGACGATCGATGGGTCGACATGTCGACATGTCGATCAGTCGACGGAGCATCGTGGCGGCTCTCGGTCGGCTCGACCGGCTCCAGCGCGGTGTCGACCGTGACCGCGATCCGGATCTCGCGGCGGAAGGCGACGGTGAGCGCCTCCTCGAGCTGGGCGCGCAGCCGGCCCTCGAGCTGGCCGCGGGTGAAGTCGTTCGGGACGGCGATGATCGCGGTGTTCTCGTGCAGCGTCACCGGCTGGCTGGTGCGCAGCCAGGCCCGCTGGTAGGCCTGCAGGTCGCTGAGCACGCCGCGCCAGGCGGCGTGGAGGTCGGTGGGTACCGAGCCACCGGCCGGGTCGTGCCCCGAGTCGTCGGCCTGTGGCTGGTCGGACTGGTGGTCCACGAAGGCCCGCCTCCTGGGTTGCGTCGGATTTCGGTCCACAGTTTTGTCCACAAGCTGTGTACCTGCCCCATCCGGTGTGGACGGCGGCCGGTCCGAAGCCCGGTCGACACCGGTCCATCGCCACGTTTGTGCAGGTCAGAGGCGAAATCACGGGTGATGTGACGCCGCTCACAAGGGCCGGTGGAGCGTGGGTTCGGGGTCCGGCGGGGGACCTCGGAAGGCCCGAAGGTAACAAGGCGCCACGCGCCGCGGCAACCAGTTCTCCACAGGTTGGCCGAGCCTGGTCGGCGCCGGGCCGGCTGCGAGTTTGACCCTGCTCGGACGCCCCGCGTACCGTTGGCCGGTCACTGCGTGCCATATCAGTCGACCGGCGCCGCATGTCCACGGACTTCTCCACGGCCGTGGCTGGGCGGTGCCCGCCGAAGAAGGCAGGCCCGACCGTCCCGGTCAGGACCCGTGGCGAGTCCTTCGAACCACTGCGAAAGAGAATTCCGTGAGCAAGCGTACGTACCAGCCGAACAACCGTCGCCGGCACAAGGTGCACGGCTTCCGCCTGCGCATGCGCACCCGCGCCGGCCGCTCCATCCTCTCCTCCCGCCGGCGCAAGGGCCGCAAGACGCTGGCCGTCTGAGGCTCGCGCCTCAGCGGCCGACCGCCGTGCTGCCCGCGGCGCACCGCCTCACCGACGCCGAGAGCTACCGCCTCGTCATCCGCAACGGACGACGGGCGGGGGCCCGGACCGTGGTGGTGCACCTGCTCGATCCCGACCCCGTCCCGGTGCCACCGGGAGCCAGGGTCGGGTTCGTCGTCAGCAAGGCGGTGGGCAACGCCGTCGTCCGTAACCGCGTGCAGCGCCGACTCCGCCACCTCGCCCGGGAACAGCTGACCAGCCTCCCGGGCTCGGTCGCGCTCGTGGTCCGGGCGCTGCCGGCCGCGGCGCAGGCCACCTCGGCGGAGCTCTCCGCCGACCTCGAGCGCTGCCTGGGGCGCGTGCTGCCGGGGAGGGCGTCGTGAAGTACCTCCTGATCGGGCTGCTCCGGGCCTACCGGACGCTGATCAGCCCGCTCTACGGCCAGGTCTGCCGCTACCACCCCTCCTGCTCGGCGTACGCGCTCGAGGCCGTCACCGTGCACGGGAGCGTGCGCGGCAGCTGGCTCGCCGTCCGCCGGCTCTCCCGATGCCACCCCTGGTCCGACGGGGGCTACGACCCCGTGCCGGAGTCACCGACCGGTGCCTCCGCGGACCGTCCGCCTGCAGCACCCAGCCGAGGAGCTTGAGTGTTCGACTTCATCATGAACCCGCTCTACTACGCGATCTCCTTCCTGCTGAAGGGGTGGCACACGCTGTGGAGCACGTTCCTGGACCCGGCAGGCGGCGCCTCCTGGGCACTGTCGATCATCGGCCTGACCCTGGTGATCCGGATCGCGCTGATCCCGCTGTTCGTCAAGCAGATCAAGTCCAGCCGGAACATGCAGCTGATCCAGCCCAAGGTCAAGGCGCTGCAGAAGAAGTACGGGCACGACCGGGAGCGTCTCGCGCAGGAGACGATGAAGCTCTACAAGGACTCGGGCACCAACCCGTTCGCCTCGTGCCTGCCGATCCTGCTGCAGATGCCGATCTTCTTCGCCCTGTTCGGGGTGCTGCGCAGCGCGGCGCAGGAGGACCCCAAGGGCGTGCTGACCAAGGCCGACGCCACCCAGTTCGGTGAGTCGCAGCTCTTCGGTGGCGTCCCACTGTCGGGATCGCTGCTCAACGCCGGTGGCGAGATCGGCATCATCGCGATGGCCGTGTTCCTGGTGCTGGCGATGACGGCGACGACCTTCCTCACCCAGCGCCAGCTGATGAGCAAGAACATGCCGGCCGACGCCCTGAGCGGTCCCTACGCCCAGCAGCAGAAGCTGCTGCTCTACGTGCTCCCGCTGGTGTTCGCCGTCGGTGGTATCGCGTTCCCGATCGGTGTCCTGCTCTACTGGACGACCTCGAACCTGTGGACCATGGGCCAGCAGTTCTACGTGATCCGGAACAACCCGGCCCCCGGGACGCCGGCGTTCACGGCCAAGCAGCACCGCGACGAGGCCAAGGCGCTCAAGCGCGGTGAGCTGCCCCCCACGCACACCGACACCGAGGTGGAAGCGCCGCCGGAGGCCCCCGAGGCCGACCGGCGCCCGCCCCGGCGGCAGCAGCCCAAGCGGCAGACCCGCGAGCAGCGCAAGAAGTCCGGCGGCTCCGGGTCCAAGCCCTGAGCGCCTCCCAGCCTCCGCACGACCACCACGCACCCAAGGTGAGGAACCTTCCATGAGTGAGCAGACCGACCAGGTCGAGACCGACGACCGGCCCGAGACCGACACCGAGACCGACGCCCTGACCGAGACCGACGCCGTGACCGAGACCGAGACCGACGCCGAGATCGCGAACGAGACCGACGCGGCTCCGGACGAGGAGGACGCCGGTGAGGACACGGGCGAGGACATCGGTGAGGACATCGGTGAGGCCCGGGTCTCGCGGCACGACAAGCTGGAGGCGGAGGGCGACATCGCCGCCGACTACCTCGAGGAGCTGCTCGACATCGCCGACCTCGACGGCGACCTGGACATGGACGTCGACGGCGACCGGGCCTCGGTCTCCATCGTGGGCGCCGAGCTGTCCCAGCTCGTCGGGCGCGACGGCGAGGTGCTGGACGCGCTGCAGGAGCTGACCCGGTTGGCGGTCTACCGGGAGACCGGTGAGCGGTCCCGGCTGATGCTGGACGTATCCGGCTTCCGTGCCCGCAAGCGCGAGCAGCTCATCGAGCTGGCCGATCAGACCGTGGCCCGGGTCAAGGAGACCGGCGAGTCGGTCTCGCTGGACGCGATGTCCCCGTTCGAGCGCAAGGTCGTGCACGATGCCGTGGCTGCCGCGGGGCTGTCCTCGGAGTCCGAGGGCGTGGAGCCGAAGCGCTACGTGGTGGTCCTGCCGGAGTGACTCCCGTTTCACGTGAAACATCCGGACCGCCGGAGGCACCCCCCGCGCCGGACACGGCGCGGGGGGTGTTCGGTTCCCGGCTGCCGCTCGCCGAGCGCTACGCCGGCTGGCTGGCCGGTGACGGCGTGGTGCGCGGCCTGATCGGGCCCCGGGAGGTGCCGCGGCTCTGGGAGCGCCACCTGGTGAACTGCGCGGTGCTGGCCGAGCTGCTGCCCGAGGGGGCCCGGGTCGCCGACCTCGGCTCCGGCGCCGGCCTGCCCGGTCTGGTGCTGGCGCTGCTGCGCCCGGACCTGGAGATCACGCTGGTCGAGCCGCTGCTGCGACGCACGACCTTCCTGGAGGAGGTGGTGGCCGACCTCGACCTGGCCTCGTGCGAGGTGGTGCGGGGACGGGCCGAGCAGCTGCACGGTGAGCGCACCTTCGACGTGGTCACCTCGCGGGCGCTCGCGCCGTTGGGCAGGTTGCTGGACTGGTCGATGCCGCTCGTGGGTGTCGACGGCGTGGTGCTGGCGATGAAGGGCTCGCGGGCCCCGGAGGAGATCGAGTCCGCCCGGCGCGAGCTGCGACGCCACCGCTGTGCAGACCCCGAGGTGCTGTCGGTCGGTGGGTCCGCGCCGGCGCTGCTCGACCCCCCGACCACCGTGGTCCGGGTGGTTCGCAGCAGCACCGGTGTGAGAGGTTGACCCCCGTGACGCTCCCGCTCGGCTGGCCCGCCTCGCCCCGCGGTGAGCACCCCTCCGCTGAGTTATCCACCGGCCTGGGATGGCCCGCTGAGCGCAGTTCTACACAGGTTGAGGCAGTTCATCCACAGGCTGCGGATCGCGGGGACGTCCCCTTGTCCTCGTCCTCGACCACCCCAGATCATGAAGGTGACCCCGTGGTTTCACGTGAAACGAGCTCCCCGTTCGGCGTCCGCACCGCCGAGCAGCTGGCGGCGGCGACGTCGCCGCTGGTCGACGACAGCACCCCGTTGGCCAAGGCCGCGGAGCACTCGGTACTGGCCCGGTACGGCGCCCGGATGCAGCCCGGCCTGAGCCGACCGGAACACACCCGGGTCTTCGTCGTGGCCAACCAGAAGGGCGGGGTCGGCAAGACCACCTCCACCGTGAACATCGCGGCGGCGCTGGCCCAGCTGGGGCAGCGGGTGCTGGTGATCGACCTGGACCCACAGGGCAACGCCTCCACCGCCCTGGGCATCGAGCACCGGCGCGGCGTCCCCTCCACCTACGACGCCGTGGTCGACGGCGCGCCGCTGGCGGAGGTGTCCACGGAGTGTCCGGACATTCCGGGACTGTGGGTGGTGCCCTCCACCATCGACCTGGCCGGCGCGGAGATCGAGCTGGTCAGCGTCGTGGCGCGGGAGAGCCGGCTGCAGAAGGCGATCGCCGGGCACCCGCTGGTGGGCGACGCGGCCGCCGCGGGTGAGGAACGCTTCGACTACGTCCTCGTCGACTGCCCGCCCTCGCTGGGCCTGCTCACGCTCAACGCCCTGGTCGCCGGCGCGGAGATGATGATCCCGATCCAGGCGGAGTACTACGCGCTGGAGGGGCTGGGCCAGCTGCTGGAGACGGTCGAGATGGTCCGCGCCCACCTCAACCCCCGGCTGGCGGTGTCCACCATCCTGGTCACCATGTACGACGCCCGCACCCGGCTCGCCTCCGGGGTGGCCGAGGAGGTGCGCGAGCACTTCGGGGACCAGGTCCTGAAGACCACGATCCCCCGCTCGGTCCGGGTCTCGGAGGCGCCGTCCTACGCGCAGACCGTGATGACCTACGATCCGGGGTCGCCGGGGGCGCTGTGCTACCTGGAAGCCGCCCGTGAGATCGCCAGCAAGGGAGCACCTGCCCGATGACGCCCGCCTCGCCCACCCCTCCTCGCCGCGGCCTGGGCCGTGGCCTCGGCTCGCTGATCCCGACGGCGCCGCCCCGGGAGGCGGAGCCGGAGGCCGCGGGGGACGCCGGGAACGACGGGGTCGCCGCGGACAGGTCTGGTTTCACGGGAAACATCGCCGGCGAGATCGCCGGCACGCCCGCGGCGCCGCCGGCCCGCGAGCTGGTGGGGGGCTCCTACTTCACCGAGCTGCCGCCGGGGTCGATCACGCCCAACGCCGTCCAGCCGCGCCAGGTCTTCGACGAGGAGGCGATGGCCGAGCTGGTCACCTCGATCACCGAGGTCGGCCTGCTGCAGCCGATCGTGGTCCGGCCGCTGGGGGAGGACCGCTACGAGCTGATCATGGGCGAGCGCCGGTGGCGCGCCTCGCAGCAGGCGGGGCTGGCGACGATCCCGACCATCGTCCGGGAGACCGGCGACGACGACATGCTGCGCGACGCGCTGCTGGAGAACCTGCACCGCTCGCAGCTCAACCCGCTGGAGGAGGCGGCGGCGTACGGCCAGCTGCTGGAGGACTTCGGCTGCACCCACGAGGAGCTCGCGAGCCGGATCGGGCGCTCCCGACCCCAGATCAGCAACACGCTGCGGCTGCTGCGGCTCTCGCCGCCCGTGCAGCGCCGGGTCGCCGCCGGCGTGCTCTCGGCAGGCCACGCGCGGGCGCTGCTCTCGATCGACGACGCCGACCTGCAGGACCGGCTCGCCGCCCGGGTGGTCAGCGAGGGCATCAGCGTGCGCGGCCTGGAGGAGATGGTGGCCGTCGGCGAGCACGGCGCCGCCGCTCCGGCAGCGCGGCGCCGGAAGCCGTCCGCGCCGGGGCTGGCCGACATCGCCGACCGACTCTCGGACCGGTTCGAGACCCGGGTGAAGGTGGACCTGGGCAAGGCCAAGGGCAAGATCACCGTCGAGTTCGCCTCGCTGCAGGACCTGCAGCGGATCGTGGACGTGATGGACCCGCGCAACCGCGACGACCGCCCCATCTGAGTCCGAGGCCCTGAGCCCCAGGCGCTGAGTCCCAGGCGCTGAGTCCGAGGCACCGGGTCGACGAATCGTCTTGTCGACGAGGCGATTCGTCGCTTTGTCGACAAAGCGACCTAGGCGCCGCGGGCTCGCCTCCGGGCGATCCGCTCGGCGCGCTCGGCGGCGTCGAGCTCGGCGGCCTCGGCCAGCGTGGGCGCCCCGCCGCCGTGCCGGGCGGGCAGCCACCAGCTGCCCGGCGGCTGCTCCTCGGCGGGGTAGTCGGCGATCGTCTGGTCCAGCATCGAGGACATCACGCGGTGGAGCTCCGCGGTCTCGGCCGTGGGGTCCTCCCCGGACGGGTGCAGCGGCGCGCCGACCGTGATCGAGATCGTCTTGCCCCGTGAGAAGTCCTTGGGGTGGTCCTTGGTCATCAGCCGCTGGGTGCCCCACAGGATCACCGGGACCAGGGGGACGCCGGCCGCCGCGGCGATCCGGACCGCGCCGGACTTGAGCTCCTTGATCTCCATGGCGCGCGAGATCGTGGCCTCGGGGAAGATGCCCACCGCCTCCCCGGCCTCCAGGAACTCCTGGGCGACCTGCATCGACCCGAGGCCGGCGCCGCGGTCCACCTCGATGTGGTGGCAGCCGCGCATGATCGGCCCGGTGAGCCGGTGGTCGAAGAGCTCCCGCTTGCCCATGAACCGGACCAGCCGCTTGGAGGGCTGGGCGGCGAGCCCGCCGTAGACGAAGTCGACGTACCCGATGTGGTTGTAGGCGAGCAGCACCCCACCGCTGGTGGGGATGTGCTCGGTGCCGCTCATGCGGAACCGGTTGCCGAGGACGCGGAAGCTGGTCTTCGCGGCGACGACGATCGGAGGGTAGATGAGGTCTCTCACCCGCTCAGCGTAGGGGTGGGAGCCGCCGCGTGGTCAGCGGTGGGTCGCGAGGAACTCCGCGATCCGGCCGATGGCCTCCTCCAGGGTGGCCTCGTCGGGCAGCGTGACCATCCGGAAGTGGTCCGGGCTGGGCCAGTTGAAGCCGGTGCCGTGGGTGACCAGGATCTTCTTGGCGCGCAGCAGGTCGATCACGAACTGCTGGTCGTCCTCGATGGCGTAGACCTCGGGGTCGAGCCGCGGGAAGCAGTACAACGCGCCGCGGGGCCTGACCGAGCTCACGCCCGGGATCTCGTTGAGCAGCCGGTGCGCCAGCATGCTCTGCTCGTAGAACCGGCCGCCGGGGACGATCAGCTCCTCGATCGACTGGTAGCCGCCCAGCGCGGTCTGGATCGCGTGCTGCGCGGGCACGTTGGCACACATCCGCATGTTCGCGATCAGGGTCAGGCCCTCGAGGAAGTCCTCGGCGAGCTCCTTCGGGCCCGAGATCATCACCCAGCCCGCGCGGTAGCCGCAGACCCGGTAGGCCTTGGACAGGCCGCTGAAGGTCAGGCAGAGCACGTCGGAGCCCGCCGCCTCGGCCGCGTGGTGGTGCACGGCGTCGTCGAAGAGGATCTTCTCGTAGATCTCGTCGGCGAAGACCACGAGCTGGTGGCGGCGTGCGATGTCGACCAGGCCCGCGACGACCTCGCGTGAATAGACGGCACCCGTGGGGTTGTTGGGGTTGATGATGACCAGCGCGTGGGTGTTCTCGGTGATCTTGGACTCGATGTCGGCGAGGTCGGGCGCCCAGTCGTCGGCCTCGTCGCACAGGTAGTGCACCGGGGTGCCGCCGGAGAGGGTCACGGCGCCGGTCCACAGCGGGTAGTCCGGGGCCGGGACCAGCACCTCGTTGCCGTCGTCGATGAAGGCCTGCAGCACCATCGAGATCAGCTCGGACACGCCGTTGCCGATGAAGACGTCGTTGACGTCGACGTCGCGCAGGCCCCGCTGCTGGTAGTACTGCGCCACGGCGGTACGGGCGGGGTAGATGCCCTGGCTGTCGCTGTAGCCCTGCGCGTCCGGCAGGTGGTGGACCATGTCGGCCACGATCGCCTCGGGGGCCTCGAAGCCGAACGGCGCAGGATTGCCGATGTTGAGCTTCAGGATCCGGTGGCCCTCGGCCTCCAGCCGCTGGGCCTCGACCAGGATCGGGCCCCGGACGTCGTAGCGGACGTGGTGGAGCTTCCTGCTCTGACGGATGGGGCGCACGCGCGCCATCCTGTCAGGTGCGAGGATGGGGGCATGAGCCGTACCGCGGTCCGGCTGACCCTCGACCACCTCGACGCGCTGCCCGCGCCGTGTCGCAGCTGCCTGTTCTGGGAGTGCGACGCGGTCCGCCGGGACCGGGTCCCGGAGCCGGCGGCCGAGAAGCAGGCGTGGGTCTCGGAGGTGCTGCGCGAGTGGGGCTCCTGCGGCCGGGTGGCCCTCGTGGACGAGCGCCCGGTCGGCTACGTCATCTACGCGCCGCCCCGGTTCGTCCCGGGAGCGGCGGTCTTCGCGACCGCGCCCGTCTCACCGGACGCGGTGCTGCTCACCACGGCCTACGTCGACCCGGCGTTCCGGGGCGGGGGCGTGGGTCGGCTCCTGGTCCGGGCGATGGCCCGCGACCTGGTGGACCGCGAGGTGCGGGCGGTGGAGGCGTTCGGTCACCGCGGTCGCGGCGAGCGCGTGGACCGGTGCACCGTGCCGGTCGACTTCCTCACCGGGGTCGGCTTCCGGACCCAGCGTGGGCACCCGGCGACCCCGCGGCTGCGGATGGACCTGCGCACGTCGCTGCCGTGGCGCAGCGAGGTCGAGGCGGCGCTGGAGCGCCTGGTCGGCGTGGTGCGACCGCAGTCACGACCGCGGCGTGCCCGGGGGGCGACGCCGCGGTCGGACGAGCTGGCGTAGCCGGCGTCAGATGACGGCGGAGAGCTCGTTGAGCAGCGCCGCCTTCGGGCGGGCGCCGACGATCGACTTCACGACCTCGCCACCCTGGTAGAGGTTGAGGGTCGGGATGCCGGTGACCCGGTAGGACGAGGGCGTCACGGGGTTCTCGTCGACGTTCATCTTGACGATGGTGACCTTGTCACCGTGCTCGGCCGCGATCTCCTCGAGGATCGGGGCGACCTGGCGGCACGGGCCGCACCACTCGGCCCAGAAGTCGACCAGGACCGGCTTGTCGGCCTTGAGCACCTGGGCCTCGAAGTCGGCGTCGGTGACAGCAGAAATGTTCCCCACAGCGGTACCTCTCTCACGTTCGTGTGCGGTCTGGTCAGTGAACACCACCGGGGCGGCCGTTGTTCCGTGCCGCGCTCGGGGGCGCCCTCGAGCGGGTCAGGCGCCGGTGAGCGCCTCGACGGTCTCGGCGGTCTCGGCGGCGTCACCGGCGGTGGACGCCTCGTGGTCGAGGGCGGCCACGAAGCGCTCGGCGTCCAGCGCCGCCGCACAGCCGGTGCCGGCCGCGGTGACCGCCTGCCGGTAGTGGTGGTCGACGAGGTCGCCGGCGGCGAACACACCGGGCAGGTTGGTGCGGGTCGAGGGGTGGTCGACGAGGACGTAGCCGTTGTCGTCGAGGTCGACCTGGCCGCCGAGCAGCTCCGAGCGGGGGTCGTGGCCGATCGCGATGAACAGGCCGGTGATCTCCAGCGGCCGGGTCTCCCCGGTCACGGTGTCGCGCAGGGTGACCGACTCCAGCCGGTCCTCGCCGTTGATCTCGGCGATCTCGGCGTTCCAGACCATCTCCAGCTTCGGGTCGTTGAACGCCCGCTCCTGCATGATCTTGGAGGCGCGGAGCTCCTCGCGGCGGTGGATCAGGTAGACCTTCGAGCCGAACCGGGTGAGGAAGGTGGCCTCCTCGATCGCGGAGTCACCGCCGCCGACGACGGCGATGGCCTGGTCGCGGAAGAAGAAGCCGTCGCAGGTCGCGCACCAGGACACGCCGCGGCCGGAGAGCTCCTCCTCACGGGGCAGGCCCAGCTTGCGGTAGCCGGAGCCGGTGGCCAGGATCACGCTGCGGGCCGTGTAGGTCTCGGTGGCGGTCCGCACGACCTTCACCTCACCGGTCAGGTCGACCTCGACGACGTCGTCGGCGATCAGCTCGGCACCGAAGCGCTCGGCCTGGGCGCGCATCTCGTCCATCAGCGCCGGACCCATGATCCCGTCACGGAAGCCGGGGAAGTTCTCGACCTCGGTGGTGTTCATCAGCGCGCCACCGGCGGTGACGGAGCCCTCCAGGACGAGCGGCTTGAGGTCCGCCCGGGCGCTGTAGAGCGCGGCGGTGTAACCGGAGGGGCCGGAACCGATGACGATCACGTTCCGGGTCTCGCTGTGCTTCACGTCAGGCTGGTCGGACATGCTGCTCCTTCGACGGGGGTATGCCGATCAGAACCGATCGTAGGCGAGGGATGTTCCCGGCCGTCAGCGCAGCGGCAGCGTCACCGAGCGGACGGCCTGCTCGCTCCCGCACAGGAACAGGTCGGCCACCTGGGTCTCGCCCTGCGGCGGGCGCAGCACCATCCAGCCCGGGGAGTCCTCGTAGACGACCGGGAAGAACCCGCCGCGCCCCCAGTCCCCGGGCTCGCAGAGGTCCTGCTGCGGGCCCCGCGACAGCTCGGCCCGCGACCCTCCCGACCCCTGCGCGCCGTCCTGCGGCTCGGCCTGGTCGCCGGTCAGGAACCCGTCGCCGCCGAGCGCCTGCAGCGCCGAGGCGTCACGGGAGAACTTCTGGGCGTCGAGCCGGTAGGGGCGGGTGCGGGTGCTCTCGAAGTCCTCGGCCGCGCCACCGGCCTCCGGTGCGGTGAGGCTCTCGGGGGGCGCGTCCTCGGCGGTGACGGAGGAGTCGGCGCCGGAGGACGCGTTCTCACCCTCGTCGCCGCCACCGACGACCTGGCCGACACCGATCCCCGCGACCACGACGGCCGCGGCGGCGACCAGCATCCGCCCCGCCCGGCGACGCCGGTCGGCGAGCCGGACCACGGTGGCGGAGCGGGCAGGCTCGTTCGCGAGGTCGGCCAGCACCCGGTCGAGCCGGGCCACGACCTCCTCGGGGACGGGCTCGTCGTGGCGCGCGTCGGCGAGCAGCCGGCGTACCTGCTGCTCCTGCTCGGGGTCCTGCTTCACGACGCGCACTCCTCTCGCTTCTGCTGGTCGGTTCTGGTGGTCGGTGCTGGTCGTCGGTGCTGGTCGTGCTGGCTGCTCGTCGCCGTCGGGCTCAGCCCTCGGGCGGGCCGCGGGGCTCCTGGGATGGGACGGGCGGCCCGGCCGGTGGGTTCCCGGGGTCGGCGTGGTCCGGCTCACGGCCCGGGGCGAGCACGTGCAGCAGCGTCGCCAGCCGGCCGCGACCGCGCGAGCAGCGCGACTTCACCGTGCCCTCGGGGCACTCGAGGATCGCTGCGGCCTCCGCGACCGAGTAGCCCTCCATGTCGACGAGCACCAGCGCCGCCCGCTGGTCGGCCGGCAGCCGCCGGAGCGCGGCCACCACGAGCCGACGACGCTCGGCGACCAGCGCCTCGTCGGCCGGGTCCACGGGACCGCTCGTCGCCAGCGAGCCCCGGTCGCCGACCTCGTCGAGGTCGTCGGGCAGCGCCTCGGCCCGGCGTACCTTCGCGGCGCGGAGCCGGTCCAGGCAGGCGTTCACGACGACGCGGTGGAGCCAGGTCGTCACCTGCGCCTCGCCGCGGAACGAGCCGGCCCGCCGGTAGGCCGCGACCATGCCGTCCTGGAGCCCGTCGGCGGCGTCGTCGGGGGTGCCCATGGTGCGCAGCGCGACGGCCCACAACCGGTCGCGGTGTCGCGCGAAGAGGACGCCGAAGGCCGCCGTCTCACCCGCCACGTGGGCCGCCAGCAGCTCCGCGTCGCTGCGCTCGTCGGGCCGCGCCCCCGGGGCGCCGTCGGCCGCGGTGGTCATCCGCTGACCACGACCTCGGCCACCTCGCCGCGGAAGTCCTCACCCACCGCGGGGAGCCGGGTCAGCCAGACCACGAGGTACTGCCCGGTCGCCGGCTCGTCGAGCCGGGTGCGCAGCCGGTCGTTGCGGGTGGTGCCGCCGCCGATCTGGTCCAGCCCGGCGACGGCCGTGGGGTCCTCCTCGGAGAGGAAGTAGCGCACCCGGGTCGGGGAGCCGACGGTGGTGAGCTCGACCTGGGAGACCTCCTGGCTCGAGCCCAGGTCGATCACCAGGCCGACGCCGGTCTTCAGTCCCGGCGGGGGTCCGAACTGGTCGAAGTAGGTGCTGGTGCGCCAGCCGGTCGAGGGGTCGCCGTCGACCGCGAGCGGCGCGAGCTCGGGGTTCTCCTCCGGGGTGTCGCCCTGGGGGTCGAGGTCGCGGGCGGTCGTGCCGGTGATCGGCTCGGGCGTCGGCTCGGCGGAGCCGGTGGCGCTCGAGGACTCACCCTCGGGCTCGGCGCCGAGCAGGGTCTTGCCCCGGCCCAGGTTGAAGGCGACCACGCCGGCGACCAGCACCAGCAGCGAGAGCGAGACCAGGACCGCCAGCCGGAACCACGAGCGGCCGGGGACCTCCTCGTCGTCCCCGGGCTCCTCGGTCACGGGGATCACCCCGCTGCCGGTCCCGGGGCCGGTGCTCTCCCAGGGCCAGTACTCGCCCGTGGCGGGGGCGGGGGCGCCGGCACGGGGCCGCCGGGCGGGGCCACCGTCCTCGGGCTCGGGGGCGAACAGCGGCCGCTCGGGCGGGTCCTCGAACGCCGGCGGCGGGGGCGGCGGCTCGCTGCGACGCTGCAGCCAGTCGACCTCGTCGCTCTCGTCGTCGAAGATCGGCATCCCCGCCTGCGTCGGCACGTCCACCGGGGCAGGGGGCGTGCTGATCGGCGACTGGTCGTCGGCCTGCGGCTCGTCCGGTGACCCCACGCTCGGCGGCCGCGCGGCGTCGGCCCCCGGACCGGGGGTGGGCGGGACCACGGTCGGAGGCACGGGCGAGGCCTGAAGGGTGGCCGTCGGCTCCGGGTCGACGACCGGGACGACCGAGGTGACGTCCTCCGCGGGATCGGGCTCCGCGGGGTCGGGCTCCGGGGGGTCGGGCTCCGCGTCCGGCGTGGGGTCGGGCTCCGCGTGCGGCTGCCGGCGCTCGGGGACGGCGAGCACGCCTCCGCCGGTGACCCCGCCGACGGCGGCGGGCTGGATCAGGCCGGTGGTGTCCCCGACGTACTCGCGCAGCGTGTCGGCCAGGCCGCGCGCGGTGTGCAGGTTGGCGCTGCTGTGCGCCGGCGCGGTCGCGTCGTAGGGGTTCAGCACCTGGTCGCAGATGGAGTCGAGCACCCGCGGGATGCCGGCGCGCACCTGGCGCGGCCGCAGCCACCGGTCGTGGTCGCGTCCGTGCTCCCGCATCGCCTCGGGCATCGCCGAGGCCGAGGACCCGGCCCACCGCCCGGTGAGCAGGAAGTACAGGAGGGCACCGAGGTCGGTGACGTCCTCGGTGATCTGGCCGGCCGGGACGCCCAGCAGCGCCGCGTCGACGCAGAAGCCGATGATCCGGATCTGGCCGGTCTGGTCGATCAGCACGTTCTCGGGGGTCAGCCGGCCGTGGGCCACGCGCTGCTCGTGGGCGCCGGCCAGGGCGTCGGCGACCTCGGACACGATCCAGGCGGCCCGGCGCGGCGCGAGCGGACCCTCGGTGGGGACCAGGATGTCCAGGCTGGTGCCGGAGCCCCACTCGTGGACCACGTAGGTGATCCCGCCGCCGCTGTCGGCGTCCAGCACCCGCAGCAGTCGCCGGTCGTGGACGGTCGCGGAGAGCCGGGCGGCCTCGGTCATCCGGTCGGCCGCCGGGTCGGTCGCGGCGAGGCAGTGGATCGCCACGTGCCGCTCGAGGACACGGTCGTGCGCGCGCCAGAACCGGCCCGCCCCGCTCTCGGTGAGCAGGTCGACCAGGCGGTACCGGTCGGCGAGCACGTCGCCCGGTCTGGCTGACTGCGGCACGTTCCTCCCTTGCACGGCTGGCGTGTGGCCCACTGTAGGGCGCGTCAGCCCCGGGACCGGAACGGGAGACGTCGCGTCACCGTGTCCAGCACGTCCGTGACCTCCCGCAGCCGGGCCAACCGGGCCAGCACGAGGAACAGCACGACGTCGACGGCGGCCACCGCGACAGCCCGCAGCAGCGCCACGACGAGTGCCGGGTCCTCGCCCGGACCGGCCAGCAGCCGGGTCGCGAGCCAGGCGCCCGCGGTGCTGGGCAGGGCCACCAGCAGCAGCCGCACCACGAAGCCGGCCGTTCCGCGCACGTCGAGGCCGCCGAGGTGCCGGCCGAGCACGACGGTGGAGACGCCCGCGCCGACCAGGTAGGCCGCGGCGTAGGCGAGCACGAGGGCGGGGGAGGTCTGCTCGGCCGTGGCCTCGCGCACCAGCAGCAGTGCCGCGGCGATGTTCACGGCCGCGATCACGCACTGGACGAGGAAGACGGTGCGGGTCTGCTCGAGGGCGTAGAAGCCCCGCAGCATCAGGTAGTGGACCGTGAAGAACACCAGGCCGACGCCGAACAGCGCCAGCGTGGGCGCGAACGTCTGGTAGGTCTCGCGGCCGGCGCCGTACCCCCAGATCACGTGGGCGGTGTCGCGGGCCACGAGCGGGAGCAGCAGCGCGAACGGCACGATCACGGCCAGCGCGGTGCGCAGCGTGGCGGTCAGCGTCGTCCCGAGCCCACCGAGGTCCTGCTCCGCGGCCTGCCGCGAGAGCTGTGGCAGCACGGCGGTCGCCAGCGACACGGTGATGATCGAGTGGGGGACCATCACGATCAGGAACGCGAAGGAGTAGACGGTGTAGCCGGTCGCGGGGTCACCCGGCCCGGCCTCTGCCGGACCGCTGCTCGCGAGGTTGACCACGACCGTGTAGGCGATCTGGTTGACGATCACGAACAGCACCGTCCACACCCCGAGCCGCAGCGTGTGGCCCAGGCCGGTGCCGCGCAGGTCGAAGCGGGGCCGCAGCCGGATCCCCGCCCGGCGCAGCACCGGGAGTAGTACCAGCAGCTGCGCGACGATGCCGATCGTGGAGCCGAGGCCGAGCAGCGCCTCCTGCCCTGCGGTGAACGGCCCGAACCGCTCCGGGCCCGAGGCCGGCCCGAAGACCACGAGGTAGGTCGCCAGCACGCCGATCGCGATCAGGTTGTTGGCGATCGGGGCCCACATCATCGGACCGAACCGGCCGCGGGCGTTGAGGATCTGCCCGACCAGCACGAACATGCCGTAGAAGAAGACCTGCGGCAGGCAGTACCGGGCGAAGTCGACCACCGACTGCCGCTGCTCGGCCAGGTCGGGCTGGTCGTAGGCGTCGCTGAGGTAGAGCTGCATCACCCACGGCGCCGCCACCACGAGCAGCAGCGTCACCGCACCGAGGAACAGCGCCGCAGCCGTGACGATCCGGTTGGTGTAGGCCACGCCGCCGTCGGCGTCGCGCTTCTGCGAGCGCACCAGCTGCGGGACCAGCACCGCGTTGAAGACGCCGCCCGCGAGCAGGATGTAGAGCATGTTCGGCACCGTGTTGGCGATGTTGAACTGCTCGGCGTGCAGGCCGGCGCCCAGCGCCGCCACCAGCAGCGCGGAGCGGACGTAGCCGCTGAGCCGGGACACGGTGGTGCCGGCGGCCATCACCGCGCTCGAGGCGAGCAGGCCGGACTGTGCTGACGCTGCGGGCTGACCGGACTGCCCGGACTGCCCGCCCTGCTGCGCGCGGTCGGGGGTCGGGGAGGTCACGTCGGGGACCCCCCGCGCTCCCGGCGTACCCGACGGACCAGCCGGATCACGATCGCGACGAACAGCAGGCCGACGCCGACCCCGAGGATCAGCCAGATCACCTGGCTCACCTCGGCGGAGCGGATCGCCACGCGTTGCGCCGCGCCCAGCGGGTTCCCCTCCTCGTCGGTGAGCTCGACCCGGACGTACTGCACGCCCTGGCCCGACGGCCTGGCCTCCAGCAGCACGGTCTGCCGGCCGCCGCCCGCCAGCTCGATGGGGTCGGAGTCCGCGACCTCGACCTCACCGAGGCTCACGGTGCGCAGCACCACGGTCACCGGGTGGTCGAGCCGGTTGGTCACGGTGGTGGCCATGTCACCGACGGCGCCGGAGAGGGTCACGCCCTGCGGGGCACGGATCCGGATCTTCTCCAGCCGGCGCTGGATCCACGCCACGGAACGGGCGGTGGCGGAGCGGGACTCCAGGGCCCGCAGCCGCTCGCCGTAGGAGAGCGAGGCGAGGGCCTGGTCCAGGGTCTCGCGGGCCAGCTGGTCGGTGCCCGGGAGCACGTTGTCCAGGGTGGATCCGCTGGCGATCAGCTGCTCGGCGGCCGTGAAGTTCTCCGGGTCGAGCTCGAGCAGCTCCTGCTCCACGGGGTAGCCGAGCTCCTCCCCGGCCAGCGGACCTCCGGGGCCCAGCGTGGAGAGGTCCGTGAGCCGCAGCCACGGCACCTCGTCCAGGCCCTCCCAGAACCGCTCGGGTGACGCGGGCCTCCAGCTGTCCGGGAAGACCGTGACCAGCGGGGTCCGGTCGTGGAAGAGCAGCCGGACGGCCGCCTCGGCCAGCACCCGCTGGCGCAGCGCGACCTCGTCGAGGGGGTCGCCGGGGCCGGGACCGCCTGCTGCGGTGTCGGTGGAGGAGAAGAGCAGCCGCTCGCCCTTGACCTGCGCGGCCGTGCGCACGCTGCCCTCCTCGAGCGCGCGGTCGCTGAGGAGGACCGTCTCGTCGCCGTTCAGCAGCGACAGCGCGTCCTCGGGGAGGAAGCCTTCCGGGGGTGCCACGGCCGGACGGGAGCGGACCTTCCACTGCGAGAGCTGCGCCCCGTTGCGGCGTACGGCCCGGTCGTAGAAGTGGGGGGCGCTGGCCGCGGCGGCGGCGACGTCGAGGTCGCCGTAGGGGAGCGCGAGCACCTCGTCACCGCCGATCGCCACCTCGAGCCGGCTCAGCCAGCCGGCGGCGGGCTCGACCCCGCCGGTGCCGGGGGCGCGGCCGGGGTCGTCCGGGGTGTCCTCGGTCGCGCGCTCGGGATCCGCGGTGCCGTCGGGGCGGTCGGGCTGGTCCGTCGGTGCGTCCGCGCCGAGAGCCCGGGAGGGGTTGCCGTCGGCGAGCTGGGCCACCGCGTCCGGGACGGCGGGGTCCACCAGCCAGGTCACGGGGGAGGCGCCGGCCGCGGCGCCGAGGTCGACGAGGTCGCGCAGCCGACCGCCGTCGGAGAGCTCGGCGTTCCAGCGGCGGGTCGAGCGCAACCGCCCGTCCGGCGCGTGGCGGACCGCGTGGCGCAACGGGATCACCAGGCTGGCGCGCTCGCGGCCGCTGCCCTCCGGCACCAGCGGCAGCAGCGTCCGCGCCCGGCCGTCGGCCACCCCGTCGCGCACGTCGGTGGTGTTGCCGAGGGCGTGCGCACCGAACCAGTAGGCGCCCGGCGCGGAGACCGGGAGCTGGTTGCGCCGCAGCGAGACCGAGTACGACGCGGTCTCGCCCGGCGCCAGCCCGCCGATGTTGTCGAAGGTCCCCGGGATGGTGATCCGCGTGCCGACCTCCGCCTCGACCGGCGTGTCGAGGGTCGCGGCCAGCTCGGCCGAGGAGGTGAGCGGGACGTCGTCGATGAAGGCGTGGACGTTGATCGCCCGCCAGCGCTCGTCGCTGACGTTGGTCACGGTGCCGCTCAGCTCGATCCGGCCGCTCTGGGGCACGAATCCCGGGGTGAGCGACCCCAGGGTCACGCGCAGCGGCTCGTCGCCCTCGGCCGCGACGACGGCGGTCGCGGCCGCCGAGCGGGTGGTGCTCCACGGGCTGGGCGCGGCGGTCGCCGGTGGGGCAGCGGCCACGGGCACGGCCGTCGCGACTGCCGCCACGAGGGCAGGCAGCAGTCGGGACGGGCGGAGCACGGGGGCGACTCTATCCGGCGGGCGCGCGCCCCCCGGACGCCCCGCGAAGCAGGTCGTGGCCCGGTTCTGCCCTAGAGTCTTCGGTCGTGTCCGAGCCCGTGTCCCCCGCCTGGAACCTCGGCGACGCCCAGCGTGCGATGGCCGCCGAGCTGGACCGGACCGCGGAGGTCCTCGGCCCGCTCGGCGAGCGGTTCGCGGCGGCCGGTCACCGGCTCCACCTCGTGGGCGGTCCGGTGCGTGACGCGCTGCTCGGCCGGCACGTCAGCGACCTCGACCTGACGACCTCGGCCCGCCCGGAGGAGACCGAGCGGCTGCTGTCCGGATGGGCCGACGCGATCTGGGACATGGGCCGCGCCTACGGGACGATCGGTTGCCGCAAGGGTCCGTGGCAGGTCGAGATCACGACGTACCGCTCCGAGACCTACGACCCGACCTCACGCAAGCCCGACGTCGACTTCGGCGACTCCCTCGCCGGCGACCTCGGCCGGCGCGACTTCACCGTCAACGCGATGGCCGTCTCGGTCGCGGACCGGTCCTTCGAGGACCCCTTCCACGGCATCGTCGACCTCGCGCACCGGGTGCTGCGCACCCCCGGGACCCCGGAGGACTCCTTCTCCGACGACCCGCTGCGGATGATGCGGGCCGCCCGGTTCGCCGCCCAGCTCGGCTTCGAGGTGGCCCCCGAGGTCGTGGCCGCGATGACGGCGATGGCGGAGCGGATCGACATCATCTCCGCCGAGCGGGTGCGCGACGAGCTGGTGAAGCTGGTCTGCGCGGCGCACCCGCGCCGCGGCCTCGAGCTGCTCGTCGAGACCGGGCTGGCGCAGCGGGTGCTGCCCGAGCTGCCGGCGCTGGCGCTCGAGCGCGACGAGCACCACCGCCACAAGGACGTCTACGAGCACACCCTCACCGTGCTCGAGCAGGCGATCGACCTGGAGCACCGGCTCGCCCCCGGCGGGGAGGACGACCCGGACCCGCCCGCGGACTTCACGGTGCGCTTCGCGGCGCTGATGCACGACATCGGCAAGCCCCGCACCCGCCGGTTCCAGGACGACGGCACCGTGACCTTCCACCACCACGACGTGGTGGGCGCCAAGCTGACCCGCAAGCGGATGAAGGCGCTGCGGTTCTCCGGGGACGAGATCGAGGCCGTGTCCCGGCTGGTCGAGCTGCACCTGCGCTTCCACGGGTACGGCGAGGGCGAGTGGACCGACTCCGCGGTGCGCCGCTACATCCGCGACGCCGGCGACCAGCTCGAGCGGCTCCACATCCTCACCCGGGCCGACTGCACGACCCGCAACCGCCGCAAGGCCGAGCGGCTGCGCCGCACCTACGACGACCTCGAGCAGCGGATCGCCCGGCTGATGGAGGCCGAGGAGCTCGCCGCGATCCGGCCCGACCTGGACGGCACCCAGATCATGGCGCTGCTCGACCTCCCGCCGGGGCGCGAGGTCGGCGCCGCGTACCGGTTCCTGATGGAGCTGCGGCTGGACGAGGGGCCGCTCGGCGAGGAGGAGGCCGGTCGCCGGCTGCTCGCCTGGTGGGCCGACCGCGACTGAGAGCTACCCGCCGGTAGCATCGCTCGGCATGAGCCACGTCGAGACGCTGCAGTCCTCCGTCGACATCGCCGCCACCCCCGAGCGGGTCTGGTCGCTGGTCACCGACCTGCCGCGGATGGCGTCCTGGAGCCCGCAGGTGGTCCGCACCGTCGTCCGCGGCGGTCCCGTGCAGCAGGGCACCCGCGCGCTCAACCTCAACCGCAAGGGGCTGCTGCTGTGGCCGACCCGCTCCAAGGTCGTGATCTTCGAGCCGCACCGGGAGTTCGGCTTCCGGGTCAAGGACAACGGCGCGATCTGGGCGTTCGTGCTCGAGCCGGTGACGGTCGAGGGGGCTGCCGGCACCCGGCTGGTGCAGGAGCGCCGCGCCCCCCAGGGCCTCAAGCCGATCTCGACCAGGCTCCAGGACACCGTCCTCGGCGGGGTCGACCGGTTCACCGAGGAGTTGCGGTCCGGCATGCGGCAGACGCTGGCCCGGATCAAGGCCGACGCCGAGGCCTGAACAGCCGACACCCCCGTCTCCCGCGGTGCTGTGGCTACTGGCGCGGGGGTCAGCACCCGCGGAAGTAGCACCAGCACCGCGGAGGACGGGGGTGGGAACGGCTCAGAACGGCTCAGTGCGTCATTCGTCGCCGCGGATGAACGCCTCGACGCGGGCGCGGCCCTCGTCGTCGGGGAGCTGCACCGGCGGGCTCTTCATCAGGTACGACGAGGCGGAGATGATCGGTCCGCCGATCCCGCGGTCCATGGCGATCTTCGCCGCACGGATCGCGTCGATGATGATGCCGGCGGAGTTCGGGGAGTCCCAGACCTCGAGCTTGTACTCGAGGTTGAGCGGGGCGTCGCCGAACGCGCGGCCCTCGAGCCGGACGTAGGCCCACTTGCGGTCGTCGAGCCACTCGACGTAGTCCGAGGGGCCGATGTGGACGTTGCGGTCCTTGACCTTGCCCTTGAGCTCGCCGACCAGGTTCGAGGTCACGGCCTGGGTCTTGGAGACCTTCTTGGACTCCAGCCGCTCGCGCTCGAGCATGTTCTTGAAGTCCATGTTGCCGCCGACGTTGAGCTGGTAGGTGCGGTCGAGCACCACGCCGCGGTCCTCGAACAGCTTGGCCATCACCCGGTGGGTGATGGTCGCGCCGACCTGGCTCTTGATGTCGTCGCCGACGATCGGGACGCCCGCGTCCTCGAACTTCTTGGCCCACTCGGGGTCGGAGGCGATGAAGACGGGCAGCGCGTTGACGAAGCCGACGCCGGCGTCGATCGCGCACTGCGCGTAGAACTTGTCGGCCTCCTCCGAGCCCACCGGCAGGTAGGACACCATCACGTCGACCTGGCGGTCCTTGAGGACCGAGACGATGTCGACCGGCTCCGCGCCGGACTCCTCGATCGTCTCCCGGTAGTACTTCCCGAGGCCGTCGAGGGTGTGACCCCGCTGCACCTCGACGCCGAGGGTCGGGACCTCGGCGATCTTGATGGTGTTGTTCTGCGAGGCGTTGATCGCCTCGGAGAGGTCCTTGCCGACCTTGGTGTCGTCGACGTCGAACGCTGCGACGAACTCGACGTCGGAGACGTGGTAGTCACCGAAGGCCACGTGCATGAGGCCCGGCACCGACCCGGTGGGGTCGGCGTCCCGGTAGTACTCCACGCCCTGGATCAGGGACGTGGCGCAGTTGCCCACGCCCACGATTGCTACTCGTACCGCACCCATGTGGGGATTCCTTCCTGGTCCTGCTTCTCGTGTCAGCCCTGGGGCTGGTTCTCGGTCGAGGTCCCGGCGTCGTCGCCGGCGGACCTTTCGGCGTTGATCAGCTCGGAGAGCCAGCGCACCTCGCGCTCGACCGACTCGACGCCATGGCGCTGCAGCTCCTGGGCGTACCGGTCGACCTCCTGCTGGGTCATCGCCAGCTCCTTCTGCACCCGCTCCAGCCGTTCCTGGAGGCGGCTGCGTCGGCCCTCGAGCACGCGCAGCCGGATCTCCATGTCGGTCCGGCCGAAGAAGGCGAACCTGATGTCGAAGTTGTCGTCCTCCCAGGCGGTCGGACCCACCTCGCACATCAGGCGCTGGAACTCGGCGTCACCTGCGTCGGTGAGCTGGTAGACGATGCGGGGACGCCGGGTGACGGTCGTCGTCGACGCGGTGTCCTCCTCGATGAGGTTGTTCCGCAGCATCTTCTTCAAGGTGGGGTAGAGGGAGCCGTAGGACAGCACCCTCCCCCAGCCGAGCATCAGGTTGAGCCGCTTGCGCAGCTCGTACCCGTGCATGGGTGCCTCGTGCAGCAGTCCGAGGACTGCGAGCTCGATGGTCTCCCCACGACGTGCCATGCGACCTATCGTACCGATATATCCAGTCGCGCCCAATCAGGAGGGTGCGTCGCGGCGGTTCGGGCCCCCCGCACCGAGTGCGTACCCTGAATCCGCCACACCGCAGCCAGGAGCGACTCCGGCCGCACCCCCGATCCGAAAGACTGCACCTGTGAGTGGAAAGCGCCGGGCCCACGGACCTCCCGTCACGAAGAAGACGGCGAGCAGTGCCAAGAAGCCCACCGGCAAGCCCGGCACGAAGGGCAAGCCGGGCACGAAGGGCAAGAACGGCAAGCCCACCGCGACCGGACGCAGCCGCTGGAAGAAGGCGGGCATCGCGCTGCTGGTGATGAGCCTGGTGGGCGCGCTGCTCGGCGTCGGTGCCTTCATCGTGCTCTACCAGACCATCGACGTCCCGAACCCCAACGAGGACTTCGAGACCCAGACCTCCTTCGTCTACTACTCCGACGGCAAGTCCGAGCTCGGGCAGTACGCCACCCAGAACCGGGAGTCGATCCCGCTCTCGGAGATGCCGGCCTCGATCAAGGACGGCGTGGTCGCCGCCGAGGACCGGACCTTCTGGACCAACCAGGGCATCGACCCCAAGGGCATCGTCCGGGCGGCCTTCAGCAACGCCCGCGGCGGCAACACCCAGGGTGCCTCCACGATCACCCAGCAGTACGTGAAGATCCTCTACCTCACCCAGGAGCAGACCCTCACGCGCAAGATCAAGGAAGCCTTCATCTCCCTCAAGCTGCAGCGGGAGAAGAGCAAGGAGCAGATCCTCGAGGGCTACCTCAACACCATCTACTTCGGCCGGGGCGCCTACGGCATCCAGGCCGCGGCGAAGGCCTACTTCGACAAGGAGGCCAAGGACCTCGAGCTGCGGGAGTCGGCGGTCCTCGCCGCCGTGCTCAACGACCCGAACGACCTCGACCCCGCCCAGGGCAAGCGGGCCAAGAAGGACCTCAAGGGCCGCTACCGCTTCGTGCTCTCCAGCATGGCCGAGGAGGGAGTGGTCGAGGCCGAGGAGGCCGACCGCGCGGCGCGCAAGCTGCCGACCTTCCCCGAGATCGCCCAGGAGAGCCAGTACGGCGGCCAGAAGGGCCACGTCCTGACCATGGTGCGCAACGAGCTGCTGCGCCTCGGCTACTCCGAGGAGGAGATCGAGGGCGGCGGGCTCCGGGTCACCACCACCTTCACGAAGAAGGCGATGGACGCCGCCGTGCAGGGCGTCGTGGAGGCCCGTCCCGACGGGTTCAGCGACAAGCAGCTCCACATCGGCGTCGCCACGGTCGAGCCCGGCACCGGCGCCGTCCGCGGCATCTTCGGCGGTCAGGACTTCCTGGAGTCCCAGCTCAACTGGGCCGTCGCCGGCGGGCAGGCAGGCTCGACGATGAAGGCGGCCGCGCTGGTCGCGGCGATCGAGCAGGGCTTCTCCCTGGAGGACACCTTCGAGGGGAACTCGCCGATCGAGCTCGCCGACGGCACCGAGATCGAGAACCAGGGCGACGCCGACTACGGCTCGGCGGTCGACATGGTGACCGCGACCGAGAACTCCATCAACACCGCCTTCATCGACATGACGCTGGGCATGAAGGACGGCCCGGAGTCGATCATCGACGCCGCGAACCGGATGGGGATCCCGCCGGGCAAGCGCGAGGGCCGCAAGGCACCCGGCTTCCCGAACGCCTCGCCCGGGCTCGAGCCCATCACCGGGGTCGCGCTCGGCAACGCCACGGTCTCGCCGATCAACATGGCCAACGCCTACGCGACGCTGGCCAACGACGGCGAGGCGGCCGAGCCCTACATCATCCAGAAGGTCGAGCTCGGCAACGGCGAGACCGACTACCAGCACAAGGTGTCCTCGGAGCAGACCGTGAAGGCCGACGTCGTCTCCGACGTCAGCTATGCGCTGCAGCAGAACGTCCAGGACGGCTCCGGCTCCGCGGCGCTCGCGCTGGACTGGCCCTCGGCCGGCAAGACCGGCACCGCGACCAACGGGCTCGGCGAGGTCTCCTCGGCCTGGTTCGCCGGCTACACCCGGCAGCTCTCGACCGCGGTGATGTACGTCCGCGGCAAGGGCAACGAGCAGCTCCAGGACTGGCTGCCGAGCTACTTCGGCGGCGCCTACCCGGCCGAGACCTGGACCGCGGTGATGCAGCGCGCCATGGTCGGCCTGCCGGTCGAGGACTTCCCCGAGCCGGCGATGCTCGACGGCGAGGCGCCCAGCGAGGGATACGAGCCCACGACCCCGCCGCCGACCACCCAGGCGCCGCCCGCGAGCTCACCGCCCCAGACGACCCGGCCGCCGTCGACGCCACCCACGACGAAGGAGCCCTCGGAGGAGCCGACGACCAAGCCGCCGACGACGGAGCCGACCGACGACCCGACCCCGACGTGCGGCGTGATCGGACAGCCGCCGTGCGACGACGAGACCACCTCGACGCCGCGCGGGGGCGGCGGAGGCGGAGGCGGAGGCGGCGGTGGCGGCACCAGCGGCGTCGCCTCGACCTGGTCCTTCCCGGTGCTGCGGGCGACCGAGGCCCTGCGGGAGTGGTGGATCTTCGCGTGACCCCCGGCGGGGGTGACGGGCACGTCCACCCGACGCAGGACGACCCGCTCGTCGGGTCGCTCTCGGAGGTGGTCGGCGGCCCGGTGGGGCCGCACGCCGGGCGGCACCGCTGGTGGACGCCGGTCCGGGTGCTGCTCGCCCTCACCGCCCTCGTGCTGGCGCTCGGCCTGGTCCAGAAGACCAGCTGCTACCAGGACTCCTGGCAGAACGGCGACCAGCGCTACACGCACATGTGCTACTCCGACCTGCCCTACCTCTACACCGGCCGGGGCTTCGCGGAGCTGAGCTGGCCCTACGACGACGACGCCCAGGTGCGCGACCGCTACGCCGTGATGGAGTACCCCGTCCTGATCTCCTACTGGGCGTGGGGCACCGGCTGGGCCACCCACTGGCTCAACGGCTCGCCGGACCTCGAGCCGCGCTACGACGTCGGGGCCGGCGCGTTGACCTCGGTGGCCGGCGTCCTCGACGAGACCCGGGAGTACGTCGCGGTCAACGCGGTCGGGCTGAGCGCCCTGACCCTGCTGGCCGTGTGGCTGCTCGCCGGCGTCCACCGCCGCCGGCCCTGGGACGCGGCGCTGCTCGCGGCGTCCCCGGCGCTGCTGCTCACCGCCTGGGTCAACTGGGACCTGCTGGCGCTGGTGTTCGTGGCCGGGGCGCTGTGGGGGTGGAGCCGGGACCGGACCGTCCTCACCGGCGTGATGATCGGGCTCGGCACCGCGGCGAAGCTCTATCCGCTGCTGCTGCTCGGGGCGCTGCTGGTGATCTGCCTGCGCGACCGGCGGCTGGCCGACCTCGGCACCGTGGTGGCGGCCGCGGTCGTGAGCTGGCTGCTCGTCGACCTCCCGGCGTACGTCTCGGGGCCGGAGCAGTGGGCCCACTTCTGGAGCTTCAACTCCGACCGCGGCGCGGACCTGGGCTCGCTGTGGCTGGTCCTCGACCAGGCCACCGACGGCGCCCTGGCGAGCACGACGGTCAACCACTGGTCGCTGGGGATCTTCGCGCTCTGGTGCGCCGGCGTGCTGGCGCTGGGGCTGCTCGCGCCGGAGACGCCGCGCTTCGCGCAGCTCGCGTTCCTGGTGGTCGTCGGCTTCCTGCTGGTCAACAAGGTCTACTCGCCGCAGTACGTGCTGTGGCTGCTGCCCTTCGCGGCGCTGGCCCGGCCGCGGTGGCGCGACCACCTGGTCTGGCAGGGCACCGAGATCTTCTACTTCGCCATGGTCTGGTGGTACCTCGGCGGGTTCCTCGAGCCGACCGGCGGCGGTGACGACGGCTTCTACTGGCTGGCGATCGGGGTCCGTGTGGCGGGCGAGCTGTTCCTGGCCGGCATGGTGGTCCGCGACGTGCTGCGACCCTGGCGCGACCCGGTCCGGCTCACCGAGGCCGGGCTCTCACCTCAGCTGACGACGACCTCGTCGAACGTGGTCGCGGTGTAGCGCACCCGTACGTCGACCTCGTCGCCGATGGCGGGGACGCGCGCGCCCTGCGGCAGGAACAGCATCGAGGCCTGCATGTGGGGCGGTTCGGCGAAGAGCCGCTGCTTGCCGTCGATGCTGAACGGCGAGCGCACGAACCCGACGGCGTCGAGGCCGCCCCGGGCGAGGGTGGCGGCCCGGGCCTTGATGCTGGTGTCGCCGGTGGGCGCCTCGAGCCCGATGCCGTGGGCGGTGCCGCCGCTGACGACGACGATGTGGCCGGGCTTGGGCACGGTGCGGCCGCGGTAGCCGAAGACGTCGCCGCGCTCGACCGCGTGCACGTCGAGCACCCGGGCGCTGACGTGCAGCGCGCCCCGGTCACCGAGCCAGAGCGAGGTCCCGATCCGGGGCCGGATGTCGAAGTCGGCGTACGACGCGCGGAGCCGCTCGAGCTCCGCCGGCGTCAGGTGGCTGACCCACAGCCGGCGGGTCGGCACCCCGGCGGCGACGGCGTGGGTGACCAGTCGCTGCACCTCGCTGAGGTGGGAGCCGTGGCCCAGCGGCAGGTGGATGGCGACGCCCTCGAGCCGGGCGCCCTCGTGGCGGCGCAGCTCCTCGGCGGCGGCCTCGAGCTGGCGACGGTCCATGCCGTGGCGGCGCATGCTGGTGACCAGCTCCAGGACCAGCCGGGCGTCGGGCTGCCGGGTGAGCAGGTCGGCGACGTCCTCGACCCGGCTGACGGTGTGGATCACCCGGGGTGCGAGGTCGGGGGCGACGTCGAGCGCGGGGCCGAAAGGTCGCCACGGGGTCAGCACCAGCAGGTCGCCGCCGAAGCGGCTGGCCACGGTGTCGAGCTCGGAGTAGGTGCCGACCGCGATCGCCTCGACCCCGAGCCAGTCGGCCTTGCGGGCCAGCCGGGTCAGGCCGAAGCCGTAGCCGTTGCCCTTGCAGACCGGGGTCAGGCCCGGGGTCTGCTCGGCCAGCTGGCGCAGGTGCCCGCGCCAGCGGTCGCCGTCGACGGTGAGCCGCAGGGTCATCGCGCGCTCACTTCCGGCGCCGCATGTAGGCGTCGAACGCGGCGTACAGCAGGCGGTTGAGCGGGAGGTCCCACTCGCCGGCGTACTCGACGGCCTCGCCGCCGGTGCCGACCTTGAACTGGATCAGCCCCAGGTGGGGGTCGTCGGCGTCGAGGGTGTCGGTGATGCCGCGCAGGTCGTAGACCTCGGCCTTGGCCGCGAGGGCGTCGCGCATCATCGCCCACTGGACCGCGTTGGAGCCGCGCACCTCGCGCTTCTCGGTCGAGGAGGCGCCGTAGGAGTACCAGGCGTGGGTGCCGACCCGGATCGCGATCGTGCTGGCGACCAGGTCGCCCTCGTGGTGGGCGAACCAGATCCGGATCCGGTCGGGGTCCTCGGCGGAGAGCGCGTCGTGCATCGCCTGGAAGTAGGAGAGGGGGCGGGGGGTGAAGTGGTCGCGCTCGGCGGTGTGGACGTAGAGCCGGTGGAAGGCCGCCAGGTCCTCGGCGGTGTCGCCGGAGCTGACCTCGACGCCCTCCTTGGTGGCCTTCTTGATGTTGCGGCGCCACTGCTGGTTCATGCCCTTGAGGACGTCGTCCTCGTCCCTGTCGGCCAGCGGCACCCAGAAGTTGTACTGCGGCTGGCCCGCGGCGAAGCCGCCCTCGACGGCCTGCGGCCGCCAGCCGAGCTCCCGGAGCTGGGACACGACCTTGGCCCCCTCGGCCGAGCGCTCCAGCGGGGCGATGTCGTCGAGGCGGCGTACGGCGGGGTCGGCGATGCCGTCCTTGACCTGCTTCGCGCTCCAGCGGCGGGTCACCACCGGCGGCCCCATCCGGACGCCGAAGGCGCCCTGCCGCTTCAGGTGGGCCGCCATCGGGGCCAGCCAGGCGTCGAGGTCGTCGGTGCCCCAGTCGATGACGGGACCCTCGGGGAGGTAGGCCAGGTAGCGCTTGAGCCGGGGCAGCTGCCGGTAGAGGACCAGCGCGGCGCCCACCTGCTCCTCGCCGTCGAAGAACCCGATCGACTCGGCGCGCCACTCCGGCTTGGCCTTCGCCCACGCGGGGGTCTGCAGGAAGCTCACCGAGGAGCGGCTGCGCACGGTCTCGAGGTGGTCGGCGGTCGAGATCGTCCGGACGGTCAGCACGTCTGCGAGGCTATCGGGTGAGGTCAGAGCCGCTGCCGGAGCCACCCGATGTCGGCGACGTGCTCGTCGGCTCCCCCGGGGGTCTCCAGGACGACGGGCGCGCCCGCGTCGCGGATCACCGCGGCCAGCAGGTCCGGGTCGATCCTGCCCTGGCCGAGGGAGGCGTGGCGGTCGGCGCCGGAGTCGAAGTCGTCGCGGCTGTCGTTGCAGTGCACGAGGTCGATCCGGCCGGTGATCGCCCGCACGTCCTCGACGACGCTCTCCAGCGCGTTGCCGCCGGCGTGGGCGTGGCAGGTGTCGAGGCAGAAGCCGACCAGGTCGGCCTGCTCGCAGCCGGAGATGGCGTCCCAGACGCCCGCGATCCGGTCGAGGTAGCGGGTCATGGCGTTGTCCCCGCCGGCGGTGTTCTCGATCAGCAGCGGCAGCTTGAGGTCGACGGCGTCGACGGCCTTGCGCCAGTTGTCGAAGCCGACCCCGGGGTCGTCGGCCTTGTTGACGTGACCGCCGTGGACGATCAGCCCCTTCGCGCCGATCGCGGCCGCGGCGTCGACGTGCTGCTGGAGCAGCTTGCGGCTGGGGATCCGGATCCGGTTGTTGGTCGTCGCGACGTTGACGATGTAGGGGGCGTGGACGTAGAGGTCGACCCCGCGGCCGCCGCGTCCTCGCGCAGGGCCTCGGCTCCGCCGGCGTACGCCACCTCGGGGCCCTGGTAGCCCTGCGGGTCGCCGAGGAAGAACTGCACCAGCGGCGCCTGCCGGGCGGCGGCCTCGGCCAGCGGGTCGGTCTGGTCGACGTGCGCTCCGATGGGGATCCCGTGCTGCATGGCTGCCACCCTAGGACGGGGGTCCGACGGCCCCGGGCGGGGAGCCGCGGGATTCACGGGCCCGGGCCGCGCGCTGATAACCTCCTCCGGTTGCCCGGTCGGTCCGGGCGACATCGCAACAGTCCTCCTGCCACGGAGAGTCCGTGGCCGCCTGAGTCCAGAGGAGGTGGGGACCGCTGTGCGTGCCTACGAAGTGATGGTCATCCTCGAGCCCAGTCTCGAAGAGCGGACCGTCGAGCCCTCGCTCGACAAGTACCTCAACGTCATCCGCAAGGACGGTGGCACCGTCGACAGCGTCGACGTGTGGGGCCGTCGGCGCCTGGCGTACGAGATCCAGAAGAACGCCGAGGGCATCTACGCCGTCATCAACCTGAACGCGGAGCCCGACACGGTCAAGGAGTTCGCGCGTCAGCTCGGGCTCAACGAGTCCGTGCTCCGTACGAAGGTGCTGCGTCCGGCCTGAGGCCTGTGGACGAGCACTTTCCCCTGTCGGCGGCTCGCGCTTTGATGAGCCCCGACGCAACTGTGGATCCAACGAGGGAGACCTGACATGGCAGGCGAGACCGTCATCACCGTGGTCGGCAACCTGGTCGACGACCCGGAGCTCCGCTTCACCCCCTCAGGGGCAGCGGTGGCCAACTTCCGGATCGCCTCGACCCCGCGCACCTTCGACACCGAGACCCGGGAGTGGAAGGACGGCGAGGCGCTGTTCCTGTCCTGCTCCGTGTGGCGCCAGGCGGCCGAGAACGTCGCCGAGTCGCTGCAGAAGGGCATGCGGGTCGTGGTGCAGGGTCGGCTCAAGCAGCGCTCCTACGAGACCCGTGAGGGCGAGAAGCGCACCGTCTTCGAGCTCGAGGTCGAAGAGGTCGGCCCCTCGCTGAAGTTCGCCACCGCGAAGGTCGCCCGCGCCCAGCGCTCGGGTGGCGGCGGCGGCTACTCCGGTGGCGGCGGTGGCGGCGGCGGTTACTCCGGCGGCGGTGCCGCCGGCGGTGGCCAGGCGCAGCCCGACCCGTGGGCCAGCACCGGCCCCTCGGGCGGTGGCGGCCAGTCCGCCCCGCAGAACGACCCGTGGGCGACCCCGGGTGCCGGTGGCGACGAGCCCCCGTTCTGATCCACACCTTCCATCCATCCAGCTGACACCATTCCGGCTCACGCCGGGCTCGTAAGGAGAGCACCACAATGGCCAAGGCAGTGATTCGCAAGCCCAAGAAGAAGGTTTGCCAGTTCTGCAAGGAGAAGGCGACCGGCGTCGACTACAAGGACGCCACCCTGCTCCGGAAGTTCATCTCCGACCGCGGCAAGATCCGCGCGCGTCGCGTGACCGGCAACTGCGTCCAGCACCAGCGTGACGTGGCCATCGCGGTCAAGAACGCGCGCGAGCTGGCGCTGCTGCCCTACACGTCCACCGGTCGCTGAGAAAGGAGCACCCCTGATGAAGATCATCCTCACCCAGGAGGTCTCCGGCCTCGGTGGCCCCGGCGACATCGTCGAGGTCAAGGACGGCTACGGGCGCAACTACCTGCTGCCCCGCGGCGACGCGATCCGTTGGAGCAAGGGCGCGCAGCGCACCGCCGAGTCGATCAAGGCCGCCCGGTCCGCCCGTGCGGTCCGCGACGCCGACCACGCCGGCGAGATCAAGACCAAGCTCGAGGCCGGTCCGGTCCCGGTGAAGGTCAAGGCCGGCGACACCGGTCGCCTGTTCGGCGCCGTCACCGCCGCCGACATCGCCTCCGCCCTCACCGAGAGCACCGGCGAGCCGGTCGACCGTCGCACCATCGTGCTCGGCAACCCGATCAAGTCGCTCGGCACCCACGAGGTGTCGGTCAAGCTGCACGACGAGGTGTCCGCCACGGTGGCCCTCAACGTGATCCCGGCCTGACCCGGAGCCTCACGCAGCACCCTCAGGGCCGTCCCTCCGTCAGGAGGGGCGGTCCTGTGCTGTGTCCGGCGCCTGCACCCAGGGCCGGTCGCGGTGGGCGAGGCACAGGCAGATCGCGGTGACCACGGTGCCGAGCGCGATCAGCACGCCCAGCACCAGCACCGCGGCCGCGCCGGCCCCGAACACCAGCGGCGGCAGCAGCACCATCACCACGGTGCCGCCCAGGACCAGCCGCCACCAGCCGCGGGCCGAGAGGTCGCCGCCGGCGTCGGCGGCGCGGGAGAGCGTCAGCGCCAGCACGGCGAGGAAGGCCACCTGCGGCAGGTCCAGCGCCCACAGCAGCGACTCCTCGACGTCCCCGAGCCGGTCGGCGAACCCCGGGAACCACAGCGGCAGCGAGAGCAGGCCGGCCACCAGGGCGACCCCCAGCAGCGGGCCGCGACCTCGCAGCGTCGCGGGGAGGGCCTGGCAGCCGACGACCACCAGCAGCCAGCCCACGGGGTCGGCGACCAGGTCGTAGCCGTTGACCCCGACGTCCAGCACCACCAGCGCGAGGCCGACGCCGACGGAGGTCAGGGGTCGCATCCGCACACCCTAGGTGGCGGCGGGGATGCCGGTGACCAGCCACGCGACGCCGCGGGCGCGGCGCAGCAGCACCACCAGTCGGGCCCCCATGAACAGTCCCGCGAAGCTCGCCCACACCGCGAGCAGCCCGCCGCCGAGGCCGACGGCGAGCAGCGCGACCGGGACGTACACGAGCAGCACCGCGATCCCGCCCCACGCGAGGTAGCGCCCGTCCCCGGCGCCGATGAGCACGCCGTCGAGCACGAACACGACGCCGGCGACGGGTTGCCCGATCGCGGCGACCAGCAGCACGGCGACCAGCTTCTGGTGGACCTCCTGGTCGGAGGTGAACAGCGGTCCGAGCACGGGGCTCAGGACGGCCAGCCCGGCGCCGGTGACGACCCCGGACCAGAGCCCCCAGCGCACCATCCGGGCGGTGACGTCGCGGGTGCCCTGGACGTCGCCGGCGCCGAGGTAGCGGCCGGTGAGCGCCTGGGCGGCGATGGCGATCGAGTCGAGGACGAAGGCGAGGAAGGTCCACAGCGTGAAGGCCAGCTGGTGGGTCGCGATGTCCACGGTCTGCCCGGCGGTGTCGGTCGCGGCCAGGGTGACCGCCCAGGTCGTCACCAGCAGCGCGGCGCGCAGGGTGAGGGTGCGGACCACGAGGGGGACACCGGCGCGGGCGGCGGCCAGGATGCCGGGCCGGTCGGGGCTCAGCGGGGCGCCCCGGCGCCGGGCGCCGCGGACCACGACGCCGGCGAGCACGAGCGCGCTGGCGACCTGCGCGAGCACCGACCCCCAGGCCGACCCGGCGATCCCGAGACCGGCGCCGTAGACCAGCGCGACGTTGAGCACGACGTTGAGCAGGTTGCCGCCGACGGCGACGTAGAGCGGGGTGCGGGTGTCCTGGAGGCCGCGCAGGACGCCGGTCGCCGCGAGCATGACCAGCAGCGGGATGGTGCCGAGCAGCGCGATCCGCAGGTAGGTCGTGCCCTGGTCGGTGACCTCGGGCGAGGCCCCGAACAGCCCGACCAGCCACCCGGCGAGCGGGACGCCCAGCACCGTGACGACGGCGCCGAGCGCCACGGCCAGCCAGATCCCGTCGACCCCCTGGGCCAGCGCGCCGCGGGTGTCGCCGGCCCCGATCCGGCGCGCGACGCTGGCCGTGGTGCCGTAGGCCAGGAACACGCACAGCCCGACCGCCGTCTGCAGCACCGCCGCGGCGATGCCGAGCCCGGCCAGCGGTGCGGTGCCCAGGTGACCGACGATCGCGGCGTCGGCCAGCAGGAACAGCGGCTCGGCCGCGAGCGCGAGGAAGGCGGGCACGGCCAGCCGCAGGATCTCGCGGTCCTGGTGGCGGGGCATGCCCGCAGCCTACCGGCGTAAGACCTAGTCGCGGTGAGTGACCATGACCGCGAGACGTGGTCCAGGCTCGGGGGAAGCTTCGGGGGAAGCGCGGGGGAAGCTCGGGAAGAAAGTGTGGATGAACTCGTGAATAACCCTGCGGCCACCGGGCTCTTCTGCTACCTGGACAGCCGGCGGGTCGATCCGTCCGCATCCTGAACCGCGGCCGGGAAACTTGCCCACAGTTTTCCCTCCACATGCTGTGGGCAGCGTTCTCGCAGGTCAGCGGGCTGATCGCGGGTCGGCAGGCTCCCTCCTCCACAGGCCTGTCCGCACCCTGTGCACACCCGCCCGCCTGAACTCCACCAGTCGTCCCGAGTTATCCCCAGGGGCTGTGGACAACTGGCTTCCCCCGCGCCCCGGCGGCACGTAGTTTCCTCCGGGTTGTCCGGGATCCACCGGCGCGGGGGCCGGGAAGCTGTCAGCGGTCCCGCCTAACGTCGTGGGTGAGGTCAGCGCAGTCGCAGACCTGCCCGGTGGGCGGGTCGGTTTCCCTGATGGAGGTCTGGTGAGCGTCACCGAGCACGGTGCGGGTTTCGGCCCCGGCACGGACACGCAACCGCCGCCGGCCGACGACTACGGACAGTGGGGCGACGGCCCCGCGGCGTACTCCCCGGGTGACGCGCCGCGGCGCGCGGGCAACGACCGGACGCCGCCGCAGGACAACGCGGCCGAGCAGAGCGTGCTCGGCTCGATGCTGCTCTCGAAGGACGCGATCGCCGACGTCACCGAGGTGATCCGCGGGACCGACTTCTACCGTCCGGCCCACGAGCTGATCCACGACGCGATCATCGACCTCTACGGCCGCGGCGAGCCGGCGGACCCGGTGACCGTGGCCGCGGAGCTGCAGCGCCGCGGCGAGCTGCCGCGGGTCGGGGGAGCGCCCTACCTCCACACGCTCTCGGCCAACGTGCCGATCGCGGCCAACGCGGGGTACTACGCCGAGATCGTGCGGGAGAAGGCGATCCTGCGGCGGCTGGTCGACGCCGGCACCCGGATCGTGCAGATCGGGTATGCCGGGGAGGGCCAGGTCGACGACATGGTCGACCAGGCGCAGGCGGAGGTCTACAAGGTCACCGACAAGCGCTCCGCGGAGGACTACGCCCCGCTCTCCGACATCATGGACGGCGTCCTCGACGAGATCGAGGCGATCGGCAACCGGGAGGCGGGCCTCTACGGCGTCCCCACCGGCTTCGCCGACCTCGACGACCTCACCAACGGCCTCCACTCCGGCCAGATGATCATCGTCGCGGCGCGCCCCGCCATGGGCAAGTCGACGCTGGCCCTGGACCTGTGCCGGGCGGCCTCGATCCACAACAACCTGACCAGCTGCTTCTTCAGCCTGGAGATGACGCGCTCGGAGATCACGATGCGTCTGCTCTCCGCGGAGGCGAAGGTCCCGCTCAACCACATCCGCAACGGGCAGATGAGCGACGACGACTGGACCAAGCTGGCCCGCAAGATGGGCGAGGTCTCCAGTGCGCCGATGTTCATCGACGACTCGCCCAACATGACGATGATGGAGATCCGGGCCAAGGCCCGGCGGCTGCGGCAGCGCCACGACCTGCGGCTGATCGTGATCGACTACCTGCAGCTGATGACGTCGGGCAAGAAGGTCGAGTCCCGCCAGCTCGAGGTCTCGGAGTTCTCCCGCCAGATCAAGCTCCTCGCCAAGGAGCTCGAGGTCCCGATCATCGCGCTCTCCCAGCTCAACCGTGGCCCCGAGCAGCGTGGCGACAAGCGCCCGATGATGAGCGACCTGCGTGAGTCCGGCTGCCTCACGGCCGAGACCCGGCTGCTGCGCGCCGACACCAACGCCGAGATCACGCTCGGCGACCTGCTGGAGACCGGCGCGACGGACGTGCCGGTGTGGGCGCTCGACGAGCGGCTGAAGCTGGTGCCGCGCACCCTCACCCACGCCTTCCCGAGCGGGACCCGCCAGGTCTTCGACGTCACGCTCGCCTCGGGCCGGCGGGTCACGGCCACCGACAACCACCCGTTCCTGACCTACGACGGGTGGATGCCGCTGGCCGAGCTGACCGTCGGCGCCCGGGTCGGGTCGGTGCGCCACGTGCCGCCCCCGCTGGAGATCACTCCGCGTGACGAGGACGAGGTCGTGCTGCTCGCCCACCTGCTGGGGGACGGCTCCTTCGTCCGGCGGCAGCCGATCCGCTACGCCAGCATCGACGAGGCCAACCTGGCGGCCGTCTCGGCGGCGGCGCAGCGCCGCTTCGGCATCACCTCGGTGCGCGACGACTACCCCGCGGCACGGGTGACGACGCTGCGGCTGCCCGCCCCGTACCGGCTGGCCCGCGGCCGACGCAACCCGATCGCGGCCTGGCTCGACGAGGACGGGCTCTTCGGGCTGCGCAGCCACGAGAAGTTCGTGCCCGACTGGGTCTTCTCCCTGCCCAAGGCGCAGGTCGGCACGTTCCTGAGCCACCTGTGGGCGACCGACGGCTGCGTCCACCTCGACGAGAAGCGCGCGGTCGGTCGCGTCTACTACGCGAGCACCAGTCGCCGGCTGGCCGACGACGTCGCGCGGCTGCTGGCGCGCTACAACGTGTTCACCCGGATCAAGCGGGTCCGCAAGGCCGGCTACCGCGACACCTGGCACGTCCACGTCGTCGGCGCCGAGAACCAGCTGCGCTTCCTCGACGACATCGGGGTCCACGGCGCCCGGGGTGTCGCGGCCGAGCGGCTGGCTGCGGTGCTGCGCGAGGTCCGTCCCAACACCAACCTCGACACCGTCCCCCGCGAGGTCTGGGGCCACGTCAAGGAGGTGCTGGCAGAGCGCGGCATCACCCACCGCGAGTTCGCGACCTCGATGGGCACCTCCTTCGGTGGCTCCACGATGTGGAAGCACGCACCGAGCCGGCAGCGGATGGCCCGGGTCGCCGAGGTGCTCGACAGCGCCGAGCTCGAGGTGCTCGCCACCAACGACGTCTACTGGGACGCCATCGCCTCGATCGAGCCCGCCGGCGAGCAGCCGGTCTACGACGCCACGGTGCTCGGCGTGCACAACTTCGTCGCCAACGGCATCGCCCTCCACAACTCGATCGAGCAGGACGCCGACATGGTCGTGCTGCTCCACCGCGACGACGTCTACGAGAAGGAGTCGACCCGCCCCGGCGAGGCCGACCTGATCGTGGCCAAGCACCGCAACGGCCCCACCCGCGACATCACCGTCGCCTTCCAGGGCCACTACTCACGCTTCGTCGACATGGCCCACTGAGTCGGCCGCTGCTACTGAGGACGCGCCGCGCGAGGGCCCGCATGGTGCTCCACTCGAGACGATCTGAGGCCTTGGATCTCGGGCTTGAATTGGGACGCGCGGAACTCAATCAGGCCAGGTCGGGGGCACTGCACTCCGCCCAGAATGCTGCGGCTCGGCGGCTCAGGTTCCCTGAGCGATCTCTAGTGAAACCGGTGAAGGGAATCGCGCTGCGCTAACCCCTGCCTCTGACGTAGTCCAGCAAGTCGCGTCCCTCGAGGCGCTTGGTCTGGTTCCCGAGCCGGACGTAGAGATGGGCGTCGTTCACCAGAATCGGCTCGGCCGATGGTTCAACCACGACCTCGGCCAGTACGCAGCCGCGGACCTTCGGGAACGTGACCGTCACCGCGCGAGTGACCGCAGCCTCACCGAGCGCAGCGCCGAGAAGGTCGCCAAGCAGCCAGCGTTCGAGCCGATCGACCGAGTCCCCAAAAACCGAAAGGTCCGGGTCGATACCAAGAAGTGACCCATCGTCCGCAACGCCGATCAGCAGGTGGCCGCCATCCGCATTCATGAATGCAGCGACTGTCTTCAAGACGGCTTCCTCGATGTGTTTGGCCTTCTGTGTCCCTGTCGCAAGGTCGATGCGCGCGGTCGACTTGAACTCGAGCCGCTGACCTTCCGGCGACGTGGTGAGAGCAATCAGGTCTCGCTCCCCGTCCCTGATGATCCGTTTGACAGGCCGCTCGCCGGCCAGCGCGCGGAGGGCAGTTAACGACTCGCTGAAGCCGTATCCACACTGCGACCGTATGAGGAGGCCTAGGTCCTCAAGGCACTCCGCGGCTTCCTCCATCTCGCTGTCATTGCGGATCCACTCGTCGAGCGACTCAGCGCCAACATCAGGGCTGAGAAGGTACGCAACGTTGGGGTAGTGCAGCTCCAGGGCTTGAATCGTCTCCGTCCATGTGCGGGCGGCCTTGCGACACCATGGTTCCAGGACTGCCTCCACAGCAGCCAAGGAAGCGTCGGCGTCGTCGCCAAGCTCGGTGTTTCCGGTCGACTCGATGCTTGCTCGCACTGCGGATGCCAACTGGCGAACAAAGAATGGCCAGCCACCAGTCACGCGATGAACGGCTTCGACGGCGTCCTCGCTCCACCTCAGGAACATCGGCCTGCCGAGATCCCGGATCAGGTCCGCCGTTTCGGTCGAAGAGAACGGCGTCATGAAGGCTGGGCTCACTTGACCAAACATCGGATTGTCGACCCGGTCTTGATCATGTCCGAGTGAACTGGACAGGAACATCTGGTTCGCGACCCCTGAAAACACGAGGGAGACGTTAGGTGCCACTTGCGCACAGGACCGGAGGGCGCCGAGGAAGGCACGGACCTCGTGCGGATCGCCCTTCGACATCTGGATCAGGTGCTCGACCTCGTCGACAGCGAGAACCAATCTGATGCCCGGGTTTCTCGCTGCGATCTTGCGAACACGATCTGACAGGTTCGACAACGATGCGCCGCTCACTAGGCCATCAGCGTCGTTCCCGATCGTTACCTTTACGTCGCCACTACCTCGCGCAGCGCGAAGGTCTTCCAGCAGAGCACTCACTGTTGATCGCGCCACGTCGGCAAGCGAACTCGTGGTCACAAGCTGCATGTCGGTGATGGTGATCACGACGCCTCGTGACAGCAGCGACCTCTTCAGTTCACGGATGACGGATGTCTTGCCAGACCGGCGCAGCCCAAAGATCGCAACGTTCTGGTCGGCCATTATGCTCGCGGACAGGTCACGGAGGAGCCCCGCCCTGCCGAAGAAGTCATCACCGGTAACCGGGTTCTGAGCCTGATACAGGTCGCGATCGCCGAGCCGGTGGCGGATTCCCTGCAAGAGAGATACCCGAAGCGAGTCAGGCTCCAGCGCCGCAACGGTCGATGCGTCCAGCACGACGATCGTTGTGGCGGTGGGTCCGTCATGGGACCACTCCGTGACCTTGTTCGCCGCGGCCGCGTCATGCGACACAACGATCGCCAACTTCGTGGTCGGGGTAAATCGGACCTTCTCCATCGAGCGCGTCTGGCAGCCGTTCGAGATCGCGACCAGTTCCTGGGCGATGGCGTTGTACGAACGACGTTGGAAGTCGGCCCACGGGGCATGGAAGACGGCCACCTCGCCGCTGATATCAAAGCGACGCTCGACCTCGGGTCCGAGCCGCACGAGTGTAAACGTCAGATTCTTGAGGTCGTCGTGGTCAACGTGGTCGGCAAGAAAGAACGTTGGAGTCGGGTTGAGTCCGGTCTTCAAGGCGTCGTCCAGCCTCTCCACGAGGGGGTGCTTCAAAAAGAACCGCTGACGTACCTCGCGTAGCCCCACTGTTCTCCCTAAGTCTTAGTCCGAAACCGTCGCCTCGAAGGGCCCTAGAATGCCGCGAGACAACGATCTCGCTCGCAGACGTCGTTTGGAGCTAACTCCAGTTTAGTCTGGCTGGCCCCGCCTTGTGGAGTGTCGCTGACGGCGAGGATCAGTCCGCCGAGCTTGGGTGCTTGCTCCGGATGCGGTGCTCGCGCCCAGTGCGGCGACGCTCGAACTCGCGTCGTGCTGACGCTCTGGGCACCCCCGGATGCAGAGGATCCGTGACGGCGACCGAGGAGGCAGGAGGCTGGGTCGACCTCTCTAGGTGATCGTGATCGTGTATGAGGCACAACCTGCCTGGGCATCACATCTAGCTGTAGGCGATCGCATAGGAGGCTGATGTGGTGGCCGATTCGCATCACATCGGTGCCGCTGGTGAGAGGCTCGTCCAGCCCGCGAGGAACTGCAAATCGCGATCGTCAGGTGGATCGAGAGGACCTACCACCGCCGCCGCAGGGAGCAACGGATCGAAGCCATCGATGGAGACGCTTGGCATCGGTCCGAGAACCTTCGCCCAGATCCTGTCGACGACGACTCGTTGTGCAGCAATATCATCGTCTGAACCGATGTAGGTAGCGCGGTACATGCCTGGCTTTTCGCGGTAGTCGAGAAGGGACAGGAACTTCCGCAGTTCGGCCAAGGCCCAGTCGTTGTTCACGGCTCGACACTATTGGGTGGCTCTGACATGCCGTGGAACCCCCGGTGCAGCGCGAGCCACCCGCTCATCCTCCTTGCGTCACTTCGCCGCGAGCCGCACTTGGTTGCCCGACACTGTCAGTTCAGGTTGTAGCCCACCAGGCGGGCGCCGAGCTTGTCCTTCCAAAGGGACTCGACCCGTTCGATGGTCTGGTCAGAGGTGCCTGGGTCGAAAGTCTGAAGCACCGAGACCGTGAAGGGTCCGATCGCGCCTTTCAGACCGATGTTTCCGCCTGATTTGCCCTGTCGGTACGCGGCCCAGCGTCCAAGAAATCCATCTCCTCCCTTTGCCGACCCGACGTAGTGCTTGCCTGCCGCGTCGGTGAGTAGATAGATCCCCGACGTCGAGCGGAGTACGGCCCGCCACGTGCGTGGGAGGGCTTCGAGTTCGTCAACAGGGCATCGGAACTCCAGCCAACTGGGAAAGGGCTGTTCCTGCTGTGTAGCGATCTCCGCGATGGGCTTCGGGTTCCGGCTTGCCCACTGCCACCAACCCGGGTGCTTCCCGGCCAAGAACCACTGCACCACCAGCCGATCTTCGTATGTAGCGAACGCCGGCTCGGGAACGAGGTGATGGATTGCCACATCACCGTCATTGAGGTCACCGGTGAGAGGTCGAGGCTCGTTGGGTGAAGCCATGACCCAACTCTCAGTTCGGTAGAGGCCGCCGAAGACAGTCGCGCCGGCGCGATTGACCAGGAAGCACGCGGCGTGACTCACTCCGTCGAAGAATCGTGGTCTTTGGTGGGATTGATAGCCCTCAACCAACGCCCGGTCGGATCGCCAGACCTCGAGGATCTGCTTTCCCTTGACGGTGTGCCGCAACATCTTGACCTTCGCGGGGTCGACCCCGCCCTCGCGCAACACATCGTTGAAGGTGATCACCCGCCGATCCTCGCTCGACCAGGTCAGGCGGCGCCAGGCCCGCAACTCGCAGCGTCGAGCTGCAAGCGTCAATCCGCCGCCTGAGGGCGCTGTCTCGACGACGTCCCGCACGAGGGGCGATCGTCAGGCGCAGCGCCACGGGCGTCGACGCATGACAATGGCCAGCGTGCTTCTGTTGATACCTAGCCCGCTGCTCGGGCCTGCGACCTGGCGTCCAGTCGAGGAGTGGCTTCGAGGGCAGGGCCATCGGGTGCAGGTGGTCGAGTTCGGCTCGGCCCCGCGCACGCCGGCCGTGGTCCTCAAGGCCGTCGCTGCGGCAGCGGGCGAACAACACGTGGTCCTGGTGCCGCACAGCAATGCGGGTCTCTATGCGCCGCACCTCACATCGCTGGTCAACGTCGAGGCAACGGTCTTCGTTGACGCGGCGCTTCCCGGACCAGAGGTCGAAGGAGGAGAGACGCATCTGGCGCCACCGGCCTTCTTGGAATTCCTGCGGGACCTGGCAGATGAGCAGGGCGTCCTTCCTCCATGGACAGAGTGGTGGGGCGACGCCATCAGCGAGTTGTTCCCCGACGCGGCTGTCCGCAACGCAGTCGAGCGCGAGCAGCAGCGGCTCCCCCTCACGTACTTCACGAGCCGCATCCCCGTACCGAGTGACTGGACCGCGCACCGAGCGTCGTACCTCGCCTTCGGCGACACCTACGCTGACGAGCGCAGACGCGCGGCGCGCCTGGGATGGGCGACGCGAACAATCACTGGTGACCACTTGCACGCCCTGCATGATCCGATGGTGGTGGGCACGTCGATCCTCGACCTGAGGCACGAAGCCTTGCGCTAGCGCCTTCGCGACGGACGTTGATGCCGCGCGACATACGTGCGGCATTCCGCCGCGTTACCGTCCGTCGCCAGTAGCGCGCCGCCACTTCCGGATCGCGGCTGGATGTCGGTGCCTGCGCCCATAATCTCCTTATGGCTAGACGGATGACACCCGCGCAGGCTCGAGCGGCACTGCAGAAGGCGCAGCGAGACCAGAAGCGCGCGATCGACAACTACAATCGTGAAGCGCGTAAGCACAACGCCTCCGTGAAGAGGGCGGTGAATAACTACAACCGCGAAGTACGCAACTACAACACGAAGGCGCGCGCCCACAATCGAGCGGTTGAGAACCAACGCCGCCGTCTCCAACAGGAGATCTCGCGGCTGAACTCTCGGCCCGCGAGCACCACGTTTATCGAGTACCGAGCTTCCACCACTGCTTTCGTCGATGCGTACAGCAGGGCGGAGGAGAGTCTCGCGGCGCATCCTGGCTCTCATGCAGACGAGCAGTTTCTGAACCTTGGCAGCGACGAGGCGGCGAACAGTGTGTACCTCGCCAATGCGCTCGACGGCGATGGCGATGCTGCCGATGCGTTCACAGAAGAGGAACTGCGCGCACCCAGCATGCGTGACGAACTGAGTCACTTCGGTGATGATCTGGTGCACCGCTGGGTCGGTGCCCTGTATGCGCTAAGCCCACACAACCCTGATGCGGCGCGACACTTCTGCACGAGTGCTCGGGAGGTCGTCGTCACCATGCTCGACACATCCGCTTCTGACGCCGAGGTGAAGACCGCCGCCCCGAACTGTCAACTGACGGAGGCCGGAGCCGTGACTCGCCGCTCGAAGATCGAGTACCTCTTGCGTCGGCATGGCGTGACGACCTCGGGGATCGCAGATGTCGTCTCGAGCGACGTGGATAACCTCCTCTCGCTCTTTCGGACATTCAACGACGGTACGCACGGACACTCTGGCCGCTTCACGATCACCGAGTTGTCGGCGATCAGGACCCGCGTGGAGTCCGCGATCCGTTTCGTTCACATGGTGGTGGCGGTGCCAGCGAGTTGAGAAGGAGCGCCGCAATGCCGCGCGCTCGGCGGTTGAGCAGGTGCGTCCATCCGCCGCGTCACGGCGCCTCATGAGGATCGCAGGCGGAGGGGGCCAGCGATGGTCGGGATGGGACGATGACGGGCATGACGGGCACTCCAGGGTCCAGCGGGCTTTCACTGAGCGAGACCGAAGCCCATATCGAGCTCAACGAGGCCTACGGCGCGCACAACTACCACCCGCTGCGGGTGGTGCTGTCAGCCGGCGAGGGGGCGTGGGTCACTGACGTCGAGGGGCGTCGGTACCTCGATTGCCTGGCTGGTTACAGCGCTCTGAACTTCGGCCACTCGCACCCCCGCCTCGTGGCTCGAGCGCGGGAGCAGTTGGGTCGGCTAACGCTGACCTCGAGGGCGTTCTACAACGACCAGTTGGGCCCGTTCGCCCGAGATCTCGCGCAGCTGACCGGCAAGGAGATGGTCCTGCCGATGAACTCCGGCGCCGAGGCTGTCGAGACCGCGATCAAGGTCGCCCGCAAGTGGGGCTACCTGGTCAAGGGCGTACCGGAGAACCAAGCGACGATCGTCGCGATGGAGGGCAACTTCCACGGCCGCACCACGACCATCGTGTCCTTCTCGACGGACCCGGTGGCCACCGCCCACTACGCGCCGTACACCCCGGGTTTCCGACTCGTGCCGTACGGCGATCTCGCCGCCATCGAGGCCGCCATCGACGACTCCACGGTCGCCGTCCTGCTCGAGCCCATCCAGGGCGAGAGTGGCGTGATCATTCCGCCGGAGGGCTACCTCCAGCAGGTGCGCACGCTGTGCAACTCGGCCGGCGTGCTGATGATGGCCGACGAGATCCAATCCGGCCTCGCCCGGACCGGGCGGACCTTCGCCTGCGACCACGACGAGGTCGTGCCCGACGTGTACGTCCTCGGCAAGGCGCTGGGAGGGGGCCTCTACCCGGTGTCGGCGATCGCGGCCGACGGCGACGTGCTCGAGGTGATCACGCCGGGCTCCCACGGATCGACCTTCGGCGGAAATCCGCTGGCCGCGGCGATCAGCCGAGAGGTGATCGCGATGCTGCAGACCGGTGAGTTCCAGAAACGCGCCGAGACCCTCGGTGACCGGCTGGCGGCCGGCCTGGGAGAACTCGTCGGCCACGGCGTCGACAAGGTGCGGGCCCGCGGACTCTGGGCGGGCGTCGACATCAGCCCCGAGCTGAGCTCCGGCCGGCACGCCTGCGAGCAGCTGCTCGAGCACGGCATTCTCGCCAAGGAGGCGCACGGACAGACGCTCCGTCTGGCCCCGCCTCTGGTCGCCTCCGAGGACGACATCGACCTCGTGGTCGCGGCCTTCCGCACCATCTGCTCCGGTTGAACTCGCGCGAAGGCATCTCGAAGAGGCGAGATCTACCGCGTTGCCCCGGCTGGTCCCCCTATCGATGGCGGACATGACGGCCCCACCGGGCGCTTCTTACCACCGTGAACGCTCTATCTGACCCGACACCCTGAGCAGTCCGACGAAGACACCCGTGCGCGTCAGCCGCGTCGGCCATGATGTCCCCGTCATGCCTCGCTGGAACCTCGCAGCGGTCGAGAAGGCCGCGCCCGACGCGTCGTCGTTGGCTGCTGCGCGCAAGCTGGCGACTCCGGGGCCGTGGTCGGCGACGGGGAGCACCGAGACCCTGGTCTGGGGGAAGTGTCAGGGGTCCGGCAAGACGCCGTACCAGGTGAGCATCGACCTGGGCGGACCGGCGTACCGGTGCAGCTGCCCGAGTCGGAAGTTCCCGTGCAAGCACGCGCTGGCCCTGCTGCTGCTGTGGGTACGGGACGACGGCTCGGTGGGGGAGGCGGCGGAGCCGGCCGGCTTCGCGAGTGAGTGGGCCGACCAGCGCCGCGAGCGGGCCGAGAAGAGCGGTGAGGCGCGCGAGAGGTCGTCGGTCGACCCGGAGGCGCAGGCTCGCCGGCGTGCGGAGCGCCTGGAGACGATGACGGCGGGGATGGCCGACTTCGGGCTGTGGCTGGGCGACCTCGTCCGGGCCGGCACCGTGGGAGCACGGCGACAACCGTGGGCGTGGTGGGACACCGCGGCCGCCCGGCTCGTCGACGCCCAGCTCCCCGGCCTTGCGGAGCGGGTGCGCGAGATGGGGTCGGCGGTCAACCGACGCGACGACTGGGCCGACCACCTGCTGGTGGAGATCGGACGGTGGTGGTCGGCGGTCCAGGCGTGGCAGCAGTGGGCCGACCTCGACGAGCTCACCCGAGCAGACCTGCGCACCTACGTCGGATGGGCCCAGGCCAGCGACGACGTGCGCGTCGGCGAGTCGGTCACCGACGCCTGGGTCGTGCTCGGCGCGCACCGCAGCGAGGACGGCCGGATCCAGCAGCAGCGGACCTGGCTGCGCGGCGACCGGACCGGCGCGGTGGTGCAGCTGCTCGACTTCGCCGCCGGCGGCGCCTCGCTGCCGCTGCCCCACCTGGCCGGCTCGACCCTCGAGGCCACCCTGGCGCTCTATCCCGGGTCCACCCCGCGGCGCGCCCTCGTGGTGGGCGAGCCCACGGTCCCCAGCGACCCCGCCCAGCCGCCGCCCGGCGTCGCGCTGGCCCACTGTCTCGGCGAGCTCGCCAGCAGCCTGGGTGACAACCCGTGGGGCGAGCGGGTGCCGGCCGTGCTCGCGGACGCCGCCCTGGTGCCGCTGGCCGACGGTGCCGGCGCCCTGGTCGTCGACCGCGACGGCCTGGCGCTGCCCCTCCTCGCGGCGACCCCACCGTGGGGGGCCCTCGCGCTCACCGGCGGCCGACCCACGCTGCTGGTCGGCGAGCTGGAGCCCGCCGGGTTCCGGGTGCTCAGCGTCCACACCGACCGCGGGCTGGTGGCCGTGTGAGCGGTACGACGAGCGAGACCGACCCGATCAGCAGCTGGTGGGAGGACCTCGCGGCCGCGGCCTTGATCGGCACTGCGCGCCGGCACGCCCCGCCGCTGCCGAGCGTTCTCGGCCCCGGTCGCGAGGGCGCCGCTCACGAGGTGGCGCTGCTCGACGCGGCCGCGCTCGGCGCCGCCGTACGCCGCGCGGGCGCCGCGGCGGGTGAGCGCCGCGGCCTCGAGCCCGCCGAGGACGACGTGCAGCCGCTGGCCCCGCCCCGCGCGGTGCACCTGCTCGAGCTGCTGCTCCACCAGTCGCCGGTCGGCAAGACCCTGAGCCCCCAGCTGGTGGGCGCGTGGCTCCGGGCTGCCGCCGCCCACCACCGACGCGCCCCCCACCACCTGCTCCCCGCGCTCCTCGACCTCGCCACCCAGCACGACGACCTGCGCCCGGCGACCCTGCGCGTCGGCGACGCCCGCGCCGCCTGGCTGGTGCGGGTCAACCCCGCCTGGGCCTGGCCCGAGGGAGCCACGTCCGCCGTCGGCTCCCCGGCGGGCGTCGATCCCGTCGAGTGGGCCCGGGAGCCGCGCGAGGACCGCCGGGCGGTCCTGGCGCAGGTGCGGGCCGCCGAGCCCGCCCACGGCCGCGCCCTCGTGGAGTCGACCTGGCACACCGACGCCGCGGCCGACCGCTCCGCCCACCTGGCCGCGCTGCGCACCGGCCTCGGACCCGACGACGAGCCACTGCTCGAGCGGGCTCTCGACGACCGGTCCGCGAAGGTGCGCGAGGTCGCCGCCGACCTCCTCGACGCGCTGCCCCGGTCCGCCCGCGCCTCCCGGCACGCCGCGCGGCTCCGGCCCCTGCTCCGGGTCAGGGGCACGCTGCGCAAGACCCTCGAGGTCGACCTGCCGGTCGACCCCGACGACGCCGGGGCACGGGACGGGCTGGTCCGACCCACGCGGACCGGCTCCCTGCGCGGATGGTGGCTGCAGCGGCTGGCCGCCGGCGCGCCGCTCGAGGTGTGGACCGACGCGACCCGCGCCGACCCCGCCACGACCTGGCGGATGCTCTCGCAGCCGGACGCCCGCGCCGGGATCGTCGAGGCGGTGGTCTCCCGGCGCGACCCTGCCTGGGCGGCTGCCGTCGCCGCCGACGTGTGGCGGCCGCAGCTGCTCCGGTTGCTGCCCCGCGACCAGGTCGACGCAGTCGCCGCCCGGCAGCTCGAGCGCGCCACGAGGGAGCAGCTGCCGACCGTGGTCGACGCCGTGCCGACGCCGTGGGGACCGCAGCTCAGCCGCGCCGTGCTGGCTCGGCTGACGGCCGAGAAGTCACCGGAGCCGCTGACCCGCCTGCTCGGGGTGCAGCTCGCCACCGGCCTCGACCCTGCCACCCGCCCGACCCTCGAGGCGTGGCGCGACCGCCTCGAGGGAACACCCCGCGACCACGTGACCCGTATCTGCCAGTACCTCGCCCTCGTCGCCGAGATCCCGGAGGCCTTCGCATGACCGCCGCTCCCACCGCCCTGCTCCGCGCCCACGCGGAGGACGAGTACGCCGCCGAGCTGGCCGCGCTCGCCGACGCGGACGACCGTCCCCGGCCGCCCCACTGGCGGCTCTCGCCGTGGGCCGTGACGACCTACCTCGCCGGCGGCGACGTCGGCGGCACCACCATCGTGCCGAAGTACTTCGGCTCGCGCCGGCTGCTGGAGATCGCGGTCGCCTCGCTGGCGACCGACCGCGCGCTGCTGCTCCTCGGTGTCCCCGGGACGGCGAAGACCTGGGTCAGCGAGCACCTCGCCGCCGCGATCAGCGGTGACTCCACCCTCGTGGTGCAGGGCACGGCCGGCACGCCCGAGGAGTCGCTGCGCTACGGCTGGAACTACGCCCGGCTGCTGGCCGAGGGGCCGAGCCGCGATGCCGTCGTCCCCAGCCCGGTGATGCGAGCGATGCAGTCCGGTGCGCTGGTCCGCATCGAGGAGCTGACCCGCATCCCCGCCGACGTCCAGGACGCGCTGATCTCGATCCTCTCGGAGAAGGCACTGCCGATCCCCGAGCTCGACGACGAGGTCCAGGCGCTGCAGGGGTTCAACGTCATCGCCACGGCCAACAACCGCGACAAGGGCGTCAACGACCTCTCCTCTGCGCTGCGACGCCGCTTCAACACCGTCGTGCTGCCGCTGCCCGACACCCTCGAGCAGGAGGTCGAGATCGTCCGCACCCGGGTCGCCGCCATCGGGCGGTCGCTGCAGCTGCCGCCGGAGGTCGAGGCGCTCTCGGAGATCGAGCGGGTCGTCACCATCTTCCGCGAGCTCCGCTCGGGGACGACGCTCAACCAGCGCACCACCGTCAAGCAACCCAGCGCGACGCTCTCGACCGCGGAGGCGATCTCGGTGATGACCAACGGGTTGACGCTGGCCTCCCACTTCGGCGACGGGCAGATCCGGGCCGACGACGTCGCGGCGTCGTTGACCGGGGCCGTGGTCAAGGACCCGGTCCAGGACCGCATCGTGTGGCAGGAGTACCTCGAGACGGTCGTGAAGGACCGTCCCGAGTGGACCGACCTCTACCGAGCCTGCCGCGAGCTCGGCTGAGCCTGCCTGCGTCATGACGGTCATCGAGGTCCTCGGCATCCGCCACCACGGCCCGGGCTCGGCCCGGTCCGTGGCTGCTGCGCTTGGCCGAGCTCGAGCCCGACCTGGTGGTGATCGAGGGCCCTCCCGAGCTCGAGGGCCTGCTGGAGCTGGCAGGGCACCCCGACCTGGTGCCGCCCGTCGCCGCACTCGCGTACGCCGTCGACAGCCCGCGCCGGGCCGCGTTCTACCCGCTGGCGATGTTCTCGCCGGAGTGGGTGGCCATGCGGTGGGCGACCAGCCGGGGCGTCGAGGTCCGGTTCGCCGACCTGCCCGCCGTCCACGCCCTCGCCGAGACAGCATCGGACACCCCGGTGCAGCCCGAGGAGTCCGAGGAGTCCGAGGAGTCCGACGAGGACGCGGCGGAGGTCGAGCCCGCCGACGGCACGGCTCCGCGCCCCGACGCGATCGGCACGCTGGCCCGTGCCGCCGGCTACGACGACCCGGAGCGCTGGTGGGAGGACGCCGTCGAGCACCGCGACACCTCCACCCTCGAACGGTTCGCGATGATCCGCGAGGCGATGGCGGCGGTGCGCGCGTCCGACGGCTGGGGCGACCGCGACGAGGAGAACCTGCGGCGCGAGGCCGCGATGCGGCGGGTGCTGCGCACGGCGGTCAAGGACGGCCGGGACCGGGTCGCGGTCGTCTGCGGCGCCTACCACGCACCCGCGCTCGACCCTGACGCCTTCCCGCCCGCGACCCACGACAACCGGCTGCTGGCCAAGCTCCCGCGGACCAAGGTGGCCGTCACCTGGGCCCCGTGGACCGCCGACCGGCTCGCGGTCGCCAGCGGCTACGGCGCCGGGGTGACCTCGCCCGGCTGGTACCAGCACCTCTTCCACACCTGGCAGCAGCGGGAGGACGCCGAGCACGACCGCGGGGGCGACGAGACGCCCGGCGACCTGGTCGTCGCCGGCTGGCTGACGCGGGTCGCGCGGGCGCTGCGCGAGGAGGGAATGGCGGCGGCCCCGGCCACGGTCGTGGACGCCGTCCGGCTGGCCGACGCGCTCGCCGCCGTACGGGGCCGCCCCTCGGTCGGGCTGGCCGAGCTCAACGACGCCACCCGGTCGGTGCTGTGCGAGGGCGACGACCTGCCGCTCCAGCTGGTCCACCGCAGGCTCGTGGTCGGCGAGCAGCTCGGCACCGTGCCGGCCGAGACCCCCCGGGTCCCCCTGGCCCGCGACCTCGAGCGCCTCCAGCGGTCGCTGCGGCTCAAGCCCTCGCCGTCGGAGAGCACCCTCGTGCTCGACCTCCGCAAGGAGTCGCAGCGCGAGCGTTCGCTGCTCCTGCACCGGCTGCGGCTGCTCGGCATCCCGTGGGGCACCCCCGCCGACGCCGGCCGCACCACCGGGACCTTCAAGGAGGGCTGGACGCTCCAGTGGTCCCCGGAGTTCGCGGTGTCCCTGATCGAGGCGGGGCTCTACGGCACCACGGTGCTCGACGCGACCTCCGCCCTCGTCGCCGAGCGCGCAGGCAGGGCCACGGACCTCGCGACCCTGGGCGACCTGGTCGAGCAGTGCCTGCTGGGTGAGCTGCCCGAGGCCCTCGACGCCGTCGTCGCCGAGCTGGCCGTCCAGACCGCGCAGCAGCACGACGTCATCGCCCTGCTCGAGACCATCGAGCCGCTGGCGCGCACCCGCCGGTACGGCGACGTGCGCCAGGCCGACACCTCCTCCGTGGCCGAGGTGCTCGACACCGTGATCGTCCGCGCCTCGGTGGACCTGCGGCCGGGGTGCGCCTCGCTCGACGAGGACGCCGCGGCCCGGATGCGCACGGCCATCGACGCCGCCCAGCGCGGCATCAGCCTGGTCGAGAGCGAACCACCGGTGTGGGGCGAGGCGCTGCTGGCGGTCGCCGCCGACGACGCCGTGCACGGCCTCGTGTCCGGCCGTGTGAACCGGATCCTGCTCGACCTCGGGGCCCTCACCCGCGAGGACGTCGCGCTGCGGCTGAGCCGGCGCCTCTCGGTCGGCACCCTGCCGGCCGCGGGCGCGGCGTGGCTCGACGGGTTCCTCGACGGCGACGTGATCCTGCTGCTCCACGACCACGAGCTGCGCCGCATCGTCGACGACTGGGTGAGCACCGTCGACGAGGCCACGTTCGAGGACCTGCTGCCGCTGCTGCGACGCACGTTCTCCCGGTTCACCCCGCCCGAACGGCGCCAGCTGGGCGGGCGGCTGCGGATCCGCGACCGGGCCCGCCGGGTGGGGAGCGGCGTCGCGGACGTCGAGGTCGACTGGGCGCGCGCGGCTCCCGCCGTACGCCGGATGTCACGGCTGCTGGGGCTGCCCCTGCCCGCCACGCCGACGGAGGCGCCATGAGTGAGCAGACCCGGGACCGGTTGACGCGGTGGCGACTGGTGCTCGGCGGCCAGGACGCGGACGGGATCGGCGGTCCAGGGCTCGGCGGGGGCGAGGCGCTCGGCGACGGGGGCGGCCTGTCGTTGAGCGCCGCCGACGCCGAGCGCGACAAGGCACTCAGCGAGCTCTACGACGGCGATCGCCGGGGAGGCATGGGCCGCAGCGCCCCGCGGGTGGCCCGATGGCTCGGCGACATCCGCACCTACTTCCCCTCGTCGGTGGTCCAGGTGATGCAGGCCGACGCGATGGAGCGGCTGGGCCTCCACCAGCTGCTGCTCGAGCCCGAGCTCATGGAGGCGGTCCAGCCCGACCTCACCATGGTGACCACCCTGGTCGGGCTCAACCGGGTGATCCCCGAGCGGAGCAGAGCCACCGCCCGCGCGGTGGTCAAGACGGTCACCGACCAGCTCGAGGAGCGACTGCGGAGCCAGACGGTGCAGAGCGTGTCCGGGGCGTTGAACCGGGCCGCCAGGACCCGTCGTCCTCGGTTCTCCGACATCGACTGGGGCAAGACGATCGCGGCCAACCTCAAGCACTACCTGCCCGAGCACCGCACCGTGGTGCCCGAGCGGCTCATCGGCCACGCCCGCCGGACCACGCAGGTCCAGCGGCAGATCATCCTGTGCATCGACCAGTCCGGCTCCATGGCCGAGTCGATCGTCTACTCCAGCGTCTTCGGCGCAGTCCTCGCCTCGCTACGGTCGGTCGCGACCCGGCTGGTCGTCTTCGACACCGAGGTCGTCGACCTCACCGACGAGATGTCGGATCCGGTCGACGTGCTGTTCGGTGTCCAGCTGGGCGGCGGCACCGACATCAACCGCGCCATCGCCTACTGCCAGGGGCTGGTCACGCAGCCCAACGAGACCGTCGTCGTGCTGATCAGCGACCTCTACGAGGGCGGCATCGCGGAGGAGATGCTGCGCCGGGCGACCGACATCGTCAGCTCCGGCGCCACGATGATCGCCCTGCTCGCACTGAGCGACTCCGGCACGCCGTCCTACGACGTCGAGCACGCGGCCGCGCTCGCGGCGATCGGTGTGCCGGCGTTCGCGTGCACCCCGGACCTCTTCCCCGACCTCATGGCCGCCGCGATCGAGCGGCGCGACATCTCCGCCTGGGCAGCGGCCCACGACATCGTGACCGCGCACCAGGTCGAGGGCGGCTGAGCCGCGACTGAGTCGAGCGCCAAGCTCTACGAACGGGACGTGGGCGGGTTGGCCGCCAGGCCGCGGTCGACCCACAGGCGAAGGGCACCTTCATCGAACAGGGCGTCGTCGCCGACCTCGACCCACGAGTCCGAGACGGTGTCGCGCATCGTCATCGGCTCCACACCTTCAAGCTCGACCAGCTCGGGAAACGCATCGTGCCCCACCTTGACGAGCAGACCCTGGCCGCTCACGCAGCAGGCCATCCGGCCCTCGACCATGAAGGCCAGGCCACCGAACATCTTCTTCTCTGCCTCGACCTCGCCGACGAGCAGGTCGCGCACTCGCTGTGCCAGGCGCTCGTCGTACGTCATGCACACAGTCTGAAGGATGCCGGCGATGCGCTGTCGGACCGGGCGAGCACAGCGGTCGCACGGCGTTGTCATCGTGTGGCGTGGCACGAAGCTCTGTGGACCGGGGGTGTGCACCCGCGCCCCGGACAGTCCTGGAGGTGGTTCATACTGGGACCGTGTCAGGCTCGACAGAGGCTGGCTCCGCGGACGTGGTGTAGTGGCTGCACGCTTCCCTTCCAGGGAAGGAGCCGAGGTTCGAATCCTCGCGTCCGCTCCCTGCGGCCGCGGCTACACCTGCAGCTTGTTGACGGTCCTGGTGACGTGCTCGCCCGTCTTCTCGAGGAACACGATCTCGCCGAACTCCAGGTGCGACCAGCCGTCGTCGCCGTCCGTCAGCGGCTCGGAGGCGAAGATGGCGGCCGTCGCCTCCTCCTCGGTGCACACCTCGAAGTCGTAGGACGTCTCGTCGTGCTGGAAGTTGCGACCCATCCGCAGGTACATCGGCTCCAGCAGCATCGAGAGCGCGAAGTCGCTCGTGCCGGGGCCGCTCTTCCGTAGCTCCTCCCAGTCCCCGACCGGGTCGGTCTCGCCCTGGTGACCCAGACCGACGTTCACCCCGATGACTCGGTGGGGCGACACCAGGGCCATCTTCAGCTTGGTCAGGGCCGCGAGGTCGAGATCCGCCATGGCCTGGGCGATCAGCCTGAGCATCCGTTCGATCGCACGCTGGACGTCCTCGTCGCGGTCGCCCTCGAGCAGGGAGAGCAGCAGCACGTAGAGGAACTCCGTGTCCGTCGTGCCCCGCATCTGCTTCAGGTACCGGTCCTCGCAGTGCGGCAGCAGCTCCCGCTGCAGGAGCTGCCAGTGCGGCAGGCCACCGTTCTGGGCGATGATCCAGGGGGTCTCGTCGAAGGAGAACGGGTGGCAGTTCTCGTCGGCCAGCACGGTCCTCGAGTTGTAGGCGGCTGCTCGTACATGGGCAAGCATCGTGCTGGCCTGGAGGCTCGGGATGATGCGCTCGGCGTTGTCGTCGTAGAAGGCCGCCATGGGCCGGCGGTAGATGAAGGGTTCGTCCGGTCTGAGCAGGTGCTCGCCCCAGACCCCGAATCCCCACCCCGCCAGCTGCAGCTCCGGGTGACGCTCCGGGTCGAGGGACTGGTTGATGAGACTGTTCGCCGGCTTGAGCAGCAGGCTCTCCAGAGGTGTTTCGGGCCCGATGTAGGCGAGCACTCGGCACATACGTTTCCTTCGCTGACGGTTCGGCGGGTAGCGATCAGCTCGACGCCGGTGCGGTGCCCTGGGGAGGCTGAGGGGTGAGGGGACTGGCAGCACCCGAGCGTCGCCAGCCTATGGCCCGGGCGACTCGCCGGGCAGCGACCTCAGCCCCACGTCCACTCGTCGCTCGGGTCGAGATCCTGGTCCAGACCGGCGGGCGTTGCGGCGTGACCCCCTCGTCGGTGCCGTCGTTGCCCTCCCGTACGGAGCGAAGCGTCGATCGACGGGAAGACACCATGAACACGATGACGGCAGGCACCACGAAGATCGGGTCGGTCGCCCTCCGCGCTGCCCGGCAGGAGCGTCTCCGGCAGCTGAGCACGGGGGCCATCGACAAGGGGCTCACCCCCGCGCAGTACGTGCCCCGGCACCGCGCCGACGTGCGGGTCGACTCGGTCGCCTGAGCCCTCGTCGCCGGCGGGGACCGACCTCACCGGGCGGCTTCGGCTGCGGCTCGACCGGCGAGCAGCACGTAGGAGCCGGCGAAGGCCCGGCGCAGTCGATCCCAACGGGTCTGGGTGAGCTGGTGCCGCAGTGCTGCGGCGGCGACGGCGTACCCCGCGAAGACGACGAAGGTGACGACGATGAAGGCGCCACCGAGCAGCACCACCTGCAGGGCGGCACCGTCCTCTCCCGGGTCCACGAACAGCGGCAGGAACGCGACGAAGAACAGCGACACCTTGGGGTTGAGCAGGTTGATGGCCACAGCCGTCCGGACGACGCGACCGGGCGAGGGACGCGAGGCCGGTCCCGCCTCGCGGAGGTCACTGCGATCGTGGAAGAGCCGCCAGGCAAGGAGCAGGAGGTACGCCGCCCCCGCGAGCGTGACGCCCCGGAAGGCCGCGGAGCCGGCCTCGAGCAGGGCGACCAGTCCGGTGGCGGCGGCGATCAGGTGGGGGACGGCGCTCACGGCGCAGCCACCCGCAGCGCGGATGCCCACCCCGGCGCCGTGAGCCAGCGCGTGGGTCAGCGTGTAGACGACCCCGGTGCCGGGGGTCGCGGCGACCACGAGCGTGATCACCAGGAACTCCACGCTCATCGCTGCGCCACCGGGTCCGACCTGCGGTGGAGCAGGACCAGGGCGGCGCCGGCGAGGCCGAGGGCGACCCCACTGGCGACGGTCCGCAGCTGGTTGAACAGCTGCCAGCGGCCGGAGTAGTCGCGCCACATGGTGCGGGCCTCCTCGAGGTCGGTGGGCACGGCGAGGTCGGCGAGCGTCTCGTTCATCGGCACGTTCACCACCATGGTGAGGACCAGCCCGCCCGCGAGGTACACCACGGCGGCGGCGAGCAGCAGGCCGGCCGATGAGCGTCGCCGCTCCCGCCGGGCCAGCGCCGCTGCGAGGCCCAGGACCACCGGGGTGAGGAAGAAGACGGGGAAGAAGACGGCGTTGCGCACCGAGCCGTTCATCGCCTGCATCGCGGCGATCGCGACCCGGGGGTCGGCGTCGTCCAGGCCCCACATCGTCGAGCAGACCCAGGCGTAGAAGAACCCGAAGATCGCACCGACGAAGAGCACGCCGACCCACGCGGTCGCGACCGCCGGAGTCAGGGCCGACGCCGGTCGCGGCGACTCGAGTTAATGGAACGTCTACGTTCGGTTTCATGTCAGGAGTATCCGAACGAAGAGGTACGCTTGTCAACATGCCGTCCAGAACACCCGCGAACGCTCCCGCCCGCCGTGGCCGACTGCCAGCGCAGGAGCGCGCTCGACGCGAGCGCGAGGTCCTCGACGCAGCGATGCGCGTCATCGTCGGCCAGGGTCATGCCGCTGCCACGATGCAGGCGATCGCGACGAGCGCCGCTGAATTGGGTCATGCCGCTGCCACGATGCAGGCGATCGCGGACGAGGCGCACGCCTCGAAGGAGACGCTCTACGCCTGGTTCGGCGACCGGGAGGCCTTGATCGCGGCCCTGATCCGGGCGAACGCCGACGCCTCGGCCGTCGAGGTCACTCGGTCCCTCAGCCGGCCGGTCACCGACGCTGGCACAGGGCGAGCGACCCTCGAGGCCTATGCCGGTGGGCTGCTGAGGTTGCTGACCGGGGACGTCTCAGTCGCGCTCAACCGGGCGGCGATGACCTCGCCGACGCTCGCGGCCGAGCTGTTGAGCTCTGGCCGCCACCGGATCGGGCCGATCGTCGTGGCCTACCTCGCCGAGCTCCACACCGCCGGGGTGAGCCCGCACGCCGACGCCGAGGCAGCCTTCTCGTTCCTCTATGGGCTGGTCGTGCAGGACACCCAGATCCGGACGCTCCTGGGCGAGCCCGCCCCCAGCGCACGGGAGATCGCCGACCGCGCCCGGTGGGCCGTCCACACCTTCCTCGAGGCCGACCCCCTCTGAGCGCCGACCCCGCTGAGAGCTGGATGCTGGGGTGGAGCCCGAGCCGCGGACGGTCTGGGACCCACCGACCGCGTGGATGATGGTGAGGTGACCGAGCCTGAGCGAATGCCGGGACCACCTCGCCGCGATCCCGACGTGGAGGACGACTTCTCGGGTGGTCCGCGTCCCGATCTCTGGGTGGATCACTACCTCCCGCACTGGACGACCCCGGACCGCTCCGCCGCGCGGTACGACCTCACCGCGAACGGCCTGCGCCTGCGCATCGAAGCGGATCAGCTCGACTGGAGAGCAGAGGACGCGCCCCTGCGCGTCTCGAACCTCCAGACCGGCACGTTCTCCGGCGAGCGTGGTTCGCGCCGGGGTACGCACCGGCACCGACCGGACGGGCTCGTCGTGCGCACCGTGACCCCGACCCGGCTGCTCTGGGCTCCGGCGGCGGGACGCGTCGACGTCACGGTGAGCGCGTCGCGCGACCCGGGCTGCATGCTGGCCGCCTGGCTGGTGGGCACCGAGCATCAGGACGAGACTGCCGCGGGTGAGGTCTGCGTGTTCGAGATCGATGCTGCGGCCATCGGCGCGACGAGCACGGCACGGGCCGGGGTGAAGGCCCACGGGGACCCAGGACTGACGACGGACATGGCTGAGGTGCACCTCCCCTTCGATGTCTCCCTGCCGCACACCTGGACCGCGACCTGGGGCAACGGCGAGACCCTCATCGGCTGCGAGGGGGTTCTGCTGCGGCGTATCGCACAGGCGCCCGACTATCCGCTCTTCCTCATGCTCGACCTCTTCGAGCTCGGCGAACCCAACGGCTCGTACCCGAAGACCGCGACCCTGCACCGCTTCCGCGGTTGGCACGACGCATAGCTGCACGGAGGGGATCCTCCGGACCCGGCGACCGCGCGATGTCCGATCCGCACCCTCGGCGGGCGGTGTGACCCGCGTGGGACAGTGGGAAGGGTGAGACGGCACCAGCGCGTCACGTCCAGCGGGGTCCGCAGGCCGCAGAGCGAACGGCTGCGGCGGCGGCAGCGGTGGTACTTCGCCCTGATGGGCCTCTGCCTGCTGCTCATCGTGCTCGCCTGGTACGTGGTCAGGCTGTGGTCGACGACGGCGGCCGTGACCATGTCGGTCGTCGCTGCCGTGCTCCCGGTGATCGCCGTGATCATCGCCAACTGGGGCGAGGACCGCTGACTCCGGCCGGCAGGTGCGGCGCGGAAGGCTCAGGCGTGCTCGTCCGCCGCGGGCTCCTCCGGCTGCGCGGACCACACCGGCGGCACGTCCGCACCCGACGCCTCGTCGCGCTCGGCGTCGTCGGCGGTCGCCTGCAACGCACCGGCGGCGTGGTGCACCGGTGCGTACACGGTGTACAGGCGGAGGGGCTCGTCGCCGGTGTTGGTGATGTTGTGCCAGCTGCCGGCGGGGACCATCACCGCCCAGCCGTCCTCGACCTCCCGGTCGACGTCGACCTGGTCCTCGGTGGGGCCCATCCGGACGCGGCCACGGCCGCCGTCGACGCGGAGGAACTGGTCGGTCTGGGGGTGTGCCTCGAGGCCGATGTCGTCGCCGGGCGGGATCGACATCAGCGTCAGCTGGAGGTACGTGCCCGACCAGACGACCGCGCGGTAGTGGTCGTTCTCGAGCGTCGCCCCCTCCAGGTCGAAGCTCTGGGGCTGAGGTCCGATGTCCTCGATGGTCATGGTGATCTCCTTGTCGACGACGGTGTTCCGGGCGCGTTCGACGCCAGGCATGGGTGCCCGCAGAGCGCGCGCAGGGGGGCCTCCGCGACCGTGCGGCTCAGCCCTTCTGCTGGAGCGAGGCCATCATCCGATGGATCCGTGCCTCGTTCGGTTCGCTCGCGAAGTAGACGTCCCACCCGTGGAGGACCACCCCGATGCCCCACCCGACGATCGAGAAGAGCGGCCAGAAGAACACTCCCGGGCTGCTGATCGCCCAGATCGCGACCAGCAGGCCGTTCACCAAGGCGTAGACCAGCAGGTGGGTCTGGAAGTCGCGGCGCTTCTTGAGCTCCTTGATCGCCCGTTCACGCAGGGCGATGTCGCCAGAAATCTGTTCCTGAACCATGACAACCTCCTGTGCCTTCGACGCTACGTCGGTCCTCCTGCCCCGCACAGTGACCTTCGGTCCGCGCCACGAGACCTTGGTCCACAACCGAGAGGGACGTCGGCGCCTTGGCCGTGAATCCCTCAGCGATGCGTCGGGCGACCTGAGACCTCCCGTGTCGTGGCCGGGGTGAGCCGCATGTCCCGCGCTCACCGCCTACGCTGACCCGATGAGGCCCGGCCCTCGGCACACGCTGCTCGCTGCAGCAGTCGTCGCCCTCGTCGTGGTGGTGGTCGCCGTCGGCTCCCTGCTGTACTGGATGGGCGAGGGTCGACCGCGTTCGCCCGCAGCGTTCCGGGAGCTGGTGGCCGCGAGCGGGCTCGTCGTCGAGTGGTCGAACAGTGGGCCTCGGGGCGGCGACGGCGTCGTTGCCACCGACTGCGGCGAACAAGCGGTGAGCGTGGACGAGGTGGACGACGAGTTGTGGGTCCAGTGGGAGGGTCGGCGTGCACCGATCTCGCCGAGAGTGATCGACGACATCGTGCGATGCGACGGTGGGTCGGGCGGTGACGACGGTTGAGGGGCCGGATGTACTGACCGCCGAGCGTCCGCTCCGGTTCCGTCCCACCTCGACTGAGGTCGCGAGGCCCTCGAAGCATGTCGTGCAGGGCTTGGCGTCACGCGCCTCTGCCTCGACCGACCGGTGCTGTGGGACCCGAGCGCTTGGAGCGCGGCCTTGGTCGACGTCGACAGGAGACGCATCATCGCCCGACTCAGCTCCAAGAGCTGGCGCCGATTCTCGACATCAACAGGTGGCCGCTGACGCACACGGACGATCGGTGCGGCAAGGCCCAGGCACGGTGCTCGGCGAGGAGTTCGATCACCGCCAAGGCCGGGTCGTCGTCAACCCGCTGCATTCCGCGGCGGGTGACCGAGAACCTCAGCTTGCGTGCTGCTGAACGACGTTGAGCACGTTGCCGTCGGGAGCGCGGACGAAGAAGCGAGTCACGCCCCATGCCTCGGTTGTCAGGGGATGCACGATCTCGTACCCACGCTCCTGTGCTTGGCGGTAGGCGGCCTCGACGTCGTCGACCATGACCGAGACCACGGGGTCCACGGGCGCGGTGGCATCGCTGGTCATCACCTGGAGCGTGGCCCTGGATGCCGGCGACGTGTGGCGGGCCACCCAGCCCAGGTTGAACTCCTCGTCAGTGAGCCCGAGGTAGTCGCTGTAGAAGCTCCTGCAGGCGGGGAGGTCGGGTACGTGGAGGTCGGCGATGATCTGCGTGACGCGGACCCGCGACGGGTCGCCACTCCCAGCTGGGGCGGTTTCGCCTGAGGCCTGCTCCGGCGCGGCGCCCAGGAGGTGGGTCCAGCGCGGATCCTGCTGGCCCGGCCGGCGCTCGAGTTCGCGCACCAGCGGTTGCGGGCGGCTCGCCATCCGGCGCAGGCACTCCTCGACCTGGCCCCGGTCGGCGAACCCGTGCAACCGCTCGGTGCGGGTGCGCAGCTCACCCGGCGCCTGCGCGCCGCGGAGCAGCAGCACCGTGAGCAGCGCCCGCTCGTCGGGCTCGAGGGCGAGATGCTCGTCGAGGATCTGGTGGTACTTCAGTGTCCGACGCCCGGTGTCGGACCACACGATCCGCAGCAGCCCGCGCTCCTTGAGCGACTTCGCGGTCCGCTCGACGATCTGCTGGTCGAGGTCGGTGACGGGGTCGCGGCTGCTCGTCTGGTTGCACGCCGACACCAGCGCGTTCGCGGAGAGGGGATAGGTGGCGGGCACGGTCGTCTGCTTCTCCAGCAGGCTGCCGAGGATGCGCTGGTCAGTCGCATCGAGGACGGGGAGTTCTCTCACGTCACGACCTTAGATCTGCCTCGGCACGATTGCGGATCGGACAGCGTCCCTTTCGCCGCGATCGCTCCTGGGTCGCGTACATCGCAGGGCTCATGGGCCTGGCCGTGCCGCCTCGCCCGACACCGGCGATCGTCTCGCGAAGCAGTGGGTGGGACACCGGGTCGCCTGCGACGCGCGAGAGAGTGGCCAGACCCATGGAAGCGCCGGCCTGCGCCTCGATGGCGGGTCTCCCTGCGACCTGGAAGTCCCCTTGCCCCAAGGTCGGGTCAGGTTGTCGAGGTGGCCGGGGTGGGTGCGTCCCGCCCGGCACGCAGGGAGCGGATGGTGGCCCACAGCAGGACGCCCCCGCCGGCCATGATCTGGCCGAGCAGGTGCAGCTCCCGGACCGCCTCGAGCGCGGCCTGGTCGGGCCCGGCCTCCCACACCAGCGCGTAGACGGCGGATGCGGTCACCGCCGCGGGCGCGAGGGCGGCCAGGTGCGGGGCCCGGATCGGGCCGCCGAGCGCCGCGAACAGGGTGGGGCCCTCGCGCCGGGCCCCCGAGGCGCGCAGGGCAAGGAGGGCACCGCCCACCAGCACGGCGTAGCGGACCGGGCCGTACGGGACCACGAAGAAGCTCAGGGCGGCCATCGCCACGGTCGCGGAGACCACCACCCAGCCGAAGAGCCGGCCCGGCCGCCACGCCGCGTCCCAGACCCGGTCGAGGAGGAGGTGGGCGATCGCCAGCGACGCGACCACCAGCAACATGGTCAGGGTGTAGCCGCCCGGCGTGGCGACCCCCGTGCCCCCGCCGTCCACGAGGTTGCCCGTCGCGTCGGAGTCGGGCAGCCACGACGTCGTCGCCCACAGACCCGCGACCACGCCGTACCCGGCCGACCACGCGGCCAGGGCCACGGGCCGACGCTCCACCAGCAGCGTGCGGACCAGGACCAGGAAGCCGGCGAACGACAGCAGCCCGTGCCAGCCGGCGAACATCGCCGGGAAGACCAGGTCGAAGGGGCCGGCCTCGTGCAGGACGTGGACCACCACCCCCTCGACGGTCCAGGCGAACACGGCTCCCGCCAGCACCACCTGGTGCCACCCGCGGTACGGAACGCGACCCAGCGCCCAGATCGCCAGACCCGCGGCGAAGCCGTAGAACGCCGCGGTGAAGAGCGTGTCAGGGAGCCGCGGTCCGAACCACGCGGGCGAGAAGAACCAGTAGGCGCGCTCCGAGCTGAGGTGGAGCAGGAACCCCACGACCCCCAGCAGGGCCACGGTCCGCAGGCCCGACCCCACGCGGCGGGTGAGCGGTGCGTTCGGCATGTCTCCAGCCTCGGCGGCACACCGCCGCCCGTCCATCGGGGGCGTCCCTGACGACACCCCGGTGCGACTCCGGGCGGTCACCGGCCGCCGGCGTGGTGCTCCCGGTACGGCTGGTAGAGCCGGGCGAGGAAGGCCGCGAGCTCGGACTCCAGCTCAGCGTCCAGGGTGGGGAAGGAGAAGGTGGCCTTGCCCGTACGCCGCTTCCTGAACTCCCCGGAGGCGGCGTCGAGCGTCTCCGGCCAGGTGTCGACGGCGACGGCGTACACGCTCACCTTCCGGGCGCTGCGCTGCACCGCGGCGAAGTAGTCGTGGCTGCCGGAGCCGGGCCACCGCAGCGACGGCATCCCGTAGATGGTGGCGTCCTCCAGCTCCTCGCGGTACGGCTCGAGCAGCGCCCAGATCCGGGCCTCGACGGCGTCCAGGTCGGTCATCGCGCCAGCGTAGACACCGGCGTGCCGCCTCGGCGTCTGTCCGAGGTCATGCCGGGACGTAGCTCAACCGGATCACGTCCTCGCCGAGCGGCTCGTGCGCCGCGAGGCGGAGCCGTGGCCGGGGGCCGGCGAAGTACGGCGTGCCCCGGCCGAGCACGACGGGGTGCAGGTAGATCCGGTACTCGTCGATCAGTCCCAGCTCGGTGAGGCTGTGCGCCAGGGTCGGGCCGGCGACCTCGATCTCCCCGTCGTGCGCGGCCTTCAGCTCCCGGACCGCCGCCTCAAGGTCGCCCGCCACCAGCTCGGCGTTCGGGCCCACCGAGGTCAGCGACCGCGAGACCACCCACTTCGACTGTGCCTGCCACGCGGCCGCGAAGGCGCGCGCGTCGGTGCCCCAGTCCGGGTCCTCGTCGTCCCAGGAGCGCATCACCTCGTACATGCGGCGCCCGTACACGCTGCCCGTGAGCCCCTGCGCCTCCTCGACGAAGTGGCGGAAGAGCGCCGGGCCCGGTGCGAAGGCGTCGTGGTCGACGTAGCCGTCCAAGGACTGGTTCATGCCGAACACGAGCGTGGCCATCCCCCCGTTCTCTCCCATCTGCCCCCCGAGCGCAATACGCTCATGTCGCCCAGAGCCATTGACAACATGTTCCCATCGTGGGAACATGTTGTCATGACTCGAATCGCGCACCTCTTGCTCATCGACCACGTCGCCGACTGGGAGCCCGGCCACCTCCTCACCGAGCTCCGGACCGGGCGCTTCACTGGGGAGCCGTGGCAGGTCGTGTCGGTCGCGGCCACGCTCGACCCGGTCCCGACCATGGGCGGGCTGCGCTGGATGCCCGACGCGCCCCTCGCGGACCTCGACCCCGCGGACAGCGACCTGCTCGTGCTGCCCGGGGGCATCGGCTGGCAGCCCGACGCGGAGGCGCCGTACGTCGAGGCGGCGGCTCGGTTCCTCGACGCCGGTGTGCCCGTCGCCGCGATCTGCGGCGCCACCGAGGCGCTCGCCCGCGCCGGCCTGCTCGACGACCGGCCGCACACCTCGGCCGCCCCCGAGGCGCTGGCGGCGACCGGCTATGCGGGAGCCGGCCACTACCTCGACCAGCGCGCCGTCGCCCACGGCGGCCTGGTCACCGCCGGGCCGCAGTCCCCGGTCCACTTCGCACGGGCCACGCTCGGGATGCTCGGTCTGATGTCGGAGCAGCGGCTGGAGGCCTACGAGGCGGTCTTCCACCGCGGCGACCCGGCCGGCTTCGCCACGCTGATGGCCGCGTGAGCGTCCCGCCACGGGCGGAGTGGCCCGACCGCCCGCCGGTCTCGGCGACCGGGGCCGCCCTGACCGACCTGGTCCTGGAGACCTTCCGGTTGAACGCGCGGCTGATGGACGCGGCGCAACGACTGGCCGCCGAGGGTGGGATCACGGCCGCCTGGTGGCAGGTGCTCGGCGGCGTCCTCGACGAGCCGCGCACGCTCGCCGAGACCGGACGTCGCATGGGCGTGAGCCGCCAGGCCGTACGCCGGGTCGCGGACCTGCTGGTCGAGCGGGGCCTTGCGGAGTACCGGCCCAACCCCGCCAACCGTCGCGCCCACCTGCTCGCGTGCACCGAGGCCGGCTACTGGGCCGTGCGCCGGATCAGCCTGGCCCAGGCCCCCTTCGCCGAGCGGATCGGCGGCACCGTCGGCGCCGCGGAGCTGCGGCGGACCCTGGCCACGATGCAGCGCCTGGTCGAGGCACTGGACGCCGACTGACCCCCGGCTGAGTCCGGCCCGCGTTGGGGCTCGCCTGCCATACTGGGCCGCGGAGGGGAGTAGTCCCCGCTGGTGATCGTCAGTACGGCGTCGGCGTTCGACGCCCGGTCACCAGGGCCCACCGCGGCCGACGAGACCTCCAGTCGACGGACTGGAGGACGAGCGGTGGACGTTTCCCTGTGGTGGTGGCTCGCGGTGATCGGCGCGGTGCTGGTCATGCTGCTGATCGACCTGGTCGCGCACCGGCACGCGCACGTGATCGGGGTCCGCGAGGCCGCGGCCTGGTCGGTGGTCTGGGTGCTGTGCGGTGTCGGCTTCGGCGGCATCGTCTGGTGGTGGTGGGGCGCGGAGCTGGGTCAGCAGTACTTCGCCGGCTACCTGATCGAGAAGTCGCTGGCCGTCGACAACGTCTTCGTCTGGGCGATCATCTTCAGCTACTTCGCGGTCCCGCGGGAGTACCAGCACCGGGTGCTGTTCCTCGGCGTCCTCGGCGCCCTGGTGTTCCGCGGGGCGTTCATCGCGGCGGGGTCGGTGCTGATCTCCAGCTTCGGCTGGGTGCTCTACCTGTTCGCCGCGTTCCTGCTCTACACGGGCTGGAGGATGATCCGGCAGCGCGACGAGCACCTGGACCCCGAGGCCTCCCGCGCGCTGCGGCTCTTCCGGCGCTGGGTCCCGATGACCGACGCCTACCACGGCCAGCGGCTGCTGGTCCGTCGCAACGGCGTCCTGCTCGCCACCCCGCTGCTGGCGGTGCTGGTGCTGGTCGAGGTCACCGACATCGTGTTCGCGGTCGACTCGATCCCCGCGATCTTCGCCGTCACCGACGAGGTGTTCCTCGTGTTCACCGCCAACGCCTTCGCCGTGCTGGGGCTGCGGGCGATGTACTTCCTGCTCGCCGACCTGATCCACCGCTTCGTCTACCTCAAGCTCGGGCTGGCCCTGGTGCTGATCTGGGTCGGGATCAAGATGCTGCTCAAGATCGACGTCTTCTACATCCCCACCACGCTCTCGCTCGCGGTGGTCGCGCTGCATCCTCGGCAGCTCCGTGGTCGCCAGCCTGGTCGCGACCCGCGGCCAGGGCCGGCGTACGGCGCCGACGCCGCAGGACCCGCCGTTCCGGGTCGCCACCGAGGCCGAGCTCGCCGCGACCACCTCGGTCTGGCGGCGCCCGGCCGCCACGACCCGGTCCCGGTGAGCCCTCGACGGCCCCAGCGACCAGTGGCCCGCTGCCCGGGACCTAGTGCCCTTCACCCTCGCCCCGCACCCGATCGAGAGTGGAAGCAGGTCCCGGGCGAAGCCGGGGCCGCTCGAGAAAGGGAAGCCCGATGAAAGCGCTCGTCTACCACGGACCCGGCCAGAAGGCCTGGGAGGACGTCCCCGATCCGGTCATCATCGACCCGACCGACGTGATCGTGCAGATCGACACGACGACGATCTGCGGCACCGACCTCCACATCCTCAAGGGCGACGTCCCCGCCGTCACCGACGGCCGGATCCTCGGCCACGAGGGCGTCGGCACCGTCATCGAGACCGGCTCCGCGGTCTCCACGGTCGCCATCGGCGACCGGGTCATCATCTCCTGCATCAGTGCCTGCGGCTCCTGCTCCTACTGCCACCAGGGCCTCTACGCACACTGCCTGGCCGACGAGGGCGCCAGCGGGATCGGCTGGATCTTCGGTCACCTCATCGACGGCACCCAGGCGGAGTACGTGCGGGTGCCGTTCGCCGACAACTCCGTCTACAAGGTGCCCGACGGCGTCAGCGACGAGGCGGCGGTGATGCTCTCGGACATCCTCCCCACCGGCTTCGAGATCGGGGTGCGCTACGGCCGGGTCAAGCCGGGGGACGTGGTGGCCGTCGTGGGCGCCGGTCCGGTCGGCCTCGCCGCCATCATGACCGCCAGCCTGTACGGGGCCGCGCGCATCATCGCCCTGGACCTCGACGGGAACCGGCTGGCGCAGGCCGAGTCGTTCGGCGCCACCGACACCGTCAACAGCAGCGATCCCGACTGGGCGGAGCAGGTGCAGGCGATGACCGACGGGCTCGGGGTGGACGTCGCCATCGAGGCGGTCGGCGTCCCCGAGACCTTCCAGGCGTGCCTCACCATCGTGCGTCCGGGCGGCTCGGTCGCGAACGTCGGCGTCCACGGAACGTCGGTCGACCTGGCCCTGCAGGACCTGTGGATCACCGACATCGCGATCACCATGGGTCTGGTCAGCACCTCGACCACCCCGATGCTGCTCAAGCTGGTGGCCCAGGACAAGCTCGCCGCCGCGAAGTTCGGGACCCACCACTTCCGGCTCGACGAGATGCTCGACGCCTACGACACGTTCGGCCGCGCGGCCGAGACCAAGGCGCTCAAGGTGGTGATCCGACGCTGAGGCCGGGGCCGTCCCGGGCTGGGTGGTTGACTGGCGGCCGGACCTGCGAGGGGAGAACGTGCCCATGACCCGATTCGCCCGCGTCGCCGCGCGCGCCAGGCTCGCGTGGCACCTGCTCGGCTCGGTCGGGGAGTTCTGGTCCTCCGACCTCAACCGCGCCACCGTCGAGCTGGTCGGCCCCGAGGCCGGCGAGGTCGTCGTCGACCTGGGCGCCGGGCTCGGACCGGCGAGCGTCGAGGCCGTCGGGCGGGTCGGGCCGACGGGCCGCGTGGTCGCGGTCGATCCCGTCCCGGGCGATGCGGACCGGGCTGCGGCTGCGGCGCCTCACCCACCGCAGCCTCCGCGCGGTCGAGGTGCACGACGGCAGCGCCGAGTCGCTGCCGGTGGGGGACCGCTCCGTCGACGCGCTGTGGGCGGTCAACGCCACCCACCACTTCGCCGACCTCGAGCGCTTCGCCGCGGAGCTGGCGCGGGTGCTGGCGCCGGGCGGACGCGTCGTGCTGGTGGAGGAGGACTTCGACCACCCCGACCACCCCTTCGCCCAGCTCGCCGACGCGGGGCACCACGGCCCGCACGCCGTCGACGTCGGGGCACTGCTCGAGCTGTTCCGGGACGCGGGGCTCGCCGACGCCTCCTCGACCTACCGCACCGTGGCCGGCAGCCCCGGCACGGTCATCACCGCGCGTACGCCCGGCTGAGCCCGGGCCGGCTCAGCCGCCGGCCGCCAGCCGCGACCGGAGGCCCTCGATCACGAGGTCGAGGGTGACGTCGAACTCGTTGCCGAAGTCGTAGCCGGGCTGCAGCGCGTGCTCGAGGGTGAACTCGCGGAAGTAGGGCAGCTGACCCTCGGGCAGCGAGGCCGTGATCGTCGCGGCCAGCTCGGCGAGGTCCTGCCCGGGCTCGAACGGCAGGCTCAGCTCCTGGACCAGGAAGCCGTAGAGGTGGGCGTCCAGGGCCGCGAAGGCGTGCCCGGTCAGCGCCAGCGAGAAGCCGGCCTCGCGCAGGCAGCCGATCACCGCGTCGTGGTGGACCAGGGTCTCGAAGCCCGCGTTGCGGCGGGAGTCCATCAGCCCGATCGCCCACGGGTGACGCTTGACCGCCTCCCGCGCCGAGCGTGACCGCTGCCGCATCTCCTGCTCCCAGTCCTCGCCCGGCCGCGGCGCGTGGAACTCGGTGAACACCGCGTCGACCATCGCGTCCAGCATCGCCTCCTTGTTGGCGACGTGGTGGTAGAGCGACATCGCCTCCACCCCCAGCCGCCGGGCGACGGACCGCATCGTCAGCGCGGCCAGGCCCTCGGTGTCGGCGATCGCCAGGGCCGCTCCCACGATCTCCTCGCGGCTCAGCGCCGCACCCCGCCTCGGCGGCCTGCCTGACATCCGTCCACCCCTGACCGTTGACAAAACTTACGGCGTAAGCCTAGCCTAGGCGTCAACACTTACAACGTAAGTCTTGGAGGAGACCATGCAGGCAGTCGTGCAGCACCGGTACGGAGGCAGCGAGCAGCTGTCCCTCGGCGACATCCCCGAGCCGGCCCCGGGTCCGGGGGAGGTGCTCGTCGAGGTCCACGCCGCCGGCGTCGACCGCGGCACCTGGCACCTGATGGCCGGGCTCCCCCTGGTCGTCCGGCTCGGCACCGGCCTCCGGCGCCCCCGGAACCCGGTCCCCGGCCGCGACCTCTCCGGCGTCGTGGTCGCCCTCGGCCCGGACGTCACGACCTACGCCGTGGGGGAGGAGGTGATCGGCACCGCCGCCGGCTCCTTCGCCGAGCGCGCGGTCGTCCCGCTCACCCGGCTGGCCCGCAAGCCCGCGTCGCTCGACCACGAGCACGCCGCCGTGCTGCCGATCTCCGGGGTCACCGCGCTGCAGGCCGTCCGCGACGCGGGCCGGGTCCGCGCCGGCGACCGGGTGCTCGTGATCGGTGCCTCCGGCGGCGTCGGCAGCTACGCCGTGCAGCTCGCCGTCGCCGCGGGTGCCACCGTCACCGGGGTCGCCGGCAGCGCCAAGGCCGACCTGGTCCTCGCACTCGGCGCCGAGCGGGTCATCGACCACGCCCGCGAGGAGATCGAGCAGGACGGCCGGTACGACGTCATTCTCGACCTCGCCGGCCTGCGACCGCTGGCGCTGCTGCGCCGCGCCCTCACCCCGACCGGCACGCTCGTGGTCGCCGGCGGCGAGGGCGGCGACCGGTGGCTCGGCGGCACGCACCGCCAGCTCGGCGCCGCCGCGCTCAACCCGGTCGTGCGGCAACGGCTGGTCCCGCTGCTGAGCCGCGAGAACGCCGACGACTTCGCCGAGCTCGCCCGGCTGGTCGAGGCCGGCACCCTCCGTCCCGCGCTGGAGCGCAGCTTCGCCCTCCACGAGGCCGGCAAGGCCCTCGACCACATCACCGCCGGCCACGCCCGCGGCAAGGTCGCGCTCACCCTCACCCCGTCCCGCTGACGCCGCTCTCAAGGGAGGACCCATGTCCACGCTCGCCCACACCACCCGCACGCCCACCGACACCGGCAGCACCCCTGGCGGCACCGCCGACCGGGCCCGCCGCCGGGTCGCCGGCTGGGCCGCCGCCGGCTACGTCGCGATCTTCGTGCTCGCGGTCTTCGGCAACTTCCTGGCCCTCGACCCGGTGCTCCAGCCGGGCGACCCGACCGCCACCGCCGAGGCGCTCCGCGAGGCCGAGACCACCTTCCGGCTCGGCGTCGTGGCCTTCCTCGGCATCTTCCTGGTCGACGTCGTCGTCGCCTGGGCGCTCTACGAGCTGTTCGCACCCGTACGCCGCGGCGTGGCCCTGCTCGCCGCCTGGTTCCGGCTCACGTACACCGTCGTGCTCGGCGCCGCGCTGGCCTTCCTCTACGTCGCGCTGTGGTTGGCCGGCTCCGGCGGCACCGGTCAGGGCTGGGACCAGGACGTGGACCAGGGCGTGCTGCTCGCGCTCCAGGCCTTCGACTTCACCTGGGTCGCCGGCCTCGCCGCGTTCGGCGTCCACCTGGTGCTGGTCGCCGGGCTGCTGGTCGCCTCGGCCGGCCCGCGCTGGCTGGCCGCCGTGCTCGCGCTGGCCGGCACCGCCTACGTCCTCGACACCGTCGCCCACGTCGTGCTGCCCGACTACGAGGCCTCGGCGGGGATCTTCCTGGTCGTCGTCGCGGTCCCGTCGGTGATCGGCGAGCTGGGGCTGACCGTCTGGCTCGCGCTCGTCGCCCGCGGCCGGCGGCCGCTGCCGGTCAGCCGGTGATCCGGCCCCGCAGCGACGACGGGTCGGTGACCGGCTGCTCGCGCGTGGACTCGATCAGCGCGCGGGCGGCCGGCACGCTGTCCCACACGTTCCACAGCAGCACGCCACGCACCCGGCCCTCGTCGAGGTAGTAGACGACGCCCTTCCCGGTCGCGTCGTCCTCCGGGCCCTGCCAGTCCTCGACCACGTCGAGCTCGGTGGAGAGGTCGCCGATCGCCTCGTAGCCGTCGTCGAAGAGGTCGGACCAGAAGAACGGGGTCTGCTCGTAGCGCTCGTCGGCGCCCGCCATCGCCCGGCCGGCGAGCTCGCCGGACTTCTCGGCGTGGTCGACGTGCTCGACCCGTCGCCGGCCCAGCCGCTGGTCCGGGTACGACGCGAGGTCGCCGGCGGCGTACACGTCCTCGGCGCTGGTCCGCATCGAGGCGTCCACCACGACGCCGTCGTCGACCTCGATCCCCGCCTGCGCGGCGAGGTCGGTGCGGGGCTGCACCCCGATCCCGATCACCGCGAGGTCGGCCGCGATCTCGGTGCCGTCCTCGAGCCGCACGCTCACGCCGTCCTCGCGGGACTCCCCGCCCGCGAGCCGGCCGTGCACGATCTCCACCCCGTGCCCCGTGAAGCCGTCGGTGACGCGCCGGGCGAGCCGCTCGGGGAAGAGGTGCTCCTGCACCAGGTCGCCCCCCAGCACCATCGTGACGCGCACGTCGTTCTGGACCAGGGCGGCCGCCATCTCGGCGCCGATGTAGCCACCGCCCACGACGACCGCGTGGGTGTCGGGGCCGAGCAGGTCGCGCAGCTGCCGGTAGTCGGCGGCGGTGCGGTAGTGCAGCACCCGCGGCCCCGGCTCGAGACCCGTCCGCCGCGGCTCGCCGCCGGTGGCCAGCAGCAGCTTCCCGTAGCCGACGGTGGACCCGTCGGCCAGCGTGACCGTGTGCCCGGCCGTGTCCAGCGCGCTCACCTCGGTCCCGGGACGCAGCTCGACGGAGTCGTCGTCGAGCAGCGTCTCGTCCTCCAGCGCCGCGTCGTCCTTGAGCCACAGGTCCTTGGAGAGCACCGGCCGGTAGACCGGCGGGTCCGGCTCGGCACCGAGCACCAGGACGCTGCCCGTCTGGTCGACCGCCCGGATGCCCGAGACCGCCGAGGCGGCGGCGACGCCGGCGCCGATGATCACGTAGTCGTAGGAGGAGCTCATGTCCTCGACGCTAGCCCGTGCCCGGAAGCGTCCCCGGGACCCGACGTGCTCTACTGCCGTGGTGAGCGCCCTCGACACCGCCGCCGCCCTCGCCCGCTGGCACGCCGTCGTCGCCGCGCGCGACCCCGCCGGCCTCCCCGGCCTGGTCGCCGAGGACGCCGTCTTCCGCTCGCCCGCCGTGCACGGACCTCAGCAGGGGCGTGACACCGTCGTCGGCTACCTCACCGCGGCCTTCGCCGTGCTCGGCCCCGGGCTGACCTACCGGCGCGAGTGGCGCGGCGAGGACTCCGCCGTGCTGGAGTTCACCGCCGAGGTCGGCGGCCGCGAGGTGCACGGGATCGACATGATCACGTGGGACCGGTCCGGCCTGATCCGCGACTTCACGGTGATGGTCCGGCCGATGCGGGGGCTGGAGGCGGTCGTCGAGCAGATGGCCGCCGAGCTGCAGCGGATGCTGGCCGGCGGCTCCTAGGCGGCGCGCGCCTCGCGGCGGCGTACGACGAGGGCGCCCGCGCCCAGCCCCACCCCGGCCGCCAGCGTGGCGACGGCCTCGAGGAACTGCAGCTTCCCCGCGTCCCGGCAGCGCTCGGCGATCTCCTCGGAGTCCACGGCCGGCTCGCCGCCGGGGACGTTGTCGTCGCCGTTGAGGACCGTGTCCCAGGGGGCCGAGCAGGAGTAGCCGTCGTCGCCACCGCGGCTGACCCCGTCGATGGTGGGGTTGTCCAGGGCGAGCCAGAGCCCCACCCCGATCGCCGCGGCGGCGCACAGCAGCAGGGCGGTGGCGGAGATCGACCGGGTCACGGGGGCAGCCTGCCACGGCGGCATGGTGCGTGGGGGCCATCCCGGCTCACCCGAACGGACGAGGATCCTGCGTTCTGCCCACAGGACCAGATGTCCGGACTAGCGTGCGCCGCTGATGTTCATGCCCTCTGGCCGGCCCCCACCTCCGGCTGCCCGCGGTACCGACGGAGACCCGATGACGTTCGCTGTGCCCCCCGTCCGCCCCCGTTCCTCGATCGCGACCCTGCTCGCCGGCGCCCTGCTGGCGGCGATGTGCGTCGTGGTGGGACAGGCCCTCCCGGCGTACGCCGCGGGCATCTCGGTGGGGAAGTCCGCCCCGGCGAGCGTGCTGGCCGGCGGCCAGATCCGGTTCGAGATCTCGGCCTCCAACCCCGCGGGCGGGACCGCCGCCCCGGAGTACAACCTCAGCTTCCGCGACGTGCTCCCGGAGGGCGTCAGCTACGTCCCGGGCTCGACCCGCCCGGCCTCGGCGGGGGAGCCGGACGTGCGGATGACCGCCGACGGCCGCCGCCAGGTGCTGCTCTGGCTCAACGTCAGCGACCTGCCGATCGGTGCCAGCGAGGGGCTCTCCTTCGCGGCGCTGCCCGATCCCGCCGTCTTCCCGGTCGGCTCCACGGTGCCGAACACCGCCGACGCCTACGCCAACACCGACCCCCGGCTGGTGCCGGACTTCAGCGCCACCGGCGACCTGACCGGCGACGCCACCGAGCAGTCCTCCTCGGCGCCGACCTCGACCGCGATCGCGGCCCTCGAGGTCGAGAAGAGCGAGCCCAGCCCCGAGCAGGAGCTGCTGCGCGGGGTGCACGACCACTCCACGGTCTACACGCTGACCACGCGCAACAACGGCCAGAACCCCACCTCCGGGGTGACCCTGGTCGACCTGCTGCCGGCCGGCCTGGAGTTCCTCGGCTGCGGCACGGTGGACAACAGCGCCGCGGCGGAGTACCCCGGGGCGGGCTCGCTGGCCGCGGTGCCCGACGTCGCGTCGGAGTGCCCGGACCCCGCCTCGGTGACCACGGTGGTCGACCCGGCCGGAGTCCCGAGCGGCACCTACACCCGGGTCCAGTGGAACCTCGGCACCCTGGCCGCCGGCCAGGAGGTCGTCGTCCGCTACCGGGCCGGGATCCCGCAGCGGGCCAACACCACGACCTGGCCGGGTGTCGCGCCGTCGGGCGCGAGCCGCGGACAGGTCGCCAACCTCGACAACAACACCGGTCCCAGCACCCGCGAGACCGGCTCGGAGCTGTCGCTGACCAACGTCGCCACGGCGACCGGCACCTACCAGGGCCCGGTCGCGTCCGGCACCACCACCGCGACCTCCGACACCGACGAGCTCACCGTCACCGCCGAGGACCTGGCCCTGCAGAAGTCGGGCGCGCCCGGGGCGTTCAGCGGCGGCGGCGTCGCCACCTGGACGCTGACCGTGCGCACCGGCGAGTACGCCGACGCCACCGACGTGGTCCTCACCGACGTGCTGCCCGACGGACTCTGCCCGCTGTCCAGCACCACCAACTTCTCCCCCGACGGCGACGCCGAGTGCGCTCCCGTCCCGGGCTCGGACCCGACCGGTGCCGACTACGACACCGTGACCCCGAACGCCGACGGCAGCTACGACCTCGTCTTCACGCCCGTCGACCTGGACGCCTCCGGCGTGACCACCGTGACCTTCCAGTCCCGGATGCGCGGCGCGTACGTCGACGAGGGTGGGGACCCGACCGTCTCGGGCGACGGCTTCACCAACCAGGTCTCGCTCACCGGCACCACCACGGTGCTGGACACCGTCGACGGCCCCGGCCAGACCGGCCCGCTGGTCGTGGCCGACGCCTCCTCGGCCTCGCTGTCCTCCGACGCGCCCGCGCTGCAGAAGCGGATCCAGCCCGACCTGCCCGCCGCGCGTCCCTACGCGTGCAGCACGACCTCGACCGACTACCGCGACGACCTCGACGCCACCGACCCCTCGGTCACCTTCGACGAGGGCGACCGCGTCTGCTTCCTGGTGCGGGTGGACTTCTCCGACGCCAACAGCACCCGCAACGCCGTGGTCACCGACTTCCTCCCCGACGGGGTGACCTACGAGTCGGGCTCGGCCACCGCCACCGGCGCCAACACCGTCGCCTTCTCGCTCACGCCGGCCGACGAGGTGCTGCGCTGGGACGTCGGCACCCCCGGCGCCGACGGCCGGTACGTCGCCCCGGGCGGGGTCTTCGAGGTGCGGCTGTCCGCGATCGTCGGCCCGCCCGCCCCCGGCCCGGCCCCCGACCTGACCGGAAACCTCGCCAAGCTGCGCTACGCCAACACCGACGGCTCGGTGTTCTCGCTGCGCGACCAGGTGGACCTCTCCCTGGCCCCGGCGCCGCCGGTGGCCGTGGACAAGACCGCCCGCCGCGTCTCCGGCACCGCCCCCTCGCCCACGCAGCTCTCCAACGGCAGCCAGGTCCGCGGTGGCGACACCGTCGAGTACACCGTGGCGGTCACCAACGCCGCCACCGTGGACCACCGCAACCTGCTCGACGTGATCGGACCCGACACCTGGGACGTGCTGCCGGCCGGCATCACCTGCGCCGACGTCGTGTCCGGTTCCGTCTCCGACGGCGGCGTGTGCACCGACCCTGGTGCCGCCGGCCACCCGCAGCCGCGCGCCGGCCTCACCACCCGCTCGGTGATCCGCTGGGACCTGCCCGACTCCGTCGTCCTCGCCCCCGGCGAGTCCGTCTCGCTGACCTACGAGGTGCTCTACGAGCCCGAGACCAGCGTCTCGGCCGTGTTCGTCAACACCGCCGCGGTCTCGACCTACGACTCCCCCGACAACCAGGGCGGGAACGCCGGGCACGCGCCGGCGAACAACATCGCCGCCGCCGTCACCGAGACCGACACCCCGGCCGCCGAGGACACCTTCCGGCTCGTGGCTCCCGACGCCGTGGTCGACAAGACGCTGGTCAGCCAGCTCGACGAGGCCGGCAACAACGTGGCGGGCCAGGCGACGGTCGGGGAGCGCGTCACGTACACGTTCTCCGTCGTCGTGCCCCGCGACACCTCGGTCTACGCCGGGCGGCTCACCGACACCCTCCCCTCCGGCGTCTCGCTGGTCGGCGGCTCGCCGGTCTGGAACTACTACCCCGACGCCGCGACCGCGACGACCGCCACGCAGCCCGCGGGCTTCAGCCAGGCCGGCAACGGCGACCTGACCTTCCCGAGCGCCTGGACCAACGACACCGCGACCGACCAGCGCTTCGAGGTGGTCCTCGACGCGCTCGTCACCAACACCGGCAGCCACGGGAACACCCGCACCAACACCGCGAGCTTCACCAGCACCGCCGGCGCCGGCGGCTCGGCGCTGCCGGCCCGCACCGACAGCGCCGCGTTCACGCTGGTGACCCCGTCGCCGACGCTCACCAAGGCGGAGGACGACGCCGACAACTTCGTGGTCATCGGCCAGCAGGTCGGCTACACCCTCACCGCCCGCAACGCCGCCGGGCGGCCGCCGCTGCACGACGCGTTCGTGGTCGACTGCCTGCCGGCCGGGCTCGACCTCGTCGCCGGGTCGCCGTCCCCGGCGCCGCGCGACATCACCGCCGGCACCGGCAGCAACGGCTGCGCCGCGGGGACCACCCGGATCGAGTGGTCGCTGGGCGACCTCGGCTCCGGCGCCACGTCCGTGCTGACCTACCGGGTGGTCGTCGCCGACACCGCGGGCGGCTCCCAGCAGTACACCAACACCGCCGAGCTCAGCGGCTCCACGATGGACGACGACAAGGTCGTCCGCGCCGGCGCCGACCGCGCGACCGAGCGCAGCTACAGCGTGCCCGCCGCCACCACGCTCAGCGTGAGGCCGGCGTCGGTCGACAAGCGGGTCCAGCGCCCGACGTACACGATCGGCGAGACCGCCCGCTGGACCGTCGACGTGACGCTTCCCGCGCAGGTCAACTTCTACGACGCCGCCGTGATCGACCAGGTCCCCGCCGGCATCGACCTCGCCAGCCTCACCCTGGAGTCGGCGACCTGCACGGTGGCCGGGGGAGCCGCGTGCACCCTGCCCGGGGGTGCTGCGGAGCTCGCCACCGCCTCCGGTCCCGGAGGGTCCACGCTGGTGGGCTGGTCGCTCGGCGACCTGCTCTACTCCGCGGACCCGCGCACCGTGACCCTCGTCTACACCGGCACGGTGGACGACGTGCCCGCGAACACCCGCGGGGACGCGCTCACCAACTCGGCGACCGTCAAGTGGGACCTCTCCGACGGATCGGCGCCGACCAGCGCCGGCGAGTCCTTCGGGGCCCAGGCCACGCCGGACACCGCCACCCTGACCGTGGTCGAGCCGCTGCTCTCGCTCGCGAAGTCGGTCGACGACACGACCCCCGCGCCGGGGCAGACCTTCGGCTACACGCTCGCGGTCTCCAACGCCACCGCCGCCGCCCACGCCAGCGACGCCCACGACGTGACCGTGACCGACGTGGTTCCCGCCGGTGTGGTCGTCGACGCCGGCTCGATCTCCGACGGCGGCGTGCTGACCGGGGCCGACCCGGCCCTCGGCGGCGGCACGATCAGCTGGCTGCTGACCGGCCCGGTGCCCCCCGGCGCCGACCGGGACCTGACCTACGACGCGGTCCTGGCCTCCCCGGCCGACCCCGACGCGCTCACCAACACCGCCGAGGTCACCGAGTACTTCTCGCTGGCCGACGAGGGCGGGCGTGAGTACGCCGGCCCCGAGGACGAGGTCACGGTCACCGCGGCGCTGCCGCACGTCACGATCGACAAGACCGTCGTCGGTGACGGGGTCGCCTACCTCGGCGACCCCCAGACCTGGCGGATCGAGGTCACCAGCGACGGCGGCTCCACGGCGTACGGCGTCGACGTCGACGACCTGCTCCCGCAGCACTGGGAGTACGACGCCGACTCGGCGCGCGTCAGCGTGGCGGGCGGCCCGGCCGCGGCGTCCGAGCCGGTCGTCACCGGTGACCCGCAGACCCTGACCTGGACCGACCTCGGCGACCTGCCGGTCGGCACCAGGCTCGTGCTCACCTTCACCGCGACCCCGACCGACGACGTCCTCACCCTGCCGGGCGTGGGCGCGTCGGTGGCCCACACCAACACCGCCGGCACCACCGCGGAGGACGCCGAGGGCGAGCAGGCCGACGCCGACGGCACCTCCTTCGCCGGCCCGGACGACAGCGCCGTGGCGCGGATCCACTCCGCCGACCTCGGCCTGGTCAAGACCCACGTCGGGACGCCGGTCGCCGGCTCCTCGCTGACCTGGAGGGTCACCGCGACCAACCAGGGCCCCGACCCGGCCGTCGGGCCGTGGACGGTCGTGGACACGCTGCCGACGCAGCTCGCCTCGGCCACCGTGACCGCCTCCGGCACCGGCTGGAGCTGCGGTCGCTCGGGCCAGGAGATCACCTGCACCCGTCCCGCCGGCTCCGCCGTGGCCTCCGGCGCCAGCCTCCCCGTGATCTCGGTCGTCGCAGCGCTCCCGGCCGACCTGGCCGAGGGCACCGTGCTCACCAACGCCGCCGAGGTCGAGGGCCGCACCCACGACGCCGACCTCGACGACAACGACGACACCGACGAGGCCACGGTCACGACCTCGGCCGACCTCGCGGTCGACAAGCGGCTCAGCGGCGAGGTCGTCGCGGGCCGTGACGCGACCTGGACGGTCACGCTGAGCAACCTCGGTCCCTCCGTGGCCCGGGGCCCGGTCGAGGTCACCGACACCCTGCCCCCGGGCGCGGTGCTGCGCTCGACCAGCGGCGCGGGCTGGAGCTGCGACGACGTCGTGGGCAGCACCCTGGTCTGCCGCTTCGCCCCCGACCTCGCGGTCGGGGAGTCGGCGACGGCCCTCACCGTGGTCGCCGGCATCCCGAGCAGCCAGTCCACGCCGGTGGTCAACGCCGTCGAGATCACCGACACCACCACCGCCGACCCGAACCCCGACAACGACTCCGACCTCGTGTCCACGGCTGCGGGCACGGAGGCCGACCTCGGCCTCTCGAAGACCTCGGTGACCGAGGTGGTCGCCGGCGAGCAGGCGACCTACGAGCTGTCCGTGCACAACTTCGGCGACTCCGACGCCGCCGGTGTCGTGATCACCGACGACCTGCCGGACGGGCTCTCCTACGCCGGCTTCACCTCCCAGCAGGGGACGTGGTCGTGCTCGGAGAGCGCCGGCACCGTCACCTGCGACCTGGCCGGCACGCTGCCGGCCGACGGGGACGCCGTGGTGCGGGTGCGGGTCGACGTGGCCCCCTCGGTGACCGGCGCGGTCGTCAACGAGGCCTCGGTCTCGGCGACCACGGACGACCCGAACCCGGCCAACGACACCGACGACGACGACTCCTCCGTCGACGTCTCGGCCGACCTGTCGATCGCCAAGGAGCACACCGGTCGGGTGCTCGCCGGTGGCCGGGTGACCTACACCCTGACCGTGACCAACCAGGGTCCCTCCGACAGCCCGGCGACGATCACCGTGACGGACCGGCTGCCGGCAGGCATGACCGCCGTCTCCGCCGCGGGCACGGGCTGGACCTGTGACACCAGGACCTCGAGCGGGGTCAGCAGCGCCACCTGCACGCGCGACACCGCGCTCGCCGACGGTGCCGATGCTCCGGCGATCACGGTCGTGGCCGACGTGGCCTCCGACGCCGGTCCGGCGACCCTGGTCAACCTTGCCACCGTGGACGGTCCCGCCGACGACACCGTCGACAACGACACCGCCGAGGACCCGACCGTCGTCGAGGACGAGGCTGACCTGGCCGTCGCCAAGACGGCGACCGACCCGACCCCGACCGCGGGCACCGAGACCAGCTTCGAGATCTCGGTCTCCAACGCCGGGCCCAGCGACGCCGACACCGTCGCGGTCTCCGACGTCGTGCCGAGCGGCCTCGTCGTGGTCTCGGCCGCCGGCCAGGGCTGGACGTGCGACACCACCGACGCCCGGATCGACTGCACCCGGCCGGTCCTGGCCGCCGGGGCCACCGCCCCGGTGATCACGGTGACGGTCGACATCGACTCCTCGCTGCCGGCTGGCACCGTCCTCACCAACGTGGCGACGGTCTCGACCGCGACCCCCGGTGACGACCCCGCCGACAACCAGGACGACGCCGAGGTCACCCTGGAGACGGCGACGGACCTCGCGATCGCCAAGTCCCACGACGGACGTGCCGTGCCCGGCGAGTCGATGACCTTCGACCTCGACGTGAGCAACGCCGGCCCCTCGGACGTGTCCGGGACCGTCACCGTCGTGGACGACCTGCCCACCGGGCTGAGCTACCTCGCCGCCACCGGCGGCCAGTGGAGCTGCGCGGCCGACGGGCAGCAGGTGACCTGCGACCACCCCGGCCCCGTGGTGACCGGGACGGCGCTGCCCCGCCTGGAGCTGACCGTGCAGATCGCGCCGGGGGTGACCGGCGACCTGCGCAACGTGGGTTCGGTCGAGCCGCGCGGCGACGACACCGACGCGGCGAACGACGCCGACGACGACGTGGTCACGACCGAGCCCGAGGCGGACCTGTCGGTCACCAAGACCCACGCCGGTCCGGTGCGGGTCGGCGACCGGCTCGACTTCACCGTCGCCGTCTCCAACGCCGGCCCCTCGACCGCGCGCGGGGTCACGGTCACCGACACCCTGCCCGCCGGTCTGGAGTTCGTCTCCGGCACCGGCGAGGGCTGGACCTGCGAGGCCGACGGCCCCGAGGTGGGCTGCGCGCTCGAGGGCCCGCTGGCCCCGGCCGCCGACGCCCCGGAGCTCACGATCACGGTCCTGGTGCAGCCGGCGGCGTACCCCGCGGTGACCAACGCCGTCGAGGTCGGCTCCGACACCGTCGACGTGGACCCGAGCGACAACGCCGACGAGGACGACGTGGCCGTGCCTGCGCTGTCGAACCTCACCGTCGAGAAGACCCACGAGGGTGACGTGGTGGTCGGCGAGCAGGCGCGCTACGTGCTGACCGTCTCCAACACCGGTCCGACCGAGGACCCGGGACCGGTCACGCTCACCGACGTGCTGCCCGAGGGCCTGACCCTGGTGGGTGCGACGGGCGAGGGCTGGTCGTGCACCGGCACCGAGGCCGTCAGCTGCGAGTACGCCGAGGTGCTGGAGGCCGGCGCGTCGACCGAGCTGGTGCTCGAGGTCGACGTCGCCCCGTCCGCCTACCCGGCCGTGGTGAACACCGCGACCGTCGACTCCCCGACCGAGGAGACCGACGCGAGCGACAACACCGACGACGACACCGCCACGGTGGTGCCCACCTCGCGGCTGACCCTCGACAAGCGGGTGCGCTCCGTCGAGGACGGCCGCGCCGTCTACGACATCACGGTGGCCAACCACGGTCCCAGTGACACCGTCGAGCCGCTGGTCGTGGTCGACGACCTGCCGGCCGAGCTCCGGCTGGTCTCGGCCACGGGTCGCGGCTGGGAGTGCAGCACCCAGCGCGACGTCGCCCGCTGCAGCCATGCGGCCTCGCTCGCCGCCGGGTCGGACGCCACCGTCACCGTGGTCGCCGAGGTGCGGGACTCGGCCGAGCCGGGCTCGGAGGTGGTCAACGTCGCGGTGCTCGACGGTGGCACGGACACCGATCTCAGCGACGACGCCGTGGTGGTGCTGGGGGAGGAGGGCCTGGCGACCGACGGCGACGGGGTGCTCCCCGACACCGGCGGTCCCTCGGCGTGGTGGTGGCTGCTGGCGCTGCTGACCCTCACGACAGGTGGGGCACTGGTCCGGTCGGGCCGCCAGGGCGCGTGAGCGCGCGGCAGCGCCGGCTGGCCGGCTGGGCCCTGGTCGCGGTCGGCCTGGTGCTGCTGGGCTGGCTGGCCTGGCAGCTGGTCGGCACGACGGCCGTCGCCCGGCACCGGCAGCAGGGGCTGGTCGAGGACCTCGGGCAGCAGCTCGCTCGGGGCGAGTCGTCCGTCGGCGACGGGCTGCCCCACGGCGCCTTCGCGCTGGCCCACCTGCCGGGCAGCATCGGTGGTGACACGGTCCCCGTCGTCGAGGGCGACGACGACGCCGCCCTGGCCTGGGGTCTGGGACACGTGTCCAGCACCGAGCTGCCCGGAGAGGTCGGCAACGTGGTGCTGGGCGGCCACCGGGTCACCCACGGGGAGCCGTTGCGCGACCTGGCGCAGATCGGTCCCGGTGACCGGATCGTGCTCGAGACCGTCGAGGGCGACCTCACCTACGAGGTGCCCGCGGGCGCCGAGGTGCGCCGGGTGCCCCTCACCGACGCCTCGGTGCTCGGCGACCGGGCCGGGGACGAGGACCTGCCGCCGGGCTCGGAGCTGCTGACCCTGGTCACCTGCGCGGAGCTGTTCCACACCGACGACCGGCTGGTCGTCACCGCGGTCCGCGTGGACGGTCCCGGAGGCTGATCCGGCCCCTCCCGAGGAACCTGCCGTCCCGACGCAACCTCCCGGCGACATCCGGAGTCAGGGTGGATGAGCGGGCAGGACCCGGAGGACGGCCAGACTGGGCCAGTGGTCGGCGAGTAGTCGGCCAGGAGCGGGGGAGGTGGAGCGGATGTTCGCGGCGGCCCGGACCGACACCCCGACCTTCGAGCAGTACGCCGCCGCGGCGTGGTCGACGCTCTACCGCAGCGCCTACCTGCTCGCCGGCAACCACGCCGACGCCGAGGACCTCGCGCAGCAGACCCTGATCAAGGCCCACGGTGCGTGGGCGAAGGTCACCTCCTCGGACTCACCCAACGCCTACGTCCGCCGGATCCTCACCAACACCTTCCTCTCCTCCAAACGGCCCAAGGCCCGCCGGCTGGAGCTGCTCACCGACGAGATGCCGGAGTGGGGCCACGCCCCTGCTGCGGGCACCGCGGCCCGCGGGACGCCGGGGGAGGGCGACGAGCGGATGGCGCTGTGGCCGCACGTGAAGCAGCTGCCGCCGCAGCAGCGCGCGGTGATCGTGCTGCGCTACTTCGAGGACCTCAGCGAGGCCGAGATCGCCGAGACGCTCGGCTGCTCGCGCGGCAACGTGAAGTCCACGGCGCACCGCGCCCTGAAGAGCCTGCGGGCCGCCCTCGGGGCGCCCGCCGACCAGACCACACCGGAAGCCAGACCAGAGTCCGACGGGAAGGAGGGCTGAGATGTACGGGGACATCGAGGAGATGCTGACGCGCGAGCTGCGTCAGGTCGCTGACCACGTGGAGGTCCCGGCCCTGCCCGACCTGCCCGCGGACCCGCCGGGCCGGCTCGCCTGGCAGCCGATGCTGGTCGCCGCCGCGGTGGTGCTGGTCGCGCTGGCGACCCTGGCCACCCTGCTCGGCACCGGCGGCGGCCGGACGCCGCAGCCGGCCCCGCCGCCGACCGACGTCGTCACCGACGACGCGTCCGAGGCGGCGCCGGCCGAGCCGACCACCGACCCGCCGACCCTGCCCTACCTGCTCGACGGCCGGGTGCACGCCGGCGACCGGACGTCGCCGGAGGCCGACGAGTTCTGGAGCGCCGAGGGCTACGCAGACCGCTGGCTCGCGATCGGCACCGACGGGACCTGGTCGTGGTCCAACGGATTCATCGTGCAGGACCTCCCCGCGGAGGTCAGCCAGTCGGCGGTGATCTCCCCCAACGGTGAGTTCCTCGCCTGGATCGACACCGGCGGCGAGCTGTACGGGCTCCAGACGTCGCCCGACGCGGGAGGCACGACCGTCTCCGTGCCGGTGCCCGTCCGGGACGACGACGGCGTGGGCACCCGGATCGGCGCCGTGACGGACGACGGCTGGGTGATCGCCAGCGGGCGGGGCGTGGGCGTGCTGTGGCGGCCGTTCGTGGTCGACGCCGAGGTCGTCGACCTCGCCGAGACCGCCCCGGGCCAGCTGGTCTGGCAGGCGACGCAGGCCGGGATCGTGGCCGTGGACGGGTCGGGGGACTCCCGGGGACCCGACAGCGGCCGGGTCTACCTCGCCGACCTCACCGCCGACGGCGAGCTCACGCCGATCGCGGACCTGCCGAACTTCGCGCTGCTCGACGCCGCCGGCGACTGGGTCGCCTGGGTGCCGCCCGGCGTCCTCGAGGGCGAGGTGACGGCCTACGACGAGATCTCGGTCCGTCGGATCGACGGCGGGGACGACGGCGTGCTGTCCCCGCCCGAGGGGTGGCAGTTCGCCAACCGTCCCTTCGGCTTCGAGGACGGCCAGTTCCTGGTCGCACCCGTGACGAACGGCGAGCGGGAGCGGATGGTGCGCTGCAGCCCGGCGCTCGGGGAGTGCGTGCTGCTCGACACCCCGTGAGCCTCACACCTCGACGAGGAACCGCCCCCCGAGCACCGCGGCGACCGGGCCGTCGACCGGCTCCTGGAGCAGGGTGGCCCGGGCGAAGTCCGCGGCCAGCCCGTCGAAGCGGCGGTGGTGGCGCAGCATGGCGTGACGGCCACCCTCCACGGAGACGAAGCCGACCCGCTCGCCGCTGGCCCGCAGCCGCTCGGTGAGGGCGAACGCGCGCTCGGCGCTCGCGACCCGGTCGGCGGTGCCGTGCACCACCAGCACGTCGCGACCGGAGAGGTCCCGGGCGTCGGAGGGCTGGACCCAGGGCGCCAGCGCCACCACGCTGCGGACCTCGGACATCCCGCCGGCCATCAGTGCGGCCCGGCCGCCCAGCGAGTGACCCACCAGCGAGACCGGGAGCGTTCCCAGCTGCGCCCGGACCTGCCCGAGCGCCCACTCGACGTCGGCCACCGGGGGGTGGTGACTGTCCCAGCCCCGCGTGGAGTTCAGCAGCCGGAAGACCGCCAGCCGCCGGCGGCCCGCGCGTGCCACGCGCCGCGCCAGCGGGACCATCCGCAGCACCGAGAGCTGCGTCGGGCTGACCGGCATCCGCTCGCCGCGGGCGGCGCCGCCGTGCAGCACCAGCACGACCCCCTCGGGCCGTGCGGGGAGCGCCGTCGGCACCAGGCGCGCGTCGATGTCCATGCCCCTGTCGTACCCGACCCCCGGTGACGCCCGGCGTGTCGACACCCTGCCGGCGGGCGCCGGGCTGCGGCACACTGGCCGCGTGGAGGTCGAGTTCACCGGGGACGTCTTCGAGTGGCGCGGGCCGGCGCCGTTCTACTACGTCGCGGTGCCGCAGGAGGAGAGCGAGGACATCACCGAGGCCTCGTCGATGCTCAGCTACGGCTGGGGCGTGATCCCGGCGCGGGTGGTGGTCGGCGACACCGTGTGGACGACGTCGCTGTTCCCGAAGGACGGTCGCTACCTGGTGCCGCTGAAGCTCGCGGTCCGCCGGGCCGAGGGCCTCGGCACCGGTGACCTCGTCGCGGTCTCGATGGTGCTGGGACGCACGGGCGACGGGGTGGCGCCGTGAGCCTCGAGGTCCGTCCCGCCCGCAGCTTCGCCGACCTCCGGACCATGCTCGGCCCGAAGAACCCCGCCTCCTCGGTCTGCTGGTGCCTCTCCCACCGGCTCGACGCGCGGACCAACCGCTCCCTGGTCGGGCCCGCACGCGGTGCGTACGTCGAGGAGCTGGTGCGCCGCGACGTCGCCCCCGGCGTGCTGGCCTACGACGGCGACGAGGTCGTCGGCTGGGCGGCCGTCGCGCCGCGCAGCGAGCTGCCGTTCGCTCGGTCGCGCAAGATCCCCCACGTCGACGACCTGCCGGTCTGGTCGCTGTGGTGCCTGCGGGTCCGGACCGGCCACCGGCGGCAGGGGATCGCGCGGGCGCTGGTCCCCGGTGCCGTCGAGTACGCCCGCAGCGAAGGCGCACCCGCGGTCGAGGGGTACCCGGTCGACAACCGCGGGGAGAAGGTCGACCTGACGATGGCCTACGTCGGGACCCGGAGCCTGTTCGAGGCCGCCGGCTTCACCCTCGCCGCCGACACCGACGCGGTCTCCGGCGGCTTCCCCCGGGTGCTCATGCGGCGCGACCTGCGCTGATCGGCGCGGACTTCGTCGGCGAGTCTCGTGGTTAGCACGGGTTGTTTACCCCGCCAACCCGTGGTTTCCCCGCCCGGGCGGGGAAACCACCGGACCCACCGCCCCCTCCGTAGGGTCGAGCGCATGCACACACGAACCCTCGGCAACGACACCGTCGGCCGGGTCGAGGTGGGGGCGATCGGCCTCGGCCTGATGACCTTCGACCAGACCGGCACCCAGCCCCGCGAGCAGCTCCTCGACACCGTCCGCACCGCGCTCGACGCGGGCGTCACCCTCTTCGACACCGCGGACGCCTACGGCCCGGGGGAGGAGAAGGGGCAGGACGCGCAGGGTGAGAACGAGCGGCTGATCGCCTCGATCCTCGACGAGCTCGGCGTCCGGGACCAGGTGCTGCTCGCCACCAAGGGGGGTCACGTCCGCACCGAGGGCGGCGGCTGGGACACCGACAGCTCCGCCGGCCACCTCCACCGGGCGGTCGACGCCAGCCTCGCCCGGCTCGGCGTCGAGCAGATCGCGCTGTGGCAGCACCACCGGCCCGACCCCAAGGTCGAGGACGCCGAGGTGATCGGCACCCTCGGCGAGATCGCCCGCTCGGGCAAGGTCGCGCGGATCGGCCTGTCCAACGCCGACCCGGAGCAGATCCGGGCGGCCCACGCCGAGCTCGGCGATGCGCTGGTCAGCGTGCAGAACCAGTTCAGCCCGAAGTTCCGCTCCAGCGCCCCGGAGATCGAGGTGTGCGAGGAGCTCGGCCTGGCGTTCCTGCCGTGGAGCCCGCTGGGCGGCCTCTCCGACGCCAAGGAGCTCGCCGAGCAGCACCCGGCCTTCGCCGAGGTCGCGACCGAGCGCGGTGTCAGCGCCCAGCAGGTGGCGCTGGCGTGGGCGCTGGCCCAGTCACCGGTCGTGATCCCGATCCCAGGCGCCAAGCGTCCGCAGTCGGTCGCCGACTCCGCGGCGGCCGCCGACCTCGCACTCTCCGCCGAGGAGCTCGCCCGGCTCGACCGGAGCTGACACCGCCCGCGGGCGGGTCGCCAGCGCAGCCGACACCGGTTGCTTGCGGCCCGCCCAACGCGGCGGGTCGAGGGCGGGGGCGGTGTGGGGTCGTGCCTGGGGCCGTGCCTCGGGTTCTGAGTGGGGTCCGGAGTAGGTCATGTCCTCCACCGTGGGCCGCCGACCTGTGGCCGGGCTGTGCCGCGGTTCAGACCCCGCCCTGACCTCGGTCACAGGATCCTCACAAGCTGCCGCCGGATCGTCGGGGCATGACCTCGACGTACTCCGAAGCACCTCCCGCCCCGCCCACACCCACGGGCCCCGCCGAGCCGGCGACCGCCCGCTGGGTCACCCCGGCCCACGTGGCGCTGCTGGTGGGCACCGCCGCGCTCTACCTGCTCGGCCTCTCGGCCAACGGCTGGGCCAACTCCTACTACTCCGCGGCCGCGCAGGCCGGGTCCGAGTCCTGGTCGGCCCTCTTCTACGGCTCCCTCGACGCCGCCGGCTCGATCACCGTCGACAAGCCCCCCGCCTCGGTGTGGCTGATGGCCCTGTCGGTGCGGGTGCTCGGGCTGTCGTCGTTCGCGATCCTGCTGCCGCAGGCGTTGATGGGCATCGCGAGCGTGCACGTCCTCGCCGTCACGGTGCGGCGGTACGCCGGAGCCGCGGCCGGCCTGCTCGCGGGGGCGGTGCTCGCCCTCACCCCGGTGGCGGTGCTGATGTTCCGCTTCAACAACCCCGACGCGCTGCTGACGCTGCTGATGGTGCTCGCCGCGGCCACCACCCTGCGTGCCGTCGAGCGCGGCTCGGTCCGGTGGATGGCGCTGACCGGCGTGCTCGTCGGGCTCGGGTTCCTCACCAAGACCCTCCAGGTGTTCCTGGTGGTGCCGGCCCTGGGCCTGGTGTGGCTGGTCTGCGCCGACACCACCGTGCGCCGGCGGCTGCTCGGGGCGGCGGCCGCCCTCGGCGGCCTGGTCGTCTCCGCCGGCTGGTGGGTCGCGATCGTCGAGCTCGTCCCCTCGGGCCTGCGCCCCTACATCGGTGGCAGCCAGAGCGACTCGTTCCTCGAGCTGACCTTCGGCTACAACGGCCTCGGCCGGCTCTCCGGCGAGGAGACCGGGTCGGTCGGCGGCGGCAACGGCTGGGGCGAGACCGGGCTGCTGCGGATGTTCAGCGACACCGTCGGCGGCCAGATCTCCTGGCTGGTCCCCTCGGCGCTGCTGCTGCTCGGCGCCGGGCTGTGGTGGCGCCGTCGCGCCCCGCGGACCGACCTGCGGCGCGCGGCGTACCTGCTGTGGGGCGGGTGGCTGCTGGTCACCGGTCTGGTGTTCAGCCTGATGGCCGGCATCTTCCACGAGTACTACACCGTCGCGCTGGCGCCCGCCGTCGCCGCCCTCGTCGGCGCGGGTGCCGTCGAGGCCTGGGAGCACCGGGAGGGGCTCGTCGGCCGTGTCGTGCTCGCGGTGGCGACCCTGGCCGCCGGCGGCTGGGGCTGCTGGCTGCTGCTGCAGGCCGACGGCTACGCGTGGCTCGCGGCGGTGGTCGCCCTCGCCGGCGTGGTCGGTGCCCTCGGCTGGCTGGCGCTCGACCTGCTGCCCCGCACCGCGGTCGCCGCGGCCGTGGCGATCAGCCTGCTCGCCGGCTTCGGTGGCCCGACCGCGTGGTCGCTGCAGACCGCCGCCACCGCCCAGAGCGGCTCGATCGTGACCGCGGGCCCGGCCGTGGCCTCCGGCGACGCCCGCGGCCCCGGTGGTGGCGGCCCGGGTGGTGCCCCCGGTGGCGCGCCCGGTGGTGCTCCCGGTGGGGCCACGGGCACCCCGCCGACGGGGACGCCCGGCCGAGCGGACGGCCAGACCGGTGGCCGGCCGGGCGGGCAGGCGGGCGGTGCGGGTGGCCTGCTCGACGCGACCACGCCGAGCGAGGCGGTGGTGGCCGCGCTGAGCGCCGACGCCGCGGACTTCACCTGGGTGGCCGCGACCGTCGGCGCCCAGAACGCCGCCGGCCTGCAGCTGGCCACGGAGCTGCCCGTGATGGCGATCGGCGGCTTCAACGGCACCGACCCCAGCCCCACGCTCGACGAGTTCCAGGAGCTGGTGGCCGCCGGCGAGGTCCACTACCTCGCCACCGGCGGCTCGGAAGGCCCCGGCGGCGACGGTGAGGGGACCGGCACCGAGATCCAGGAGTGGGCGGCGCAGACCTTCGCGACCGTCGACCTGGACGGCACCACCTTCTACGACCTCACCCAGCCGCTGTCCGGGTCGACCGGGACGGAGGCCGGCGCATGACCACCGTCCTCGACGTCGTGGTGCCGGTGCACGACGAGGAGCACACCCTCGCCGCGTGCGTGCACCGGCTGCACGACCACCTCGACGCGACCTACCCCTACCCGTTCCGGATCACCGTCGTCGACAACGCCAGCACCGACAGCACCTGGGACGTCGCGACCCTGCTCGCCGAACGGCTGCCCGCCGTCCGGACCATCCGGATGGCGGAGAAGGGCCGGGGGCGGGCGCTGAAGCGGGCGTGGCTGGCCTCCGACGCCCTGGTGCTGGCCTACCTCGACGTCGACCTCTCCAGCGACCTCGACGCGCTGTGGCCGCTGGTGGCGCCGCTGATGTCGGGGCACTCCGACCTCGCGATCGGCACCCGGCTGCACCGCTCGAGCCGGGTGGTCCGCGGGCCGCGCCGGGAGCTGGTGTCGCGCTGCTACAACCTGCTGCTCCACGCGAGCCTGCGGGTCGGCTTCACCGACGCGCAGTGCGGGCTCAAGGCGATCCGGGCCGACGTGGCCGCCGAGCTGCTGCCGTACGTCGAGGACCCGGCGTGGTTCTTCGACACCGAGCTGCTGGTGCTCGCCGAGCGCAGCGGGCTGCGGATCCACGAGGTGCCGGTGGACTGGTACGACGACCCCGACAGCCGGGTCGACGTCGTCGGCACCGCGCGCGACGACCTGCGCGGGATCGCGCGGATGCGCCGCGAGCTGGCCGCCGGACGGCTGCCGGTCGACGACCTGCGGCGCCGGCTCGGACGCACCATGCCCGAGGGCGGCGGCCTGGGCGGCCAGGTCGTGCGGTTCGGCCTCGTGGGCGCGCTCACCACGGTGCTGCACCTGGGCCTGTTCGCGCTGATGCTGACCACGTCACCGGCCGTCTCGGCCCAGCTGGCCAACGTGCTGGCGCTGCTGCTGGCCACCCTGGTCAACACCACCCTCAACCGGTCGTGGACCTTCGGGGTCACCGACCCCCGGGGCGCGACCGGCCACCAGCTGCAGGGTCTCTCGCTGCTGGGGCTCACCTGGGCTGCCGGTGCCGGGTCGCTCGCCGCGCTGGACGCCGTCTGGGCGGGGGCGCCGACCCTGGCCGCGACGCTGGTGCTGGGGGTCGCCACCCTCGGGGCGACGGTCGTGAAGTTCGCGGTGATGCGCCGCTGGCGGGGCTCACCCGTCCGCGGGGAGCCCCTCGACGGCGGCGAGCAGCCGGTGGGCGGTCTCCCGGACGGCCTGCGCGAGCTCCGGACCGCGCACGACGCGCAGCGGCCAGGGTGACGCGGCCAGCCACTCGGCGTACATCCCCGGGTTGCTGGTGGAGCCCACCACCCGGGTGCGGTCGTCGCCATCGGGCTCGAAGCGGCCCATCGCCCCCGGCATCCGCCGCCGGACCCGGTCGTACGGCGCGTCGAGCACCACCTCCACGGCGTACTCCCAGCCGGAGCCGAGGTGGCGCTCGAGGTCGGCGACCGGGTCCAGGTCGGCCGGGGCGTCGAACCGCTCCGGCAGCGGCGTGACCCGGCGGATCCGGTCGACGCGGTAGGTGCGCGGCGCGCCGGCGGCGTGGGAGAGGCACAGCAGGTACCAGCGGCCGTGCCGGACCACGACCGCCCACGGGTCGACCTCGACGTCGAGCTCGGAGCCGGCCTCGGTGCGGTACTCCACGCGCGTGCGCCGGCGCTCGCCGACCGCGGCGACCAGGGCGGCGGTGGTGCCGGGGTCGGGGCGGGCCGCCCCCCGGTCCGGGACCGGGGCCGCCGTGCGGCGTACGGCCTCGGCCTGGGCGGCGACCGGGGCGGGCAGCACCCGCACGATCTTCCCGAGCGCGGAGCCGACCGGGTCCTCGGGGTCGGCGGCGGGGTGGTGCCCGTCGAGCACCGCCATCACCAGCCCCAGCGCCTCGGTCTCGCTGAACATCAGCGGCGGCACCCGCATCCCGCGGCCGAGCCGGTAGCCGCCGTAGGGCCCGCGCGTCGACTCCACCGGGATGCCGGCCTCGCGCAGCGTGGCGACGTAGCGGCGCGCGGCGCGGTCGGAGACCTCCAGCCGCTGGCCCAGCCGCTCGGCGCTGATGCCGGGCGTGCCCTGGATCAGCTCCAGCGCGAGCAGCGCCCGGGCGGTCGGGGTGGTGGCGTCCACCCGCCCAGCCTGCCACGGGATCCGGACCAGATCCGTCCGGCTCCGGGCCTAGCCTGCGGGCATGACCGAGATCCCACCCTGGGAGCCGCCGATGGCCGGCTCCGACGTCGATCACCTGCTGGGCAGCATCGAACGGATGCGGGCCACGTTCCGCTGGAAGGCCGACGGCCTCGACGCCGACGGCCTGCGCACCCGGGTCGGGTCCTCCGGGCTCACGCTCGGCCGGCTGCTCAAGCACCTCGCGATCGTCGAGGACCACGTCTCGACCGCCCGGCTCGACGGCTCCTCGATCGGGTCGCCCTGGACCGAGACCCACGACGGCACGCCGGACTTCGAGTTCCGCACCGCCGACGACGACCGCCCCGAGGACCTCTACGGCTGGTACGACGGCGCCGTCGCCCGGGCCCGGGAGCGGGTCGCCGCGGCGATCTCGCGCGGCGGCCTCGACCAGCCGGTCGCGCTCAGCGACGACGAGGGCCACCACCCCACGCTGCGCCGGCTGCTCCACGACCTGCTCGAGGAGTACGGCCGCCACACCGGTCACGCCGACCTGCTGCGCGAGGCGGTCGACGGGCGGGTCGGGGAGGACCCGCCCTGGGACTTCCGGACGCCGTGAGGCCGGTGCCCACCCGGCGGACCCCGTTCACCCCCCGGGGCGTTTGTGTCGCGCCCACCGTCCCGGCAGGCTGAAGGTCATGAGCGAGCACCCGAACGACCAGGGCGACTTCGGCCGCCACGAGCTGGACCCGGCCGAGCAGGCCGACGCCGAGCGGTTCCTCGACGACCCGAGCGCAGGGGACGACGAGCCGTGGAGCCCGCCGGAGCGGCTGCCGCGCGGCGCGGAGCTGATCGGCACCGAGACCGAGGGCGGCGAGACGCTCGACCAGCGGCTGCACCAGGAGCAGCCCGAGGGCGAGGAGCCGGTCGACCCGGCGATGGCCGGGGGCGACGACCCCGACGCGATCCCCGCCGACCAGGACGTCCTCGGCGGACCGGCCGGCTCCGGCGGCGTCCGCGGGAGCGGCAGCCCGGAGGAGGACGCGATGCACGTCGTCGAGGACGACTCCTGAACGCGACCGGCTTCGACTACGACGTCCGCCGCGACGGCACGGTCGTTCTCACCCACCACGGGAAGCGGGCGACCGTGCTGCGCGGCGCCCGCGCCGCGGAGTTCCTGGCCGAGGTCGACGCGGACCCGCAGGGCGTCATGGCCCGCTGGACCGGCAACTACCGGCGGGGCAACGAGCGGCAGGCCAGGCAGCACCCGCGCAACCGGTGAGACCGGGGCGGCGTCACCCCGCGGCCCTCCGGTCCCGGGCGTACACCGCGCCGGAGACCACGAGGAACAGCACCAGGACGCCCACGCACGCCACGACGACACCGGTCCAGCCGTCCTCGCCGGTCGGGTCGAGGAACGGGTAGGGGACCCACCCGGTGACGGCGCGCACCGCCAGGATCGCCGCCAGCCAGGCCAGCGGCCACAGCACCGCCAGCCGCAGCTCGCGCAGGCCGGTGCGGGGCCGGGGTCCGAGCAGCAGCCAGCCGGCGACGGCGAGCAGCGGCACGACCACGTGCAGCAGCGTGTCGGCCAGCCGGTCCAGCCCGTCGAGGTCCAGCAGCGGGCGCAGCAGCAGGAAGTGGACGATGCCGGTGATGGTGATGCCGACGACCGAGGCCGTCCGCAGCACCCGCCAGCCCGCTCCGTCGTACGCCGCGTCCCGGGCCAGCGGCACCGCCGCCACGGCGACCAGCACGTTGGACTGGATCGTGAAGTAGCAGACGAACCGGCCCAGCCGCTCGACCAGCGAGGGCGGGTCGGTCTCGACCAGCACCGCCGAGCCGCTCACCACCAGCGCCAGCTGGAGCAGCACCGCGGCCGCGGCGACCCCGGCGGTCAGCAGGTGGAAGCGACGCGCCCAGGTGGTCATGGCGCCAACCTAGGGCGGGCGGGACTCAGTCGAGGACGCCGACACGGCCTCCGCCGCCGGCGGCCCAGCAGGACCCGCCCCGGGTGCAGTCGAGGGTGTGGAAGCCGGTGGTGGAGAACTGCCGCCAGGTCCGTCCGCCGTCGCGGCTCAGGCTGCTGCCCGCGACGTCCCCGGACTCCCCGGTGGTGAGCAGCAGCCGGCGCGAGCGCCAGGCCGCGTCCTCGCCGAGGTGGGCCAGGTCCGCGCCGCCGGTCCACGCGCGGCCCCCGGTGCGGGAGGTCGCCGCCGCGTCGGTGCCGTCGGCCGGGGCGACGAAGTCCCCGCCGACCGCGACCCCTTCGCGCGGGGTGCGGAAGACGACGGCGAACACCCCGGCCGCCTCTCCCGTGGGCAGGCCGGTGTCGGCGGCGGTCCAGGTCCGGCCGCGATCGGTCGAGCGGAAGACCCGGGCGTCGGTCCCGCCCGAGCCGAACCACGCCGTACGCCCGGTGATCGAGAGGCAGTCCCCGCTCGCGGAGTAGTTGTACTCCCCGGTCGAGTCGGGCATCCCCGCGGCGGGCAGCACCCGCCAGGAGGCGCCGCCGTCGCGGGTGGCGGCGATCCGGAACTTCCCGTCCACCGGGTCGCTGACCGCCAGGCCGCGCCGCTGGCCGGGGTAGAGGTCGAGGCAGTTGTAGAAGGCGTCCGGGTCGGTGTTGCGGAAGGCCTCCGACCAGGTCCTGCCGCCGTCGGTGGTGCGGAAGATCCGGGAGTCCTCGCCGGGACCGATGGAGAGCACGACCGCGGTGCGGGTGCCGGTCGCCTCGACGTCGCGGAGCGAGAGCCCCTCGGTGCCCGGTGGGGTCACGTCGTCCCACGTGGTCCCGCCGTCGGTCGTCCGGTAGACCCGGCCCGCCCCGCCGTCGGTGAGGCTGCCCCCCGCCACCCAGGCGGTCCTCCGCCCGACCGCGTCGAGCCCCCGGAAGCTCTGGTCGGCGTCGACCACCCCGTCTCCCAGTCGGGGGCGGGTGCTGCCGGTGGTGTCGACGAGGCCGAGGGAGACGGCGGAGCCGCCGAGGTCGCGGCCGGGAGCAGGCTGAGGGCGAGGGCCGGCAGCAGGGCCGCGGGCAGGGCTGTCGAGAGTTTCCCGAGAAGGAGTCGCATGCCGGGCAGCCTGCCGGGTTGAGTTGGGCTTCCGCAACGTACGAGCTGGGCCTCTGCATCACCGCCGGTGATGCAGAGGCCCAGCTCGACTGTTGCGCACGCCCAACTCAACCCCTCCCGGCGACCTAGGGTGAGCGGGTGATCGCTGCACCTCGGCTCGCGCCGGACTACCCGCTGCTCACCGAGCGGCTGCTGCTGCGCCCGATCGAGGCGGAGCGGGACCTGCTGCCGATGCACGCCTACCGGTCGATCCCCGAGGTCTGCCGCTACGTCCCCTTCGTCCCCGGTACGCCGGAGCAGCTGGCCGAGCGGCTCGCCGACCCCGAGCGCACCCGCTCGGTGATCGACGCCGAGGGGCAGGTGGCCTCGTTGGTGATCGAGCTGCGCGCCACCGGCGAGGTGGTCGGCGACCTGGTGCTGTTCTGGCACAGCGACTCCGACCTCCACGCCGAGGTCGGCTACGTCCTCCACCCCGACCACGAGGGCCACGGCTATGCCGCCGAGGGCACCCGGGCGCTGCTCGGGCTGGCCTTCGACCACGCCGGCGCCCACCGGGTGACCGCGCGGCTCGACGAACGGAACACCGCCTCGGCGCGGCTGCTCGCACGGCTCGGCTTCCGCCAGGAGGCTCGGTTCGTGGACGGCGAGTTCTTCAAGGACGAGTGGACCACGCTGCTGGTCTTCGCGATGCTCGACCGGGAGTGGCAGGACCAGCAGCGCCAGGGATAGCGGCCTGGCCCGCGCCTCCCTCGACCCCCCTCGACATTTGCCCGCACGCTGGCGAGGGTGGAGGTATGAAGCGGGTACGGGCCACGGTCCACGGACGGGTGCAGGGCGTGATGTTCCGCGACTCCTGCCGTGACGAGGCCGAGCGGCTCGCCCTGGTCGGCTGGGTCCGCAACGAGCCGGACGGCTCGGTCGGCCTGGAGGCCGAGGGCCAGCCGGAGTCGGTGGAGCACCTGCTCCGGTGGTGTCGCAGCGGCCCGCCCGCGGCCCGGGTCGAGCGCGTGGACACCGACGAGGTCGACGTGGCCGGGGGGACCCGGTTCGAGGTCCGCTGGTGACCGGTCGGCCCCGCCACCTCGACGAGCACTCGCGCCGGCTGCCCGTCCCGCCCGCGACGGCGTACGCCGCCGCCCGGTCGTACGCCGCAACGCTGGCGAGCCCGCCCACCGGCGCCGGTCGCCTCCTCACCCGGGTGCTCGGGACGCAGCCGCCGGGCGGCTTCGCCGTCGTCGAGGAGCAGCCGCCCCGGCTGGTCAGCCTGGCCGGTCGCCACCGGTTCGCCCGCTACGTGCTCGACCTGCGGGTCGAGCCGGACGGCGACGGCTCGCGCGTCACGGCCGTGACCTGGGCCGACTTCCCGGGTGCGCGCGGCGCGACCTACCGCGCGCTCGTCGTGGGCAGCCGTGGCCACGTCCTCGCCGTGTGCTGGGCGCTGGCCGCCATCGCCCGGCGCGCGTGACCTCGGACGGGCCGGGTCAGGCGGGCGTGGCCGCGACCCGCGGCACCGAGGCGAACGCCGAGAGGCTGAGCCAGTGCGGCAGCGCCCGGCGTACGGCCAGCGTGCCGTCGACCAGCAGGTCACCGGAGCGGGTCGCCTCCCGCCAGGTCCGCTCACCACGCCAGACGTCGACCAGCGTGCGCAGCGAGGACTCCACCGTCACCGTCACCGGGAAGCCGGGGTCGGCGTCGCACACGTCGACCTCGGCGCCGCGCACGACCAGCCACCACGCGCTGGTGCGCTGCTCGACGTCGGGGAAGTGGAAGCCGATCACCGTGCGGCCGTCGGGCATCGCGTCGAGGTCCATGCTGCGGTGGACGTCCCACATCAGCAGGTGGGGGTCGAGGTCCTCGTCACCGAGCTGGGTGCGCCACCGGGCGCCCCACTCGCCGAGCGCCGTCACCACCGGCCCGAGCTCGCGACCTCCCGGGGTGAGCTCGTAGCGCCGGCGGTTGCCCTCCTCGACGCGCATCACGACCCCGACCCGCTCCAGGGACCGCAGCCGCTTCGAGAGCAGCGCCGGCGACATCCGCGGGACCCCGCGCCGCAGCTCGTTGAAGTGGTGGCTGCCCATCAGCAGCTCGCGGATCACCAGCACCGTCCACCGCTCGTCGAGGACCTCCATCGTCTTGGCGATGGGGCAGAACTGCCCGTAACCCGTCATGACCCCTCCTTGCCCCTCCCTGCGACGGTAGGGCCGTCCGGTCGGCCTGACCAGTACAGATCCAGAACCGGGGGCGTTCACGATCCAGTACTGGCCGGGCGCCCGGGCCGGGAGGACGGTGGGTGGTGAGGCCCACGCGGGCCACCGGAGGAGCGCCACCATGACCACGCAGATCCAGCAGCACGACGAGACCGTCACCCCGCAGCAGCAGGCCGGCGCGATGCTCGCCCTGGTCGCCGGGTACGCCGGCGTCCGCACCGTCGACCTGGGCCTGGCCTCGGGGCTGGTGGCCGCGCTCGATGCGCGGCCCGGCGCCGGTGCCGACGACCTGGCAGAGGAGCTCGGCCTCGACGACCTCTACGTCGCGGTCTGGTGCCGCTCCGCCTTCGCGGCCGGGGTGCTCGACCGCGACGGCGACGGCTACCGGCTCGCCCCGCACCTGGGCACGCTGCTGCTCGACACCGGGCACCCGGCGTACGTCGGCGGGCTGTTCCCGCTGGTGCAGCAGCCGGAGATGTTCGGCCGGTTCGGCGACGTGCTCGCCAGCGGCGACCGGCTGTGGTGGGACGAGACCAGCCCGGACTGGATCGCCGGGGTCTCCGGCACCGGCCGTCCCTTCTACACCCGGCTGGTGCCGGGTGGCCTCGCCCAGGTACCGGGGCTGGCCGAGCGGTTGGCGGCCGGGTGCCGCGTCGTCGACCACGCCTGCGGGGCCGGCGCCGGCCTGGTCCGGCTGGCCCGGACCTACCCGGAGTGCGAGCTGGTCGGCGTCGACGGCGACGCGCACTCGATCGAGCGGGCCCGGTCGCTGCTCGAGACCGAGGGCCTGGCCGACCGCGTCGAGCTGGTCGTCAGCCCGCTGGAGGAGGTCGCCCTGGACCGGCCCGCGGAGCTCGTGGTGAACAACATCTCGATGCACGAGTGCCGCGACATCGACCGGGTGGCCGAGCGGGTGCGGGAGGCGCTGGCGCCGGGAGGCTGGTTCGTGGTGTCGGACTTCCCGTTCCCCGACACCGACCCCGGGCTGCGGACCGTGCCCGGCCGCGTGATGTCGGCGATCCAGTTCTTCGAGGCCCAGATCGACGACCAGCTGCTGCCGCGCTCGGCGTACGACGCGCTGCTGGAGCGGCACGGGTTCGTCGAGATCGGCCACGCACAGATCACCCCGATGCACGCGATCACCTGGGGCCGCCGTCCCGCCTGAGCGGCAGCCTCAGGGCAGCTCGGGCTCGAGGTCGAGCCAGCGCGCGAGCGCCTCGACCTCGGCCCGGACCGCCGCCCGGGTCGGGCGGTCGAACGGCTCGTCCTCGTGGAGCGCGTCGACCCGCAGCACGCCGCGGTCGCGCTCGGCAGTGGCGTCGACCTTGCCGAGCAACCGGTCCCCGACCAGCACGGGCATCGCCCAGTAGCCCCACCGCCGCTTCGCCGCCGGCTTGAACATCTCGAGCTGGTAGTCGAACTCGAACAGCTCGGCCATCCGCTTGCGGTCGATGACCAGCCGGTCGAGAGGGGAGAGCAGCGCGACCCGGCCCTCGACGTCGTCGAGGTCCTCGAGGTGGGCGGGGTCGACGCGCCAGGTGCCGCGGACGCCGTCGACCACGGCGGGCTCGCCGGCGTCGCCGACACTGGTGGGCTCCCCGGGGACGACCGCCGCCTTCCCGCGCGCGATCCCGAGCCCCGCGAGCCGCCGCTCCGCCAGGACCCGGCGGGCCTCCTCCAACGGGGGGACGGGGTCGTCGGGGTAGACCCGCTCGGCGAGGTCCCACAGCTTGTCGCGGCCCTCCTTGCCGGCGACCGCCACCTCTCCGCGACCGACCAGGTTCTCCAGCAGCATCCGGACGTTGCGGTCGCCGTTCCAGCCGCTGGAGCGCCACGGGACCGCGGTGGTGTCGGGGAGGGCGCGGGAGGGGAGCGGCCCCTCGTCGTACAGCTTCTCGAGGATGTCGCGGCGGGTGTCGTCGTTGGCGGCCACCCAGCGGGCCAGCGCGTCGTGGACGTCGCGGTGGTCGTCGAAGACCTCCGGCCAGTTGGCCATGCCGGCCCGGTGGGGGGCGAGGTCCTCGGCGGGGCGCAGCATCTGGTGCAGCTCCACGACCCGGCCGGTGGCGACGGCGTCCTCGAGCTCGCGGGGGTCGTACGCCGACCCGAGCCGGCTCCACAGCACCAGGTGCGCGCTCGGGACGACGGCGGTGCAGGGGTCGTCCTGCAGCAGCGTCAACCGGTGCAGCACCTGCTCCATCGAGGTCGGCCGCTCGGCGGTGAGCAGCTGGGCCCGCAGCGCGACCCGGCGCGCGTCGTGCCGGCTGAGCCGGTGGGCCTCCGGGTCAGGCACGGCGCCGGACCGCGTCGGCGAACAGGTCGACCGAGGGGAGGTGGTGGTCGAGGAAGAGCGAGGGCTCGGCGAGCTCCAGCTCCAGCAGCCGGGGCCCGTCGGGGGAGGGCAGCAGGTCGACCCGGGCGTAGAGCAGGTCCTCGCCGAGGCCGGCCGGGACGGCGGCCAGGACGGCGTCGGCGAGCTCGCGCTCGGCGTCCGACGGCTCGCGCGGCGACATCTCCTCCTGCAGGAACAGATCGCCCACCAGGTCCATGCCGGGGGTGAGCAGCGGCCCCTTGCGCATCGCGTGGGAGAACGCGCCGTCGAGGTAGAGCAGCGCCGTCTCGCCCGTGCTCGTCGACCTCGTGGAGGTAGGGCTGCACCATCGCCGGCCGGCCCTCGTCGAGCAGCGACGCGACGTGGGACCGCGACCGGTCGACCTCGTCCGGGGCCAGCCGCAGCGCACCCCGCGACCCGGCCGAGACGACCGGCTTGACGACGTGCTCGACCTCCTCGAAGCCGGTGACCCGTCTGCTCGCCGGGGGAGAGGAACTGGGTCGGCACGATCGGTACGCCGGCGGCCTCGAGGTCGGCGAGGTAGCGCTTGTCGGTGTTCCAGCGCAGCACCGGCGCCGGGTTGAGCAGCCGGCTCACCCCCGCGACATGGTCGGCCCAGGCCAGGAACTCCTCGATCCGTTCGGCGTAGTCCCAGGTGGCGCGCACGACCACGAGGTCGAAGCCACCCCAGTCGGCGTCGGCGTCCCACACCACCGGCTCGGTCTGCGTCCCCCGCTCCCGCAGGGCCGCCAGCAGCAGCCGCCCCTCGTCGTCGAGCTCGGGGACCTCGGCACAGGTGGCCAGCGCGATCCGGGTCATGGCCTCACCCTCTCAAATCGGCGGCGTGTGCCTGAGAACGGCGTGGGGACCGTTCTCAGGCACACGCCGCGGGAGGTCGGACCGCTCACCGGTCGAGGAGGGGGCGGGCGGGGTCCCAGGTGGTGCCGTCTCGCTCGTCGCGCCGCTTGCGGGCGATCGCGGACAGCGCCTCGAGCACCACCCGGTTGGCCAGGGCGGCGGTGATGTCGGCGTGGTCGTACGGCGGGCTCACCTCCACCACGTCGACCCCCACGACGGGCAGCTCGAGGCAGATCCGGCGGACGGCGTCGAGGAGCTGGCGAGCGGAGAGGCCGCCGGGCTCCGGCGTACCGGTGCCGGGGGCGTGGCCGGGGTCGCAGACGTCGATGTCGACGGAGAGGAACACGCCCTCGCACTCGTCGGTGGCGATGCCGAACGCCTCGGTGAGGCACTCCTCGAGGCCGCGGTGGACGATCTCGGTCATCTCGTAGGACCGCATCCGCTCGGCGGCCATCCAGTCCAGGGTCTCAGGGCCGGGCCAGTAGCCGCGCAGCCCGACCTGGAGGAACCGGTCGCCGCGCAGCGCGCCGGACTCGATCAGCCGCCGCATCGGCTGGCCGTGGCCCCACAGCGACCCGAACTCGATGTCGCCGGTGTCGGCGTGGGCGTCGAAGTGGATCATCGAGACCCGGCCGTGGCCGAGCACGTTGGCCACGCCCTTGGCGTCGGGGAAGGCGATGGAGTGGTCGCCGCCGAGCACCACCGGGATCGCCCCGGCCCGCGCGACCTTCTCGACGGCCGCCTCGAGCACCCCGAGCGCCCGCTCGATGTCGCCCGGCGGCATCTCCACGTCGCCCGCGTCGACCACGCGCAGGTCCTGCAGCCCGTCGGTCCGCAGCGCCAGGCTCGGCCGGGAGCCGTCGTGCGGCAGGTAGTCGGTCGACCGGATCGCCTGCGGCCCGAACCTGGTCCCCGGCCGGTGGGAGGTGCCCCCGTCGAACGGCGCCCCCACCACGACCACGTCCGCCCCGGCGTACGACGCCTCGTCGTCGAGGTCGCACGCCGGCACCCCCAGGAAGGTGATGTCCGGACCGAACTGAGCACCGTAGCGAGCCATGGGCTGACTCTAGGGCCGGATCGCGGGGCCTGCCGATTGGTCCCCAACGACAGGTCCTCGGGGGAAATACCTGCCGTTGGGGACCAAACGACAACCCCACCCGCCCGCAGAACCGGACGCGAACCGCCCGCAACAGCGGCTAGCGTGCCCGCCAGGACAGCGACCTCGACGCACCACCGACCCGAGAGGAACCCATGGACATCGTGCTCGTGCCCGGACTCTGGCTCAACGCCGACACCTGGGAGGAGGTCGTGCCGCAGCTGAGCGCCGCGGGTCACCGCCCACGGCCGCTGACGCTGCCGGGCATGGAGAGCCGCGACGCGGACCGCACCGGGATCACGCTGGCCGACCACGTCGCCGCGGTCGTGGCGGCGCTCGACGAGGCCGAGGAGCCCGTGCTGCTCGTCAGCCACTCGGCCGGCTGCGGCATCGCGCACTGTGCGACCGACGCCCGCCCCGACAAGGTCGCCCGTCAGGTGCACGTCGGCGGCTTCCCCAGCGCCGACGGCGAGCACCTGCTCGGCCTGCCCGCCGAGGACGGCGAGGTGCGGATGCCGGACTGGAAGGAGATGGGCGAGGACGCCAACGTCCGGGACTTCGGCGACGACCAGCTGGCGCGGCTCTACGCCGACGCGATCCCGGTCCCGGAGCGGGTGATCAGCGACCCGGTGCGGCTCACCGACGAGCGCCGCTGGGCCGTGCCCGTCACGCAGGTCTGCCCGGAGTACTCCGCCGCCGACCTCCAGGAGTGGGTCCGGGAGGGCCACCTCCCCGAGCTCGCGGCGATCACCGACGTCGAGTACGTCGACCTCGGCGGCGGCCACTGGCCGCAGCTCACCCAGCCGAAATCGTTGGCGGAAGCGATCCTCGACGCGGCACGCTGAGCCGCATGACGACCCTTCGGATCCAGTGCTTCCTGCTCGACTCCACCGACCCGCAACGGATCGCCGCCTTCTGGCAGGAGGCGCTCGGCTGGCGGCGCACGCACGACACCGAGGACGAGGTCGTCCTCGAGCCGCCCGCCGGCAGCCCCGAGGACGGCATCGCCCCGGACCTGCTGTTCGGCAGGGTGCCGGAGGAGAAGACCGTGAAGAACCGCTGGCACCTCGACCTGCGGCCGCAGGACCAGGCCGCCGAGGTCGAGCGGCTGCTCGCCCTGGGCGCGACCCATGTCGACGTGGGCCAGAGCGGTGAGGAGTCGTGGGTCGTGCTGGCCGACCCCGACGGCAACGAGTTCTGCATCCTGCGCGCCTTCACGCCCGAGGAGCAGGCCGAGATCGAGGCCGAGGCGCGCGGCTGAGCCGCTCGACCCTCAGGCGGGGACGACGGCGCTGAGCGCCACCTCGGCCAGCGCCCGGGCGTGGGCGTCGGCGGAGCAGACCAGCGGCAGCGGGCTGTCCTCGGGACCGACGAGCAGGCCGATCTCGGTGCAGGCGAGCACCACCGCCTGCGCGCCCCGGGCCGCGAGGTCCTCGATCACCCGGACGTACGCCGCGCGCGACTCCTCGCTCACGACGCCCTGGGTCAGCTCCTCGAAGATCACCCGGTCGACCAGGCCGCGGTCGGCGGACCCCGGGATGAGCGTGGAGATGCCGTGGCGCGCGAGCCGGTCGGCGTAGAAGTCCTCCTCCATCACCCAGCGGGCGCCCAGCACGCCGAGCCGCTGCCACCCGTGCGGCTCCGCGACCCCTGCCACCGCGTCGGCGATGTGGAGCAGCGGGACGTCGATCGCGGCCTCCACCTGCGGCGCGACCTTGTGCATCAGGTTGGTGCAGATCGCGACGGTCTCCGCGCCCCCGGCGACGCAGGCCCGGGCTGCGTCGGAGAGCAGCGCGGCCGCGCGGTCCCAGTCGCCGTCGACCTGGCACTGCCGCACGCCGGCGAAGTCCAGCGACTGCAGCGAGATCGGCGCCGAGGCGTGGCCGCCGAGCCGCTCCGCGACCACCTCGTTGATGGTCCGGTAGTAGGTCGTGGTCGAGTGCCAGCTCATGCCGCCGATGAGTCCCAGGGTGCGCATGCTCCCACGGTGCCGCAACCGGCCGTCAGAAGGTAGACGCTGACTCCTTGCCGGTGCCATCATCACTGCTTATGGCCATGGATCCGCGACGCGTGCTCGTCTTCCGGGCGGTGGCGAGGGCCGGCTCGCTCAGCGCGGCGGCCCGCGAGCTCGGCTGGAGCCAGCCGGCCGTCAGCCAGCAGCTGCAGCACCTCGAGCGCGAGGTCGGGGGGCCGCTGCTGGTGCGCAGCACCCGCGGCGTCACCCTCACCGAGGCCGGCCGGGTGCTGCTCGGCCGCGCCGACGCGGTGGCTACCGAGCTGCACATGGCGACCGAGGAGCTCGCCTCCCTCGCGGAGCTGCGCGGCGGCCGGGTCCGGCTGGTCGCCTTCCCGTCCGCCGCCGCCACGATCGCGCCGGCCGCGCTGCGCCGGCTCGCGCAGGACCACCCGGCGGTCGAGGTGGCCCTGGTCGAGGCCGAGCCGCCGGAGGCGTGGGCCGCGGTGCGGGAGGGGGCCGCCGACGTCGCGCTCGTGTTCGGGTACGACGGGCCGCCGCCCGACGTGCCGAACCGGGGCGGCGACCTGACCTGGCTGCCGCTCACCGTGGAGCCGGTCGACCTGGTGCTCCCGCCCGACCACCCCGCCGGGCGGCGCCGCGCCGTACGGCTGTCCGACCTGGCGGGCGACACCTGGATCGGGGGTTGCTCCCGGTGCCGCCAGCACCTGGTGGACCGCTGCCGCGACGCGGGCTTCGAGCCACGGCTGGCGCACGAGACCGACGACTACGTGGCGGTGCAGGCGCTGGTGGCGGCGGGGCTCGGGGTCACGCTGCTGCCGCGCTCGGCCCTGCGCGCCTTCCGGCACCCCGAGGTGGTGGTGCGGTCCTCGCCCACCCTGGGCGACCGGCACGTCGGCCTGGTCTACCGACCGGGGGCCGAGCAGGTGCCGGCCACCCGGGCCTTCGTCGAGCGGCTGGTGCAGGTGGTGGCCGCCCGGTGATCAGCCGCGACTCCGTGGGCGAGTCTTGGACTTCGCCCGGATCGTTTTCGTCACGAACCCACTGGTTCCCCGCCCGGGCGGGGAAACCACCGTCCCCCGACCTACATCTCCTCGTGCGTGTCCGGGTCGCCGCCGAAGAGCCGGCCGTCGAGGCGGCCGAGCGCGGTGATCGCGGTGACCTCGTCCTGGGTGAGCTCGAAGCCGTGCAGGTCGAGGTTCTCCCGCTGCCGCGAGGGGGTGGCGGACTTGGGGATCGGGAGCGCCCCGAGCTGCAGCTGCCAGCGCAGGATCACCTGGCCGGGCGTGACGCCGAGCCGCTCGGCGGCGGCCGCCACCGGCGGCTCGGTGAAGGGCGCCTGCCGCTTGCCGAGCGGGCTCCACGACTCGGTGACGATGCCGAGCTCGGCGTTGACCCGCCGCATCTGCTGCTGGGGGAAGTACGGGTGCAGCTCGAGCTGGTTGACCACCGGCACGACGCCGGTCTCGTCGATGATCCGGCGCAGCTGCTGCTCGGTGAAGTTCGAGACGCCGATGCTGGTGACCAGTCCCTCGGCCTGCAGGTCGACCAGCGCCCGCCAGGCCTCGACGTACCTGCCCTGCGAGGGGTTCGGCCAGTGGATCAGGTGCAGGTCGAGCCGGTCGAGGCCGAGCCGCGCCAGGGACTCCCGGGTCGAGGCGACCGCCGCGTCGTACGCGTGGTGACGTCCGGGCAGCTTGCTGCAGACCGCCAGCTCCTCCCGCGGTACGCCGGAGCGGCGGATCGCCTCGCCGACCTCCTCCTCGTTCCCGTAGTTCACGGCCGTGTCGAGCAGCCGGTAGCCGACCTCGATCGCGGAGCGGACCGCCTCGGTCCCCTCCTCGCCGCGCAGCGGGTAGGTGCCGAAGCCGACCTCGGGCAGCTGCTGTCCGTCGTTGAGCACGTGGGCCATGACGCCACGCTAGCCACCGCCGTGGAAGCCGGGCTCCGGACCCCGCGACGGGGTCGATCTCAGGGTCGACCCCGATGCGTCGGCCGGACAACCGTTCTACCGTGCCGCCATGGCCTTCGACCTGAGTCGCCCCTGGCGTCGCACGGTGCTGGCGTTGCACGTGCTGTGCGGTGTCGGCTGGATGGGACTGGACCTCGGCCTGCTGGTGCTGGTCGTCTCCGGTCAGACCTCCGAGTCCGGTCCGGTCGCCGCGGCTTCCTACACGGCGGTGCGCCTGGTGGTGCCGACCGTCGTCCCGCTGCTGGCGGGCGGGATGCTGGTGACCGGCGTGCTGCTCGGGTGGGGGACGAGGTGGGGCCTGCTGACGTGGACCTGGGTGTTCACCAAGCTGTGCATCGGGATCGTGCTGACGGCGCTGGTCCTCGTCGCGCTCGTGCCGGGCGCCCTCGCGCTCCCTGCCGAGCTGACGGGGACGGCCGCGGAGGTGCGCGCGGCGGTGGGCAGCGCCGGGGAGGACCTGCTGTACCCGCCGGTCGTGTCGTTCGTGGCACTGGGGTGCGCCCTGGTGCTCTCGATCTGGAAGCCGTGGGGGCGGACCCGGTGGGCCGTCCGGTCGCAGGCCGCCCGGCGTCGGGCGGCGGCAGGATGAGCGCATGAGCCTGCCCCACCCGCTCCACCGTCCCTATCCCGGCGACGTCTACACCGGCGAGGGCGGGGAGGTCTCGGCGTGGCTGCGCCGCGACGACCCCGGGAAGGACGGGCCCGAGCTGGTCTACGGCAACGGCGGCAGCTGCGAGTACCTCGCCACCGGTGACCAGACCGGCGGGCTCTACGGCCTCTACCGCTGGTCCTTCGGGGAGACCGAGTCCGGGCCGGACCCCCACTTCCACCGCGCGATCAGCGAGTCGTTCTACGTCCTGGAGGGCACCGTCCGCCTCTACGACGGCAGCGACTGGGTGGTCGCGCGGGGCGGGGACTTCCTGCACGTCCCCGAGGGCGGCATCCACGGCTTCCGCGGCGCCGACCACGCCCGGATGCTGCTGATGTTCACCCCGGGCGCCCCGCGGGAGGACTACTTCGAGACCCTCCACGCGCTCGGCCTCGGCGCGACCATGACCGACGACGAGCGCGCCGCCTTTCTGCTCCAGCACGACACGTACTGGGTCTGAGGAGGCGGCGCGGCCCCGCGGACCACCGGTCGGTGGCGTTCAGCGGTCCTTCAGCGACCGCGGTCCACGGTGGGAGTCCGTTCCGCGACGCCCACCGCCAGGAGATCCTCATGCTGCACCGACCCGCACCCTTCCGCACCGCGACCGTCCTCGCCCTCGCCCTCGCCGGCCTGGCCGCCGGACCCGGCACCGCTACCGCAGCCTTCCAGCAGGCGACCGCTCGGACGGCCGAGCAGGCCGGCGAGCGCTGTGCCCAGCCCGGCCCCTACCCGCTCCCGCACGGCAGCGAGGAGGTGCAGCTCGACCCCGACGACTTCACCACCCGGATCGACCACCCGTACTGGCCGATGCGACGCGGCACCACGTGGCACTACCGCGAGCGCGGTGGCGGCGAGGTCGCGACCGTGCGGGTCCACGTGACCGACCGGGTGCGGCGGATCGAGGGGATCCGCGCCCGGGTCGTCCACGACGTGGTCCGCGTCGACGGGGAGCTGAAGGAGAACACCTTCGACTGGTACGCCCAGGACTCCGGCGGCAGCCTGTGGTACCTCGGGGAGCGGACCCGGGAGTACGAGGACGGCGAGGTCGTCAGCACCGAGGGCTCCTGGCAGCACGGCCGCGACGGCGCCCAGGCCGGCATGCTGCTGCCGGCCGCGCTCCGTCCCGGCTGTCGCTACCGCGAGGAGTACCGCGCCGGGCAGGCCGAGGACCGCGCCCGGGTGCTGTCCGTCCGCGAGCGGCTCGACACCCCGACCGGGTTCCACCGCCGGGTCGTGCAGACCGCCAACACCACGCCGCTGACCCCGGACCTGCTGGAGAACAAGTTCTACGCGCGCGGCCTCGGCCCGGTCGTGGAGGTCGACCTGTCACCGGACTTCAGCCGGGCCACGCTGGTCCGGATGGTCCACCGCCGCTGAGGTGCGCGCGGGCCCAGCGGGTCCTCGGCGTCAGAACCAGGCGGGCAGCATGATCGTGAACGCGAAGACGAACCCGGTCACGACCAGCGTCACCGCCGTGAAGCCCATGACGTCGCGGATCCGCAGCCGCGCGATCGCCAGCACCGGGAGCGCCCAGAAGGGCTGGATCATGTTGGTCCACTGGTCGCCGTAGGCGATGCCCATCGTCACGATCGCCGGGTCCACCCCGAGCTGGGCGGCGGCCTCGAAGAAGATCGGCGCCTGCACCGCGAACTGGCCGCCGCCGCTGGGGACGAACAGGTTGATGAAGCCGCCCGCGAAGAACGCCCAGAGCCCCAGCGTGTTCTCGGTGGAGATCGAGACGAAGAAGTCCGCGAAGACCGTGATCAGCCCGGAGGCCGTCATGATCCCCAGGATCCCGGCGTACAAGGGGAACTGGACCAGGATGTCGCCCACGTTCCTGGCCGCTCCGGCCACCAGCCGGGCCAGCTCCCCGGGCGACTTCACGAGCAGCATCACCAGGCACAGGAACGTCCAGTTGACGATGTCGAGGGTCAGCAGGAAGCCCTCCTGGGCGTAGTAGGTCACCAGGTAGGCCAGCAGCGCGGCCCCGAGCACGCTGGTGACCAGCCGGCTGCCGTCGAGCCGCTCGGCCGGGGTGGGGGCCTCGCCGCCGCGGGTGTCGAGCAGCTCGGCCTCCTCGCTCGCGAGCTCGGCACCCTCGGGGAGCTCGACGACCGGATCGTCGGCGGACGGCGCCAACCGGGCCATGGTCACCACGACCACCACGACGGCCAGCACGATGCCGGTGAGGTTCCACCAGCTGAAGATGGTCTCGGTGACCGGGAGGGTGGTGCCGAGCTGCTCGGCGACGTCGCTGCCGGGGGTGGCCACGGCCAGCGGTCCGGAGCCGGAGTAGCCCATGTGCCAGACGACGTACCCGGAGTAGCCGGCGGCCACCAGCAGCGGGAAGTGCAGCCGCAGCCCTCGCTCCTTGCCCGAGCGGGCGACCTCGATCGACAGCAGCGCCGCCACGACCAGGCCGAGCCCCCAGGTGATGAGCGAGGCCACCGCTGCGCACAGCGCCACGAAGCCGTAGGCCTGCGGCGCCGTCCGCGGGACGCCGGCGGCGCGGACCAGCAGCGCTCGCACCGGTCCGGTGTGGGCGAGCATGTGGCCCAGCAGCAGCACCAGGGACATCTGGGTCATGAACGCCAGCAGCCCGATCAGGCCGTCGCCCCATCCGCGCACCACGTCGACCGGGCCGGAGTCGGTCAGCCCGAGCGCGAGCACCGCCACGATCAGCGTCAGGATCACGGCGAACGTCAGGGCGCTGGGCAGATAGCGCTCCGAGATCCGGACCAGGGGACGGGACAGGGTCTTCAGCACGGGGTACCTCCGAGACGTGGGCCGGCCAGCACGCTAGCGGACCCTCGCCGATCAGGCGCGGTGGCGTCCGGCGGAGTCCGGGTCGGCGTCGTCGAGGACGGTCCGGAGGTCGAGAAAGTCGCCGGCCGCGGTCCGGACGTCGAGCGGCGTGGCGGGCGGGCCGGCCAGGATCACCTCGACGCCGCGCTCGGACAGCCGCTGCAGCAGCGGCACCGCGGAGCTCAGGTCACCGACCAGCACGATCGCGTCGAGGCGTGCCGTGGCGATGAGCTCGACCGCGTCCACGGCGATCGCCACGAGGGCGGGGTCCTGGCTGGGCCGGGAGCGGAACTGGTGCCGCAGCTGGATCCCGTGCCGCTGCAGTGCCGGCAACCAGCCCGCCATCGCGGGCGCCGACCAGTCGGCGTAGGCGTGGACGACCACCACCTCGCCCCGTTCGGTCAGGTGTCGGAGCAGGGGAGACCACGACTCGGGCGCCACGGTCTCGGCGTGCACCAGTACTCCCAGACGCACCATGTCCCCCCAGACCTTCGGCTGTCCGGCTGGCAGCGTAGCGGGGAGTCAGCTGCCGATGTGCACGATCGCGTCACCGGAATGGACCAGTGGCGCCTCGGCGCGGCCGATCACGACGCCGCTGCGGTTGGCGTGCACGAGCCGCAACGTCCGGCCGAAGGAGTCGACCAGGGCACCGAGCCGTTCCCCGTCCGCGACCTCCTGTCCGAGGTGGGCGTCGAGGTCGAGGATGCCGGTACGCCGGGCGCGGACCCAGCCGCTGCTCCGGCACTCCACGCTGGGCGGGTGGTCGGGCTCGGCCACGGTGTCGGTCATCCCCAGGGCGGCGAGCACCCGTCGGACGCCCGCGACCGCGGGGTCGATGGCGTACTCGTCGAGCCGCAGGTTCTCCCCGCCCTCGTAGAGCAGCACGGTGGCACCGCGCTCCCGGGCGGCGTGGCGCAGCGAGCCGTCACGGATCTTGGCGTGCAGCATCACGGGGGCGGCGAAGGCCTCGGCGAGCGCCCGGGTGCGTGGGTCGTCGAGGTCCGCGCGGACCTGCGGCAGGTTGGAGCGGCGGTCCGAGCCGGTGTGGAGGTCGATGCCCACCTCGCACTGGGCGACGACCTCCTCCATGAACAGGTGCGCGATCCGGCTGGCGAGCGAGCCGCGCGCCGAACCCGGGAAGGAGCGGTTGAGGTCGCGCCGGTCGGGGAGGTAGCGGTCCCCGGCCATGAAGCCGAGGACGTTGACGATCGGGACGGCGATCAGGGTGCCGCGCAGGGTCTTGGGGTCCAGGCCCGCGAGCACCTGCCGGATCACCTCGACGCCGACCACCTCGTCCCCGTGGATGGCCGCGTCGAGCCACACCGTCGGTCCGTCCTCGCGGCCGTGGAAGACCCGGACCGGCAGGCTGACGTCGGCACCGGTGACCAGCCGTGTGATCGGCAGCTCGAGGTTGCGGGTGGAGCCGGCGCGGATCCGGACCGAGCCGATCGCGAAGGACTCGCGCGCCATCAACGGCCCCGGTTCCGGCGGCGGACCGAGACCTTCGGGCGGCCCCCGAGGTAGGAGCTGCCGGGGTCGACGAGGAATCCCTGCACCAGCGCCTCGCGCCCGACCAGCATCCGGAAGCCCATCTCGTCGCGGTTGCTCAAGGTGACCTCCGCGGAGACCACCCGACGGCACAGGCTGAGGTCGAGCCGGACGACGTACCGCTCCTCGGCATGGCCGCTGGAGCTGCGCACCTCACGCTGGTCGAGGACCTGCGACTCGCAGCCGGTGGCGTCCGCGTCGGTGTCCTGCCAGGGGTGCACGGAGTAGCGGACCCACGGCGCACCGTCGCGTTCGAACTCCTCGAGGTCGAAGGCGTGGAGGGCGGAGGTGCGCGCGCCGGTGTCCACCTTGGCCTTGATCCAGGGCACCCCGAGGCCCGGCAGGCTCACCCATTCCCGCCATCCGACGATGGTGTTGGATGGAGCGGACGTGTCCGAAGCAGTCACCCGCCGATCCTCTCAGGTTGCTGACATGAAGCTCGCCATCCTCTCGGTCGCACCGCGTGCCTACAGCACGCAGCGGTTGCGCACCGCGGCACTCGACCGGGGGCACACCGTGAAGGTGCTCAACACCCTCCGCTTCGGCATCGACCTGAGCCAGGACGAGCCGGACCTGCAGTTCCGGGGGAAGCAGCTCTCCGACTACGACGCCATCCTGCCCCGGATCGGCAACTCCATCACCTACTTCGGCACCGCGGTGGTGCGGCAGTTCGAGCAGATGGACGTCTACACGCCCAACACCGCCGCCGGCATCACCAACTCCCGCGACAAGCTGCGCGCCTCCCAGATCCTGTCCCGTCACCAGGTGCTGATGCCGGCCACCACGTTCGTGCGCGACCGCGCCGACGTGATCCCGGCGATCGAGCGGGTCGGCGGCGCGCCGGTCGTGATCAAGCTGCTCGAGGGCACCCAGGGCATCGGCGTGATCCTCGCGCCCGACCGCAAGGTCGCCGAGGCGATCATCGAGACCCTGCACAGCACCCGGCAGAACGTGCTGATCCAGCGTTTCGTCAAGGAGAGCAAGGGTCGCGACATCCGCGCGCTGGTCGTCGGCGACCGCGTGGTCGCGGCGATGCGCCGGGTCGCGCAGGGTGACGAGTTCCGCTCCAACGTGCACCGCGGCGGCTCGGTCGAGGCGGTCGAGCTCGACCCGGTCTTCGAGGAGGCCGCGGTGCGCTCGGCGCAGATCATGGGCCTCAAGGTCGCCGGCGTCGACATGCTGGAGGGCAACGACGGCCCGCTGGTGATGGAGGTCAACTCCTCCCCGGGGCTCGAGGGCATCGAGAACGCCACCAAGCTCGACGTCGCCGGGGCGATCATCGACTACATCGACAACCAGGTCGCCTTCCCTCAGATCGACGTCCGGCAGCGGCTCAGCGTCTCCACCGGGTACGGCGTGGCCGAGCTCGCCGTCCACGGCGAGGCCGACATCGTCGGCAAGTCGATCACCGACTCCGGGCTGCGGGAGAAGGACATCACCGTCCTCACCCTCCACCGCGGCGCCCAGGTCGTCCCGAACCCCCGCGCCTCGACCGAGCTGGAGGCCGAGGACCGGCTGCTGTGCTTCGGCAAGCTGGAGGAGATGCGCTCGATGATCCCCGAGCGGCGCAAGCGCCGGCAGCGGGTCAAGAAGCTGCCGAAGCAGCCGATCCACGACGCCTGAGGGCCTCAGCCGGTCGCTGCGGGGGTGCGCTGGTGGACGTCGATCCGCAGCAGCCGTGAGGTGACGTCGACCAGCGGGCCGAGCAGCACGATGACGAGCACCGTCCCCGGCCCGATCGTGGCGCCGAGCAGCCATCCCGCGACCGCACCGCCGAGCTGGACGGAGCTGTAGCTCCACCGGAAGGGCAGTGGCGGGTCCCACGCCAGCGCGACCGCCTCCGCCGGTCCGGCGCCGCTGTGGCTGCCGAGGTAGGTCGCGATGCCGACCGCGAGCACGGGCATCGCCAGCGCCAGCATCCCCACCTGGCCGAGCAGGTCCGCCGGCGTCGCGAACACCTCCAGCAGCAGCGACACGGTCCCGCCCACCACGACCACCTGCACCACGGTCCCGACGCCGGGGTAGGTCCGTCGTACGGCGGCCAGCAGCAGGAAGCCGGCGGACACCAGCAGGTTGGCCAGCCAGAAGGACATCCCGCTGCTGAGCGAGACGCCGTTGACGAGGGTGGAGAAGCCGTCGGAGCCGAGGTCCGCGCTCAGCAGCAGCGCCACGCCGACGCCGAGGACGACGCACCCGCCGACGAGCTGGACCAGGCGGACGGGGGAGGGCACCGGCCCATCATGCCGGGTCGCGAGCGGCGCGCGCCCTGCCCGGGCCGTCGGCCGCGGCGCTGGGGGAGCCCGCCCGGTCCCATCACGTCGCCGGTGCCTCGGCGGGGGATCATGGACCCATGGGCGACCTGAACTTCTACGTCGGACTCCACCCGCTCGGGGCTGCCGCGGTCGTGGTGTCGACCGTGCTCCTCTACTTCGCCTTCGCCGCGATCATCGGCTGGTCGGGCCAGCGACTGTTCGCGTCGCCGTCGAGCTTCGACCTGGCGATCGTCACGGTCCTGGGGTCGATCGTCGGACGGGCGATCCTCGGACAGGTGCCGACGCTGTCGGGTGGCCTGCTCGCGCTGGTGACGTTGTTCGCGCTCGAGGCGATGACGGGCCGGGTCCGCCGCTCGGAGTCCGTGCGCAACCGGCAGCGCCACCGGGCCACGGTCGTGATGGTCGCCGGCCGGCCCGAGCGTGAGGCGATGCGGCGCCACCGCGTCGACGACGCCGGGCTCTGGGCCGCGCTGCGCGCCGCGGGGGTGCGCGACCCGCACGAGGTGGCGCTGGTGGTGCTCGAGCAGACCGGCCGGTTCTCGGTGCTGCGCCGCGGCGAGCACGTGCACCCCGCCGCGCTCACCGGGGTGCGCCACGCCGACCAGGTGCGGGCACGGCTCGAGGCCGCCGGCCTCTGACGGACCGGCGGTGGACCCTCAGGAGTCGGTCCGCCCCGCCTCCTCCAGCCGCCGGTGGAGGCGTTCGCGCACCTCGTCGGGGGTGTAGGCGCGCCGCTGCCGCTCCTGGCGCGTGATCGCCGCGCCGGTCACGGCCACCCCGACCACGCCGGCCAGGCCGAGCCACTTCCACCACGCCCCCGCCGCACCCCGCATACGGTTCACCCTATGACGCGGGGACTGGACCTGGAGGATGCCGTGGCGCTGACCCGCACCGGCGACCTGTGGCTGTTCCGGGGCCGGTCCGGGCCGGACCGCGCGATCCAGACCTTCACCAACGCCCCGGTGAACCACGTGGCGATGGCGGTGGTCCTGGACGACCTGCCGCCGCTGCTGTGGCACGCCGAGCTCGGCCGGACGCTGCAGGACCACTGGACGGGCGACCACCACCGCGGCGTCCAGCTGCACGACCTGCGCGCCGCCGTGACCCGCTGGCAGGAGGTCTACGCCCAGGCCGCGTGGCTGCGCCAGCTCACGCCCGAGGTGGGCACGCGCGAGGAGGACGCGCTGCTGCGGGCGATCGCCCGGCTCGACGGCGTGTCCTTCCCGAGCACGGCGCGGCTCGCTGGTCGCTGGCTGCGCGGCCGCAACCGGCACGTCCCCCGCCGCGAGCGGCAGGGTCCGCGACCCCGTCCCGAGGAGGCGTACTGCGCCGAGGTGGTGGCGCTGACGATGCAGGAGATGGGCGTGCTGACGGGCGACCGCCGGCCGAGCTGGTACGACCCCGGCTCGTTCTGGAGCGGCGGGCACCTCCCGCTCACCCCCGGCTGGGCCTACGGCCGCGAGGTGCCCGTGGACCGGGAGCGGGTGTAACGAGGCTCAGAGCTCGGCGTGCTCCTGCACCCACTGCCACATCTCGTCGACCGCCCCCGGCTGCGGGCGGGTGCGCCGCAGCAGGTGGGTGGGCCGCTGCCGCCGGTCGTGCCACAGCCCGCCGCCGGGCGGGGCCGGGTCGACCGCGGCGAGCCAGACCGTGGTCTCCGCGCCACCGGCGGCGTCGCGCAGCACCGGCCGCATCAGCGACCGGAACCGTGGCAGCGAGTCCTGCACGCCGGGGGTGTCGGCCCAGCCCGGGTGGGTGGCGTAGACCCGGGTGCCGGGCCAGCGACGTTCGAGGGCGGGCAACAGCTCGACCTGGGCCCGCTTGCTCCGCGCGTAGGCGGTGGTCGGCGAGTAGTCGCCGTCGAGGTACTCCGGGTCGTCGGAGCGCAGCACCTGGTTGTACATCCCGCCCGAGGTCACCATCACCACCCGCGCGTCCGTGACCAGCACGGGGGCGAGCAGCTCGGTCATCAGCACCGGACCGAGGACGTGCAGCGCCATCGTCAGCTCGTGGCCCTGCGCCGACTCGGTGCGCTCGGGAGGCATCGCCCCCGCGTTGTGGACCAGGACGTCGAGCCGGTCCAGGGTCGCGACCAGCTCGCCGGCGCAGCGGCGGACGTCGTCGAGGTCGCCGACGTCGCAGCGGTCGATCGCCACCTCGCCGGCCGGGACCGCGGCCAGCAGCTGGGAGCGCACCTGCTCGCCCTTCTCGGTGTTCCGGACGACCAGCCGGACACTGGCACCCAGCTCGAGCAGGCCGCGGGCGGTGGCCAGGCCGAGACCGGAGGTCGCGCCGGTGACCGCGGCGACCTTGCCCGCCAGCGAGCCGGGCTCCGGGTCGGCGGGCCAGCCGGGGAGCCGCCGGCGGACGGCGGGGCCGATCGAGCTGAAGCCCAGCACCACGCTCCGGTCGAGGACGGTGTCGACCGCACGGGAGACGGGGGAGCCGAGGCCGGAGCTGCGCATGGCCCGAGCCTACGGGTGGGCCCGCTCCGGGCTCCGGCTCACGTCCCCCAGAAGGAGCGGAAGGCGGGGCTGAACCAGCCGTCGCCGGAGTCGGCCGGGGCGTCGCGCAGCGGTCGCCCGCCGTACGCCGTGGCGGACTCCGACCCCGCCGGCGCGTCGTAGCGCAGCCAGGTCTCGGTGGGCCCGGTGCCGCGTCCGGGCCGCGACCAGTCGCAGACGCCGTCGGCGAAGAGCGTCTCGAGCGTCTCCACCTGCGCGGGGGTGAACAGTGCCGCGGTCGGCCCGTAGTCGTCGAGGGTGAAGGGACGCAGCCGGCAGGCGACGTTGTCGTTGGCGAGCGGCCCCCCGGCCTCCTGCCGGGGAGTGGAGAGCCGGGTCTGCAGCACCTGCAGCTCCTCGACCGTGCAGGCCGGTGCCAGCTCGGCCACCAGGCAGCGGTCGGTGACGTCCGCGGGGCGGTCGGCCACGATCTTCTCCGCCAGCGGGGCCTCGGAGTCGTCGGCCTCGACGGCGCTGAGCCAGCGGTCCATCGCGAGCAGCGCGTCGCCGGCCCAGCGCGGGTCGCCGATCAGCGGCGTCGGGCCGAACCACATCACGCGGTTGTCGGTGTGGCCCTGGTCGGCGAGCAGCCGCTCCTCGGTCCAGAACGCGTGCGCGTAGTCGTGGGCGATCCCGGGGTCGGGACCGCCGTGGTTGATGATCGCGACCTCGTCGAGGTGGGTGGTCTCGTTGATCAGGCCGGTGCGGTAGGCGTTCTCGATCGCCGACGGGTCACCCTCGACCCGCTCGTCGGTGCGCTGGCTGTCGACGTCGAGCCCGCCGATCTTCGCGTTGAGGTCGACGAACTGCTGGGGCGTGATCTGGCCCGTCCGGAGTGCCGAGAGCCCGAACTGGATGCCGGTGTTGGCGAACGGGATGCCGCCGAAGCCGCGGCCCACCAGCTGCTCCTGCGGCCCCCAGGCCGACTCCGGACGCGGCCCGAGCAGGTTCCCCATGATGTCGAGCACCGAGCAGCGGACGCCGCCCGGGTTGCTCTCGCTGTCGTAGCGGGTCGCGGGGTCGCCGGCGACCGGGTCGAGCGTGCCGGGGCAGGGGTGCTCGGGGTCCAGCGCCGCCTTGAACAGCCCCTCGTCGGCGACGACGGCGTTCACGTGCGACAGGTGGCCCTCGACGGCGGCCATCTGCGTCGGCGTCCACACCACACCGGGCGCCCACCGGCTCGGGTCCTCGAAGTAGAGCCGCAGCAGGTGGTAGTCGGCGAACTGCGCACCGGCGGTGAGGGTGTCGGGGTAGGAGCAGGTGGTGACCAGTCCCTGGTAGACGCCGGGGTAGGCGTTCGCGATCGTGTGCTGGGCGATCGAGCCGCCCGAGCAGCCGGTCCCGATCGTGTAGCGCAGCTCGCCGTATCGCTCGACCAGCCGCTCCTTCGCCATCACCAGCGACTCCGCCTCCATCGCGACGTTGCAGTTGTGGCCGGTGTTGGCGAGCGCCGTGGAGAGCACCGCGAAGCCCTTCCCGAGCGCCGTGACGTAGCTCGGCTCGACGCCCGGGACCGAGTCGAGGGTGCCGGAGTAGTCGGCCAGCGGCGTGCCGCCGGGGGTGTACGCCGCGCCGCAGTTGCCGCCGTGGGTGACCAGCAGCTTGTGGTTCCACTGCTCCTGCGGACGCCAGGCCCGCCACCGCTGCCCGGGCTGCCAGAGCTGCAGGATCGTGTACCGGTCGCGGTCCTGGTAGCCGTACTCGCGGCGCACGATGAACGGGACCTCGACGCCCTCGTCGGTCGTGGTGCTGGCGACGTCCTCGGGCGGGTCCTCCCGGTCGTAGGGCTGGAGGTCGGGCCGGGTCGGGTCGGTCGACTGGTAGAAGAACCGGTACGTGGCGGGCTCGTTGCACTGTGCGTCGACCGCGGTCTGCTGGCAGCGGTAGTGGTCGAGCTGCGGACCGGAGAACACCGGACCGCCGTTGGCGTGGTTGACGATCCGGGCCCGGTCCGCGGCGTACCCGGGGGCGCTGGCGCGCAGCCGGTTGCCGCCCTCCGCCAGCCCGGTGACCAGGCCGTAGAAGCGACCGTCGCGCCGCTCCCGGAATCGGTCGGTGACGTCGCGGCCGGCCAGCCGCACCGTCACCGCTGCGGGGTCGAGCTGCGGCGGCAGCACCACCTCGACCAGCGCGTCGCCGCCGGAGACCAGGTCGCTGCGGTTGGACAGCACCTCGATCCGGAGCCCCTCGGCCGGGGGCGCGGCCTGGGTGGCCGTCGGGCCCGCGAGCAGGGTGACCAGCACGGTGACGGCCAGGCCGGGCAGCAGCAGGAGTCGCCTCATGGAGGTCTCAACGAACGGGTGTGCCGGTCGTCACGCGGGGTGGGTACGGTGGTGGATTCCGATCTCGAGGAGGAACCACCGTGTTGCGCAGCATCATGAGCCGCGTGCTCTCCGGCGGCCGCCGGACCGGCACCCCCACCAGCACCCCCGGGTCCACGGCGACCCCCGGCTCCGCCACCGGCGGCGGCTCGGCCAACAAGGACATCGAGCGGGGCGCCAAGTCCCTGCTCCGCGGCCTCGGCCGCAAGCGCGGCGGCCTCTGACCGACCCGCCCCACCCCAGAGCGACCCCCGGGGGAGTTGAGTTGCCAGCCGCGCGCCCTGAGTCGCCAGCCCGGCTGGCGACTCAGGGCGCGCGGCTGGCAACTCAACCTGCGGGTGGGGGGTGGGGAGAAAAACTCTCGCGGGGGGTGTCGTATCGGCGCGACCCCGTTCGTGGTGAGGGTGAGAGCGGCCCCGACGGGGGGTCACGACACGAGGAGAACCAGATGCCCGAGTACATGCTGTCCGTGCACCACACCGCCGGCGAGGCCGTGCCCTCCGAGGCCCAGATGGAGCGGATGTTCGCCGACGTCGGCGCCTTCAACGAGCGGGTCAGGGAGGCGGGTGCCTGGGTGTTCGCCGGCGGGCTGATGCCGCGCGAGACCGCCACCACCGTCGACAACACCGGGGAGACGCCGGTCGTGACCGACGGTCCCTTCGCCGAGACCAAGGAGTGGCTCGGCGGCTTCTGGGTGATCGAGGCGGCCGACCTCGACGCGGCGCTGCGCTGGGCCGAGGAGGGCTCGCGGGCCTGCGCCGGCACGGTCGAGGTCCGCCCCTTCCAGGGCGAGTGACCGATCCCGCCGACGCCGGGTTCGACGAGCACGTCGCGCGAATCTTCCGTGACGAGTTCGGCCGGGTGGTCGCCGCGCTCGCCCGCCGCTTCGGCGACCTCGACGTCGCCGAGGAGGCGGCGGGCGAGGCCCTGGTCGTGGCGCTGGAGCGCTGGCGGAGCGACGGCGTACCGCCCAACCCCGGCGGCTGGCTGACCACCACGGCCACGCGTCGTGCCCTGGACCGGGTCCGGCGGGAGTCCCACCGCGACACCAAGCACCGGGAGGCGGCGATGATCCACGACCCCGAGCCGCCCCCGCCGACCGGACCGGTCGAGGACGACCGGCTGCGGCTGATCTTCACCTGCTGCCACCCCGCGCTCGCCCCGGAGGCCCGCGTGGCCCTGACCCTGCGGCTGCTCGGCGGCCTGACCGTCGCCGAGATCGCGGCGGCGTTCCTGGTGCCCGAGACGACGATGGCGCAACGGATCACGCGCGCCAAGCGCAAGATCGCCGGCGCCCGGATCCCCTACCGGGTGCCGGAGCGGGCGGACCTTCCCGCGCGGGTGCAGACCGTGCTGGCGGTGCTGCTGCTGGTCTTCAACGAGGGCTACCTGCCGCACGCCGACGCCGGTGCCGCGCCGTTGCGCCACGACCTGACCGCCGAGGCGATCCGGCTCGCCCGCGTGCTGCGGTCGCTGCTCCCGGAGGACGCCGAGACCGCCGGGCTGCTGGCGCTGCTGCTGCTCACCGACGCCCGGCGCGAGAGCCGGTTCGCCGACGGGGAGCTGGTGTCGCTGCGCGACCAGGACCGCGCCGGCTGGGACCGGGCCGGGATCGCGGAGGGGCATGCGCTGGTGCGCTGGTGCCTGGCCCGCGCCCGCGAGAGCGGCACCGCCCCCGGCCGCTACCAGCTGCTCGCCGCGGTCAACGCCGTGCACACCGACGCGGCCGACGCCCGCGACACCGACTGGGGGCAGGTGGTGGCGCTCTACGACCAGCTGGTGGGGATCGACCCCTCCCCGGTGGTCCGGCTCAACCGCGCGGTCGCGCTCGCCGAGCTCGACGGCCCGGCGGTGGCGCTGGCGGAGGTCGACCGCCTCGCCGGCCCCACGATGGCGGGCTACCACGCCTGGCACGCCACCCGCGCCGACCTGTTGCGGCGGCTGGGGCGCACGGCCGAGTCGCGGGCGGCGTACGACGCGGCGATCGCGCACGCGGGCCACGCCGGCGAGCGCGCCTGGCTCGCGCGGCGCCGCGCCCAGCTGGCGACCTGAGCGGCCGGCGGGTCACCCCCTTGACCTGGGGTGAAGACAGCGTACTATCGCGATATATCGTTGATAGTCGGAAGGATGCTCGTGATGGGTGGACACGGACACGGCTCCGGGCGCGGCTCCGGTCGCGGACCGGGCTGGCACGGCAACTGGAGCGGGGGCTGGGGAGGGTGGAGCGACCTCCCGGGGCGGGGCCGACCACCGGGTCCGCCGCCGTGGCTGGCCGGCCTGTTCGGGATGACCCCGCCCGAGCCGCCGCAGCGCCCGCGCGCCAAGCGCGGTGACGTCCGCGCCGCCATCCTCGACGTGCTCGCCGTCGAGCCGCTCAACGGCTACCAGGTGATCCAGCAGATCGCCGAGCGCTCCGGCGGCCGGTGGAAGCCGAGCCCCGGCTCGGTCTACCCGACGGTCTCCCAGCTCGAGGACGAGGGCCTCGTGGCCGCCGACCAGGAGCGCGGCCGGACGCTGCGGCTCACCCCCGAGGGCCAGGCCTACGTCGCCGAGCACCCCGAGGAGCTCGCCGCCGTCTGGGCGGACTTCGAGGAGGGCGTGCTCGAGGAGGACGGCCCCGACCTCTCGCAGCTGAAGTCGGAGGTCGGACAGCTGATGTCGGCGACCTGGCAGATCCTGACCAGCGGCACCGACCAGCAGCGCCGCGACGCGATGACGGTGCTGGTGGAGACCCGGCGCCGGCTCTACGGCCTGCTCGCCGACGAGGAGCCCCGGGCCGGGGGAGAGCCGGAGGAGGAGCAGTGACCCCCTCCGAGCAGCTGCGGATCGGCGACGCCGAGCGGGAGCAGGCGCAGGCCAGCCTCGGTGACCACTACGCCGCCGGCCGGCTCGACCACGACGAGTACACCCAGCGCCTCGACCAGGTCTGGGCCGCCCGCACCCGGGCCGAGCTCGACCCGGTGTTCCGCGACCTGCCGGGCCCCGCTGCGGCGTACCCCTTCTCGACGCCGGCGGCACGCCGCCCGGCGACGCCCCGCCGCGTGCCCCGCGGCGGCGGGCCGCCGCTCGCGCTGATGGCGCTGGTGGTGCTGCTCGCCGTGGTCGCGGTGGTCACGCACCTGCCGTGGATCCTGATCGCGGTCGGGGTCTGGTTCTTCTTCCTGCGTGGCGGCGGCTGTCGCAGCCGGGCGGTGTCCACGCGACGCTGGTGAAGCGGGGCGAGGATCACTAGGGTCACACCGGTCTAGACCTGACCGAAAGGCTCCCTCCCCATGACCGACACCCGCCCCCCGCCGCCTGCCCGGACCTCCTCCCGAGGCCTGTGGGTCCTGATCTGCGTCGTGCTCGCCCCCGCGGTCGTCGTACCGCTGCTGGTCGGTGTCTACGCCCGGACCGAGCCCACGCTCTTCGGCTTCCCGTTCTACTTCTGGGCGCAGATGGGGATGATCCCCGTCGCGGTGGTCCTCACCGTCATCGCCTACTACCTCACCAAGGAGGCGGAGCGCCGCGACCGTGCCGCCCGGGGGAGGGCCGCGCGATGAGCGACGTCAGCGTGATCGCGTTCAGCGTCTTCCTGTTCTTCTTCCTGCTCGTCACCGTGCTCGGCTTCGCCGCCGCGCGCTGGCGCAAGGCGCAGGCGCTGGACAACCTCGACGAGTGGGGCCTGGGCGGCCGCGGCTTCGGCACGTTCATCGCCTGGTTCCTCATCGGCGGTGACCTCTACACCGCCTACACCTTCATCGCGGTCCCCGCGCTGCTGTACGCCGGCAGCGCGATCGGCTTCTTCGCCGTCCCGTACACGATCGTGGTCTACCCGCTGATCTTCCTGTTCCTGCCCCGGCTCTGGTCGGTCTCGCACCGGCACGGCTACGTCACGCCGGCCGACTTCGTGCAGGGCCGCTACGACAGCCGCGGGCTGGCGCTGGCCGTCGCCCTGACCGGCATCCTGGCCACGATGCCCTACATCGCGCTCCAGCTCGTCGGCATCGAGGTGGTGCTCGAGGTGATGGGGATCGGCGTCGAGGAGGGCAGCTGGCTGGTGGGTCACCTGCCGCTGTTCATCGCCTTCGGGGTGCTCGCCGCCTACACCTACTCCTCGGGGCTGCGGGCGCCGGCGCTGATCGCCTTCGTCAAGGACACGCTGATCTACATCGTGATCTTCACCGCCGTCCTCTACCTGCCCACGCAGCTGGGCGGCTGGGACAGCATCTTCTCGGCGGCCAACGAGAACTTCGAGGCCTTCAACGCCGAGAACGCCGACGCGATCGCCGCCGGCGAGGCCTCCCCCAAGAGCATGATCCCCGCGCCCCTGCTGCACTGGGCCTACGCCTCGCTCGCCCTCGGCTCGGCGCTGGCGCTGTTCATGTACCCCCACTCGGTGACGGCGGTGCTCTCGACGCGGCAGCGCTCGGTGATCCGCCGCAACGCCGCGCTGCTGCCGGCGTACTCCTTCCTGCTGGGGCTGCTCGCCCTGCTCGGCTTCGTCGCGGTCGCGGCGGGGGTGCAGGTGTCCAACCCGCAGCAGGCGGTCCCGCAGCTGTTCGAGAACGAGTTCCCGGACTGGTTCGCCGGCGTCGCGTTCGCCGCGATCGCGATCGGGGCACTGGTGCCCGCGGCGATCATGTCGATCGCGGCCGCCAACCTGTGGACCCGCAACATCTACAAGGCGTTCCTCAACCGGCGCGCGACGCCCGCGCAGGAGGCCCAGCAGAGCAAGCTCGCCTCGCTGCTGGTGAAGTTCGGCGCCCTGGCGTTCGTGCTGTTCGTCTCCACCACCTACGCGCTGGACCTCCAGCTGTTGGGCGGGGTATGGATGCTGCAGACCTTCCCGGCGATCGTGATCGGCCTCTACACCGGCTGGTGCCACCGCACCGCGCTGCTGGCGGGCTGGGCGGCGGGCATGGCCTACGGCACCGCGGTGGCCTACTCGGTGCCCAAGATCGCCGACCCCGGCAGCCACTTCGGCAGCCCGCTCTACGAGTTCCCGTTCACGGAGACCAAGATCTACATCGGCTTCACCGCGCTGCTGATCAACCTGGTCATCGTCGTGCTCGGGACCTTGGCGCTGCGGGCGCTCAACGTGCCCGGGGGTGTCGACCAGACCTCGCCGGAGGACTACCACGCCGACAGCGGCGACGCGGGCGTCGAGGAGGAGCTCGACCCCCACGCCCCCGCCCACTCCTGACGGTCGACCCTCGATTCCGTCTTCCGCGGCGCTGTGGTCACTCCCGCGGGTGTCAGCACCCGCGGCGGTAGCAGCAGCACCGCGGAAGACGGGTAGGGGTCGGTCGGGTCAGAGGGGGGTGGCGCGGTTGACCCAGTCCATGATCACGCGCATGCCGACCTTCTCGTAGAGGCCGAGGGCGCCGGTGCGGGAGTCGGTGGAGAGCCCGCCGGTCGGGGCGCCGTGCTCGCGGGCGCGGGCGTAGGCGTCGACGAGCAGCGCCTGGGCCAGGCCGCGGTGGCGCTGGTCCCGGCGTACGGCGAGCCGGGAGACGAAGGCCTCGCGGCTGCGGTCGTCGTCCTCGGGCTCGAAGATCGAGACCGTCGCGACGCCGACGACCTCCCCCGACGGGTCGGTGACCACCCGGATCATCCAGGGCTGGAAGCCGGGCCGGCCCACCACGACCGACATGAAGTCCTCGAAGCTCTCCCGCTCCCGCTCGGACCACTCGAGGAACGCGTCCTCGACGACCGTGTGGACGGCGGGGTAGTCGGCCGGATCGGCCTCCCGCACGGCGTACCCCGCGGGCAGCGGGCGCTCCACGACGGCCGCCCCCTCGGGCAGCTGGAGCACCCAGCTGTGCCAGCGCACCTCGTAGCCGAGCTGCTCCAGCAGCCGGTCGCCGGGCGAGCCGACGGGCACGGGCATCCCGATCACGGTGGCGCCCCGGGCCCGGGCCGTCTCCCGCATCCAGCCGGCGAGCGCGGTGCCGATGCCACGTCCGCGGTACGCCGGGAGGACGGCCGCGTCGCCGCGGTCCTCGCCCGACACCTCGGCGTAGGCCACGAGCTCCTCGCCGTCGAAGACGCCGATCGTCTGCGAGCCCACGTCGAAGCTGGGGCGGCCCCAGTCGCCCACGATGTCGGCCTCCTCGATCTCGACCGAGCCGAGGTCGGCCAGCTCCTGGGCGGCCATCACCTCGTAGACGGCGCGTGCCTCACCCTCGACCAGCGGCCGGCTGGTCAGTCCTTCCAGTACCTGCATGAGGACATGGTGACGCCGGGACACCCCGGGAGGCCACCGAAATAGTCAGTCGGCGCGGTCGAAGCGGTAGCCGACGCCACGCACGGTGTGGATCCAGCTCTGCCGGGAGTGCTGACGCAGCTTGCGGCGCAGGTTGCCGACGTGGACGTCGAGCAGGTGGTCGGCGTCGACGAAGTCCGAGCGCCACACGGTGGCGATGATGTCGGTCCGGTGAGCGACCGTCCCGGGACGCTCCATCAGGTGGGCCAGCAGGTCGAACTCGGTGCGGGTCAGGGCGACGGGTGCGTCGTCGACGTGCACCTCGCGCCGGTCGAGGTCGGCCGTGAGCCCGCCCCCGCCGTCGAGCAGGGTCGCCTCGAACATCCCGTGCCGGGGTCTGCGGAACATCGCGGCGGCCCGGGCCCGCAGCTCGCGGGGCGAGGCCGGCTTGGTCAGGAAGTCGTCCGCGCCGACCTCGAGGCTGAGCACCCGGTCGACCTCGCCCTCCCGGGCGCTGAGGACGATTACGTAGCAGCTGCTGATCGCCCGGATCCGGCGGCAGACCTCGAGCCCCTCCATGTCGGGCAACGAGAGGTCGAGCGTCACCAGGTCGGGCTGCAACCGCCGCACCAGCTCCAGCGCGGTGGCGCCGGCGCCGGTGGTGGTCACGCTGAGCCCGGCCTGCTCGAGGCTGAGGCCGACCAGCTCAGCGGTCTCCTGGTCGTCCTCGACGACCAGCGCGGTCGCTGACGTCACGGTGGTGGCTCCCTGCCCTGCCGGCGGTGTGCGTGAGCCGGCGGCGAACTTCTCCGTTTCGTCCACGGGACCGGCCGTCCGACTCTAGCCTCTTGAGACAAGCCATACTCTCTTGAGGAATTCCAGATGTTGCCGGTGTCCCCCCGCACCGACAGCGCCGGGAACGCGGGCGCTGCCCGACGTTCTCGGCCTGTGGTGTCCTGTGTCGTGATGCTCCTGTCGCTGCTGTTGCTGGCCGGTGGCACTGCCCCTGCCAGCGGTACGCCGGAGCGGCGGGCAGCCCGCCAGCTCGCGGACCGCGTCGAGTTCGGCGCGTGGGTCGACGGCATGACGGGCGACCCCTCCCGGCTGGCGGAGTTCGAGGAGCTCGTGGGCCGGCGCGCCGGCATCGCGTCGTACTACTGGGGCCACGGCGACATCTTCCCGGGCGCGACCGAGCTCGCCTTCGCCGACGGCGGGCGCCGCAGGGTGCTGCTGTCGTGGGACATGGGGGCGACCCGGTTCACCGACTGGACCCGCGGCAGCCAGGATGCCTACCTCGACCGGCTCGTCGACGCAGCGCTGGCCTACCCCTACGACGTCTACGTCCGGCCCTGGCCGGAGATGAACGGCGACTGGCAGACCTTCCAGCCGACGGCGGCGGGCGAGAGGGCGCACGGCGGCACCTACCGTCAGTTCAAGCGGGCCTGGCGCTACGTCGTCGACTACTTCCGTGACCGCGGCGCCGACAACCTCCGGTGGGTCTTCAACCCCACCGTCGACGTGTACGCCGAGACCACGACCGTCGCCGACATCTGGCCCGGCCGTCGCTACGTCGACGTGCTCGGCCTCGACGGCTTCAACTGGGGCCAGGACGACTCCTGGGGCCGCTGGCAGTCCTTCGAGCGGATCATGCGCCCGCAGTACCGGCGACTCACCCGGCTCCACCCGACCGCGCCCGTGTGGGTGTGCGAGGTGGCCTCGAAGGAGCCGAGGGCCCACGACGGCGCTCCGGTCGACGCCGACCGGAGCAAGGGCACGTGGGTGCGTCGCGCGCTGACCACCACCCGCTTCCCGCGGATGACCGCCCTGGTGTGGTTCCAGGAGGAGAAGGAGCGGGACTGGCGCGTGGAGTCCTCACGCGTCTCGCTGCGCGCGATGCGCCGCCACCTCTGAGCGGGGCGGGCTCAGGTGCCGACGTCGGTGAGCTCGCCGCGTACGAACATCCGCTTCGACGAGCCCCACTTCGGCCAGCAGGTGGTGAGGGTGAGGGTGCGGCCCGGGGTCGCGTCGAGCACCCAGCCGGCCGTCTCCGGGACGATCCGTGGGGTCGTGGTGAGGGTGTAGACCCACGTGGTGCCGGCCTGCTCGAAGGTCACGGTGTCGCCGACCCGGAGCTGGTCGAAGTCGAGGAAGGGGTCCCCGTGGCCGGCCCGGTGGGCGGCCAGTGCGACGTTGCCGCGGGCGCCGGGCAGCGGCGTACGGGCGTAGTGGCCGGGGCCCTGCGCGATCTGCTGGTCGCCGGTCCCCTCGACCGCCACCCACGACCAGTCCTCGCCGAAGCGGGAGATCCCCAACGTCCCGAGCGGCTCGCCCGTGGCGGCCGGCCGGGCGACGGGGTGCCCGCGACCCTGGGTGGGCGTCCGGGCCGCGGACGGTCCGGTGTCGCCGAGCTGCGAGCGCAGCTCGGACTGGGCCTGGTCAGCGGCCCGGCCGTCCCGCCAGTGGTCGACCAGCGGCCACGCCATCAGCGTGACCCCCGCGGTCGCCAGCAGGACCACCAGCCCGCGGAGCAGGAGGGGGCGCACCGTGACCCTCACGCACCCCGCTTGGGCAGGATCCGGCCGATGGCCAGCGCCGCTGCGAGCAGGGCGAAGCCGGCCAGGAACAGCCACAGCGCGTTGAAGGCGAGACCGGTCGCGGCCAACGCCCCGCCGCCGAGTGATCCGTGGTTGTACATGTCACCACTTCCTTTCGGTGCGCAGGGCCGCTTGCACGAAGGCGCGCCCCTGCACGAGCTGGAGGAACAGGTCGAAGGCCATCTCGATGACCAACGGGGCGGCGAGCAGCATCTGCCGCCAGCCGCGCGCTCGCACCGTGACGACGCGCTCGAGCGCGAACAGCAGCGACAGGGCGAGCCAGAACGGGTGGAAGGTCATGCCGACGACCAGGCCGACGGCGATGCTCCCGACGTAGAGCAGGGTGGCGAGCACCCCGAGCAGGCTGAGCAGCTGGCGGCCCCAGTAGGGGCGGGTCACCGCCGTCCAGCCGTAGTCGAACAGGTTCTCCAGGGCCCCGCGCTTCCAGCGCAGCCGCTGGTCGGCGAGCTCGCGCCAGGTCTCCATGACCTCGGTCTCGAGGGTGCAGTCCGCCGGGGCGAGGATGTCGTAGCCGAGGTGCATCAGGCCCAGCGAGAGCTCGTTGTCCTCGGTGAGGACGGCGGTGTCGTAGATCTGGCCGCGACCGGAGGCGTCGGGCAGCACGCCGGCCCGGCGCGAGGCGCGGACGTGGCGCAGCACCGAGGCGGGGAACACGGACGCCGTCCCGGTGAGGACCAGCGCCTTGCCGCGCAGCCGGCGGACGTCGCGGGCGTAGCGGGCGTACTCGTTGCGCTGGAAGGTGCCGAGCGCCGAGCCGCCGGGACCGCCCCGGAAGACGCCTCCGACCCCGCCGAGGCGCGGGTCCTCGAGGTGGCCGAGCGCCGTCGAGAGGAAGGACGGGTCCAGGGTGCAGTCGGAGTCCATGACCAGCACCAGGTCGTCGGGGGCCAGCTGGTCGAGGTGCTGCTCGAGCCACTGGTTGAGCGCGCCTGCCTTCTTCTCGGTGTTGCCCTGGGGCACGAAGACCTGGGCCCCGTGGCGCACCGCGACCTCCGGCGTCCGGTCCGTGCAGTTGTCGGCGACCACGACGATCAGGTCCGGCGGGTGCTGCTGGGCCAGCAGCGAGTCGATCGCGGCACCGACGTTCCGCTCCTCGTCGTGGGCAGGCAGCACCGCTACGAGGCGTCCCAGTGTCCTCCGGGAGTCCTCCGTCTGCTCCTGCGCTGCGATCTCCGGACCCGGCGCATGCCTCGTGGTGCCCACCCTTTGACGGTGTCGCGTTCTCACCGCCACACCAAATCCGGAGCGCGATATGGAGGCTCCCTTGAGGAAGTCTTGAGAGCGACCGTGGCGTGGCGCACATCCGGGCCGACCAGCGGCGACGCCACGCGTGAGCGGGGTCACGTGCGGCGTCACCGTGGTGGCGTCGAGGCAGTGGACTGCGTCAGGCGTTCTTGATCACCGAGAGGTCGAACTCGAGCTTGATCTTCTCCGAGACCAGCACGCCCCCGGTCTCGAGGGCGGCGTTCCAGGTCAGGCCCCAGTCCTTGCGGTTGACGGTGACCTCGCCCTCGAAGCCCACCCGCTGGTTGCCGAACGGGTCGGTCGCGGAGCCGGTCTCCTCGAAGTCGATCGTGACCGGCTTGGTGACGTCCTTGATGGTCAGGTCGCCGGTGATGGTCCAGGTGGTGCCGTCGTGGGAGACCTCGGTGGAGCGGAAGCGCCAGCTGGGGTACTGCTCGGCGTCGAAGAAGTCGGCGGAGGTCAGGTGGCCGTCGCGGTCGGGGCTGCCGGTGGAGACCGAGGCGGCCGCGATGGTGACGTCGACGGTGCTGTCGGCGGGGTTGGCGGTGCTGACCTCGGCGGTGCCCTCGAACTCGCCGAACTGGCCGCGCACCTTGGACACCATCGCGTGGCGCGCGACGAAGCCGAGGCGGGAGTGCGAGGGGTCGAGGGTGTAGCGGCCCGAGATGTCGGTCAGGGTGTCGGTGCTCATGCGGAAGTCTCCTCCGGTTGGCGTGTCAGGTAGTTGAACACTTGACCACCTGAACCGTACCGCGGTCCTCTTTGTTCCCGGCGGGTCGATCTTTTCTCAGCGGAACGCGGACTCGCCGGTCAGTGCCTGGCCCAGCACGAGCTGGTGGACCTCCGCGGTGCCCTCGTAGGTCAGCACCGACTCCAGGTTGTTGGCGTGCCGCATCAGGGGGTAGTCCAGCGTGATCCCGTTGGCGCCGAGCAGGGTGCGGCACTCCCGGGCGATCGCGAGCGCCTCCCGGGTGTTGTTGAGCTTGCCGATGCTCACCGCCTCCGGACGGAGCCGGCCGTCGCCGACCACGCCGTCCTTGAGCCGGCCGAGGTGCAGCGCCAGCAGCACCCCCTTGTCGAGCTCGACGGCCATGTCGGCGAGCTTCGCCTGCGTGAGCTGGTACGCCGCCAGCGGCCGGCCGAAGACCAGCCGTTCGCGCACGTACCCGATGGTGGTCTCCAGGCAGTCGCGGGCGGCCCCCATCGCGCCGAAGACGATTCCGAAGCGGGCCTCGCTGAGGCACGACAGCGGTCCGCTCAGCCCGGTGGTCTCCGGCAGCACCGCGTCGGCCGGCAGCCGGACCCCCTCGAGCACGAGCTCGCTGGTGACCGAGGCCCGCAACGAGACCTTCTGGGTGATCTCCGGGGCGCTGAACCCCGGGGTGTCGGTCGGCACCACGAAGCCACGGATCGCGCCGCCCTCCGAGGCGTCGGTCCGCGCCCACACCACCGCCACGTCGGCGACCGAGCCGTTGGTGATCCACATCTTCGAGCCGTCGAGCACCCAGTCGGTGCCGTCGCGCCGGGCGCGGGTCCGCATCCCGCCGGGGTCGGACCCGAAGTCCGGCTCGGTCAGCCCGAAGCACCCGATCGCCTCCCCGCTGGCCATCCGGGGCAGCCACTCCTCCTTCTGCGCCGTCGACCCGTGCTTCCAGATCGCGAACATCGCCAACGACCCCTGCACGGACACGATCGAGCGCAACCCGCTGTCGCCGGCCTCGAGCTCCAGGCACGCCAGCCCGTACGCCGTGGCACTGGTCCCCGCGCAGCCGTACCCCGTCAGGTGCATCCCCAGCAGCCCCAGCGCGCCGAACTCGCGGGCCAGGTCGCGGACCGGGGTGTCGCCGCGTTCGTACCACCCGGCCAGCTCGGGTCGGAGCCGGTCGTCGACGAGCCGGCGCACGGTGTCACGCATCGCGCGGTCCTCCTCGCCGACGAGCGAGTCGAGGTCGAGCAGGTCGAGCGGGTGCGAGGGGTCGGTGCTCATGGCTGCCATCCAACACCGTGGCACCCCTTCGGGGAGTGGCCCTCCCGTCTCGATGGTGGTTGGTTGGGATCCAGGACCACCCCCGCGAAGGAGCCCCCATGAGCGAGCAGGACCCCGCCCGCCCCACCGACCGTCCCACGGCCCGTGCCACCGACCGTCCCACCGACCGTCCCGCCGACCGACCCGCCGACCGACCCGCCGAACGACCGGCCGGCCGGCACGCCGAGGAGGCCGTCGTGCCCCCGACCCGGGGCGACGTCGTCGAGCGGGAGCGTGAGGAGCACGGCGGCATCAAGATCGGCTCCGCCTTCTTCGGCTGGCTCGCCGCCACCGGCATGGCGGTGCTGCTCAGCGGCATCGTCGCCGTCACCGGGCTGATCGCCAGCGAGGAGACCGGGACCGACACCGCCGGCGAGACCGCCGACGCCCTCGACCTCAGCATGGAGTCGCTCGGCATCCTCGGTGTGGTCGTGGCGCTGGTGATCTGGTTCGTCTCCTTCTACTCCGGCGGCTACGTCGCCGGCCGGATGGCGCGCTTCGACGGCATCAAGCAGGGCCTGGCCGTGTGGGGCTGGTCGATCGTGATCGCGATCGTGCTGGCGGTCCTCGGCGCGGCCTTCGGCAACGAGTACGCCGGCAGCGGGCTGCCCGACGTCACCTTCGACGAGACCACCACGATTGTGATCGTGAGCGTCGGCGTGGTGCTGCTGACCAGCCTGGTCGGCGCGATGCTGGGCGGTCTGGCCGGGATGCGCTTCCACCGCCGCGTCGACCGCACGGGTCTGGGGCGCTGACGCCGGACCTCTGGCGGATCCGGGGTCCCGTCCCTAGATTGAGCAGCGGCCACACTCGGGTGGCCGCTCTCGGGAAAGGGACCCCATGTCCATCGGTCTGTCCGCACGCCTGTCCGCACGTCTCTCCGCACGGGTGGCCGGGGGTGCGCTGCTCGCGCTCGCCGCACCACTCCTGGCCGTCCCGGCCGCCTCGTCGGCGCCGGCCGCTGCCGCGTCGTACGTCGCCCTCGGCGACTCCTACTCCTCCGGCACCGGCACCCGCAGCTACCTCGCCGACGGGACCAGCTGCCAGCGCTCGACCAGCGCCTACCCCAGCCTGGTCGCGGCCGCCCGTGGCTACGCCCTGAACTTCCGCGCCTGCTCGGGCGCGGAGATCGCCGACGTCACCAGCACCCAGCTCTCGGCGCTGAGCGCGGCGACCCGCTACGTCACGATCTCGGTCGGCGGCAACGACGCGGGCTTCGCCGATGTCCTCACCGAGTGCGCCACCCCGTGGTGGGGCGGCGACTGCAACGGTGCCATCGACGACGCCCAGGCGTTCGTCAACAACACGCTGCCCGGCCGCCTCACCACCCTCTACGCCTCGATCCGCAGCAAGGCCCCGAACGCCCGGGTGGTCGTCGTGGGCTACCCGCGGATCTTCATGGGCGAGGACTGCAACGCCTTCACCTGGTTCTCCCCGGCGGAGCAGACCCGGCTGAACCAGACCGCCGACCTGCTCAACAGCCGGACCCGGACGGCCGCCGCGGCACGCGGCTTCTCCTTCGCCGACCCCACCAGCCGGTTCGTCGGCCACGCGGTCTGCGACGACGTCGAGTGGATCAACGGCCTCTCCCACCCGATCAGCGAGAGCTACCACCCCAACAAGCCCGGCCACTCCTCCGGCTACACCCCGGTGGTCAGCCCGCTGCTGACCGGCAGCGCCGTGACGGTCACCCGCGCGACGCGTACCGCCGCCGCGGCCCAGGGTCCGGCGCTGGCGCGCCAGCAGGCGGCGTACGCCCAGGCGGACGCGGCCATCGAGCCGGAGACCGTGCGCGCCCCCGACCTCGACTCCCGGAAGCTGCGCGCCGCGGCCCGGGAGCACGGCATCGACCTGGACCGCTGGCTGGCCCGGCACTGACCGGCTGGCACCGAGCCGGGTCGACGGCGGCGTTTGGTAGACAGAGCGCATGCTGCGAGCCCTCCCCGGACTGGCCCTCGTCCTGCTGCTGACCGGGTGCAGCGAGGCGCTCGACCCCGGCCCGGACCCCGAGCCTGTCGCCGAGGCGCTGGCCGAGGGGCTGGCGGCCGGTGACCTCGCGGACGTCGCCGTCTCCGGTGACGGCGCAGCGGCGGCGAGCGAGGAGCTGGCGGGCGTCGTCGAGGGCATGGGCGAGGTCGTCCCGTCCGTCTCGGTCACCGACGTGAGCGAGACGGACGGCACCGACGGCCCCGACACCGCCACCGCGACCCTCGGTTGGAGCTGGCCGGTCAGCGGGCAGGACTGGAGCTACACCAGCGAGGCGACGCTGACCCTGGTCGACGACGCCTGGCAGGTGGCGTGGGAGCCGGCCGTGGTGGAGCCCTCGCTGCGCGCCGGAGGCCGCCTCGACCTGACCGGCGTCACCGCCGAGCGCGGCCAGGTCCTCGGCGCCGGTGGCCAGCCGATCGTGACCGACCGGCCGGTCACCCGGTTCGGGATCGACAAGTCCGCGGTCCCGGCCGCCCGTGCGGTGCAGTCGGCACGGCAGCTCGCCTCGCTGCTCGAGCTGGACGCCGCGGCGTACGCCTCCCGGGTCAAGCAGGCCGGGGATGCGGCGTTCGTCGAGGCGGTCGTGCTGCGCCGCGACGAGGTGCCGCCCGCCGTCGGTGGCGGCTACGGGCAGGTCAAGGGCGCGCTCGCGATCCGCGACACCCTGCCCCTGGCCCCGACCCGCGACTTCGCCGCACCGATCCTCGGCACCGTCGGCGAGCCCACCGCCGAGATGGTCGAGGAGGACCCCGAGCGCTACGCCGTGGGTCAGCAGGTCGGGCTCTCCGGGCTCCAGCTCCGCTACGACGAGCAGCTGGTGGGGACGCCCGGCGTGGTCGTGACCCGGGTGTCCTCCGACGGCAAGGAGAAGGAGCTGTTCCGCGAGGACGCCGCGCCGGGGCTGCCCCTGGAGCTGACGCTGGACGTGGGCATGCAGACGACGGCCGAGCGGCTGCTGGCCGACGTCGGCCCCGCCAGCGCCCTGGTCGCGATCCGGCCGTCGACCGGAGCGATCCTCGCCGCGGCGAACGGCCCCGGGACCGAGGGCTACAACATGGCGACCTTCGGGCAGTTCGCGCCGGGCTCGACCTTCAAGTCCGTGAGCAGCCTGGCGCTGCTGCGCTCCGGCCTGGGACCCGACGCGGCCACGACGTGCCCCCCGACGGTGACCGTGGACGGCAAGCAGTTCGAGAACTACGACGACTACCCCTCCTCCGGTCTCGGGGAGATCCCGTTCCGCACCGCGCTCGCCAACTCGTGCAACACCGCCTTCATCGCCGAGCGCGGCCGGCTCGACCGCGGCACCCTCGCCGACGCCGCCGCCTCGTTGGGGATGGGCGTCGACCACGACCTCGGCTTCCCGGCGTACTTCGGCCAGGTCCCGCCGGCGAAGTCCGAGACCGAGGCGGCCGCCGATCTGATCGGGCAGGGCAAGATCCTCGCCTCCCCGATGACGATGGCGACCGTGATCGCCTCCGTGCAGCAGGGTGCCACCGTGCTGCCGTCGCTGGTCACGAGCGTCGAGGTCGAGCAGGCCGACGTCCCGGCCCTCGACCGGGGTGAGGCCGCCACGCTTCGCACGATGCTGCGCGGCGTGGTGACCTCCGGCAGCGGCGCGCTCCTCGCCGACGTCCCCGGCCCGCCCGTGATCGCCAAGACCGGCACCGCCGAGTACGTCGCCGACGGCGGCGGCATCCGACTCCACGCCTGGATGATCGCCGCCCGCCGCGACCTCGCCGTGGCGGTCTTCGTCGAGGACGGCCAGTCCGGCTCCGCCACCGCCGGCCCCCTCCTCGAGGCCTTCCTCCGCTCCGCCGGTTGAGTTGGGCCTGCGGAACGGTTGAGTTGGGCGTACGGAACGGTCGAGCTGGGCGTGCGGAACGGCGCAATGATGCAGAGGCCCAGCTCGAGTGCGACGGAGGCCCAACTCAACCCCTGGGGCGGCCGGGACGTGAGGACCCCTCGCCGCATGGGGTCGGCGAGGGGTCCTGGCCGACCCAGGAAGCTCCCTGCCTGCCGACGGCCAAGATTCCCACGGGCGCGAGAGCGGTGTCAGCCGTTTCGGAAACCCCCGGTGGGGTGCGAGGCTGACCGCATGAGCGACTTCCGGTGGCTGCCCGAGGAGCAGCGCAACCTCTACATCGACGGCACCTGGCGTGAGGCCAACGGCGGGGAACGTTTCGACGTGCTGGACCCCGCCGACGGCTCGGTCCTCACCGACGTGGCCGACGGTTCGCCGGGCGACGCGATGGACGCGCTCGACGCGGCCGTCGCCGCCCAGGCCGACTGGGCGCGTACGCCGCCGCGGGAGCGCGGCGAGGTGCTGCGCCGGGCCTTCGAGCTGATCACCGCGCGCGCCGACGACTTCGCGCAGCTGATCTCGCTGGAGATGGGCAAGACCCTCGCCGAGGCCAAGGGCGAGGTGACCTACGGCGCGGAGTTCTTCCGCTGGTTCTCCGAGGAGGCGGTGCGGATCTCCGGCCGCTGGATGCACGCCCCGGCCGGTGGCTCGCGGCTGCTCACGATCCGCAAGCCGGTCGGCCCCTGCCTGTTCATCACGCCGTGGAACTTCCCGCTCGCGATGGGCACCCGCAAGATCGGCCCCGCGGTCGCGGCCGGCTGCACCATGGTCATCAAGCCCGCCGAGCTGACGCCGTTGACGATGCTCGCGCTCGCCGGCGTGATGGAGGAGGCCGGGCTGCCGGCCGGCGTGCTCAACGTCGTCACCACGACGCAGTCGAAGGACCTCAGCGCGACGCTGATGGCCGACGACCGGCTGCGCAAGGTCAGCTTCACCGGCTCGACCCCGGTCGGGAAGGTGCTGGTCCGGCAGTCGGCCGACGAGCTGCAGCGGGTCTCCATGGAGCTCGGCGGCAACGCCCCGTTCCTGGTCTTCGAGGACGCCGACATCGACGCGGCCGTCGACGGCGCGATGCTCGCCAAGATGCGCAACATGGGCGAGGCGTGCACCGCCGCCAACCGGTTCCTCGTCCACGAGGCGGTGGCCGAGGAGTTCGCGCAGAAGCTGGGCGAGCGGATGGGCCGGCTCACCGTCGGCCGGGGCCAGGACGACGGCGTCGACGTCGGCCCGCTGATCAACCCCGAGGCGGTCGAGTCGGTCGGTGAGCTCGTCACCGACGCCGTTCATGACGGTGCCCGCGTCGTCACCGGTGGATCGGCCCCTGACGGCCCGGGCTGGTTCTACACCCCGACCGTGCTGACCGACGTCCCCGCGGAGGCCCAGATCAACCAGGTCGAGATCTTCGGCCCGGTCGCCCCGATCACGACGTTCGGCGCGGAGGAGGAGGCGGTCACGGCCGCCAACGCCACCGAGTACGGCCTGTCGTCGTACGTCTACACCCGCGACCTGGCCCGCACCATCCGGCTGGCGGAGGCGCTCGCCTTCGGCATGGTGGGCGTCAACACCGGGCTGGTCTCCAACCCGGCGGCACCCTTCGGCGGCGTGAAGTCCAGCGGCTTCGGCCGCGAGGGCGGGGCCGAGGGGATCGAGGAGTACCTCGACACGACCTACGTGGCGCTGCCCGCCGACTGACATGGAGCCGTACGCCGACGTCGCCGAGCAGTACGCCGACTTCGCGGCGTACGCCGGCGACTCGCCGTGCTTCCGGGCGTGGGCGCGGGCGGTGGTCGAGGACCCCGAGGTGCTCGCATGGATCGGCGCGCTGCCGCCGCTCAAGCAGCAGCCGAACCTGGTCTTCGCGGCGGCACGGTGGCACGGGGTCGATGCGCCCGGTCCCTACCAAGGACTGCGCGAGGCGCTGCTCGGGGACGACGGCAGCCTCGTGGCGACCATCGTGTCCCGGGCGACCCAGACCAACGAGGTCGGTCGGCTCGCGACGCTCACGCCGTTCCTCGCGGAGATCGCCGCCGAGGAGGGCCGCCCGCTCGCGCTGCTCGAGGTCGGGGCCAGCGCGGGGCTGTGTCTCTACCCCGACCGCTGGTCCTACGCCTGGCAGACCGACGCGGGGCTGGTCGAGGGCGGCACCGGTCCGCGACTGGACTGCCGCGTGGTCGGCTCCCTGCCCGCCACCGCGCCGCCCGCCGTCGCCTGGCGGGGCGGCGTCGACCTCAACCCGCTCGAGGTCACCGACCCCGACGCGCGGGCGTGGCTGGAGAACCTGGTCTGGCCCGAGCAGGACGACCGCCGCGAGCGGCTGCGGACCGGGATCGAGGTGGCCCGGCGCGACCCGCCGCACCTGGTCCGGGGCGACCTGCTGACCGAGCTCGACGGCCTGGTCGAGCAGGCCTCGGCGTACGGCCCGGTCGTGGTCTTCCACACCGCGGTCATCGCCTACCTCGAGCCCGCCGACCGCGAGCGCTTCCACGACCTCGTCGCCGGGTTGGTCGCCGACGGCCGCTGCCGGTGGGTCAGCAACGAGGGCCGCGGCGTGCTGCCGCGGGTGACCGCCACGGTGCCGGACGAGGTCGCCGTCGGTGCCACGGGCAGCTTCGTGCTCGGCGTCGACGGCTGCGCACGCGCCCTCACCCACGGCCATGGCGCCACGCTGACGGTGCTCTGAGCCCGGGGGCGGCGTCCCATGTAACGCCGGGTTGATGACTGTCCCCACCGGGGAATTTCATGGGTGGAACAGTCCGTAACCCGGCGTGACAGCCCCGGCCCGGCCCCTCAGCCGAGCCGCAGGACGCGCGCGAGCTCGCGCCGCCCGCCGATGCCGAGCTTGCGGTAGGCGTGGGAGAGGTGCCACTCGACGGCCTTGAGGGTCACGCCGACGTCGGCGGCGATGGTGCGGTTGGTGTCGCCGGCCGCGGCCCGGCGGGCGACCCGGAGCTCGGCCTGGGTGAGCCGCGCGATCGCCTCGGCCCGTGGGGTCGTGGGGGTCTCGCCGAGCCGCTCGAGCAGTCGCCGTACCCGCGCGTGCAGCGGCCACAGGTCCTCGAGGTCGGCGTAGGACTCGGCCTCGCGCAGCAGCGCCACGGCCTCGTCGCGGGCCTGCGCGTCGCCGGTGAGCGCGAGCAGCCCGGCCAGGTCGGCCCGGCACTGGGCGGCGAGCCGGACGAACTCCCCGGCCGCGAGGGCGAGGGCCTCGCGCAGGGTCGGCACCCGGTCGACGAGGCAGACGACGGCCACGGTGCGCATCGCTCCCGCGAGGGCGTACGTCGAGCCGGCGTCCCGGGCGAGGTCGAGCTGCTCGGTGGCGAGCTGCTGGGCCTCCCGGGTCTCGCCGGTGCGCAACAGGCTGGGGGCGATCGCGGCGCGCCAGGGCAGGGCGACGGGGTCGTCGTCGAGGTCGCCGACGGCCCGGTAGTGGGCGACGGCGGAGTCGTCGCGGCCGGTCGCGGCGTGCAGCTCGGCGAGCGCCCAGGCCACGCGGGCGGCGTCGCCGGCGCACAGCCCGCTCGTCCGCACCAGCGCGTCGCCGATCCGCATCGCGTGGTCCATCTCGCCACGCGCGAGCCGGCACTCCAGCAGCAGCGCCTGAGCGGCGACGGAGGAGGGGGGCGTGAGGGCCAGCGCAGCGAGCGCTTCGGTGATCCGGCCCTGTCGGACCAGGTCGGGGCAGTCCCTCGCAGGGGTGGCCGCCTGCGGGGGGACGGTCATGGGGCAAGGCTAGGGAAGCGGCGTGCCGCGCGAGGTGTGAACGAGCGAATTGGTCCGAGTGGTCCACTCAGGTGCGGCCCAGGAAGGCCATCAACGCCTGGGACTGCGTGGCTCCCGAGGCCGCTGGGACGGGTGGTGCGAAGCACCCGTCGCGGTCGTCGGGCACGACGTGGTGGGCGACGGCGAGCAGCGGCCCGGAGAGCTCGGGCGGGACGGGGCGTACGCCGTGGACCGTCGCGTGGACGTCCCAGCCGTGGGTCGCCACCTCCAGCGCCGCCGCGGCGACCAGGGTCTCCGAGGGCAGCAGCAGGTCGCCGACGTCGACCCGCTCGGGCGGGTGGTCGAGCCACCACCCGAGCAGCCCGCACGCCTTGGCCCGGATCGAGGCCACGGTCGAGAGGGCGGTGGTCGGCAGCAGCGAGACCTGCCCGGTCGCCGCCTCGGTCCAGGCGTCCAGACCGTCGTCGAGGTGGGCGAGCAGCACCGCCAGCGGCCAGTGGCGGCACGGGGTGGCGCGCGCGAGGTGCTCGGGCCGGACCGCCGCGAGCGCCGGCCGGGCGTAGCCGAGCGACCGGTCCAGGAGCTCGACGGCGCCGGCGAGCGCCGTCGAGCTCATGACGACGCGGGCCGCTGCTGCTCGCGCGGCCGGTCGACCGGGCCGGCGGCGGCCGGGATCCGGTCGGGCAGCCCGAACCGGCGGAACACAGCCTCGTCGAAGAACGCGGCCACGTGCTTCACCCGCTCGCCCTCGAGCTCGAGGACCTGGAGGTGGAACGGGACGAAGTCGCCCTCCGGGGCGCGCATGTAGAGCCCGAAGGCGGGCTGGCCGTTGGCCGTGGTCCACAGCATCGGCATGTCGTGCCGCCCGCCGGGGCAGCGGGTGTCGATCAGCTCGCCGATCGTGAGGGCTCCGGCGTACCAGCCGGTGAAGGGCGGCATCTCCCAGGTCGCGTCGGCGGCCAGCAGGCTGACGATCCGGTCGATGTCCTTCTCCCAGAACGCCTCGACGTACTCGTGCAGCAGCCGGCTCTGGCGGTCGGTGAGCGCCGCGGCCCCCGACTCGGTCGTGGGCCGCGCCCTCTCGATCTGGGCGTGCGCCCGCTGCAGGGCGGAGTTGACCGCGGCGACGGTGGTGTCGAGCACCTCGGCGGTCTCGGCGGCCGACCACCGCAGCACGTCGCGGAGCACGAGGACGGCGCGCTGCCGGGCGGGCAGGTGCTGGAGCGCGGCGACGAAGGCCAGCCGGATGGTGTCCTTCTCCTCGACCTGCACCGCCGTGTCGGGGATCGGCTCCAGCCACGGGACCTCCGGCTGGGAGTCCAGCGGGTCGGCGACCGTCTGGTCGGGCGTGCCGAGCCCGGTCGGGAGCGGCCGGCGCGGCCGGCGCTCGAGGTTGGTGAGGCAGACGTTCGTCGCGATCCGGTACAGCCAGGTGCGGACGCTGGAGCGGCCCTGGAAGTCCGCGCTCGCCCGCCACGCGCGCAGCAGCGTCTCCTGGACCAGGTCCTCCGCCTCGTGCACGGACCCGCTCATCCGGTAGCAGTGCGCGAGCAGCTCGCGCTGGTAGCGCTCGGTGAGCGCGTCGAAGTCCTGCAGCTCGCTGGTGTCCCGCACCCCGCTGGTCGTCACGGTCGTCGTCCTCGTCGCTTGCACCCGTCGTCCCCTGGCTGGTCAGTGTGTCAACCGGGTCGACTCCCGTCGATGGCAGAACTCATCGGTGGTGCACCGTGGATCCGGCCACGAGGGCGAGCGCCCGCTCCGCAGCCGGTACGCCGAGCGGGCGGTCGGCGGGGACCAGGCCGATCCGGGTGCGGCGGTCGAGCAGGTCGGCGACGTCGGCCGCGCCCTCGTGGGTGACGCCGAAGACCAGCTCGGCGAGCGTGGCCGGGAGGTGGGGGGCGAGGGGGGCGAGCAGCTCGTCCTCGCCGAGCCCGGTGACCTCGCCCGCGACGTCGAGGACCAGCGCCGCGTCGGTGCCGAACCGGCGCACCAGCCGGGGCGAGAGCTCCAGCCGGTCGAGCACGGACCGGGGTGCGGCGCCCAGCAGCGGGAGGATGCGGGTCCGGCAGGGGTCGGCGTCGAGACCGGCCTCTGCGACGACGCGGTCGACGGCGTCCTCGGCCATCCGCCGGTACGTCGTGAGCTTGCCGCCGACCACCGTGACCACGCCGCTGCGTGAGGTCAGCACCGCGTGCCGACGGGAGAGGTCCGCGGTCGAGGAGCCGGGCGTGCCGGTCGCGACCTCCAGCAGCGGCCGCAGCCCGGCGTACGCCCCGACGACGTGCGAGCGCCGCAGGTCCTGGCCGAAGGCCGCCGACACGACGTCGAGCAGGAAGCCGATCTCCGGCTCGGTGGGCTCCGGCACGTCGGGGACCGGACCCGCGACCGGCTCGTCGGTGAGGCCGACGTAGACCGTCGCGTCCGGCTGCGGGAGGACGAGCACGAACCGGCTGGTCGAGCCGGGCACCGGCGCGGTGACGGCGGTCCGCAGCCCCGGCAGGGTGTCGGCCCGCAGCACCAGGTGGGTGCCGCGGCTGGGTCGCAGCGTGACGTCCGTGTCGAGCTCGCCGGCCCACACGCCGGTCGCGTTGACCACGGCCCGCGCGGCCACCTCGACGCTCGCGCCGGTGACCTCGTCGCGCAGGGTCACGCCGCGGCCGGAGGCGTGCTGCACCCGGCTGCGGGTGCGGATCTCGGCGCCGTGGGAGACCGCGGTGCGGGCGATGGTGGTGACCAGCCGGGCGTCGTCCTCGAGCTGGCCGTCCCAGGACAGCAACCCGCCGCGCAGGCCGGCGGCTCGCAGCCCCGGCGCCAGCGCGAGCGCCTCGGTGGCCGAGACCCGGCGGGGGCGGGGCAGCGTCTCGCGGTCGGTGCGGGCACCCCGTCGCAGCAGGTCCCCGGCGACGAAGCCGCCGCGCGCCAGCAGCGCCTGGGCCCGTCCCACGCTGGAGGTGAGCGGCAGCAGCATCGGCATCGCGTGGGTCAGGTGCGGGGCGGTGGTCTCCATCAGGATCCCGCGCTCCACCGCGGACTCGTGGGCGATCGCGACCTGCCCGCCGGCCAGGTAGCGCAGCCCGCCGTGCACGAGCTTGCTCGACCACCGCGAGGTGCCGAAGGCGAGGTCGTGGGCATCGACCGCGAGCACCGAGAGCCCCCGGCTGGCGGCGTCGAGGGCCACCCCGGCGCCGGTCACGCCGAGCCCGACCACCACGACGTCGTACGCCGGGGCGAGCCCGGCCGCCCCCGGGGTGATCCGGCCGGCGGTCACGGCAGCAGCGCCTGCCGGGCCAGGTGGCGCAGCTCCTCGTCGAGGGCCTCGGCGGCCACGCCGTCGTCGACCATGGTCTGGGCGGAGAGCACGAAGCCGTGGGCGGCGAGCAGCAGCCCCCGGGCCAGGGTGTCGGCGTCGCCGGTCCGCACCGTGCCCGCGGCCTGGCCGGTGCGCAGCCGTTCGGCGAGCAGGGCGAGGATCGCCTCCTGCGAGCGGCCGCGACGCGCCAGCAGGTAGGGCAGCAGCAGCTCGGGGTCGAGCTCGACGATCCGGACGAACAGCTCGTTCTCGCGCAGCGAGCGGACGGTGGAGACCAGGCCGTCGGCGATCTCGGCGGCGCTGCTCCCGACCGCCGGCTGGGCGGCGACCACCTCGCCCCACTCGCGGGTCATCAGGTCCCCGAGCAGGGTCGGCATGTCCGCCCAGGCGCGGTAGATCGTCATCCGGCTCACGCCCGCGCGCCGGGCGACCTCGGTCAGCGTCGTCCGCCGCCAGCCGACGTCGAGGATGCACTCCCGGGCGGCGTCGAGGTAGCCGTCGCGGGGCGAGCGGTTGTTACGAAGTGACGCCATATGTCACACTGTAACACATGAGCCACGTCGAGATGCACCCCCAGCGCTGGGGCGACCCCGCCGCCGCGACCGCCCTGCCGGAGTCCGCCCGCGGCCTGGTGGAGCTGGCCTTCGGGCTCGCCGACACCCCCGCCGTGGCCGACGCCCCGCTGCCCGCCGGCGTCCTCGGGGACGACCTGCTCGCCGGGTTGCGCGAGCTGCTGGGGGCCGAGCACGTCCTGGTCGACGACGAGGTCCGGCGGCTGCGCACCCGCGGCAAGTCGACGCCCGACCTGCTGCGGGCGCGCGCCGGCGACCTCTCCGACGCCCCGGACGCGGTGGTCCGGCCCGGCGGTCACGACGACGTCGTCGCCGTGCTGGCGTACGCCGCGGCGCACCGGGTCGCCGTCGTGCCCTTCGGCGGCGGCACCTGCGTGACCGGCGGGCTCGCCACCCCGTCGTCGCTGCGGGCGGGCTTCGCCGGGCTGGTCTCCCTCGACCTGGTCCGGATGAAGCGACTGCTCGCCGTCGACCCGGTCTCGATGACCGCCACCCTCGAGCCGGGCCTGCGGGGCCCCGAGGCCGAGGCGCTGCTGGCCGGGCACGGGCTGACCCTCGGCCACTTCCCGCAGTCCTTCGAGCACGCCTCGATCGGCGGCTTCGCGGCCACCCGCTCCAGCGGCCAGTCCAGCGCCGGCTACGGCCGCTTCGACGCGATGGTCGTCGGCCTGACCGCCGCGACGCCCAGCGGCGAGCTGACCCTCGGCTCCGCGCCCGCCGACGCCGCCGGCCCCGACCTGCGCCAGCTGCTGCTCGGCTCCGAGGGGACCTTCGGGGTGATCACCTCCGTCACCGTCCGGGTCCGCCGGATCCCCGAGGTCACGACGTACGACGGGTGGCGCTGGCCGTCCTTCGCCGCGGGTGCCGACGCGATGCGCACCCTCGCGCAGGCCGGGCTGCTGCCGACCGTGCTGCGGCTCTCCGACGAGTCGGAGACGGCGATCAACCTCGCTCGGCCGGACGCCCTGGCCGACGACGCCGGCGAGCACAGCGAGCCGGGCTGCCTGATGATCGTCGGCCACGAGGGCACCGCCGAGCAGGTCGCCGCCCGCCACGACGCCGTCGCCGCGGTGCTGGCCGGCCTCGGCGGCACCGACCTCGGGCCCGAGCCGGGGCAGGCCTGGGCGGCCGGGCGGTTCGCCGCGCCGTACCTCCGCGACGCGATGCTCGACGTCGGCGTCCTGGTGGAGACCCTCGAGACCGCCACCTTCTGGTCCGGCCTCGACCACCTCTACGCGGAGGTGAGGGCGGCGCTGGCGGACGCGCTCGAGGGTGCCCTGGTGCTCTGCCACGTCAGCCACGTCTACGAGACCGGGGCCTCGCTGTACTTCACCGTCGCGGCCGCTGCCGGCGAGGACCCGCTGGCCCGGTGGCAGCACGCCAAGGAAGCCGCCTCCGACGCGATCCTGCGCGCCGGCGCCACGATCACCCACCACCACGCGGTCGGCACCGACCACAGGCCGTGGCTGGCACGCGAGATCGGGCCGGTCGGCGTCCAGGCGTTGCGCGCGGTGAAGGACTCGCTCGACCCCGCCGGCATCCTCAACCCCGGGGTGCTGATCCCGTGAGCGAGCGCAGCTTCTGCTTCCTGGTCAACCCCGCCTCGGGGGGCGGTGCCGCCCCGGAGGCCGTGGTCCCGGTCGCACGGCTGCTGCGCGACGCCGGCGCGGGCGTCGAGGTCTCCTACTCGCCCGGCCCCCGCACGGTGCGGGGACTGGTCGAGGACGCCCTCGGGCGAGGCGACGTCGTCGTGAGCGTCGGCGGCGACGGCATGCTCTCCTCGCTGGCCGGGCTGGTGGCCCAGGGCGACGGCGTGCTGGGCGTGCTGCCCGCCGGCCGCGGCAACGACTTCGCACGGATGCTCCACCTCCCGGCGACCGCCGAGGCGCAGGCCGAGCTGCTGCTCACCGGCCCGACCCGCCGGGTGGACCTGATCGACTGGTGCGGCCGCCTGGTCGCCGGCTCCGTCTACGCCGGCGTCGACGCCCGGGCCGCCGAGGTCGTCGACCGGGCGCGGTGGCTCCCCGGCTCGCTCCAGTACCCCTACGCCGCCCTCCGGTCGCTGGCGACGTACTCCCCGGCGCGCTACCGCCTGGCCGTCGAGGGCCCGGGCGGCCGGACCGAGCAGGAGTACGCCGCCGCGACGGTCGTGGTCGCCAACTCCGCCTACTACGGCAAGGGGATGCGGATCGCCCCCGCCGCCCGGCTCGAGGACGGCGTGCTCGACGTCGTGGTCATCGAGGCGGCCTCCCGACCGGCCCTGGTCCGCGCGCTCCCCACCGTCTACCGCGGCGACCACGTGGACCTCCCGGAGGTGCACGTGCTGACCGGACGGCGGGTCGAGCTGCGGGCCGACGGCCGCCGTCCGGTGCCGGTCGGGGGCGACGGCGAGCCGCTGGGCGTGCTCCCGGGACTGGCCGAGGAACCGGCGGTCGCCGAGGTGCGTCCGGGCGCGCTGAGGGTGCTGGCGCCCTGAATCGCGTCCCAATCCGGGGGTTCTGACCCGCCGTCGGCCGGCATGCACAAGGATGGGCCGGTGATCCCGCAGCTCCCGCCCGGCTTCACCCTCGGCACCAGCAGCGCGGCGTACACGATCGAGGGCGCCGTCGCCGAGGACGGCCGCGGCCCCAGCATCTGGGACACCTTCACCGCCGAGCCCGGTCGGATCACCGACGCCAGCAGCGGCGCCGAGGCGTGCGACCACTACCACCGGTGGCGCGAGGACGTCGCGCTGATGAAGCAGCTCGGCACCGGGGGCTACCGGTTCTCGATCGCGTGGCCGCGGATCCAGCCGACCGGCCGGGGCAAGGTCAACCCGCAGGGGCTGGCGTTCTACGACCAGCTGGTCGACGGCCTGCTCGAGGCCGGCATCGAGCCGATGGCCACCCTCTACCACTGGGACCTGCCGCAGGGCCTGCAGGACGACGGCGGCTGGCTCAACCGCGACACCATCGAGCGCTTCGCGGAGTACGCCGCCGTGGTCGGGGAGGCGCTCGCCGACCGGGTCGCCCACTGGATCCCCGTCAACGAGCCCAACGTGACCACCGTGCACGGCCACGGGCTCGGCACCCACGCCCCCGGCCGGGAGCTGATCTTCGACGCGCTCCCCGTCGCCCACCACCTGCTGCTCGCCCACGGCCGCGCCGCGATCGCGCTGCGCGAGGCGGGGGCGACCAGCGTCGGCTGCGCCAACAACCACGCCCCGATCTGGCCGGCGAGCGACCAGGACGCCGACGTCGGCGCCGCCAAGCTCTTCGACGCGATCTGGAACGGGATGTACCTCGAGGGGATGCTGCTGGGCCGCTACCCCTCGGACCTGCGGCCGCTGCTCGAGCACGTCGTCCGCCCCGGCGACGGCCCGACCATCCGGCAGCCGCTGGACTTCTACGGCGTGAACTACTACCACCCGATGAAGATCGCGGCGGCCCCCGAGACGGCCGAGCTGCCCTTCGAGATGCTCGACGTCATCGGCTACCCGACCACCGACTTCGGCCGGCCGATCGTCCCCGACGCGCTGCGCGAGTGGCTGATCATGTTCCGCGCCCGCTACCGCGCCGCGCTGCCCCCGATCGTGATCACCGAGTCCGGCTGCGCCTTCAACGACGGCCCCGACGAGCACGGCGTGGTCGACGACCAGCGCCGGATCGACTACCTCGAGGCCCACCTCGCGGCGGTCGCCACCGCGATCCAGCGCGGCGTCGACATCCGGGGCTACTACTGCTGGTCGCTGCTCGACAACTTCGACTGGGCCGAGGGCTTCAGCCAGCGCTTCGGCCTGGTCCACGTCGACCACGCCACCCAGGCCCGCACCCCCAAGAAGTCCTTCGACTGGTACCGCGACCTGATCGCCGCCCAACCCACGCACGAGGGCTGAGGCCGGCGGCGGCGTTACATGCGACCCCCCGCCCCGCAGCCCCGCCCCGCAGCCCCGCCTCGTAGCGCACCCCACCTCAGCCCAGGGCGGAGGCCAGCCGGCGCACGATCTCGGTGAGCCGGGCGGGGGAGGTGGCGAGGTTGAGGCGCAGGTGGCCGGTGAGGTCGTGCTGGTAGCGGTGGCCGGCCTCGAGCTGGACCCGCCCCTTCGCGAGCGCGAGGGCGGCGGGGTCCTCGGCGTCGTACGCGCGCAGGTCGAGCCAGGCGAGGTAGGTCGCCTGCAGCGGCCGCATCCGGGCCGCCGGCAGGTGCTCGGCGAGCAGGTCGGCCAGCAGGCGCCGCTGCTCGTCGAGCCGTTCGACGAGGGCGGCGAGCCACGGGTCGCCGTGGGTGTACGCCGCCACGGCCGCGATCTCCCCGAGCGTCGACCACGAGGCGTTGCGCGCCACGGGCCCGTCGAGCAGCCGGTCGCGGGTGGCGGGGTCGTCGGTGACGATCTGGGCGCACCGCAGCCCGGCGGTGTTGAAGCTCTTGCTCGCGGCGAGCACCGCGACGGCGTGCTCGCCCGCGCCGTCGAGGGACAGGTACGGGACGTGGGTCGCCCCCGGCAGCACCAGCGGCGCGTGGATCTCGTCGCTGATCACGCGCCCGCCGTGGCGCACCACGACGTCGCGGATCCCCTCGAGCTGCTCGCGGGTGTGGACGTGGCCGAGCGGGTTGTGCGGCTGGGTGAGCAGCAGCGTCCGGGCGCCCCGCGCGAACAGGGCGTCGAGCCGGTCGAGGTCGATCATCCCCGTCGGCGCGTCGGGCGGGACCGGGAGCTCCCAGACCTCGCGCCCGGTGAGGGGCACCACCCCGAACTGCGGGTGGTACGCCGGCGTGGGCAGCACCACCGGAGCGGGATCGCTCAGCACGTCCAGCGCCACCCGGACGCCGGCGGTCACCTCGACGACCGGCAGCACCTGCTCGGGGTCGACCCGCTGCCCGTAGTGGCGCTCGGCGAACCCGGCGTACGCGTGCCCGAGGGCGCCGCCCTGCTCGAAGGGCGGGTAGCCCAGCACGCCGTCCTCGACCGCCCGCCGGACCGCCTCGGCCACCGGCGGCGCCGTCGGGTAGTCCATCTCCGCGACCCACGCGGGGAGCACGTCGGGGTCGACGGTGCCCCACTTGAGGACCAGGGAGCGTCGCAGCTCGTCGTCGGTCGGGTCGAGGATCCGCATGCCCACCAACCTAGGTCGGCCCCCCACGCTCAGAGGGCCGCGGCGACCCGGGTCCCCTGCGCGATCGCGCGCTTGGCGTCGAGCTCGGCGGCGACGTCGGCACCGCCGATCAGGTGGACCCCGACCCCGGGGGCCTCGGCGCGCACCAGCTCGTCGTAGAGCGAGCGCACCGACTCCTGGCCCGCGCACACCACCACGTGGTCGCACTCGACGAGCACCGGGGCGCCGTCGACGGTCAGGTGCAGGCCCGCGTCGTCGACGCGGTCGTACGACGCCCCCGACACCTGCCGCACGCCGGACTGCTTCAGCACGGCCCGGTGGGCCCAGCCCGACGTCTTGCCGAGTCCGAGACCGATCCGGGTGGTCTTGCGCTGCACGAGGGTGACCTCGCGGGCGGGGGTGCGCGGCTTGGGCTCCGTCAGCCCACCGGGGTGGACCGAGGGGTCGCCGACGCCCCAGTGGGCGAGCCAGTCCTCGGTGGTGTCGGCCGGGTCGTGGGCCAGCCAGTGGGAGACGTCGACGCCGATGCCGCCGGCGCCGATCACCGCCACCCGCCGGCCGGGCACGACCCGGCCCGCCAGCACGTCGGCGTACGACACGACCGACGGGTGGTCGATCCCCTCGATGTCGCCGGGGATCCGCGGCTCGACGCCGGTCGCGACCACCACCTCGTCGTACGCCGCGAGGTCGGCCGCGCTCGCCCGCGTGGACAGCCGGACGTCGACCCCGAGCACCTCGAGCCGGCGGCCGTAGTAGCGCAGGGTGTCGGCGAAGTCCTCCTTGCCGGGGACCGCCATGGCCAGCCGGAACTGGCCGCCGATCTCGGGGCCGGCCTCGAACAGCGTGACCGCGAAGCCGCGCTCGGCCGCGGAGACCGCGGTGGCGAGGCCGGCGGGGCCGGCGCCGACGACGGCGACCCGGGCCGAGCGCCGGGTGGGCCCGAGCACCAGCGTCGTCTCGTGGCAGGCGCGCGGGTTGACCAGGCAGGAGGCGGTGGTGTTGGCGAAGGTGTGGTCCAGGCAGGCCTGGTTGCAGCCGATGCAGGTGTTGATCTCGTCGGCGCGGCCGGCGGCGGCCTTGGCGACCAGGTCGGGATCGGCGAGGAAGGGCCGTGCCATCGAGACCAGGTCGGCGGCACCGGAGGCGACCAGCTCCTCGGCGAGCTCGGGGGTGTTGATCCGGTTGGAGGCGATCACCGGCACCGTCACCTGCGAGCGCAGCCGCGCGGTCCACGGCGTCCAGATCCCCCGCGGGACCTGCGTGATGATCGTCGGCACCCGCGCCTCGTGCCAGCCGATGCCGGTGTTGAAGGCGGTGACCCCGGCGGCCTGCAGCCGCTGGGCCAGCTCGACGGTCTCCTCCCACGACTGCCCGCCCTCGACCAGGTCGAGCAGCGAGATCCGGTAGATGATCGGGAAGCCGTCCCCGACGACCTCGCGGATCCGCTCGACGATCCGCTCCGGGAAGCGCATCCGGGCCGAGGCGCTGCCGCCCCACTCGTCGGTGCGGTCGTTGGTGCGCGCGGCGAGGAACTGGTTGATCAGGTAGCCCTCGGAGCCCATCACCTCGACCGCGTCGTACCCGGCCTTGCGCGCGAGCGCCACCGAGCGCGCGAAGTCGTCGACGGTGCGGTGGACGGCCCTCGTGGACAGTGCGCGCGGCCGGAACGGCGTGATGGGGGACTGCTGCGCCGAGGCCCCGACGCTGAACGGGTGGTAGGCGTAGCGCCCGGCGTGGAGCAGCTGCAGCGCGATCGCGCCGCCCGCCTCGTGCACCGCGTCGGTGACCTGCCGGTGGCGCATCGCGTGGAGCCGGGTGGTCATCTCGCCGGCGAACGGCTTCAGCCAGGCCCGCTTGTTGACGGCGTAGCCACCGGTGATCATCAGCCCGACGCCGCCGCGGGCGCGCTCGGCGAAGTACGCCGCGAGCTTCGGCAGGTCCCAGACCCGGTCCTCCAGCCCGGTGTGCATCGACCCCATCACCACGCGGTTGCGCAGCTCGAGATCGCCGAGCCGGATCGGGGACAGCAGGTGGTCGTAGCTCATGTTCTCTCCAGGTACTCGGTCAGCCAGCCGATCCAGAACTCCTCGAGCCGCACCCCGCCGCGCAGGACGAGGTAGCGGTCGAGGTCGGCGTCGGTGAGGTCGTCGGGGTCGGGGTACTGCTCGGCCGCCATCTGGTGGTACGCCGCGAGCCGAGCCCGGTGCTCCGCGAGGTGCTGCTCGGCCAGGTGACGCACCGCCGCCCGGTCGCCGTACGACGCGGCGCGGAGCTTGAGCGCGAGCTCGCTGCGCAACGGCTCGACCGTCGACCCGGCGGCCAGCCAGCCGGCCAGCACCTCCTGCCCTGCCGGGGAGACGGCGTACTCCTTCTTGTCGGGGCGACCGGTCTGGGCGACGGTGCGGACGGTCAGCCAGCCCTCGCCCTCCATCCGCGCCAGCACCCGGTAGATCTGCTGGTGCGTCGCGTGCCAGAAGAAGCCGATCGAGCGGTCGAAGCGGCGCGCGAGCTCCAGCCCCGACGCCGGTCGCTCGCGCAGGGCCACCAGCAGCGCGTGCTCGAGGGCCATGGGCGCCATCGTGGCCCACCTATGCAACGAGTTGCAAGAGGTCGTGGCGCAGCCCACGAACCCGCCCCGGGGCCGAGGGGGTGGGCGACCCCGGGTGAGACAGGCGACGCGGACGCCCGCGCGGTCCTACGATCTGCTCATGAGAACGCGCACGATCCTGGCCGTCCCGTTGCTGCTGGCGGTCGGGCTGACCGCCGCGTGCGCCCCGGTGGAGGAGGAGCCGACCACCGCCCCGGACGCCGCCGCCACCAGCCCCGAGGAGTGTGCGACCGACCAGCTGCCGACCCTGGAGCCGGGCACGCTGACGATCGGCACCGACACCCCGGCGTACGAGCCGTGGTTCTCCGGCAACGACCCCACCAACGGCGAGGGCTTCGAGTCCGCCGTCGCCTACGCGGTGGCCGACGAGCTCGGGTTCGGCGCGGACCAGGTGGCGTGGGTCAAGGTCCCCTTCAACACCTCCTACAAGCCGGGGGCCAAGGACTTCGACTTCGACATCAACCAGATCTCGATCACCCCCGCGCGGGCCGAGGTCGTCGACTTCTCCGAGGGCTACTACCAGGCCTCGCAGGCCGTGATCGCGCTCAAGGACTCGCCGATCGCCGACGCGACCACCGTGGCGGAGCTGTCCGACTACTCCCTCGGCGCCCAGACCGGCACCACGTCGCTGACCGTGATCCGCGACGTGATCGCGCCGGGCCAGGACCCTGCCGTCTTCGAGGACACCAACGTCGCCAAGCAGGCGCTGCTCAACGGCCAGGTCGACGCGATCCTCGCGGACCTCCCCACCGCCTTCTTCATCACCGCCGTCGAGATCCCGCAGGCCACGCTGATCGGCCAGTTCAAGCCCGAGACCGGCGAGCCCGAGGAGTTCGGGATGCTGTTCGAGAAGGACAGCGAGCTCGTCCCCTGCGTCGACCAGGCGCTCGCGACGCTGCGCGAGGACGGCACCCTCGACCAGATCGAGCAGCAGTGGCTCTCCGACGTCGTGGACGTCCCCGAGCTCCAGTAGTGGGACCCGACCGGCGTCCCGCGACGCGGGAGCCCAGCGAGCGCGAGCTCCAGCGACGGCGGGTACGCCGCCGGCAGCACGTCCGATCATCGTTGCTCGCCGCCGGCCTGGTCGTCGTCGCGCTGGTGGGGCTCTCGCTGGTCGTCCGCAGCTCACCGGGCTGGCCGCGGGTCCGGGAGACGTTCTTCAGCTGGGAGGACGCGCGGGCGGTCTTCCCCGACATCCTCGACGGCTTCTGGCTCAACGTGCAGCTGTTCCTGGTCGCCGAGGTGTTCATCCTGGTCCTCGGGCTGGCGGTCGCGGTCGCCCGCACCGCCCGGTCGCCGTGGCTGGCGCCGCTGCGGGTGGCCGCGGTCGTCTACACCGACCTGTTCCGCGGCATCCCGACCATCCTGCTGATCCTGATGCTCGGCTTCGGCGTACCCGCGCTGCAGCTGCAGGGCCTGCCCACCGACGAGTTCTTCTGGGCCGGCGTCGCGCTGGTGCTCTCCTACGGCGCCTACGTCGCCGAGGTGTTCCGCGCCGGGATCGAGTCGATCCACCCCTCGCAGGTCGCCAGCGCCGACGCGCTGGGCCTCTCCCGCGGGCAGGCGATGCGGCACGTCGTCGTGCCCCAGGCGGTCCGCCGGGTGGTGCCGCCGCTGCTCAACGACTTCGTCTCGCTGCAGAAGGACACCGCGCTCGTCTCGGCGGTCGCCGTCTTCGACGCGGTGTTCGCCGCGCGCGACTACACGGCGTACAACTTCAACTACACGCCGTACGTCGTGGTGGCCGGCTTCTTCGTCGCGCTCACGGTGCCACTGGCGCGGCTCACCGACTGGGTGCAGCGCCGCTGGTGGGAGCGGGAACGGGCGGGTGTCCTGTGAGCACGCCCCTGCTGCGGGTGACCGACCTCCGCAAGACCTACGGCGACCGGGTCGTCCTCGACGACGTCGACCTCGAGGTCGAGCAGCACGACGTGGTCTGCCTGATCGGGTCCTCGGGGTCGGGCAAGTCGACGCTGCTGCGCTGCCTGGACCTGCTCGAGGACATCGACGACGGCGTCATCGAGCTCGAGGGCCGCGACGTCTCCGACCCGCTGGTCGACCGGCGCGAGGTGCGGCAGCGGATGGGCATGGTCTTCCAGTCCTACAACCTGTTCCCGCACCTGACCGTGCTCGACAACGTGACCCTCGCGCCCCGCCGGGTCCACGGCGTACGACGTCGCGAGGCCGAGCAGCAGGCGCGCGAGCTGCTCGACCGGTTCGGGCTCGCCGAGCACGCCGACCAGCACCCCGACCGGCTCTCCGGCGGCCAGCAGCAGCGGGCCGCCCTGGTCCGCGCCCTGGCGACGGGGCCCGCGCTGCTGCTGCTGGACGAGATCACCGCGGCCCTCGACCCCGAGCTGGTCGGGGAGGTGCTGACGATCGTCCGCGACCTCGCGGAGTCGGGGACCACGATGGTCATCGCCACCCACGAGATGGCCTTCGCCCGCGACGTCGCCACCCGGGTCTGCTTCCTCGACGGCGGCCGGATCCTCGAGTCCGGCCCACCCGCCCAGGTCCTCAGCCACCCCCGCGAGGAGCGCACCCGCCAGTTCCTCCGCCGCGTCCTCCCCCACCCCGAGGGTTGAGTTGGGCGTGTGCAACAGGTGAGGTGGGCGTGCGCAACACCGGGGTCGATGCACATGCCCAGCTCGAGTGATGCCCACGCCCAACTCAACGGTCGGGGCGGGTCGCCGGCTCTGTCATCATCGGGCGCATGAGTCTCGAGCTCGGGCAGGGCACCGGACCGCTGCGTGGCGTCAGGGTCGTGGAGATCGCCGGGATCGGGCCCGGACCGCACGCCTGCATGACGCTGGCCGACCTCGGTGCGGACGTGATCCGCCTCGAGCGGCCGGGTGGCGACCTGTTCGGCGCCGGGCGGTACGACGTGCTGACCCGCGGCCGGCCCAGCGTCGCGCTCGACCTCAAGCAGCCCGCCGCGGTCGCGACGGTGCTCGACCTGGTGGCCGAGGCCGACGTGCTGGTCGAGGGGCTGCGGCCCGGCGCGACGGAGCGGCTGGGCCTGGGCCCCGAGGACTGCTGGGCCCGCAACCCGCGGCTGGTCTACGGCCGGATGACCGGCTGGGGCCAGGACGGGCCGTGGGCTCAGGCCGCCGGCCACGACCTCAACTACGTCGCGATCACCGGCGTCCTCCACGGCCTCGGCCAGGACCCCGACCGCCCGCACTTCCCGACCAACCTGGTCGGTGACTTCGGCGGCGGCTCGACCTACCTCGTCATCGGCGTCCTCGCCGCGCTCCTCGAGGCCCGCAGCAGCGGCCGGGGGCAGGTCGTCGACGCCGCGATCGTCGACGGCACCGCCCACCTCGCGGCGATGGCGTCGACCTTCGCCGCCCTCGGCGTCCAGCCCGAGCGGCGCCGCAGCGGCCTGCTCGACGGAGGGACGCCGTACTACGACCTCTACGAGACCGCCGACGGCCAGCACCTGGCCGTCGGACCGCTGGAGCCGCAGTTCTACGCCGAGATGATCCGGCTGCTCGGGCTGGAGGGCGTCGCGCCCGACCGCGACGACCCCGCCCACCACGCACAGCTGCGCTCGCTGCTCACCGAGACGTTCGCGCAGCGCACCCAGGCCCAGTGGTGCGCGGTCTTCGACGGCACCGACGCCTGCGTCGCCCCGGTGCTGCCACCCAGCGAGGCCCACCGCCACCCGCAGCTGGTCGCACGCGGCACCTTCCTCGAGCGCGAGGGCATCACCCAGCCGGCGCCCGCTCCGCGGTTCAGCCGTACGCCGGGCAGCGTCTCGATGAGCCCGCAGGGACCCGGCGCCCACACCCGTGAGGCGCTCGCCGCATGGGGGATCGAGGACGTGGAGGGACTGATCGGGAGCGGGGTGGCGGTCCAGTCATGAGACCGTTCCTCTTCCTCGGCACCCGCCCCGAGGACGACGTCGCCGACAGCGAGTACGAGGCCGTGCTGCGCTGCACCGGCCTCGACGAGCGCGACCTGCGCCGGGTCCGGCTGGAGCGCGAGGAGCTCGGGGTCGTCGACCTGGCGCGCTGGTCGGGGGTGCTGCTCGGCGGTGGCCCGTTCAACGTCAGCGATCCGGACCCGGACAAGTCCGACGTCCAGCGCCGGGTCGAGGCCGAGCTCGCGGCGCTGGCCGAGCAGGTGGTCGCCCTCGACGCGCCGTTCCTCGGCTGCTGCTACGGCATCGGCGTGCTCGGTGGCACCCGGGGCGGCCTGGTCGACCGCACCCACGGCGAGCCGGTCGGCTGCGTCGAGGTGACGTTGACCGACGAGGGCCGCGCCGACCCGGTGCTCGCCGACCTGCCGGCCTCCTTCGACGTCCTGCTCGGCCACAAGGAGGCGGTCTCCCGGTTGCCGGAGGGTGCGGTCCGGCTGGCGTCCTCGGCCACCTGCCCGGTGCAGGCGTTCCGGATCGGGAAGAACGTCTACGCGACCCAGTTCCACCCCGAGCTCGACGCCGAGGGGCTGGTGCTGCGGGTGGAGACCTACCGCGACCACGGCTACTTCCCGCCCGAGCAGCTGCAGGGCCTGGTCGACCTGGCCCGCCGCAGCGTCGTGACGGAGCCGCCGCGGCTGCTGGCGGCCTTCGCGCAGCGCTACGCCCGATGAGCCCGGCCCGGGCGCCCGCGACGGGGTGAGGCAGCGCACGTTCCCGAAATGTCTCGTCGCGAGCCGATGTCCCCTAGGCTCCTACCAGCGGTACGTCCAGTCTTGCCTCGTCCCGCCGGCCGTCACGTCTCGTGGCAGCCCTCGCGGCGTCCGACGTCGCGAGCCCACGCAGCAGCCTCGAGCTGCGGCCCCCGCCGTCCGGCGGACGCGTTGGTGAGACACCAACCGAGAGATTCCCTCCCTTGACTTCGCAAGCCCCTGTCACTTTCGCTGCCACCGGCGTCCCGGACTTCCTGTCCGCGCTGCTCGCCCAGGGCGGCATCACCGACCCCACCCCGATCCAGGCGGCGACGCTGCCCGACTCCCTCGCCGGCCGTGACGTGCTCGGCCGTGGGCGCACCGGTTCGGGCAAGACCTACGCCTTCCTGCTCCCCCTCGTGGCCCGCCTCTCCGGCGGCGCCCGCCCGGCCACCCGCCGGCCCCGCGCCCTCGTCCTCGCACCGACCCGCGAGCTCGTCGGCCAGATCCACGAGGCGCTCCGCCCGCTGGCCGCCGCGGCCGGCCTCACGACCACCACCGTCTTCGGTGGCGTCGGCCAGAACCCCCAGGTCACCGCGCTGCGCAAGGGCGTCGACATCGTCCTGGCCTGCCCCGGGCGGCTCGAGGACCTGATCGGCCAGGGTCACTGCGACCTCGGCTCCGTGGAGATCACGGTGCTCGACGAGGCCGACCACATGGCCGACCTCGGCTTCCTCCCCTCCGTACGCCGGCTGCTGTCCGCGACGCCCACCCAGGGCCAGCGGATGCTGTTCTCGGCGACGCTCGACAAGGCCGTCGACGGGCTGGTCCGCCAGTTCCTGTCGCAGCCGGTCACCCACGAGGCCGACTCCGCGCAGTCCCCGGTCGCGAAGATGTCGCACCACGTGCTGCACCTGCAGCGCGAGCACCGGCTCCCGGTGCTGGTCGACCTCACCAGCGCGCCCGGCCGGACGGTCGTCTTCACCCGCACCAAGCACGGTGCCAAGGCACTCGCGCGGCAGCTGAACAAGAGCGGCGTCCCGAGCGTCGACCTGCACGGCAACCTGAGCCAGAACGCCCGCACCCGCAACATGCAGGCCTTCCACTCCGGTGAGGCCAGCACCCTGGTCGCGACCGACATCGCGGCCCGCGGCATCCACGTCGACGACGTCTCCCTGGTCGTCCACGCCGACCCGCCGGTCGAGCACAAGGCCTACCTCCACCGCTCCGGACGTACGGCGCGCGCCGGCGCCGAGGGCACCGTGGTGACCCTGATGACCGACGAGCAGGTCCGCGACGTGCGCGCCCTGACCCGGCAGGCCGGCATCAAGCCGGTGCTGACCAAGGTCGCCGGCTCGGCCCACCCGGTCCTCGTCGAGCTCGCCCCCGGCGAGCGGACGCTGGTGCCCGGCGGCTACGCCCCGGCCCTGGTCGAGGCCCGCCCCTCCGGCGGCTCGACCCGTACCGGCGGTGGCCGCAACCGCTCGCGCGGCGCCCGCGGCTCCTCCCAGGGCCAGGGCGGGAGCCCGCAGGGCTCCGGCCAGAAGCAGGGCCAGAAGCAGGGCCAGCAGCAGGGTCGGAAGCAGACCTCGCGTCCCGGCCAGCCCTCGGGCACCGGTCAGGGCCAGCCCGGCGGCCGGTCGCGCCGTCGCGGCGGCAGCGGCACCGGCGGCGGTGGCGGCTCGCACAGCGCCGCGTCGTTCAGCGGTCGTCGCTGATCCCACCACCGTCCGGCGACCCCACCTGATCGGGTGGGGCGCCGGTTGGACCGCGGTGCCATCGTGGGAGTCATCCGACGAAAGGACCGTCATGGGACTGGACGACAAGGCCTCCAACAAGGGCGAGGACCTCAAGGGCAAGGCCAAGGAGACGACCGGCCAGGCCACCGGCAACGAGCGTCTCGAGGGCGAGGGCAAGGGCGACCAGGCCTCCGCCTCGGTCAAGTCGGCCGGTGAGAAGGCCAAGGACGCGGCCAGCGACGTCAAGGACGCCTTCAAGAAGTGACGCGCTGAGCACGACCCCAGCACGCCCCGCCCCGTCAGGGGCGGGGCGTCTGCTGTGCCGGCACGAACGGCCGGGGCATTGCCCGGGTGCGTACCGTGGGTACGCACCCAGACTCGGAGCAGTGGAGGGAGGCCCGGTGCGCGAGTTCCTGCGCAACGCGCTCGTCGAGAAGGTCCCGCGCGAGCAGCGCGACACCCCGGAGATGCTGCGTCGCCGTCAGTGGGTGACCGTGGTGGTGGTCGTGCTCGGCGGCATCGTGCTCGGCCTGAGCCTGCGGCTCGAGCCCGGCAGCGCCCAGTTCTACGCCGGCTCGCTCGGCCTCTCCGCGATCTGGGCCACGGGCGCCTTGGCGTCCGGGCCCCTCCACCTGGGTCGGATCGCCCGCCGCGACGACCACGTCCGGCCGGTGGTGACCCCGCTGCTGCTGGGCTTCGGGCTGGCGGGGATCTTCGTCCTCGGGGGCCTCGTGGTGCGCCAGATCCCCTTCCTCGCCGACCAGGTCGGCGACGTCGTCGTGTTCGCCGACGAGGGCTCGCTGCCGCTGCTGTTCCTCATCACCGCCGTGACCGGGGCCGCCGAGGAGCTGTTCTTCCGCGGCGCCGCGTTCGCCGCCGTCACGCGCAACCCGGTGCTGGTCACGACCGTGCTCTACGCCATCGCCACCTACGCGACCGGCAACGTGATGCTCACCTTCGCCGCGGTGCTGCTCGGCGTCGTGGTCGGGCTCGAGCGCCGGGCCTCCGGCGGGATCCTCGGCCCGATCCTGACCCACCTCAGCTGGTCGCTGACGATGCTCCTCGCGCTGCCGCTGGTGTTCAGCTAGTCCGCGGCCGGGTGGCGGGGTCGTCCTCGAGCGCCCGCCGCACCGCCTCGGCGTACGGCACCGTGTCGCCGGGCACCACGTCGCGGATGCTGGTGTCGGTGACGACGACCTTCGTCCCCATCGAGTCGATCAGGTTGCGCCCGGTGGTGACGTCGACGTCGGTCACCAGGGCCAGCCAGTACGACGAGAGCCGCGGGGTCAGCACCGGGACCTTGACGATCGGCACCCGGCGGCCGGCGGAGACCTCGGCAGCGACCTGCAGCATCTCCAGGTAGGTCATCGCCTCGGGGCCGCCGACCTCGAAGACCCGCCCGAAGGCCTCCTCGTTGCCGGTCACCCCGACGAGGTAGCGGACCACGTCGTCGACCGCGATCGGCTGGGTGGGCGTGTCGACCCACTTCGGGACCACCATCGCGGGCAGGTTCTTGACCAGCTGCCGGGTCAGCTCCCAGGAGATGCCGCCGGCGCCGACCACGATCGCCGCCCGCAGCACGGTCACGGGGACGCCGGTCTCGCCGAGCAGCTGCTCGACCTCGCGGCGCGAGCGCAGGTGGGGGGAGAGGGTGCCGTCGTCCGCGCCCAGCCCGCCCATGTAGACGATCTGGCGGACGCCGGCCTCCGCCGCGACGCGGGCGAAGCCACGCGCCGCCTCGGCGTCCTTGGCCTCGAAGTCGGGGTCGTCGAGGGAGTGGACCAGGTAGATCGCGACGTCGACCCCGGTGAGCGGCTCGACCAGCGAGTCGGGGTCGTCGACGTCGGCGCCGACCGGGCGACCGGCGCCGTCGTAGTCCTCGGGACGCCGCGTCATGGCGCGGACGTCGTGGCCCGCCTCGACCAGGGCGGGCGCGAGCCGCCGCCCGATGAACCCCGTGGCACCCGTGAGCAGGACCGTCTGCGCATCACCCATGCCCCCAGCCTAGGAGCAGGGCGGGCAGCCTCACCTCGACCGCTGGGCGACCGCCTCGCGATTGGTCTCGTCCATCGCCGACTCGTAGGCGGCGACCAGCGAGGCGATCGAGAGCGGCTTGAGCCGCTCGACGACCTCGCGCAGCTTCTCCGGCGAGGCGCCCGACTCCTTGTAGGCCGGCCACACCATGGTCCGGAACAGCTCGCTGAGCTCCTTGGCGATCTGGCGGCCGTGCTCGGCGTAGATGTCGGCGGCGGCGATCGCGGCCTCGGTCGGGAAGCCCAGGTCGAGCAGCCCCAGCCCGACCGTGAGCTGCGAGCCGGCCACCTGGAAGCGACCACGCTTGGTGCGCATCACGATCCCCAGCGCCGAGAGCGTCTCGAGCTCGTCGTCGGTGAGGGTGCGGTTGGCGCGCCGGTCGAGGGCGGCGCGGCTCATCTCCTCCGGTGCCTCCGCCTGCCACGGCGCGAGCATGGTGCGGTGGAGCGCGATGTCCTCGGGGCCGGCGTCGGCGGGGATCCGGGAGAGGTAGCGCTCGATCGCCGAGAGCGTGAAGCCGTGGGTCTGCAGCTCCTGGACGAGCTCCAGCCGGGCGACGTGGTCGGGGGTGTAGTAGCCGGACCGGCCGCGCCGGATCGGCGGCGGCACCAGGCCCTTGCTGGTGTAGAAGCGGATGGTGCGGACGCTCAAGCCCACCCGGTTGGTCAGCTCGTCGAGCGTCAGCAGCTCGCGCAGCGACTCCACGCTCTCCTCCAACGCCGGCTCCTGCCTCGATCGGGGTGGGGTGACCCGCGCCACCTTGACGACCCTGACAGTATCGGTGTCACAATCGAGGGAGGCAAGCGACCACCCCCGGTCCCGGGGGTACGACAAGGACGGTCATGGCTGAAGCATTCGTGTACGACCACATCCGCACCCCGCGTGGCAAGGGCAAGGCGGTCGGCTCCCTCCACGAGGTGAAGCCCGTCGACCTCGTCGTGGGGCTGCTCGACGAGATCAGGGAGCGCAACCCGGGGCTGGACCCCGCGCGGATCGACGACGTCGTGCTGGGCGTGGTGACCCCGATCGGGGAGCAGGGCTCCGACATCGCCAAGACCGCCGCGCTCGCCGCCGGCTACCCCGAGACCGTCGCGGGCGTCCAGCTCAACCGGTTCTGTGCCTCCGGCCTCGAGGCAGTCAACCAGGCCGCCGCCCGGGTCCGCTCCGGCTTCGAGGACCTGATCCTCGCCGGCGGCGTCGAGTCGATGAGCCGGGTCCCGATGGGCTCCGACGGCGGCGCCTGGGCCATGGACCCGGCGACCGCCCTCACCACCGGGTTCGTCCCGCAGGGGATCGGCGCCGACCTGATCGCCACCCTCGAGGGCTGGACCCGCGACGACGTGGACGCCTACGCCGCGGAGAGCCACCACCGGGCCGCGAAGGCCTGGGCCAACGGCTACTTCGCCGACTCGGTCGTCCCCGTCCGGGACCAGAACGGCCTGACCGTGCTCGAGCACGACGAGCTGGTGCGCCCCGACACCAGCCCCGAGGGCCTCGCCGGGCTCAAGCCCAGCTTCGCCCAGATGGGCAAGGACGCCGGCTTCGACGACGTCGCCCTGGAGAAGTACCACTGGGTCCCGGCCATCGACCACGTCCACCACGCCGGCAACTCCTCGGGCATCGTCGACGGAGCCGCCGTCATGGCGATCGGCAACGAGCAGGTCGGCTCCGACCTCGGGCTGACCCCGCGGGCCCGGATCGTCGCCACCGCCGTCTCCGGCGCCGACCCCACGATCATGCTCACCGGCCCCGCGCCCGCGACCCGCAAGGTGCTGGCCAAGGCCGGTCTCGAGGTCTCCGACATCGACCTGTTCGAGATGAACGAGGCGTTCGCGGCCGTCGCGATGCGGTTCATGAAGGACATGGGCATCACCCACGAGGTCACCAACGTCAACGGCGGGGCGATCGCGATGGGCCACCCGCTGGGTGCGACCGGCGCGATGATCCTCGGCACCCTCGTCGACGAGCTCCAGCGCCGCGACCAGCGCCGCGGCCTCGCCACGCTGTGCATCGGCGGCGGCATGGGGATCGCCACCATCGTCGAGCTCGTCTGACCGCCCGCACTCCCAGGAGAGACACACCCACATGACTGCCACCCAGACCGAGCAGAACGCCGTCCACTACCAGCGGGACGAGGACGGGATCGTCACGCTGACGATGGACGACCCGACCGCCAGCGCCAACACCATGAACGAGATCTACCAGCGCTCGATGCAGGCCGCGGTCGAGCGGCTCCACGCCGAGCAGGAGCAGGTGACCGGCGTGGTCGTCGCGAGCGCGAAGAAGACCTTCTTCGCCGGCGGCAACCTCACGCTGATGATCCAGGCCACCACCGACGACGCGCCCCGGATCTTCGCGGAGGTCGAGGCGATCAAGGCGACGCTGCGTCGCCTCGAGACCTTCCCCCGGCCGGTCGTGGCGGCGATCAACGGCGCCGCGCTCGGCGGTGGCCTCGAGATCGCGCTCGCCACGAACCACCGGATCGCCGTCGACGACCGCGCGGTGAAGATCGGGCTGCCCGAGGCCAGCCTCGGGCTGCTCCCCGGTGGCGGCGGCGTGACCCGCACCGTCCGGATGCTCGGCCTCCAGCCCGCCCTGATGGACGTCCTGCTCCAGGGCCCGCAGTTCGACCCGCAGGCCGCGCAGGGCAAGGGCCTCGTCGACGAGCTCGTCGCCACCCGCGAGGAGCTGGTCCCCGCCGCCAAGGCGTGGATCCTCGCGAACGCCGAGGACCCCGGCGCCGGGGTCCAGCCCTGGGACGCCCCCGGCTACAAGATGCCCGGCGGCAACCCGAAGTCGCCGGCGCTGGCCCAGTTCCTGCCGGCGTTCCCGGCGCTGCTGCGCAAGCAGCTCAAGGGCGCCGACTACCCCGCCCAGAAGGCGATCCTGTCCGCGGCCGTCGAGGGTGCGACCGTCGACTTCGAGACCGCCAGCCGGATCGAGTCGCGCTACCTGACGAAGCTGATCGTCAACCAGAACAGCAAGAACATGATCCAGGCGTTCTTCTTCGACCTGCAGGCGATCAACGCCGGGTCGCTGCGGCCGCAGGGCATCGAGCCGTGGCGCGCGACGAAGGTCGGCGTCCTCGGCGCCGGGATGATGGGTGCCGGGATCGCCTACTCCTGCGCCCGCGCCGGCATGCAGGTGGTGCTCAAGGACGTCGCGCAGGAGAACGCCGAGAAGGGCAAGGCCTACTCCGAGAAGCTCAACGCGAAGGCGGTCGAGCGCGGCAGGCTGACCCCGGAGAAGTCCGCCGAGCTGCTCGACCGGATCCACCCCACCGACGACTACGCCGACCTCGCCGGCTGCGACCTGGTGATCGAGGCGGTCTTCGAGGACCCCGCGCTCAAGCACCAGGTCTTCGCGGAGGCCGCCCCGCACGTCGACGCGGACGCGTTGTTGTGCTCGAACACCTCGACGCTGCCGATCACCGAGCTCTCCGAGGGTGTGGACCGACCGGCCGACTTCATCGGACTGCACTTCTTCAGCCCCGTCGACAAGATGCCGCTGGTCGAGATCATCCGCGGCCGGGCGACCTCGGACGTGGCGCTGGCCAGGGCCTACGACGTGGTGCAGCAGATCAAGAAGACGCCGATCGTGGTCAACGACAGCCGCGGCTTCTACACCAGCCGCGTCATCGGCTTCATGGTCAACGAGGGGCTGGCGATGCTCGCCGAGGGCGTGCACCCGGTGTCGCTGGAGCGTGCCGCGACCCAGGCGGGCTACCCGGTCGGCACCCTCCAGCTCTCCGACGAGCTCAACATGGAGCTGATGGCCAAGATCGCCACGGCGACCAGGGACGCCGCCGAGCGCGACGGCCTCGACCACCAGGAGCACCCCGGCTCGGCCGTGGTCGCGACGATGATCGAGCTCGGACGTCCCTCGCGGCTCCGGGGCGCCGGCTTCTACGACTACGACGAGAACGGTCGCCGGCAGGGCCTGTGGTCCGGCCTCGGCGAGGTGTTCCCGGTCGCCGAGCAGCAGATCCCGCTGCGGGACGTGAAGGACCGGCTCCTGTTCCTCGAGGCGCTCGAGACCGCGAAGTGCTTCGAGGAGGGCGTCATCGAGTCCGCCGCCGCGGCCAACATCGGCTCGATCATGGGCATCGGCTTCCCGCCGAGCACCGGCGGTGCCGCCCAGTTCATGACCGGCTACCAGGACCCCGAGGACCTCGACGCCCCGATCGGGCTCGCGGCGTTCTGCGACCGGGCCGACGAGCTGGCCGACGCCTACGGCGAGCGGTTCCGCCCCACGGCGTACCTCCGCGACCTGGTGGCGAGGGGCGCCTCCTTCCCCGCCTGACCCGCACCGTCGCCGCGTGTGCCTGAGAGCGGTGTATGGACCGCTCTCAGGCACACGAGGCCCTCGGTTCTGGTCCGCCCCGCGTCGATTCGGGGGAGGATGAGCGCATGTCCCAGGCACCCCCTGCCTCGACTCCCGCGGTCGAGGTGCACTCCCTCCACGTCAGCTTCGGCGAGGTGGAGGCCGTCGCCGGCGTCGACCTCGCGGCGTACGCCGGGCAGGCCACCGGCCTGCTGGGCCGCAACGGCGCCGGCAAGTCGACCACGATGCGCGTGCTGGCCGGCCTGGTGCCGCCGAGCGCCGGCACGGCCGTCGTCGCCGGCCACGACGTCCGCGAGCAGCCGCTCGCGGTGAAGCGCGCGACCGGCTACTGCCCCGACGTGGGCGGCCTGGTCACGCGGGCCACCGCGTGGGAGCACCTGCAGCTCGCCGCCCGGCTGCGCCGGCTCGTCGACTGGGAGGACCGCGCCCGCGAGCTGCTGGAGCGCTTCGAGCTCGGCGGCGCCTCGCACCGGGTGACCGGCGGCTTCTCCCACGGCATGGGTCGGCGGCTCTCCGTCGCGCTCGCGGCGCTGCACGAGCCCGAGGTGCTGCTGCTCGACGAGCCCTTCGACGGGGTCGACCCGATCGGCGTCGAGGCCACCCTCGAGGTCATCAACGACGCCCGCGCCCGCGGCGCGTGCGTGCTGGTCTCGACCCACCTGCGCGAGCTCGCGATCGAGGCGTGCGGCGACGTGCTCGTGCTCCGCGGCGGGTCTCGCGTCGCGACCCTGAGCGCCGCCGACATGGCGGGGGAGGAGGGGGCGCGTGCCTACCGCGCTCTCCTCGACTGACACCCCGGCCCGCGCGAGGCGCGAGCCCGCGTGGTGGCGGCCGGTCCGCGACGTCGGCCACCTGCTGCGGTTCCGCACCGCCGCGGTGCGTCGCCGCTCCCGGTTCTGGCTCGGCATCGGCGTCATGGTCACGATCACCCTGGCCTCCGCGATCATCCCCGCCGTCGTCCCCGCCGACGAGGACCGCCGGCTCGAGCTCGGCGTGCTGCTGCCGACCGGCATGGCCGGCATCCTGCTGATCTCGATCGTCTCGGCCATCGCCTCCGGCGGTGGTCGCGAGCTGGTCTCGCGGGAGCAGGGCGTCGCCTTTCCGATCAGCCCGACGACCGACCACCTCGGCGCGCTCGTGCTCGCGCCGCTCAACATCTCCTGGCTGATCCAGGCCTGGGTGCTGCTCGGCACGACGGCGTACGTCGTGGGGCCGAGCCAGCTGCTCAGCGCCCACGTCGTGATGCTGCTCTGGATGGCGGTCGCGACCGCCCTCGCGCAGGTGGTGGCCTGGACCGTCGAGACCGTACGCCGCCGGCGGCACGGCGTCGTGGCGATGCGGGCCGTCGTGGTGACGCTGTGCGGGGCCGCCCTGGCCGTGCAGCTCTCCGGCAGCACGATCTCGCTGCTCGACCGGATCCCGACGCTGTGGATCGTGCTCGGCGCGGTCGGCGGCTGGACCCTCCACTGGGTCTTCGTGGTGCTCGCCCTGGTGGCCCTGTTCGTGGCCGCGGTCGTCGTCGGGGCGGTGCCCGCCGAGCTCGCGGCGCGACGGCTCCCGCACGACGAGCTCCGCGCCGAGACCGACACCCACACCCCGCGCGCGATGCCGTGGAGCGACCTCGCCGCGCTGGTGCGGATCGATCGCGCGTCGGTGTGGCGGGCGGTGCCGATGCGACGCGGCATGGCGGTCCTGGCCGTCGGGCCGGGTCTGGTCGCCGTCCTCGGCAACCTGCCGTGGGAGTCGGTGACGATCCTGCCGGGCCTGGTGGTCTCCGGCGGTGCCCTGCTCTTCGGCGTCAACGCCTGGTGCCTCGACGGCCGGGGCCAGCTGTGGCGGGAGAACCTCCCGGTCGAGCCGCGGCTGGTGTTCGCGGCGCGGGCGCTGGTGCTCGCGGAGTTCCTCGGCTTCGCCTCGCTGGTGACGATCCTGCTGGCCGCCCTGCGCGCCGGCGTCCCGAACGCCTCGGAGCTCGCCGCCATCGGGTGCCTGCTCGTGGTCGTGACCCTGCAGGTCGTCGGCGCCTCGATGCGCTGGTCGGACCAGCGGCCCTTCTCCGTCGACCTCCGCAGTGCGCGGGCGACCCCCGCGCCGCCGATCATGATGGTCGCCTACTCCGCCCGGCTCGCCCTGGTCACCACCCTCACCGGCCTGCTGTTCTCGGGGCTGGCGCGGCTGCCCGACCCGATGGTGTCGCTGTTCGTCGCCCTGGTGATGGTCGGCTGGTCGACCACCCGGCTGCTGCGCACGCGCCGCCGTTGGGAGGACCCGTTCGTCCGGGCCCGGGTCGTCACGACCGTCGCTGCCTGACCGGGCCGGGCGGCGTCGTCGGAGGGCCGGACTACCGCTCCTGCTCCGCCGCGCACCCCGTCTGCGCCGTGGTGAGTCGCTCCAGGACGGGGTCGTCCCAGTGGCCCTGCAGCGAGGCCATCAGGATCTCGCGGATCAGCGGCTCGTCGAGGGCCTCGCGCAGGCAGGTGGCGTAGGCGCGCCGGTCGAGCCCGCCCTTGGCGACGGCGTCCTGCGCGGCGGTGGCGTCGGCGACGAAGTCGGTGCAGGCGAGCTGGGCGTCGGCGACCCGGCCCGCGACCGGCTCGGTCAGCGTGGGCGTCTCGCGCACCACGGCGTACGACGCGTCGAGCAGCCCGCCCTCGCGCAGCTCCGCGGGGGTCGCGGCGGCGAGCAGCTCCTCGGCGAAGCACTCGCCCTCGCGGCGGTCCTCGGCGTCGGGGTCGTCCCCGGCGTACATCGCCGCGAGGGCCGCGGACACCGCGGCCTCGTCGGCCGGCGGCACCGAGCCGCCGGGGCTGCCGGGGTCGCTGGAACCCGGACCGGGCTCCCCCACGGAGGAGCACGCCGTCGCGAGCACGACCAGCAGGCAGGACAGGAGCAACCGCACCCGGGAAGTCTCTCACCGGCCCCGCAGCAGGCCGGCCGCCGCTGCCGGGGGCACGACTAGGGTCGGCGCATGGACTTCTCGCTCTCCCCCCGGGCCGCCTCGCTGCGCGACCAGGTGGCCGCGTTCATGGCGGAGCACGTCGAGCCGGTCGAGGAGGCCTACCACCGCGACCTCGCGCAGGCCCGGCTCGAGGGCACGCAGTGGACGCCGCTCCCGGTCCTGGAGGAGCTGAAGGCGAAGGCCCGCGCGCAGGGGTTGTGGAACCTGTTCCTGCCGGTCGAGCACGCCGGGGAGTACGCCGAGCGCTACGGCACCGCCGGGGGCCAGGGGCTCTCCAACGTCGACTACGCACCGCTCGCCGAGCTGATGGGCCGCTCGGCGATCGCGCCGCTGGTCTTCAACTGCAACGCCCCCGACACCGGGAACATGGAGGTGCTGCTGCGCTACGGCACCCGGGCGCAGCGCGACGCCTGGCTCGACCCGCTGCTCGACGGCCGGATCCGCTCCGCGTTCACGATGACCGAGCCGGACGTCGCCAGCTCCGACGCGACGAACATGGAGGCCACCGCGGTGGTCGACGGCGACGAGGTCGTGATCAACGGCCGCAAGTGGTGGTCGACCGGCGTCGGCCACCCGGACTGCCGGATCTTCGTCTTCATGGGGCTCACCGACCCCGACGCCGACCGCCGCCACCGCCACACGATGGTGCTCGTGCCGCGGGAGACCCCCGGGGTGAGGATCGAGCGGATGCTCACCACCATGGGGTACGCCGACGAGCCGCTCGGCCACGGCGAGGTCTCCTTCACCGACGTCCGGGTGCCGGTCGACCACATCCTCTCCGGGCCGGGCGAGGCGTTCTCGATCGCGCAGGGGCGGCTCGGACCCGGCCGGATCCACCACTGCATGCGGCTGATCGGCGCCGCCGAGGTCGCCCTGGAGGCCGCGATCCGCCGCGGGACCGGTCGCACCGCCTTCGGCAAGCCGCTGGTCGACCTCGGCGGCAACCGGGAACGGATCGCCGACGCCCGGATCGCGATCGAGCAGGCCCGGCTGCTGGTGCTGCACGCGGCGTGGAAGCTCGACACCGGCGGGCCGGGCAACGCCGTGTCGGAGGTCTCCCAGATCAAGGTGGCCGTGCCCAACACCGCCCTCGCGGTGATCGACATGGCCATCCAGCTGCACGGCGGCGGCGGCATGTCCGACGACGTCCCGCTCGCCATGTCGTGGGTGAGCTCCCGGGCGCTGCGGCTCGCGGACGGTCCCGACGAGGTCCACCGTGGCCTGGTCGCCCGGCTCGAGCTCGCCAAGCACCGATGAGGATCCTGGTCACCGGCGCCGCACGGGGACTCGGCGCCGCCCTGGTCGCGGCCTACCGCGCCCGGGGCGAGCAGGTGCTGGCCACCGACCTCGCCGGCTCCGGCGGTGCCGTCGACCTCACCCTCGACATCACCAGCGACGACGACTGGGCCGCCGCGCTCCGGCACGTCGAGGACGCCTGGGGCGGGCTCGACCTGCTGGTCAACAACGCCGGCATCGCCGGCGGGGGCCGGCTCGACGTCGCGCCGATCGCGGAGTGGCAGCGGCTGCTCGACGTCAACCTGCTCGGCGCCGTCCGCGGCACCGCCACCTTCGTACCGCTGCTCAAGCGCCAGCGCTCGGGTCACGTCGTCAACGTCGCCTCGCTCGCGGGTCTCGTCCACCCGGCCGGGATGGCCGCCTACAACGCCGTCAAGGCCGCCGTCGTCGCGCTGACCGAGACGACCGGCCACGAGCTGGCGGCGTACGGCGTGCGGGCGACGGCGGTGTGCCCCTCCTACTTCCGCACCGGGCTCGTCGACGACCTCGACGGAGCCGACACCGCCCTCGGGTCGGTCATCCGGGACCTGGTCCGGACCGCCCCGCTGGGCCCGGAGGAGATCGCCGCCGCGGTCGTCGCGGCGGTCGACCGGGGCGAGGAGCTGGTGCTGCCGGACCCGGCGGCCCGGGCGGCGTACGACCTCAAGCGCCGCGACCGTGCCGCCTACGACGCCCAGCTGCGTCGGCAGGCCGTGGGTCTCCACGGCCTCGACGCCCGGGGGGACGCATGAGCGACCGGACCACGGCCGTCCGCGACGAGGACGCCTTCGACGTCGAGGGGGTGGCCGGGTGGCTGCGCGCGCACGCCGCGGAGCCGTGGCGCGACCGGCTCGTCGGGATCCCCGCGGTGCGGCAGTTCCCCGGTGGTGCCTCGAACCTGACCTATCTGCTCAGCTGGCCGGACGACGGACCGGAGCTGGTGCTGCGTCGCCCGCCGGCCGGGGCCAAGGCGGCCAGCGCCCACGACATGGGCCGGGAGTTCCGGATCCAGTCGGCGCTGGCGCCGGTCTTTCCCCTGGTGCCGGAGATGGTCGCGCACTGCGAGGACCCCGCGGTGATCGGTGAGCCGTTCTACGTGATGACCCGGGTCGAGGGCGTGATCCCGCGTCGCGAGCTCGGCCTGGACCTGACGCCGGAGCAGACCTCGACGCTGTGCGGCGACGTGTGGGACGTCCTGGTCGACCTGCACGCCGTCGACCTCGACGCCGCGGGGTTGCGCGACCTCGGGAGGGGCGAGGGGTACGTCGCCCGCCAGGTCGCCGGCTGGACGACGCGGCTCGCCGCCGCCCGCACCGACGACCTCGGGGACTGGTCGGACCTCACCACCTGGCTCGACGAGCAGCAGCCCGCCGACGTCGGCACCGTGCTGGTCCACAACGACTTCCGCTTCGACAACCTGGTGCTCTCGCCGACCGACCCGCCCCGGGTGGCGGCCGTCCTGGACTGGGAGATGGCCACGCTCGGCGACCCGCTGATGGACCTCGGCGGCTCGCTGGCCTACTGGGTGCAGGCCGATGACGACGAGTTCTTCCGGCAGTTCCGCCGTCAGCCCTCCGACGCGCCGGGGATGTGGACCCGCGAGCAGGTGGTCGCCCACTACTGCTCGCGGAGGGGCCTCTCGGTGACACCCGAGGAGTGGCGCTTCTACGAGGTGTTCGGCCTGTTCCGGCTCGCCGTCATCGCCCAGCAGATCTGGTACCGCTACCACCACCGGCAGACCACCAACGAGGCCTACGCCGTCTTCGGGCCTGCGGTCGGCCACCTCGAGCAGCGGTGCCGCCGGATCGTCGACGGGCGCGGCTGATGGGGCAGGTGCTCGTCGTCCGGCACGGACAGGCGTCCTTCGGCGCCGCCGACTACGACGTCCTCTCGGCGCGCGGTGAGGAGCAGGCGCGGCGGTTGGGGGAGTCGCTGGCCCACCTCCACCCGGACCTGGTCGTCCACGGATCCCTCAGGCGACAGCGCGACACCGCCCGGATCATGGCCGAAGGTGCCGGCTGGTCGGAGTCGCCCAGCGAGGACGGGCGTTGGAACGAGCTCGACCAGTTCGCCCAGTTCGCGACGATCGAGCCGATGCCCGACGAGTCGGACGCCGCGGCCTTCCAGCGGTGGTACGAGTCGGCGATGGGCCGGTGGAGCAGCGGTGACCACGACGGCGACTACACGGAGTCCTACGCCGCCTTCCACGAACGGTCCGCCGCCGCGCTCGACGCCGTCGCCTCCGCCGGAACGGTCGTCGCGGTGTCCTCGGGCGGCCCGATCTCGGCGCTGGTCACCCGGCTGCTCGACGGCGGCCCCGCGACGTACGCCCGGCTGCTGCCCACCACCGTCAACACCGGCGTCACCCGCATCGTCTCCGGTCGCCGCGGCCTCAGTCTCGTCTCCTACAACGAGCACGCCCACCTGCCGGGACACCTGCTGACCTACCGGTGACGGTTTCCCCGCCCGGGCGGGGAAGTGATGACTTCGTGTACGAAACTTCCGTTACAAAGTCACTGGTTCCCCGCCCGGGCGGGGAAACCACCAGCCCCTAGATGATCCGACGGAACAGCGGCAGCGGTGCATGCCGGAGCACGACGGAGAGCGGGGCCCAGGGCAGGGCGGGCACGCAGGCGGACCCGCGCTTCCTCTCGATCGCGGCGACCATCGCCGCGACGCCCTTCTCGGTGCTGACCATCAGCCTGTTCTCGGCGGCGGCAACGCCGTCGTTCATCTCCGAGGCGATGTAGCCGGGGTAGAGCACGGTGAAGTCGTACCCGTCCTTGCCGTGGAACTCCGTGCGCAGTCCCTCGACCAGGTGCGCCGCGCCCGCCTTCGTCGCGGCGTACGTCGCCATCGCTTGCGGCATGCCCCGCATCGCCGACATCGACGACACCATCACCAGGTGGCCGCCGCCCTGGGCGCGGACCAGCTCCATCGCGGCCTCGACCTGCGCGAGCGCGGCGACGAAGTTGGTCATCGCGGTGTCGCGGTTGGCCTCGAAGCGGCCGGTGCCGAGCGGCGCGCCCTGCCCCAGTCCGGCGTTGACGACGAACCGGTCGATCCGGCCCAGCGAGTCTGCGAAGTCCCGGAACACGGTGAAGACGGCGTCGTGGTCGTTGACGTCGAGGGCGGCGAGCTCGACCCGGCGGGCAGGGTGGGCCGCGAGGATCTGGGCCCGCAGCTCCTCGAGCCGGTCCGTGCGTCGGGCGCACAGGGCGAGGTCGTGGCCGCGGTCGGCGAACTGGCGCGCCATCTCGGCGCCGAGCCCCGAGGAGGCGCCGGTGATCAGGATCGTCTCTCGCCGTTGCCCCTCGTCATGGGCACGAGTCTGGCGTACCGTCGAAAGATGAGCGGACGAGTGGTGCACTTCGAGATCCCCTTCGACGACGGGGAACGGGCTCGGGCCTTCTATCAGGACCTCTTCGGCTGGCAGATGCAGGAGATGCCGGAGATGGACTACGCCATGGTGGCGACCGGACCGACGGGTGAGCAGGGCCCGACCGAGCCGGGCTACATCGGCGGCGGGATGATGAAACGACAGATGCCGGGCCAGGGCCCCAACGTCGTCATCGACGTCGAGGACATCGACGCGGCGATGGCGAAGGTCGCCGAGCACGGCGGCGCGCAGGCGGTGGAGAAGATGCAGGTGGGTGACATGGGCTGGGCCGCGTACTTCACGGACCCCGAGGGCAACCTCATCGGCCTGTGGCAGAACGCCTGACCGAACGGTCGGACCCGAGGGTCTGCATCATCGGCGCCGGCGCCTCCGGGATCACGACGGCGCAGGTCCTCGCCGCGCGCGGCATCGGCTTCGACTGCGTCGAGATGGGCTCCGAGGTCGGCGGCAACTGGCGCTACGACAACGACAACGGCGTCAGCTCGGCCTACCGCTCGCTGCACATCAACACCTCCCGCGAGGCGATGCAGTACGCCGCCTTCCCGATGCCGACCAGCTACCCCGACTACCCGAGCCACTGGCAGGTCGCGGAGTACTTCGACTCCTTCGTCGACCACTTCGGGCTGCGGGACCGGATCACGCTGCGCACCGAGGTGACCCACGTCCGTCCGCTGCCGGGCGGCGGCTTCGAGGTCACCACCCGCTCCCGCGACCACGGCCGTGAGGCGCAGGTCCGCCGCTACGACCACGTCGTCGTCGCCAACGGCCACCACTGGGACCCGCGGTGGCCCGAGCCGTCGTACGCCGGGAGCGAGACCTTCCCCGGCGAGCAGCTCCACGCCCACTACTACCGCACGCCCGAGCTGCTGGAGGGCAGGCGCGTGGTGGTCGTGGGGATCGGCAACTCCGCGGCCGACATCGCCGTGGAGTCCTCGCGGGTGGCGCGGGAGACCTGGCTCTCGATGCGCCGCGGCGCCCACGTGATCCCCAAGTACGTCTTCGGCGTGCCCACCGACCACCTCACCGACTCGCCGGTCGCCCGGGCACCCCACCGGGTGCAGCAGGCCTCGATGGCGGCCATGGTGCGGCTCGCCGTCGGGAGGATGACCGACTACGGCCTGCCCGAGCCCGACCACCGGATCCTCGACGCGCACCCCACCGTCAGCAGCGACCTGCTGCTCCGGCTGGGCCATGGCGACCTCGGGGTCAGGCCCGGCATCGAGTGCTTCGAGGGGTCGACCGTGCGGTTCACCGACGGCAGCGCGGTCGAGGCCGACGTCGTCGTGTGGTGCACCGGCTACAAGATCAGCTTCCCCTTCCTCGACGAGGCGGTCATCGCCCCGACCGACAACCGGGTCGCCCTCTACCGCCGGGTGGTCGACCCCGACCACCCCGGGCTCTACTTCGTCGGCCTGATCCAGCCGCTCGGCGCGGTGATGCCGCTCGCGGAGGCGCAGGCGCACTGGGTCGCCGACCTCGTGGCCGGCGCGGTGACGCTGCCCGACCCCGCCGCGATGCGCGCGCAGATCACGACGTACGACGCGGCGGTGCGCCATCGCTACGTGGCCAGCAAGCGCCACACCATCCAGGTCGACGCCCGCGCCTACCGCCGCGAGCTGGAACGCGAGCGCGCCGAGCGTCGGGTGCCCTAGGTTCGTCCCGACCGGGCCCGGGCACTCCGGGCCCACAGACGGGAGACACCATGTCCTACGGCACCCCTCCGCCCAGCGACCCCTACGGCCAGACCCCCGGGACGCCCGGCGCCCCCTCCGGCCCCCCGTCGTCGAAGGGGTTCTTCGGCGCCCTCTTCGACTTCTCCTTCGAGCACTTCGTGACGCCGATCATCGTCAAGGTCGTCTACGTGCTGGCGATCGCCGCCCTCGGCCTGACGTGGCTGATCCTGCTGGTGGCGGCGTTCTCCCAGAGCGCCGGCGGCGGTCTCGCGGTGCTGATCCTCGGTCCGGTCGGCATCGTGCTCTACCTCTGCCTGATCCGGATGACCCTGGAGTTCTACCTGGCCGTGACCCGGATGAGCCAGGACATCCACCAGCGACTGCGGTAGCGGCTCGGCCCTGCATACGTGGTATACATACCCGGTATCCACGCCCACGGGGGAGCGTGGAACGCGCGAGATCGGAGACCGGGATGTCGGTGAGGCAGGGGTTGTTGGCGCTGCTGGAGCAGGGGCCGATGTACGGCTACCAGCTGCGCAGCGAGTTCGAGCAGCGGACGGGGTCCACCTGGCCGCTCAACATCGGGCAGGTCTACACGACCCTCGCCCGGCTCGAGCGCGACGGACTGGTCGAGCAGGTCGAGGACGCGTCCCCCGAGCCGGGGGACAGCCAGGTCGTCTACCGGCTCACCGATCGCGGCCGGGCCGAGGTGTCGGCGTGGTTCACCACGCCGGTGTCTCGGACCCAGCCGCCGCGTGACGAGCTCGCGATCAAGCTCGCCCTCGCCGTCACGGTGCCCGGCGTCGACGTCGGCACCGTGATCCAGCGGCAGCGCTCGGCGACGATCTCCGCCCTGCAGGACTACACGCGGCTCAAGCGCCAGGCCACCGGCACCACCGACCCGGCGGAGCTGGCCTGGACCCTGGTCCTCGACTCGCTCGTCTTCGCCGCCGAGGCCGAGGTGCGCTGGCTCGACCACTGCGAGTCCCGGCTGCGCCGGGCCGACCGGCTCAAGCCGGCACCGGTCGCCGCGCGGGCGAGCGAGCCCGTCGAGACCGAGGGGGCGGGCCGATGAGCGCCGTCCTCACGATGACCGCGGTCTCCCGCACCCACGGGGAGGGGGCGACCGAGGTGCACGCGCTGCGGGCGATCGGCTTCACCGCCTACGCCGGCGAGCTGGTCGCCGTGATGGGGCCCTCGGGCTCCGGCAAGTCCACGCTGCTGACGCTGGCGGGCGGGCTCGACACGCCCTCCGCGGGCACCGTCGCGGTCGAGGGCCGCGACCTCGGGTCCCTCTCGCTCACGGAGCGGGCCCGGCTGCGGCGTACCTCCATCGGCTACGTGTTCCAGGACTTCAACCTGATCCCCGCGCTCACCGCTGCGGAGAACGTCGCGCTCCCCCGAGAGCTCGACGGCGCCCGGGCGCGGGTCGCCGCGGCCGAGGCGCGGGCAGCCCTGGCCGAGGTCGGCATCATCGACCTCGCCGACCGCTACCCCGACGAGATGTCCGGTGGCCAGCAGCAGCGGGTGGCGATCGCCCGCGCGGTCGTCGGCGAACGACGGCTGATCCTGGCCGACGAGCCCACGGGCGCCCTCGACACCGAGACCGGCGAGGAGATCCTGGCCCTGCTGCGGGCGCGCTGCGACGCCGGCGCCGCCGGCGTCCTGGTCACCCACGAGGCACGGCACGCCGCGTGGGCCGACCGGGTGGTGTTCCTGCGCGACGGGGTCGTGGTCGACGAGACCGGGTCGACCCCCGTCGACGCGCTGCTCGAGCCCGAGCTGAGCCGGTGAGCGCCTGGTACCGCCGCGACCGGCGGTGGACGCTGGCGCTGCGCATCGCACGGCGGGAGACGACGCGGGCCCGGGGGCGCAGCATCCTGGTGCTGGTGATGATCGCGCTGCCGGTGCTCGGCGTGACCGCGGCCGACGTGGTGATGCAGACCGCGGAGGTCTCGGGGGCCGAGGCGGTCGAGCGCCGGATCGGCACCGCGGACGCCCAGGTCTCGGTCGAGCGCGGGGTCGCCGTCGTGCGCCAGGCCGCCGACCCGGACCTCGACGGCTGGAACGCCGAGGGTGGCCCGCTGGACGGCACCCCCGTGCTGGCCGACCTCGAGGCCGCCCTGGGGCGCGAGCTCACGGGCGTGGAGCTGCGTCGCGGCGGCGCGCTGGTCGAGACCGACGCCGGGACCGCCGACGTCGGGGTCCTCGAGACCGACCTGACCGACGACCTGACGAACGGCCTCTACCGGATGACCGAGGGTCGGCTCCCGGTCTCGCCCGAGGAGGTCGTGGTGAACGGCGCGCTCGCCGAGCGCGGGATCGGGCTCGGCGACGACCTGGAGGTCCGCGACGGCCCGACGCTGAGCGTGGTGGGCATCGGCGAGAGCACCAGCTCCCGCAGCTATCCGATGGCGGTCTCGACGTACGGCGGCTTCGAGCTCGCCGACGGGGGCAGCACCTCCTGGCTGGTGGACGCCGGTGGCGACGTCAGCTGGGAGGACGTCCAGGTCCTGAACCAGGCGGGCGCCCTGGTGGTCTCGCGGGCGGTGCTGCTCGACCCGCCCCCGGCCTCCGAGCTGCCCGCCGACCTCCGCACGGGCGGCCAGGTCGACCAGACCGTGGTCGCCGTCGTCGCCCTGGTCGTGGTGATGGCACTGATGGAGGTCGTGCTCCTGGCCGGGCCTGCCTTCGCGGTGATCGCGCGGCGGATGCAGCGCTCGCTGGCGCTGATGTCGGCGGGCGGGGCGACCCCGCGGCAGGCGCGCCGGGTCGTGCTGGCGACCGGCCTCGTGCTCGGCGCCGCGGGGGCAGCGCTGGGGATCGTGCTCGGCCTGCTCGTGGCGTGGGCCAGCCTGCCGGTCGTGCAGCGGTTCTCCTCCTCCTACCTCGGCCCCTACGACGTGCCGTGGCTGCACCTGGTCGGCATCGCGGGGTTCGGGCTGCTCTCGGCACTGCTGGCTGCCGTCGTCCCTGCCTGGATCGCCTCGCGGCAGGACGTCGTCGCGGTGCTCGCCGGCCGTCGCGGCGAGGGCAGGCCCTCGCTTCGCTCCCCGGTCCTCGGGGTCGTGCTGATCGGTGCGGGCGTCGGCGTCTCGGTGTGGGGCGCGACCTCCGGCGCGACGTTCGCGATCGCGGTCGCCGCGGTGGTCACGGTGCTCGGCATGGTGCTGCTGGTGCCGGCCGCGGTCGCCCTCGTGGCCCGTACGGCGGGCGCGCTGCCGTTGCCGCTGCGCTACGCCGTCCGCGACGCGGCCCGCCACCGGACCCGGACCGTCCCGGCCGTGGCCGCCGTCGCGGCGACCGTCGCCGGCGTGGTCGCACTCGGCATCGGTGCGGCCAGCCTCGAGGTCCAGAACCGGGCGATCTATCGCCCGACGCTGGAGCTCGGGCAGGCCTCGCTCACCGGCTACGGGTCCGGTCACGACTGGGAGGCCTACCGGGCCGTGGCGCAGCGCTACGTGCCGCAGGCCGAGGTCGTCCCGATCCAAGGGGTCGCGGAGGGCGGCCGCCGCTGGACCGACGTGCGGTTCCAGGTGGGGGGCAGGCGGAACCTGCTGACGGCGTACGGCTCCCCGCTGGGGACGGCCGTCCCGGTCAGCACCGACGGGCAGGTCCCGGCCGGCGTGATCGGGCTCAGTGACGAGCTGCGGGCGGAGGCCGAGGCCGCGCTCGCGGCGGGGGGTGTGCTCGTGTTCACCGACCGGTCGATCTCCGGAGACGAGGCGACGGTGCGGGTGCGGCAGCGACAGCCGGGCCCCGACCCGCGGACGAGCGCGACGCTGCCCGCCGTGGTCGTACCGGTGACGCCGCTGGACTCCACGTACCTCGGCGTGCTCTCCCTCGACGCTGCGACCGAGCTCGGCGTGGAGCCGAGCACCGTCGGCCTGCTGGTCGAGGGGGCCGAGGTCACCGCCGAGCAGGAGGCCGACGTGACCGAGGCGGTCGCGTCGATCTCGGAGGACCTGGGCTTCTACGTCGAGCGTGGCTACCAGGCCTCCGAGGAGACCGTGATCACCCTGCTGGTGCTCTTCGCGCTCGGGGCCGCGCTGACGCTCGGCGGCACGCTGACGGCGACCTTCCTCTCGCTCTCCGACGCCCGCCCGGACCTCGCGACCCTGGCGGCCGTCGGTGCGGCGCCGCGGACCCGACGGGCGGTCGCCGCCTCGTACGCCCTGGCGATCGGGCTGCTGGGCGCGGTGCTGGGCGTGCTCGTGGGCTTCGTGCCGGGCATCGCCATCACCTACCCGCTCACCGGCTCCTGGGTGCACGAGGCCGACCCGTCGCTGCCCGCCCACTTCCTGGACGTCCCGTGGCTGCTGGTGCTGGGGCTGGTCGTCGCCCTCCCGCTGTTCACCGCCGCCGTCGTCGGCGCCACCACCCGCTCCCGCCTCCCCCTGGTGGCGCGGCTCGACTGAGGTCCCACCCTAGAAACAGTCAGGCTTGACTGTTTGTTTGTGGGGCGACACGATGGTGGGGTGAGCACGGCGAGCCGGGTCCCGCAGGCGGACCGCACCCGGGCGATGCGGTCTCGGCTGCTGGAGGCGACGGTGGAGCTGCTGGTCGAGCGCGGCTTCTCCGGCACGTCGACGACGCTGGTCTCCGAGCGGGCCGGGGTGTCGCGCGGCGCGCAGCTCCACCACTTCCCGACCAAGAACGACCTCGTCGTCGCGGCGGTCGAGCACCTCACCGAGCTGCGCGGCGCCGAGCTCGCGGCGTCGTTCGCCACCGTCCCGCGCGGTGCCGGCCGCACCCGGGCGGTCGTGCGGATGCTCGGCGACCACTTCAGCTCACCGGTCTTCAGTGCGGCGCTCGAGCTGTGGGTCGCCGCCCGCACCGACCCGGCCCTGCTCGCCGCGGTCGCCCCGCTCGAGCAGCGGGTCGGCCGCGAGGCGCACCGGCTGACAGTCGAGGCGCTGGGGGTCGAGGAGTCGCAGCCCGGCGTCCGCGAGCTGGTCCAGGCCACGCTCGACCTGGTGCGGGGGCTCGGGCTGGCTGCGACGATCACCGACGACACCCGACGGCGGCAGCGGATCCTCGACCAGTGGGCCCGCACCCTCGACGCGACCCTGGGAGCCGCATGACCGACCCCCTGCTGCAGGTGCTGGCCGACCTCACCGCCGTGGGCAACCGCCTCGACACGCTCGTCGCGGACCTCCCCGAGGAGGGATGGCGGACGCCGACGCCGGCCGCCGGCTGGGACGTCGCCACCCAGGTCGCCCACCTCGCCTGGACCGACGAGGCCGCGCTCGCCGCCGCCAGCGACGCAGACGCCTGGGACGCGCTGGTGCACGACGCGCTGGCCGAACCCGACGGGTTCGTCGACCGCGCCGCCCTGGCCGCCGCCGCGGTGCCGCCGGCCGAGCTGCTCGCCCGCTGGCGCGCCGCGCGTACGACGCTCACCGGCGCCCTGCGCGACGTCCCCCGCGGGGAGAAGCTGCCGTGGTTCGGGCCGCCGATGTCGGCGACGTCGATGGCGACCGCCCGCTACATGGAGACCTGGGCCCACTCCCTCGACGTCCACGAGGCGCTCGGGGCCGAGCCGGTCGTCGACGACGGCATCCGCAACGTCGCCCACCTGGGCGTGCGCACCCGCGGCTTCGCCTTCTCCGTCCACGGGCTCGACGCGCCCACCGAAGAGGTCCGCGTCGAGCTGACCGCCCCCAGCGGGGACCTCTGGTCGTGGGGGCCGGAGGCCGCGAGCCAGTCGGTGCGCGGCTCGGCGTACGACTTCTGCCGGCTGGTGACGCAGCGGGTGGACCGCACCGACACCGACCTGGTCGCCCAGGGCCGCGAGGCCAACACCTGGCTGCAGATCGCGCAGTGCTTCGCCGGGCCGCCGGGCGCGGGGCGGCCGGCGCGATGACCGACCCGCTCCGGATCGGGAACTGCTCCGGCTTCTACGGCGACCGGCTCTCCGCGATGCGCGAGATGCTCGAGGGCGCCACCGGCGGCGGCCGGCTGGACGTGCTCACCGGCGACTACCTCGCCGAGCTCACGATGCTGATCCTCGGCAAGGACACCCTCAAGGACCCCAGCCTGGGCTATGCGCGCAGCTTCGTCCGCCAGCTCGAGGACTGCCTCGGCCTCGCGCTGGAGCGGGGCGTGCGGATCGTCAGCAACGCCGGCGGCCTCAACCCCGCCGGGCTCGCCGACCGGCTGCGCGAGGTGGCCCGCGGCCTCGGGCTGGACCCGGCGATCGCCCACGTCGAGGGCGACGACCTGCGGCACCTGTCCTTCCCGGGCGCCCTGACCGCCAACGCCTACCTCGGCGGTGCCGGGATCGCCGCGGCGCTGGCCGGCGGCGCCGACGTCGTGGTCACCGGTCGGGTCACCGACGCCTCGCTCGTCGTCGGTCCCGCGATGGCGCACCACGGCTGGACGCCGGAGCAGTACGACGAGCTGGCCGGCGCGGTCGTCGCGGGCCACGTGCTCGAGTGCGGCACCCAGGCCACCGGCGGCAACTTCAGCGGCTTCCGCTCGCTCCCGCCCGCGGCCCGTGGCCGGCCGCTGGGCTTCCCGATCGCCGAGGTCGCCGCCGACGGCAGCAGCGTGGTCACCAAGCACGACGGCACCGGCGGGGCGGTCACCGTCGACACCGTCACCGCGCAGCTGCTCTACGAGGTGCAGTCGACCCGCTACCTCGGCCCCGACGTCACCGTCGACCTCGCCTCGGTCCGGCTCGAGCAGGTCGGCCCGGACCGGGTGGCCGTCCGGGGCGTCCGTGGCGAGGCCCCGCCCGAGCAGCTCAAGGTCTGCGTCAACGAGCTGGGCGGCTGGCGCAACGCCGTCGAGCTCGTGCTCACCGGCCTCGACGTCGAGGAGAAGGCGGCGTGGGCGCGCGAGCAGGTCCTGGCCGCGCTCGACCCCCCGCCGGCCGAGGTGACGTGGTCGCCGGTCGCGCAGCCGCCGCTGGACGCCGCGAGCGAGGAGAGCGCGTCGGTGCGACTGCGGTGCACCGTCAAGGACGACGAGGCCGGACCGGTCGGCACGCCGTTCACCGCCGCCGTCGTCGGGCTCGCGCTCGGCTCCTACCCGGGCTTCACGATGACCGCGCCGCCGGGCCCGCCCACGCCCTACGGCCGCTACCGGCCGGCGTACGTCGACCGGCCGCAGGTCGCCCACACCGTCGTCCACGCCGACGGTCGCCGCGAGGTCGTCGCGGACCCGCCGACCGCACCGCACCCGGGCGAGGACACCACCGGGACCCGGCCCTCGCCGTACCCCCATCCGCCCGACACCCTCACCCGCCGGCTCCCGCTCGGCAGCTTCGTCCACGCCCGCTCCGGCGACAAGGGCGGCGACGCCAACCTCGGGTTGTGGATCTCCCACGACGGCCCACCGGAGAAGTACGACGCGCGCGTGGAGTGGCTCGCCAAGCTGATCACCCCGGCCAGGGTCCGCGAGCTGCTGCCCGAGACGGCCGGGCTCGACGTCGAGGTCTTCCTGCTGCGCAACCTCGGCGGCGTCAACGTCGTGCTCCACGGCCTGCTCGGCGACGGCGTCGCCGCCGGCACCCGCTTCGACCCGCAGGCCAAGGGCCTCGGCGAGTGGGTCCGCTCCCGGCTGGTCTCGATCGAGGAGCGGCTGACGTGACCGGTGAGCGGGCGGCCCTGCGGCTCGGCGGCACCGACCACCTGACCGGCTCCGAGGTCGAGCGGCACCACCGCGACGCCCGGATCCTGCCCATCGGCGGAGGGGCCTCCGAGGTCCTCGCCGACCTGTCCGCACGACTGTTGGGATACACATGATCGCCCTGCTGAGCAAGCCGTTGACCGGTGAGGTCTCCCTCCACATGGACGCCCCGCCGGCCGTCGTGTGGGACCTCGTCTCCGACATCACCCGGATCGGGGAGTTCTCCCCGGAGACCTTCGAGGCCCGGTGGCGCCGCGGCTACGACGGCCCCGAGGTCGGCGCGAAGTTCAAGGGCCACGTCAAGCGCAACGGCGTCGGTCCGACGTACTGGAGCGCCTGCACGGTCACCGCCTGCGAGCCCGAGCGGCTCTTCGAGTTCTCCGTCGGCAGCGAGGGCGTGACCGTCAACAACTGGGGCTACCGGCTGGCGCCCGACGGCGAGGGCACCCTCGTGACCGAGTACTTCCGGCTCGAGCCGAACCTGCCGATGCGGCTGTACTGGCTGGTGCTCGGCCCGCTCCGGGGCCGCACCAACGAGCGGGGGATGCGCACGACGCTGGAGCGGATGAAGGCGGTCGTGGAGGAGGGGGCGGGATGAGCCACCGGGGCGCGATGCTGGAGAAGCTCGCGGCCCTCGACGCCGAGCACGCCCGGGCGGTGGCCGGCGGCGGGGAGAAGTACGTCGAGCGCCACCACGCGCGCGGCAGGCTGCTGCCGCGCGAGCGGATCGAGCTGCTCGTCGACCCCGGCAGCGCGTTCCTCGAGCTCAGCCCGCTGGCCGGCTGGGGCAGCGACTTCGCCGTCGGCGCCAGCGTGGTCACCGGCATCGGGGTGGTCGAGGGCGTCGAGTGCGTGATCACCGCCAACGACCCCACCGTGAAGGGCGGCGCCAGCAACCCGTGGACGGTCAGGAAGATCGTCCGGGCCAGCCAGATCGCCGAGCAGAACCGGCTGCCGACGATCGCGCTCGTCGAGTCCGGTGGCGCGGACCTGCCGACGCAGCAGGAGATCTTCATCCCCGGCGGCCGGCTGTTCCGCGACATCACCCGGGCCAGCGCGGCCAAGCGGCCGACGGTCGCGCTGGTCTTCGGCAACTCCACCGCCGGCGGCGCCTACGTCCCCGGCATGAGCGACTACACCGTGATGGTCAAGGAGCAGGCCAAGGTCTTCCTCGGCGGCCCGCCGCTGGTGAGGATGGCGACCGGCGAGGAGTCCGACGACGAGTCCCTCGGCGGCGCCGAGATGCACGCCCGCACCTCCGGCCTGGCCGACTACCTCGCCGAGGACGAGCGCGACGCGATCCGGATCGGGCGGCGGATCGTGGCCCGGCTCAACTGGCGCAAGGCCGGCCCGCCCCCCGGCCCGTGTGCCGAGCCGGACGCCGACCCCGACGGCCTGCTGGACCTGATCCCGACCGACCTCAAGGCACCGTTCGACCCGCGCGAGGTCATCGCCCGCGTCTGCGACGGTGTCTCGCCGACCAACGGTCAGGCGTTCGACGAGTTCAAGCCGCTCTACGGCTCCTCGCTGGTGACAGGCTGGGCCCGGATCCACGGCCACCCGGTCGGGATCCTCGCCAACGCAGAGGGCGTGCTGTTCAGCGAGGAGGCCCAGAAGGCGACCCAGTTCATCCAGCTCGCCAACCAGGTCGACACCCCGCTGCTGTTCCTGCACAACACCACCGGCTACATGGTCGGTGCGGAGTACGAGCAGGGCGGGATCATCAAGCACGGCGCGATGATGATCAACGCCGTCTCCAACTCCCGCGTCCCGCACCTCAGCGTGATCATGGGGGCCTCCTACGGCGCCGGCAACTACGGCATGAACGGTCGCGCCTTCGACCCCCGGTTCCTGTTCACCTGGCCCTCGGCCAAGTCGGCGGTGATGGGCCCGGCCCAGCTCGCGGGGGTGCTCTCGATCGTCGCCCGCGCGGCCGCCGAGGCCAAGGGCACCGCCTACGACGAGGAGGGCGACGCCGGGATGCGTGCCTACGTCGAGCAGCTCGTCGAGGAGCAGTCGCTGCCGTTCGCGCTCTCGGGGATGCTCTACGACGACGGGGTCATCGACCCCCGCGACACCCGCACCGTGCTCGGCATCTGCCTCTCGGTGATCGACAACGCGCCGTACGCCGGCACCGACCGCTTCGGGGTGTTCCGACCGTGACCACGCCGAGTCGGCTCTTGACCGCACCCCACACGTGCCGAGTCGGCGCGTCGCTGCACGAGTACGGCGCCGAGTCGGCTCCTCGTCGCAGACCAACGTGCCGAGACGAGCCGACTCGAGCCCGTCTCCGTGCCGCTACGAGCCGACTCGGCCCCCGTCCCGTGCGGCGAAGAGCCGACTCGGGCCCTGGGACGTGCAGCGAAGAGCCGACTCGGCGGGGGGTGGGGGAGGCATGAGGATGATCAGCAGGGTGTTGGTGGCCAATCGGGCGGAGATCGCGTCCCGGGTGTTCCGCACCTGCCGCCGGCTCGGCATCGAGACGGTCGCCGTCCACTCCGACGCCGACGCCGACCTCCCCTACGTGGCCGAGGCCGACCTCGCCGTTCGCCTCCCGGGCAGCGCCCCCGCCGAGACCTACCTCGACGCCGACGCGGTCCTCGGTGCCGCCACACGGGCCGGCGCCGACGCGATCCACCCGGGCTACGGCTTCCTCTCCGAGAACGCCGGCTTCGCCCGCGCGGTCGAGGCCGCCGGGTTGACCTTCGTGGGACCGGCCCCGGAGTCGATCGAGGCGATGGGCTCCAAGATCGGGGCCAAGCAGGTGATGCGGGCCGCGGGCGTCCCCGTGCTGGAGGCCCCCGCGCGGCCGGGCGCGGCGGACCTGCCGCTGATCGTGAAGGCGTCCGCCGGCGGCGGTGGCCGGGGGATGCGGATCGTGCGCTCGCTGGCCGACCTCGACGCCGAGGTCGAGCAGGCCGCCGCGGAGGCGGCCTCCGCCTTCGGTGACGCCACCGTGTTCGTCGAGCCGTACGTCGAGCACGGGCGCCACGTCGAGGTGCAGGTCCTCGGCGACGGGCGGGGCGGCGTCCTGGTCCTGGGCGAGCGCGACTGCTCGGTGCAGCGGCGCCACCAGAAGGTGGTCGAGGAGAGCCCGGCCCCGCTGCTCCCCGCGGCGTCGCGGGAGGCCCTGCACGCCGCGGCCGCGGCCGCCGCCCGCGCGATCTGCTACCGGGGGGCGGGCACCGTCGAGTTCCTCTACGACGCCGCCGGCGACCGGTTCTGGTTCCTGGAGATGAACACCCGGCTCCAGGTCGAGCACCCCGTCACCGAGCTGGTGCACGGCGTCGACCTGGTCGCGCTGCAGCTCGAGGTCGCCGAGGGCGCCGCTGGGGTGTCTTCGCTCGCACCTCGACCACCGGACGGGCACGCGATCGAGGCCCGGCTCTACGCCGAGGACCCGGCCGCGGACCACCAGCCGCAGAGCGGGGTGCTGACCCGGTTCGAGATCCCCGACGAGCCCGGCATCCGGGTCGACGCCGGGTACGCCGGCGGGAGCACGGTGTCGACGTTCTACGACGCCATGCTCGCCAAGGTCGTCTGCCACGCCCCGACCCGCGAGCAGGCGGCGCGGCAGCTCGCCGGCGTGCTGTCGCGGGCCCGGATCCACGGCGTGCGCACCAACCGGGACCAACTGGTCGCGGTGCTGCGCGACCCGGTCTTCCTCGCCGGCGAGATGACGACCGCGTTCCTGGGCTCCAGGGGTCCCGAGGCTCGCTCCGCTCGCACCTCCACCACCGGCCAAGCGGTCGCGGCCGCGCTCGCGATCGCCGAGACCGACCGGTCCGCCCGCACCGTCCAGCAACGGATCCCGGTCGGGTGGCGCAACGTGCCCAGCCAGCCGCAGCGCACCGAGTTCGAGGGCTCCCCGGACCCCGTCGTCGTGGAGTGGTGGGGCGGACGTGACGGGTACTCCGTCGAGGGGCACGAGGTGGTCGAGGCCGGCCCGTCGCGGGTGGTGCTCGAGACCGACGGGGTCCGCGAGAGCTACGACGTCGCGCTGTACGGCGACCGGGTCGACGTCGACGGACCGAGCGGCCACGCGGCGCTGGTGCGGGCGGCGCGCTTCCCCGACCCCGCCGACGCGGTCACCGACGGCAGCCTGCTGGCACCGATGCCGGGCACGGTCGTGACGGTCGCGGTCGCGCTCGGTGACCCGGTCGAGGCCGGCCAGCAGCTGCTGGTGCTGGAGGCGATGAAGATGCAGCACCCGGTGGTGTCACCGCACGCGGGGACGGTCACCCGGCTCGACGTACGCCCCGGGACGCAGGTCGCGTCCCGGGAGGTCCTGGCAGTGGTCGAAGGAGACGACTCATGAACGCATTCACCGAGACCGAGGAGCGCCAGGAGCTCCGCGCGCAGGTGCGCAGGCTGGCCGGCAGGTACGGCCGCGAGTGGTTCACGGAGAAGGCGCGTGCCGGCGAGAAGACGACCGAGCTGTGGCTCGAGATCGGGAAGTGCGGCTACCTCGGGATCAACATCCCCGAGGAGCACGGCGGCGGGGGCGGCGGGATCGGCGACATCGCGGCGGTGTGCGAGGAGCTCTCGGCGCAGGGCTGCCCGCTGCTGCTCATGGTCGTCAGCCCCGCGATCTGCGGCACGATCATCAGCCGCTACGGCACCGCGGCGCAGCAGCAGCGGTGGCTGCCGGGGATCTGCGACGGCACCGGCACCATGGCGTTCGCGATCACCGAGCCCGACGCCGGCACGAACACCCACAACATCACCACGACCGCGCGGCGCGACGGCGACGAGTGGGTGCTCGACGGCCGCAAGGTCTACATCTCCGGTGTCGACGAGGCCGACCACGTCCTCGTCGTCGCGCGTGCCGAGGACGCCCGGACCGGCAAGGTGAAGCCGGTGCTGTTCGTCGTCCCCACCGACGCGCCGGGCTTCGAGGCGCACCCGATCGCGATGGAGATCCTCAGCCCCGAGCTGCAGTTCACGGTGTTCCTCGACGACGTCCGGCTGCCGGCCGACGCGCTGGTCGGCGACGAGGACGGGGGTCTCGCGCAGCTGTTCGCCGGGCTCAACCCGGAGCGGATCATGGCGGCGTCCTTCTCGACGGGGCTCGCGCGCTACGCCCTGGACCGGGCGGTCCGCTACGCCAAGGAGCGCGAGGTCTTCCAGGGCCCCATCGGCGGCCACCAGGCGATCGCCCACCCCCTCGCGCAGACCCACATCGAGCTCGAGCTGGCGCGGCTGATGACCCAGAAGGCGGCCGCCCTGTTCGACGCCGGGGACGAGATGGCGGCCGGCGAGGCCGCCAACATGGCCAAGTACGCCGCCGCCGAGGTGGCCTGCGACGCCGCCGACCGCGCCGTGCAGACCCACGGCGGCAACGGCATCACCCAGGAGTACGGCATGGCCGGCCTGCTCGTCGCCACCCGCGCCGGCCGGATCGCCCCCGTCTCCCGCGAGATGATCCTCAACTTCATCTCGATGCACTCGCTGGGGCTGCCGAAGTCCTACTGAGGGGTGGGGGTGGCGGTGGTCCGGTGGATCTCGGCCCCCGATCGAGCCGAGAAGGGGCCCATATCCACTGGACTACCGTCCCAGACCTGCCACGATCTCCCCGTGACCCTCGACGACCTGACCCGGAAGAAGCAGCGGCGCGAGCGGGACCGCACGGCGCTCGACCGGTTGCTCGACGAGCAGCTGGTCGGCACGCTGGCGACGGTCACCACCGACGGGCGGCCGTGGGCGGTGCCGATGCTCTACGCCCGCGACGGCGACCGGCTGCTGCTCCACGGCTCGACGGGCGCCGGCGCGCTGCGACAGGTGGCGCACGGCAGCGAGGGGGTGCTGAGCGTCCACGTGCTCGACGGCCTGGTGATGGCGACCTCGATGTTCGAGCACTCCGCCAACTACCGCTCGGCCGTCGTCCGGGGCGAGCTCGTCCGCCTCACCGGCGACGCGGCGGTCGCGGCGCTCGACACGATCTCCGACGGGCTGCTCCCGGGCCGGCGGGCCGAGGTGCGCGGCATGCTCGCCAAGGAGGTCCGCGCCACGGTCGCGCTCGCCCTCGCCCTCACCGACGACAACTGGGTGCTCAAGGTCAACGACGGCGACACCGACCAGGAGCTCCACGAGGAGGGCGTCTGGACCGGCGTCGTCCCCGTCCTCACGGCGTACGGCGTGCCGCAGCGCTCGCCGTGGCTCGGCGACGACGTGCCCGTGCCGCCCTCCGTCCGCGCCCTGGTCGACCCTGCCGACGACCCAGCCGACGACCGCTCCTGACCGAGCGGTCAGCGCAGCGGCACGAACCGGTAGGCGCCGTGGTGGGTGATCACCTCGCCGGGGTTGGTGACCCGGAGCATCTCGCCGGCCACCGGGATCACCATCACGCCGTCCTCGGCGAGCTGCTCGACCAGCGCCGCGGGGAGCGTGGCCGGCTCCGCGGAGACCAGCACTCGGTCGTACGGCGCCTCCTCCGGCCAGCCCAGCACCCCCTCCTCCGCCTGCCGCAGCGAGGCCCACGGCTGCTCGGTGGCAGCGAGGTTCGCCGACCCGAACGCCACCAGCTGCGGTTCGAGCTCGACGCCCAGCACGGAGCCGGAGGGTCCCACCAGGTGGGCGAGCAGCGCCGTCGTCCAGCCCGACCCCGCGCCCACGTCGAGCACCCGGTGCCCGGGCCGGACGTCGAGCAGCCGCAGCATCGCCTCGACGGTCCGCGGCTGGCTGTTGGTCTGCCCCTGCCCGATCTCCAGCGGGCCGTCGTAGGCCGCCCGCGACCGGTTCCGCTCGGGAAGGAACCGCCCCCGGGGCCAGGCGGCGAAGGCGGCGCTGACGGCGTCCATCCCCCGACTGTGCCACGGCCACCCGTCAGGGTTCGACGTCCTCGTCCCGCAGGATCGAGGTGGTCGGGCTGCCGCGCAGCGCCGGGCTGCGGGCGGGATCGGTCCACACGGTGGTGCGGAGGAGCTGCTCGAAGGCCGCCGCCTGCTCGACCTCGTCGAAGGCGAGGTCGATGCTGACGTGGTGGGGATCGTCGACGGGACGGCGCACGACGTGGCCCCGCACCCCCGCCCGTCGGCGCACGTCCTCGAACCTCGCGAACGCGGTGCGCCAGGTGCCGAAGTCGCTGATGCCGTGCTCGATGTGCAAGGTGACCATGTCGCCAGCGTGCGGCCGGGGCCGCCCGGGCACCATCCCCCGTTTCTGGGGTCCCGGCGAGGCAGCCGACCGCCTACGATCGGCACGTGACGGCGCGCGACGCGGACCCGATCGAGCGGCTCGCGCGCAGGGTGGGCGGGGACAGCCGGGGGCTCCGGGCCGGCGTGGTGGCCCAGCTGCGCCGCACCGTCGGGTTCGACTGGTACGTCTTCGTGCTCACCGATCCGGTCACGACCGTCGGGGTCGATCCGCTGGCGGAGGTCCCGGACGGACTGGGACTTCCGGGGCTGGTCCGGGCGAAGTACCTCACCGCGCTGAACCGCTGGACCACGCTCAGCGCGGCCGCCGCGCTGGGGGACCGGGCCGCGGAGAGCGCCGCCTGGCAGCAGGTCCCGCGGGAGCACGGGGTGGTCGACGTGCTGTCGGTGGTGTTCCGCGACGGCCACGGCTGCTGGGGGTTCCTCGACCTGTGGTCACGCCGGCCGTTCGGGGTCGAGCAGCTGCGTCGGGTCGACGCCGTCGCGCCGGCGGTGACCGCCGCGCTCCGCGGGACGCAGGCGGCCGCGCTGCGCCGCCCGTCGTCCGGTGACGCGGTCGGGCCGGTGGTGCTCGTCCTCGACGACGCGCTGCGGGTCGTGAGCCGGACCGCCACCGCGGACGACTGGCTGGCGCGGTTGCTGCCGCCGGCAGCGGGGGCCCTGCCGGTGCCGGCAGCGGCCTACAACGTGGCCGCCCAGCTCGTGGCGCGCGAGCAGGGGGTGGACGCGCACCCGCCCCGCGGGCGGGTCCACCTGGGTGAGGGGACCTGGGCGGTCGTCGGCGCCGCCCGGCTCGCGGAGGGCCCGGGGGTGGTCGTGACGCTGGAGCCGATCACCGCGGAGGACCGGAGCGACCTGGTCGCCCGGGCCTTCGCGCTCTCGCCCCGGGAGCGGACGGTGGTCGCCGAGGTGTGTGCGGGCGCCACGACCGCGGCGGTCGCGGCGTCGCTGCACCTCTCCCCGCTCACGGTCCAGGACCACCTGAAGTCGGTGTTCCGGCGTACCGGGGTGCGGAGCCGTCGCGAGCTGGCAGCCCTGGTGCTCGGCGCGGGTCCGGTCGCCGGGAGGACGCCGGGGCGGTGAACGGTGTCGGCCTCTCGTGGCAGGCTGCGACGGTGGCCCGCAAGATCGAGCGCCCGCTCGTCCCCGCACCGATGGTGCGACGCATCGACGAGGTGATGGCGCGGTTCCCGCGCACGACCCAGGAGAACGCCTGGGTCGGCACCCGCTGGCGGGTCGGCCAGGCCACGATCGCCCACGTCTTCGGGGGCGAGGACCAGCTGTTCCGGATCACCTTCCGCGCCGAGCCGGACGAGGTGATCGCCTTCGAGCACCTCGGTCCTCCGTACTTCCGCACCGGCTGGGGCCGCAACGTGGTCGGGATGCTGCTCGACGACGACACCGACTGGGACGAGCTCGCCGAGCTGCTCACCGACTCCTACTGCCTGCAGGCGCCGCAGCACCTCGCGGCCCGGGTCGAGCGCCCGGCCTGACGACGCGTCGGGGTTGCGGGGCCAGGCCCACCCGGCAGGCACACTGGGGTCATGGCAATCGGGCGGGTCGACCGCTTCCAGCGGCGACACCGCGTCCTCGGGGTGCCCCTCGCGGTCGTCTACAAGTTCTTCGACGACCAGGGCAACATGCTGGCCGCGATGGTGACCTTCTACGCCTTCGTCGCGATCTTCCCGCTGCTGCTGCTGGCCTCCTCGATCTTCGGCTTCGTGCTCCAGGGCCGGCCGGACCTGAGGGACGCCGCGCTGACCTCGGCGCTGGCGCAGTTCCCGATCATCGGCGACCAGCTCGGGCGGCCCGAGGGCCTGCAGGGCTCGGTGGTGGCGGTCATCGTGGGGGCGCTGGCGGCGACCTACGGTGCGCTCGGTCTCGGCCAGGCGATCCAGAACGTCATGAACACGGCGTGGGCGGTCCCGCGCAACTCCCGCCCCAACCCCTTCCTGATGCGGCTCAAGAGCCTGGTGCTGCTGCTCGGCGCCGGCACCGGGGTCCTCGGGATCTCCATCTTCGCCGCGGTCGGGAGCAGCACCGAGATGTTCGGGCCCGGCCTCGACGCGACCATCCAGCTCGGCATCGCGCTCGGCACGCTGGTGGTCGTGGCGACCGTGCTGACCCTGCTGTTCCGGCTGGCCGCGGCACGGCAGCACACCTGGTGGCGTGCGGTGCCCGGTGCGGTCTTCACGGCGCTGGGGTGGCAGCTGCTGCAGCTCGGCGGCGCGGCGTACGCCCGCAACGTGCTGGTGGAGACCGACGCGCTCAACCAGACCTTCGGCCTGGTCCTCGGCCTGATCGGCCTGATCTTCATCGCCGCGCTGATCGCGGTGCTGGGCATCGAGGTCAACGTGGTCCTCGCCCGGCGGCTCTGGCCCCGCGCGCTGCTCACCCCGTTCACCGACTCCGTCGACCTCACCGACGCCGACCGCCGCGCCTACGCGCTCTATGCGCAGACCCAGCGCCACAAGGGCTTCGAGAGCGTCACCGTGAGCTTCGAGGGCCGCGACGGCGACACCGTCGAGATCGCCCAGGTGCCCAAGGAGGGCTGAGGCGGGACCCGGTCCCCGGCGGCCACCTCCGGTCCGCGTGACCTCGAGCCAGACGGGAACAACAACGACCCCGACGCCGGCCTCTCGAGGGGGAAGGGACGCGAACGAGCGTTTCGTCCCGTTCGACCACGAGGTGCCGCCCGCACTCCTCGCGCCACGAGTGGTCCCGGTTCCTGGATCACGTGGCGTTGGGCAGCACCGCCACGACGAGCCAGGCGCAGGTCAGCACCGCCACGCCGAGGACCCCCGCAAGCACTCCCAGGCCAACCTCCCGCGTTCTCCTGAACGCGAGCAGGAGCACCCCGTTGGCCACAGCCTGGATGCCCAAAGAAGGGACGAAGGCACGCCACACCTTCGGCGGTCGTACCGGGTCCTCCCCGCCTGTGGTCGCGAAGTACAGGATGACGCAGGTGACGACCAGGTTCACCGCGACTAGCGCGGCGACGGTGGGAATCGAGGACTTGCTCGAACGGACGAGCTCATTCCTCGCCCCGGCCCGGTCAGTGGTGCCCATCAGTTGATGATGGCACTCCGGGATCCGTCGCAACCCCTTTGATCGCGTCAGGAGAGCAAGCGCATATGCAGTACTCAGCTGCATGAGCGAACGCAATGCCGCCATGCGCTCAGCGCCATGAGCGGACGGTCGATGCGAAGATGCGCTTATGGACCGAGCCGCGCTCATCAGTGCCCTCCTCCGCACCGATAGTGCATCTCAGGAGTGCGCAGCGGCGCTAAGGGACGGGGCCGACTTCGAAGTTCTAGAGAGCGCCACAGCCTCGTCCGACTTGATCACGACTTATTCACGGCGTGCGGAGCACGTGGCTGCAATCGGCTTGGAACACGGCGGATTCGATCAAGCCTTGGCCGATCTTCGGGCCCACGAAGCCGGAGGAGTCAGGCTAGGTCAGGTCACAGATCGCGGCGGAGAGCGTCACTACCAACTGTTTCTCGCTGCTGACACTGACGACGTGGTGGCTTGCCTCTGGGTGCACCAAAGGGCCTGACCGCAGCCGACCGCACATCGGCATGACCGATCAGCGGTGCGGGCTCAGGCGGTCAGTGCAACACCTCGGCTAGTGCTTGTGATGGTGTCTTGAAGCCGAGGGTCTGTCGAGGACGGTCGTTGAGTTCGAGGGCGATGGCGTCGAGGTCGACTTGGGTGAAGGTGCGGAAGTCCACGCGCCGTGGCAGGTACTGACGCAGCAACCCGTTGGTGTTCTCGTTGCTGCCGCGCTGCCAGGGCGACTTCGGGTCACAGAAGTAGACCTGGATGCCGGTCTCGTCGGTGAACCGTTTGTGGGCTGCCATCTCGTGGCCCTGATCCCAGGTCAGTGATCGAGCCAGATGCGCGGGTAGGTCACGTACGGCGGTGGCGAGGGCCTCAGCGACGGCATCAGCCTTGTGGTCGCCAGCGGGAAGCCCTACGAGCATCAAGAATCGTGTGGATCGCTCGACCAGGGTCGCGACCGGACTCATGCCCCTGCCGAAGACCAGGTCGCCTTCGCAGTGACCGGGTACCGCGCGGTCCTCGGCTTCGGCTGGGCGTTCGCTGATGTTCACGATCCCTGGCCGAGCGCCACGACCGTCGGGCAACCGGACCCCCTGCGGCACGCCTGATGACCCGTCCGGTGCGCAGATAGGCGGTCAGCTCCTTGCGTAGCGCACCACGCGACTGCACGAACAAGGTGCGGTAGATGCTCTGTGCGACACGTGCATCCCTGGGTCGTCGGGGTAGGTGAGCTTGAGCCAGCCGGCGATCTGCTGAGGCGACCATCGTCGAGCAAGCTTCGCGACCACGATGCCAGCCAGGACCGAGTTCTGAGCCAGCTTGCACGTCTTCGGCCTGCTCGCCCTGGTCCACGCCTGCTGGTCTGCCACCGTCGCCCGGTAGCGCCGATGGCCACCGTTGCCGGCGACCTCACGGCTGATCGTTGACGGCGATCGCCCGAGTCCGGCCGCGATCGCTCGCAACGACTGACCCGCGGCCAGACCGCGGCTGATCTCCTCGCGCTCCTCCAGGCTCAACCTGCCCGCTGCCCGATGTCGTGGGACTGGCCTGATCCCGCCGCAACGAATCAAATAGGCGCGAACCGTCGCGGTCGACAGGCCCAACGCTCGAGCGGCCGGCTTCACCGAATGACCGGCCCCCAACATCGACCAGATCTCATCGATGTCCGCGGGCGACAACCGCTGATACCTCTGACGCGCCATCGCAACCTCCTCCAGTTCAAGGAAGTGTTGCGACGACCCGTGAGAGCACCGGCATGAGCGTGCGCTCGATGCGCAGTGAGTGCCCCCGAGGGGGGCGTGGTTCCAGCTAGCGACGACTGCCGAATGTCTCATGCCAGTGCTGTGCGTCGTTGCTGGTTGTGCGGACGATGGCGTCAGGACGTGCGGGGGCCGGCCACAGTTGGAGGAGGTAGAAGTCGACCACATCGTCCTCACCTCCGGTGGTAGCGGCGTCCCAGCTGACGACGCCGTCGTCTCGGCCCCTGGCGCTAACCCTGAGCCGATACTCACCGCCGGGCAGGTCAAGAGGGCCGCCGCTCTCGCCCGCCCACGAGCTCCAACGGGGCTGCCCGTCGGCGGGGACGGTCATCGACACCTCGACGACGTCCTCCCAGTCCGCAGCGTCCGGGTCGGGTTCGGCGTCCCACAGCTCGATACGTACCGGCGAATCACCGGATCGGCGGGCGAGCGGCAGGTACACGCCCTCGCCGCTGGCGGCACCTGCGAGGCCGTTGGTCTGGCCGGCGAAGAAGCGTGTGTCGTCGCCGTCGAAACCAACGTTGTCACTCCAGATGAGGTCGAACTGGCCGTAGTCGGTCTGGACTGTGTCGTCGAACAGCACCTTCACCGTCATGCGCTTCCTCCGCGTCGTGCCGCGTGCCCGTCCGTGGGCGCGGCCGTCATGTCCCGTCCGGGGTGTCGCGGGCACTCAGCCACGGGACCGCGACCTCCAGCAGCACGGGGACGACGTTGTCGACAAGCTCGGACGGGTCGTCGCCGCGAGCGAGCGTCCACCAGAGGTCCGCACCGGCGGGCGTGAGCTTCCCGATGCGGGTCTGCTCGGCCCAGCGGCCGTAGAACGTGCTGGGCTTCGGCTGCACGCCCAGGTGAGGGCTGGCCGCCGCTTGCTTCGTCCACGTCTGCCTGGAGATGGCGGAGAGGTTCACGGTGAACTTCACGGCATCGGAGTCGCTGAACGTGGACTTCTGGAAGCCGAGCAGGAGCCAGTGGGTGTCGGAGGGCAGCTCGAACCTGCCGCCGCTGCCCTTCATACCGACCTCGCGCAGCGCAGGCGCGAACGACTCTTTCATCAGCTGGTCGTAGACCTGCTGCGGTGTCGGGTCGTTCTCGGTGCCGGGGCGGTGGTTCTTCGGCCGGTGCTTCCACGCCTTGAACCGGTCGAATAATGCCCGGTCGGCAGGGGTCATCTCCGTCACGGCCATACCCTCCCACTGGTCCTCGTCCACGCCATGCAGCGTGCCGTGCCGACAGTCCACCGTCTCAGCACGTCCTGGGACGGACACGCAGGTTGGGTCACCACTCGACGGGCAGGAACCGCGCTCCTGTTCGGACATCTGCGTGTCCTTGTCAGGGTCAAGCGGTTCGGGCCCAAGACCGAGTGGTCCCGCAGGTGTCTCCGGCCGAGGACCGTCGACTCAACGCATGGGCACCGGTAAAGAACAGACGCGGTCCGACAGCTGCCATGTCGGCGTAGTCGATGTCCGGCGCAACGCGTCGCGAACTCCGCAACCCAGCAGAGCGAGACTCGGAGCATGAGCATGATCGCACGCTCAGAGACACGGTCGGACGGTACCGGCCGACTTCCGCTCATCGGCAGATCCGCGCACTCATCGCGGTAGAAGCAGACCGAGATTCCAAGGCGCTGACGCCGAGCGTGCCCAGACACCACGACATCGCGCGCGCGGGCACCTCGTCGCGCGTCGTGCAGACCCGTGGCGCCGCCAGGAGCTCGGACGCCGAGATGGCCGGTTCGGGCGAAAGTGTCGGTCATCGGTGCCATCATGCGTCCGGTGGTGACCGTGCAGACCCATCTGCTGCCCTACGACCGTCCTTCGTCCTTCGACGTCGGGACCGGTCGTCTGCTGCTGGAGACGAGCGGGGGCGTGGCCCTGCGTGCGCCCAGCCGGCATCCGCGGTTCTTCGACGGGACGCTGGTGCACCCGCAGGTCGCCGGCAGTGGCCTGCGGCAGGTCGCCCAGGTGGCCGCCGCATCGTACGTCCGTCGCGATCGTGACCCGGGTGGCCTCGACCCGGTCGTGACGTCCGACGGAGCGCGCCTGCGCTTCGAGTCGTTCTCGTTGTGCGGGGGCGTGCTTGCCCGGTTCGACGTCCTGCCCGACGGACTCGACGGCGACGTGCTCGATCGGGGCACCACCAACGTGGACGTGAACGAGTCGCTGCGGCGCATGCTGTCGCGGCTTCCGCCCGTGGGGCTGCTGCACCTGTCCGTTGGCGCCGAGGGTCTCGTTGCCATGACGGATTCGGGCGCTGCGGTGGAGCACAAGGTCCCGCTGCCGGAGCGTTGGCTGCGGGGTTTCGCGGAGGCGGCGCACATCGGCGTCGGCTTCGAGCCCCGGCTCGAGGTGTCGGCGGTCGACGGGCTCCGGTTCCTCACCGGCCTTGGCCGTGGCGCGTCCGGGTGGGTCCTGCCTGCTGGACGCGGGCTTCGCCTGTCCTCCCGCCCGGCCCCGGGTGCCGTGTTTGTGAGCGGGTCCCAGCGTCTGGAGTCGCTGCTCCCGCTCCTTCCTCACGCTTCGACCCTGTTCGCCCACGGCCCCGCCGTCGCGGCCGACGCCCGTTCCGCCTCGTCCGCGTGGGAGGTCGTGCTTCCCGGTGCCCGCTACCTGCTGACCCTCTCGCCCGAGGCGGGCCGCGGCTTCTCCGGCGAGGGTGCCGGGCTCGCCTCCCTGGCCGGGACCGGGGCCGCCGGTGACGCCGAGGCGCTGGCCGCACACCTGGCCTTCCAGCCGGGCCTCGACCCCGACCTGCTCGCGGAGGCGAGCGGGTTGTCGCGTGAGCGCGTCCGGGCGGCCCTCGCGTGCCTCGGAACCGCCGGGCGTGTCGGCTACGACGTCACTGAAGCCACCTGGTTCCACCGCGAGTTCCCCTACGACGCCGCTGCCGTCGCGCGCCTCAACCCCCGGCTCCGTCGCGCCGAGGCCCTCGTCGCCGACAAGGCTGTGACGCTCGTCGACGCGTCGTCGGCTCGCGTCCGCGGCACGGAGGTGACCCACACCGTCCACATCAACCCCGACGGGCGTGCGTCCTGCACGTGCCACTGGTGGGCGGCGCACCGGGGCAGCCGTGGTCCGTGCAGCCACGAGCTGGCCGTCCAGCTCGAGCGGGCCGGTGCCCGGAGATGAGCACACCGGCCTGGCCCGGCATCGAGGCGCTGGTGCGCTCCGGCGACATCGTCGCCCTCGTCCCAGCGCTGGTGGCCCTCGACGACGTCGACCGTAAGGCGTGCGTCCGTCCGCTACGGGACCTCTCCCGGTCCGGGGAGTTCGGGACACCGTTCGGGCTCATCAACCCGTTGGCCGTCGCGGGCGCCGCCATCCTGCCCGATGCGCGTGCCCTGGCGGCGTGGCTGCGCCGCTTCACACCGGTGGACTCCTGGCATCGCGGCTCGAGGGCCGACGAAGCCGAGACCACCACGCGAGCCGTGATCGAGGTGCTCACCCGACGCGACGCCGGCTGGTTGCCGACACTCTTCAGCCTGCTCGTCGAGCGGTTGCGCGCCGAGGTTCCCGGCGGTTGGGCGCCCCTCTACGAGATGGCCGAAGCGCTGCGCGAGCATTGCGACCTCTCGCCACCGGCCAGCTCGGCGTACGTCTCGCAGTGGGTCCTGCGCGACTGGCCGGACTGGGTGGTGCAGGGCGCCAGCGGCCCACCCGGTCACGACCAGGAGTTCCGCGCCGTCTTCCCGCTCGCCATCGACGAGGAGGGCATCGCGAGCTGGCTGGCGGAGGAGCCCTGGCGAACGCACCTCGAGACCGCTCTCGCGCGTGGTGACCTCGACCGCGTGGCATTGCTCGACGCGTGCCTGGCCCGCCTCGAGCGCGGAGGGCGGGCGATGGACACGCAGGCCGTGGTCGCGCTCCACGACGCCCTGGCGCCGACGCTCGACGAGGTGGCAGAGCGCCGTCGCGACTACCTCGCCCTCCTGCCGCCGGGTTCTGCGTCACCGTGCGTGGTCACCGCACAACGAGAGCTGCGGAGGCTCCACGACGCGGGGCTCCTCACCACCGCAGAGCTGGTCGAGCAGTCGCGGTCGGTGCTGCTCCGCACGGAGAAGAAGGTGATGCGTGACCACCTCGCACTGCTCAAGGCCCATGCGATCGCGGAGCCGGACGACGTGGACGACGTCGTGACGGCCGCCTCGTCAGCGTTCGCCAACGCTGCCTCCGACATCCAGCGGGCCGGGGTCGACCTCGTGGCCGCCCACGCCGGGCAGACCTCACCCCACGCATTCGCCGCCGCACTCGCCGCCGCTGCCGTGCTGCCGCGCGACCTCGAGGACCGGCTCCGGGCGCGGGCCGGACTGGACCGAGCCGTGTGCCGCGCCGCGGCGCCAGTCGCCGTGCTCACGGCGCCGGCGCCCGCGCCCGTGGCGCCGATTGAGGATCTCGACGAGGCGGTCGCCGAGCTGTTCGCGCTGAGGCGCCGCGAGGAGAACGACATGGCGGCGCTCGACGTCGAGCGCGTGGTCGAGGCCCTCCCTCGGTTCGCCGCCCACGATCGCGACGCCCTCCACCGGGCGGTCGCCTCGATGGTCGACCGTCCCTGGTACGAGCACAGAACGGCCTGGGGCCTCGGCACCATGCTGGAGCTGCTCGCGGCCGCGTGCGCGGGTCGGGCCAAGGCTGTGGAGGTCGACGAGCGATTCGCGGGCTACGCCACTGTGCCCGACCGCGTGATGAACTTCCGGGTGGCCGATCTGACGGCCGCCGTGCGGGGCCGTCCCGGCGTCAGGTCGGTGGCGCTCCCGTCCTTCGACAACGGCGTGATCAGCGGTGACGCGCTCCTCGCCAGGCTGAGCGAGGCCGCGCGGGAGGGCTGGGAGCCGTCCCCGCTCGACCTCGAACAGTCGCTGCTGCGCCTCGACCTCGCAGAGCTCGCGCCCGAGCCGTTCGAGGCGCTCGAGACATCCGCGGGGCGGCAGGCGGCGGCCTGGATCACGGGCGGGGGACCCGACGCGCCCAGCGTCCGTGCAATGCGTGCCCCTCAGTGGGATCACCCGAGAGAGTCCTTCGGCTGGGACGACGACAAGCCGGCGCCGCCACCCCACATCTGGGTCGCGGAGATCGTCCCGGGCGATAGACCGGAGCCTGGGTCTGCCGGCGCGCTGTGGAGTCTCCTCCACGCGTGGTCCCCCCACCCCCGCGGCGTGTCGGTGACCACGGGCTGGAGTTCCGCCTTCGGGCTGTGGGCGTGGACCGCGCCGCACCACCGCGACGTGGTCGCCGCGCACCTGCTGCCCACCCTCGCCCGTGCCTTCACCGACCCCAGCCGCGCGGGCGACGCCTTGGTGCCCCTGGCCCGCGCCGAGGGTCGGGTCGGCGACGCGATGCTCCTCGCCATCTGCTGCGCGATGGGCGCGAAGCAGCAGCAGACACGGTCCACCGCCGTCGACGCCCTGCTGGTCCTGGCCGCTCGCGACCAGCTCGACGGTGCTCGGCTCGGAGGGCTGCTGGGAGACATGGTGACCGCCGGCGACCTGATCACGGCGCGGCTCGTCGAGCCCCTCAGGCAGGCCGCCGCAGCAGGAGCGGCCACTCAGGTGTGGGCAGCAGTGGCCACACTGCTGGCGGCGGCCCTCACCCAGGACGGGGCGGTCGCGGGTCTCGCGCGGCTGCTCTCCGCTGCCGTTGACATAGCCGAGGACCACGGGAGTATGGGCACCATCGCCGGGCTCGACGACATGGCGGCCCGCAAGGGCCGCAGCCAGCAGGTCGTCGAGGCCGGCCGCCTCCGCGACGTCCTGGTCCGCAACGCGACCTGAGCGCGGCCAGCTCTCTTTGAGTCCCGCTAGTCGTCAAGGAGTCACGCGCCGGTGCCGACGC
>CAWCGW010000007.1:0-851397 GCA_963795215.1 uncultured Actinomycetota bacterium
TCGGCAGATCCGCGCACTCATCGCGGTAGAAGCAGACCGAGATTCCAAGGCGCTGACGCCGAGCGTGCCCAGACACCACGACATCGCGCGCGCGGGCACCTCGTCGCGCGTCGTGCAGACCCGTGGCGCCGCCAGGAGCTCGGACGCCGAGATGGCCGGTTCGGGCGAAAGTGTCGGTCATCGGTGCCATCATGCGTCCGGTGGTGACCGTGCAGACCCATCTGCTGCCCTACGACCGTCCTTCGTCCTTCGACGTCGGGACCGGTCGTCTGCTGCTGGAGACGAGCGGGGGCGGGCCCTGCGTGCGCCCAGCCGGCATCCGCGGTTCTTCGACGGGACGCTGGTGCACCCTCAGGTCGCCGGCAGTGGCCTGCGGCAGGTCGCCCAGGTGGCCGCCGCATCGTACGTCCGTCGCGATCGTGACCCGGGTGGCCTCGACCCGGTCGTGACGTCCGACGGAGCGCGCCTGCGCTTCGAGTCGTTCTCGTTGTGCGGGGGCGTGCTTGCCCGATTCGACGTCCTGCCCGACGGACTCGACGGCGACGTGCTCGATCGGCGCAGCACGAACGTGGACGTGAACGAGTCGCTGCGGCGCATGCTGTCGCGGCTTCCGCCCGTGGGGCTGCTGCACCTGTCCGTTGGCGCCGAGGGTCTCGTTGCCATGACGGATTCGGGCGCTGCGGTGGAGCACAAGGTCCCGCTGCCGGAGCGTTGGCTGCGGGGTTTCGCGGAGGCGGCGCACATCGGCGTCGCTTCGAGCCCCGGCTCGAGGTGTCGGCGGTCGACGGGCTCCGGTTCCTCACCGGCCTTGGCCGTGGCGCGTCCGGGTGGGTCCTGCCTGCTGGACGCGGGCTTCGCCTGTCCTCCCGCCCGGCCCCGGGTGCCGTGTTTGTGAGCGGGTCCCAGCGTCTGGAGTCGCTGCTCCCGCTCCTTCCTCACGCTTCGACCCTGTTCGCCCACGGCCCCGCCGTCGCGGCCGACGCCCGTTCCGCCTCGTCCGCGTGGGAGGTCGTGCTTCCCGGTGCCCGCTACCTGCTGACCCTCTCGCCCGAGGCGGGCCGCGGCTTCTCCGGCGAGGGTGCCGGGCTCGCCTCCCTGGCCGGGACCGGGGCCGCCGGTGACGCCGAGGCGCTGGCCGCACACCTGGCCTTCCAGCCGGGCCTCGACCCCGACCTGCTCGCGGAGGCGAGCGGGTTGTCGCGTGAGCGCGTCCGGGCGGCCCTCGCGTGCCTCGGAACCGCCGGGCGTGTCGGCTAGACGTCACTGAAGCCACCTGGTTCCACCGCGAGTTCCCGTACGACGCCGCTGCCGTCGCGCGCCTCAACCCCCGGCTCCGTCGCGCCGAGGCCCTCGTCGCCGACAAGGCTGTGACGCTCGTCGACGCGTCGTCGGCTCGCGTCCGCGGCACGGAGGTGACCCACACCGTCCACATCAACCCCGACGGGCGTGCGTCCTGCACGTGCCACTGGTGGGCGGCGCACCGGGGCAGCCGTGGTCCGTGCAGCCACGAGCTGGCCGTCCAGCTCGAGCGGGCCGGTGCCCGGAGATGAGCACACCGGCCTGGCCCGGCATCGAGGCGCTGGTGCGCTCCGGCGACATCGTCGCCCTCGTCCCAGCGCTGGTGGCCCTCGACGACGTCGACCGTAAGGCGTGCGTCCGTCCGCTACGGGACCTCTCCCGGTCCGGGGAGTTCGGGACACCGTTCGGGCTCATCAACCCGTTGGCCGTCGCGGGCGCCGCCATCCTGCCCGATGCGCGTGCCCTGGCGGCGTGGCTGCGCCGCTTCACACCGGTGGACTCCTGGCATCGCGGCTCGAGGGCCGACGAAGCCGAGACCACCACGCGAGCCGTGATCGAGGTGCTCACCCGACGCGACGCCGGCTGGTTGCCGACACTCTTCAGCCTGCTCGTCGAGCGGTTGCGCGCCGAGGTTCCCGGCGGTTGGGCGCCCCTCTACGAGATGGCCGAAGCGCTGCGCGAGCATTGCGACCTCTCGCCACCGGCCAGCTCGGCGTACGTCTCGCAGTGGGTCCTGCGCGACTGGCCGGACTGGGTGGTGCAGGGCGCCAGCGGCCCACCCGGTCACGACCAGGAGTTCCGCGCCGTCTTCCCGCTCGCCATCGACGAGGAGGGCATCGCGAGCTGGCTGGCGGAGGAGCCCTGGCGAACGCACCTCGAGACCGCTCTCGCGCGTGGTGACCTCGACCGCGTGGCATTGCTCGACGCGTGCCTGGCCCGCCTCGAGCGCGGAGGGCGGGCGATGGACACGCAGGCCGTGGTCGCGCTCCACGACGCCCTGGCGCCGACGCTCGACGAGGTGGCAGAGCGCCGTCGCGACTACCTCGCCCTCCTGCCGCCGGGTTCTGCGTCACCGTGCGTGGTCACCGCACAACGAGAGCTGCGGAGGCTCCACGACGCGGGGCTCCTCACCACCGCAGAGCTGGTCGAGCAGTCGCGGTCGGTGCTGCTCCGCACGGAGAAGAAGGTGATGCGTGACCACCTCGCACTGCTCAAGGCCCATGCGATCGCGGAGCCGGACGACGTGGACGACGTCGTGACGGCCGCCTCGTCAGCGTTCGCCAACGCTGCCTCCGACATCCAGCGGGCCGGGGTCGACCTCGTGGCCGCCCACGCCGGGCAGACCTCACCCCACGCACTCGCCGCCGCACTCGCCGCCGCTGCCGTGCTGCCGCGCGACCTCGAGGACCGGCTCCGGGCGCGGGCCGGACTGGACCGAGCCGTGTGCCGCGCCGCGGCGCCAGTCGCCGTGCTCACGGCGCCGGCGCCCGCGCCCGTGGCGCCGATTGAGGATCTCGACGAGGCGGTCGCCGAGCTGTTCGCGCTGAGGCGCCGCGAGGAGAACGACATGGCGGCGCTCGACGTCGAGCGCGTGGTCGAGGCCCTCCCTCGGTTCGCCGCCCACGATCGCGACGCCCTCCACCGGGCGGTCGCCTCGATGGTCGACCGTCCCTGGTACGAGCACAGAACGGCCTGGGGCCTCGGCACCATGCTGGAGCTGCTCGCGGCCGCGTGCGCGGGTCGGGCCAAGGCTGTGGAGGTCGACGAGCGATTCGCGGGCTACGCCACCGTGCCCGACCGCGTGATGAACTTCCGGGTGGCCGATCTGACGGCCGCCGTGCGGGGCCGTCCCGGCGTCAGGTCGGTGGCGCTCCCGTCCTTCGACAACGGCGTGATCAGCGGTGACGCGCTCCTCGCCAGGCTGAGCGAGGCCGCGCGGGAGGGCTGGGAGCCGTCCCCGCTCGACCTCGAACAGTCGCTGCTGCGCCTCGACCTCGCAGAGCTCGCGCCCGAGCCGTTCGAGGCGCTCGAGACATCCGCGGGGCGGCAGGCGGCGGCCTGGATCACGGGCGGGGGACCCGACGCGCCCAGCGTCCGTGCAATGCGTGCCCCTCAGTGGGATCACCCGGGAGAGTCCTTCGGCTGGGACGACGACAAGCCGGCGCCGCCACCCCACATCTGGGTCGCGGAGATCGTCCCGGGCGATAGACCGGAGCCTGGGTCTGCCGGCGCGCTGTGGAGTCTCCTCCACGCGTGGTCCCCCCACCCCCGCGGCGTGTCGGTGACCACGGGCTGGAGTTCCGCCTTCGGGCTGTGGGCGTGGACCGCGCCGCACCACCGCGACGTGGTCGCCGCGCACCTGCTGCCCACCCTCGCCCGTGCCTTCACCGACCCCAGCCGCGCGGGCGACGCCTTGGTGCCCCTGGCCCGCGCCGAGGGTCGGGTCGGCGACGCGATGCTCCTCGCCATCTGCTGCGCGATGGGCGCGAAGCAGCAGCAGACACGGTCCACCGCCGTCGACGCCCTGCTGGTCCTGGCCGCTCGCGACCAGCTCGACGGTGCTCGGCTCGGAGGGCTGCTGGGAGACATGGTGACCGCCGGCGACCTAATCACGGCGCGGCTCGTCGAGCCCCTCAGGCAGGCCGCCGCAGCAGGAGCGGCCACTCAGGTGTGGGCAGCAGTGGCCACACTGCTGGCGGCGGCCCTCACCCAGGACGGGGCGGTCGCGGGTCTCGCGCGGCTGCTCTCCGCTGCCGTTGACATAGCCGAGGACCACGGGAGTATGGGCACCATCGCCGGGCTCGACGACATGGCGGCCCGCAAGGGCCGCAGCCAGCAGGTCGTCGAGGCCGGCCGCCTCCGCGACGTCCTGGTCCGCAACGCGACCTGAGCGCGGCCAGCTCTCTTTGAGTCCCGCTAGTCGTCAAGGAGTCACGCGCCGGTGCCGACGCTCTACTAGAGCGGATCGCGGCATGAGCGAGCAGTCAGCTCGGGACTTCATTCGTGGCGAGGTGGCGCACGATCTTGTCCGCACGCCTCTCGGAAACGTCCTCCGCGAAGTAGACGTAGAACTCGCCCTCACTTCCCTCAGCCCCGATCACCGAGTCCGCATCGAGGCCCTCGAAGGTGCTGATCGCGACGGCTTCCCCCTGCGAGGGAAACGAGATGCCCTCCGCAGGGTCCACGTCCCCGCAAACCCCACGAATGCCCATGTCCTGAGTGGGGTCCTGAGCGCGGGACGGTGTCGCGAGCAAGGTACGTCCGTCCGTCGAACTGAATGGCCTCAGGACAAGCCCCTGGATGCCGCTGAGGGATCACTGCACCCAGCAAGCGCGGCCAGGAGCGCCGGGCCTAGGAGCGTCGTCATCCAGCGGTTGGGCATGCACGTCGGACGCTTCGGAGCCCGGATGCGTTCCACGTTCCTCATTCTGCGCCAGAACGACGAGGCCCGCACTCACATCGGCTGCTAGTTCCATTGACCCCACGGCCGGGGTCTGACGAGGCTCGGTCGAGGTGTCCGGGATTGTCGCTCTCTCATCGGCTGCCCACCCGCGGGTGTGGCTCTCTCATGGCCTGCGTGGTCCCGGGCACCGCAGGGTCGGAGTGGCTCAAGAAGGGAATGCTCAGCTCATAGCAGCGGTGCCCTCTCGACCCGTCCCACTGGACCGGATCGAAGGAGCAGCACATGACGACACCCTTACTGACAGCCGAGCGTGTGGTGGTCGGAATGGACCCCCACAAACGGTCGGTCACGATCGAGGTGATGACCGCGGACGAGACCGTCCTGGGTGGCGGCCGGTTCGCCACCGACACCGCCGGCTTCACTGCGATGCTCGCCTACGTGACCCGGTGGCCAGACCGGGTCTGGGCGGTCGAGGGATGCAGCGGGATCGGGCGCCATGTCGCGCTGCGTTTGGTCACGGCCGGCGAAGAGGTGGTCGATGTGCCGCCGAAGCTCTCAGCCAGGCGCGGGTCTTCTCCACCGGGCAGGGCCGCAAGACCGACGCCACCGACGCCCACTCCGTGGCGCTGGTCGGCACCCACATGTCCGGGCTGCGACCCGTCGTGCGCGACACCGACCTCGAGGTGCTGCGGATGCCTGGTCGACCGGCGCCGCTCGCTCGGTGAGGAGCACACCCGCAAGGTTTCCCAACTGCACGCGCTGCTGCTGGAACTCCTCGTGGGGGCAGGAGATCCCTCCCGCGAAGGTGAAGGCGCTCGACATCAATGACCCGCGACCCCGCTTGGGCAATCTTAACTTTCCAGGTAGCGGCGACCACTGGTTCGTCTATGGCCCTCGCAACTACGAGCCCGAGGGCAGCAAGGTCTTGCACCGGTCCCACTACGCCGCTGTCGCGGCAGAGGTAGTTGGCCTCCTAGATGAACAAGCAGAACCGTTCTGGCGGTCCATGTCCGCCTAGTCCGCTCATCGGCATGAGAGTGCAGTCCACAGGCGGGGTCGAGAACTGCTGGTTCGGGGGTGGGATTGTCAGTGCCTGCGGCTTGAATGGACTCATGTCCACCACCGTTGAAGCCCTCGCCGGGGGCCCGAGCGCGACTGCTGTGCTGCCGGCGGATGCGCGGGGGGTGTTGGCGTTCGCGCGGGGTCGTCGGGCGGCGGCGGATCGGGCTGAGGTGGATCTGCTGCGGGCGGCGGTGCAGTGGGCGGTGATCCATCCCGCGGAGTCGGTGGAGGGCTCCGAGCGGTACCGGCTGCGTTCTGGGGGTGAGGGTCCGGTGGGGCTGGCGGGGCCGGGTGCGCCGTTGGTGGCTGAGTTTTGCGTGGCGGAGTTTGCGGCCGCGGTCGGGATGGGTCCGGAGTCGGGGAAGTACTACCTGGCCCACGCGATCGAGCTGCGGTATCGGCTGCCGCGGCTGTGGCAGCAGGTCCTCACCGGCACCGTGGCGGTGTGGAAGGCGCGCCGGGTGGCCGACCACACCATCGGCCGGGCCCTCTCATCCGAGGCGGCGGCGTTCGTGGACGTTCACGTCGCCGCGGTGGCCGGACGCGTCCGGCCCGCCCAGCTGGAGCGGCTGCTCGATGAGGCGGTGGCCCGGTTCATGCCCGACCTGGCTGCTGCCGAGCGTCGCCGGGCGGCGGATGGTCGGCGGTTCGACATCGACACCGACCAGGTCTCCTTCGCCGGCACCGCGCAGGTCTGTGGGGAGCTCGACCTCGCCGACGCGCTGGATCTGGAGGACGCGATCCGTGCGGTGGCGGGTGAGTTGAAGAACCTCGGCTGCACCGAGAGCCTTGCCGTTCGCCGGTCGCTGGCGGCCGGGGAGCTCGCGCGGCGCCAGCACTCGTTGGACCTCTCGGAGGGGCCCGGGGGTTTCGAGGCTCGCTCCGCTCGCACCTCAACCACCGGACCCGGGGACCTCTCGGAGGGGCCCGGGGGTTTCGAGGCTCGCTCCGCTCGCACCTCAACCACCGGACCCGGGGACCTGTCGGAGGGGCTCCGGGGGTTTCGAGGCTCGCTCCGCTCGCACCTCAACCCCCGGACGGCGCAGGACCGTGCTCTACCTGCACCTCACCGACGCCGCGCTGCGCGGCGAGGCCGGTCACGGGGTGGGCCGGTGCGAGAACACCCGCACCCCCGTCACGGTCGACACCATCCGCGAGTGGTGCGGCAGCCCCGCCACCCACCTGGTCGTGAAGCCCGTGATCGACCTGGTCGACCACGTCCACGTCGAGGCCTACGAGGTCCCCGACCGCACCCGGGAGGCCGTGGCCCTGCGCGACCACACGTGCGTGTTCCCGTGGTGCACCCGACCCGCTCGCCGCTGCGACTGCGACCACGTCGAGCCCTGGCGCGATGACGGGACCGGCGGTGCCACGTGCAGCTGCAACCTCGCACCCCTGTGCCGCAGCCACCACCGGCTCAAGACCCACGGCTCCTGGACCTACACCACCCTGGAGCCCGGCACCTACCTGTGGACCAGCCCCCACGGCTACCAGTACCTCCGCGACCACCGCGGCACCCTCGACGTCAGCCCCGACATCGTGACCAGGCGACAACGACCCCGCCCCTGACCCCACCGACCACCGGTGGGGCTACCGGCACGTCCCGACGAGTCAGCGTGACCTCTGCAGTGCCGGCGGGCGGGGGAAGAACAGCGGGACCCGGGCGGCGTACTCGTCCCAGCCCTCGCGCTGCGACATGGTCTTCTCGAGCCGCTTGGCGCCGGTGACGTTGCGGATGAAGATGGTCATGGTGATCGGGGCGATGACGGTCAGCAGGCCGACGAGCCAGCCGGAGGCGAGGCCGCCGGCCAGCCACAGCCCCCACCACAGGCAGGCGTCGCCGAAGTAGTTGGGGTGGCGGGTCCAGCCCCACAGACCCTGGTCCATGACCGGCGGGCGCTCCTCGCGCGGCCGCGCCATGTACGCCCTGAGCTGCGCGTCCCCCACGACCTCGAAGTAGAGCCCCGTGGCCCACACGACGACGCCGAGCGCCACCAGCCACCACGTCCACACCGCGCTGACCGCGGCTGCCTGCAGCGGCAGCGAGATCAGCCAGACGGCGACGCCCTGGACGAGGAACACCTTGCGGATGGCGGTGCCGAAGCCCCGGCCGTCGAGCATCTCCGCGTATCGCGGGTCCTCGCCGGCGCCGCGCGAGCGGCGCAGGATGTGCCAGGCCAGCCGCAGCCCCCACACGGCGGTGAGCGCGGCGAGCAGCCACGACCGCAGCTCCCCGGCCAGCACCGCGCACACCACGGCCACGACGACGAACGCCGAGCCCCAGGTGACGTCGACGACCGAGACCCGGCCCTCGATCCGGGCCCAGACGGCGGTGGCGGTCATCAGCACGGCGACGGTGCCGAACGAGACCGCGGAGACGAGCAGGAAGTCGCTCACCACGCACGCACCGGGGGGAGGTTGTGGTCGGCGCCGGGGCGTACGCAGAGGACCTGGTCGACGCCCATCCGGCCGTCGCGGAAGCTGAGCATGCCGCCGACCAGGTAGAGCCGCCACACGCGGACCACCTCCTCACCGACCAGCGCGGTCAGCGCCGCCAGGTTCTGCTCGAAGCGCTCCAGCCAGCCCTGCACGGTCCACACGTAGTGCTCGCGCATCCCGTGGACGTCGCGCACCTCCAGACCACCCCGCTCGAGGTGGGCGGCGGTCTCGCCGACCGGCCGCATGTGCATGTCGGGGGCGATGAAGCTCTCGATGAACGGACCGCCGCCGGGCCACCGGCCGCCGGCGCGCGACATCTGCTGGACCAGCACCCGGCCGCCCGGCCTGACCGAGCGGCGCAGCACCTCGGCGTACGCCGGGTAGTTGTCCTCGCCGACGTGCTCGCCCATCTCGAGCGAGCCCACGGCGTCGAAGTGGTCGCGCTCGGGCACCTCGCGGTAGTCCTGCAGCCGGATCTCGACCCGCCCCTGCAGCCCGCGCTCGGCGATCCGGGCGTCGATGAACCGCTTCTGCTCGGCCGCGATCGTCACGCCGGTGACCTGGGCGCCGAAGTGCTCGGCGGCGTGCAGCGAGAGCGACCCCCAGCCGCAGCCGACGTCGAGCATCCGCATGCCCGGCTCGAGCCCGAGCTTGTGGCAGACCAGGTCGAGCTTGTCGCGCTGCGCGTCGGCCACGTCGTAGGAGCTGCTCGCCGGCTGCGTCCAGTAGCCGCACGAGTAGGCCATGGCCGGGTCGAGGATGAGCTCGTAGAAGTCGTTGGACAGGTCGTAGTGGTGGCTGATCGCGGACCGGTCGCGCAGCTTGCTGTGCAGCCGGCCGCGGATCCGGGCCTGGGACGCCGGGGCGGCCGGGGGTCGGCTGAGCACGCCCAGGTCGAGGGCCGCGCGGACGGCGGAGAGCAGCGCGGCCGGCGAGGGCCGCCGGTTCATCAGGCCGCGCTCGCGGGCCACGGTGAACGCGTGGGTCAGCCCGTCCGCGAGGTCGCCCTCGACGTCGAGCTCACCGGTGACGTAGGCCTGGGCGGCACCGAGCTCGCCGGGGTGCCACACCATCCGGCGGACGGCGTCGGGGGAGCGGAGCTCGACCCGCGGCGCGTCCGCGGGGCCGGCGCTGGAGCCGTCCCAGGCGGTCAGGTGGACCGGCAGGTCACCGCCGACGAAGGGCCGGACGGCCTCGGCGAGCCGCGCGGCGACCCCCGTCGTGGTGGGCGGGGTGCGCAGCGGGGTCTGCTGGGCGGTCACAGGTCCTCAGGCCTCTTCCCTCTCGAGCACGATCTGGCGGACGTTGATGTAGCCGGACGCGAACCCTGCCCGAGAGTACTCCAGGTAGAAGTGCCACATCCGGACGAAGATCTCGTCGAAGCCCAGCTCCCGCACCTGGTCGTGGGCGGCGAGGAACCGCTGGTCCCACTGGCGCAGCGTCTCGGCGTAGTGGTGGCCGAAGGCGTGGTCACCGGTCAGCCGCAGCGTGGTGTGCGCGCGGGTGACCTCGTCGATCACCTCCACCGAGGGCAGGAAGCCGCCGGGGAAGATGTACTTGTTGATCCAGGTGAACTGGCCCGTCGTGGCGACCATCCGGTCGTGGGGCATGGTGATCGCCTGGATCCCGACCTTGCCGCCCGGGGCGAGCACGGAGTCGATGGTGCGGAAGTAGGACTCCCAGTACTCCGCGCCGACCGCCTCGATCATCTCCACGGACACGACGGCGTCGTACCGACGGCCGGGGTGGGCGGTCGCGACGGCGCGGTAGTCGCACAGCTCGATCTCGACCTGGTCGCCGACACCGGCCTCGGCCACCCGCTCGCGGGCGAGCTCGAGCTGCTCGGTCGACAGCGTGATCGAGTGGACGTGGGCGCCGCGCCGGGCGGCCCGGATGGCGAGCTCGCCCCAGCCGGTCCCGATCTCGAGCACCCGCGAGCCCTCGACCACGCCGCTGGCGTCGAGCAGCTGCTCGATCTTGCGGCCCTGCGCCTCCTCGAGGTCGCCCACCACGGGGCGGCCGTCCGGCGTGGACTCGAACAGGGCGGAGGAGTAGCTCAGCGTGGGGTCGAGGAAGAGCCGGAACAGCTCGTTGGAGAGGTCGTAGTGGTGCGAGATCAGCTCCTGCGACTGGTGCTCGTCCGGCCGGTGGAAGTGGGGCCGCTTGGCCACGACGAAGGCGCGGGCGCGCTGCAGCCGCTCGGGGATCAGCGTGGCCATCTCGGCCGCCAGCACCTCGAGGAAGCCGCCGAGGTCGTCGGCCTCGAAGGCGCCGGTCATGTAGGCCTCGCCGAAGCCGATCAGACCGTCGCGGCCCACGCGGGCGTAGAACTCCTCGGGACGGTGGATCCGCATCACGGGCCCGCCCCGGCCCAGCACCTCGCGGCGGCCGGGTCCCTGCTCGATCTCCACGGTCACGTCGAGCCGCGACGCGGCGGCACGAAACAGGCCACGGGCCACCGGGGTCGCGATCTGGCTGCGGAGGCCCGTGGGGAGGTCGAACAGGCCGGGCCAGGCCGCGGCGAGGGTCGGGCGGGTGGAGCTGGTGGTCATCGGGTCACGCCTTCCTGCGCATGGGGCGGCCGGGGCCGCACGGGGAGCCTACGGAGCCACAGCCAGACCCCGTGGGCCCGGATCAGCAGCGAGCTGCGCAGTGCCGCGGGTGCGGCCCGCCAGCCCCGGTCGTCGGTCGCCTCGCCGCGCAGCGCGGCACTGAACCGGGCGCGAGCCGTCGACGTCGTCGTCGGTCACGAGGCTCACGGCGACGTCGAGCCGCTCGCCGGGGACGGGCACCGCCAGCTCGTAGTGGCCGCCGGTGCCGTGGAACGGCGAGACGTACATCTGCTTGTCGGTCCTCGCCCGGCCCTGGGCGTCGGGGTGCACCAGGTAGGCGTGGCGGTCGCCGTAGGTGTTGTGGACCTCCACGACGACCGCGCGCTGGTCGCCGTCCGGGCCGAAGCACCAGAAGACGCTGATCGGGTTGAAGCAGTAGCCGAACGCCCGCGGCATCGCCGCCATCAGCACCCGGCCGCCGGTCGGGTCGACCCCCCGGTCGGCGAGGAACCCGTCGAGGTTCTCCCGCAGCGTCCGGTCGGGGTCGCCGAGGTGGTCGCGGGCCTCGAAGCTGCCGAGCAGCGGGGCGAGCGCGCCGTGGTCGGGCAGGTCGTCGAGGTCGACCAGCCAGGTGCGCGAGCGGTGGGTGAAGGTGCGGTGGAACGGCCGCCGGCGGGTGTGGGTGATCGTCGTGGCGTAGACCCGGTTGCCGCTCCCGGTGAGGTCGGGGGCCGCGGCGGAGGCCTGCGGGTCGTCCCAGGACAGGCCGATCCGCTCCGCGGCGGCGAGGCCGGAGCGTGCGCCGTCCTCGTGGAAGCCCCAGCCGTGGTAGGCGCCGGCGAAGGCCAGCCGGTCGCCGGAGATCTCCGGCAGCCGCTCCCGCGCCGCGACCGAGCCGGGGGTGTAGAGCGGGTGGGCGTAGTCGCGGCGCGCGATGACCGTGTCCGGGTCGACGAGGTGGTCCCCGCCGAGGGTCACGAGGTAGTGGGTGTCGGTGGGGAGCCGCTGCAGCCGGGTCAGGTCGTAGGTCACGGTCACCCCGTCGCGGGGGCCGCCACCGTCGGCCAGCCGGCGGAAGTTCCACGACGCGCGGGCGCCCTCGGCGCGGGGCAGCAGCGAGGTGTCGGTGTGGAGCAGCGCCGCGTTGTCGGAGTAGGGCAGCGCGGTGAGCAGCTCGCGCTGCAGCGGGGTCGGCTCGGCGAGCATGGCCAGCGCCTGGTCGGGGTGGGTGGCGACCACGACCGCGTCGTAGGTCGCCACGGCGCCGTTGCCGTCGGTGACCTCCACGCCGGTGGCGGTCTCGAGCACCGAGGTGACCTTGGTGCCGGTCCGCACGTCGGAGAGCCCGGCGGCCACGCGCGCGACGTACTCCCGCGAGCCGCCGGTCACGGTGCGCCAGGTCGGCGAGCCGAAGACGCTGAGCATCCCGTGGTGCTGGAGGAAGGTGAACAGGTAGCGAGCGGGGTAGTCCAGCGCGACGTCGGGGTCGCAGGACCACACGGCCGCCACGACCGGCTCCATGAAGTGGCGCTCGAAGTACGCCGAGAACCGGCCCTCGCGCAGGAACTCCCCGAGCGTCTGCTCGTGGGTCGCGCCGTCGGCCGTGGTCGCCAGCAGCGCCTTCGCGCGCCGGTGGAACCGGGGGATCTCCGTCAGCATCCGCAGGTACGCCGGACGCCGCAGGTTCGCCGCGACCGGGAACAGCCCGCGGCGACCCAGCGCCCCGGCCCACTCCAGGCCGGTGTCGTCGTCGCTGACCGACAGCGACATCTCCGACTCCTGGGTGGCGACGCCGAGCTCGGCGAAGAGCCGCAGCAGCACCGGGTAGGTCCGGCGGTTGTGGACGATGAAGCCGGTGTCGATGGCCAGCGGCCCGTCCGGGGAGTCGACGTCGTGGGTGTCGGCGTGACCGCCGAGCCGGTCGTCGGCCTCGTACAGCGTCACCTCGGCGGTCCGGGCGGCGACGTGGGCCGCCACCAGCCCCGCCACGCCGGAGCCGACGACGGCGACCCGTCGCGGGTGTGCGGCCGCCATCAGGCGTTCTCGAAGGCGATCTGCGCGACGGGCGGGAAGGTCGGCTCCTCGGAGCCGCCGTCCGGCTCGACGGTGATCCCGAAGCCGTTGGCGGTGGCGGGGTCTCCCTCGAGCACGACCTCCACGTCGCCGCCCTCCGTCATGAGGCCGGCCGGCACCATGACGTCGTCGTGCTGGAGCCACAGCTCGTAGACCGAGCCGGCGGGAGCGTCGGGCATGTCGGAGGTGGTGAGCACGGCCCGGTTGAGCTCGCGGGAGCGGACCAGGGTCGCGGTCGCCCCACCCTCGAGCTCGTGGGTGTAGGTCTCGGCGTCCCGGGCGGCGAGCACCCGCTCGGCGGCGGTCGGCTGGACCTGGCTGCTGTCGTCCTCCCACGGCTGCACGACCGCGGCGCCGCCGACCCCCGCGATGATCACCGCGGCCGCCGCCACCAGGAGACGAGGGCGAAATCGGGTCCGGCCACCAGGGGTCAGGTCGACCGCGGGGCGCTCGACCTCCGGCGGGAGGGGACGCACCGTGGCGATCCCGGCCAGCACCGAGTCGCGCAGCGAGGCGGGAGGTGCGGTGGAGGCGAGAGCTCCGAGCAGGCCGGCGGCCTCCTGCAGGCCCGCCACCTCCTGCTGGCAGGCGGGGCACTCCGCGAGGTGCCGCTCGAAGGCGACCCGCTCGAGGTCGTCGAGGGCGTCGACGGCGTACGCGCCGACAAGCGCGTGGATGTCGCTGCTCATGCCGTGCTCACTCCCATCGCGTCCCTCATCCGGATCAGGCCGTCCCTGATGCGTGTCTTGGCGGTGCCGACCGGCAGGTCCAGCATCGTCGCCACCTCCGTGTGCGTGTATCCGCCGAAGTACGCGAGCTCGAGGGCCTCCCGCTGGATCGCGGTGAGCTCCTCGAGGGCCGAGCGCACCCGGCGAGCTTCCATGGAGGCCTCGGCGGCCTCCGCCGTCACGTCGTGCGAGACGGGGTTGATGTCCTGGTGGTACGTCGTGTCGCGGCGGCTGGCCGCCTCGGCCGACCGCACCCGGTCGACCGCCTTGCGGTGGACGATCGTGAGCAGCCACCCGATGGCGCTGCCCCGCTCCGAGCGGAACCGGCTGGCGGTCCGCCAGGTCTCCAGGAAGGCCTCCTGGGTGACCTCCTCGGCCTGGGCCGGGTCCCGGACCACCCGCAGCGCGAGCCCGTAGGCCCGGGCCGAGGTGGCGTCGTAGAAGGAGGCGAAGGCCTGGCTGTCACCACGGGCGGACCGCTTGAGCAGGTCGGCGAGGGCGGGTGCGCCCGGCGCCCCCTCGGAGGGGGCGCCGGACGGCACGGCGCGGAGATGGTCCACGACTAGATCCTGACGTGTCCTGATTCCCGAGGGAAGATCAGGGCATCATCACGGTGTCGATGATGTACACCGTGGCGTTCTCGGTGACGACGCCGCCACACAGCACGGCGGCCTCCTCGTCACCGATGGTGGCCTCCTCGCCGGCGCCGTTGATCGTCAGCATGTCGCCGTTGAGGGTCTCGAACTCGCCCTCGAGCTGGTCCGGCGAGATCGCCTGCGGGACCACGTGGTGCGTGAGCACCGCGGTGAGGGTCTCCTTGTCGGCGAGCAGCCCGTTGAGCTGCTTCTTGGTGAAGGCCTCGAAGGCGGAGTTCGCCGGGGCGAAGACGGTCAGCTCCGGGGCGGAGTTGAGCGGCTCGACCAGGTCGGCCTCGGTCACGGCGGTCACGAGCGTGGTCAGCAGCGGGTTGGCGCTGGCCGCGGAGGCGACCGGGGCGGTGGCCATGCCCTCGACCGAGCCGTCGCCGGAGGTGGGGACCTCGCCGCAGGCGGGGCCGTAGAGGTTGGCGGCCGGGTCCATGGCGCCCTCGTCGGACTCCTCGTCCATGGGGGTCTCCTCGGTCGAGGAGGTGTCGTCGGAACCGGAGGTGGGGGTGGCCTCCTCGTCGCTGCCGCAGGCCGCGAGACCCGTGGCGAGAGCGAGGGCCGCGGCCGCGAGACCGGTCTTGCGGAGAGCAGTGGTGCGAGTCATTGGTCGAAACCTTCCGTTGCGGTTGTAACAGCAGGTGTTCGGCGCTCCCCGGGGGCCGGATTGGTGGATCGACGAGAAACTTTCGCCCGGCGCTGCGACCGGGTGCCCCCGACGACGACGCAGGACCCGGGTCACCACGTGACCCGGGTCCTGCGCTGTGCTGGGGGTGCTGCGGCCGGCTCAGTCGACCCGGACGATGATCGACTGGTAGCCGCTGGAGCCGTTCGGGAACGGCATCGCCTTGGCGGGCGACTGCACCTCGCCGTCCTGGGTGGTGGCGCGCACCTCCAGGGTGTGCTGGCCGCCCTCGGCCTGCCACGGGAGGTACCACTGGCGCCAGTAGTCGACCCCGGCCGAGGGGCCGAGCTCCGCCTGCTGCCAGCCGCCGCCGTCGATCTTGACCTCGACCTTGCCGACGCCGCGGTCCTGGGCCCAGGCGACGCCGCCGATGAAGGTGTCGCCGGCCGTGATGTTCTCGAAGGACTGCGGGGTGTCGATCCGGCTGGAGACCTTGATCGGGGCGTCCGTGGCCCAGTCGCGCTCGGTCCAGTACGCCTGCTGCGCGTCGTAGGTCGTGAGCGTCATCCGGGTCAGCCACTTGCAGGCGCTGACGAAGCCGTAGAGGCCGGGCACCACCATCCGGACCGGGAAGCCGTGCTCGCGGGGCAGCGCCTCGCCGTTCATCCCGATCGCGATCATCGCGTCGCGGCCGTCGGTGGCGACGCCCAGCGGGGTGCTGATCGTCATGCCGTCGACGTCGGTGGAGAGGATCTGGTCGGCGGTGCCGCCGACCCCGGCGAGGTCCAGCACGTCCGTGAGCCGGACGCCGAGCCAGCGCGCGGCGCCGACGTAGGGCCCGCCCACGTCGTTGGAGACGCAGGTCAGGGTGATGTCGCGCTCGATCAGGTCCATCTTCATGAGGTCCTCGAAGCTGAGCGTGACCTCCTGGTCGACGTCTCCGTCGATGGTGAGGCTGTAGTCCTCGATGCCCAGGGTGGGGAGGCTGAGCCGGGTGTCGACCCGGTAGAAGTCGCTGGTGGGGGTGCGGAAGGACGAGATGCCCTCGTACTTCCCCTCCAGCCCGCGCGGGAACGGCCCCGCCGGGTCGGTGGGGGCGGGCAGCGTCACGTCGGCGGGGTCGGCCCGCAGCGAGGTGACCCACCGGCCCACCCCACCCATCGCGGCAGCCGCCACGGCCAGCGCACCGGTCGCGATCAGCACCCCCCGGCGGCTCGGCGCGCCCTGGGCGGCATCGTCGGTCCCGGCCGTCGTCCCCACCCCCGTCAGGGACCCGGTCCGAGCCGTGCGGACCAGCCACGCGAGCGCGCCGACGCCGACCAGGGCGGTGGCCACGGCGGGGACGACGTCCAGCGGGCCGGCCATCGGGCGCAGCGCGGCCGCGAGACCGGTGAGCGCCACGAGGCCGACGAGCAGGCCGGCGCCGAGGCCGAACCGGCGCCGGGCGAGCAGCCCCCCGATCGCGGCCAGCACGGCGGCCCCGACCATGACCGACCCGACCAGGATCGGCTTGTCCTTGTCCCCGAACTGCTGGATCGCCCACTCCTTCACGGGGGTGGGGGTGAGGTCGATGACCGTCGACCCGATCGCCAGCACCGGGGAGCTGGCGGGGTTGATGAAGGCCGCGACGAGATGTCCCGCGGCGATCCCCACCAGGGCGGCGAGGATCCCGAAGCCGGCGTACGTCAGTCGCTGTCTCATACGCGGTGTTCGGAGCGGACCGGCCCAGGGATGGGTCCGCGGGGGGACCGGGCTGAGGCAGGATGGCGCGCATGTCCTCCACCGAGCTCGTGCACTACGCCGTCGTCGGCCCGCTGGCCACGATCACCCTGGACTCGCCGCACAACCGGAACGCCCTGAGCCGGCAGCTGGTCACCGAGCTGGTGGAGCGGCTGGAGGCCGCCGAGGCCGACGGGGCCGTCCGGGTGGTGCTGGTGCGGTCGGCGGACCGCGTGTTCTGCTCCGGGGCCGACCTCGCCGAGGCGACCAGCGACGGGATGGAGGAGGGCGCCCGGCGGATCGTGGCGCTGCAGCGGCTGGTGCTGACGATGTCGAAGCCGGTGGTGACCGAGGTGCCCGGGGCGGTCCGGGCGGGCGGGATCGGCCTGGTCGCCGCGAGCGACGTCGCGGTGGTGGCCGAGGACGCCAGCTTCGCGCTCACCGAGGTCAAGCTCGGGCTCGCGGCCGCGATCATCAGCCTCACCGTCCACCACCGGATGACACCGCGAGCGGCGGCGCTCACCACCCTGGGTGGGGAGGTGTTCCGCGGCACCGAGGCGGCGGCGTACGGGCTGGTGACGCGGGCCGTGCCCGCGACCGACCTCGAGGCGGAGGTGCAGGCGGTGTGCGCGAGCCTCGCCACCGGGGCCCCCCAGGGGCTGCGGGAGTCCAAGCGGATCCTCAACCGCGACCTCGTGGAGCGGCTCGACGCCCGGGGCGAGGAGCTGGCCGCGCTCAGCGCCCGGCTGTTCGGCAGCGACGAGGCCCGCGAGGCGATGACCGCCTTCTTGAACCGGACGAAGTAGCGGGGCAACCATCCGGCAGTGCCCGCCGGTAGTGGGGGCATGAGCACCATCGTGGAGCCAGGGGAGACGATCGCGGGGAGGCCCGGCGTGGACACCGCCTCGTTCGAGGGGTTCGTGGCGGCGCGCTCCGCCGCGCTGCTGCGGACCGCCTACCTCCTCACCCGCGACCACGCGCTCGCCGAGGACCTGCTGCAGACCGCGCTCACCAAGGCCTACCTGGCGTGGCGGCGGATCGACGGCGAGCCCGAGCCCTACGTCCGCAGGATCATCGTCAACACCTACTCCTCGTGGTGGCGACGCAAGTGGAACGGCGAGCGCCCCACCGAGGAGCTGCCGGAGACCCCCGCGGCCGACGAACGGCTGGGGGAGGCCGGCGACCTGTGGGACGCCGTGGGTCGGCTGCCCCGCCGGCAGCGCGCCGTGATCGTGCTGCGCTACTTCGAGGACCTCACCGAGGCCCAGACCGCCGACCTGCTCGGCATCACCGTGGGCACCGTCAAGAGCCAGACCAGCAAGGCGATGGCCTCGCTGCGCATCGACCCGTCCCTGACCGAGGGGGAGCAGTGATGAACACGCTCGACGACCTCCGACACACCCTCGACGTCCACGCCCGGGACGTCCACGACGACACCGGCCGGGCCCGCGTCGCCGCCGTGCGCGGCCGCGCGGTCGGCGTCCGCCGCCGGCGAACCGCCGGGGTCGGTGCCGCGACCGGGCTGGCCGTGGTCGCCGCGCTCGTGGTGCCGCAGCTGTTCGGCGACGCCGGTGTCGACCCGGCGGCCGCTCCCGAGTCACGCACCGCCCTGGGCTGGACCTACCGGCTCGACGAGACCGCGCGCTCGGCCAGCGGCGAGGTCAGGGTACGGCTCCCGGCGTCCGACCTGCCCCGGCTGGTGAGCTGGTCGACGGAGGGGTCCGACCAGCGGGTCGACGTGCGCACCGGGGGCTCGGGGAGCCTCACCTCCTCGGCCGCCGACTTCACCGACCACCTGCAGCTGCCGCCCGGATACCGCGGCACGGTCCGGGTGACCGGTGCCGCGGGGCTCTCGCTCGCGACCTACACCCTCGACACCTCGGTCTGGCCCGAGGGTGTGGGCAGCGGGCCCGGCACCTTCCGCGACGAGGTGGCTGGCTACGACTTCCTCGGGGCGACCGTCGGTGAGCCCGGTCAGGCATCGATCGAGGTCGACCTCGTGCCGTCGGAGTCCCTGACGTGGATCGGCTACTCCTGCGAGAACATGCCGGCGGGCACGCGGATGAACGTCAACTGGGTCGGCGCCGAGGGCGCCGTCTCCTCCGGCGGCTGCGACAGCTCCGTCGACCCCGGGGGGAGCCCGGGCACGGGCCTGCTGACCGGCCGACGGGCCGGCGAGGCGCAGACGCTGCGGTTGTGGCTGACCCGGAACGACCGACCCGTGGCCGACGGGGAGTTCCCCGAGCTGCGGCTCGGCCTCGGCGCCTACGCCGCCAGCGGAACGCCGACGGAGGTCGCCGGCATCGAGATGCGCGAGGCGCTCGAGAGCCAGGGCCACGTGTGGCGGCTGGTCGACGTGGTCACGGCCGAGGACGGTGAGTCACCGCGCGTCGAGGTGCCGAGCGAGGGGCAGTTCCTGGTGCGCGACGCGGTGCAGTCCACGACGAGGGCTCGGGTCGCCGTGACCGTGGACGGTCGAGCGGTGCAGGGCGACACGATCTTCGCCGGGGGTGGCGCCGGCGGCGGCGAGCGGATCGTCCCCGCAGGATCGGTCGTCTCGCTCGACTTCGGGCGGACCCGCGAGAACGTGAGGCGCGCCGGCCTCGCGCTCTACGAGCGCGTCGACTGACCCGCGGACGACCGCCACAGGCGCCATACTGGGTGTCAGGCCCTCCGGGGCACCACGACGGGGAAGCGGGTGGACGACATGTGGCTGGTCATCGCAGGAGTGGTCGCGGCCGTGGGCGCAGGGCTGGCCTGGCGCCGATCGCACCAGAACTCGGGAGCGGCCGCCGCGCCGGGCACGCACCGGCCCGACCACCGGGGCCACGGCGGGGCCCTCGGGCACGGTGACCTGCACCAGGGCAACATCGGGGGCTTCTGACCCGCGGAATCGATGCGGGGGACGACGCCGCTGCCTTGTAGGCTTGAGGACTTGCCGGAATCCGGCAACCACCGCTCAGACCACGGGGAACAGGGACATCCGTTGACCGACAGCGTGACCAGCCAGGTCGCCCAGCAGGAGATCGAGCACGAGCAGGCGGTCGTCGACCGTGTCCACGTGCAGCTGCGCCGTTCCACGAGCGCGGCGGCCGAGCTGGCGCGCGAGGGCTACGGCCGCGGCAGCCTGGGCCACGAGGGTGGGCTGGTCGAGCGGGACGCGATGGTCTTCCAGGCCGCGCGACGGATCGCCCAGCTCGACGCCGCCCACGAGGGCCTGGTCTTCGGACGGCTCGACCTGCGCGAGGAGCTCGACCCCGAGCCCCGCTACATCGGCCGGATCGGGCTGCGCGACGAGCAGCGCGACTCGCTGCTGATCGACTGGCGCGCGCCGGCCGCCGCGGTGTTCTACCAGGCGACCGCGGCCGAGCCCCACGACGTCGTACGCCGCCGCGTGCTGCGCTGCACCGGCCCGAAGGTCCTCGGCGTCGAGGACGAGCTGCTCGACGCGGAGGCCCTCGAGGAGTCCGGTGCCGAGCTCCCGATCGTCGGCGAGGGCGCGCTGATGGCGCAGCTCTCCCGCGCCCGCGACCGCTCGATGCACTCGATCGTCGCCACGATCCAGGCCGAGCAGGACCGGGCGATCCGGGCGCCCGCCCGGGGCGTGGTGTCGATCTCCGGCGGCCCCGGCACCGGCAAGACCGTCGTGGCGCTGCACCGCGCGGCCTTCCTGCTCTACAACGACCGGCGCCGCTACGAGAGCGGCGGCGTGCTCGTCGTCGGCCCCAGCGGCGTCTTCATGCGCTACATCGAGCGGGTGCTGCCCTCCCTCGGCGAGACCGCCGTGGCGCTGCGCTCCCTCGGCGAGGTCGTCGACGGGGTGCGCGCCAGCCGTCACGACGAGCCCGCCGTCGCCGACCTGAAGGGGTCGGCACGGATGGCGGAGCTGGTCCGGCGCACGGCGCGGCAGCAGGCACCCGGCAGCCCGCAGGAGTTCCGCGTCTTCTGGCGCGACGACGTGATCCGGCTCGACCGGGGCGAGCTCGGCCGGCTGCGACGCCAGCTGATGTCGAACGGGCAGCGCAACCGCCAGCTCACCCGGATCGCCTCCACGCTGCTCGACACGATGTGGCGGCAGGTGCGCGGCGAGCGTGGCCGCGAGCGGGGCCGCGAGGCGTTCGACGACGAGATGCTGAGCCGCCAGGACTTCGTCGAGTTCGCCACGAGCTGGTGGCCGCCGCTGGCGGCGACCGACGTCTACGGCTGGCTGCGCGACCCCGAGCTGCTGTCCCGTGTGGGCGACGGGCTGCTGACCCCGGAGGAGCAGCGGCTGCTGTCCAAGTCGTTCCTCGACGACGGCTCGCTGTCGGTGGAGGACGTCCCCCTGGTCGACGAGATCCGCTACCTGCTCGGCGACGTGCCCGCCCGCCACGAGGTGGAGCAGTGGGCCGGCGACGACGAGCACCTCGCCGGGTCGGACCTGCAGGAGCTGACCACCGCCGCCGACCGCGAGTACGCCCCGACCGGCCGGGCCTGGACGCCGCCGACCAACCGGATCGAGGACGACGGCTACGCCCACGTCCTGGTCGACGAGGCCCAGGACCTGACGCCGATGCAGTGGCGGATGGTCGGCCGCCGGGGACGCGCCGCGACCTGGACGATCGTCGGCGACCCCGCCCAGTCCTCGTGGCCGGTGCCCGAGGAGGCGGCCGCCGCCCGCGCGGCCGCGGTCGAGGGCAAGCAGCAGCACGCCTTCCACCTCTCGACGAACTACCGCAACTCCTCGGAGATCTACGCCCACGCCGCGGCGTACGCCGCACGGGTCGGTCTCGACGCCGACCTCCCCACCGCCGTCCGCTCGACCGGCGTCGAGCCGAAGGTCGTCGAGGGGGCCGCGGACCTCGAGGCGGCGACCCGCGCCGAGGTGCTCGCCGTCGCCGAGCAGGTCGACGGCACGGTCGGCGTCGTGGTGGCCGCCGCCCGCCGCTCGGAGGTCAACTCCTGGCTGGCCGGCTGGTCCGAGCTCGGCGACGACGCGGCCGGAGCCCGCGCGGCGGTCGACTCCTCGGTGACGCCCTCCGGTGAGGACCGGATCGTGGTGCTGACCGGCCTCGACACCAAGGGCCTGGAGTTCGACGGGATCGTCGTGGTCCGGCCGCAGGAGATCGAGGACGAGTCGCAGACCGGCCGCGCCACGCTCTACGTCGTGCTCACCCGCGCCACCCAGCTGCTCACCACCGTGTCCTGAGCACCGTGTCCTGAGCACGGTCCCGAGCACGCGGGCGAGACCCGCGACGGGGCGGGAGCGGACGCCCGTAGGGTTTGGCGCATGACCAGCGCACTGCCTGCCCGTGACGCCCTCGAGGCGATCCGGCAGCACCAGGCGTGGGCGGTGATCCGCCGCAAGGCGGCCTCGACGGCGGGGCTCGTGGGTGGCAGCCGCACCGAGGTCGCCTCGTTGCTGGACATCCCGCTGGAGCAGGGCCCCCCGGAGCCGGGGCGCTCCGCCGACCGGCTGGTCGCCGTCCCCTTCCACCAGGTCCGCGAGCGCGGGTTCGCGGCGGTCGACGACGGGACGCCGCTGGTGGTCGTCGAGGTCGAGGAGGAGCACGAGGTGCGGGTCGACGACCTGCTCTCGGCGCTGCCCGACCTCGCGGTGGAGCTGGCCGACCGTGGCGGCTTCGAGACCGACGACGCGGCGTACGCCGAGGTCGTGGACGAGATCATCCGCGAGGAGATCGGCCGCGGCGAGGGCGCCAACCTGGTCATCGGCCGTCACTACCGCGCGGTCGTCGCCGACTGGGACGCCGAGCGGGCGCTGACCGTCTACCGGCGGCTGCTCGAGCGCGAGCGCGGGGCCTACTGGACCTTCTGCTTCTTCACCGGCGACCGCTACCTGATCGGCGCCAGCCCCGAGCGCCACGTCAGCGTCCGTGGCGGCCCCGAGGGCGCGCAGGTCCGGATGAACCCGATCTCCGGCACCTTCCGGGTCGGCCGCGACGCCGGTCACGAGGGCGACCCGGAGGCGCTGCAGGAGCGGCTGCTGGAGTTCCTGGCCGACGAGAAGGAGATCTACGAGCTCTTCATGGTCGTCGACGAGGAGCTGAAGATGATGTGCGACATCTGCCACGAGGGTGGCCAGGTGCTCGGGCCCTACCTCAAGCCGATGACCCACCTGATCCACACCGAGTACCTCCTCGCCGGCCGCAGCCACCGCGACCCGCGCGAGATCCTGCGCGACACCATGTACGCCGCGACCGTCACCGGCTCGCCGGTGGAGAACGCCTGCCGGCTGATCGCGGAGTACGAGCCCGGGGGGCGGGGCTACTACGGCGCCGCGCTCGCGCTGTTCGGCCGCGACCCCGAGGGGCGGTCGACGATGGACAGCCCGATCCTGATCCGCACCGCCGACGTCACCACCGACGGCCGGCTCAAGGTCACGGCCGGCGCGACCCTGGTGCGCGACTCGGTCGCGGCCAGCGAGGTGGCGGAGACCCGCGCCAAGGCCGGTGGCGTGCTCAGCGCGTTCGGACTGGTGCCGCCCGCCCCGGTCCCGGCGCTCGACATCGCGGCCCTGGCCCGCGACGAGGACGTGCTGGTCGCGCTCGGCGCGCGCAACCGTCGGCTCTCCACCTTCTGGCTCGCCGACCAGTCCGGCGCCAACCCCGACCCGGCCCTGCAGGGCAGGCACGTGCGGATCCTCGACGGCGAGGACGACTTCGTGAACATGCTGCGGCACCTGCTCGGCGTGCTCGGCATGACCAGCGACGTGGTGCGGCACGACGCCGTCGACCTCGACGACCTCGACCGCCTCCTCGACGGCGCCGACCTGGTCGTGGTCGGGCCCGGACCGGGTGACCCGCGCGACGGCGACGACCCGAAGATGGCGACCCTGCGCGCCGCGGTCGGCCGGCTGCTCGAGCGCGAGCACCCCTTCCTCGCCGTCTGCCTCGGCCACCAGGCGCTCTGCCACCACCTCGGGCTCTCGCTGGAGTTCAAGGACATCGTCTTCCAGGGCACCCAGTCGCCGGTCACCCTCGAGGGCCGCACCGAGCGGGTCGGCTTCTACAACACCTTCGTCGGCCGGGTCCGCGCCCCGCTGCCCGCGGGCGTGAGCGTCGAGGCCGACGAGGAGAGCGGCGACGTCCACCTGGTCCGCGGGCCGCACTACCGCGGCATCCAGTTCCACGCCGAGTCGATCCTCACCGAGCACGGTCAGGACCTCGTGCACGACCTGGTGCGCGAGCTGCTGGTGGCCCCCACCGGCTGAGTCGACGTCCCGGGCAACCTCCGGGCCCTCCGCCGCGTCTACACCCCAAGAGGCAGACAGGGGGAGGTGTGATGCGGGGTCGGGTCAGGGCGCTGGCGGCTGTGCCGACGGTGCTCGCCGTGCTCGTCGCGGCCGCGGCGTGCGGCAACCGGTCCGCGCCGCCGGAGCCGGACTCCCGCCCGGCCGGCCCGGTCGTGCTGGCGCCGGGCGACCGCGCCGAGCCCCGGCCCGAGCGCACGCTCCCGGAGCCGAACGTCGTGCTCGTCGTGATGGACGACGTCTCCACCGACCTGATCGCGACGATGCGCGAGGCGCAGCGGATGCGCCGCGAGGGGGCCTCCTACGAGCAGGCGTTCGTCGTCGACTCGCTGTGCTGCGTGTCGCGGGCCAGCATCCTCACCGGCCAGTACCCGCACCAGACGGGCGTGCGGACCAACACCGCCAACACCCCCAACCTGGTGGGTCCGGTGGGTGGCTGGGAGGCGTTCGCGGCGTACGGCAACCTCGAGCGGAGCGTCAACGTCCGGCTGCAGCGGGCCGGGTGGGCGACCGGCTTCGTCGGGAAGTACCTCAACCAGTACGAGTACGTCCCCGGGGGCCTCGCGCCCCCCGTCCCGCCGGGGTGGTCGTCGTGGCAGCCGGTCTTCGGCAGCGCCTACGACGGCTGGGACTTCGACGTGATGACCGGCTCCTCCGCCGACCCCGCGGCCGCGACCGTCGAGCACGTCGACGCGCCGCCGTCGTGGGCCCCGGCGGCCGAGAAGGACGCGGCGTACGCCGGCACGGTGATCGCCGACCGGGCGCTGGCGTTCATCCGCGAGCACGAGGCCGGCGCCGCGCCGTACTTCCTCACGGTCGCGCCGTACGCCGCGCACTCGCGGGTCGGCCCGGTCGGCCACTACCCGGGCGATCCCGGCTTCCCGCCCGCCTTCGCCGACCGGCCCGACGGGACCCGGCCGGGCAACTGCGGGCCGGTCGCGTGCCGCGACCTCGACGCCGACGTCCTGCCCGGCTTCGGCGACGACCAGGCCGACAACGCCCCCGTGCTCGCCGACGGCACCCCGGCCCCGCAGTGGCGGCCGGCGATCCCCCCGACCGACCGCAGCTACGCCGCCGCGACGGTGCGCTCCCGGGCGCAGATGGTGCAGTCGGTCGACCGGATGCTGGGGCGGATCCGGGAGGCCGTCGGCCCCGACACCTACGTCGTGCTGGTCTCCGACAACGGCTTCCACGTCGGCCAGCACGGACTCGGCACCGGCAAGGGGACCGCGTTCGACTCCGACGTGCGGGTGCCGTTGCTGGTCACCGGGCCCGCGGTGCGGCCGGGCAGCCGGGACGCCGTGGTCTCGAGCCTGGACCTGGCCCCGACGCTGGAGGAGCTGGCGGGGCTGCGGCCCGCGGCGTACCGCGCGGGCAGCTCGCTGCTGCCGGACCTGTTCGACCCCGGCCGCGACCGGCGCCGCCACACCTTCCTCGAGCACACCTGGGCGCCGTCGCTCGGGATCGACCCGGACGCCGCGTATGCCGGCGGCACCATGGACGACATCCCCTCCTACGTCGCGGTGCGCAGCGCGCGGGCGCTGCTGGTGCGCTACGACCTGGATCCGTCGTGGGAGGGCGAGGCGCCGGCGTGGGAGCTCTACGACTACCGCGACGCCGCCTGGGAGCGGCGCAACGCCTACGCCGACCCCGGCAACCGGGCGCTGGTGGCGCGGCTGACCCGGCTGCTGGAGCGCTACGACGCGTGCGCGGCGCACGTCGGGGACGAGCCGGTGCCGGCACGCTGCCGGTCGCTGACCGACTGACCGGCCGGCTGGCCCGGCGCGGCTGTCGCGGCAGTAGGTTGGGCCGGTGGCACTGCCGGACGTCGTGGTCGTCGACCACCACGACTCCTACACCTGGAACCTGGTGCACCTCGTCGCCGCCGTCACCGGCGTGCTGCCGCGCGTCGTGCAGCACGACGAGGTCGCGGTCGAGGAGGTGCTGCGCCACAGCCACGTGGTGCTCTCACCGGGGCCGGGGCACCCCGCGGACGCCGTCGACTTCTCCGTGGGGCGCGAGGTGCTGCTCGCCGGGAGCCGGCCGGTGCTGGGGGTGTGCCTGGGGATGCAGGGGATCGTCGCCACCTTCGGCGGCACGGTCGAGCGCGACGTCCCCGCCCACGGCCAGGTCTCGCGGATCAGCCACGACGGCGAGGGAGTCTTCCGCGACCTGCCGCAGCACTTCCGGGCGGTCCGCTACCACTCGCTGCAGGGGGTCGACCTGCCCTCGTGCCTGGTCGCCACCGCCGCCTGTCCGGGCGCGGACCCCGAGGGGCCGTGGGCGCTGATGGGCGTCCGCCACACCGACCTGCCCGTCGAGGGCGTCCAGTTCCACCCCGAGTCGGTGCTCTCCGAGCACGGCGAGGCGCTGGTGAGGAACTTCCTGTCATGACCGACCCCGTCCCCGTCTTCCGCAGCGTCGCCGCCGCGCACCCCCGCTGCTTCTGGCTCGACGGCGGCGGCGCCCGCGAGTGGTCCGGGCGCCGCTCGATCCTCGGCTGGCTCACCGACGACGACGTGTCGATCTCCTACTCCGGCGTCCGTCGGGAGGTGCGGCGGCACGTCGGCGGCCGCACCACCGTCGTCGGCGACGACCCGTTCGCGGTGCTGGCCGCCGAGCTGGCCGCCGGCTCCGCCTCCGACCAGTGGTTCGGCTACTTCGGCTACGCCGCCCGCCCCGACCTCCCCGCCCACCCCGGCGGCCCCCTCCCCGACGCCGTCTGGATGCGCCCCTCCTCGGTGCGGATGTTCGACCACGCGGCAGCCGGGGCGGACCTGCCGATTGGTCCCCAACGACACGATTCCGGCGCAGATCCCTGCCGTTGGGGACCAATCGACACCATCCCCGATGGCTATGCCACCGGCTTCGACCGGGTCCAGGAGCACCTCCGGGCGGGCAACAGCTACGAGGTGAACCTGACCTACCGCGACGAGATCGCCAGCGACCTCGACCCGGTGACGGCGTACCTGAGGCTGCGGGCGCTCAACCCCGCGCCGTACGCCGGGTTCCTCCAGCACGACGTCGAGGGGGCGCGGGGGTGGCTGCTGAGCTCGAGCCCGGAGCGCTACGCGCTGGTGACCGCGGACCGCACGATCGAGACCAAGCCGATCAAGGGCACCACCCCGCGGGGCGCGACGCCGGAGGAGGACGAGGCGCAGCGGGTCTCGCTCGCCACCGACCCCCGGTTCCGTGCCGAGAACCTGATGGTCGCCGACCTGCTGCGCAACGACGTGTCGATGGTCAGCGAGCCCGGGACGGTGGCGGTGCCGGAGCTGATGGTGGTGGAGTCCTACGAGACCGTCCACCAGCTCGTGACGACGGTCCGGGGCCGGCTCCGCCCGGAGGTCACGACGCTCGAGGCGCTGCGGGCGCTGTTCCCCGCCGGCTCGATGACCGGCGCCCCCAAGCTGCGCACCATGCAGGTCATCGCCGAGGTGGAGACGACCCCGCGCTCGGCGTACGCCGGGGCCTTCGGCTGGGTCGCCGCCGACGGCCGGGCCGACCTGGGGGTCGTGATCCGCAGCCTGCTGACCGGGGGCGACGGCCGCTGGACCCTCGGCACCGGTGGCGGGATCACCGTGCACTCCGGCGTCGAGGAGGAGTACGCCGAGACGGTGTGGAAGGCCGACCGGCTGCGCGCGGTCTTCGACGGCTGACAGCCAACCCCCGCACGCGAGGTTCAGTCGGTCCCCGGCCGACCCGGGAGTCGTACGACGAGCCGCGCGCCGCCGCCCGGAGCGCTGGTGGCCGTCACCACGCCGGCGTGCCGCTCGACCACCTGCGCCACGATCGAGAGCCCGAGCCCGGAGCCGGGCATCCCCCGCGACTCCTCCGAGCGCCAGAACCGGTCGAAGACGTGGGGCACGTCGGCCTCGGCGATGCCCGGCCCCTCGTCGTCGACGACCAGCGCGCCGTCGACCAGGGCGATGGTGACCGTGCCGTCGGGCGGGCTCCACTTCGCGGCGTTGTCCAGCACGTTGGTGACCGCCCGCTCCAGGGCGGCCGCGTCGCCGGTGACCACCCAGCTGCCGGGGTCGACGACGAAGTGGACACCGGGGGCGCGGCGGCGTACCCGCGTCAGCGCCCGGTCGACGACGTCGCCGAGGTCGACCTCCTCGACCAGCGGCGGCAGCGGGTCGTCGCGCGCGAGCTCCACCAGGTCGCCGATCAGCTGCGTGAGCTCCGCGATCTGGCCCCGGACGTCGTCGAGGAGCTCGGCCCGCGCCTCCTCGGGGAGGTCGACGCCGGCCTGGGCGAGCAGGTCGAGGTTGGTGCGCAGCGAGGTGAGCGGGGTCCGCAGCTCGTGGCCCGCGTCGGCGACCAGCTGTCGCTGCCGGTCCCGGGAGGCGGCGAGGGCGGTGAGCATGTGGTTGAACGCCGTGGCCAGCCGCGCGATCTCGTCGTCGCCCTCGACCGGCAGCGCGCGCAGGTCCTCGGTGCGGGCGATCTCCTCCACCGACCCGGTCAGCCGCCGGACCGGCCGCAGCCCGTTGCGGGCGACCGCCCACCCCGCGGCGGCGGCCGCCACCACCCCGGCCACGCCGAAGAACAGCATCACCGCCCCGAGCTTGGCCAGCGTCGACTGCTGGGCCGACAACGACTGCGCCAGCACCAGCGCCTGTCCCTCGGTCTGCGCCGGCACCGCCACCACCCGGTAGTGCACCCCGTCCCGGGCGATGATCGTGCGCACGCTGCGCCCCGAGTCGCCGGCGGCCACGTCGAGCTCGGGCTCGCCGAGGTAGATCGAGGGGAACTGGTCGAAGGTCACGTAGCGCTCGTCGGAGGTGATGTAGAGGATCCGTACGTCGGCCGCGCCGAGCGCCCACGAGGGCACCTTCGCGTTCAGCGTGATCCCGGCCTGCGCCGCCTTCTCCGCACGGTCGAGCAACGACTGGTCGAGGGTCGACTGCATCTGCATCCGCGCCGTCATGAACGCCGCGAACGCGACCGAGGCGACCGCGATCCCGACCGCCATCGTGGTCAGCAGCGTCACCCGGCTGGCCAGCGACCGGCGGTAGCGCCAGCGGCTCTCCTCGGTCGTGCCGGTCATGACGCCTTGAGCACGTAGCCGACGCCGCGCACCGTGTGGATCAGCCGGGCCTCGCCCTCAGCCTCGGTCTTGCGGCGCAGGTAGCCGACGTAGACCTCCAGCGAGTTCGCCGTGGTCGGGAAGTCGTAGCCCCACACCTCCTCGAGGATGAAGGAACGCTCGAGCACCCGCCGCGGCCGCCGCAGGAACATCTCCAGCAGCGTGAACTCGGTGCGGGTGAGCTCGATCAGCCGCCCGCTGCGGCGTACCTCCCGGGTGGCGACGTCCATCGACAGGTCGGCGAACTCCAGCACCTCGTCGACCCCGCCGTCCTCCGGCACGACGCGGCGCAGCAGCGCGCGCAGCCGGGCCAGCAGCTCGGCGAGCGCGAACGGCTTGGTGAGGTAGTCGTCGGCGCCGGCGTCGAGCCCCTCGACCCGGTCCCCGACGGCGTCACGGGCGGTGAGCACCAGGATCGGGACGTCGTGGCCGGCCGAGCGCATCGCGCGGGTGGTCTCGAGGCCGTCGAGCCGCGGCATCATCACGTCCATCACGACGACGTCGGGCTGGCTGGTGGCGATCCCGGCCAGCGCCTCGGCCCCGTCGCCGGCCAGCGCCACGTCGTACCCGTTGAACTCCAGGGAGCGCCGCAGCGACTCCCGCACCGCCTTGTCGTCGTCGACGACGAGGACGCGGGGGCGGGCGGCGGGGGTCACGCGCCCACTGTGCCAGCCACGCCTGAACCACCGCTGAGAGTCCGGGTCAGTCGCAGGACTGGCCCGCGAGGCTCACCGACGGGCGGTCCCCCGGGCGCAACGGCAGCCTCGACCCGCCTCGTCGACGTAGGTCGCCCGCTGCCCCCACCCACCCAGCCGCGCGGCAGGCCACCGCCCCAGCCGAACCCCCCCAGTGGCCGGTGGTTCCTCAGCCGAACGGCCGCGCGGTCTCGGCGGCCCGGGCGCCGTACCCGCCGCCGAACAGGCAGGCGTGGACGAGCAGCGGGAACAGCTGGTGGATCCCCAGTCGGTCGCGCCAGCCCTCGGCGAGCGGGTGCACCTCCTCGTAGGCCTCGAGCACCCGGTGCAGGTGGGGGAGCCCGAAGAGCGAGAGCATGGCGACGTCGACCTCCCGGTGGCCGCCGTACGCCGCGGGGTCGATCACCCGGCACACCCCGTCGAGCCCCCACAGCACGTTGCCGTTCCACAGGTCGCCGTGCAGCCGGGACGGCGGCTCCTCGGGGACCAGGTCGGGCAGCCGGTGGAGCAGGCCGTCGACGGTGCTCGCGTCGTGCTCGGAGATCGCGCCGCGGTCGCGGGCGAGCTTGAGGTAGGGCAGCACCCGGCGGGTGGCGTAGAACTCCGGCCAGGTCGCGGCGGTCCGGTTCGGGAGCGGCAGCCGTCCGATGAAGCCGTCCCGCTCCGCGCCGTACTGCTCCGCGCCGGCGCGGTGGGTCCGTGCGAGCCCCTGCCCGAGGGCGACGGCGGCGTCGACGGTGGTCTTGCCGGGCTCCACCCAGCGCAGGATCAGGCACTCGTGGTCGTGGGCGAGGACCTCGGGCACCGCGACCCCGTCGTCGGTCGCGGCCGCGTCGGCCAACCAGGCCAGGCCCCGCGCCTCGGCGTCGAAGAAGCCGTCGGGTGCCTGGTGGTGGGTCTTGACCAGGGCGGTGGTGCCGTCGCTGAGCCGGACCCGGGTGGCGGTCGAGATGTCACCGCCGGCGACCGGCGCCGTGGCGATCACCTGGGCGTCGAGCAGCTCCTCGGCACGACGGGCGATCAGCGGCAGCCGGGTCATCGCGGGGTCAGCCCGCCCTCGCGACGCGCTCGAGGGCGGCGGTGAGCGAGGCGGCAGTGCGCTCGACCATGCCCAGCACCTCCTCGAAACCGGCAGCCCCACCGTAGTACGGGTCGGGCACCTCGGCGCCGGGAAGATCCGGATCGAAGTCGCGGAACAGTCGGGTGCGCTCGTCGGGACCGCCGACGTCGCGCAGGTTGGCGGCGTCCATCACCAGCACCAGGTCGTACGCCGCCCGCCAGCCGCTGTCCCAGGTCCGGGCCCGGTGCCGGCTGGGGTCGTAGCCGGCGGCGGAGAGGGTCGCGGCGGCCCGCTCGTCCATCGGCCCGCCCTCGTGCCACCCGCCGGTGCCCGAGCTGGCGACCTCGACCACGTCGTCGATCCCGGCCCTGGCCAGCTGGTCCTCGAGGACGACGTGGGCCATCGGGGAGCGGCAGATGTTGCCGAGGCAGACCAGGGCGACCCGGTAGCGGCCCGGCACTCGGGGTGCGGGGAGCATCAGTCGTCGTCCACCACGGTCGCGACCCCCCAGTTGACCAGGCTGATCACGAGCGCGCCGAGCAGCGCGGACCAGAAGAAGTCGCCGACCCGGAAGCCGAGGTCGAACTCGCCGGCCAGCCAGGCGGTGAGCTGGAGCATCAAGGCGTTGATGACCCACAGGAACAGCCCGAGGGTCAGGATGATGAAGGGCAGCGAGAGCAGCTTCACGATCGGCTTCACGATGCTGGAGACGACTCCGAGGATCACCCCGACGCCGAGCAGCGTCGGCCAGTACTCCCCGATCCCCTGCCCCTGGTCGGCGAACCGGATGCCGGGCACGATCCAGGCGGCCACCCACACCGCGAGCGTGTTGGTCAGCAGCCAGACGACGATCTTCATGCCCCCACCCTAGTGAGCCGCGCCCCAACCCCCCGTCGAGTTGGGCGTGCGCATCAGTTGAGTTGGGCCTCCGCAACAGTTGAGCTGGGCCTGTGCCCCGGTCGCGGTGATGCACACGCCCAGTTCGACTGTTGCGCACGCCCAACTCAACCTCCCGGGCACTAGCCTCGCGGGGGTGGAGTGGGGTGTGGAGGGGATCGGCGGCACCGAGAGCATGGTCGCGGGCGCGGCGGTCTCCGGGGTGGTGCTGGGGCTGGTGGCCCTGCTGGTGCGGCGTCGGGTCGGCTGGGTCGGCGCGGTCGCCTGGTGCGGGCTGCTGTGGTGGCTGGTCGTGATCGCGCTGGTGACGCTCGTGCCGTTGTACGGCGTCGACTACGCCGTCCCCGCCGACACCCGCCCGGAGACCTGCTCGATGGACTACGGCGGGCCGGCGCCGGAGGGCTTCTGGATCTTCGACGGCGGCCAGCGGTTGCTCAACACCGCCCTGTTCGTGCCGGCCGGGGCGCTGCTGGTGCTGGCGGTCGCCCGCTGGCGGATCGGCTGGGTGACGGCCCCACTGGGGCTGATCGGGCTGGCGGCGTACTCGCTGGCCATCGAGCTGGTGCAGCTCGAGGTCGCGCGGATCGACCGGGCGTGCGACATCACCGACCTGGTCGACAACGTGCTGGGCGCGGCGGTCGGGTTCGGGATCGGCGTGCTGCTGGTCCCGGTCGTGCGGCCCTGGCGTCGGCGCTAGCCTGCGGGGCGTGACCGGACCCCAGCCCCGCCCCAACGTCGCCGCCATCCCGACCTACGTCGCCGGCAAGCCGCCGGCCCCCCGCGAGGGGCTCACGGTCTACAAGCTCTCCTCCAACGAGAACCCCTACCCGCCGCTGCCGGGCGTGCTCGAGGCGGCCCACGCCGCCGCCGCGCGGATGAACCGCTACCCCGACATGGGCAACGCCGAGCTGTACGCCGCGCTGTCCGCCCGGCTCGGCGTACCCACCGAGCACCTCTCGCTCGCGACCGGCTCCGTGGCGCTGATCTACCAGCTCGTGCAGGCCTTCTGCGAGCCCGGCGACGAGGTCGTCTACGCCTGGCGCTCCTTCGAGGCCTACCCGATCGCGGTGACCGCGGCGGCCGCGACGTCGGTCCGGGTGCCGGTCCTGCCCGACGGCCGCCACGACCTCGACGCCATGGCCGACGCGATCACCGACCGCACCAAGGTGGTGCTGGTCTGCACCCCCAACAACCCGACCGGCCCTGCGGTCACCCAGGCCGAGCTCGACGCGTTCCTGGCCCGGGTCCCCTCCCACGTGCTGGTCGTGGTCGACGAGGCGTACGTCGAGTTCGTGCGGATGGCCGACCCGGTCGACGGCCTCGCGACGTACGCCGCCCACGACAACGTGCTGCTGACCCGCACCTTCTCCAAGGCCTACGGTCTCGCCGGCTTCCGGGTCGGGTACGCGGTGGGGCCGGAGCCGATCGCGGGCGCGCTGCGCGCGGTGTCGCTGCCGTTCGGCATCTCCAGCATCGCCCAGGCGGCCGCCGTCGCCTCGCTCGCCGCCGAGGACGCGCTGCTCGAGCGGGTCTCCGCCCTGGTCGACCAGCGCGACCGCGTCGTCGCCGGGCTGCGCGCGGCGGGTTGGGACGTGCCGGAGCCGCAGGGCAACTTCGTGTGGTTCGGGCTGGGTGAGCGGACCCTGGACTTCGCGGCCGCCGCCGACGAGCTGGGCATCGTCGTACGACCGTTCGCGGGGGAGGGCGCCCGGGTCTCGATCGGCGAGGACGAGGCCAACGACCGGATCGTGGAGCTGGCGCGGCGCTTCCCCGCCTGATCGGTCTCCCCCCGGCCCGGGCCTACGCCGGGACCTGTTCCAGACCCCCGGCTTCGGCGACAACACCGACTTCGAGCAGATCAAGCGGCACTACTACGTCGTCCACACCGACATCAACCCGACCGGCGTCGTCCCGAAGGGCCCCGACCCCGCGGTCTGGCTCACGCCGCACGGGCGGGGGTAGCGGCCACCGGCGTCACGCCCCGCGTCACCAGGAGAGCTCGGAGCAGTGCCGCGCGTCGGACTCCACCTGCAGCGTGGCGTGCTCGACGCCGTACTCCTCGCGCAGCATCCGGCCCGCGGCGACCAGCACCGCGTCGGTGTCACCCGAGGCGACCAGGTGGGCGGTGGCGACGTGCATGCCGGAGGTGAGGGTCCACAGGTGCAGGTCGTGGATCGTGGAGACCCCGGGTACGCCGCAGAGCGCGGCCTCCACCGCGGCCGGGTCCATGCCTGCCGGGGCGTGCTGGCCCAGGACGGCGAGCACCTCACGGCCCAGCCACACCGCCCGGACGGCGACGAACGCGGCGATCGCGACCGCGACCACGGTGTCCCACCAGCCGTCGCCGGTGCGGGCGACGAGGAGTCCGGCGACGATCACGCCGACCGAGCCGACCGTGTCGGCGACGACCTCGAGATAGGCACCCTTGACGTTCAGGCTCTCGCCGGCGCCGCCCCGCAGCAGCGCCAGCGCGACCAGGTTGACCAGCAGACCGAGCGTGCCGACCAGCAGCATCGGCCCGGAGGCCACCTCGGCCGGCGAGTCGATCCGGCCGATCGCCGCCACCAGGACGTACGCCGCGGCGCCCAGCATCAGCAGCACGGTGAGCCCGGAGGCGAACACCTCGGCCCGGTAGGAGCCGAAGGTCCGCCGACCGGTGCTGTCGGGGCGGGTGGCGATCCGGGTCGCGGCCAGCGCGGCGCCGAGCGCCACGACGTCGGCGGCCATGTGGCCTGCGTCGGAGAGCAGCGCGAGGGAGTCGGCCACCAGGCCGGCCACCAGCTCGACCCCGAAGAAGCCGGCCACCAGGAAGAAGGCGACCGCGAGCCGCCAGCGGTGACGACCACCCGCGTGACCGTGTCCGTGCCCCGCGCCCATGGGGTCGAGGGTATCGGGCAGGCTGGTCCCATGAACGACCCCGGGAGCGCCTCCTGCTTCGACCTGCTGGACCGCCACGTCGTCGAGGGCCACGCCGACACCGAGGCGTTGCGTGCGGGCGGAAGGATCTGGACCTACGCCACGCTGCTGGAGGAGGTCGCCGCGTTCGGCGGCGTGCTGCGCCACTGCGGCGTCCGCGCCGGCGACGTCGTCGACGTGGTGCTGCCCGAGTCGGTCGAGCTGGTCGTCGCGGTACTCGCCTGCGGCCGGATCGGTGCCGCGCACCGCTTCGGCGCCGGCGACGCCTCGGTGCTGGTCACCGACAGCACCCGCCCCGCCCCCGCGACCAGCGAGGCCGCCGTGGTGCTGGTCAAGCAGCGCGAGGAGCCGCACGAGCTCCGCGAGGGCCGCGACTACGACTGGGACGTCGTGATGCGCGCCGGCCGCACCGACCCCGCCGGCTGCGAGGTCGGCGCCACCCTCACGCCGTACGACGAGCGCACCCGGGCCCTCCTCGCCCCCCTGCTCTCCCGCCACACCGTCCACCTCGGGTAGCGCCGTCGGGTCCGGCCACGTTGTGGTTGCCGTTTGGTCCCCAACGGCAGGCAAACCGGCCGAGAACCTGTCGTTGGGGACCAATCGGCACTCCCTCGAGACGCCCGGCGGAAGGCCCTCGGTCAGCGGTCGCGCCCCAGCCCGGCCTCCCGCGCGGTGATGATCGCCTCCGCCCGGCCGGCGGCGTGCAGCTTGGTGTAGATCGAGGAGACCGTGTTGCGCACCGTCTTGGAGGAGACGTACAGCTCGCGGGCGATCGCGTCGTTGCTGCGGCCGGCGGCCAGCAGGTCCAGCACCGACCGTTCGCGCTCGGTCAGCTCGGGGAACGGGTGCTCGGCCGGTGCCGGCCCCGGCCCGGAGAGGTACGACGCGATCCGACCGGCCAGCGAGGCGCCGAAGACCATGCCACCCTCCGCGGCGGCCTCGACGGCCCGCGAGACCTCGCTCGCGCCGGACCCCTTCAGCAGGTAGCCCGACGCCCCGGCCCGGATCGCACTCATCACGGTCTCGTCGTCCTCGTTCATCGTCAGCATCACCACCCGCACCTCGGGCCGGTTGCCGGTGATGAAGCGGGTCGCCTCGATCCCGTCGAGCCGCGGCATCTGGATGTCCATCACCACGACGTCGGGCCCGGTCTCCTCGACCAGGTGCAGCGCCTCCCGCCCGTCGGCGGCCGCGCCGACCACCTCCAGGCCGTCGAGGGCGCCGAGCAGCGAGACCAGGCCGTCGCGCACGATCTGGTGGTCGTCGACGACCAGGACTCGGATGGGCGGGGTGCTCACGGGTTCCTCCCCAGGGGTAGCCGGGCCCGGACGACGGTGCCGCCGCCCGGGGGACAGGTGATCTCGGTGTCGCCGCCGAGCTCAGCGGCGCGCTCGCGCAGCGACAGCAGCCCGACGCCGGCCTCGGCGCCGGGGTCGATGCCGACCCCGTCGTCGCGGACCTCGACCACCAGCGCGTGGTCCACCCGGGTGAGCCCGACGCTCGCGCGGCGCGCGGAGGCGTGGCGGGCGACGTTGGTGAGGGCCTCCCCGGCGATCCGGTACGCCGCGACCTCCACGGCGGCCGGGAGCGCCCCCAGCTCCGCGCCGGTCACCCGCACCGCGAGGTCGGTGGTGGCGATCCCCTCGGCCAGCTGGGTCAGCGCACCCACGAGGCCGCGGTCGTCGAGCGCCGGCGGCCGCAGGTCGTGGACCAGGCGGCGTACGTCGGCGACGACCTCCTGCACGTGGGCGGTGGTCGCACCGATGTGCTCGGCGGCGGCGTCGGGGTCGCGCGGGACGAGCAGTCGCGCCGACTCCAGCCGGAACACCACCCCCGACAGCGCCGGCCCGAGGCCGTCGTGGAGGTCGCGCCGGATCCGGCGGCGTTCCTCCTCCCGCGCCACCACCAGTCGCTCACGGCTCTGCTGCAGCTCCACGGCGAGCCGGCTGGTGCGGGCCGCGGTGGCCGCCTGCCGGACCAGGTCGCCCAGCAGCCGCTCGTCGCGACCCGAGAGCCGGCTGCGCAGGCCACGTGCCGGGAGCACCAGTCGTCCCACCTCCTCGTCCCGGTAGCTGATCGGCAGCGTCCGGGTCGCTCCCGTCGGCTCGCCGTGGGTGACGATGACGCGCTCGCCGTCGCCCCGGTCGACCTCGACGCGCACGTAGCGGACACCGAAGGCGGTCGCCACGGCGCGGGCGACGGCGGCCAGCTGGTCGGAGGTGTCGTCGCTGCGCTCCAGCGTGGAGGCGAGGCCGGCCACGACGTCGTAGGGGTTGTCGCGGTCGCCGAGCAGCAGCCGGCGGACCGCGGTCCAGAGTCGGTGCCGCAGCGGTGCGTAGATGACCGCGGAGAGCAGCAGCACCAGCAGCACCGTCTGCCGCTGGTCGAGGGTGTCGCCCAGGGCGGTGGTGAGACCGGCCAGCACCGCCAGGTCGATCCCGATGATCAGGGCGGAGAGCGTGCCGTAGAGCACGGTGCGGGCCACGAGCACGTCGATGGAGACCACGTCGGGTCGCACGATCGCGACCGTCATCGCGGCAGCGGGCATCACCATCAGCACGAAGGTCAGCGAGACGTCGAGGGCCGACGCCTCGACCAGCGATGTCAATGCAATGGCCAGGAACATCACGAGCACTGCCCACAGCAGCCACCGCATCTGCCGCCGGTCCCGGTCCCGGCTGGACCGGTAGCGCGCGACGACGGTGAGCATCGCGACCACGAAGGCGGCCACGCCCAGTGGGCGCAGCACCAGCCGGGCGGTGTCGGCGACGACGGCGGGTACCGCCACGCTCGTGGGGCTGAGGTCGACCCCCGCCGGGACCGTGAAGCCGGTCGCCGGGGTGGTCGGGGCCACCACGATCGCCAGCCAGACCAGCAGCATCACCACGAGGCTGGCCCGGCTCGCCGTGCCCCACCGGCCCGGCAGGAAGCGGCCGGTGGGGAAGAGCATCAGCAGCACCGCGGTGACGACCGGCAGCAGCGCGGTGAACCGCAGCAGGAACCACAGCGCGAACGTCATGCCCGGCCAGGCCTCGTCGGGGGAGAGCCCCGCTCGCGCGTAGGCCTGGGCCAGCCCGTCGAGTGCCCAGAACAGGCCGAACCACCCGAGCGCCCAGCCGAAGCCGTGGCCGGGGCGGTGGCGCAGCACGATCGCCGCCAGCGCGGCGAGCAGCACGCCGTTGGCGGCGTAGATCCATCCCGTCTCGCCGGTGAGCGACAGCGGGCCACCGGGGAGCGGCTCGCGCAGGTCGAGCGCCACGGTCAGGGCGAACGCCAGCGCGGAGAGCGCGGGCAGGAGCAGCCACGTCCAGCGGTCACGGTCCCGGCGCTCCACCGCGACATTGTGGACCCCGCCGGGGTCCGGCGCAGGCCCCCGCCGACGCCGGCCCGCCCCGGGTGGGGTGGGACCGGCGTCGGCGGAGGTGGGGAGCGGGGTGCTCACGAGGCGCGGTGGGCCCTGTCGCCGACCGTGAAGCCGATCGCCGTGACCAGCAGCCACAGCGGCCCGACCATCCCCGCCATGTACTGCATCGGGGAGACGCCGAGCAGCAGCGTCAGACCGCCGAGCACGAGCCCGACCCGGCCCAACCAGCGGGGCACGGCACCGCGGCGGCCGGCCACGTAGGTCGCGAGACCGCTGAGACCGGCGAGGGTCCACAGCCACGGGATGGTGCCGACCCAGTGGTTGTACAGCGCCGCGTTGGCGTGCTGCACCCCGCCGTCCACCTGGAGGCCGAAGATGAACTCGGTGTCGAGGCCGCTGCCCATGACCGAGACCACGGCGGTACCGACCAGGCCGGCCAGTGCGACCGTCGGCACCGAGGAGCCGGGCATGGTGACCTGCAGCCGACGGTGCAGCCCGGCGCCGAAGACGACCAGCAGCACCGCCCCGAGCGCGGTGAAGCCGTGGAGAGCCCACAGCGGGCCGGCCAGCTCGGCCAGCCGGGCGGTGACGGCTGCGGGGTCGCCGGCGAGGGCGGGGTCGTAGACGGCGTCGACCATGCCGGAGCTGACGACGGTGCCGACGCCGCACAGACCGGCGACGATCCCGGCCCAGGCCCAGGCGCGGGACGGGACCCGGCCGGTCGTGGCCGCGTCGAGGTCCTCGACGTCGCTGCGGACGGGGTTGCGGGTGGTGACGTGGGTGCTCACTGTGGGTTCCTCTCACGCGGGTGCATCAGGTGTGACGGGAGCACCGTGCCGGGCCGGGTGTCCCGCCGGACAGGGACAATCGGGCACACTGCGGCCGACGCCGGTTGGCGGGGCGGCGACCCTCGCCGGTACGTTTGACCCACACGCTGTGTCCCGCGTCACAAGCGCCCGGACCCGGTGCCGGTACGGCGACCGCGGAGACCCCGCGACGCCGGCGAAGCGAAAAGGAGAGCAGGTTGAGCAACCCCGGATTCGGCCCCGACCTGGTGGAGGTCTTCGGACCGTCCCAGAGTGACGGCGGCCCTGAGCTGATCCAGCTGCTGACGCCCGAGGGCGAGCGCGTCCACCACCCGGAGTTCGACCTCGACTTCTCCGCCGACCAGCTGCGTGGCTTCTACCGCGACATGGTGCTGACGCGGCGGATCGACACCGAGGCCACCGCGCTGCAGCGTCACGGCGAGCTCGGCATCTGGGCCCAGCTGTTGGGCCAGGAGGCCGCGCAGATCGGCGCCGGCCGCGCCCTCAAGCCCCAGGACTTCGTCTTCCCGACCTACCGCGAGCACGGCGTCGCCTACTGCAAGGGCGTCGACCCGCTGAAGCTGCTCGGGTTGTTCCGCGGCGTCGACCACGGCGGCTGGGACCCCAACGAGAACAACTTCGGGCTCTACACGATCGTGATCGGCGCCCAGGCGCTGCACGCCACCGGCTACGCGATGGGCATCCAGCGTGACGGGGCCGTCGGCACCGGCGACCCCGAGCGCGACGCGGCCGTCATCGCCCACTTCGGCGACGGCGCCTCCAGCCAGGGCGACGTCAACGAGGCGTTCATCTTCGCCGCCTCCTACAACGCCCCCGTCGTCTTCTTCTGCCAGAACAACCAGTGGGCGATCTCCGAGCCGATCGAGCGCCAGTCCCGGATCCCGCTCTACCAGCGGGCGCTGGGCTTCGGGTTCCCCGGGGTCCGGGTCGACGGCAACGACGTCCTCGCGACGTACGCCGTCACCCAGGCCGCGCTGCAGCGGGCCCGTGAGGGCCAGGGCCCCACGCTCGTGGAGGCCTACACCTACCGGATGGGCGCCCACACCACGACCGACGACCCGACCCGCTACCGGCTCAACGACGACGTCGAGAACTGGAAGCTCAAGGACCCGATCGCGCGGCTCGAGGCCTACCTGCGCCGCAACGGCCTGGTCGACGACCAGTTCGTGGCGGACCTCAAGGCCGAGGCCGACCAGCTCGGGCACCACCTGCGTGAGGGGTGCAAGGCGCTGCCGGACCCCCAGCCGATGGACATGTTCGACCACGTCTACGCCGAGGAGACCGAGGAGCTGCGTGTGCAGCGCGAAGGCTTCGCCGCCTACCTCGAGACCTTCGACGCCGAGGGGAGCCACGCATGAGCACGCAGAAGATCACCCTCGCCAAGGGCCTGAACATGGGCCTGCGCAAGGCGATGGAGGACGACCCGAAGGTCCTGATCATGGGCGAGGACGTCGGCAAGCTCGGCGGCGTCTTCCGGATCACCGACGGCCTGCAGAAGGACTTCGGCGAGGACCGCGTCATCGACTCGCCGCTGGCCGAGTCCGGCATCGTCGGCACCGCCATCGGCATGGCGCTGCGGGGCTACCGCCCCGTCGTGGAGATCCAGTTCGACGGCTTCGTCTACCCCGCCTACGACCAGATCGTGTGCCAGGTCGCGAAGATGCACTACCGGTCCAAGGGCAACTACAAGATCCCGATGGTCATCCGGATCCCCTTCGGCGGCGGCATCGGCGCGGTCGAGCACCACTCGGAGAGCCCGGAGGCGCAGTTCGCGCACACCCCCGGCCTCAAGGTCGTCGCCTGCTCCAACCCGGTCGACGGCTACTGGATGATCCAGCAGGCCATCGCCAGCGACGACCCCGTGATCTTCCTCGAGCCCAAGCGGCAGTACCACGCCGACAAGGCCGAGCTCGACGAGTCCGCGACCCCCGACCCGCTGTTCAGCAGCCGGGTGGTCCGCGAGGGCACCGACGTGACGGTCCTGGCCTACGGCCCGACCGTGAAGACGGCGATGGCGGCCGCCGAGGCGGCCGCGACCGAGGGCCGCAGCCTCGAGGTGATCGACCTGCGCACGCTCAGCCCGCTCGACATGGGTCCGGTCCTGGCGTCGGTACGCCGTACCGGCCGTGCGGTGATCACGCACGAGGCCCACGTCAACCTCGGCATGGGCTCGGAGGTCGCCTCTCGGATCACCGAGGAGTGCTTCTACTCCCTGGAGGCGCCGGTGCTCCGCGTCGGCGGCTTCGACACCCCCTACCCCGCGTCGCGGATCGAGGAGGACTACCTCCCCGACCTCGACCGGGTCCTCGATGCCGTGGACAGGAGCCTGGCGTTCTGATGAGCGAGTTCAAGCTGCCCGACGTGGGTGAGGGCCTCACCGAGGCCGAGATCGTGTCCTGGAAGGTCAAGGTCGGCGACGTCGTCGAGATCAACGAGATCATCTGCGACATCGAGACCGCGAAGTCGATCGTCGAGCTCCCCTCGCCGTTCGCGGGGACGGTCCAGGCGCTGATGGTCGCCGAGGGCGAGATGGTCGACGTCGGGACGCCGATCATCGCGATCGGCGACGGCGCGGCCCCCGAGGCCGCCCCGGACGACGCCCCGTCCCCGGCCGAGATGGAGATCGACCTGTCCAACCCCGCCGCCAGCGGTGGCGGCGAGGGCGAGAGCCTGGTCGGCCGCAACAAGGCCGACCGGGGCCCGGTCCGCCGGGCCCGCAAGGGGGCGGGCGCACCGGCCTCGGAGGCCGGTGCCAACACGCAGCAGCAGCTGCAGGGCGCCTTCGCCCCCGGCGGCGCGCAGTCGGCGCCGGTCGAGGAGGCCGACGAGCCTGCCGTCCCGGCGACCCCGGCGCGCGCCCACGACGCCCCGGCCGAGCCCGCGACCGTCCGCGCCCTGGCCAAGCCGCCGGTGCGCAAGCTGGCCAAGGACCTCGGCGTCGACCTCGCCTCGCTCACCGGGTCCGGTGCCGGCGGCGTGGTCACGCGGGCCGACGTCGAGGGCGCTGCGTCCGGCGCCGGCGACGCCGAGGCGCGCCCCACGCGCACCCCGAGCACCGGCGCCACGGGCGAGCGCGAGACCCGCGAGCCGATCAAGGGCGTGCGCAAGATGATGGCGCAGGCGATGAGCCAGTCGGCCTTCACCGCGCCCCACGTGACCGAGTGGGTCACCGTCGACGTGACCCGCACCATGGAGCTCGTCGAGCGGCTCAAGGCCCGGCGCGAGCTGCGCGACGTACGGATCAGCCCGCTGCTGGTGCTGGCGCGCGCGGTGATGCTCGCCGCCCGGCGTACGCCGGAGATCAACTCGACGTGGGACGAGGCGGCCCAGGAGGTCGTGCTCAAGCACTACGTCAACCTCGGCATCGCCGCGGCCACCCCCCGTGGGCTGGTCGTGCCGAACGTCAAGGACGCCGACAGCCTCGACCTGCTCGAGCTCGCGCGGGCGCTGGGGGAGCTGACCGCGACCGCGCGGGAGGGGAAGACGCAGCCGGCCGACATGTCCGGCGGCACCTTCACGATCACCAACGTGGGCGTCTTCGGCGTCGACGCCGGCACCCCGATCATCAACCCCGGGGAGTCCGCGATCCTGTGCTTCGGCGCGGTCCGCAAGCAGCCGTGGGTGGTCAGCAACGACGGGGTCGACGAGATCGTCGTCCGCCAGATCACGACGCTCGCGCTGTCCTTCGACCACCGCCACATCGACGGCGAGAAGGGCTCCCGCTTCCTCGCCGACGTTGCCGGCATCCTCGAGGACCCGGCCACCGCCCTGCTCTTCTGAGCGGTCCGTAGCCGCCGGGGTCGATAGTCCCTAACGGTTCTGCTCCCGACACGAGCTGTCGAGGACAGATCCGTTAGGGACTATCCGTATCGCCCCGCCCCGGCGCCCTGGGGAGAGCGGGGTGTGGGCGGGGTGCCGTCCGGGTAGGAGGACCGGGTGGGTACGACGGAGGGGGTGGGGACGACGGAGGGGGTGGTGGGGCCGGGGAGCGTGATCGGCCCCTACCGGGTCGTCCGGCTGCTCGGCGGCGGTGGGATGGGGGTCGTGCACGAGGCGGCCGACGACGCCCTCGGCCGCACCGTCGCACTCAAGCTGATCTCGCCGCACCTGGCCGCCGACCCGGAGTTCCGCGACCGGTTCTCCCGCGAGGCCCGCGCGCTCGCCGCGCTGGACTCGCCGCACGTCGTCCACGTCTACGCCCACGGCGAGGTCGACGGCCGGCTGTGGCTGGCGACCCAGCTGCTCCCGGACGGCGACCTCGGCGCCTGGCTGCGCCGGCACGGACCGCCACCGCTGCGGGTCGCGCTGGACCTGGTGGCCCAGGTGGCGTCCGGGCTCGCCGACGCGCACGCCGCCGGGATGGTCCACCGCGACCTCAAGCCGGGCAACGTCCTGCTCCGACTCCGCGACGGCCACGTCTCGGCCCACCTCGGCGACTTCGGCCTCGCCCGCCACCTCGACCCCACGGCGGCCGACCGCCTCCCCGTCGAGGACGGCACCGTCGGCACGCCCGCCTACCTGGCCCCCGAGCTCCACGCCCCCAGCACCGGCGGCCGCGCGGGCGTCGCCACCGACGTCTACGCCCTCGGCTGCCTGCTCTGGGCGACGATCAGCGGCCGGCCGCCGTACCGCGCCGCCACCGACGAGGAGCTCGCCGCGGCCCACCGCGAGCAGCCGGTCCCGCAGCTGCCGGGCCGCTCACCGCTGCACCGCGAGGTCAACCGGATCCTGCGCACCGCCCTGGCCAAGGACCCCGCCGACCGCCACCCCGACGCCACCACGCTCCGCGAGGACCTGCACCGGACCCGCAGCCTCCGCGCCGAGCCCGTACGCCGCGCGCCGCTCCTGGTCGCGACTGCGGGGCTGTTCCTGGCGGGACTGGTGGCGGCCGGGGCGGGCGGGACGCTGCGGTCGACGGATCCGCCGGAGCAGGCGACGGCGAGCCGGGCCCCCGACCCGCAGCGCGCGGTCGACAGCCTCGCCGCCGGGCTCGCCGCCCGCGGCCAACTCACGCCCCGGCAGGCCCGCTGCGTCGCCCACACCTGGGTGGCGTCGTCCGGGCTGCCGCGGATGACCGAGGAGGGGCTCTTCGACGCCGACGGGGAGTTCGTCGACGTCCCCGCCACCGCGATGTCGCCGCGCAGCCGGCTGGTCGCGGCCGAGGCGACCCGGGCCTGTACCGCCCACATCCGCGGTGCTGCTGCTGCTACCGCGGGTGCTGACACCCGCGCCAGTGACCACAGCACCGCGGGAGACGGGGCTGGGCCCGGGGCCGGGCCCGGGGTCGGGTCTAGCCGGGCTGGCGGGAGCCGAGCAGGTGGGCGCGGAAGAGGTCCGTGAGGTCGGTCCCGGACTCACGCGACCACCACGCCAGGATCTCGTCGTACCCGGCGTTGCCGTTGTCGCGGCTGGCCGGCCACGCCCGCAGCAGCCGGAAGAACGTCTCGTCCCCGATCTCGGCGCGCACCTCGTGCCACATCACGGCCGGCAGGTAGTAGACGTTGGGCTCGGCGAAGGCCTGGGCGTCGTACGCGGCCGGCGGGCCGGTCTGCTCGCGCAGCTGCTGCCCGCCGGCGGCCCACTCGGCGAGCCGCCGCCCGAGGGAGGTGCCGTCGTGCTCGGCCTCCCACATCGCCTGGAGGTACATCGTCATGCCCTCGTTCATCCACAGGTCGCGCCAGTCGCGCGGGGTGACCTGGTTGCCCCACCAGTGGTGGACGACCTCGTGGACCAGCACCGGCTGCGCGAAGGTGTACTCGCTGATCCCGAGCGTGACCATGGTCTGGGTCTCCATCCCGCTGGTGGAGTCGACGTAGAGGAACCCGAGGCTGTCGAACGGATAGGGCCCGAGCAGGTCCTCGGCCCACTCCAGCGAGTCGACCGTCGTCTCCCGCAGCTGCGCCATCCGGCCCTCCTCCGCGCGCGGCAGCCACAGGCTGACCGGGACCCCGCTGTCGGAGGTCACCTCGTCGGTGACGTAGTCGCCGAAGGCGACCGTCGTGAGGTACGACGCGGCCGGCTCGGCGAGGTGCCAGCGGGTGACGGTCTGCCCGTCGGCGGTGGTGCGGTCGGTGAGCTCGCCGTTGGCCACGCCCACCATCGGCGACGGCACCCGCAGCGTGAAGTCGTAGAGCGCCTTGTCGGAGGGCTGGTCGTTCACGGCGTACCAGGTGAAGGCGCCGTAGGGCTCCTGCATCGTCCACACCGACCCGTCGTCGGTGGTCGTCCAGCCCAGCGCCGGCACGTCGGCGCGCGAGGTGGGGGCCGCGACGGGGTCGGGCGTCCCGGCGTACGCGAGCCGCAGCCGGTAGCGCTCGTCGGCGACCACGTCGGTCCTCACCACCAGGCCCGTGCCGCGCTGCGCGACCTCGACCGGTGCGCCGTCGAGGCTCGCGTCGGAGACGGTCAGCGCGGAGGACAGGTCGAGCCGGACCCGGTCGTCGTCGCGGGTGGCGCGGAACGTCAGCACCTCGGTCGCCTCCAGCACCCGGCCCTCGGGGTCCCAGGCGAGGTCGAGGTCGACGTGGAGGGTGTCGACACCGGGGTCGCCGACCTCGGGATAGACCCGGTCCTCGACCGGCTCGCTCACGCCGAGGTCGTACGCCGGGCGGCCGGCCGCCTCGCTCGAGGGCTCCGGCGGCGAGGACATCGACGGTGAGGTCGCGGGTGCCGGGGAGGGCGGGGTGACGGCGGGCTCGGCGCCCCCGGAGCAGCCGACGAGGAGGAGCGCGGCGGCGGCGACCAGCGCGGCCCGCGGACGGGGCAGGACGGCGGGTCCGGCCATGCGGTCTGCTCCTCGGTCGGCGGTTCGGGGTGGCGCCGAGTGTAGGTGGGCCCAGGCGGGCACGGCTGTGCTCGGCTGTGCTCGGCCCTCCCCCGGAGGGGCTCCCCGGACCTATGCTCTGGCCGTGCAGCTGGCGGTGCTGGGGGCGGTCGAGGTCTGCCGCGACGGGGTCGTCCTCGACGTCGGCGGCCGCAAGCCGCGCGCCCTGCTGGCGGCGCTGGCGCTCGCCGAGGGGCGGGCGGTGCCGGTCGACAGCCTGCTCGACCTGCTGTGGGGTGACTCGCCCACCCCGGGGGCCATGACCAGCCTGCAGGCCTACGTCTCGGGCCTGCGCAAGGTGCTCGAGCCCGACCGCGCCCGTCGTGGCGCCGCACGGGTGCTGGTGACGGTCGCCCCCGGCTATGCACTGCAGATGGTGCCCGGCGACGTCGACGCCACGCAGTTCGTGGGGACGGTGGCCGCCGCCCACCGGGTCGTGGCCGGTCCGCTGCTCGGCCCGGCCGCCGCCTCCCGCGAGGAGCTCGACGAGGTGGTGGCCGACCTCGACCGGGCCCTGTCGTGGTGGCGCGGCACGCCGTACCTCGAGCTGGGGGACGCGCCCGTCGCCCAGGCGGAGCGGGCTCGGCTCGAGGAGCTGCGGCTGGTGGCGCAGGAGGACCGGGCGGCCGCCCGGCTCGCGCTCGGCGACCACGGCACTGCGGCCGCCCAGCTGGAGGCGCTGACCGCGGTCCACCCGCTGCGCGAGCGACTGTGGGCACTGCGCGCGCTCGCGCTGGTCCGCGCCGGACGTCAGGCCGAGGCGCTCGAGGCGCTGCGCGAGGTGCGCACGTTGCTGGGCGAGGAGCTCGGGCTCGACCCGGGTCCGGAGCTGGACGACCTGCAGACCCGCGTGCTCCGGCAGGATCCACTCCTGGCGTGGACCCCGCCGCCGACCGGCACCCGCGACGTCCCGGACCCCGTCGCGCGGGCCGCGGTGCTCGCCGCCGAGGTCCCGGCGGCGGACGGTCCGGTCGTGCCCGGCCAGGACTGGCCGATGATCGGCCGCGACGGGGAGCTGGCCGGCCTCCGGGCGCTGTTGTCCCGGGCCGTCGCGGGCTCGCCCGCCTTCGCGGGGGTGACCGGCGAGCCGGGCATCGGCAAGACGCGGCTGTGCGCGGAGCTGGCAGCCGAGGCCCGGCGGCGGGGTGCGCGCGTCCTCGTCGGCCGCTGCTCGCAGGACGACGGTGCCCCGCCGCTCTACCCGTGGGCGGCGGTGCTGGCCGACCTCGGGGAGGAGCTGCCCAGCGGTGGCAGCGCGGAGGGGGCCGACTTCCGGCTGCGCGAGCAGGTGGTGCGGGCGGTGCTGCGCGCGGCGGCCCAGGGCCCGCTCGTGGTCGTGCTCGACGACCTCCACTGGGCCGACACCGCCACGCTGCGGGTGCTGCGGCTGCTGGTGGAGACGGCCAGCACGGAGCCGGTCCTCGTGGTCGGCACCTGGCGCGACCGGCCCCCGCCGGCCGGAGACCTCGCCGACGTCGTCGAGGCGCTCGCACGCCGCCATGCGGAGCGGATCCTGCTCCACGGGCTCGACGCCGACGCCACGGGAGCGGTGGTGGCGGCCGTGACCGCGCGTCGTCCGGCACCCGCCGAGGTGGCCGCACTGCGGCAGCGCACCAACGGCAACCCCTTCTTCCTCGTCGAGTACTCCCGCCTGGTCGGTCGAGGCGACGACCTGGCCCGGGTCGTCGACGACCCCGACCCGCCCACGGCGGTGCAGGAGGTCGTGGGCCGGCGCCTGGAGCGGCTGCCCACCGAGAGCCGCCGGACGCTGCTGCTCGGCTCGGTCGTGGGCCGCCAGTTCGACCTGGGGGTGCTCGCCGGCACGGCCGGTGTCGACGAGGAGGAGCTGCTCGACCGGCTCGACCCGGCGCTCGCGCTCGGGCTGCTCCGGGAGGACGGGGTCGACCGCTTCTCCTTCGACCACGCGCTCGTGCGCGACACCCTCGTCGCCCAGCTGTCGCCGAGCCGTCGGGCGCGCTGGCACGCGAAGGTCGCGGAGGTGCTGGCCGCCCTGCCCGGCCGACGCTCGGAGGAAGCCCGTCACTGGCTCGACGCCGGCCCCGCGTACGCCGCCCGGGCCTGGCGGGCGGCCCGGGCCGCGGGCGACGAGGCCGCTGCGCTGCACGCCCACGAGGAGGCCCAGGCGCTCTACGCCCAGGCGGTGGGGCGCTGGGAGCAGGACCCGGCCCGGTCCGAGACCGACCGCTACGAGCTGCTGATGCGGCGCGCCGAGTCGCTGCGCCACGCGGCCGACTGGACCGCGCTGGTCGCGGTCGCCCACGAGGCGCTGGCCTCCGCGCGCCGGATCGGCGACCCGGAGCTGGTCGCCCGGGCCGCCTGGACGACCACCCAGGGTGCGCTGTGGCAGCCCACCCACTACGGCGAGGTGGACGACGAGATCGTCGGCGCCCTCCACGAGTGCCTCGACGTGCTCCCGCCCGGGGACTCGCCCGCCCGCTGCCGGACCCTGATGGTGCTGGCGTGCGAGGCCTACCACGTGCTGTCGCCCGAGGAGCGCCGGTCGCTGGTCGACGAGGCGCTGCCGATGGCCGGGCGCATCGGGGACCCGGTGCTGCTGGCCCACGTCCGGCTCACCGCCGGCATCGCCGCATGGGAGCCGGGCTCGGTGGCCGAGCGGCTCCGGCTGGCCGAGCAGGCGGCCGCGACCTTCGAGGAGCGCGACGACCTGCACTCCCTGACGCACGCGCTCACCCAGGTCGCCATCGCGGCGAGCGAGATCGGGCAGCCCGCACGGATGTGGGCGGCCCACGAGCGGGCCTCTGACCTGGCCGCGGAGCTGCGCCTGACCTACGCGCAGTTCGTGCTCGAGGGGCTGGCCGCCCCGTGGCTGCTGATGTCGGGCGACGTCGACGGCGCCCTGCGCCGACTGGCCGGCTTCGAGCAGGCCCTGGGACACGCGTCGCTCCCGCACCTCGACGACGGCCGGCTCGCGGCCGCGTTCGCGGTGGGGCTGTGGCTGCACCGGCTGCCGCCGGACGTGGACGCGATGGTGGCCGCGGCCGCGGCCACCCGGTTGCCCGCCGGGCCCTCGCTGGCGGTCGTGCTGTGGGTCAACGGCGAGGAGGAGGCGGCGCGTGCCGCCCTGGCGACCGGGGGTCGGGACCTCCACGCACGCGACTGGTTCTCGCTCTTCAACTGGGCGATGGCGTGCGCCGCCGGGCTCTTCCTCGGTGAGGCCGAGCTGGCCGCCGACGGCTACGCCAGGCTGTCGCCGTACGCCGACGGCTGCGTCGGTGCCGGGAGCGGGGTGCCGTCGGGCCCGGTGCGCGCCTACCTGGCCATGGCCGCCGCCGCGACCGGCGAGCAGCAGGCTGCTCGCGAGCACGCGACGGCGGCCGAGGCACTGGCTGCCGAGTGGCGGATCCCCGCCTTCGCCGAGTGGTTCGCCGGGGTCCGGGAGCGCTACAGCTTCTGAAGCACCGGCTGCTCCTGCGTCGTCGGGGTCACCGAGGCGGTCGCCCGGCCCTCGACGTCGAGGTGGGGGAGCAGCCGGTCCAGCCAGCCGGGCAGCCACCAGTTCCAGCGGCCGAGGAGCGTCATCGTCGCGGGCACCAGCACCAGCCGCACGACCGTCGCGTCGAGCACGACGGCCACGGCCATGCCGAGCCCGAGCTGCTTGACCACCACCTCGGTCTCGGTCGCGAAGCCGAGGAACACGGCGACCATGATCGCGGCGGCCGCCGAGATCACCCGTCCGGTGTCGGCGAGACCGCGGACCACGGCCTCGCGCGGCTCCTGGCCGGCCAGCCAGTTCTCGCGGATCCGCGAGAGCAGGAACACCTCGTAGTCCATCGAGAGGCCGAACAGGATCGCGAAGACCAGGATCGGCACCCAGCTCGAGACCGGCAGCGTCGACTCCAGCCCGAGCAGCTCGGCACCCCAGCCCCACTGGAAGACCGCCGTGAGCGCGCCGTACGCGGCGCTGACCGACAGCACGTTCATCAGGGCGGCCTTGAGCGGCACCGCGATCGAGCGGAACACCAGCATCAGCAGCACGACCGAGACCACGACCACGAAGAGCACCACCACGACGAGTCGGTCGGCCAGCATGTCGGAGACGTCGTCGAAGTAGGCCAGGTCGCCCGTGAGGTGGACACCGGGCGGGAGCTCCGCGCGCAGCTCGTCGACCAGTCCGGGCACCCGGTCGTCGGTGGCGTCGTACGCCGGGGTCAGGTCCAGCACGGCCACGACCCCGTCCGGTGAGGTCACCGGCTCGGTGATGCTCACCAGGTCCTCGTTCGCCTCCAGCACCTGCTCGACCTCGGCGAGCTGACCGGCCGAGACGCGGGACAGGTCGGCCACGACCACCAGGTCGGTGGCGGCCCCCGGTCCGAACTCCTCCGACACCAGGTCGAAGGCCCGGCGGGTGGTCAGCTCGGTCGACTGCGACCGGGCGTCCTGGGGCCAGGTGCGCATGTCGAGCACCGGCAGCGCGAGCAGCACCATCAGGCACGCCGCACCGATCGCCCACGGCACGGGGCGGTGGGTCACGGCCCGGGCCCAGCGGGCCGTCAGCGGCTCTGTGGTGCGCAGCCGGCCTCGTCGTACGGCGCGGGGGAGCACCCGGCGACCGGCCAACCGGCACAGTGCCGGCACGAGCACCAGGGCGGAGACCAGCACGCACAGCACCGCGATCGCGGTGGCGTAGCCGAACGCGGAGTACGTCGGGAGGTTGGCCAGGCGCAGCCCGAGCAGCGACACCAGCACGGTGGTGGCCGCGAAGACGACCGACCGTCCGGCGGTGGCCGTGGCGCGGGCGGCGGCGTCGACCGGGTCGAGGCCCGCGCGCAGGAACTCGGCGTGGCGCACCACCATCAGCAGGGCGTAGTCGATGCCGACGCCGAGACCCACCATGCTGGCCACGACCGGAGCCGTCGGACTGACGTCCATGACGCCCGCGAGGAGGGTGAGCCCCCCGGAGGCGAGCACCAGGCCGCTGGCGGCGACGAGCACCGGCAGCCCGGCCGCCACGACCGACCCGAACGCCACGACGAGGATCAGCAGGGCGGCGACGATGCCGATGACCTCGCCGTAGCCCGACATGGGCGCGGCGGCGGTGTCCGGCAGCGACCCGCTGAGCTCGACCTGGAGCCCGGCCTCCCGCAGCGGCTCGGCCACGCGATCGAGCGGGCCCAGGTCCTGGTAGAGGTCGGCGTGGGTGACCGGCACGTCGTAGCCGACCGCCACCACGGCGGTGTCGCCGTCGGCCGAGAGCTCGGGAGGGGCGACGGTCGCGACGTGGGGCAGGGAGGTGATCGCCTCGCCGAGGGCGCTCAGGTCCGCGGCGTCGACCGGGCCGGTGTCGTCGTGGACGACCACGCGGGCGTAGGCGTTGCCGGCGCCGGGCACGTGGTCGCGGAGCAGGTCGGTGCCGTCCTGGGCGGCGAGCCCGGGGACGTCCCAGTCCTCCTGGGTCTCACCCCCGAAGGCGGCGGCGGCGCCGAGCAGCGCCACCATCAGGGTCAGCCACGTCGCCAATGCCCGCCAGGGGTGGGCGGCGGCTGCGTGGCCGGTGCGGTGCAACAGCCGGTCCATGTCGTGCTCCTCGGGTCTCGTGGGGCTGGGGTGCCTCCACGGTCGCCGCGGCGCCTTGGACCGGACTTGGCGCCGACTTGGGCCCGCTCAGTCCTGGCCGCGCAGCATCGGCCGGACCAGCTTGCGACCGTGGTGGATCTGCGCCTTCACGGTGCCGAGCGGGGCCTCGACCAGCCGCGCGATCTCGTCGTACGGCAGGCCGTAGACGTCGCGCAGCAGCAGCGGCTCCACGAACTGGGGGTGGTCGCGCTCGAGGGCCTCCATCGCGTCCAGCAGGTCGAGCCGGGTGCCGGCGATGACGCTGGTGGTGCGCGGGTCGGCCTGGTCGTGGAACGCGTCGGTGACCCCGCTGGCGACGGCCTGGTTCTTCAGCCGCCGGTAGGTCGAGCGCGCGCTGTTGACCGCGACGACGTGCATCCAGGTCGTGAAGCGGCCGCGGCCGTGCCAGGAGCCGATCCGGTGCGCGATGTTGATCAACGCCTCCTGGCAGGCGTCCTCGGCGTCGCCGGAGTAGGGCAGCACCCCCCGGCACACGTTGAGCGCGCGCGGCCGGACCGCGCCGAGCAGCGCCTCCATCGCCTCGCGGTCGCCGGTCTGGGCGCGCCGCGCGAGCGCGTCGATCTCGTCCGGTGTCGTGGCATCCCACGACTGCTGACCCGCCATCCGCTGACCCTTCCCCCGTGACTGCCTCAGTGTCTGAACATAATGCAGGCGTGTCCATGCCCTCTCGGATCGGCCGGTACGCCGTCAGGCGACGCATCGGCTCCGGCGGCTTCGCCACCGTGTGGCTGGCCTACGACGAGCAGCTGGACTCCCCGGTGGCGGTGAAGGTGCTCGCCGAGAACTGGACCGAGGACCACCACGTCCGGCAGCGGTTCCTCGAGGAGGGCCGGTTCCTGCGGAAGGTCGAGTCGCCGCACGTGGTGAGCGTCTACGACGCCGGCGAGCTCGAGGACGGCCGGCCCTACCTGGTGATGTCGTACGCCGACCAGGGCACCCTCGCCGACCGGCTCGAGATCGACGGCCTCAGCGCCGAGCAGTCGCTGGAGGTGGTGCGGCAGGTGGGGGCCGGCCTCTCCGCGCTCCACGAGCGTGGGGTGCTGCACCGCGACGTGAAGCCCGCCAACGTGCTGTTCCGGACCGTCGAGTCGCGCGAGCACGGCCCGCAGGTCCGCGCGATGGTGGCCGACCTGGGGCTCGGCAAGGCCCTCGACGTCTCCTCCCGGCTGACCATGATCGGCGGCACCCCCTCGTTCGTGGCGCCCGAGCAGGCGCAGGGCGAGCCGCTCGACGCCCGGGCCGACCTCTACGCCCTCGGCGCGCTGACCCACCTGCTGCTCACCGGCCGCGCGGCGTTCCGGCACGCCTCGCTCTCCGAGGCCGCCGAGCCCGGCCCGCCGCCCCCGCTGTCGGGGGAGGACCAGACGTTCCCGCCGGCGGTCGAGGGCGTCGTCCGGCGTGCGCTGGCCCCGGACCGCGAGGACCGGTGGCCCGACGTCGCGACCTTCGTCGCGGAGCTGTCCGCCGCGCTGGCGCCCACGCTGGAGGGCCACGACCGGCTGCCGGGGCCGTGGCTGCCGCTCGACCCGCACCTGACCCAGCCCGGTCCCCGCCCCAGCGCCGTCGGGTCGCCCGGGTCCGCCGGCTCGCTGCCCGACCCCGAGCCACCCCGGCGCCGGCGCAGCCGGTGGGCGGTGGCGGGCGCGGTGCTGGCCTCGCTCGTGGCGCTGGCCGCCGGCGCTGTCGGCGGCGCGGTGCTCCACGACCGCACCGACGCCGACGTCGAGCTCGTCGACGCGACCGGCTCCCTGAACGTCGTCGTCCCCCGCTCCTGGACCGTCCGGGTCGAGACCGGGCAGTGGACCCCGCCGGAGCAGCAGCAGCAGCTCCCGGCCCTCTCCGCGGGCACCAGCGGCGACTGGCGGACCGCCGCCGAGGGCCAGGGCGTGTTCGTCGGGGTGCTCGCGGTGGGCGACATGCCCGAGGAGCTGCCCGGCCACGCCGACTGCGCGGACGTGCTCGAGCCGCTCAGCGACGCGCAGGGCGACGACGCGGTGCTGACCCAGGTCTCCACCGGCTGCCCGGGCGTGGTCGTGGAACGGGTCCGGCAGGTCGCCGTCGACCGCTACCTGTGGGTGCAGGTGCGCAGCGAGGACCGCAGCACGGCGTACGAGGTGCTGGAGGGCGTCACCGCCCCGGCCTACTGAGACGGGGGCCTACGGGGACGCGCTCGGGTCGACCGGCTGCGGCCGCTCGTCGGGCGGGACCAGCGGCGCCTGCCGTCGTACGCCGGAGGCGATCCGCGCCACCAGCTGCTCGAGCCCCCGCTCGTCGACCAGGCGGCCGACGCCGGCGACCTCCACGTCGGCGCTGCCGCCGAGGAAGCTGACCCAGCGGATCACCTGCAGCCGCCGGTAGCCGGCCTGGATGTAGGTGACGGTCAGCGTGTCGCCGCTGGAGCCGAGGACCTCCAGCGAGCCCGGGGAGATGCTGTCGTCGAAGCGCAGGGCGGCCTCCCGCTGCGCGACCTGCTGGATCAGCGAGCGGTTGTCGTCGGCCAGGCTGTGGATCCGCACCGAGTAGGCGCCCGAGGGGTTGCCGGGGGCGGTCCAGCGGGCCTGGATGGTGTCGGCGAAGTTGAAGCGGTCCCAGCCGTCGGGGACGGGCACGACGAGGCCCTCGGAGGTGTCGGGCCCGAGCTTCTCCTCGTGGGTCGCGATCCCCTCCGCGAGCGGCGGCAGGTCGCTGTCGTCCTTGACCTTCTCGGGCGGCGTGTAGGGCAGCGCCGGGTCGTCGGCGGCGACCGGCGTCGGGGCGTCCTGGCTGCGGACGGGACGCGTCGCCGACTCTGCCCCGAGCCAGCCGGCGACCCCACCGACCAGGAGGAGGGCGAGCAGCAGCCCCGTCATCCGCAGTCCCACGGTGGGAGGGTATCCCTCGCTGTGATTGGCTCTGCTGCATGACCGACGTCACGTCCGCTGCACTCCCTGCCGACCTGCTGACCCGCCACCGCGACCGCCTCGACGCCGCGGTGCGCGCCTGTGCCACCCGTGAGTACTACGCCGCCTTCGACGAGTCGCCCTCGCCCCGGGTCTACGGCGAGGCCGCGGCCGCCGACGGCAAGGCGGCCTACGACGCGTGGCTGGACGGCGACTTCCCGCTGGACACCCCCGGCGCCGACGGCACGGTCGCGACCGAGCGGTCGCCGTTCGGGATCGACCTCGGGATCCGCTACCCGCGGGTGCCGGCGACCGACGCGGCCGTCGACGAGCTGATGGCCGCCGCCCGCCGCGGCATGCGGGCCTGGCGCGACACCGGCCCGGAGGGCCGGGCGGGGGTCTGCCTGGAGGTGCTGGACCGGCTGCACGCGCGGGTCTTCGAGCTCGCCAACGCCGTCCAGCACACCAGCGGCCAGGCGTTCGTGATGGCCTTCCAGGCCGGTGGCGCCCACGCGCTCGACCGGGCGCTGGAGGCGATCGCCTACGCGTTCACCGAGATGACGCGCACCCCCGCGACCGCGCGCTGGGAGAAGCCCGGCAAGCACCCGCTGGTGATGGAGAAGACGTTCACGGTCGTGCCGCGCGGGGTGGCGCTGGTCGTCGGCTGCAACACCTTCCCGACCTGGAACTCCTGGCCCGGCCTGTTCGCCTCGCTGGTCACCGGGAACGCCGTGGTCGTCAAGCCCCACCCGGGCGCGGTGCTGCCGCTGGCGATCACGGTGCAGGCGTGCCGGGAGGTGCTGGCGGAGTGCGGCTTCGACCCCGACCTGGTCACCCTCGCCGCCGAGGACCCCGCCGACGGGCTGGCCGCCGTGCTCGCGGTGCGCCCGGAGGTGAGGCTGGTCGACTTCACGGGCGGCAACGCCTTCGGCGACTGGCTCGAGGAGCACGCCACCCAGGCGACGGTCTTCACCGAGAAGGCCGGCGTCAACACCGTGGTCGTCGACTCGACCGACAGCTTCCGGGCGATGTGCCAGAACCTCGCCTTCTCCTTCGCCCTCTACACCGGCCAGATGTGCACCGCCCCGCAGAACGTCTACCTCCCCGCCGACGGGGTCGAGACCGACGAGGGACGCAAGACCCCGGCCGAGGTCGGCGCCGGGATCGGCGCGGCGCTCGACAAGCTGCTCGGCGAGGACGCCCGCGCGGTCGAGCTGCTCGGCGGCGTCGTCAACGGCGGCGTGCTCGAGCGGCTGGCCGACGCCGGCTCGCGCGGCGAGGTGCTGGTCCCGTCGCGGACGGTCACCCACCCGGCGTACCCGGACGCGACGGTCCGCACCCCCACCCTCATCGGGCTGCAGGCCGGCGAGGACGCGGAGGTCTACGAGGCGGAGTGCTTCGGCCCGGTCGGCTACCTGATCTCGACCGACTCCACCCCCGCCTCGATCGAGCTGTTCCGCGACACGGTGCAGCGTCACGGCGCGATGACCGCCTCGGTCTACTCCACCTCCGAGCCGGTCGTCGACGACATGCGCGAGGCCGCCCTCGACGCCGGGGTCGCCCTCTCGGAGAACCTGCTCGGCGGTGTCTTCGTCAACCAGTCGGCCGCCTACTCCGACTTCCACGGCACCGGCGCCAACCCTGCCGCCAACGCCGCCTACACCGACGGCGCCTACGTCGCCTCCCGCTTCCGCATCGTCCAGTCCCGCCGCCACGCCTGACCGCGAGCCGTCAGGTGAGCAGGCCCACGCCGAGGGTGGCGAGGCTGACGGCGAGCAGGGTGGCGCCGGCGTACACGAGCGCGATCAGGCGGTTGGGCCGGGTCCGCCCCGCGCCGAGGGAGGAGAAGAAGAAGCCGCCGGGCATCAGCAGCGCGGCGCCGGCGACGCCGGAGCGTGCCAGCCACCCGAGCGCGCCGTCGAGCCCGGCGGCGTCGACGTAGGGCTGGCAGATCAGCGCGAGCAGCAGCAGCACCCCGGCGTGGGCGTGTCCGGCGCGGGCGAACTTCTCCTGGAACTCGGTGACCTCGGCCTTCCGGCGCACGATCGCCAGCAGGTAGAGGCCGCCGGTCTCGACGGTCACCAGGGCGAGCAGCAGGATCCCGGCGAGGGTCTGGGACTCGGTCGACAGCATGGCGGACTCCTTGGGATAGTGAACTATCTCCTAGTGGATACCCTGCTATCCATTGTGTCAAGGTGATGGCGTGCACCTGGCCGAGCTCTCCACCCGCAGCGGGGTCCCCATCCCGACCATCAAGTACTACCGGCGCGAGGGCCTGCTCCCGGCCGGGGAGGGTGCGGGCGCGGGTCGGGCCGAGTACGGCGAGCACCACCTCGCCCGGCTCCGGCTGGTCCGCGCCCTGGTGGCCGTCGGCGGCCTGCCGATCAGCCGGGTCCGCGAGGTGGTCGCGTCCGTCGAGGACCCCGGACAGTCGACCGCCGAGGCCATGGGCAGCGCCCACCGCCGGCTCTCGCCGCCCGTGCCGGAGCCGAGCCGAGCCTCCCGGGAACGGGTCGCGGCGCTGGTGGCCGAGCGCGGCTGGTCGGTCGACCCCGACGGACCCCACGGCCTGGCCGCGGCGGCCGCGCTGGACGCGATGGACGACGCCGAGTCCTCGATGACCGCCGAGGCGCTCGCGGCGTACGGCCGGGCGGCGGAGGCCGTCGGCGAGGTCGACCTGCGCGGCCTCGGTGACCTCGCCCGGGAGCCGGCCGTGGAGCGCGCGGTCACCGGGACCGTGCTGGGTGAGCCGGTGCTCCTCGCACTGCGACGGCTGGCCCAGGAGGCGTGGGCGCGCCGGTGAGCGGACCCCTCACCGTGGTCGTGGGGGACAGCACCTAGCGTGGCGCCCATGAGTGACCCCACGGACTTCGTGCTGCGCGACGCGCGGCTCGCCGACCTCGACGGAGGTGGCACGCCGGAGCGGCCGGTCGACGTCGTCGTCCGGGCCGGACGGGTGGCCGACGTGGGGGAGGGGCTGCGCACCGAGGGCCTGCCGGAGGTCTCGGCCGACGGCCGCTGGCTGATGCCCGGGCTGTGGGACGCCCACGTCCACCTCACCCAGTGGGCCCTGTCGAGCGCCCGGCTCGATCTCTCCAGCGCCCGCTCGGTCGAGCAGGCGATCGCGATGGTCGCCGAGCGGCTCGCCGAGTGGCCCGACCACGCCGTCATCGGCTGGGGCCACCGGCCGACCGACTGGCCCGAGGACCCGGTCGTCTCGATGCTCGACGCGATCGACACCTACGTGCCGATCGTGCTGATCGCCGGCGACGGCCACCACGCCTGGCTCAACTCCACCGCCCTGCTCACCCTCCACCTGTCGCTGCGCGAGGGCGTCGTCGCGGAGGCCGAGTGGTTCGCGGCCTACGGGCGGCTCGGCGCGATCCTCGGTGACGACGGCACCGGCCCGGAGGCGATGCACCGCACCCAGCAGCTCGCCGCCGAGCTCGGCGTCGTCGGGATCACCGACCTGGAGTTCTCCGGCGGCCCGGACGCGTGGATCGATCGGTGGGAGGCAGGTGCCGGGCTGCTGCGCGTGCGCGCCGCGACGTACGCCGACGGGCTCGACGACGTCATCGCCCGCGGCCTGCGCACCGGCGACGTGCTGCCCGGCTGCGACGAGCGTGCCCGGATGGGACCGCTGAAGATCATCAGCGACGGCTCCCTGAACACCAAGACCGCCTGGTGCTGCGAGCCGTACGCCGGCCCCTCGCCGCTCGGCTTCCCGCACGGCTCCCCCAACCAGACGCCGGAGGAGCTGCGCGAGCTGCTGGGGCGCGCGACCGCGGCGGGGCTCGAGGTCGCCGTGCACGCGATCGGCGACCGGGCGGTCGGCGAGGCGCTGGACGCGATCGCCGACACCGGGGCGCGCGGCTCGATCGAGCACGCCCAGCTGGTGCAGCGCGCGGACCTGAAGCGGATGGCCGACCTCGGTGTCGTCGCCAGCGTGCAGCCGGCCCACCTGGTCGACGACCGCGACGTGACCGACCGGCTGTGGCCCGGCCAGGGCGACCGCTGCTTCGCCTTCCGCTGGATGCTCGACGCGGGGGTCCGGCTGGCGCTGGGCTCGGACGCGCCCGTGGCCGCGCTCGACCCCTGGCTCGCCGTCACCGCCGCCGTCCACCGCAGCGTCGACGGCCGCGAGCCGTGGTACGCCGATCAGGCGATCACGCTGCGCGAGGCGCTCGCCGCCTCGACCGACGGCTGGGGCACCGTGGCGCGCGGCCACCCCGCCGACCTGGTGCTGCTCGACGAGGACCCGCTCGGCGACTGGCACGAACGCCGCGAGTCGCCGACCGTGGCCACGACCTGGGTCGCCGGCCGGCTGGTCCACGACGCCCGCTGACCCTGCCCCTGCCCCTGCCCCTGCGGCTGGACGGCGGCATGTAACGCCGGGTTGGCGACTGTTCCACCCACGGAATTTCACCGGGGGAGAGCACCTAACCCGGCGTGACAAGTGCCGCCCTCACGCCAGCGCCAGCGTCAGCATCAGCACCGTCTGCGGGTCCTCCAACCGCTCGCCGTACAGCTCGCGCAGCTGGCCCATGCGGTAGCGCACGGTCTGGGGGTGGACGAAGAGGTCGGCGGCGACGTCCTCGCGGCGGCCCTGGTGGAGCAGCCAGGAGCGCAGCGTGGCCTCGAGCTTCTCGGCGGTGGCGGGGCGGACCTCGGCCAGCGGGGCGAGGGCCTGGGCCCGGAGGTCGGCGAGCGCCTCGGGGTCGGCGGAGACCACCAGCGAGGCCAGGTGGCTCTCGGTGTCGACGGGTTCGGGGCCGGTGCGCAGGGCGAGCCCCCGCACCGCGCGGGCGTACGACGAGCGAACCTCCTGCCACGGCCGGGCGGGGCCGACCACGGCGTGCCGGTCCGCCACCATCCGCAGCAGCCGCGCCCGCGACCGGCCGCCCATGTCGGGGACCAGCACCAGTCCGAGACCCTCGGGCAGTCCGTGCTCGCCGGTGGTCAGCGCCTGCGTCGCGAGCAGCCCGAGCAGCGGCCGCACGTGCGACTCCGGCAGCAGCACCGCGGTCAGCGTCTTCGACGGCGCCCAGTCGGCCTGCGACGCGGCCTCGGCCAGCGCGTCCGCGGCGTCACCGCGCAGCAGCGCGACGGCGAGCCGGTCGAGCAGCCGCTGCCGCAGCCGGCCGCTGGTCTCGAGCTCGTCGGTGTGGCCGGCGACGGAGGAGGCGGAGAGCTCGTCGATGTAGGCGAAGACCATCTCGGCGAACGAGGCGACCGTCGCCGCCGGCGTACCGGCCCGGACCGAGGTCGCCGACAGCTCGCGCCACGCCACCCGCGCCCCCACCCGGTACGCCGCGAGCAGCGCGTCGGCCGAGCGGCCCGACCGGGCCTCGCCACGACCCAGGGCGTAGGCGCCCTCGACGGTGGGGGAGAGCGGGGTCCCGGGCTCGGTGGCGCTCCCGGCGACCCGCAGGAAACCGGCCAGCGCCATCTGCACGGCCTGCTCGATGGTGGCCGCCATCTGCTCGCCCATGCCCTCGCCGTAGGCCGGCACCTCCTCCCGGACCGCGGTGACCACGTGCACCGCCACCTCGGACAGGCTGCCGCGCAACAGGTCGACCAAGGGCCTCTCCAGCCTCAGTGGTGCACTCAATTGTTGCCTCCGAACAAGAAGCGGCGAGAGATTCACGCTCTCATGTCATGAGTTGAGCGTACCGCTCAGTCAGGCTGGACCTATGCGGAAAACCTTGCGCGCGCTGGCCGAGGCGGCCACCACACCGCTGGTGCCCGCCGACTTCCTGGACCTGGTCGCGCCCCTGCGCCGCGGCACCGAGCTGCGCGGCCGGATCGAGCAGGTGATCCCGGAGACCCGCGACGCGGCGACCCTGGTGATCCGGCCCGGCGCCGACTGGGCCGGCCACGTGCCCGGCCAGTACCTCCGGATCGGCGTGGACGTCGACGGCGTCCGCCAGTGGCGTGCCTACTCGCTGACCCACGGCCCCCGCGCCGACGGTCGGATCTCGGTCACCGTCAAGGCGGTCCCCGACGGGCTGGTCAGCCACCACCTGGTCCACCGCACCCGCCCCGGCACGATGATCCACCTCGAGCAGGCGGCCGGTGAGTTCGTGCTGCCGCCCGGTGGCGGCCGCTACCTCTTCATCACCGCCGGCTCCGGCATCACCCCGGTGATCGGCATGCTGCGCAACCTCTTCCCCTCCACCGACGAGGGCGTGCTGCGACCCGGTCGCAGCGCGGTGCACGACATCACCGTCGTCCACGTCGCCCCCAGCCGCCCCGACTCGATCTTCGTGCGCGACCTGGAGGCGCTGGCGGCTGCCGGCGCGATCCGGCTCGTCGACCGCTACGACGACGTCCACGGCATCCTCGACGTCGAGGAGCTCCCGGCCCTGGTGCCGGACCTCGCCGAGCGCCGCACCCTCGCCTGCGGCCCCGCCCCCCTGCTCGACGCTCTCGGCCAGCTGTACGCCGACAAGGGGCTCGAGCTGGTCACCGAGCAGTTCCGCACCAGCCGGGTCGAGCCCGGTGAGGGCGGGTCGGTGACCTTCGCCGACGGCCGCACCGTCGAGGCCGACGGCGCCACCCCGATCCTGGACGCCTCCGAGTCCGCCGGCGTGCTGATGCCGAGCGGGTGCCGGATGGGCATCTGCTTCGGCTGCGTGCTCCCGATGCGCGAGGGCAGCGTCCGCGACCTCCGCAACGGCGACGTGACCACCGCCGTGCCCGGCGAGGGCGGCCCGATCAAGATCCAGACCTGCATCAACGCCCCCGCGGGCGCCTGCCACCTCGACCACTGACCCGATCAGAGGAGACCCCCATGACTGTCATCCAGAAGAAGTCCGAGAACCCGATCGCCCACCTCACGCCCGAGGACATCGAGCAGATCGGCGTCGAGCTCGACGCGATCCGCCAGGAGATCCTCGACTCCCGGGGCGCCTCGGACGCGGCGTACATCCGGAAGATGATCAAGACCCAGCGCAGCCTCGAGGTCGGCAGCCGCGCCGTGCTGCTGTTCAGCGTCTTCCCGCCGGCGTGGCTGCTCGGCACCGCGGGCCTCAGCGTCGCCAAGATCCTGGACAACATGGAGATCGGCCACAACATCCTCCACGGGCAGTGGGACTGGATGCGCGACCCCAAGATCCACTCCACCACGTGGGAGTGGGACATGGCCTCCCCCTCGGAGCAGTGGAAGCACAGCCACAACGAGCTGCACCACACCTACACCAACGTGATCGGCAAGGACAACGACCTCGGCTACGGCATCATGCGCGTCGACGAGGACCAGACCTGGGCGCCGTTCCACCTCGGCCAGCCGGTGTGGTGCTTCATCAACGCGCTGTTCTTCGAGTACGGCATCGCGGCCTACGACCTCGACCTCGGCGCGGTCGTCAAGAAGAAGCAGACCCAGGACCCCGACTTCCGCCGCCGCGCGAAGCAGGTCCTCGGCAAGATCCGCAAGCAGGTCACCAAGGACTACGTCGTCCACCCGCTGCTCTCCGCGCCCACCGGCTCCTTCCTGCCGACGCTCGCGGCGAACTTCACCGCCAACATCGTGCGCAACCTGTGGTCCAACTCGGTCATCCTCTGCGGCCACTTCCCCGAGGGCGTCGAGACCTTCGAGAAGCGCTCGATCGAGGGCGAGACCAAGGGCGACTGGTACGTCCGGCAGATGCTCGGCTCGGCCAACATCTCCGGCTCCCCGGCGCTGCACATGATGACCGGCAACCTCAGCCACCAGGTCGAGCACCACCTGTTCCCGGACCTGCCGTCCAACCGCTACGCCGAGATCGCGCCGAAGGTGAAGGCGCTCTTCGACAAGTACGACCTGACCTACTGCACCCGCCCGATGCCCCAGCAGGTCTACTCCGCCTGGCACAAGGTCGTGCGGCTCTCGCTGCCCAACGGCTGGCTCGCCACGACCAACCGCAAGAACCTCCCCCGCCAGCTCAAGGCCCTCTACAAGATGACCACCGGCTCGCGCCGCGAGCGCCGCATCATCCAGATGGCGATGACCCGCGAGGCCAACAAGCAGCAGCAGGTCGAGCGCGCCGCCTGAGCGGTGCGGCCTCCCGCGCTACAGCGCGCGGACCCGCCGCGGCCACCAGAACTTCTCCCCCAGCAGCAGGCTGAGCGCGGGGACGAGCACGGTGCGGACGACGAGGGTGTCGAGCAGCACGCCGACGAAGATCACGATGCCGAGCTGGGCGAGCACCACCAGCGGGAGCACGCCGAGGACGGCGAAGACGGCGGCGAGCAGGATGCCGGCGCTGGTGATCACGCCGCCGGTGGCGGTCAGGCCGCGCAGCATCCCCTCGTGGACGCCGTGCTCGCGCGACTCCTCCAGCGCCCGGGTGACCAGGAAGATGTTGTAGTCGACGCCGAGGGCGACCAGGAACAGGAACGCCAGCAGCGGCACCCCGACGTCCATCGCGGCGAAGCCGAAGATGCCGGTGAAGATCCACCAGGAGGCCCCGAGCGCGGCGAAGTAGGTGCCGACCACGGTCGCCACCAGCAGCAGCGGCGCGGCGATCGAGCGGAGCAGCAACCCGAGGCCGACCAGCACCAGCACCAGGATCAGCGGGATCAGCAGCAGTCGGTCGCGCCCGGCAGCGGCTGAGGCGTCGGTCGCCTGGGCCTCGGACCCGCCGACCCAGGTGTCGTCGTACGACGCCAGCGCGGCGCGCAGGTCCTCGACCGTCTGCTCGGCCTCCCCGGAGCCGGCGGCGGAGTCCAGGACGACGTCGATCCGGGCCAGGCCGTCGGCGGAGGCGCCCGGCATCGCCGAGGAGACGCCCGGTGCCTCGGTGGCGGCGGCGAGGACGGCTTCGGGGTCCTCGCGGGTGAGGACGACGGTGGGGTCGGTGAGGCCGGCGGGGAAGGACTCGGCGATCCGGTCCGCGGCGGTGATCGACTCGGGCGTCTCGAGGAACTGCTCGGACTCCGAGAGTCCCTGCCGGACCTGGGTCAGCCCGGTCGCGAGCCCGGCGACGAGCAGCACCGCGACCGTCGCGAACACCGCGGGCCGCGCGGCCACCCGGTCGCCGAGCCGGCGCCACAGCGAGGTGCGCGAGTCGACGAGCGCGGGCGAGCCGACCCGGGGCACCAGCGGCCAGAACACCCAGCGCCCGAAGAGCACCAACGCGCAGGGCAGGACGGCGAGCGCGAACGTCGCGGCGACCACCACGCCGATGGCGCAGGCGAGGCCCAGCCCGCGCGTGGTCGGGACCACCGAGAGCAGCAGGGTCAGCAGGCCGAGGACCACGGTGGTGGAGCTGGCCAGGACCGGCTCGACGGTCCCGCGCACGGCGGTCGCCATCGCGGCGTACCGGCTCTCGTGGCTGCGCAGCTCGTCGCGGTAGCGGCTGATCAGCAGCAGTGCGTAGTCGGTGCCGGCGCCGAAGACCAGCACGCTGAGGATGCCGACGGTCGACTCGTCCCAGGCGACGCCCGTGACCGCGAGGCCGTGGGTGGCCAGGACGGCGGCGAGCCGGTCGGCGACGGCGACGACGATCAGCGGGACCAGCCAGAGGAACGGGCTGCGGTAGGTGACGATCAGCAGCACCGCGACGACGCTGGCGGTCGCCGCGAGCAGGGTGAAGTCGGCGCCGTCGAACACCGCGGCGAGGTCGGCCTGGATCGCAGCCGGTCCCGTCACCTGGGCGCTGACCCCGTCCGGTGACTCGCCGTCGAGCCGGTCGCGCAGCTCACCGACCTTCTCGGCGATGGCGGTGGCCCCGGTGGCCTCGATCGGGACGACGGCGAGCGCGGCGGTGCCGTCCTCGCTGGGCTGCAGCGCGTCGTAGGTCTGCCGGAGCTCACCGAGCACCGACGCGTCCAGGGAGCCGCTGTCGGCGGTGAACAGCACCACCGCGACCGAGCCCTCGCCGCTGGGCAGCTGGTCCTCCAGCTCGGCGACCGTGGTGGAGTCGTAGCCGTCGGGCAGCGCGTCGGTCACCGCGGGTGACCGCTCGGCCTCGCCGACCAGGCCGATCAGCGCACCCGAGGCGAGCAGGGCGAACAGCACGACGGCCAGGGCGATCGCGGGCCGCAGCACCCGGGGCCCGGCGCGATGGGTGGTCGAGGTCCGGGCCATCGGGGGACTCCTCGGAGTATGGTGGGTCACTCAGCAAGTACCTAAGCAACTTAACTACGTTGGTGAGTGAAATCCAGTCGGGAGAGAGCCTGACACCGGCGAACGTCGAGGGAGCCATGGGCACCTCGACGCTGCAGCTGCTGCGCCGGCTGCTGGACGTGGCCCAGCAGAGCGGCCCGGCCGTGGCCCGCCGGGCTAACCTCACCCACACCGAGCTGACCGCCCTGGAGCAGCTGAGCCGGCACGCCTGGGGGCCGGGTGACCTCGCCCGCCACCTCGGCGTCACCTCGGCGGCGGCGTCCGGGATCGTCGACCGGCTCGCCACCCGCGGCCACGTGGAGCGCGTGCCGCATCCCGAGGACGGACGGCGCACCCAGGTCGTGCTCACCGACTCCGGCCGCGCCGAGGTGCTCGGCCACCTGATGCCGATGTTCCACGCGCTCGACGCGCTCGACCGCTCGTTGGACGAGGAGGAGCGCGCGGTCGTCGACCGCTACCTGAGCGCCGCGACCGAGGCGATCCGCCGGGTCCTCTGAGGCTCAGAGCCCGTCACGGCGGTCGGCATCGACCTCGACACCGCAGCGTCGGCGTGTCAGGGTGCTCGCTCCGTCACCAAGCTCTCGGGGGAAAACATCATGGTGCGACCACTGACGCGGGCCCGCGTCCTCGGCCTCGTCCTCGCCGCGGGACTCGTCCCGCTGCTGCTCGCGGCGCCTGCCCAGGCGGTGCCCGACCGGATGCGGATCGTCACCCACAACATCCAGGGCGGCCAGCTGCACCAGGGCAGCGAGGCGGCGCTGGCGCCGGTCTATGCGCAGATCGACTCCTTCAACCCGCACGGCGTGATGTTGCAGGAGGTGTGCTCGAGCCAGTACGCGGCGTTCACGGCCCGCTACCCGGGGTGGGCGACGGCGTGGAACGACCGCCGCGGGAACAGCAAGTGCGGCACGGGTGGGCGGATCGGGGAGCTGGTGGCCTCGCCGGTCGCGGTCGCGACGTACGCCCCCCAGAAGCTGCACGACGACGCCCGCCACCCCGGGTGGACCTACGCCCTGGCGTGCCTGGACATGCAGACCACGCACGCACCGGCTCGGCTGTGCTCGACCCACCTGGCCGCGGGCAAGTCCGCCGCGGACGCTGAGGCACGGTTGAAGCAGGCGCGTGGCGTCCGGAAGTACTCGGCGGCGCCGATCGCCGCGGGCATGTCGACGATCGTCGCAGGGGACTTCAACAGCAGGCCGGGCGAGCGGGCGCTGGACCCGATCAGCCAGATCAACCGGACGACCGGCGAGGCCAACGGCAACGGCGACTTCTGGGAGAGCGACCAGGGCGACCGTGACCACTGGACCGCGGCCTGCAAGGCGGCGAGACGGTCGTACTGCCGCTCGGGCGAGGCGACGTTCTACCAGCAGAAGAAGGACCACATCTTCATCTCGCGCAACGTGACCAACGCGGTCGACCTGACCGAGGGGCATGGCTGGGCGACGGTGGTGACGGTGCCGCTGACGCAGTCGGACCACCACATCCTCAAGGCCACGTTCGACGTCTACGAGTAACCGGCGCGCCGGCTGCTCAGGGCCGCCGGTGGAAGCTGACGGTGTGGTCGGGGGCTCGCTCCCTGCGGAAGCGGGGGTCGTGGGCGAGTCGGTGGTGGCGGGGGCAGAGCAGCCTGCCGTTGGCGCAGCCGGCGGACCCGCGAGGTCCCGCAGCCTCGGTTGTCATTATTCATAGTTTGGCGTACTGTACGCCTCATGGTGAAGTATCTGGATCCCGCGGACCCGACGCTCGACCGTGTCTTCCTCGCTCTCGCTGACCCCTCACGACGTCACATCGTCAGCCAGCTGGCCGAACGTGGGGCACTGGGTGTGGGAGAGGCCAGCGCCGGTCTGGCGCTGTCCCCGGCGGGGATCACCAAGCACGTGAAGGTGCTGGAGGACGCCGGTCTGCTGTCGCGCCGGCTGGACGGTCGCCGACACGTCCTGAGCCTCGAGTCCGAGCGACTGCTGCTCGCCGAGAACTGGGTCGACCGCTACCGCACGTTGTGGACCCACAGCCTGACCCGGTTGGCGGCGGTGGCGGCCGAGCTCGAGGACCACCTCGATCACGAACCACCCGAAGGAGAGTCACGATGATTGAACCCGCGCAGCTGTCACTCGAGGTCGACCAGCTGGTCGATGCCACACCGGAGACCGTGTTCCGCCTCCTCACCGAAGCGCCCCTGTACGCGCGGTGGTTCGGCCCCGAGGGCTCCCACGTGACCGTCGAGGAGATGGACGTCCGATTGGGTGGCCGGCTGGAGCTGGCCATCTACATCCCGGCCGCGGACATCACCGTGGGGATCGAGGGCTTCTACGAGGTGATCGAGCCTCCCACCCGACTCGTGCACACCTGGCGTTCCCTGGACGAGGAGCTGGTCACGGCCGTCACCTTCGCGCTCGAACCCCTCGGGACGCGGACGCGGGTGATCGTCACTCACCGCGGCTTCGTCGACCCGGTCGACCTGGAGAACAACCAGGGGGGTTGGGTCGACCACCTCGCCGTGATGGCTCGCCTGGCCGCTCACCTCGAGACGAGCTCGTCATGAGGTCTGCCACTTCCGTCACCGACCCCACCACGAAGGGCTGGACTCGCCCGGCCGCGGCCGTCTCGCTCGGAGCATGGGGCCTGCTCCACCTGGTGGGCGGGGCCTCGCTCATCACCATGGGCGCCAGCGCCGGGCTGGACACCCTCGGCCCGAACTCGCCCACGCCGGCGCCCCGTGACAGCGGCGAGGCCGCCGAGGCACTCCTGCACTTCCACGGCCTCAACATCGCCGCCGCCGGACTGGCCGTCCTCGTCCTCGCGTTCGGGTGGTACCGCTCGCACCGGGCCTGGCAGGCGAACGTGAGCCTCGGCATCGCGGTCGTCCTCGACGCGGGCCTGCTCCTCTTCCTCGTCGCCCCCGGGCTGCTCCCCGTCAGCCAGGGACTGCTCGGTCCTGGCCTGCTGGCTGTCGCGGCGGCCTGCTACCTGGCGCATCTCGCCTCCGGCGCGGCCGGTCCGGGACCTGGCCGAAACCCCATCCCGGCGACAGCAAAGGCAGAACGATGACACCTCTCGACGCCCTCGCCCTCGCCCTCGACACGGTCGGTGACCTGATCGACGCACGTCCCATCGACCCCGCCGTGCTGGGCCGGCCCACACCGTGCAGCTCCTACGACGTGGCGGCCCTGGCCGACCACATTCGCGACACCCACGTCCTCCTCACCAACGCCGCGGGCGACACCGACTCCGAGGTCGACGACGCACTGGCCGACGTCCACCGGGTCCTCGCCCAGAACGCGGTCAAGGCATGGCAGACCAGGGGCGTGGACGGAGCGGTCACCATCGCCGGCAACGAGCTGCCCGCCGCCTTCGCCCTGGCGTTGCACACCGTGGAGACGGTGGTCCACGGCTGGGACCTCGGCCGCGCACTCGACCGGGGGTTCCACCCTGCCGACGACCTCGTCGACCACGTCTGGTCTCTGCTCCCCCTCGTCGTCTCCGACGACGCCAGGGGCGCCCAGGAAGGCGCCGCCTACCTGCCGGCCGTCCCGGTCCCCCATGACGCCCCGCTTCTCGACCAGGTCATCGGCTTCACCGGCCGCGACCCCGCCTGGACGCCGACCGACTCTCGCTAGCCCGACCGGATCTCCCGGCAGCATCCGCTGGCGATCAGCCCTCACCCGCGCGCTGCTGTTCAGCCGCCCAGCCCGGCCCGGTGGGCAAGCATGACGAGCTGCGCGCGGTCCCGGGCGTCCAGCTTGGTGAGCAGGTGACTCACATGGGTCTTCACCGTCGAGTAGCTGACAACCAGCCGATCGGCGATCTCGAGGTTGGACAGTCCGAGAGCGATCGCGGCGAGCACCTCGTGCTCGCGCTGCGTGAGGGGCGGCAGTTCGAGTTCCTCCCGCGGTTCACCGGCCTCGGCGAACCGATCGAGCATGCGCCGGGTGACCTCGGGCGAAAGGAGGGCGTCCCCGGCAGCCACGACCGCCACGGCATGGACAAGAGCCGCAGGCTCGGTGTCCTTGAGAACGAAGCCACTCGCCCCCGCTCGCAGCGCAGCGACGACGTACTCGTCGGCCGCGAACGTCGTCAGGACAAGCACTCGGACGCCGGCCGTGGCCGGGCTCGAGGTGATGTGTCGCGTGGCCTCGATACCGTCCATGCCCGGCATCCGGATGTCCATGAGGACCACGTCCGGGGTGTGGAGACGGGCCGCGGCGAGGGCCTGTGTGCCGTCCGCCGCCTCCGCGACCACATCGATGCCGGGTTCCGCGCCGAGGATGAGGGAGAACCCGGACCGAACCAGCGCCTGGTCGTCGGCAACCACGACGCGGATCACGGCCTGGCCGCCACGGGGAACGTGGCCCGGACTCGGAAGCCGCCCCCGGGCCGGTCACCGATCGTGAGGTCTCCGCCGTAAGCCGCCACCCGTTCGCGCATCCCGGCCAGGCCGTGTCCTGCTGCGAGCTCAACGGAGTCGTGGGCCAGTCCGGTGCCGTCGTCGGTGACCAAGATCTCGAGCTCGGTCGACCGGTAGGTCACGGCGACTGAGGCACATGTGGCCCCGGAGTGCCTGAGGCAGTTGGTGAGGGCCTCCTGCACGACCCTGTAAGCGGCCAGGGCAACCCCGGGAGGCACCGCGAGCGGTGGCCCGTGCACCGCCAGGATGGTGGGGAGCCCCGCCTGCCCGACCCTGGTCACGAGGGGGCGTACGTCGTCCAGGGTGGGTGCCGGCGCTCGTGGGGACTCGTCGCCCTCGGTCTCGCCGTCGCGCAGGACGCCGAGGAGGTGGCGCATCTCGGCCATCGCACGGCGTCCAATGTTCTCGATCTCGGCCACCGCGGCCCGCGCCCGAGTGGGGTCGGCGGTGTCCAGAAGGCGCCCCGCGGCGCTCGACTGCACGACCATCACGCTCATCGCGTGGCCGATGACGTCGTGCAGCTCCCGGGTGATCCGCAGTCGCTCCTGGGTGGCGGTCAGAGAGGCTCGCTCTCGCTCGGCATCGGCCCTCGCTCGCTCAAGAGTGACCTGCTGCTCGGCCGCGCGCACGTCGGCCTCGGCAGCCTCCCGGCGCGCCCTGGTGGAGGTGCCCAGCAGGATGACGCCGGCAAACGCCGCACCGCTGATGATGGCGCCCTCGCGGCTCAGGTCGACCGGGTCGAAGATCAGCGTCAGCGCCAACGCCATGATCACGAGCGCGATCGCACGGCGGGAGTTGCGAGCGCTGCCGAGCGTGACGGCGGTGTACGCCGCGATGAGCGGCCCGATCGTGGCCATCCCGACGGTGCCCTTCACCAGCACCAGTCCGAGGACACCGGCCAGCGTCACCGCCAGGACGGACAGCGGGAACCTCCGCCGCAGAGCGATACCGGCGACCGACAGCACGGTCAGGGCGACAGTCACCGCGTCCGGGTCGCGGTTGGCGCTGACAGACTCGGAGCCACTGAGGTTGACGGCGAGCGTGACCGACAGACAGACAACGGCCAGCAGCACGTCGAACGCCCACTGGCGTGGAGACAGCGCGGAAACGACGTCAGCGGGTTCCGTGGGCGGTGCGGCGGTGGTGATCATCGGTTCCTGACTTCGCGAGTCCCTCACCCTAGGCGCGCCCGCGTCGCCTGCTCATCGGTCTGGAGGAGGAGATCGCACGGACGGACCGGCCCCCGGTACCGGTACGGGTCGAGTCTCTCGGGCGATGCCTCCGACCCCCGTCCCCCGGCACGGTTGCCTCAGGCGCCCGACCGACGGCGTCACTACCCCCAGGGAGACACGATGTTCTCGCCCGTCCAGCTCGTCCGGAGACATCCGGTGTCCGCGTTCGCCCTCCTCGCCTGCCTGTTCGGCTGGCTGGTCTACGGTCTCGCCGCGCTCGGCATCGGGTCCAACCCGGAGAACATGCCTCTCGGTCCGGTGATGGCGGCGCTGGTCGTCACCTCCTGCCAGGGACGGGAGGCGCTCTTCGCCTGGGGCCGGACACTGCGGCGATGGGCGGCCTCACCGTGGCTGTACACCGTCGCCATCGGCGCTCCGATCGCCCTGCACGTCCTGATCGTGGTGGTGAACCACGGGCTCGGAGCACCGCTGCCGACGGTCGACCAGCTGAGCGCCTGGCCGGAGATCCCGGTCACCTTCCTGGCGATGCTGGTGCTGGTCGGGCTTGGCGAGGAGGCCGGCTGGACGGCGTTCGCGGCCCCGATCCTGCTGCGTCGGTACGGCAAGTGGGGTGCCTTCGCAGTGCTCGGCCCGTTGCGGATCTTCTGGCACCTGCCGCTGATGATCGCCGGCGACATGCCGGTGGTGGTCGGTCTGCTCGGCAACGCGGGCTTCCAGCTGATCGTGCTCCAGATCATGAGCCACCGTCGCGGTTCATGGACCCATGTCGCGGTCTGGCACGCGATGCTGAACGCCTTCGGCGGCGCCTTCTTCTTCACCATGGTCACCGGCGCCGACAAGGACCGCCTGGGCATGCTGCTCGGCCTGGTCTACGCGTTCGTCGCCCTCCTCACCCTGGTCCCCGCGATGCTTCGTCGTGGCCGGGACGACCAGGACTCCACCGAGCGCCCGACCCCGGTGCAGGCGGCATCGACGCCTGATCTCGTCGCAGCGCCGAACGCCGGCCGAAGTGCGCTCTAGCTCCGAACGTGCGTCCACCCGCCGCGACGACGGCGGCTATGTCCTACCACCGCGAAGCGGCCACGTCCGTTGACGGCGCCTCTCACCACTGTGGGCACGCACACGCTGGCGAGAGGAGGCACGTTCCGGTTCGCTTCTGTCTGGGGGGTTAGAGCCGTTGGCCGAAGTAGCGGGTCAGTCGACGGTGCCGATGCCCGAAGAACCGACCGGTGACCTTGGCGAAGACCGGAGTCAGAAACGGCAGCCGAGCCTCGAGCGTGATTCGGTCGAGGACCAGTGTTCCTTGGTCCCCGGCCGGCTCCAAGATTCGTTCGTGCTCCCACCGTCGCATGCTCAACATCGAGGACTTCTCGTGAAAGCGACGGCCCGGCTCCAAGTCGACGATCTTCATGCGGTCGTAGTCGAAGGGCAACACCCCGAAGAGTCTCAACCAGAACCGCCCGAGCGGCACCCCGACCTCGAGGGTGTCGACCCTCAATGCAGTTCCTCGCGGTGGGCTCATGGTCATCCACGGCAACATCTCGTCGTTGATGCCTTCCGCGGTGACAACGCGAGCCCAGACCCATCCCACCGGCGCGCAGACGACGCTGCGTTGCTCGACGATCACACCTTGGCCCCGCATCGCTTTCTTCCGGCGCCGCATCCTTGGAGCCTAGATCGCCCACCGATTCGGATCTGGCTCGGCGCCTGCGCGCGTCTATCTGCCGCGACTCGGCGCCCAGACAGGCGACAACACGAAAACCGAACCGGGCGCTTGAATCGCATCCCTCCTGGCTCTGCCGGGCGCTGGCGGGGTAGATAGCTACCCGCCGCGCCGGACGCCTGCGGCCACGAACATGTTGCTGCCCTTGAACGATTGGTCCACCTCGACGTCATCCAGCCGGTCGCGCAGATAGCTGGGGAGGTCGCGGTCGACCTCGCCTTTGCCGATCCAGCGGATGAACGCTCCGCGCAGGCTCCTGTGCGGGATGAACCAGTCCATGACCACCAGACGTCCGCCGGGCTTGAGGGTGGTCACCAACTGGTCGGTGACCCGTTTCCAGGACGGGAAGCCGGAGAGACCGAGATCGCATAGAACGGCGTCATACCCTCCCGTCACCCCCCGGGAGGCCGCCCACTCGGCGTCGAGCACGGTCACGTCGTCGCGGATCAGGTCGACGTTGTTCCAGCCGTTGGCGCGCACCTTGGTCTCGGCCTTGGCGAGCATCCCCGGCGACAAGTCGACGCCGACGACCGTCCCGGTCCCACGCAGACGATCCTGTAGCAGCTGGAAGCTCTGCCCAGTGCCGCACGGGACGTTGAGCACCACCTGGCCAGGCTCGAGTCGGAGGGCCTCGACGGCCGCCTCGCGAGGCTTGCGGTAGTAGCGCGGTGACGACAGCACGTCGTACACCCGGGAGAACCGGTCGTAGTAATGCACAACCCGCGCGAGCGACTCGTCGGACATACGGCAAGCCTGTCATGCCAGGGGGACTTGCCAGTCGCCTTCGCAGAGCGCCGACCCAGCCTGCTCCTGACGTTGTGCTTGCCCGATGCGCCCGTCGATCACCGCGACCGGTCCCTGACCGGTCCTCCTGCCCGAGGATGCATCACATCGACGCCAGTCGGCGCAGGCGTGCTGGCACGTGAACAATCTCAGTGCGCCGTACGCGGCCTGCTAGAGCTGTGGATGGCAGGGCTCGCGGCGACGACCAACCAAGACACAAGGGGCCTCGGGCTTGGACCGCAGCGACCGCTACCGGGCGTGCCGTACTCGACGCCCGGAGTGCACGACAGCCCCGCCTGATGCGTCCGCTTGACCAGTGAAGCGAGCGGTGTACCATCTGGTACATGAACCGTTTCTTCGAGACGACACGACACGTCGACGCGCCGACGCAGCAGGTCTGGGAGGTGCTCTTCGACGTCGCACGCTGGCCGGAGTGGACCCCGACGATCGAGAGGGTCGAGCGCCTGGATGAGGGGCCCTTCCAGCTCGGCTCCCGGGCCAAGGTCCGCCAGCCCAAGCTGCCGCAGGCGCTGTGGCAGGTCACCGAGGTCGTGGACGGTCGAAACTTCACCTGGGAGGCCAAGGGCCCGGGGATGAAGACGATCGCCCGGCACGCGGTGGTTCCGGACGGCACCGGCTCCACGGTCACCCTCAGCATCGAGCAGACCGGCCCGATGGGCGCCGTCGCTGCCACGCTGTGGCGTGGACTGACCCAGCGCTACATCGAGCTCGAGGCCGAGAGCCTGGACAAGCGCGTCACCGGCGCGCCCGCCGCGTGACCCCGCCCGTCGAGGGCGTGCCTGCGACGCCGCGCGACCGCCTCCTCGGGGCCGCGATCGACCACTTCGGCCGCCACGGCATCGGCGACACCAGCCTGCGTGGAATCGCCGAGGCGGTGGGCAGTAGCCACCGCATGCTGATCTACCACTTCGGGTCACGCGAGGGCCTGCTCGCTGAGGTGACCCGAGAGGTGGAGGCGCGACAGCGCGCGGTGATGACCGCGACGTACGACGCCGGGCTGCCGCCCCTCGAGGCCGCGGCAGCCTACTGGGAGCAGACCGTCGAGGCCACGCTGCGCTACGGGCCCCTGTTCTTCGAGCTCGCCGCCCACGCCATGCAGGGCAAGGCGCACGCGCAGGCCTTGCGCGAGGAGCTGATCGCGGCGTGGCTGCCGTCCGTCACGGCCCTCTGTCAGGCGATCGGCATCCCCGAGGCGCAGTGCGAGACGCATGCGCGGCTGGCACTGGGCGCCGCTCGCGGCCTGCTCCTCGACCTGCTTGTCACCGGCGATCGCACCGAGACCGCGAAGGCCGCCGACCTGCTCAACCGGCTGCTCCTGCTGTCCGCCGATGTGGGCGGAGCCGGCGCGGAAGCGTGAACCGAGCGACGCCGGCCGGGGGAGCACCCGCTGGCCGGGCCTCACCCGACCTCGACCTCGACTCCGCCAGGCCCGACCTCGAGGTCGGCCCGAGCCTCGGCCTCTTCGGCCTCCTCGGCCTCCTCGGCGTTGGCCAGGTGTGCCCGCAGCTCCTCGGCGTTGGGCGCCCGTAGGAAGACGACCACGGCGGCACAGGACAGCACGGCGGCGGCGACGAGGAAGGCGCTGCCGGTCGCGTCGACGAAGGCCTGCTGGGCATCGGCCAGCAGCTGCGCGCCGCGCGCACCCAGCCCGGGTGCCGCCTGCTGGACGGCGGCCAGCGACGACTGGGCGGCCTCGGCAGCTGTCGGGGGCAGGTCGGTCACCGCACCGGCCAGGTTGCCGCGGTAGGCGTCGTTCAGGACGCTGCCGAGGACCGCGATCCCCAGGGCCGAGCCGAGCTCTCGGGACACGTCGTTGACCGCCGATCCGACGCCCTGCTTGCCGGCTGGCAGCGCGGCTGTGATCGCCATGGTCGCCGGCGTGCTCGCGAGGGCCATCCCGGCCGCGAACAGCACCAGTCCCGCGGCGAAGTGCCAGTAGGTCAGGTCCACGGCGAGCTGGCTCATCACGATCATGCCGGTCGCCGACAGGACCAGCCCGATGGAGCTCACCCACCGGGTCCCGAACCGCAGCGCGATCCGGGGGGCCTGGCGGGCGAGCGGGATCATCACCAGCGGCAGCGGCAGCAGGGCAGCGGCGGACTGGAGCGGCGAGTAGCCGACGACGTACTGGAGGTACTGCAGACCGATGAAGAAGAAGCCGAAGCTGGCGAAGAACTGGGCGGTCACCGAGAGGGTGCCGGTGGCGAACCCGCGCAGCCGGAAGAGACGCGGGTCGAGCAGCGGATGCGGCTGACGAAGCTCCCAGAGGATGAACGCCGGGATCGCGGCTGCGCCGGCCAGGAAGGCCGCGACGGTGACCGGGTCGCTCCAGCCGCGTTCGGGTCCCTCGATGAAGCCGAAGACCGTGCCGGCCACCATCAGCAGGGACAACAGGGACCCGACCGGGTCGAGGCTCGGGGGACGCGCGTCGCGGGAGTTCGGCACCACGGCGAGGACGCCGGTCAGGGCCAACGCGGCCAGCGTGGCGTTGAGGCCGAAGAAGGAGCTCCAGGAGAAGAACTCCAGCAGGATGGCGGAGCCGAAGAGACCGAGCACGGCGCCGCCGCCGGCGACCCCGACCCAGACGCCGATCGCGCGCGCCCGCTCGCTGGGTGGGAAGGAGGTGGTGATCACCGACAGGGTCACCGGCATGATCGCCGCTGCTCCGATCCCCATGGCGGCACGCAGGGCGATCAGCCCTGCCGGATCCTCGACGACCAGGCCGCAGGCCGAGGCGGCCCCGAAGATCAGCAGGCCCACGATCAGCACGGGCTTGCGCCCGAACCTGTCGCCGAGTGCGCCGGCGGACAGCAGTAGACCGGCGAAGACCAGGGTGTAGGCGTCGACGATCCACTGCACCTCGGTGGTGGTGGCGCCGGTGCCTCGTTGGAGGTCCGGCAGGGCGACGTTGAGCCCGCTGACCGCCGAGACGACGGTCATCAGCGAGAGGGCCACGACGGCGAGTATCGCGGTGCGGCGGCGGTGGGTCAGTGGTGGCGAGGAAGGGGACATCGTGGACTCCAGAGTGAATTCATCAGATGGTGAATTCCTTAATTCTGCACCTGATGAATTAGTGCTGTCAATGCTGGTCCAGCGCGCGACTCAGGCTCCGCAGCCCCGCGGCGAAGGAAGGGACACCGGCCGTGGCAGGTGAGCTCGTCAGCACGGCATCGACCGCCGAGTCGGGCTCACTTCCCCAACAGCGCGAGCGTCGCGTCTCAGCGAGGCTGGTCCAGCTCCTCCCCGGCGCGCATGTTCATCAGCTGGCCGTCGTGTCGCCCGGTGCCATGGGCGTCCCGCTCGCAGCAGGGCAGGATTCCGACGCGCCGCAAACCTACGGCCGTGTAGCAGCTGAAGGCCGGATCATTGTCCGTCGCAGGGTCCGTCACGAGCCGCTGATGGGCCCGGTCACGCAGCAGGTGGCGGGCCAGCGTGTCCATGGCATCGCGGCCGAGCTCACGACGCTGGACAGTGGGACCGCCGAGCATGCGTCGCTCCGCGCGATCCGGAGGCGCGTCAAGCCGCCGCAGATGACCTAGCCAGCAGTGGGGCTAAGGCTCACGGCTGCGGGCCTCAGGTGCCGCAGTAGGTGGTGTATCGGCCGAAGTCCTCGGGAGCCCGCGCGGCGTAGCGCTCGAGACCCGGCCGCTCGTCGAAAGGGCGCTCGATGGCTTCGAGGAGCTGCTGGAGCGGGCGGAGGTCACCAGTGGTGGCGGCATCGAGTGCCTCCTCCACCAGATGGTTGCGAGGGACGTAGACCGGGTTGGTGCGGTCCAGCAGGTCGGGGAGGGGGTCGAGCGACCGCCAGCGGTCGAGCCACTCGTCGATGGCGGCCAGGTCGAGGAACAGCTCTCGCAGGGGCGCCGTGTCGCCGCGCGCTGCTGGCCCGAGAGCGCGGAAGCCGCTCGTCCAGTCGACGTGGCTGCCGTGCAGGAGCTCGACCAGCTCGTCGCCCACCTCGGCCGCAACCGCCTCACTCACGCTCGCGGGGAGCCCGAGCTTTGCACGGAGACCTGCTGACCACGTCGCCGAGTAGCGCTCGCGAAACCCCTTCAGCGTCTCCGTGGCTAGCGCTACCGCGGAGTCCTGGTCCTCGGCGAGCAGCGGGAGGAGCGTCTCGGCGAACCGCGCGAGGTTCCACTCGGCGACCACGGGCTGGTTGCCGTAGGCGTACCGGCCACCGGCGTCGATCGAGCTGAACACCGTGGCGGGGTCGAACGCCTCCATGAAGGCGCACGGTCCGTAGTCGATGGTCTCGCCCGAGATCGTCATGTTGTCGCTGTTCATCACGCCGTGGACGAAGCCGACGAGCATCCACCGGGCCACGAGATCGGCCTGGGCCACGACGACGGCCTCGAACAACGCCTGGTACGGGTGCTCCGCGGAGGCCGCAGCGGGGTGATGCCGCTCGATCGCGTGGTCGGCCAGTCGTCGTACCAACTGGCCGTCGCCGGTCGCCGCGGCGTACTGGAAGGTGCCCACGCGCAGGTGGCTGTTCGCCACGCGGGCCAGCACGGCTCCGGGGAGAACGGTCTCTCGTTGCACCTGTCGCCCGGTGGCGACCACCGCGAGCGCTCGGGTCGTCGGCACGCCGAGGGCGTGCATGGCCTCGCTCACGACGTACTCGCGCAGCATGGGACCAACCGCAGCACGACCGTCGCCGCCGCGGGAGAAGGGCGTTCGACCGGACCCCTTCAGGTGGAGGTCCCGCAGCCGACCCTCGCGGTCGACCAGCTCCCCGAGGAGGAGTGCCCGACCGTCACCGAGCCGTGGCGAGTAGCCGCCGAACTGATGGCCGGCGTAGGCCTGTGCGACCGGGGTGGCTCCGGGTGGCAGCAATGTGCCGGTGAGCAACCGGACTCCGTCCGGGCCGCGCAGCGCGTCCGGCTCTGCACCCAGCTCGGCGGCCAGTGGACCGTTGAGCACCAGCAGCCGCGGATCCGGCGCGTCCTCGGCCTGCCACGGCAGCGCCAGCTCGGCGAGCTCGGTGGCGAACCGGTTGCCGAGCCGGATCGTCGCGGGAGTCGTCGTCACCCCGGCCAGCGTAGCGAGCAGGCGGTCACCGGGATCGTCCGGTCATCGTCACCAGGCATTGCGTGCTGCCCCGTCGCTCCGGCCCTCGAGGACGGTGTGGCACCGCCCGTCCCATGCCACCTACGGCGTCCGCCGAGCGATGGAGGACGGGTCACTGCGCCGCGAAGCGGCCAGTGTCCTACCGCCGCCTGGGAACGTCGGGAGTACGAGCCGGCGAGCCAACGCTGCTTCGCCAACACGGACTAGGGTGGCCAGATGCCCGTGGCCCGAGGTCCAGACGTCCTCGGAGCTGCCGGGACGAGGGCCGCACGCTGGGGAGCGTTGGCGCTCCTCGTGCGGCCGGCCTACATCGCCACCGAGTTCGTGGTGGCCGCGGCGACGAGAGGCGGCTACAGCTTCGTCGGTGACTCGGTGAGCCGACTCGGTGAGGTCGGTTGCACGGCGACCTACTGTTCGCCACGCCACGAGGTGATGAACGGCTCGTTCATGGGCTTCGGTGTGTTGCTGGTCGGCGGGGCGGTGTTGCTGAGGCGGCCACTGGGGCCGTGGGTGACGGGGCTGCTCGTGGTCTCCGGGGCCAGCTCGGCTGCCACGGGCCTGGCACCGCTCGACCAGGACGCCGCCCTGCATGCGATGGCCGCCGCCCCGTTGTTCGTGGCGCAGCCGATCGCGCTGATCGTTCTCGGCGCGCGGTTGCGACAGGACCGGCCGCGACTGGCCCGTGCGCTCCTGACGGCGGGAGCAGTCACCGGCGCAGCGGCGGTCTCGTTCGTGCTCTCCGGTGACGGCCCCGCATCGGGTGCCCTGGAACGCCTCGCCCTGTGGCCGGTCCTCGTGGGGCTGGCCGGGTTCGCGTGGACGCAACTCACTCCCGAGTCCCCGACCGAGACTGGATGACGTCACCCCCGAGCTCCCTCGACCGTGTAGGGATTGTCGAGGAGCCCCTCCCGCCGCGATCAGGCCACGGGCCTGCGCGGACGGCAAGGGGTCACGTGCGGAAGGTCGCACGGTACTGCGTCGGCGTGCGGCCCGTGAGGTCGCGGAATCCGGCGTTGAATGCTGACACCGAGGTGTACCCCACGGCGTGCGCGATGGTGGCGACGGATTCCTCACCGGCAGCGAGCTCCTCGATGGCGCGCAGCACCCGCATTCTGCGCACTACCGCGCGCCAGGTCATGCCGCACTCGTCCTCGAAACGACGGGCCAGCGAGCGCGGTGCCAGTCCGACCACGCGGGCGACGTCCTCGAACCGGACGTCTTCGGCCAGCTGCTCGCTGGTGATGGTCAGGGCCTGACGGAGCTCGGGCGATCGACCAGCAGGGACCGTGACCGGCTGCGAATGCTCCGCCAACCTCCACGCCACGGCAGCCAGAGCACCGAACACGCTGCGCGCATAGGACGGCAGCGGCTCTGCGGCTTGGGGCCACAGCACACACTCCGACACCAGGGCCCGGGCGAGGGGGCTGAGGTCGAACACCGTCAGCGGAGCGGGTGGCTCCGGAGCGAAGTCGGGGTCGAACAGGACGGACGACGTGGTCACCGGATGGGGGATGGTGACCTGGATCGGCTCACCGGCGGCAATGAGTGCCGCACGAGCGGGAGGCAGCACCCACGACTTGCCGTGCGCCTCGAGGCGCAGCGCCCCCCGTGACGCGCAGAGCAGGTAGTGCCGGTCGACGCAGAGCTCGGACGTCGGGGCCGTCGCGAACTCTCGCGCGAACGCGAACGCCTCGCGTCTCACGTACGGCCTCGCACCTGCTCACCCTAGTCCGGGCCGCCGCGGGTCAGACCGTCTCGAGGAGGTCGGCGCGGAACCGCCGACTCACCGGGGGTGCAGTCACCAGTGGCCCGAGCACCGCGCCCGAGCGGGCGAACGCCTCGGAGGCGAGGTAGTCGGCGAACGAGGGCTCGTCGGCCCACTCATGGAGCACCACGACGGACTCCTCGTCGCCGCGCGCGGCATACACCCGGAAGTCGAGGTTGCCCGGCATGGCGGTGATCTCGTCTCGCTCGCTGTCGAGCTGGGCGAGGGCGGCGGCTCGATCACCTGGCGTGACGCGCAGGTCGAGGATGGCGATGAGCATGAGGATCTCCTGACAGTGGAAGCGATGAGGTACTGCGTGCCCCTCAATCCTGCTGCCTCCGACAGGGTCCGTCTCGCGTCAGTCAGACGCATTCACCCTCCCAACGGACAACCGAGACGATCGCCCTCGTAGCCGTGACCCCGCGTCGCTCCGACGCGTCGCCTCCGAACGGCCGGAGTGGGCCGCGTGAGGTCAGACCCGTGCCTGGGAGGCAGCGACGAGTGTCCCGCCGGAGTCGAAGCCCTCGATCTTGACGTCGTTGCCGGTGCTGGCGGGGACGGTGACCTGGGTCGCGCCGTCGGTGGTGGTCTTGGTGGCGACGGGCCGGTGGTTGACATAGATGTCGATGCTGGCGATCGCCTCGGTGGTGATGCTGAGCTTGCGCTTCTGGGCGCCGGTTGCGGTGCTGGTGAAGCGCAGGGTCCGGGGCTGGCCCTGGCCGAGCAGCACACCAGCAGAGGCCATGAGGTCGGCGTTGTCCTCGAGGAGGTCGCGCTTGGTGAGCTGGTGCAGGTGGTCGGGGATCACGCCGAGGTCCTCGAGTGGTTGTCCCATGCGGGCACCGACGCGCAGGCACCGGCGCAGCGCGACCCGCATCTGCACCCCCTTGGGGAGCTGCTTGAGGCCGCCGTCGGTCCATTCGGTACGGAGGGCTTCGTGGGTCACGACGTTGGCGCCACCGGCGCCGGTGTTGGCGTCGACGCCGAGGACGGGGCCCATCTGGTGGTCCTGGAACCCGGCCGCGAAGATGTCGCAGGCGCTGTAGCACTGGGCGTCGGTGACCAGCACGACCGGACCTTGGTAGATCTGCCCGACGCTGTTGACCAGGTCGCCCGGGTAGAGGGGGAGGGCGGTCGAGTAGGCCGCTCCGGTGGTGACGGCCTCTTCGAGGGAGGGGGTCCAGTCCCCGTAGTCGGTGACCGTGCGGGCCAGCCCGGTGGTGCCGGGGGTGGTGACGAACTGGAAGGGCTCGGGGGTGATCTGGCGCGGGGTGAGGAACTGCAGCAGGAACTCCGCGGCGATGACGTAGCCGCCGCCGTTGCCGCGCACGTCGAGGATCAGCCCTGCGGGTGGCATCAGGCCGAGGAGTCGGATGGCTTCGTTGAGGAAGGCCTCGATGTTCTGGTCCTGCATGTGGAAGGTGAAGATCCGCAGGTGACCGTAGGTGCCGTGAGGAGTGTCGACGATCCGGGCCTTGAGCTCGTCGGGGCGGTTGGTGGGGACCGGGCCGGCGGCGACCGCCGCGGAAGCCTGCGGCTTGCGGGCGGCCGCGATGGCCGTCGCCCGCTTGGCGGCGGCGGGGAGGCGGGTGTGCTCGAGGGAGGCCGGGGCGAAGAGGCGGCGCTTGACCCGGCGGCTGAGCTCGGTGCGCAGGTCCATCCCGACCAGGTGGTGGGCGGCGACGGTGACACCGGTGGGGAGGTGGGGGAGGGTGCCGGGGGTGGTGACCTCGCTGGCGGACTCGAAGACCCGCCACGGGACGCGGGTCTCGTGAACGGTGCCGTCGGCGAGCTTGCAGGTGACGTCGACCCAGTCCTCGTCCGGCGGCAGCGACATGTTGATCGAGCGCAGGGTCATGTTCTGCAGCCCCTGGGCGAGCTGGGCGGGCTTGTTGCTGCCGGCTTCGCGGGCGGCATTGGCCGCGACGGCGAGGCTGATGGGGGTGCCGTTCCAGTGGGTGACCTCGACCCCGGGCTGGAGCTGAGGGTCACCGGTGATGTGGTCGAAGGTCTTGGTCACCAGGTACTTGGTGGCACCGTTGTCGAGGCACCGCTCCAGGAAGATGCCGAGGAAGGCGAAGCCGGCGTACCGCGAGGGCAGGATGTAGTTGGTGTGCAGGTCGCGAAGGCCGAGGAAGATCCGCTGCAGCTGGACGTGGAACTCGGTCTCGGAGAGGTCCTCGAACCGGTGCCTGAGCAGCCGCAGGGCCTGGAGGGGGTCGACGGCGTGCATCGCGCGCTTGAGCGGGAGGTGGGCGTAGACCTCGCCGATCAGCACCTCCGCCTGGTCCAGGACCAGGCGGCGCTGGGCGTGGGTCAGCGGACCTTGGGCGACGTGGTCGCGGAACTGCGGCATGGTGCGGACCGTGCCGAGGCCGTGGTCGGCAGTCAGGGCGATGGTGGCGGGCTTCGGCATGGCTGGCTCCTCGACGGCAGGGCGTCTTCCTCGGGCTTCGGTGCTTGCCAGGTCATCGTGTGGTCGGGACCGTCACCGGATCGTTCGATGGTGCGGTCGTGCCGCGGTGGGTCGGCGTGGTCGCCCCCAGGGCGGGTGTGACCGCGGCCTCGAGCTGGGGTGCTCTCCACGTTCCTCCTCCCCCCACTGCTTGTCGAGAGCCTCCTGCCTCCGTCGAGCCGATCGGCTGGGCGCGAGTCTCCGGCGGTCGGGGACGAGACCTTGATCGGGCGCGGATCACGACTAGGGTCACCGCGTGCCCGACTTCACCTGGCTCCCGGCCAATTCAGCAGCGGTCGAGGACGTCGAGGCGGTGTTCGAGACGGGGGCTGCACGCAAGTGTCGGTGCCAGGCGTTGAAGGTGCCGGGCTGGATCTGGCGCGACACCACCCAGGAGCAGCGGGACGCCGCGTTGCTGGAGCAGACCGCCTGCGGCACCGCCGGACCGACGTCCGGGCTGGTCGGGTACGTCGACGGCGAGGCGGCCGGCTGGGTCGCGGTCGAGCCGCGGGAGAAGTACCCCCGGGTGTGGAGCCGGAAGCAGCCGTGGATGCGGATGGACCCCGAGCTCGAGGGCGTCTGGTCCGTCACCTGCTTCGGGGTCCGCAAGGGCTGGCGCGGGTCGGGGCTGACCTACGAGCTCGCCGCCGCCACGGTCGAGTACGGCGAGCAGGTCGGCGCCCGCGTCCTGGAGGGCTACCCGATCGAGCCGCCGGCCGGAAAGACCGTGATCTGGGACGAGGCGTCCGTCGGGCTGGTGCAGGTCTTCCTCGAGGCCGGCTACGAGGTGGTGGCCTCGCCCACCCTGCGGCGGCGTGTGGTGCGGCGACGGCTGGTCGGCTGACGACGTCAGACGAGGTCGACCGACACCCGTCCCAGGCCGACGGCCTCGACCGTCCACCGCCCTGGTCCGACCTCGAGCGGGGGCACCACCGACCCCGTGATCACGACGTCGCCGGCGACCAGACCGCCGGCCCCGCAGGCCGCGAGGGTGTCGGCGGCGGAGGCGACGACGCTCGCGACGACGCCGGTGAGGGCGGTGGGGTCGTCGGTGGCGGCGACCTCCTCCCCGTCGTGGCGTACGGCGAACCGGGGGCCGGCGAGCAGCGGCGGCACCCGGTGACCGAGCACGACGTGGCGGTGGAAGATGTTGCCGGCCATGACCTCGCCGAGGTCCTCCGGCGGCCGGTCCACGTCGGCGAGCTCGATCGCCACCGACCAGCCGGTGACCGCCTCGAGCGCCTCGTCGGCCGTCGCGCCGGCGCCGAGGGGGCTGCCGACGTGCACGGCCACCTCGGGCTCCAGGACGGGATTCGTCCAGCCGGCCAACGACACCGTGCCCCCGTCCTCCACCACGCCGCGGTCGACCAGGAAGCCGACCAGCGGCCGGTCCGTGCCGAACCGCGCCAGGGCGGCGGGTGCGCCGAGGCCGAGCTTCCAGCCGAGGTGGGTGGCACCCCCGGCCAGCACCTCGTCGCGGCGGGCGAGCATGCGCGCCGTCCCGGCGGAGATCCTGGGGTCCAGTGAGGTCATGGACCGATCATGACGGGTCGTCGAAGGTCTCGCCCGGCCCCGGTGACCCCGCCGGCCTGGTCACGGGGATGCCGTGGCGTGTGCGGCGACCAGCGCGCCCAGCTGCGCGGGGTGGGTGGACGCGACCAGGTGGCCCGCATCGCGGACGGTGGCTCGCGAGGCCTGCGGGAGCAGGGCGTGCAGGTGGTCGCCCATCTCGGTGAACCACGCGCTGGTGCGGCTCCCCGCCACGTGCAGCACCCGGCACCGGATCCGCGACATCTCCGCGACGCCGAGCTCCCAGCCGAGGAGCGCGGGCACGTCGGCGTGCAGGAAGGTCGCGGCCCCGGCCTCGATCCCCGCCACGGAGCCGGGCCGGTCGCGCTCGCCGACCGCGCGCCAGTCGTCCCCGTCCAGCATCGTCATCAGCTCGTCGGCGGCCGCCGCCGGGCCCCGGGCCTCACCCACCGCGAGCAGGCGGCGGTTCGCGGAGCGGAACTCCCGGGCCGCGGGGATCCCGGTGGGCGGGGGCTCGACCAGCACGAGCGAGTCGACGACCTCGGGGTGCCCGGCCGCCAGCGTGAGCGCGACGGCGGCGCTGTAGCTGACTCCCACGACGTGGGCCGGGACGCGGTCGAGGGCCCGGAGTGCGGTGGCGACGTCGGCGGCGTCCGCGGCCACCGACGGGCGGGGACCGGCCGGGCTGCTTCCGGCGTACCCGCGGCGGCGCAGGTGGAGGACCTCGATCCCGTCCCGGCCGGCCAGGGCGCGGCACAACGGCGTGAGCTCCTCGGCGTCGAGCGCGGTCTGGAGGACCACGACCGGAGCGCCGGCGCCGGTGATGTCGACCACGAGGTGGCCGTCGTCGACCGGAACCAGCCGACGCTCGGACACGGCCCTCAGCCGCCCTCGGTGTTCGGGTCGCGCCAGCTGCGCTCGAAGGGAAGCCGCCAGGTGAAGGGCGCGACCAGCTGGTGGATCTGGTTGGGACCCCACGACCCGGGGGCGTAGGGACGCACGACGGTCGGGTCCTCCAGCAGCGGGGTGGAGATCGCCCAGAGCCGCTCGATGCCCTCGGCGGAGGTGAACAGGGTGCGGTCACCGCGCACGGCGTCGTGGATCAACCGCTCGTACGCCTCCAGCACCGACCCGGCCCAGCCGGTGTCGTGCATCGCGAACTGCATCGAGAGCTTGTCCAGGTGCATGCCGGGCCCCGGCCGCTTGCCGTAGAAGGACAGCGACATCTTCGAGTGGTCGGCGAGGTCGAAGGTGAGGTGGTCGGGTCCGTGGTCGCCGACGCCGGAGCGCTCGGGGAACATCGAGCGCGGCGGCTCCTTGAAGGCGATCGAGATGATCCGGGCCCCCTCGGCCATCCGCTTGCCCGTGCGCAGGTAGAAGGGGACGCCGGCCCAGCGCCAGTTGTCGACGTAGCACTTGAGGGCCACGAAGGTCTCGGTGTCGGAGGCGGGGTCGACGTCGTCGAGATCGCGGTAGCCGACGTACTGCCCGCGCACCACGTCGTGCGGGTCGATCGGCAGCATCGAGCGGAAGACCTTGTTCTTCTCCTCCGAGATCGCCTCGGGTTCGAGCGCGGTGGGCGGCTCCATCGCGGTGAAGGCGAGCACCTGGAAGAGGTGGGTGACGACCATGTCGCGGTAGGCGCCGGTGGCCTCGTAGAAGCTGGCGCGCTGCGCGAGCCCGAGGTCCTCGGGGACGTCGATCTGGACGTGGTCGATGTGGTGGCGGTGCCAGATCGGCTCGAAGAGCCCGTTGGCGAAGCGGAAGGCGAGGATGTTCTGCGCCGCCTCCTTGCCGAGGAAGTGGTCGATCCGGAAGATCTGCTCCTCGTCGAACACCTCGTGGAGCTGGCGGTTGAGCTCGATCGCGGAGGCCAGGTCGGTGCCGAACGGCTTCTCCATGACGATCCGGCTGCGCTCGACCAGGCCTGCCTCGCGGAGCTGGTCGACCACCGTGAGCGCCGCCTTCGGCGGGACGCTGAGGTAGTGGAGGCGCCGGGGCCGGGTGTCCTCGGTCCAGGTCTTCTCGACCTCCTCGACCGTACGCCGCAGGCCGGCCGGGCCCTCGGAGCCCGGCGACCAGTGGAGCAGCGGTGCGAAGTCGGGCCACGCCTCGGTGTCGCCGTCCTCCCCACCGAACTCGTGGACCGCCTCGTGGGCGAACTCGCGGAAGGACTCGGTGGTGTAGTCGTCCAGCGAGGTCCCCACGACCTGGATGTCGCGCAGCAGCCCGGTCTTGAACAGGTGGAGCAGCCCGGGCAGGAGCTTGCGGCGGCTCAGGTCGCCGGTGGCGCCGAAGAGGACGACGGTGGTCGGATGCTCGGAAGGCACCCCACCACAGTAGGTGCTGCCCTGTCGTGGGTGGCTCGCCCCTGCTGGTGAAAGTGTCGACGACGTGTTCAGAGCCAGTCGGTGAGGTCCACGAACGTGCCGGTGCCGAGGGCAGGCCAGAGCAGCAGCGGGACCGCGACCACCACGACGGCGAACACGGCGAGCCCGATCCACGGACGACCCTTGAGGACGTGCATCACCCCGCCGCCGACCACCGCCCCCGGGACCACGAAGGCCAGCGTCTGCGGCAGCTGCCACCACGCCCAGGCCACGATCCCGCTGTAGAGGACGAGTCCGGAGATCCGCAGCCACAGTGCCCGTGCCAGACCGGCACCGCGATCGGACCTCGGCGCGTAGCGGAGCACGTCCGTCATCGGCAGGTGGCAGGGCCGGCAGCCCAACGACCCTCTCGCCACGGCCGCGCGGCACAGCGGACACGCCAGGTCCGAGGTCTGCGGGCTGCTCTCGATCGACACCCCCGCAGGGTAGGCAGCGACGACCGGGTGCGCAGCCGAATCGATGGGCGACGCACACGACGTCACCCCCGACAGGCGCCGGAGACCCATCGTTTGACGCCCGCACGAGCCGACCACAGCGGGCCGAAAGCCGTCCAGGGAAATGTCCGGCTCTGGTCAGCAGCACCGGATGCCGATACAACTGAGGGGCGGTTCCCTTGCAGGAGGGGCGGGTGAACGGACATGTCCTCGGATTCCTCGGACATCTCGGGAGACGCGGGAGCGACCCGGCGGCTGCCCCCGCCGCCCCCGCCACCGCCCACGCCTCCCGACGGCTCCGACGAGTCCCCGTGGGACCGGGCCCGTCGCGCCACCACGGGGTGGTGGGTGCTGCTGCCGGCGGCGGTCCTCGGCGCGCTGCTCGCCCTCCTGCTGCCGCTGGCATCGCTGGAGGACCCGGACGCCACGGCCTTCTCGCCGGGCATCGTCGGCTTCGAGTTCCTCGGGACCACCGCACAGGTGGTCCCCGACCCTCCCGAGCCACCCACGGAGGCCGACTGCCTGGCCCAGGTGGAGGTGACACCCGCCTGCCGGCTGATCCTCGACGGCGAACCGATCGTCGACGTGACCGAGGAGCCCCCGCGCGTGGCCTGGGTGGACGCCTACTCCGACGGCGAGGTGGGTGCCGCCCTGCTGTGGGACATGCCCGTCATCCTCGTCTACGTCGCCCTGCTCGCGTTGCTGGCCCGGACCGGCTGCAACTACCGCACCGTCAGCACCCGCCGGCTGGCGCCCAAGCTGATGTGGTTCGCCGTCGCGGCGGGGGTCCTGGACCTGGTCGAGAACCTCTTCATCTGGCTGGCGGCGAACGACGCCGGGGCCGGCGGCCAGTGGGCGTGGCGTGTGGCGGCGGCCGCGACCTGGGGGAAGTGGCTGCTGGTCCTCATGGTCGCGCTGTACGGCGCGGGGGGCGTGCTGTCGCTGCTGCTGGACCGGAGGGTGCGCGGCGTCCTCGAGACCGCCGCGGTGTCCGAGGCCCGGGGCCAGCCCGGCGGTGATGCCGCCGCCTGGACCGTCGCCGAGCACCAGGGTCCGCGCACCCTGGGGATCGCGATCTCCGGTGGCGGCATCCGCGCGGCCTCCATCTCGCTGGGCGCGCTGCAGTCCCTGGAGCGCGGCCACCCGCTGGGCTGGGACTCCGCCGCCGACATCACCTCGGTCTCCGGGGGCTCCTACATGGCCGGCGGCTGGAGCCTGGCCCGGCACGCCCCGGGCGCCCCCGGCAGCGGTCCCCGACCGTGGAGCTGGACCGAGGCCGACCGGCCCGGCCCCGAGGAGCGTCACCTCGAGGCCAACCTGGGCTACCTGCTCAGCAACGCCCCGCGCGGCATCAGCCAGGACCGGATGATGCGCGAGGAGGCGCCTGCGCCCGTGCCGGTGGCCTCGGCGGCGGCCGGGCCGGAGGCGGGGGTCGGTGAGCCGGCACCCGACCCGTACGTCCACGACCGGAAGGTCGCCGAGCGGCGTCCTGCGGTCGTCTCGACCGTCCTCACCGGGATGGCGATCAACGCCGTGGTCTTCCTGGCCATGCTCTGGGTGCTCAGCCAGCCCCTCGGCTGGTTCTACCGGTGGTACTTCGCGCTCGGCTGCCCCCCGCTCCAGGAGCGCGCCCAGGCCACCGCCGACCTGGCCTACTGCCTGCCGTCGTTGAGCCGCACGGTCCCCTCGGTGCTGATCTGGCTGGGAGTCGGGATCGGCGCGATCCTGGTCTGGGTCGTGCTGGCGAAGCGGAACGAGCTCAACCGCAGGGGCGGGGAGTCACCCCCCGGGTTCCTGCTGGTGCTCAAGGTCCTCGGGTACGGCGGGCTGGGGCTCGCCGCCCTGCTCGGCCTGCTGCTGGTCGGGCTGCCGCTGCTCATCTCGGGGCTCTGGGCCCCGGTCGAGGGCAACGGACTCGGCGCCGCGCTGCTCGCGATCCTCGGCGCGCTCGGGAGCGCGGGCGCCCTGTTCCGGATCCTGCGCAAGCCCCTGGCCCGGTTCGCCCCGGTGATCGCCGGCTCCCTGTTCGCGCTGCTGCTGCTCTTCATCACGAGCAACTGGGCGCTCTCGGCACTGGCCGCGGCGCCCGACGCGCGCGCCACCACGCTGTGGATCGCCGCGATCGTGGGGCTGCTGGTCGTGCACTTCGGCACCAGCGTGGAGTGGTGGTCGCTGTCCGCGTTCTACCGCGGCAAGCTGCGCGCCGCGTTCGCGACGTACCGGCCGACCCCGGACTCGTCGTACGCGCTCGCCTACGCCAACGGGAACGAGGGGTCCAGCGCCCGCTCGGCCGAACCGGACCTGATGACGCTGACCTCGAGCCCGCTGACGGTCTGTGCGGCAGCCTCGGTGAGCGGGCGGGAGGTGCGCACCCACTACGGCATCCCGGCGCTCAGCATGACCTTCTCGCCCAACCACGTGCGGCTCTTCGCCCCCCTCACCGGGGAGGGGGAGTGGCGCACCTACGCGGCGCGCACCGAGGACATGTCCACCCTGATGGCCGGCAACCGACGCCCCCGGTTGACCACCATGCTGGCCGTGGGGATCTCCGGGGCGGCGGTCTCGCCCGCGATGGGCCGGATCGGTGCCGGTCCGCTGAGCATGCTGCTCGCCTTCGCGAACGTGCGGCTCGGCATGTGGGTGCCGAACCCCCGCTACGCCGCGCAGCTGGTCGCGGAGGGAGTCACGCTGCCCTCGCCGCGGCTGGGCTACCTGCTCAAGGAGTTCCTCGGCCTGCACGACCCGAGCGACCTGTACCTCTACGTCACCGACGGCGGGCACTGGGAGAACACCGCGCTGGTGGAGCTGCTGCGGACCGGGCTGCACCGGGAGATCGTCTGCATCGACGCGGACGCCGGCCCCGGGCACCGGGTCGCCTCGCTGTCCAAGGCGATCGACCTCGCCAAGCTGGAGTGCAACGCGACCGTGGTGGTCAACCTCGACACGCTGCGGGCTGCCCGGGACCCCTATCCCGGGCAGGACTACTCGCCGCGCTCGGTGACCCTCGGCATCGTGCACCGGCAGGTCCGGCACCCGGACGCGCTGGTCGCCGACGCCGAGCACCACTTCACCCTGCTCTGGTACTGCAAGCCGGCGCTGACCCAGGACATGCCGCCGAAGCTGCTGGCCTACCGCGAGATCGACGAGAGCTTCCCGCGGGTCAACACGGTCAACCAGTTCTTCCACACCGCCCAGTTCGCGGCCTACCGCGACCTCGGTCGCTACAACGCCGGGCAGATCCAGGTGGCCAGGGAGCGGCTGCGCGACGCGGTGACGCCGCACCTGATCTACCCGCACTTCCGAGCCGCGGTCCTCGGCGACCAGGACCCGGACGAGGACGACTGGGCGCCGACCGAGCTGGTGGACCTGATCGACAAGCTGGTGCTGGCCCGGCCGTCGACGCAACGGGACGAGTACGCCGACCGGGTCTACGACGAGGTGCGCGGCACGCTGCTGTCGGCTCCCTGACGACGTCGGCCGCCCTCGACCTGCTCCCCGACCGGCTGCCGCAGGATCGTCCGCAGCTTGTCGGGAGCCACCCGCCGGGGGTCACCGAGGTAGATCTCGTGGTGCTTCCCGGTCGGCCGGAGGCCGGACTCGGCGACGAAGGCGTGCAGCTCCTCCAGGACCGGCCCCTCGGCGTCGTACGGTCCGACGTGGAGGGTCTGCACGCAGCGGCCCTCCTCGAGCGGCGCCAGGCGCACCAGGTCGAGGGCAGGCGGGGCGGACTTCGCGCGCACCGCGGACACGGCCTCGGTGACGAGGTCGGAGGTGATCCAGGCGGGCGTCAGGATCATCGCCGTCCAGTCCCACCGGGACTTGTCCCGGGCGGTGGTGAACGCGGCCATGTCCTCGGCCCACCACAACGCCTCGAGCGGCATCACGACGTAGTCGCGGCCGAGCTCGCGCTTGCTCGCGAACTTCAGCGCGTACGCCACGGGGTACAGGGCGGTGAGGGCGTCGGCGTAGGCCGGCGAGGTGTTCGGGTCGCCGTGGCCGTCGACCATCAGGTACCGCAGCGGCGGGACGTCGACGACGCGGAGCTCACCCCGGCGGGCGCGATAGCAGTCCAGCTCCCGCTTGAGGTCGACCTTTCCGCCCGACCCCCGGGCACCGGCTCCTTCACCCATGCGTCCAGCGAACAACGGGTCGGCCAGCGTCGCAAGACCCGCGTCACCTCGCGGGCCGGGCCGTCAGAAGACGGTCCAGTCCGAGTACGTCGTGAACGCGTCCAGCGCGGCGAGCCCGGCGGCCGAGCTGCCGGAGGCGCCCAGCGTGGGGCTCCACACGCAGGCCACCCCGCGGTCGGGGATGACGGCCAGGATGCCGCCGCCGACGCCGGACTTGGCGGGCAGCCCGACCCGGTAGGCGAAGTCGCCGGCGGAGTCGTAGGTCCCACAGGTGAGCATCACGGCGTTGATCCGCTTCGCCTGCCGGGCGCTGAGCAGCCGGGTCCCGTCGGAGAGGACGCCGTCGCGGGCGAGGAAGAGGCCGGCGAGCGCCAGCTCGCGGCAGGTCATCGACAGCGCGCACTGCGCGACGTACTGGTCGATGACCTCGCCGACCGGGTGCTCGAGGTTGCCGTAGCTGGCGAGCAGGTGGGCCACGGCCGAGGTCCGGTGCCCGGCCTCGAGCTCGGACTGCGCCACCACCAGGTCGCTGTCCACGTCGGCCCGGCCGCTCTCCCGTCGCATCAGGTCGCGCAGCGACCCGCAGGCGTCGCCGGTCAGCGAGTGCAGCCGGTCGGTGACGACCAGGGCTCCGGCGTTGATGAACGGGTTGCGCGGGCGGCCCGCCTCCTGGTCGAGCTGGAGCAGCGAGTTGAACGGGGTGCCGGAGGGCTCGCGCGACACCCGCTCCCAGATCCGCTCGTCCTCCGCGGCGATCACGAGCGCGAGGGTGAAGACCTTGCTGATGCTCTGCACCGAGAACCGGACGTCGGCGTCGCCGGTGACGTGCACCTGCCCGTCGACGGAGGCGATCGCCATCCCGAACTGGTCGGGGTCCACCGCCGCCAGGCTGGGGATGTACTCGGCGACCCGGCCACGACCCACCTCGGGGGCGGCCGCGTCCCGGGCGCGCTTCAGGGCGTCCTCGATCTCCACGCCGCCATCCTCGCGCAGCCCACCCGCGCACCCGCATCCCGGGCGGGCGCCACCTGCGTGGCCTACTGGTCGGCCCGAGCCCGGTTCGAGGTGGCCCGGCGCTGCAGGATGGTGTGCTCGCCGTCGTTCCCGGCACGGGTGGCGGCCTCGGCGAACGCCTCGGCCGCCTCCGCCGGTCGCCCGGCCCGTTCGAGCAGGTCCCCGCGGACGCTCGCCACGAGCGGCGTACGGCCGAGGGCAGCGGGGTCGACCCGGTCGAGCACGGCGAGGCCCGCGTCGGGACCGAAGGCGCGGCCGTGGGCGACGGCACGGTTGACCTCGACGACGGGTCCGGGCGCCGCCCGGGCCAGGACGTCGTAGAGGGCGGCGATCCGCTGCCAGTCCGTGTCCTCGGCACGACCCGCCCGCGCGTGCTGGGCGGCGATGGAGGCCTGCAGGAAGTACCGGCCCACGGGCGTCCCGCGCGCGGCCAGCCGTTCGGCCCGGCCCAGGGCGGCGAGTCCGCGACGGATCAGCAGCTGGTCCCAGCGGCCGCGGTCCTGATCCTCGAGCAGGACCGGGGTGCCGTCCTCGTCGGACCGGGCCGGCATCCGTGACCCCTGGATCTCCAGCAGCGCCTGGAGCCCCAGCACCTCCGGCTCCTCGGGGGCGAGGGCAGCCAGCATCCGGGCGAGCCGCATCGCCTCGTCCGCCAGCTCCGGGCGCATCCAGTCCCGGCCCGCGGTGGCGGTGTAGCCCTCGTTGAAGATCAGGTAGACGACGGCCATCACGTCGTCGAGGCGCCGGGCGCGCTCCTCGCCCGTGGGGAGCTCGAACTCGGCGTGCGTCGTCACCAGCGTCCGCTTCGCCCGGGAGATGCGCTGACCCATCGTCGACTCGGAGGTGAGGAACCCGCGCGCGATCTCGGCCGTGGTGAGCCCGCCGACCAGCCGCAGGGTGAGGGCCGCCCGCGACTCGGCGCTGAGCGAGGGGTGGCAGGACAGGAAGATCAGCCGCAGCACGTCGTCCTCGATGTGGTCGACCAGGTCGTCGAGGTCAGGCACCTGCCCCTCCTCCCCGGCGGCGTGCTCCAGCTCGGCGACCTTGCGGTGGTGGCGGTCGGCGCGTCGGACGTGGTCGACCCCGCGGCGCTTGGCGATGGTCATCAGCCACGCTCCGGGGTTGGCCGGCACACCGGAGACCGGCCACTGCTCGAGCGCGGCGACCAGTGCGTCCTGGGCCAGGTCCTCGGCCAGCGCGACGTCCCGGGTGATCCGGGTGAGGGCGCCGACGAGGCGGGCCGACTCGGCCCGCCACGCGGCGACGATGGCCTCGGCCGGATCGTTCGCGGGGGGTGCTGGCACCCCGCCAGCGTAGTGAGCCCGACTCAGGCGTCGGGGTCCCCCGGCTCCTCGGAGATCTGGCGCAGGGTCGCGACCACGGTGACCTCGGGCCAGTGCTTGGCGTGCAGCTGGGCGAACTCGTGCTGGTCCGCCACGGCCTCCTCCAAGCTCGGGTACTCCAGGAGCGACCAGCCCCCGACGATCTCCTTGGCCTCGGCGTACGGCCCGTCGACCCGGCTGACCTCGCCCTGCTGGACGACGAAGTTCACGGCGTCCTCCGTGCCGTAGAGCCCACCGCCGTCGAGGAAGATCCCCTGCGCGGCCCGCTCGCCGATGTAGGAGCCCATCGCCTCGAAGAGCGACTGCGGCGGCGTGCCGATGTTCTCTTCCATCCTCACGAAACCCATGAAACGCGGCATCTCGATCCCTTCTCCTGGTTGCTGGTGACTGCTTCTCGCCCCTACGTCGACCGGGGATCCGGATCTTCGACATCGGTCACCGGGGAATCTTTGCCGTCCTCCCCCCGGGGCCCTCAGCCACCCCACCCCTTGGTGTGAGGTGCAGGGTGGAGGCATGACCACTGTGAGCAGGACCTTCACCGTCACCCCGCCGCCCTCCGTCGTCCTGGACTACCTCAAGGACTTCTCGAACGCCGAGGACTGGGACCCCGGCACCCAGACGTGCACCCGGATCGACGAGGGGCCGATCCAGGTCGGCAGCCGCTGGCACAACGTCTCCAAGATCGCCGGCGTCTCCACCGAGCTGGTCTACGAGCTCACCGAGCTCACCGCCGACCGGCTCGTGCTGGTCGGCAGCAACGAGACAGCCACCTCGACCGACACCATCACCGTCGTCCCGCACGCCGAGGGCAGCGAGGTCACCTACGAGGCCGTGATCGAGATGCAGGGCGCCGCCAAGCTCGCCGAGCCGCTGGTCAAGCTGGTCTTCGAGAAGATCGGCAACGACACCGAGGACGACATGACCACCGTCCTCAACCAGCTGCCCGGCCAGGCCTGACCCGTCAGGCGACCAGCGCCGCGACCGGCACCAGGTCGGCGTACGCCGCGTGGGCGCCGGCGGCGAGCAGCTCCTCGCCGCGCTTGCTGGTGGTGACGCCGACGACGTGGCCCACGGCGGCGGCGACGGCGGCCTCGACGCCGGCCACGCTGTCCTCAGCGGCCAGGGTGGTCGCCGGGTCGACGCCCAGCCGCTCGCAGGCGAGCAGGTAGCCGGCCGGGTGGGGCTTGCCGTCGACCACGTCGTCGGCGGTCACGACGACGTCGACGAGGTCGAGCAGACCGAGCCCGTCCCCGACCGCCTGCCTCACCCACGCCGGCCCGGCGGAGGTGACGACAGCCACGAGGACGCCACGCGCTGACGCCGTACGGATCAGCTCGCCCGCGCCCGGCACCGGGTCGGGGGCGAGGTCGCGGGGCACCAGCCGCGTCACCTCGAGGGCGATCGCCCGCGGGTCGTGGTCACGCCACGGGCCGTCGACCGTCGGCAGCACGTCCTCGGCCCGACGACCCGTGAACAGCGAGAGGTCCGGCGCGTCCCAGCCGCGGGCGGCGAAGAAGCGTCGGTAGCCCTCGCGCTGCAGCGGCTCGGAGTCGACCAGCGTCCCGTCGAGGTCGAGCAGCAGCGCCCGCACCCTCACGGGGCGTCGAACAACGGCTCGCCTGCCGCGACCTCACGCGGGTCGGCGGTCACCGACCCCTGCGGCTGGTCCATCAGCACCACCGGCACGGTGCTCGACATGCCCTCCTCGAGGGTCGAGGGGTCCCAGCGGACCACCGGGTCGCCGGCCGCGACGGTGTCGCCCTCGACGGCCAGCAGCTCGAAGCCGCGACCCTCGAGCCGGACGGTGTCGATGCCGAGGTGGACCAGCACCCCGACGCCGTCCTCGGTCAGCACCACGAACGCGTGCGGGTGCAGCTTGAGGATCCGCCCGGAGACCGGTGCGACGGCGTCGACGACCGAGCCGGTGGGCTCGATCGCCACCCCCGGCCCCACCATCTCCTCGGCGAAGACCGCGTCGGGCACCTCGGACAGCGGCACCACCCGTCCGCCGACGGGAGCCAGGACGCGCGTGCTCACATCAGGTCCTCGATGTCGTCGGCGAGGTTGTCCGCCTCCGGCCCGACGACGACCTGCACGACCCGGCCCGAGGCGACGACGCCGTGGGCGCCCGCGGCCTTGAGCGCCGTCTGGTCGACCTTCGAGGGGTCCTCGACCTCGGTACGCAGCCGCGTGATGCAGGCCTCGATCTCGATCACGTTGTCGGCGCCGCCGAGGCCCGCCAGGATCTGCTCTGCCTTGCTGCTCATCCTGCTTCTCCTTGGGTTGGGGTGGATGTCAGTGTCGCGTGTGGGGCCGGGGGTTTCGAGGCTCGCTGCGCTCGCACCTCAACCACCAGGTTTCGAGGCTCGCTGCGCTCGCACCTCAACCACCGGGTTTCGAGGCTCGCTGCGCTCGCACCTCAACCACCGGCGGAGTGGGCGCTCGCACGTCAACCAGCCACGGGGTCGGTGCTGGTGACCTTGGCCAGGCCACGGGGGGCGTCGGGGTCGAGCCCCAGGTCGCGCGCGAGCGCCTCGACCACGAGCTGGGCGGGCACGACGGTGCCGAGGGGGGCCAGGGTCTCGGGGAGCCGCGGTCCGCGCACCGGGACGTCGCAGGCCGCCGCGAAGCCGGAGTCGCCGCCGATCCCCACGACCGTGGCGCCGCGGGCGGCGAGGTCCTGAGCGAGGTCGGTCATCGGTCCCACCAGCGGCCCGTCGGCGGCCGAGACCAGCACGGCGGCCATCCCGGAGGTCACCACCGAGATCGGGCCGTGCCGCAGGTCGGCGTAGGAGTAGCCGCGTACCGGCCGCAGGCAGGTCTCCTCGAGCTTGAGCGCCGTCTCCAGCGCGGTGCCCATCAGCAGCCCACGCCCGGCCACGACGGTGTAGGCGCCGTCGCGCAGCGCGGCCACCGCGTCGGAGATCCCCTCCCGGGCCCCGAGCAGCGCCTCGACCTCCTCGGCCACCCGCTCCATGTCGGCGTCGAGGGCGTGCGGGTCGGGCGCGGCGGCGGTGCCGAGGGCGACCATGGCGACCAGCTGGCCGAGGTAGGTCTTGGTCGCGGGCACGGCCAGCTCGGGTCCGGCCTGGGTCGCGAGGGCGACGTCCGCCGCCGACGCCAGCGGGGAGCCCGCCACGTTGGTGACCGCGACCGTCGCCGCGCCGCACGCCGCGGCCCACTCCTGGGTCGACACGATCTCCTCGGTCGCCCCCGACTGGCTGACCGAGACCACCACGGCGTCCGACAGGTCGAGCCGCGAGCGGTAGTGGGTCGCGACGCTGGGGGAGACCAGCCCGCCGAGGATCCCGGCGTGCGTCTCGAGCAGGTAGCGGCCGTAGATCGCGGCGTTGTCGCTGGTGCCCCGCGCGGCGAACAGGACCTGCCGCCGGCCGGCCAGCAGCGCGGCCAGGTCCGCGCGCTGCGGCGCGAGCGCGGCCCAGGTCCGGCGTACCGCGTCGGGCTGCTCGGCGATCTCCGCCGCCATCTGGGTGCTCACTCTTGACACTGCCTTCCGCCCGGTCCATCCTTCACTGGTACGTACCAGACCGTACCAATGACCGGACCACCTGTCGAGAGGCAACCACGGTGAGCACGCCGACCAGGATCACCGACGGACCGCGGCCCAAGCACGCCCAGCTCACCGACCTGCTCGCCGACCTGGCCGTCACCGAGCTCGGCCCCGACGCCGCGATCCCGAGCGAGCGCGAGCTGATGGTGACCTACGGCGTCTCCCGCGCCACCGTGCGCAAGGCGATCGACGCCCTGGTGGCCGACGGGCTGCTCCAGCGGATCCACGGCAAGGGCACCTTCGTCGCGCGGCCCCGGCTGGAGAGCCGGCTCCACCTCGCCTCCTTCAGCCAGGACATGCGCCGCCGCGGCCTGACCCCGTCGACCCGCTTCCTCGACCTCGGCCGCGAGCGGCCGCCCGCCGACGTCGCGGAGGCGCTGCGGCTCGGCAGCGACGGCGAGGCCTGGCGCATCGACCGGGTCCGGCTCGCCGACGGTCAGCCGATCGCCCTCGAGCAGGGCTGGTACCCGCAGGCCCTGCTCCCGGGCCTCGACCAGGCGGACCTCTCCGGCTCGCTCTACGAGGTCTTCGCCGCCCGCGGCCTGGCCATCGACGCCGCCGAGCAGACGCTGTGGGGCGAGACCGCCGACGCGACCCTGGCGCGCCGCCTCGACTGCCCGATCCACACCCCGCTCCTGGTCTTCCGCCGCGTCTCGAGCGCCGCGGGCACCCCCCTGGAGTACGTCGTCTCGCGCTACCGCGGCGACCGCTACCAGGTCCACATGTCGTTGGGGAGCACCCCCACGAGCAGTACCAGCACCAGCACCACCGAAGGAACCGACGAAGGGACAGCACCGTGACCACCTCCGACCCGACGGTCGAGACCAGCCAGCGCAAGCGGCTCAACCTCGCACCCGTCCAGAAGTTCGGCACCAGCCTGATGCTGCCGATCGCGGCACTGCCGGTGGCGGCGCTGCTGGCGCGGCTCGGCGCGGACGACCTGCTCGGCCCCGAGGGACTGGGCTGGAACAGCGTCGCGGCCGTCATCGGCGCCGGCGGCAACGCGCTCTTCGCCAACCTGCCGCTGCTGTTCGCCGTCGGCATCGCGATCGGCATGGCACGCAAGAGCGACGGCTCGACCGCCCTTGCGGCCGTCGTCGGCTACCTGGTCTTCAAGGCCGTCGGCGACGCGATGTCGCCGCTCGTGCTCGGAGCCGCGGCCGAGGGCGAGGAGCAGGCGATGATCAACTACGGCGTGCTCGGCGGCATCGTGATGGGCCTGGTCAGCGCCCTGCTCTGGCAGCGCTACCACCGGATCAAGCTGCCTCCCTACCTCGCCTTCTTCGGCGGCCGCCGCTTCGTCCCGATCATCACCGCCTTCGCCGCGATCGCGATCTCGGTGCTGATGAACTTCGTCTACCCCGCCTTCGACGCCGGCATCACCGGCCTCGGCGAGTGGGTCACGGAGAACTCCGTGCTCGGCGGCTTCGTCTACGGCACCCTCAACCGGCTGCTGATCCCGCTCGGCCTGCACCACATCCTCAACAACCCGCCGTGGTTCGTCTTCGGCTCCTACGAGGGCTCGGCCGGCGTCGTGCACGGCGAGATCCCGCGCTTCCTCGCCGGCGACCCGACCGCGGGGGCCTTCATGACCGGCTTCTTCCCGATCATGATGTTCGCGCTGCCCGCCGCCGCGCTGGCGATCTGGCACGAGGCCAAGCCCCAGCACAAGAAGGCCGTCGGTGGCCTGATGCTCTCGGCCGCGCTGACCAGCTTCCTCACCGGCGTGACCGAGCCGCTGGAGTTCGCGTTCATGTTCGTCGCGTTCCCGCTCTACGCCCTCCACGCGGTCCTCACCGGCACCTCGCTGGCGCTGGTGAACGCCCTGGGCATCAAGGACGGGTTCGGCTTCTCCGCGGGCCTGTTCGACTACCTGCTCAACTACAACATCGCGACCAACCCGCTGTGGTTGATCCCGATCGGGCTCGGGTACGCCGCGGTGTACTACTTCGTGTTCCGGTTCGTGATCCGCAGGTGGAACCTGCGGACCCCGGGCCGCGAGGACGACGAGGTCGAGGGTGCCGTCGAGGCCGACACCCGTGCCTGACCTGCTCCTCACCGCACGTCGTGTGGTCACCCCGGCGCGGACCTTCGCGCCGGGGTGGGTGCACGTCCGCGACGAGCTGGTCGAGGCCGTCGGCCCGGGCGAACCGCCGCGGCCGGCCGACCTCGACCTGCCGGAGGCCACCGTCGTCCCCGGCTTCGTCGACACCCACGTGCACGGCGGGGGAGGGGCCTCCTTCGACGGCGGCGACCCCGCCGCGGTCGAGCGGGCCGTGCTCGCCCACCGCGCCCACGGCACGACCACCCTGCTCGCCAGCCTGGTCACCGACACGATCGACCACCTGGTCGCCTCGACCGCGCGGCTGGCCGACCTGACCGACGCCGGGCTCGTCGCCGGCGTCCACCTCGAGGGGCCGTGGCTCAGTCCCGACCAGCGCGGCGCCCACGACCCCGCGCTGCTGGCCCTCCCCGACGTCGACACCGTCGAGCGGCTGGTCGAGGCCGGCCGCGGTCAGCTGCGGATGGTCACGATCGCGCCCGAGCTGCCCGGGGCCACCGAGGCGATCCGGCGTCTGGTCGGCCACGGCGTCGTGGTCGCGATCGGCCACACCGACGCGACGTACGACCAGGCGCGGGCCGCGCTCGACGCCGGCGCCTCGGTCGGCACCCACCTGTTCAACACCATGCGGCCGCTGCACCACCGCGAGCCCGGCCCGATCGCCGCGCTGCTCGAGCACCCCGACGCGAGCGTCGAGCTGATCTGCGACGGCGTCCACGTCCACCCGGCGATGGTCGGGCTGGCCGCGGCGGGCAAGCGCCACCAGACGGTGCTGGTCACCGACGCGATGGCGGCGGCCTGCTCGGCCGACGGCGACTACCGGCTCGGCTCGCTCGACGTCGAGGTCCGCGACGGCGTGGCCCGGCTCCGCGAGGGTGGCGCGATCGCCGGCTCGACCGCGACCATGGCGGGGTCGGTGCGGTTCGCCGTCGGTGAGGCCGGGCTCTCGCTCGAGGACGCCGTCCGCGCCGCGACCGCCACCCCCGCCGCCCTCCACGGGCTCACCCAGGTCGGCACCCTGCGCCCCGGCTCCCGCGCCGACCTCGTCGTCCTCGACGACGACCTCGCCGTTCGCCGGGTGATGCACCGCGGCACCTGGGTGCCCTGACCGCGGCGTGTGCCTGAGAACGGTCTCCACGTCGTTCTCAGGCACACGCGACGTCGGCGGCGGTCAAGTCGGCCTCAAGAGTGCTGCAAGCGGTCCACGGTCTGCTGGGTCGACCGGCGACCGCCGGACCCCCACCGAGGAGCACTGCCATGACGATCACCACCCGCCACCGCGTCGCCGAGCGCCGGCGCCGCGCGACGACCCGCAGCGTCCTCGCGACCCGCCCCGTTCGCGCGACCGACCGCACCACCGCGCAGCTCGAGGCGCTCACCCTGCTGCGCCGTTCCTGACCCCCGGGGGGCGTCGGCCCGCGCGCCACGGCGCCGGGCCCGGTGTCCCGGCCCGACAGGGACACCGGTCACTGGCGGCGGGACAGCGGCGCGTGGCCTGCTGGGAGGGCACCCACCACCCGAGGAGAGACCGTCATGGCCACCATCACCACCCGGACCCGCGCCGCCCGCCGCCGTCGCCGTGCCACCACCCGCGCGATCGTCGCGTCCAGGTCGGTGCCGGCCAACCGCTACAGCGCCCACCTCGAGGCGCTCACGATGCTGCGCCGCTCGTGACGAGCCAGCGTTGCGGCGGGGACCGCGGCGGGAGGTCTCAGCCGCCGAGCGCGGCCGAGACCACCTCGCGGGCCTCGGCCTGCACCTGGGCGAGGTGGTCGGCGCCGCGGAATGACTCGGCGTAGATCTTGTAGACGTCCTCGGTGCCGGAGGGTCGCGCCGCGAACCACGCGCTCTCGGTGGTCACCTTGAGGCCGCCGATCTTCGCGCCGTTGCCGGGCGCCTCGGTCAGCCGGGCGGTGATCGGCTCACCTGCGAGCGAGGTCGCGGTGACGTCATCGGGGGAGAGGGCGGCGAGCTTCGCCTTCTGGGCGCGGTCGGCCGGCGCGTCCACCCGGGCGTACGCCGGGTCGCCGTGCTGCGGCCACCAGGTCGGCGTAGTGCTCCGAGGGGGACTGCCCGGTGCGGGCGAGGATCTCGCTGGCCAGCAGGCACAGCAGGATCCCGTCCTTGTCGGTCGTCCACGCGGTGCCGTCGAGGCGCAGGAAGGAGGCGCCCGCCGACTCCTCGCCGCCGAAGCCGAACGAGCCGTCGAGCAGCCCCGGCACGAACCACTTGAACCCGACCGGCACCTCCACCATCGGCTTGCCGAGCGAGGCCGCGACCCGGTCGATCATCGAGCTCGACACCAGCGTCTTGCCGATCCTCGCGGTGTCCGGCCAGCCCGGCCGGGCGCCGCCGAACAGGTAGCCGATCGCGACCGCGAGGTAGTGGTTGGGGTTCATCAGCCCGGCGTCCGGCGTGACGATGCCGTGCCGGTCGGCGTCGGCGTCGTTGCCGGTCGCGACCTGGTACTCGTCCTTGCGCGCGATCAGCGAGGCCATCGCATGGGGCGAGGAGCAGTCCATCCGGATCTTGGCGTCCCAGTCGAGGGTCATGAACCGCCACGTCGGGTCGACCACGGGGTTCACCACGGTCAGGTCCAGGCCGTGCCGGTCCGCGATCTCGCCCCAGTAGTCGACGCTGGCACCGCCCAGCGGGTCGGCGCCGATCCGCACCCCCGCCTCGCGGACCGCGTCGAGGTCGAGGACCGAGGGCAGGTCGTCGACGTACGCCGCGAGGAAGTCGTAGCGTCCGGCACCCGAGACGTCGGCGACCCGCTCCACTCCGGCCAGGCCGCCCCGGATCAGCTCGTTGGCCCGGGTCGCGATCACCGACGTCGCGTCGGAGTCGGCGGGGCCGCCGTGGGGCGGGTTGTACTTGAAGCCACCGTCGCTCGGCGGGTTGTGGGAGGGCGTCACGACGATCCCGTCGGCGAGGCCGGTCCCGGTGGTCCGCCCGCCGTTGGCGCGCAGGATCGCGTGCGAGACCGCCGGCGTGGGCGTGAACCCGCCCCGGCTGTCGACCAGCACGTCGACGCCGTTGGCGATCAGCACCTCCAGCGCCGAGGTCCACGCCGGCTCGGAGAGGGCGTGGGTGTCACGACCCACGAACAGCGGCCCGTCGTAGCCCTGCTCGCGGCGGTAGTCGCAGATCGCCTGGGTCGTCGCGAGGATGTGGTGCTCGTTGAACGACGTCCGCAGCGAGGTGCCGCGGTGGCCGCTGGTCCCGAACGCGACCTGCTGGTCCACGTCCTCGGGATCAGGCTCTCGCTCGTGGTACGCCGCGAGCAGCGCGGCGACGTCGACGAGATCGGCTTCGGTGGCAACGGTTCCGGCGCGAGGGTCGACCATGCCGTCCATCCTGCCGCGTGTCGACGCTCAGGGATAGGAGAGGCCCACGGTCTGCTCGCTGACCTCCCACAACGCGCGCTGCGCCTCGAGGTCGCGGGCCAGCCGACTGCACCCGACGAGCCGTGGGGCCCCGCGGGACTCACCCATCCCGCCCGGCCCGCAGTAGCTGCTGCCCGGGACGTCCTCGGTGGCCGCCATCAGCAGCGGCAGCGCGCCGGCGGCGGCCGGCTGGGCGAGCGCCCGGTTGGCGGCGTGGAGGATCGAGGCGACCGCGCCGCCCGGGCCCCCGGTCCGGCCGTTGACGACCAGGTGGGTGCCGGCGTACCCGGGGTGGGCCGCCGTCGCGATCACGTCGAGCCCGGCAGCCCGCAGCCGCCGGTCGAGCTCGAAGGTGAACAGCAGGTTGGCGAGCTTGCTGCGCGCGTAGGTCTGCCACCGGTGGTAGCGGCCCGGCTCCGGTCGACGCGGGTCCTCGACCGGCGCCCGGTCGGCCACCCGGTGCATCTGGGAGGAGACCGTCACGACGCGGGCGGCGCCGGCCTCGACCAGCTGCGGCAGCAGCAGCCCGGTGAGCAGGAAGGGCCCGACGTGGTTGGTGGCCAGCTGCAGGTCCACGCCGTCGGTCGTGCGCCGCTGCGGGGTGGCCATCACGCCGGCGTTGTTGACCAGGCAGTCGATCGGACCCAGCCCCGCGGCCGCGGCGGCCGCGCGGCGTACGGCGGAGAGGTCGGCGAGGTCGACGACCAGGTGCTCGAGGTCGGCGTCCGGCACCGCGGCGCGGATCTGTGCGCGGGCGGTGTCGAGGGTGTGCTGCGAGCGGCCGGCGAGCACGACCCGACCACCCCGCCGGGCCAGCTCCAGGGCGACGTGGAAGCCGAGGCCGCCGACGGTGCAGCCGGTGACGAGCGTGGTCAGCCCGGCCTGGGAGGGGATGTCGGCGGGGCCCCAGCTCACGGGGTGACGGCCAGTCCGGCGAGGACCCGGTGGCCGAGCTCCTCGTCACCGGTGAGGACCACGGCGCCGGCCGGTGGCTGGCGGCGGCCGCCGGCCAGCACGATGAAGCTCTCGCGGTCCATCGCCAGGCACGCGTCCGGTACGGCGGCGGGGTCCGCCGGCCGGGCCCGCCCGTCGTCGCCGACGGTGACGGCCTGGGGCGCGTGCTCGGCGACCTCGAGCCGGACCGTCGTGCCGGTCGGCGCCCCGACCCGCTTGCCGACGACGTAGCCGAGGCTCTCCGCGAGGTAGTCGGCGGTGTGGACAGCGGCGGGACTCTCGAGGTTGCCGGGCCGGTCGAAGGCGCGGCGGACGTCCTGCTCGTGCATCCAGACGTCGAGCGGCCGGTTGCGCAGCAGCCGGTGGGTGTCCCAGCCGATCAGGCCGAAGACGCTCGGTGCCGGGGCCGTGGGGTCGGTCGGCGGCTCGGAGAGCAGGGCGGTGTGGCGGATCGTGGCCGAGGAGCGGATCTCGTTGATCAGCTCGTCGGGGGTGCGCCCACGGCGGGCGACGACGCCCTGCTCGGTGAACTGGCCCAGCGCGCCGCGCACGTGGGCCGGCTCCCCGATCTCGACCTGCTCGTGCTCCGCGCCGGCGAGCAGCGACTCGAGGTGGGCGGTGTGCGCCGCGACGGCGTGCACGTCCCATCCGGGGAGGTCGGTCGGCCGCGCCCAGTCCTCGCCCGCGACGTCCTCGAGCAGCGTGGTCAGGTCGTCGACCGCCCGCCACCACACCTCGACGTACCCGGACAGCTGATCGGCGCTCATGCCCGGAGCCTAGTGACCGGGACCGACGGGGCTACCGGCCGGCCAGCCGGGTCAGCACCTCGTCGAGGTCGCGCAGGTCCGCGGCCTGCTCGGGGCTGAGGGCGGCCAGGTCGGTCGCGGCCAGCCGCCGGTACACCTCGGCCATCGCCGCGAACAGCTCGCCGCCGGCGCCGGCCCCGGCCTGGGTGTGCGAGATCTGCTCCATCTCCCCCACGAAGCGGTGCGCCTTGCTGGTCGCCACCGCGATCCGTCGGCCGACGCCCGGCACCTGCTCCGGGAAGGCCTCGCCGAGGTCCTCCAGCACCGGGTCGAGGACGCCCAGCGTGTGGGCGGTCTGCAGAGCCTGCGCCCACACCGCGGTGGTGCCCTTGTAGACCGAGGCGGTGCACATCTTCACCGCGGAGGCGGTGCCGACCTCGTCGCCGACGACGGTGCACCTCAGCCCCGCGCTCTGGAGGCTCCAGATCTCGCCGGACCGAGGGCCGCTCAGGTAGAGGTGCGTGTCACCGTCCGGGGTGGGCGGACCGCCGCTGATCGACCCGTCGACCAGGTCGAAGCCGCGCACCGCGGCTCGCTCCGCCAGCGAGGACACCGCGGTCGGCGAGAGGGCGTTGAGGTCGGCCAGCAGCGGCCGGGAGTCGCCGGCGGCGGCGATCACCGCGTCGAGCACCTCCCCGGCCGCGGCGGGAGGGCAGACGCTGACCACGAGGTCGGCGCTGCCCACCACGTCGGCGAGGGTCGGCAGCAGCTCCAGCCCGTGGGCGAGCTCGCGGGTGCGCTCCGAACGGCCCTCGAGGGTGGCGACGACCCGGGCGCCGCCGGCGGCCCAGGCCCGGCCCAGCGCCGAGCCCATCGCACCCGGGGAGACGACACCGACGGTGGGAGGCGTGGTCACCGGCTCAACCTAGGGCAAGCATCACGGCGATCGCGAGCATCGTCAGCCCGATCAGCACGTCCAGGACCTGCCAGGCGCGCGGTCGCGACAACAACCCGGAGGCACGGCGGGCGCCGTACCCGAGCCCGACGAACCACAGCACGCTGCCCACGACGGCGCCGGCGCCGAACCACCACCGGCCCTCGGCCCCGTGCTGGTTGGCGATCGAGCCGAGCAGCAGCACGGTGTCGAGGTAGACGTGCGGGTTGAGCCAGGTGAGCGCGAGCGCCGTCACCACGGCCGTACGCCGCCCGCGGCCACCCGCGCTCGCGGCCCGCAGCCGCTCGGGCGTGCGGGCGCGCCGCAGCGACGCCACGCCGTACCAGGTCAGGAAGCCGACCCCGAGCCAGCGCACGAGCGTGATCGCCCAGGGCGCCTGCTCGACCACGGTGCCGATCCCGGCGACTCCGGCCAGGATCAGCAGCAGGTCGGAACCGGCGCAGATCGCGACCACGATCCCGACATGGGCGCGCAGCAGCCCCTGCCGCAGCACGAACGCGTTCTGCGCGCCGATGGCGATGATCAGGGTCAGGCCGGTGACGACGCCGGTCAGGAGCTCGGGGAGGTGCTGCACGGGACGACGCTAGGGCCGGACGCCGACTGAAGACCAACGCATCTTTCGATCGAGAATGAAGCGCCACTTCATCTAGGGTGGCGGGGTGGACCTCCCCGCCGGACAGCTCGCGACCCTGCTCGCCATCGCGGAGCACGGCACCTTCGAGGCCGCTGCCCGCGCGCTGTCGCTCACGCCGTCGGCGGTGAGCCAACGGGTGCGGGCGCTGGAGCGCGCCGTCGGGCAGGTGGTGGTGCAGCGGACGACCCCCTGCCGCCCGACCGCGGCCGGCGAGGTGCTGCTGCGGCTGGCCCGGCAGCACCGGCTGCTCGGCGAGGAGGCCCGGTCGGCGCTGGGGGACGGCGACGTGGCCGTGGGGCTGGCGGTCGCGGTCAGCGCGGACACGCTGGCGACCTGGTTCCGTGACGTCGTCGGCGAGGTCGCCGGGTGGGACGGGGTGGCGCTGCGGCTGCACGTCGAGGACCAGGCGTTCTCCGCCGACCTGCTGCGCCGCGGCGAGGTGCTGGCGGCGGTCACCTCCGACCCGACCCCGGTGCAGGGCTGCCGGGTCACCCCGCTCGGCGCGATGCGCTACCGGCCGGCCGCCTCACCGGCGTACGCCGAGCGGTGGCGGCGCGGCCGCGCCCACGACTGGGCCGCGATGCCGGTGGTCCGGGTCAACGAGAAGGACGAGCTCCAGCACGACCTGCTGGCGGCCCGGGGGGTCGCGAGCCCGCCGGTGGTCCACCGGGTCCCGACGTCCGGCGACTTCCTCGAGGCGGTACGGCGCGGCCTGGGGTGGGGGATGCTCCCGGAGCAGCAGCTGCGGCCGGGGCTGGCCGACGGCAGCCTGGTCCGGCTCGGCACCGACGTGGTCGACGTCCCGCTGCACTGGATGCGCTGGCGGCTGGAGTCACCGCTGCTGGAGCGGCTGGGAAGCCAGGTCCTGGCCGTGGCCGGCCGCACCCTGCGACGGGCCGCCCGCTGAGGCAGGGCTCAGAGCTCGCGCCGCTCCTCGACGTGCGTGGTGCGCGAGCGCTGCTGGTTCATGACCAGTGCGAGCACCAGCGCCAGGGCGCCCATGATCACGCAGATCCAGCCGATGGTGTTCGCGTTGATCGTGTCCGTGACCCCGGCGGGCAGGTCGACCGCCCCGGTCACGAGGATCAGCCCGATGACGAGCAGCACGATCCCGATACCGATTCCCATGGTGACGCCTCCTGTGCGGACGGGTTCCCCCCGTGCCTGCAGGGTAGGGCAGCCGGGGTCCGGCGTCGCGGCTGCGCGACACCGGCCCCCGGCAGGCCCTCCGTGGGCTGTCAGCTGGGAGGGATCAGAACGAGGCCTCGTCGAGGTCCATCAGCGAGAGGTCGATGCTCTCGGCGATCTTCCGCTCGGCGCGGACCCGGGGCAGGTTGGTCTGCGCGAAGAACTGCGCCGCGGCGACCTTGCCCTCGTAGAACCGCTGGTCCTTCTCCGAGACCTCGCCGCCCAGCTTCTCCAGCGCCACCTCGGCGCCACGCAGCAGCAGCCAGGCGCAGACGACGTCGCCGAGCACCATCAGCAGCCGGGTGGTGTTGAGCCCGACCTTGTAGATGTTGCGAATGGCATGCTCGTTCTCCGCCGTGTTCGACGTGGCGTCGGCCGACATCAGGTCGTTGATCATGTGGCCGACCAGGGCGTTGGCGTCCTGGAGCGAGGCCGCGAGCAGGTCGCGCTCGGTCTTGAGCCGGCCGTTGCCGGCCTCGCTGGCGACGAAGCCCTCGATCTCCTGGGCCAGGTGGCCCAGAGCGCGGCCCTGGTCCTTGACGATCTTGCGGAAGAAGAAGTCCTGGCCCTGGATCGCGGTGGTGCCCTCGTAGAGGGTGTCGATCTTGGCGTCGCGGACGTACTGCTCGATCGGGTAGTCGGTGAGGAACCCGGACCCGCCGAGCGTCTGCAGCGACTCGGTGCCGAGGAGCACCCACGACCGCTCCGAGCCGTAGCCCTTCACGATCGGCAGCAGCAGGTCGTTGACGGCCATGGCGAGCTCGTCGCGCTCCCCGTGGTGCTCGGCGGTCTGGACCCGGTCCTGCCAGCTGGCGGTGTAGAGCACCAGCGAGCGCATCGCCTCGGCGAAGGACTTCTGCGTCATCAGCGAGCGGCGGACGTCGGGGTGCTGGGTGATCGCCACCCGCGGAGCGGTCTTGTCGGCCGCCTGGGTGAGGTCGGCGCCCTGGACGCGCGACTTCGCGTACTCCAGCGCGTTGAGGTAGCCGGTGGAGAGCGTGGCGATCGCCTTGGTGCCGACCATCATCCGCGCGTTCTCGATGACCTGGAACATCTGCGCGATGCCGTCGTGCACCTCCCCGAGCAGCCAGCCCTTCGCGGGCTCCCCGCCACCCACCGAGGGGTCCCCGAAGGTGACCTCGCAGGTGTTGGAGACCTTGATGCCCATCTTGTGCTCGACGTTGGTGACGTAGGCGCCGTTGCGCTCGCCGGTGAGCTCGCCGGTCTCGTGGTCGAAGTGGATCTTCGGGACGATGAACAGCGAGAGGCCCTTGGTGCCCGGGCCGCCGGCACCCTCGACGCCGACGGGACGGGCGAGCACGAGGTGGATGACGTTCTCGGAGAGCTGGCTCTCCGCGCTGGTGATGAAGCGCTTGACGCCCTCGATGTTCCACGAGCCGTCGTCGTTGCGGGTGGCCCGGGTGCGACCGGCGCCGACGTCGGAGCCCGCGTCGGGCTCGGTCAGCACCATGGTGCTGACCCACTGCCGGTCGACCATGAACTGCGCGATCCGCTGGTCCCGCTCGTTGCCGTTGCGGTGGACCACGCTCGCGAAGGAGGGGCCGGCGGCGTACATCCAGACGGGGGCGTTGGCGCCGAGCACCATCTCGCCGATCGCCCAGTTGAGGGTGGAGGGTGCCGGGGTGCCGCCGAGCTCCTCGGGGATGGCGAGCCGCCAGTACTCGGCGTCCATCCAGGCCTGGTAGCTCTTCTGGAACGACTCCGGGACCGGGGCGGTGTGGGTCGCGGGGTCGAAGACCGGCGGGTTGCGGTCGCTCTCCTCGTACGACGCCGCGAGGTCCTCGCGGGCCAGCCGGTCGACCTCGGAGAGGATCGCGCGAGCGGTCTCCGCGTCGACCTCCGCGAAGGGGCCCGTGCCGAGGACCTCGTCGCGGCCGAGCACCTCGAAGAGGTTGAACTCGATGTCGCGCAGGTTGCTCTTGTAGTGACTCACAGCTCCACCTGTTCGTTCTGGGGTTCGTGTCCTGGGCGGTACTGGGTAGTAGTACTCACCGGTAACAACGAGTATCACCGGCCCGGGTCACGCACGCAAGGGAACCGGGAACCTCGCCGGCCGACGTGTGATCCGGGCCACGCGCGACCGCCCGCGCCGGACGGTGGGGGAATCGCCCCCAAGGTCGACCGAGTCGGTCGAGTCGATCTGACAAGATGGCTCCATGCGCGTCTCCGCCAAGTCCGACTACGCCCTGCGGGCACTGATCGAGATCGCGCGCGAGACCGAGCGGTCGGCCGTCAGTGCCGAGGAGCTCGGGCGCCGGCAGGACATCCCGCACGGCTTCCTGCAGGCGATCCTCGCCGACCTGCGGCGCGCCGGCGTCGTCATCTCCCAGCGGGGCCAGTCCGGGGGTTGGCGGCTGGGTCGCCCGGCGGCCGAGGTCTCGGTGGCCGACGTGATCCGCGCGGTCGACGGACCACTGGTGTCGGTCTACGGGCTGCGGCCCGAGGCGGTCAGCTACAACGACGAGGCCGCCGTGCTCCAGCACGTCTGGATCGCCGCCCGCCGCTCCCTGCGCGACGTCTTCGAGCAGGTCACCATCGCCCAGCTCGCCCTCGGCGAGCTCCCCTCCGAGGTCACCACCCGGACCGCCGACGAGGACGCCTGGCAGCCGCACTGACGCGGCCGTCTCGGGGGAGCGATGGAACAGGTCACCAGCGCGGACGGTGAGGTCCGCCGTCGCCGACGCACGCCGGCGACCGTGCGCACCGTGCTCGGCGTGGGGGTCGCGGTGGCGCTGGTGACGACCGGACCGCTGCTGGTGTCGCAGGCGCTCGACCGCGACGGAGCGTTGCGGGTCGTCCCCGACGACAGCGTGCGGACCGTCGACCACGGCGTCGACGACCCGGGGGCCTTGCCCGAGCCACGGATCACCCGCCCCCGGACCAGCGACCGGCCCTCGGGCCACCCACCGCGCCGCGAACGGGCACCGGCCGCGACCGCCGCCCCCGCAGCTGCGCCGGCGACCCCCGCTCCGGCCGTGCCCGGCCCGGCCGGCACGCCGGCTGCCGCGCCCGAGGCGCCGGCCGGTGCGCCGCAGGCGGAGCTCGTGGTCCCGGAGCCACCGCCCGGGGGGAGCCGCCTGATCGCCGGGGCCGACGTCCCGGCCGCGCTGGCCTCCGCCGTCGGGGGCGAGGTCAGCGACGTGGAGATCTTCGAGGGCGAGGACAGCGTCGACACCGTGTTCCGGCTCGACGGCCTGGCCACCCGGGTCTGGATCGAACGCTCCTCCGGCGCGACCCCGATCGCCGCCTGCCGCGCCGCTCCGGCGCAGGACCCTGCCGACTGCACCCGGACCCGGTCGGGCGCTGCCTACACGACCGCCACCTGGGTGGCGCCCGAGGCCGACGGCGGCGCGACCTCGCACCAGGTCAGCTGGTGGACCGTGGACGGCTGGGAGGTCTGGGTGTCCTCGAGCAACGCCGCCGCCTTCAAGGAGCAGCAGCCGGCGCAGCCCGAGCCCCGGCTCTCGCCGGAGCAGCTGCTGGAGGTCGCCGGCAGCGACCTCTGGTTCGCGTGACCGGCCGCGGTGCTCAGGTGCGTGCGTGGGTCGCGACCCACTCCACGAACGGCCGCAGCAGCCGCCAGTCGTCACGCACCCGGTCGAGCAGGCCGGGGCCGATGTCCTCCGCCTCGAACCCGTAGCGCCGGCCCGCCATCAGCTGCTTGTGGCGCAGCAGCGCGATCCGCGGGTGGTCTGCGGCGTACCCGCGGGGGGCGGTCTTGAGCTGCTCGCCGCTGATCTCGAAGTCGGCCGAGCGCAGCCCCGTGAGGATCGCCTCGAGCTCGGTGCCGGTGCGCTCCTCGGCCATCGCCTCGCGGACGGCGGCCAGCCGCGGCCCCGAGGCCTCGTAGTAGCCGGCGCCCACCCGGGTGCCGCGGGCGGAGATCTCGACGTACCAGCCGGTGCTGGGACCTGCGGGGACGAAGGCACCCTGGTGGGTCTTGTAGGGCGTCTTGTCCTTGGCGAACCGGACGTCGCGGTAGGGGCGGAACACCTTGACCGGATGTCCCGGCTGGGCGAACTCCGGCTCGAGCGCCGCGACCAGCGCGACCATCGGGGCACGCACCGCCGACTCGTACGTCGGCCGGTGCGCCTCCCAGAACGTACGGGTGTTGTCGACCTCGAGGTCGTCGTAGAAGTCCAGCGCGCTGACGGGGAAGCCGGCGAAGTCACTCACTCCGCCACGATAGGTGCCCGGCCCAGCCGCTAGGAGAGCTCCGCCGTCACCTGCTCGTCCCCCCGGGCCGTGTAGGCGGTCAACGTCAGGTCGCTGCCGCCGCAGCGCGGCTCGGACAGGAACGCCCGCCCGGTCGCCTCGGTCTCGTAGACGACCTCGGTCCCGCCGGCCTCGACGTCGACCCGCAGCAGCCGGGCCGGGTCGCTGCTGCGCTGCGGGTCGCGCACGAGGTACGCCGCACCCCCGCACCAGGTCAGCGAGCCGGTCGTGCCCGGGCCCAGCTCGACGGTGCCGCTGCCGGCGTCGAGGAAGAAGGTCGCCGCCTCGATCCGGCGCTCGTTCTCGAGCTCGCTCCAGATCGCGAAGGTCTCGGTGGTGAGGGCCTCCCAGCCCCGGCACTCCGTCACGCCGGGCAGCGGCCGGAACGTGTCGCCCTCGATGCGGGCGAGGGTGCGGCAGGAGGGGCGGCCGTCGTCGAAGGTCATCGCCGAGGTGCCGGCGGGCCCGACGGTCAGGTTCGAGATGCCGTGGCGCGGCGGGACGCACGGGCCGTCGCCGGCGCGGCCGCTGGTCAGGTCCACCGTGCCGACGCAGTAGTCGCGGCCCTGCGTGGTGGTGCTCGCGAGCAGCCCGGAGCCGAGGGCGAACGCGCCGCCCGTCCCGGGCGCGACGTCGGCCTCGACGACCTCGCCCTCGGCGAGGTCGACGACGGTGACGTCGTTGGGCTCGGTCGCCTGCTCGTGCTCGGCCACCACCACGGCGTACTGCCCGTCGACGAGCGCCTCGGTCACGCGGTAGCCGGACCCGGCCTCGACCACGCGAGGGTCCGGACCGTCGATCCGGACCTGGTCGCCGCTCTCGGGGAGGGTGAGCGTCCACCGGCCGCTGACGGTGACCTGGTCCCCGACCGGGCCGGGGACGGGGCGCCAGGTCAGGGCCTGCGACGGCGGGGAGGCACTCGGCGTGGCGCTGCCCGGGGCGTCGTCCGGTGGTGCGGTCTGCTGCTGCGTGCACGCGGCCAGGGCGAGGACGAGCAGCAGGGCGGACGCGGGACTCGGGCGCGCGCGCACTCAGACCCCGATGTTCTGGTGCGGGTGGGCCTTGTTGGCGCGGAAGCTGTTGTACGCGCGTCGCCACTGCACCCGGGCGATGTAGGGCTCGGAGCGGTCGAAGCGCTGCTGGTTCCACGGCTCGAAGTAGCCGAGCAGCCCCGGCTTCCGCCCGTTCTTGTCATACCCCCGTCCGACCTGGAAGTGCCCGGAGGCGTCGTCGTCGAGGTAGGGGTAGAACCGCTTCACCAGGACCGGGTGCAGGATCACCGGGGCGCGGTAGTCGTGGATGTGGCGCAGCTGCAGCAGCATCCACTGCTTGAACCTCCAGTCGGAGATGTCGAGCACGACGTACTTCCCCGCGCGGTCCTCGCGGTCGTAGCCGGTGGCCTGGTTGGTCACGCGGACCATCTCGGAGATCGCGGAGCCGCTCGTGGTGGTGCCGAGCCGGTCGGCCCAGTGCTGCTGCACCTTGCGCCGGTCCTGCCAGCCCCACGCGATCATCTGCATCGAGCTCGGCCCGCACCAGTAGGTGCGCCGCTGGGCGCGGACCTGCTTGGGGTCGAGGACGGTGTCCCGCTTCGGGTAGTCGCCGAAGCCCTTGCTCCGGCCTCGGGCGGTCCGTGCCGGCTGTGTGGACGTGGCCCGCGCCTCGGGGTGGCGGGCCAGGAAGCCGTCGGGGAGCGGCTCGCCGAGGACCTGGTGACGCAGCAGCACCACCTTGGCGACGTCGCGCGCGGCCGCCTCGAGCTCGGTGCGCTCGGCGTCCGCGAGCTCCGCGGGGCTCATCGCGGCCCGCTGCTCGAGCAGGTCCGCGGTGGTGAGGTCGCCGGTGGTCTCCACCCGTGCCGCGCGTCCCCGGGCGGGGGCGTCGAGCGCGCGGCGCTGCACCTGCTGCTCGGTCTGCGAGGTCCACCCGGTGCCGAGGCAGTAGCGCTGGCCCTCGAAGTCGGCGCAGCGGACCAGGCCACGAGCCAGCGCCGCCGGTGCCGTGCGGGCGCTGACCCGGCCGGGGGCGTCGGCCAGCACCCGCTCGATCTCGGCCGCGTCCCGCGCGGAGACGGCGCCCGCCGCGGGGGCGGTCGCGCGTGCGGCGTACTCCGGCTCGGCCAGGGGGGTCAGCCCACCGGACTCGGGATCGCCGCCCCGGGGCACCAGCAGCGCCGCCACCAGCAGCACCGCCAGGGCGCTCACGCCGAGCCCGACGGCGCGGTGACGCGGGGCGAGGGCTGGGTGCCGGGAGAAGTGCGGGGACAGGTGCGGGGACATCGGGGGCGACCGTTTCGTCCGGGGAAGGGGACACCCCACTGTCACCTCGGGCCCCAGAAACCGCAAGTGCCCCACCAGTCACAGAGACGGTCGCCGCACCGGTCGGCGGACATGCCAGATCGCACGGGTCGGCGACGCGAGCCCGATGGGAGCACCGGCGCGAGCACCGAGGGAGGGGGGAGAGAGCTGGAGCGGATGACGAGACTCGAACTCGCGACATCGACCTTGGGAAGGTCGCGCTCTACCAACTGAGCTACATCCGCAGGCCGGTGGGACGGATCCGCACCAGCGGGAGGGATGTTACCCCAGCCGGTTCAGATCGGTTGCAGCGTGGGGCGCTTGGGCTCGACCCCGTCGCCGGAGGAGCGGCCGGTGACCCGGCGCCGGACCCACGGGACCGCATGGCGGACCAGCCAGTCGACGTCGGCGCGGCGGCCGGCCCGGAAGGGGGAGTGGTCGATCGCGCCCGTGACGTCCTGCGCGTCGAGGTCGTGCGGTACGCCGAGGGTGGTCAGCACCTCCGCGGCGACCGCGCGGTGGCCGAGCGGGCCGAGGTGGAGCCGGTCCTCCGACCAGAGCAGCTGCGGCTGGTCGGGGCGCATCCGCCAGGAGTCGAGGACGACCGCGCCGTGCCGGTCGGCGATCTCGCGGACCCGCTCGTTGTAGACGGCGAACCGACCGCGCAGCCGGCCGAAGGGCCCCCCGTTGCCGGGGTCGAAGGCGGTGAACACCCCGACGGTGGCGCCGGTCCCGGCCAGCCGTGCGAGGGCGGCGTCGTAGGTCTCGGCGAGCCGGTCGACGTCGATCCGGGGCCGGAGCAGGTCGTTCCCGCCGGCGTAGATCGTCACCAGGTCCGGCTCCAGCGCCAGGGCCGGCTCGAGCTGGTCGGCGAGGATCGGGCCCAGCAGCCGGCCCCGCACCGCGAGGTTGGCGTAGCCGAGGTCGACGCCGGAGGCGGCGGCGTGGTGGGCGAGCACCTCGGCGACCCGGTCGGCCCAGCCGCGCAGGCCGTTGGGGCGGGACGGGTCGGGGTCGCCGACGCCCTCGGTGAAGGAGTCGCCGAGGGCGACGTAGCGGTGGAAGAGCGGAGCGGTCACGTCTCCGATGCTGCCAGAGACCGGTAGCCTGCCGACGTGCTGCTGAGCGACCGCGACATCCTCGCCGAGATCGACGCCGGACGGATCACGCTCGACCCCTGGGACGAGAAGATGATGCAGCCCTCCAGCATCGACGTCCGGCTCGACCGGTTCTTCCGGGTCTTCGACAACCACAAGTACCCCTCGATCGACCCCGCGGCCGACCAGTCCGACCTCACCCGGCTCGTGGAGCCGGACGGCGAGGAGCCGTTCATCCTCCACCCGGGGGAGTTCGTGCTCGGCTCGACCTACGAGTCGGTCGGGCTGCCCGACGACGTCGCCGCGCGCGTCGAGGGGAAGTCCTCGCTGGGCCGGCTCGGGCTGCTCACCCACGCGACCGCGGGCTTCGTCGACCCGGGCTTCAACGGACACGTGACCCTCGAGCTGGCCAACGTCGCGACGCTGCCGATCAAGCTCTACCCGGGCATGAAGATCGGGCAGTTCTGCTTCTTCCGGCTCTCCTCCGCGAGCGACCACCCCTACGGCTCGGAGAAGTACGGCTCGCGCTACCAGGGCCAGCGTGGCCCGACCGCGTCCCGCTCCTTCCAGAGCTTCCACCGCACCTCCATCTGAGGGACGGCGTCCGACCGCGGCCGGGTGCCGCGAGGTCGGGGTCCTAGCCCGACGCCTCCGCGTCGTCCGGGATCGCAGGAGGCCAGGAGGTGGCGCCGAGCTCGCGGGAGACGTTGCGCGCGCACTCGCGCAGCAGCGTGAGCACCTTCGGGTCCACCGGCTCCCCGCCGGCCGGGAACACCACGGCCACGGCGGCCACCGCCTCGCCGTCGCGGTCGGCGATCGCGGCGGCGACCGAGGCCTCGCCCAGCACGGCCTCCTCGTTCTCCAGGGCGTGCCCGGTGCGGGCGACCTCCGCGAGGGAGCGCGCGAGCACGTCCGGGTCGACCAGGGTCTCGGCGGTGAGGCTCCGCAGGGTCGCGGCGAGCACCCGCTCCCGGAAGGCGGGCCGGTAAGCGAGCAGCACCTTGCCCAGCGCGGAGGCGTGGGCCGGGATGGTCAGGCCGGTCTCCGGCATCTGGCGGCTCCCGTCCGGCCGCGGCTCGTGGTGGATCACGATCACCTCGTCGAAGAACTGCGCCCCGAGCCGGACCGCCAGCCCGGTCCGCTCGCTGAGGTCGGCCGTCCAGCGCATGGCGCGGGCCCGGACGTCGAGGGTGTCGAGGTAGACGTTGGAGAGCTGCAGCAGGGTCGGGCCGAGCATGTAGCGCTGGCCGTGCGGCTCCTGCACCACCAGCCCGTGGACCTGCAGCGACTTCACGATCCCGTGCACCGTGGACGGCGGCAGGCCGAGCCGGCTCCCGAGCTCGCTCACGCCGAGGTGCCGTGAGCCCTGCAGCGCGCGCAGCACCTGCGCCGCGCGGTCGATCGCCTGGATCACCGGGTCTCCTCTCCGTCGCTCGTCAGTATGCCGGTCCGGCGTCGTTTTTCGGACTCACCCTTGACGACCCGCCGTTGTCTGAGGAGTATTCGATAATGTCGAATGTTATTCAGATCACACGAAAGGTCCTCTGATGGACGACAACACTCCCTGGCAGAAGTTGGCCGCCGAGTTCCTAGGCACGGCCTTCCTCGTCTTCGTGGGCGTCGGCTCGGTGCCTGCCCTGCTCATCGTGAACGAGGCGAACGGCTCCACGTTCAGCGGCTCGGACCTGGGGATCATCTCCCTGGCGTTCGCGTCGATCGTGATCGTGACCGTCTACGTCTTCGGATACATCTCGGGCAACCACATCAACCCGGCCGTGACCTTCGGGCTGGCCGCCACCGGCAAGTTCCCCTGGCGCTCGGTGCCCAGCTACCTCGGTGCCCAGGTGCTCGGCGCGGTCGTCGGCGCGCTGCTGATCGCGGGGGTCCTGGGAAGCAAGGCCAGCGACGTGGGCCTCGGCGTGGCGGCGTACGCCGACACCGTCTCGGTCCCGCAGGCGTTCCTCGCCGAGTTCGTCGGCACCTTCCTGCTGGTCTTCGCCGTGTTCGGAGTGATCTACCGCAAGGCCGCACCCGGATGGGCGGGCCTGGCCATCGGCATGGTGGTCTTCGCGGCCATCATCCCGGTCGCGCCGACCACCGGCGCCTCCATCAACCCGGCGCGGACCACCGGTCCGATGCTGGTGCAGCAGGTGCTCGGCGGCGACGTGGTCTGGTCCCAGTGGCCGGTCTACGTGGGTGCCGAGCTGCTCGCGGGTGTCCTTGCGGCCCTCGCGTTCGGCATGATCGCTCATACCCAGGTGGACCGTGCCCTCGTGTCCGGTGCGCCGACAACAGCGGAGGTCTGACATGAAGAAGCTGATCAACGACCCGGCCGACGTCCTGGCCGATGCCCTGCGCGGCATCGAGGCCGCCAGCCCCGACCTGCGGATCGACCACGAGCACCGCGTGATCTACCGATCGCGCCCCAAGGAGTCGGGGAAGGTCGCCCTCGTCTCCGGCGGAGGGTCCGGTCACGAGCCGCTCCACGGCGGCTTCGTCGGCGCCGGGATGCTCGACGCGGCCTGCGCCGGCGAGGTGTTCACCTCTCCCACGCCCGACCAGGTCGTCGCGGCCACCGTCGACGTCGACCGCGGGGCCGGCGTCCTCCACATCGTGAAGAACTACACCGGCGACGTCATGAACTTCGAGATGGCCGGCGAGCTGGCCGGCGCCGGCTCCGGCACCCGGGTCGAGTCGATCGTGGTCGACGACGACGTGGCGGTCGACGGGTCGACCTACACCGCGGGTCGTCGCGGCGTCGGCCTGACCGTGCTGCTGGAGAAGATCGTCGGCGCCGCCGCCGAGGAGGGCCAGGACCTCGACGCGGTGCTGGCTCTGGCCCGCCGGATCAACGAGTCCGGCCGGTCGATGGGCATGGCGCTGACCAGCTGCACCGTTCCGGCCGCCGGCCGGCCCACGTTCGACCTGCCGGACGACGAGATGGAGATGGGCGTCGGGATCCACGGGGAGCCGGGTCGTCACCGGGTGCCGCTGGGGACCGCCGCGGAGGTGGCCGAGCAGCTGCTCGCCCCCGTGCTCGGCGACCTCGACTTCGCCGGCGCGCCGGCCATCGTGATGCTCAACGGGATGGGGGGCACGCCCCAGATCGAGCTCTACCTGCTCTACGGCGAGGTCGCGAGCCTGCTGGAGAAGGCGGGGGTCACGCCGGCCCGGGTGCTGGTCGGCAACTACATCACCTCCCTCGACATGGCCGGCGCCTCGGTCACGGTCCTGCGGGCCGACGACGAGCTGCTGCGCCTGTGGGATGCTCCGGTGCAGACGGCAGGACTGCGATGGGGGGCCTGACGATGACCGAGGTCATCACCCTGGACCACCTGGTCTCGTGGTTGGCGTCGTTCACCGACGCCGTCCACGAGCACCAGGGGTATCTCACCGAGCTCGACTCGGCCATCGGCGACGCCGACCACGGCGCCAACCTCACCCGCGGGATGGACGCCGTGATGGCAGCCGTCGACGGTCCGGGCGTCACCCGGCCGGCGGACGCCGGCGCGCTGCTCGCCAAGGTCGGCATGACGCTGGTGACGTCGGTCGGCGGCGCCAGCGGGCCGCTGTACGGCACGTTCTTCCTCCGGCTCGGCACCGCCGCCGGTGAGGTGACGGAGCTGGACGGGCCGGCGCTGCTGGCGGGGCTGCAGGCCGGGGTCGAGGGCATCGTCGCGCGCGGCCGGGCCGAGCCCGGCGACAAGACGATGTACGACGCGCTGGCGCCGGCCGTCGCCGCGTTCGCTGCCGCCCTGGAGCGGGAGGAGTCGCTGGTCGCCTCGGTGCGGTCGGCGGCGACCGCCGCAGCCGAGGGGCGTGACGCGACCTCGGAGATGCTCGCCCTCAAGGGTCGCGCCAGCTATCTCGGCGAGCGGAGCGTGGGGCACATCGACCCCGGCTCGGCGTCGTCCGCGTTGCTGCTGGCCGCGCTTGCCGACGTGGTGGGGTGACGACGGCGATGATCGGGATCGTCGTGGTGTCGCACAGCCCTGCCCTGGCTGCGGCCGCCGTCGACCTGGCGCGGCAGATGGTCAGCGGCGCCGGTCCGGCGATCGAGGTCGCGGCCGGAGCGGACGGCCGGCTGGGCACGGACGCCACGGAGGTGGTCCGGGCGTTGGAGCGGGCGGCCTCGCCCGACGGCGTCCTGGTGCTGATGGACCTCGGATCGGCGGTCCTGAGCGCGGAGCTCGCCCTCGAGCTCGCCCCGGGACTCGGCGAGGTCCGGCTGTGCGCCGCTCCGCTCGTGGAGGGCCTGGTCGCGGCCGTGGTGCGCGCCGCCGGCGGCGCCGACCTCGACGTGGTCACCCGGGAGGCGGAGGCGGCGCTGCTGCCGAAGATCACCGCCCTGGCCTCCCACCCGCCGGTTCCGGCCGCCCCACCCGTCGCGGAGGACGCGACGACCGAGGGTGGTGCGGGACGGGTCTCGGCCCGCGCGAGCCTGGTCAACGAGGACGGCCTGCACGCCCGCCCGGCCGCGCAGATCGCGGCCGCGGTCGGCGGCCTGGCGGCCGAGGTGACGATCGGGTGCGCGGACCGCGTCGCCGACGCGGCCAGCTCCCTGGAGCTGATGACGCTGCAGGCGGGCCGCGGGATGGAGCTGCGGGTCGCCGCGGACGGTCCCGACGCCGAGCGGGCGGTGGAGGCGGTCGTGGGCCTGGTGCAGGCGGGCTTCGGCGAGCTCCACGCCTCCTGAGCAGGGGCTACGGCGCGGTGCCGCTCACTGCTCGAGCCGGGCGGCGACCCGGCGCAGCCGCACGGCGAGCTGGTCGCGGCGGCGGGCGCCGGGCCGGGCCGGGCGGTCGACGGCGTGGTGGGTCCGGTGGTGGCTCCCCCGCGTGGCCAGCTCGTAGCGGCGGGTGAGCTCCCCGGCGTCGGTCAGGTAGCTGCTCATGGTGGTGCCTCCTGTGGTGGCGTGGAGTTCGGCGTGGTCGGCTCAGCGGGGGAGGAGCACGACGTCACCGCTGACGGTGGTGGCGCGCAGCTCGACGTGGTCGGCGCCCTCCGCGGGCTCGCCGACCCCCTCGACGGCGTTGTGGATGCGGCCGGTGACGGTGGAGATGTCGGTCCACACCGGCGTCCCGGTCGGGATGCCGACGTGGAGGGAGCCCGAGGCGCCCTTCACGGCGTAGCGGCCGCGGCGCGCGGTCTCGACCCGGAGGTCGCCGCTCCCGGTCTGGAGGGTGACGTCCGAGCCGGACTCCACGACCCGGACGTCACCGGAGCCGGTCTTGACCACGACGGGGGCCCGGGTGTGGCCGAGCGTGACGTCACCGGAGCCGGTGGAGACGGCGAGCTCACCGGTCGCGGTCCGGATCTCCACGTCGCCGGAGCCGGACTTCACGCGGGCCTGGCCGCGGCACTCCTCGACCTCGACGTCGCCCGAGCCGGTCCCGACGGTGACGTCGCCGGTGAGGACGTCGAGCCGGACGTCGCCGGAGCCCGACTTCACGGCCACCTCGGCGATCTCGCCCACGACGCCGAGGTCGGCGCTGCCGGTCCGGACGACGAGGTCGCTGCCGGTGGGGACGGTGACGGTGACGAGCAGCGAGGTGTCCAGCCCGAGCAGGCCGCCCCGACCCTTCGGGGCGATCACGCGCAGCTGGCGACCCTCGAGGTCGACGTCGACCTCCTCGGCGAGCCGGCCGGTGACCTCGACGGTGCTCTCGGCGGTGGGGCCGGCGGTGACGTCGACCTGGCCGGAGCCGATCTCGACGTACAGCTCGACCGGCTGGGAGGTCTCGAACTGGGTGCGGCGGGTCTTGCTCATGGCGTCTCCAGGGTGTGCGGATCCGGGGAGCCGGCGGGTGCCGGTCCCTGAGTGGGTGGGGTGGGTGAGCGGGTGGGGCGGTCAGAGCCAGCCGGTCATCCGGCGCTGGTTGCCCTTCCCCTTCCCGAACCAGTCGCCGCCCTCGAGGAAGGGGATGCTCGAGAGGTCGATGTCGACGTTCACGGCGTGGTCGCTGGACGCGGCACGCACGACCTTGACCAGCCAGGTGTTGAGGCTGTCGCCGGCGCGGGCCGCCTTCTCCTCGGCGCGGGCCTTGACCGACTCGGGGATCCGGAGCGTGATCCGGGCGAGCCCGCCCTCGTCGGTCTCCTCGGCCGGGGCCGGGGCCGGGGGTGCGGGCGGTGCGGGTGGCGCCGGCGGCGCGGCGACGTGCACGACGAAGTCGAGCTCGCGGCCGGCCAGCCGGACGTCGACACCCCCGGTCGGGAGCTCCGCGGTGATCTCGGCGGCGGCCTGGGAGATCGCCTCCATCAGCGCCAGCCGGGCCGCGGGGTCCAGGGCCAGCAGCAGCCGCTCGGCCGCGGCCTTGACGTCCTGGCCGCCGGCCTCGGCCGCGGCGACGAGGTCCCGGCGGAGGCCGTCGACGTACGGGGTGATGTCCATGGGCATCACTATGACGTCATCGTGATGTCATGTCAACACCGTCGTGCCGCATCCGTGATGTCACGGGGTCGTCCGGCGTCACCCGAGGGGGCGAGCCAGCCGGACCACGCGGCCGTCTACGGTGGGCGGGTTTGCTCGGGTCCCGGACGGGCCCGGGCCTCGGAAGGGGAGTCTCGTGGACCCACAGCTCACCGTGATGGCGCAGACCCTGATCGACGCGGACGTCGTCGACTACGCCATCCTCGCGATCTACTTCGGATTCGTGCTCGGGATCGGGGTGCTCGCCCGCCGTCACGTCTCGGACTCGGTGGACTTCTTCCTCTCGGGACGGTCGCTGCCGGCGTGGGTGACCGGGCTGGCGTTCATCTCCGCCAACCTCGGTGCCGTCGAGATCATGGGCATGTCGGCCTCGGGGGCGGAGTTCGGGCTGCCGACCGTCCACTACTTCTGGGTCGGCGCGATCCCGGCGATGCTGTTCCTCGGCATCGTGATGATGCCGTTCTACTACGGCTCGAAGGTGCGCTCGGTCCCCGAGTTCATGCTGCGCCGGTTCGGCCCGGGGGCCCACCTGGTCAACTCGATCTCCTTCGCGCTGGCCCAGCTGCTGATCGCGGGCGTGAACCTCTACCTGCTCGGCACGATCGTGCGCGCCCTGCTGGGCTGGCCGTTGCCGGTGGCGCTGGTCGTGGCCGCCGTCATCGTGCTCTCCTACATCACTCTCGGCGGGCTGTCCGCGGCGATCTACAACGAGGTGCTGCAGTTCTTCGTGATCGTCGCGGCGCTGCTGCCGCTGACCCTGCTCGGCCTGCACCGGGTCGGTGGCTGGGACGGCCTGACCGACAAGATCACCCGGGCCGCCGACGGCGGTGCCGGTCCGCCGGCCGAGCAGCAGCTGAACTCCTGGCCCGGGCAGGCGCTCTCCGGCTTCGACTCCCCGATCCTGTCGGTGATCGGCATCGTCTTCGGTCTGGGCTTCGTGCTGTCCTTCGGCTACTGGACGACGAACTTCGTCGAGGTGCAGCGGGCGATGGCGACGAGCTCGATCAGCGCCGCCCGGCGTACGCCGATCATCGGCGCGTTCCCGAAGATGTTCATCCCGTTCATCACCATCGTCCCCGGCATGATCGCCGCCGTGCTCGTCACCGAGATCGCGGACCTCAAGGCGGGAGAGCAGCCGAGCGGGGTCGCCACCGGGGCGGAGGTCACCTACAACGACTCGCTGCTCTACCTGATGCGGGAGGTGCTCCCCAACGGCCTGCTGGGGCTGGCGATCACCGGGTTGCTCGCGGCGTTCATGGCGGGCATGGCCGCCAACATCTCGGCGTTCAACACCGTCTTCAGCTATGACCTGTGGCAGGACTACGTCGTCAAGGAGCGCGAGGACGGCTACTACCTCAGGGTCGGCCGGGTCGCCACCTTCGGCGCCACCGTGGTCGCGATCGGGACGGCGGGCTTCGCGGCCAGCTTCGCCAACATCATGACCTACCTCCAGACGCTGTTCGGGTTCTTCAACGCCCCGCTGTTCGCGACCTTCATCCTCGGCATGTTCTGGAAGCGGATGACCGCGACCGCGGGCTGGATGGGCCTGGTGGCCGGCACCCTGTCGGCGGTGTTCGTGGCCTTCCTGACCGAGGACGCCTTCGGCTCGGCCAGCCTCGGCGTGATCGCGGTCGGCGGGCAGGGGGCCGCGTTCCTGGCCGCCTCGACGGCCTTCGTGGTCGACATCGTGCTGAGCATCGTGGTCTCGCTGGTGACCCGGCCCAAGCCCGTCGAGCAGCTGGTCGGGCTGGTGTACTCCGAGACGCCCAAGGACGTCCGCACCGACCCTGACGAGGCGTCCGCCCCGTGGTTCCAGCGCACCGTCCCGCTGGCGGGCGTCGCCCTGGCGATGGTCATCGCACTCAACCTGGTGTTCTGAGGAGACCGACATGACTGACACGACGTCGTCGAAGAAGACCGCGGGTGCCTTCGACATCCGCTCGATCATCGGCCTGCTGCTCACGACGTACGGCGTGATCCTGACCGCCATGGGGCTGTTCGCCGACACCGACGAGGACCGCACGGGTGGCGTCAACGCCAACCTGTGGGCGGGCCTGGCGCTCCTGGTCGCCGGTCTCGGGTTCCTCGCGTGGGCGCGGTGGAAGCCGGTCGTGGTGCCGGAGGACGGCGCTGCCGAGGGATCGTCCGCCGGCCCACTGAGACCCGTGCTCGTGGCGGTGTCAGAGGAGGCCGGTGCTCAGCGCGCGGGACACGGCAGCCGCCCGGGTGGGCTGGTCGAGCTTGGTGAGGATGTTGGAGACGTGTCGGTGCACGGTGTGGGGGCTGAGGGTGAGCTCGGCGGCGATCTGGTCGTTGCTCAGGCCGCGCGCGACCAGCTCCAGCACCTCCCGCTCCCGCGCTGACAGCGTCGATCCGGGGTCGCCGCCCAGGGTGGCGGCGAGCCCACGGGCCCGGGCCAGGCCGGCGGTGTCGGGCAGCCCGGCCAGCACCTCGCTCGCGGCCTCGGCCTGCTCGCGTGCGGCCGGCTCGTCGCCCCGGGCCGCCAGGGCGGCCGCCAGCAGCAACCGCGCCTCGGCCTCGTCGTGGCGCAGGCCCGCGCGGTGGTGGTGCTGCACCGCCTCGCGCAGCAGCCCGGGCGCGTCCTCGGCGTCCGCGAGCACCGCGTCGGCCAGCGCCGACATCGCGAGCAGGGCGTCGGTCCGCACCGCCTGCGCCGTGGCCCGGAGCTCGCCGGCCGCCTCGTCCGCGGCTGCCACGTCGCCCACGGCGTGGGCCATCCGGACGGCGGATAGCAGCACGTCGGCTCGCGCCAGCCGGCCTTCGGGCGGCAGCGCGGCGAGCAGCTGGCGCACCTGTACCCACGCGCTGCTGTGGTCGCCGGCGGCGTCCCGGATCAGGGCCCGGCCGAGCACCGCCACGGGGTCGAACTCGGCCTGACGGAACAGCGCCTCCGCCTCGTCGTGGCGGCCCTGCCTCCGCCGCAGCTCACCGAGCTGCACGACCGCCTCCAGCCTCGAGGCGCGGGTCGAGCCGGCGAGTCGCTCGACCGTGCCCGTCAGCTCCTGGTCGGCCTCGGCCCAGGTCCCGGCGGAGACCTGCACCGAGGCGTACTGGATCCGGCACACGTTCAGCAACGGGGCCAGGTCGCGTTCGCGGCAGATCATCTCGACCCGGCGGCACCAGTCCTCGGCGCGGGTGACGTCCTGGGTCTCGTGGCAGGCCGCGATCAGCCAGCACAGGACCTTGCCCATCCACATCAGGTCGGCCACGTCCCCGGCCGTCGCCGCCGCGGCGGCGGCGTTGAGGCGCTCGGTCCCCTCCTCGACCCGGGCGGCACGGGTGAGGGCCAGTCCCTGCAGCGCGAGGCCGACGACCTCGAGGTCGCCGTCGCCCGTACGCCGGCCGACGGCCACGGCCCGCTCCGCGCAGGCGAGCGCTGCACCCGGGTCCTGGTGCACCGACAGCGCGAGCTCGGCCTCCCGGACGGCACACCACCCGTGCTCGGGTCGCTCGGCGACCTCGGCCAGCAGCTCCTGGGCCCGACCGATCCAGCCGAGCGCCACGGACTCGCCGCGACCGAACAGCACGGAGTCCCACCCGAGCGCGACGGCGGCCCGGGCGGCGCCGACGGGGTCCCGCCGCTCGCGGTGCAGCCGGTAGGCCGTCTCCCGCGCCCCCAGGCAGGTGTCCCCGTCGTCGCGCCACCAGGCGACCTGCGCCAGCCCCTCGTACGCCGCCGGGTCACCGGTCTCCTCGATGACCGCCCGGAAGTCGCCGTCCGCGCGGCTCCACGAGCCGGCGAGCAGCGCTTCCTGGGCAGTCTCGAGCGAGGCCATCGGCCTCATCATCGCCCGCGGCACGGCCACGTGGACAGGTCCGCGGGCTGCGTCTCGCGACCGCAGCCGCTCAGACGCCGACACCGGCGGCGAGGGCCTTGACGTCCGAGGTCGTCAGCGGGCTGCCGGCGATGCCCCAGTCACCGCTGCGGACCTCCTCGACCACGCACCACGTGACAGGGCGCATGTTCTCGCCCTCGACGGCGACCATGGCGTCGGTCAGCCCACGCACGATCGCCTGCTTCTGCTCGGCGGTGAAGACGTTCTCGATCACCTTGACCTGGATCAACGGCATGACGGTTCCTCTCGGTGGTGGCACCCACGGTGGGCACCTGACACCACGGTGCGCCGTCACCGCACCCCGCCGCTTCGCCCGGACCGGCCATCCCGGTCCGTCCCGGCGATGGCCCGAACGGGCCATCGGTCGCGGCACCGAGCCGCGGCAGGTCCGGCCCTGCGTGGCCGCGCTCAGCCGGACGGTGGCCCGAGCTCGTCGACGGCGTTGCCGTCCGCGTCGAGCGCGACCCAGCGGCCGAATCCCTCGGGGTGCTCACGGAGCCGCTCTTCCAGGCGGAGCTCCTCGGGGTCCGGGGGGAGCGCGGGGGTCTGCGACGGGACCAGCTCGTACGTCCCGTAGACCAGGTACGGCTGGTCGGCCTCGAGCGCCAGCACCGATCGCCTCACCTCGGCGGCCGCGAGGTCGAAGTCGCCGTACGGGATCGCGACCAGGTCGTCCCACTCGCTCCGGGTGATCACCAGCTCCACCGTGCGCACGGGCTCGCCGGATCGCGGCCACGTGACCTCGATCCGACCCGGGCGAACCTCCCGCGCGTCGGCCCATTCGTCGAGGAACTCGAGCAGCCGTTCCCAGAGACGTTCGTAGCGCACCGCCTCAGGATGCCTGGGATCTGCGCAGGACGCTGCTCGTTTCCGGGGCAGCCGGGGCCGTCACCGGCGCCGGAGGGGAGCGGGAACCTCCAAGCCGTCGTGGTTGGATGCGGTGCATGTCGGGGGAAGGTGCACGCGTGCTGTACCTGGCGCGCCATGCCGAGCCCGGGCCCGACGGGGCCGGGTTGACCTCGAGGGGCGCGCGGCAGGCCGAACATCTCGGCCGCCGTCTCGCCCACCTGCCGCTGAGCTGGATCGCTCACGGGCCGCTCGGGCGAGCGGGAGAGACCGCACGGGTCGTCGCGGAGCAGTTCGGGCACCCTCCGTCGCTGTCCGCCGTCGATGCGGCCGGTGACTACGTTCCGCACGTCCCCGATCGTGACGAGGTGCCCGACGGCTGGGCGGAGACCGTCCTGCCGTCGTTCGCGGACGTCTCCGAGGAGGAGGCGTCCCAGGGCGCTGTGCTCGGCTCCCGCGCGATCGAGCTCTGGGCCGGCCCTGCCACCGAGGGACGCGAGCCCGTCGAGGTCGTCATCACGCACGCCTTCACGATCGGGTGGCTGGTCCGGCACGCCCTCGACGCCCCGAGCTGGCGATGGTGGCCGCCGGTCCAGTGCCATGCCGGCTTGACCGTCATCAGGTACGAGCTGCACGGACCGCCGGTGGTCATGGCCTCGAACGACATGGCCCATCTGCCGGCCGACCTTCGCTGGACCGGGTTCCCCGACCATCTGCGTTGGTGAGCGGCTCACCTGGTGGCGGAGGACGTGCTGCGGCAAGCGCGCGTGTGCTGCCACACTCGTCGTATGTCTGGCACGTGGGACACCGACCGGCTGCTGGCCGAGGTGCAGCGGCGAGTTCGGCGCGGTCCTCACAGCGACGACCAGAACCCGATGCAGGCGACCCTCGACGACGGCGACATTCTCGTGACCTTCCACTGGCCGGGCGAAGCGGACCGCCTCGGCATCCGCTTCAAGCCCTCGGAGGCGCCCGTCGGGCCCTCGACCGGAGAGGTGTGTGACTCACCGACCGAGTGGGCGACCGAGGTGGGCTGGGTCCTCATGGAGGAGCTGGACACCGAACTCACACGACGGGCTCCTCGCACCGTCACCGCCAGCGGTGTCGTCGAGCTGGACTACCGCCCCGCCTCCGACTGAGCACGCGCGCGTGGCCGCCTTCCGCCATCCCGCTGCTCCCTCGAGGTGCGGTCGTAGCGACTCTGCGGGAGTCGGGCGAGCTGGGTGGTGGAGCGACGGCCACGGACCAGCAACAGGCAACGAGTGGTGCTGACCGAGCAGGCGTTCGTCGATGCCTGGCACGTCCACGCGGTGGGCGCAGGAACCGGCCGCCCCGACGCAGCACGAACGTGATTCTCCAAGCGCACGCAACGCGGCATGGACACAAGGTCCTCCAGGTGGTCCCGAGTGCCGATCGTCGATCGACACGGCGGACAATGTCGGGCATGGCTGTGGGTGTCGTCGTGCTCAACGGTGGGTCGAGTTCGGGCAAGACGAGCATCGGGCGGTGCCTCCAGGAGTTGCTGCCTCGACCGTGGCTCTTGCTGGGCGTGGACGATCTCATCGACGTCGCGCCGTCGTCGTTGGTCTCCTACGGGCCACGAGGACAGGTCCGCTTCGACGACCAGTGGCGTGCGCTGGAGGCCGCGTGGTCGCGGGGGGTCGCCGCGATGGCACGAGCCGGCGCTGGAGTGATCATCGACGACGTCTTCCTCGACGGCGCGGTTTCGCAGCAGCGGACCAGCGACTACCTCGAGGGGCTGGAGGTGCTGTGGGTCGGCATCCAGTGCCACCCTGAGGTGGCGGCAGCTCGGGAGCGGTCGCGAGGGGACCGGCCGGCTGGGATGGCCGTGAGGCAGGCGGACGCGGTTCACCGCGGTGTCGCCTACGACCTGGTCGTGGACAGCAGCTCCACCTCACCCAAGGAATGCGCCCGTCTCATCGCGGCACGGGTGACCTGACCGCCCGGCGGCAGTCCGTGTGCCCCTGCGAGGCGTCTCGATCCTCGATCGAAACATCGACGTATCCCTTGTGGAGAAGGGGTTCTGGGGCACGGGGGTTGTCAGTGGGTGCGGCTTGAATGAGGTATGGCCATCGCACCGTTCCCGTCTCCGACACCTGCGGGGGTGGTGGCGGGTGCGTGTGATGATCTGGCCGGGTTGGAGGAGGTGTTGTGGTCGGCGCGGACCGGTGAGGAGCTGGTCGGCGCCGTGGAGGAGCTGCAGCGGTTGAGGTCGAAGGTCGCGGCCCTGGAGGCCGGGATCCTCGCCGAGGTCGAGGCCCGCCAGCTCGCCAAGAGAGAGCTGGCGTGGGGCTCGACCAGCGACTGGTACGCCCACACCGCCGGGGTGACCCGGGGTGCGGGGAGACGGACCATCAGCCACGCCCGACGACTCACCGGCGAGCGGGCCGCGACCCTGACCGCGCTGCGAGCCGGGGAGGTCTCTCCCGAGCAGGCCGCGGTCATCCTCACCGGCCTCGAACAGCTCCCCCTGACCGGCGACGTGCGGGCCCGCGGCGAACAGGTCCTGCTCCAGGCCGCGGGACGGCTCAACGCCTCGGACCTGCTGCGCACCGCCCGCCACCTCGCAGCCGTGGTCGACCCCGACGCCGCGGACCGCAAGGCCGAGCAGGACCTGGCCCGTGAGGAACGCGCCGCCCACCTGGGCCGACGGCTCTCGATCACCGAGGACGGTGCCGGCGGGATCCGGCTCCGGGGCCGCGGCAGCATCGAGGACGCCGCGGTCCTCAAGGCCGCCCTGCTGCCGCTGACCCGCCCCGAACCTTCGCCCACCCCCGACGCCGCCACGAGCCCAGGACGGCGGCGCCTCCGGTGACCTGAGGGATCACGGGGCGCGGATGTGGGACGCCCTGGTCCAGCTGGCCCAGCACGCCCTGGACACCTCGGCCGCCCCCACCAGCCACGGCACCCGCCCCCGCCTCGTGGTCACCCTGGACCACCACACCCTCCACCCGCACCCTGCTCCCTGCAGTGCTGCTGGGGGTGCCGGGGTGGGGACCACCGAGGACGGCCTGGACCTCCCCGGATCCGTGATCCGCCGACTGGCCTGCGACGCCGACCTGGTCCGGGTCCTGCTCGACGCCCAGGGCTGCGTCCTCGACGTCGGACGCCGCCACCGACTCATCACCCCCGCGATCTGGACCGCCCTGGTCGCCCGCGACCACCACTGCGCCTTTCCCGGCTGCACCCGACCCCCGGTGATGGGCCACGCCCACCACATCCGCCACTGGGCCGACGGCGGCCCCACCGCCCTGTCCAACCTGGTACTGGTGTGCGGACACCACCACCGCACCCTGCACCACACCCCCTGGCAGGTCCGCCTCGCCCACGACGGCCACCCCGAGTTCCTCCCACCCCCCAAACGCGGACGACCGGCACCGGACTGGATCCGGTACCGGCCGCGCCGCGAGTGAAGCTGACTCTCAGGTCAGAGGTCGAAGAGTGACCCCTTCTCGTTGATGTCCACGTCGGTCTTCGGCGTGTGGGCCTCGTCGGAGGACGCCGACGTCGGCTCCTTCTCCTGCTCCGGGGCCTCCGGCTCGGACTCCGGAGCTGCCTCGGGCTCTGCCTCCGCCTCCGCTCCCGGCTCCGTCGACGGCGTCGCGTCGGGAGACGCGGCGGCGGTCGCCGCCGCGCTCAGCGCGGCCGGGTCGGGCTTGCCGCTGTCGGTCGACTGCTCGGTCGTGGGCTCGGGGGCGTCGGCGGTTTCGAGGCTCGTCGCTGGCGCTCCTCGCACCTCAACCTCCGACGACGCGGGCTCCTCGGACGTCGAGTCCTCGACCTCCGGCGTGGGCTCCTCGGACGTCGACCCCTCGACCTCCGACGCGGGCTGCTCCGTGGCGGTGGTGGGCTCGGGGGCGGCGATGTCGAAGAGGGAGCCGCCCGAGGGGATCTCGGCCGACGGCTGCGCCGCCGGCTTCTCGGTGACAGGCCCCTGCTCCGGCTCGGGCTCCGCCGTCGGCTCGGCGGTGGGCTCGGGCTCCGCCTTCGCGGCGGATTCCGGGGCGGCGGGTGCCTCGATGTCGAAGAGCGACCCACCGGAGGGGATCTCGGTGGCGGGCTCGGGGGCGTCGGCGGTTTCGAGGCTCGTCGCTGGCGCTCCTCGCACCTCAACCTCCGACGACGCGGGCTGCTCGGACGACGACTCCTCGACCTCCGACGACGCGGGCTCCTCGGACGACTCGTCGACCTCCGACGACGCGGGCTCCTCGGACGACGACTCCTCGACCTCCTCGGCGGCGGGGGTAGCCGGCTCCGGCTCGGGGTCGCCGAGGTCGAAGAGGGAGCCGCCGCTGCCGAGGTCGGACTCGGGCTGTGCCGGCTTCTTCGAGGGCGCCGGGGTGTCCGGGGTGTCGTCGGCGGGGGCGTCGCCGCCGACGTCGAACAGGGAGCCGCTGCCGGAGAGGTCGTCGTCGTTGGCCCGGGCGATGTTCTGCTCCTGCGCCTCCTGCTTCACCTCGACCGTCGGCTCGGAGGAGTCGTCGCCGAGGTCGAACAGGGACCCACCGGACGGCTTCTCGGGCTCTGGCTCGGGCTCCGGCTCGGGGGAGTCGTCGCCGAGGTCGAACAGCGAGGACCCACCACTGGCCTTGGCGGCCGGGCCGGCGTCGGCGGTCTCGGTGATGGTGCCCGGCGTCTGGGTGTCGTCGCCGGCCTCGGGCTCGGCGGCCGTCTCCTCGTCGCGGGTCAGCGTCGCCGTAGCCCCGCCGGCACCGGACGCGGCCACCTTCTTCTGGCGGGTGGCGGTCTCGCCCTTCACCGAGGCCAGCAGCATCTGGGCGACGTCGAGGACCTCGACCTCCTCGCGGGCGTCGCCGGAGTCCTGCATCGCGGAGAGCCCGTCGGAGAGCATCACCCGGCAGAACGGACAGCCGACGGCGATCTGGTCGGCGCCGGTGCCCACGGCCTCGGTGGTGCGGTTGAGGTTGATCCGCTCCCCGATCGTCTCCTCCATCCACATCCGGGCACCGCCGGCGCCGCAGCAGAAGGACCGCTCGGAGTTGCGCTCCATCTCGACCAGCTCGGCGCCGGGCAGGATCTGCAGCAGCTCACGCGGCGGCTCGTAGACCTGGTTGTGGCGTCCGATGTAGCAGGGGTCGTGGTAGGTGATCGAGCGCTTGGTCGCACCGGCGCCGTCCTTGACCGGCGTCAGCTTCCCCTCGCGGACCAGGCGGTTCAGCAGCTGGGTGTGGTGGACCACCTCCAGCTCGATGCCGAACTCCCGGTACTCGTTCTTCAGCGTGTTGAAGCAGTGGGCGCAGGTCGAGACGACCTTCTTGACCTTGAACTCCTTGAACGTCTCGACGTTCTGCTGGGCCAGGCCCTGGAAGACGAACTCGTTGCCCGCACGGCGGGCGGAGTCGCCCGTGCACGTCTCACCCTTGCCGAGGACGCCGAAGGAGACGCCGGCGATGTCCAGCAGCTCGGCCACGGCGCGGGTGGTCTTCTTGGCGCGGTCCTCGTAGGCGCCGGCGCAGCCGACCCAGAACAGCCAGTCGACCGACTCCAGCGACTCGAGGTCCTCACCGACGACCGGGACCTCGAAGTCGAGTCCCTGGGCCCAGTCCATGCGCATGTTGGGCGAGAGGTTCCACGGGTTGCCCTTGGACTCCATGCCCTTGAAGAGCTGGTTGAGCTCGGCGGGGAAGTTGTTCTCGACCAGCACCTGGTAGCGGCGCATGTCGACGATGTGGTCGACGTGCTCGATGTCGACGGGGCACTGCTGGACGCAGGCGCCGCAGGTCACGCAGGACCACAGCACGTCGGGGTCGATGACGCCACCGCCGGTGGGGTGCCATGCCTCGCCCTCGGTGGCGCCGACGAGCGCGCGCTCCACCTCGGCGGCGAGCTCGGGGTCGGCCTCGAGCATCTTGTCGCGCTTGGCCTGGTCGGCCTGGAGGTAGGAACCGATGTGGAACGCGTGGTCCCGCATGTTCATGATCAGCATCTTGGGGCTGAGCGGCTTCTCGGTGTTCCACGCCGGGCACTGGCTCTGGCAACGACCGCACTCGGTGCAGGTCGCCATGTCCAGCAGGCCCTTCCACGAGAAGTCCTCGATGGTGCCGACGCCGAGGGTGGTGTCCTCGTCCATGTCCTCGAGGTGGTCGAGGGAGACCGGCTGGCCGGCCGAGGTGAGCGGCTTGACGGCGCCGAGGGCGATCGGCTCCCGCTTGAACAGCACGTTCAGCGGCGCCAGGAAGATGTGCAGGTGCTTGCTGTTCAGCACGAAGATCAAGAACACCAGCATCACGCCGATGTGGAGCAGCAGGCCGACGCCCTCGAGCACGTGCAGCGCGTCCTCGGACATCCCGTCGAAGAGGTTGCCGAGCCCGACGGAGGCGAACGCGCCGCTCTCGTACGGCAGGTTGCCCAGCGCGGAGGCCGCGCCGCGGAACAGGAACATCGTCCAGATGACGTTGAAGATCATGAACAGCGTGATCCACGCGCCGGACAGGTGGGAGCCGGAGAACCGGGACTTGCGGCCCAGCCTCTCGGGGGCGTTGCGCAGCCGGATCTGGGCGAAGACGCCGAGGCCGACCAGCGCCAGGATCGCGATCAGGTCCTGGACGAAGCCGAGGACCTCCCAGCGGCCGACCAGCGGGATCGCGAAGTCCTCGGCGATCAGCAGCACGCCGTAGGCCTCGACGTAGACCGAGGCGAGGATGAAGAACGCCCACATCACGAACAGGTGGGCGGTGCCGGGGACGGTCCACTTCAGCATCCGCCGCTGGGCGAACACCTCGACCACCTGGTTCTTCACCGCCTGGCCGAGCCGGCCGGTCACGCCCTTGACCCGGGCCGGGTCCGGCTGGCCGCTGGTGATCAGGCGGAAGAGCCACACCACGCGCCGGGCCGCGATCGGCAGCGCGACCACATTGAGCAGGAGGCCAAGGATCAGGACCCAGTCCACAACGTCTCCTCGAAGCAGGGATCGACGACGCCCGTGTGGACACGTGCGTCGCGCCGAGACTACGGGCGAACGACGGTCCGGGTCAGCCGGCGGAACGTGTGAGAAAGGCTACCCGGGGGTAACCGAGGGCGGCGAGGCGGTTGCGACCGACCCGCTCATCCCTCCCGTCGTACGCCGGAGACCCGGCCGGCGCGTGTCAGGTCGACGACCATCCGCACCTCGCCGGAGGGTGCGGAGGCGCAGTAGGTGTAGCTGAGCCCGCGCCGCAGGAACGGCTGGCCGACCTGCCGCAGCACCGCCCGGGTCGACAGCCCCGGCGTGACCAGCTCGGTGAACCGCGACGCCGGGACCTGCAGCCCCGGGTTGCGGCACGGGTCGGGCGCCACGCCCTGCGCCCGCTCCCAGGTCTGGAGGTAGGCCTCCGCGCCGCGCGCCATGTCCTCCGCGATCGCCTCCCCGTCGCCCCGGTCGTGCTCGGCGACCTGCTGGAGGTCCTCGATCCAGTCGGGGTAGAGGCCGTACTGGGCGACGCCGTCGACGTTGATGTCGTAGACCCGCTCACCGGCGTGCTGCTGGTGGACGGTCACGCCGCCGAGCCCCTCGAAGGGGTAGTCGACCGGGTTCGGGACGTCCGCGCCGCGGGGATCGCCCTGGGCGCCGAGCCCGTTGATGTCGGCGCCGTAGCCGATCCCGAAGAAGTACCTCGGGTTGGCCCACTCGACGTGGCGGCGCCACTTCTCCACGAACCCGGTCGAGTCGCCGGCGTACGGCGCGACGAAGCCGCCGAGGTCGTAGATCCGCGGGTAGGCGTCCGGCGTCGACCACGAGTGGCTCGAGACCACCCCGGGGTAGCGACGCTCCTCGAGCAGGTCGAGCAGGGTGGTCCGGGCCTTGACGCTCATGTGGTCGGGGTCGATCAGCAGGTGGGCCCCGGCGAGCCGCTCGACCAGGTGGGCGCCCAGCTCGGTGAGGCCGCGGCTGTTGCAGTGGTCCGGCGGCGGGTAGACCGGCAGCGTCCCGGTCAGGCCGTAGACCTGGCCGATCGCACCGAAGAGCGCGTCCTGCTGCTCGGCGCTGATCTCCGGTGCGGCGTACTGGTTCCGGTCGTGGGCGCCCGGCTGCTGCGGCTCGCAGTGCTCCATGTCCCAGTAGGACCGGGTCTCGAGGAAGTTGGCGCTGTTGACCGCGGCGCCGGTGCTGCCGGCGTCACCGGCGACGCCGGAGAGCGCGTTGTCGAACTTGTTGACCAGCTCCATCTGGCGTACGCCGAGCGCCCGGACCTCCGCCAGCTGCTCGTCGATGGACTTCTTGGTGCACTCCGGCGCGGGCACGTCCTCGCCGAGCCGCTGGGTGAAGGTGCAGCCGAACGGCACGCTGGTCTCGATGCCCATGACCACCGCCATCTTCCCGGCGTTGATCACCCGCCGCGCCTGCCACGGGTTCTTCACGATCCGGTACCACCCGCGGCCGGGGCCACCCCACTGGGCGTCGACGTAGTCCTGGAGCTGGTACATCCGCTCGGCCTGGAGCCGGACGGAGTCCATGTCGTCGCAGGAGTTCTTCTGCGGGCTGCCGCCCGGGCCGAACGGGTAGAGCCGGCACAGCTGGTTGTTCTCGACGAGCAGGTTCACGAAGAGTCGCTGGCCGCCGCGCCAGGAGCGCTCCAGCCAGCGGTAGTAGGTGCCCTCGTGGGTCAGCGACCCCGGCGCCGGCCAGTCGGCGAAGGTCGGCCAGCCGACCGGGTCGTGGGTGGGCTGCTCGGACAGCACCGCCTCGAGCGGGTTGGTGCCGCTCTGGTGGTCGGGGCAGTCGACCAGCGCGTACGGCGCGCCGAACCGGTCCCAGGGCCGGCCGCAGTGGGCGCCGCCGCCGAGGAACTCGAAGGCCATGCCGTGGGTGTGCGCGTCGGCGTACCCCCGCACCTCCTGGAACGGCGAGGTCCCGGTGAACGGGTCGCCGGTGACACCGACCTGCGACTCCGGGTACGGCGTGCAGCCCTCGGCGCGGGTGGGCAGGAACCGGCTGCGGCCCTCGAGCCGGAGCCGCTCCCCGTCGTTGTGGAAGGTGGTCCGGCGGCCCTCCCGGCGGGCGGTCCAGATCGTCTCCTCGCCGGGCTCGGCGGCTCGGCCGTCCGCGGTCACGAGGCGCCGCTCGGCGTCCTGGAGCAGGTAGCGCCCGAGCGCGGTGGGCTTGAAGTAGAGCGGCTCGCCGCCGTCGGTGAGGGTGTAGCAGCCGTTGGCCATCGCGTACCGGTTCTCCGGGTGCCGCGCCCGGGCCAGGCCCGCGGGTCGGGAGGCAAGCGCCGGCGGCGCGGTCCGCCGCCCGGCCGCGACGGCCGCGGCGTTGGCCAGCCGCTCCGAGGCGGCGGTGGGGTTCTGGGCCTGGGCCGCGCTCTCCCCGGCCCGGGAGAGCGCGTTCTTCGTGGAGCGGTCGGTGTGGTCGTGGGGAGTCGCCTCGTCGGCCGGCCCGCCCGGGGCGGGTGGGGCCACCGCGGCGGCCTGCGCGACGCTGCGGTCGTAGCCGCCGACCAGGTCACCCCGGCGGTCGCCGGTGCCCTGCCCGGTGACCGCGGCGGTCACGGCGGTGGCCACCAGCACGGTCGCCGCCGTGGTGGGCACCAGCAGCCGGGCCCAGGGACGGGGGTGCGGCAGGGCTCGGCGGGGCTGGCTCACGGACGACTCCTCCGGTCGGTCGGCTCAGCCTGCTAACGACCCGTGGCGACGGAGGTCACACGGCCGCCCAGCCGGTGGGTCAGGGTGCGGGCCGTCGCGAGCACCGCCTCGACCAGCGGCCCGACCCGGACCAGGTGGTTCTCGAAGGTGATCGCCACCGCCCCGACCGGGTGCCCGGTGTGGTCGCGCACCGCCGCGGCGACGCTGGCGAAGCCCGGGGTCACCTCACCGTCCTCGACCGCGTGGCCCCGCTGCCGCGTCTCGGAGAGCAGCACCCGCAGCTGGCTGGGCGACCCGGGGCCGACCCCGTGCCGGTCGGCGAAGGCCGCGACGTCGGGGTAGAGGGCCCGGACCTGGGCGGGGGGCAGGGCCGCGAGGACGGCGCGCCCGCTGGCGGTCAGGTGGGCCGGGAGCCGGACGCCGACATCGGTCACCAGGCTCGGCCTGCCGGGCGCCCGCTCCTCCACGACGTAGAGCACGTCGCGCCCGTGGAGCACCGCGAAGTGCGCGCTCTGCCGGGTCTGGTCGACCACGGTGGCCAGCACCTTGCGCGCGACGCGCTGCAGCGGCTCCTGGCGCGAGTAGCCGCTGCCGACCTCGAAGGCCGCCACGCCGAGGCCGAACCGGTGCTCCTCGGCCAGGTGCGCGACGAAGCCCTCCTCGACCATCGCCTGCAGCAGGTGGTAGGCGGTGCTGCGGGGCAGCTCGCAGGCCCGCCGGATCCGGTCCAGGGACACCGGCTCCGGTTGGCTCGCCAGGAACGTGAGCACCCGCAGGCACCGGGTCGCCGCGGGCACCTGACTCATGGTCCGAGGGTAGCCGTGCCGGGTCTCGCATCCGAGACACGCCGTGGCTGTCCGCTCTGGCGAGGGGTGTCCGGACGGGGTTCCATGGCTCCATGAGCAGCAGCCCGCAGGCCCCGGCGCCGTCCCCCGAGCGGTCCGAGCGGCCCGCGCCCGTCAGCGTCGGCACCGGCCCGCTCGCACCGGCCGAGGTCGTCGCGGTCGCCCGCCACGGCGCGGCGGTCACGCTCTCGGAGGAGGCGGAGGCGGCGATCGTCCGGGCCCGGGAGGTCGTCGACGCGCTGGCCGAGGCCCCCACCCCGGCGTACGGGATCTCGACGGGGTTCGGCGCTCTCGCCACCCGCCACATCCCGCCCGACATGCGCGCCCAGCTGCAGCGCTCCCTGGTGCGCTCCCACGCCGCGGGCTCGGGGCCGGAGGTGGAGCGCGAGGTGGTCCGGGGGCTGATGCTGCTGCGGCTCTCGACGCTGGCGACCGGTCACACCGGCATCCGGCTCGAGACCGCGCGGCTGCTCGCCGGCCTGCTCAGCCACGGGATCACCCCGGTGGTCCGCGAGTACGGCTCGCTGGGGTGCTCCGGTGACCTCGCGCCGCTGTCGCACTGTGCGCTCGCGCTGATGGGCGAGGGCGAGGTCCGCGACGCGACCGGCACCCTGCTGCCCGCCGCCGACGCGCTCGCCGCCGCCGGGCTGACCCCCGTCGAGCTCGCGGCCAAGGAGGGACTGGCCCTGATCAACGGCACCGACGGGATGCTCGGGATGCTGCTGCTGGCCATCGCCGACCTCGAGCTGCTGCTGCGCACCGCCGACATCGCTGCGGCGATGTCGGTCGAGGCGCAGCTCGCGACCGACCGGGTCTTCGCCCCGGAGCTGCAGGCGATCCGCCCGCACCCCGGCCAGGCGGCCTCGGCCGCCAACCTGGTCCGGCTGCTGGCCGACTCCGGGGTGGTCGCCTCCCACCGCGGCCCCGACTGCAACCGGGTCCAGGACGCCTACTCGCTGCGCTGCTCCCCGCAGGTCCACGGCGCAGCCCGCGACACCGTGGCCCACGCCGCCTCGGTCGCGGGCCGGGAGCTGGCGAGCGCCGTCGACAACCCGGTGGTGCTGGCCGAGCTCGGCCGGGTCGAGTCCAACGGCAACTTCCACGGAGCGCCCGTCGGCTACGTGCTCGACTTCCTCGCGATCGTCGCAGCCGACGTGGCCTCGATCAGCGAGCGGCGGACCGACCGGTTCCTCGACAAGTCCCGCAGCCACGGACTGCCGCCGTTCCTGGCCGACGACCCCGGCGTCGACAGCGGCCACATGATCGCGCAGTACACGCAGGCCGCGATCGTCTCGGAGCTCAAGCGGCTCGCGGTCCCGGCGTCGGTCGACTCGATCCCCTCCAGCGCGATGCAGGAGGACCATGTCTCGATGGGCTGGTCGGCCGCCCGCAAGCTGCGCCGTTCCGTCGACGGCCTCGGCCGGGTGGTCGCCGTCGAGGTGCTCACCGCCGCCCGTGCCCTGGACCTGCGGGCGCCGCTGGCGCCCTCCCCGGCCACGGCCGCCGTCGTGGCGCTGCTGCGTTCCTCCGGCATCGAGGGCCCCGGCCCCGACCGTCACCTCTCGCCCGAGATCGAGGCCTCCGTCTCGCTCGTCCAGTCCGGCGCCGTGCTCGCGGCCGCCGAGTCCGTGATCGGAGAACTGTCATGACCGAGCCCAACCCGCGCCTGCCCATCCACGCCCCGACCGGCCCCGAGCTGACGTGCCGCTCCTGGCAGACCGAGGCGCCGCTGCGGATGCTGATGAACAACCTCGACCCCGCCAACGCCGAGCGCCCCGAGGACCTCGTCGTGTACGGCGGGACCGGCAAGGCGGCCCGCAGCTGGGAGGCCTACGACGCGCTGGTGCGCACGCTGCGGACCCTGGCCGACGACGAGACGATGCTGGTGCAGTCCGGGAAGCCGGTCGGCGTGATGCGGACCCACGCGTGGGCGCCACGGGTGCTGATCGCCAACTCCAACCTCGTGGGCGACTGGGCCAACTGGGAGGAGTTCCGCCGGCTCGAGGACCTCGGGCTCACGATGTACGGGCAGATGACCGCCGGGTCGTGGATCTACATCGGCACCCAGGGCATCCTGCAGGGCACCTTCGAGACCTTCGCCGCGGTGGCGGACAAGCGGTTCGGCGGCACCCTCGCCGGCACGATCACCCTCACCGCCGGCCTCGGCGGCATGGGCGGCGCGCAGCCGCTCGCGGTGACCATGAACGACGGCGTCGTGATCTGCGTCGAGTGCGACGAGGCGCGCATCGAGCGCCGGATCGAGCACCGCTACCTCGACGTACGGGCCGACTCGCTGGAGCACGCGCTCGAGCTCGCCGTCGCGGCGCGCGACGAGCGGCGGCCGCTGTCGATCGGGGTGCTCGGCAACGCCGCCGAGGTCTTCCCCGCACTGCTCGAGCAGGACGCGCCCATCGACGTCGTCACCGACCAGACCTCGGCCCACGACCCCCTCTACTACCTTCCCGCGGGCGTCCCGTTCGCGGAGTGGGAGACCCGCCGGTCCGCCGACCCCGCCGGCTTCACCAAGGAGGCGCAGGCCTCGATGGCGGTGCACGTCCGGGCGATGGTGGAGTTCCAGGACCGGGGCGCGGAGGTCTTCGACTACGGCAACTCGATCCGCGACGAGGCCCGCAAGGGCGGCTACGACCGGGCCTTCGAGTTCCCCGGCTTCGTGCCGGCCTACATCCGGCCGCTGTTCTGCGAGGGCAAGGGTCCGTTCCGCTGGGCGGCGCTGTCGGGCGACCCCGCCGACATCGCGGCGACCGACCGGGCGATCCTCGAGCTGTTCCCCGACGACGAGAAGCTCCGCAAGTGGATCACCATGGCCGGGGAGCGGGTCTCCTTCCAGGGCCTGCCGGCCCGGATCTGCTGGCTCGGCTACGGCGAGCGCCACCGCGCCGGCCTGAAGTTCAACGAGATGGTGGCCAGCGGCGAGCTGTCGGCGCCGGTCGTGATCGGCCGCGACCACCTCGACTGCGGGTCGGTCGCCTCGCCGTACCGCGAGACCGAGGCGATGCTCGACGGCTCCGACGCGATCGCCGACTGGGCGATCCTCAACGCGCTGGTCAACACCGCCTCCGGCGCCTCGTGGGTGTCCTTCCACCACGGCGGTGGCGTCGGGATGGGCCGCTCGCTGCACGCCGGGCAGGTGTGCGTCGCCGACGGCACCGAGCTCGCGGCCGAGAAGATCGAGCGGGTGCTGACCAACGACCCGGGCATGGGCGTCATCCGGCACGTCGACGCGGGCTACGACCGCGCGGTGGAGGTCGCCGCCGAACGGGGCGTGCGGATCCCGTCCCAGGAGGCCTGACGGCGCTCCGGCGTACGGTGTCGTCGTGGTGCACCCGCGGATGTTCGACGACGACGACCCGGTCCTGGCGCGGGTCCGCGAGCTCGCGCTCGGGTTCCCGGACGCGGCCGAGAAGGTCTCGCACGGGCGGCCGGCGTTCTTCACCACCAAGGTCTTCGCCTACTACGGCGGCTCGGTGAAGGTCGACGGTGCGTGGGTGCAGCACCCGCAGTGCGTGATGGTGCTGCCGGACCCGGGGGAGAGGCAGGCACTGCTCGAGGAGGGGCGGGCCTTCGTGCCCGCCTACCTGGGACCCGCGGGCTGGGTGGGCGTCGACCTGCCCGACGGCACCGACTGGTCACAGGTGGCCGAGCTGCTCGACGCGTCGTACCGCTCGACCGCCGGCGTACGCCGCGTGGCGGCGCTGGAACGACGGACGAGGTGAGCACGGTGGACTCGGGGGAGGCAGCGGAGTTCAGGCAGATCGGCGGCCGGTTCGGTGAGGTCGTCCACGGTGTCGCCGCCGACGCCTGGGACGCGCCTGCGCCGGTCGAGGGCTGGACCGCCCGCGACGTCGTCGGCCACCTGGCGGGCTGGTTCCCGGGCTTCCTCGCGGGCGGCTCCGAGGTGGAGCTCCCGACGCTGCCGTCGGTCGAGGAGGACCCGGTGGCCGCGTGGGACGCCTTCGCCGCCGCGGTGCAGGCGGTCCTCGACGACCCCGCCACCCAGGACCGCACGTTCTCCAACCCCCACACGGGCGACCTCCCGCTCGCGCAGGCGATCTCGCGCTTCTTCACCGCCGACGTCTTCATGCACACCTGGGACCTCGCCGTCGCCACCGGCCAGGACGCCACCCTCGACGCGGGGCGGTGCCTCGCGATGGTCGAGGGGATGGCGCAGGTCGAGGAGCCGATGCGCTCCAGCGGCCAGTACGGACCCCGGGTCCCGGTCCCCGACGACGCCGACCCGCAGACCCGGCTGCTCGGGTTCATCGGCCGCGATCCCCGGTGGCACCGGGCCTGAATCAGGTATGAATAGGCCCATGGGGGAGAAGCGACCGGCTCGGACCCGGGTGACCTTGACCGACATCAGCTCGCGGGCGTGGGAGCACCCTGCCGACAAGGGCGCGCTGGTGGCGCTGCGGCGGCTCAAGGGCTTCGACACGCTGCTCAAGGCGATGTCGGGCCTGATCAACGAGCGTGCCGTCCGGCTGCTCTACCTCGGGTCGGCGGTGCGGGCCGACGAGCGTCAGTTCGCCGCGCTCCACCACGCGCTGGCCGAGGTCGGTGCCGTGCTCGACACCGCCGAGCTGCCCGAGCTCTACGTGCAGGCCAGCCCCGGCTACAACGCGATGACGATCGGCCTCGACCGGCCGATCATCGTGCTCGACTCCGGCCTGGTCGGCCTGCTCGACGAGGAGGAGCTCCGGTTCGTCATCGGCCACGAGCTGGGCCACGCCCTCTCCGGCCACGCGCTGTACCGCACGCTGCTGATGCGGGTGCTGTCGCTGACCGGCGTGCTGTCCTCGATCCCGCTCGGCGGCTTCGGCTTCCGCGTGATCACCGGGGCGCTCATGGAGTGGGTGCGCAAGTCCGAGCTCTCCGCCGACCGTGCCGGGCTGCTCGCCACCCAGGATCCCGCCGTCGCGTTCCGCACCCACATGAAGCTGGCCTCCGGGGGTCACCTCGATGACCTCGACCAGACCTCCTTCTTCGCGCAGGGCCAGGAGTACGACGAGGCGCAGGACGTCCGCGACGCCGTCCTCAAGCTGCTGCTGATCGAGCAGCGCACGCACCCGTTCCCCGTGTCCCGCGCCTCCGAGCTGCGGCGCTGGGTCGACTCCGGCGCCTACACCCGGATCCTGGGCGGCGACTACCCGCGCCGCGAGGACGACGCCAGCGCGCCGGTCAGCGAGGCGGCGCAGGAGGCGGCGCGCTCCTACTCCGAGGCGTTCCGCGACAGCCAGGACGTGCTCGGCCGGCTGGTGCACGACGTGGCCGGCTGGATGGGGTCGGCGAAGGGCTGGTTCGACGAGCAGCTGCGCCGGCGTACCGGCACCGAGGACTGACCCTTCCGACCTCCCCGGGCAGGATGGGGCGGGTGAGGACCTGGACCCCCGACGACGTCGCCACCGCCGCCGAGCGCTTCGCGACCGCGCTCGGCGACGCCGATCCGGCCGCCGTGGTGCCGGCCTGTCCGGGGTGGACCGTGGTCGACCTGGTCGCCCACCTCGGCAACATCCACACCTGGGCCGCCGCGGTCGTCGCCTCCGGCGGCCGGGTCGAGGTGCCCGTGCAGCGACCCGGTGAGGTGCCGCTCGACGCGTGGTACGCCGCCCGGGCCACGCACCTGCTCGGGGTCCTGGCCGCGAGCGATCCGGACGCACCGTGCTGGAACTTCGCCCGGGTCGGGGAGACGGCCGGCTTCTGGCGGCGCCGGCAGCTGCTGGAGATCTGGATGCATCTCGTCGACCTCGACCAGGCCCACGGCCGGCGCACGACCCTGGACCCGGCGCTCTGCGCGGACGGGGTGTCGGAGACGTTCGAGGTGTTCGGTCCGCGGCTGCACGCGCGCGGTCTTCCCGCCGACCTCGCCGGCCCGGTGTCGTTCGTCGCCACCGACACCGGCGACACCTGGACCCTCCACCCGGTCCCCGACGGCCCACCCCGCCTCTCCTCCGGCCCCGCCCTCCCCGACCGCGTCACCGGCACCGCGGAGCAGCTGTGGCTGCGGCTGTGGAACCGCGGCACCGACCTCACCGTCACCGTCTCCGGCGACGCCGACCTCGTCACCCGCCTCCTCGCCTCCCGCCTCACCGCCTGAGGGGTTGAGTTGGGCCCCTGCAACGCTCGAAATGGGCCTCTGCAACGCCGCGCTGCCGCGCGCGCCCAACTCAAGCGTTGCGCGCGCCCAGCTCAAGCGTTGCGCGCGCCCAACTCAACCTGACCGGCGGGCCGAGATGGCGTCGTGGACGGCGAGGGTACGGCGGGCGGACTCGACGTGGAGGTTCTCGACCATCCGGCCGCGGTAGGTGACGACGCCGGAGGTGCGTGACTCCCAGGCGTCGAGAACGCCGCGGGCGTCCTCGACGGCCTCGGCGGACGGGGCGAAGGCCTCGTTGGCGCCGGCGACCTGGCCGGGGTGGATCAGGGTCTTGCCGTCGAAGCCCATCTCGCGGCCCTGGCGGCACTCGGCGAGGAAGCCGGCCTCGTCCTTCACGTCGTTGTAGACGCCGTCGAGGATCGCGAGGCCCGCCGCCCGGGCGGCCAGCAGCGCGGTGTGCAGCGAGGGGAGGATCGGCGCGCGGCCCGGCACGTGCTCGGCGAAGAGCTCCTTGACCAGGTCGTTGGTGCCGATGACGAAGGCGCCGAGCCGGTCGGAGGCCCGCGCGATGGACAGCGCCCCCAGGATCGCGACCGGCGTCTCGACCATCGCCCACAGCACGGTCTGCTCAGGAGCGCCCGCCGACTCCATCGCGGCGACGAGCGACCGCACCTCCTCGGCGCTCTCGACCTTGGGTACGACGATGGCGTCGGGCCCGGCCTGGGCGGCGGCGCGGAGGTCGGACTCGTGCCACTCGGTGCCGATCGCGTTGACCCGGATCGTCACCTCCCGGGTGCCGTACTCGCCCGAGGAGGCCGCGGCGCACACCGCCTCACGGGCGGCGGCCTTGTCGTCGGGGGCGACGGAGTCCTCGAGGTCGAGGATCAACCCGTCGCAGGGGATCGTCGTCGCCTTCTCCAGGGCCCGGGCGTTGGCGCCGGGCATGTACAGGACGCTACGGCGGGGCCGGAGGTCGCTCACTGCTCCACCTCGATCGCGTCGTACGCCGCCCGCAGCTGCGGGTCGATGGCCGCCAGCTGCTCGGCGAGCTCGACCATCACCAGGCACTGCTTGAGCGAGGCGTCGTCCTCCATCTTCCCGTCCAGCATCACCGCACCGGTGCCGTCGCCCATCGCGGCGACCACGCGGCGCGCGTGGGCGATGTCCTCGACGCTGGGGCTGAAGACCCGGTGCGCGATCGCGACCTGCTTCGGGTGGAGGCTCCAGGTGCCGACGCAGCCGAGCAGGAAGGCGTTGCGGAACTGGTCCTCGCAGGCGCGCACGTCGGCGATGTCGCCGAAGGGGCCGTAGTAGGGGTAGATGCCGTGCATCGCGCAGGCGTCGACCATCCGCGCGATCGTGTAGTGCCACAGGTCCTGCTGGAAGATCTGCCGCTGCTTGTCGGGCTGGTGCGGGTCGGAGTCCTGGCGCACGAGGTAGCCGGGGTGGCCGCCGCCCACACGGGTGGTCTTCATCCGCCGGTCGGCTGCCAGGTCGGCCGGGCCGAGGGAGAGCCCCTGCATCCGGGGCGACGCGCCGCAGATCTCCTCGACGTTGGCCACGCCGCGGGCGGTCTCGAGGATCGCGTGGACCAGGATCGGCCGCTCCAGGCCCGCCTTGGCCTCCAGCTGCGCGAGCAGCCGGTCGACGTAGTGGATGTCCGCGGCGCCCTGCACCTTCGGCACCATGATCACGTCGAGCTTGTCGCCGATCTCGGAGACCAGCGTCGTCAGGTCGTCGAGCACCCACGGGCTGTCGAGGGCGTTGATCCGGGTCCACAGCTGGGTGGGACCGAAGTCGGTGCTCCGGGCGATGGCCACCAGGCCCGCGCGGGCGGCCTCCTTGTTCTCGGCCTTGACGGCGTCCTCGAGGTTGCCGAGCAGGACGTCGACCGTCCCGACCATGTCGGGGACCTTCGCGGCCATCTTCTCGTTGCTCGGGTCGAAGAAGTGGATCGCGCGGCTGGGCCGGGCAGGCACCTCGCGGAGCGGCTCCGGGGCGCCGACGGCGAGGGGGCGGAAGAAGTCCTTGGCTGAGGAGCTGGCACTGGGCATGGGGCGGAACCTACCGACAACGGATCAGCCTCCGGTATGACGCATTCCACGTCGTCGCCACCAGCGGCGCGGTGGTGGCGGCTGCACCGGCTCCGCCGCGGGCGTCGTACGTCGTGCGCGGCGTCGCTGCTGCCAGGCCTCGACGGTCGCCTCGACGTCGCGGGTCGGCGTGATCACCGGCGGTCCGCCCTCGAGCTGGCGGCGGGCGGCCACCACGCGGGCGTTGAAGTCCTCGACCTCGCGGCGCACCTCCCGCTCGACGGCCGACCGGTCGAGCAGGGCGTCGAGCTGGGCGTCGTCCTTGCGGAGCTGGAGCGCCGCGGGCAGCACCCCGGTGATCCGCTCGCGCTCGACGAGCTGCTTGACCCACCAGTCGGGGTCGTGGTGGGCGCCGAGGTCGGCGATCGGTTTCCCGGCGCCGGGCAGGTCGTCGAAGGCGCCGCGGGCCATGGCCTGCTGCACCTGGAGGTCGACCCAGGTGTGCTGCTCGCGCATCCGGATCCGGGCCGCCGGGTCACCGGTCCGGGCGTCGCGTGCTCGTGCGGCCCGTGCGGGCGGGCTGTCCGGGTCCGGGTCCGGACCGGAGTGAGAGTCGGACAACGAGATCACCCCCTGCCTCGTCAGGATACGAGGCAGGGGGTGATCGAGGCGAGGTGCTACTGCTGGGCGGGTCGCTCCTTGGCGTGGTCGTCGACCTGGTCCCCGCTCGAGCCCGGGGTGTCCTGCTCGACCGCGAGCCGGAAGTCGTCGCCGTGCTCGGAGACGCCGGCCACGACGGCGTCCTGCACGGCCGCCCGGGCGTAGGTCGCCCGCACGATCAGCGGGTCCTGGGACAGGTCCTTGTACAGGGCGGCGCACAGGCCGACCATCACCACCGCGAACGGCACGGCGGCGACGATGGTGATCGTCTTGAGGCCGTTGAGGCCGTCGGCCCCGCCCACGAGCAGCATCACCGCGGCGACGCCTCCGGTCGCCACGCCCCAGAAGATCACCACGGCTCGCCGCGGCTCGAGGGCGCCGTTCTGGGACAGGGTGCCCATCACGAGCGAGGCCGCGTCGGCGCCGCTGACGAAGAAGACGGCCACCAGGACCATCACCAGGATGCTGGTGAGGGTGGCCCACGGGAAGTTGTCCAGCAGGGTGAACAGCTGGGCCTCCACGCCGCCGGCGCCGTAGATGTCGACGCCGTCCATCTGCAGCTTGATCGCCGATCCGCCGAAGATCGCGAACCAGGCCAGGCTCACCAGGCTCGGCACCAGCAGCACGCCGGTGACGAACTGGCGGATGGTGCGCCCACGCGAGATCCGCGCGATGAACATGCCGACGAAGGGGGTCCAGGAGATCCACCATGCCCAGTAGAAGACCGTGTAGTAGGACAGCCAGGTCGCGACCGCGCCGCCCTGGGCGTTGGTGCGGCCGGCCATGTCGGGCAGCTCGCCGAAGTAGCCGGCGATCGCGGTGGGGATCAGGTCGAGCACGAACATCGTCGGGCCGACCACGAAGACGAACAGCGCGAGCGCGATCGCCAGCACCATGTTGAAGTTGGACAGCCACTGGATGCCGCGGGCGACCCCGGAGACGGCGGAGAGCACGAAGCCGACCGTCAGCACGGCGATGATGCCGATGAGGAGTGCGTTGCCGACCTCGCCGATGCCGCCGACGATCTGCAGGCCGCTGCGGATCTGCAGCGCGCCGAGTCCGAGCGAGGCGGCCGAGCCGAACAGGGTGGCGAAGATCGCGAGGATGTCGATGACCTTGCCGGCCCCGCCCTCGGTGCGCGCGCCCAGCAGCGGGTAGAAGGCCGCGCTGATCAGCTGGCGGCGGCCCTTGCGGAACGTGCCGTACGCGATCGCGAGCCCGACCACCGCGTAGATCGCCCACGGGTGGAAGGTCCAGTGGAACAGGGTCTGCGCCATCGCGGTCTCGGCGAGCTGTGCCTGGGTCTGGCCGTTGCTGCCGGGGACGGCGAAGTCGCCGCCGTCGGCGAAGAAGGTCAGCGGCTCGTTGACGCCGTAGAACATCAGGCCGATGCCCATGCCCGCGGAGAACATCATCGCGATCCACGACGAGGTCCGGAACTCCGGCTCCTCGCCGTCGCGACCGAGGGTGATCGAGCCGAACTTGCCCATCGCCAGGTAGATCGAGAAGACCACGAAGCCGGAGGCGATCAGCACGAAGAACCAGTCGAGGCCCTGCATCGTCCAGCCCAGCGCCGAGGTGGACGCCGAGGACAGCGACGCGGTGCTGAGGAAGCCCCAGACCAGGAAGCCGACGGCGAGCAGCGCGGTGACGCCGAAGACGATCTTGTCGACGGGCAGGTCGCTCGTCGAGCGCTCGCGGAAGTGCAGGTCGAGCGCCGGGTGCCGGAGCCTGCGGGCTCTCGGCTCCTCGGGATGCTCGGGTCCCCGGAGGGGCTCGGGCGGACGTTCGGTGGTGGTTGCCATCCCGCCACCGTGCCGAAGCCCGCGGGGCGCACGCAAACTTGCGGTATGTGAACCGACGTGCTCAGCGGCCGGACGCCCCGGGCCCGGTCAGGACCGGGTCCAGCGCCCGTGATGGACCACGGCGTCCAGGGGCACCCGCGACCGGCGCGAGGGGGAGCCGGGCGCGCCGGGGACCTCGGCCCGGTGACCGATCGTGATCGCGCCGATCGGGTCATGGGTGTCGGGGACGGCGAGCTCGCGGCGCACCGCGTCGACACGGTCGGGGGGAATGCCGAAGAAGAGCGCCCCGAGGCCCTCGTCGACCGCCGTCTGCAGGATCAGCAGGCTGGCCATCGCGGTGTCCATGTGCCAGAACGGCATCGGCCACCGGGCCTCGTCGCGGTCGGTCCAGCCCTTGTCGGGGGCGGCGTACCGGTCGAGGTAGGCCGCCTTGCTCGAGCACGGCACGACGATGACCGGGGCGTGCAGCATCCCGGCGAGCCAGGAGTCGGGATCGGCGAGCTGCTGCGGGTCGGTCGTGGCCTCCCAGTAGCGGCGCACGTCGGCCGGCTGGTCGAGGACCACGAACGCCCAGCCCTGGCTGAAACCGGCGCTCGGCGCCCGGGTGGCGTTGCGCAGGGCGCGCTGGACGGCGCCGGGGTCGACCGGTCGGTCGGCGTAGCTGCGGACCATGCGGCGCTGGTCGACGACGTGCTGGAACTCCATCCGACCACCCTGTCACGTCTCGCATCCGAGACGCGCCCGCAGCCGCCGCGCTTGCCGGGACGGGCCGCCACCGCTGGACTGGGGTCATGCGTGCGACGGGCAGGGGTTTCGAGGAGATGTGGGCCGAGCTGGCGCCGGTGGGGCGCTCGGCCCGGTCGGGCGGCTACTTCCGGCAGCCCTGGACCTCGGCCGAGACCGAGCTGCGGGCATGGTTCGCGGAGGCGGCGACCGCCCGCGGGCTGCGGTTGGAGACCGACGCCCTGGGCAACACCGTCGCCTGGTGGGACGCCGGCACCGGCGCCGGCGTCCTCACCGGTTCCCACCTCGACAGCGTCCTGGACGGCGGGGCGTACGACGGCCCGCTCGGCGTGGTCTCGGCCCTCGCCGCGGTCGACCTGCTGCGCGAGCGCGGCACGGTTCCGGCGCGGCCGCTCGGCGTCGGGGTGTTCGTGGAGGAGGAGGGCTCCCGGTTCGGGCTGGCGTGCCTCGGCTCCCGGCTGGCCACCGGCGCGGTGGCCTGGGAGGACGTCGTCGGACTGCGCGACCGTGACGGCGTCGCCCTGGGCGACGTGGCCGACGGGAGCGAGCGCTCGGCGCTGCTGGACGCGGTCGGCTGCTTCGTGGAGCTCCACGTCGAGCAGGGCCGCGACCTCGTCGACCGCGGCGCCGCCGTCGGCGTCGGCAGCGGGATCTGGCCTCACGGCCGCTACCGCTTCGACTTCACCGGGGAGGCCAACCACGCCGGCACCACCCGGATGGCCGACCGGCGCGACCCGATGCTGACCTACGCCATGACCGCCCTGGCCGCGAACAAGCAGGCCCGGCTCGCGGATGCCCGGGCCACCTTCGGCCGCGTCGCCGTCGAGCCCAACGGCACCAACGCGGTGCCGTCGCGGGTCACCGGCTGGCTGGACGCGCGCGCGGCCTCGGCCGCCGACCTCGACGCGCTGGTCGCGGCCCTCACCCGACAGGCGACCGAGCGGGCCGGCCGCGACGGCACGGCGGTGGCGGTGACCGCCGAGTCGGTCTCCGGCCCGGTCGCCTTCGACGCCGCGCTCGCCGACCGGCTCGCCCGCGACCACGCCGCGGGCGACTGGCCGCTGCTGCCCACGGCGGCCGGCCACGACGCCGGCATCCTGGCCGCCGCCGGGATCCCCACCGCGATGCTGCACGTGCGCAACCCCACCGGCGTCTCCCACTCCCCGGACGAGCACGCCGAGACGGCCGACTGCCTGGTCGGCGTCTCCGCCCTCGCCGACTCGCTCGAGCGGTTGCTGGCGTGAGCACGGCGTACCTGCTCGAGCGCGCCTGGATCGACGGCCTGGTTCAGGACGACGTACTGGTGGAGATCGCGGGCGGCCGGTTCACCCGGGTCGAACCTCGTGCGCGAGTCTTGGGGTTTGCACGGGATGGTTCCCGTGCCAACCCCGGGTTTCCCCGCCCGGGCGGGGAAACCACGCAGCTCCCCGGCCTCACCCTCCCCGGCCTCGCCAACGCCCACAGCCACGCGTTCCACCGGGCGCTGCGGGGGCGGACGCAGCGCGAGCGGGGGACGTTCTGGACCTGGCGCGAGCAGATGTACGCCGTCGCCGAGCGGCTCGAGCCGGACACCTACTTCGCGCTGGCCCGGGCGGCCTTCCGGGAGATGGTCTCGGTGGGCTACACCTCGGTCGCGGAGTTCCACTACGTCCACCACCGCCCCGACGGCACGGCCTACGACGAGGCGGACCCGATGGGGGACGCGCTGGGGGCGGCCGCGGAGGAGGCGGGGATCCGGATCGGGCTGCTGGACGCCTGCTACCTCAGCAGCGGGTTCGGGGAGCCGCCGCGCGGGGTGCAGCGCCGCTTCAGCGACGGCACCGCCTCGCGGTGGGCGGCGCGCGCGGAGCCGGGGCCGGCGGCGATCCACTCGGTGCGGGCCGTCCCCCGCGACCAGCTCGCCGAGTTCCGCGGCTGGGCGCCGCTGCACGTTCACCTCTCCGAGCAGGTGGCCGAGAACGAGGCCTGCCTGGCCGCGTACGGCGTGACGCCGACGCAGCTGCTGCACGAGGAGGGCCTGCTCGGGCCGGGCACCACGGTGGTGCACGCGACCCACCTCACCGACGAGGACGTCGCACTGCTGGGCTCGACCCGCACCAACGTCTGCCTCACCCCCACCACCGAGCGCGACCTGGCCGACGGCATCGGCCCCGCCCGCCGGCTGCACGACGCCGGGTGCCGGGTGAGCATCGGCAGCGACAGCCACGCGGTGGTCGACCCGTTCGAGGAGCTGCGCGGGCTGGAGATGGACGAACGGCTCGCCACCCGGGAGCGCGGGCACTGGACGGCCGCCGAGCTGCTGGACGTCGCCACCGCGCACGACGTGATCGGCATCGAGGGGGCGGGCCGGATCGAGGTCGGTGCCCTCGCCGACCTGGTCACCCTCGACACCACGAGCCCCCGCACCGCCGGGACCGGCTCGGACGAGCACACCGCGGTGTTCGCCGCGACCGGTGCGGACGTCCGACAGGTGGTGGTCTCGGGGGAGGTGGTGTACACCGACGGGGACGACCACGAGATCGGGCGCGAGCTCGAGGAAGCGATCGGAGCCCTGTGGACATGAGCACCGTGTCGACCCTGATCACCAACATCGGCGAGCTGACCACGCACGACCCGGAGCGGCCGTCGCGCACCGACGCGGCGCTGCTCGTCGAGGGCCGCTCCGTCGCCTGGGTCGGCGACGCCCGCGACGCCCCGGCCGCCGACCAGCAGGTCGACGCGGGTGGCCGCGCGGTGGTGCCGGGCTTCGTCGACAGCCACAGCCACCTGGTCTTCGCCGGGGACCGCTCGGCGGAGTTCGCGGCCCGGATGGCCGGCCAGGCCTACGCCGCCGGGGGGATCCGCACGACGGTGGCGGCGACCCGCGCCGCGACGGATGAGCAGCTGGCCGCGCACGCCGCCGGGCTGGTCGCCGAGATGCGGCGGCAGGGCACGACGACCGTGGAGATCAAGAGCGGCTACGGGCTCACCGTCCGCGACGAGGCGCGCAGCCTCGCGGTCGCGCGGCAGCTCACCGACGAGACCACGTTCCTGGGCGCCCACGTGGTGCCGGCCGACAGCGATCCCGCCGCCTACGTCGAGCTGGTCACCGGGCCGATGCTCGAGGCGTGCGCGCCGTACGCCCGCTGGATCGACGCCTTCTGCGAGGAGGGTGCCTTCGACGTCGACCAGGCCCGGGCCGTGCTCGAGGCGGGGGCGGCGGTCGGCCTGCTCGGAAGGCTGCACGCCAACCAGCTGAGCTACGGCGGCGGGGTGCGGCTGGCCTGTGAGCTCGGCCTGGCCGCCGTCGACCACTGCACCTTCCTCGCCGACGAGGACGTCGCCGCGCTGGCCGGCTCCGGCACCGTCGCGACGCTGCTGCCGGGCGTGGAGTTCTCCACCCGGCAGCCCTACCCGGACGCCCGCCGGCTGCTCGACGCCGGGGTCACGGTCGCGCTGGCCAGCGACTGCAACCCCGGCTCCTGCTTCACCTCCTCCGTGCCGCTGTGCCTGGCCCTCGCCGTCCGCGAGATGGGGATGACCCCCGCCGAGGCGCTGTGGGCCGCGACCGCCGGCGGCGCCCGGGCGCTGCGGCGTGAGGACGTCGGGGTGCTCACCCCCGGCGCCACCGCCGACCTGGTGCTGCTCGACGCGCCGTCCCACGTCCACCTCGCCTACCGGCCCGGGGTCCCGCTGGTCACCGGGGTCTGGCAGGCCGGGCGCCCGGTCTGGCCCTGAGGTAGGCACCGAGGGGACTCGAGGGGGCGCCGGCCGGAAGTAAGGCAGCTGCCCGATGTGCGGGCCTACCTCAGGCGACGACTCTCGACTCACACCAGCACGAAGGAGTGAGCGAGATGAACGAGACCGGGATCTTCCTGGAGTACGAGGCCGCCTACCGCGCCGAACGGCTGCGCGGCGAGCGGGCCCCCCGTCGCGCGGAGCGCAACCGTCCGGCGGCGACGACGTTCCTGCCCCGGCGGCGCGCCACCCGCGCCGTCCGCTGAGACCCGGGAACGGGCCGGACCGGGACGGGAACAGGGCGGGAGACAGACGGTGGCAGTCGACCAGATGTCCGCCGGCCACGTCATGATGAACGACGTGGCCGTTCGCACCGACGTCCCCCTCGTGGGCCGTGACGCAGAGCTCGAGGAGCTCCTGTCCCTGCTCCGTGGCGACCACGAGCGGGACGTCGCAGCCCTCGGGCGGGGCGGGAGCGTGCTCCTCTCCGGCGACGCGGGCGTCGGCAAGACCCGGTTGCTCGCCGAGGTGCGCGACCGGCTCGCCGACGAGGGCTGGCGCGTCGTCGCCGGTCACTGCCTCGACCTCGGCGACAGCGCCCTGCCCTACCTCCCGTTCTCCGAGGTCCTGGGCCGGCTGGCCGTCGAGCTGCCCGAGGTCGTCGAGTCCGTCGCCGGCCGCCACCCCACCCTGGCGCGGCTGCAGCCCGGCCGGCGCACGCTCGCCGGCGACGGCCGGACCGGCGGTACCGCTGAGACCGTCGACCGCTCCGCGCTCTTCGAGGCCGTCCGGACGCTGCTGGAGGAGGCCGCCGCCGACCGGCCGCTGCTCGTGGTCGTCGAGGACGCCCACTGGGCCGACCAGTCGACCCGCGACCTGCTGACCTTCCTGTTCGCCCGGGAGCGCTCGGCGCCGACCTCGCTGGTGGCCAGCTACCGCGCCGACGACCTCCACCGCCGCCATCCGCTGCGCCGCCACGTCGCGGAGTGGAGCCGGCTCTCCGGCGTACGCCGGGTGGCGCTGGGCCCGTTGGGCGACGACGCGGTCAAGCGGCTGGTCGGCGAGCTGGTGCCGGGCGGGCTCAGCGCCGCGGAGACCGGCGACATCGTCGACCGCGCCGAGGGCAACGCGTTCTTCGTCGAGGAGCTCGCCAGCGCCGCCGCCGAGCCCGGTCGCTGGGTGCCCGCCGAGCTGGCCGACGTGCTGCTGGTGCGGCTCGACCGGCTCGACGACCGCGGCCGGCAGGTGGTGCGGTCGGCGAGCGTGGCGGGCCGCAAGGTCACCCACGAGCTGCTCGCTGCCGCCTCGGGGCTCTCCGCCGCCGACCTCGACGGGGGGTTGCGGCAGGCCGTGGAGATGAACGTCCTGGTGCCCGACGCCGACCGCTACGCCTTCCGCCACGCCCTGCTCGGCGAGGCGGTCTACGACGACCTGCTGCCCGGCGAGCGGGTGCGGCTCCACGCGGGCTTCGCCGCGGCGCTGGGGGAGGGGCGGGCCTCCGGGACCGCCGCCGAGCTGGCGCGCCACTCCCGGCTCGCCCTGGACCTGGCGACCGCGCTCCACGCCAGCATCCGCGCCGGCCACGACGCGCTGGGGGTCGGCGGACCCGACGAGGCGGCCCACCACTACGAGCAGGCGCTCGAGCTGCTCCGCGACCCGCGGCGCGATCCGGACGGCGACGACGTCGACCGCCCGGCCGTCGTCGTCCACCTCGCCGACGCCCTGACCGCCTCCGGGCGTCACCACCGGGCCGCGGCGCTGCTGGCCGAGGAGCTCGACGCGCTGCCCTCGGACGCCCCGGCCGGGGGCCGGGCCCGGATGCAGGCGGCCCGCGCCTACCTGCTGCTGATCACCGAGACCGAGGACGACCCCGCCGAGCTCAGCGCCGAGGCCTACCGGCTGGTGCCCGAGGGCGAGACCGCGGTCCGGGCCCGGGTGCTGGCGACCCATGCCCGGATCCTGACCTCCTACCGCCGGCTCGAGGAGGCGCAGCCGATCGCGCTCGAGGCGCTGGCGCTCGCCGAGCGGCTCAACCTCACCGACACCGTGTCCGACGTCGTGGTCACGCTGAGCCAGGCCCGCCACTCCGGGGCGCAGGCCGGGCTCCACGAGGCGCTGCAGGAGGCCGTCGCCCGCGCCCGGTCGGCCGGCGCGGTGCAGGCCGAGCTGCGGGCCCACTTCCTGCTCGGGCGCTCCTTCGAGGACGTGGGCGACTGGGAGAACGCGGCCGCGGCCTTCCGCCGGGGGGTGTCCCGAGGTGAGGAGACCGGGCTGCCGTTCGCGCCGTTCGCCTTCGAGTGCCGCTGGCACCTGGTCTTCGAGCACGTGGTGCGCGGTGAGTGGGACCAGGCGCTCGGCCTGGCCGAGGCAGCCGGCTCGCCGCCCCCGGTGCAGCAGGCCCTGCTGGACCTGTTCGTCCTGCAGGTCGCGCAGGCCCGCGGCGACGACGTCACGGACCGGCTGCCGGCGATGCGTCAGCTCTGGGACACCGAGGGGCTGATCGCGATCCACTCCGGTCCGATGGAGATGGTCGGAGCGGGGCGGCGCGGTGACGTGGCCGGGGTGCTGGCCGCCTACGACGACGCGGTCGCCGTCCTCAGCCGGCTCTGGCACGCCCGCTTCCCCGCCCGGGTCCGGCTGGCGGCGTCCGCGCTGTCCGCGCTGGCCACGCTCGCCCCCGGCCGTCCGGCCGCCGAGTGGCCGCAGCTGCGCGACCACGGCGCTCGGCTGCTCGACGAGGGTCGCGACGTGATGGTCCACCAGCAGGAGCGCGGCACGGCCTGGGGCCCCGAGGGTCGGGCCTGGTCGGCGCGGCTGGAGGCCGAGCTGCTGCGGCTGCGCTGGCTTGCCGGTGACCCGCCCGACGAGGCGCTCCTGGTGGAGACCTGGCGCCGGGTCGAGGAGCTCTTCGTCGGCTTCGGCGACGTCCACGAGCTGGCCCAGGTACGCACCCTGCTGGCCGGCATCCTGCGCGCGAGCGGCGACGTCGCCGGCGCCCGTGCCACCGGCGACCTGGCCCGCGCGACGGCCCACGACCTCGGTGCCCGTCCGCTGCTCGACGCCCTCACGGGCCTCGGCTCGCGGCCGGTCCGTGCGTCATCCGCAGCGGCCGGTGCCGGCACCCTGACCGCCCGGGAGACCGAGATCCTCGGGCTCGTGGCGCAGGGCCGCAGCAACGGCGAGATCGGCAAGCAGCTGTTCATCGCGACCAAGACGGTCTCGGTCCACGTGTCCAACATCCTCGGCAAGCTCGGGGCCGCCTCCCGCACCGAGGCGGCCGCGATCGGCCGTCGGGAGGGCCTGCTGGGCTGAGCTCGGACCGCGGTGCGGGCCGAGCGGTGCCGCCGCCACCCCTGTGGGGGTGTGCCCCCGACCAACGTCGGGCTAGGTTCGGGGATGGCAGCAGACCGCTGGCCCAGCGACGAAGGAGACGCCGTGACGACGACACCCGACGAGCCCCTGAACGACGACGAGATGACCACCGGCGGTGCTCCGCAGGCCTCCTCCACGCCGAGCCCTGCGGACGCCGACGGCGCCGACGCCGACGCCGACGGCACGGACGGTGACGCCACGGACGGTGACGCCACCGACTCCACTGACGGCGACGGTTCGGACGCCGACGGCACCGACGCCGACGCGACCGACGGTGACGCCACCGACACCACCGACGGCGACGGCTCGGACGCCGACGGCACCGACGGCGACGCCACGGACGGTGACGCCACCGACACCACCGACGGTGACGCGAGCTGAGCGCGCTCGAGCTGCTGGCGGGTGACGCCCAGGTCTTCCTCGCGAAGGTCTGGGCGTCACGTGTCCACCTGCACCGCGGCGACCCCGAGCCGCTGGTCGACCTGTTGTCCTTCGACGACGTCGACCACCTGCTCACCTCGACGGCGATCCGCACCCCGGCGGTCCGGATCGCCCAGGACGGCGCCGTGCTGCCCGCCTCCCGCTACACCCGGCAGGGCGCCTCGCTCGCCGGCCAGCCACTGACCGGCCTGGTCGACGCCCGCCGGGTCCTCGACCTCTTCGCGGGCGGCGCGACCGTCGTGCTGCAGGGGCTCCACCGCTACTGGCAGCCGCTGCGCGCGCTGACCGCCGAGCTCGAGCTCGAGCTCGGCCACCCCTGCCAGGCCAACGCCTACCTCACCCCGCCCGGCGCGCAGGGTTTCGCGGTCCACAGCGACAGCCACGACGTCTTCGTCTTCCAGACCCACGGCACCAAGCTCTGGGAGATCCACTCCGGCGACGGCGAGGGCAGTGCCGAGGAGGTGCTCCTCGAGCCCGGGCTGTCGATGTACCTGCCGACCGGGACGCCCCACGCGGCCCGGGCCCAGTCCGGTGCCTCGCTCCACGTCACCCTCGGCATCAACCAGCTCACCTGGCGCGGCCTGGTCCGGCGCAGCGTCGAGCAGGTGCTGCGCGAGGTGCCGGGGGGCCACCTCCCCGCGGGCTACCTCGAGCAGCCCGACGAGCTGACCGCCGGCCTCGCCGAGCAGCTGCGCAGCCTCGCCGACGCCGTGGCGGGGCTGGACCCCGCCGCCGCCGTCGACCGCGAGGTCGAGCGGTTCCTCACCTCCCGGGGGACGATGCTGCGCGGCGGCCTCGGCGACGCGCTCGCGGTCGCCGACCTCGACGCCGACACCCCGCTGCGCCGGCGCGCCGGGCGGCCGATGGTGCTGCGCGAGCGCGGCGAGCAGGTGCGGCTGCTGCTCGGCGACCGCTGGCTCGACGTCCCGGGGTGGCTGCGACCTGCGCTGGAGCAGGTGCGCGCGAGCAGCGAGCTGACCCCCGGGGGTCTCACCGGGCTCGACCCGCAGAGCCGGCTGGTGCTGTGCCGTCGGCTGCTGCGCGAGGGGCTGCTCGAGGTCGTCGGGTGAGCGATCCGTTCCGCTGCGCCGTCGAGTCCTCCGGCCGTCCGGACGACCTGGCCGGCACCGCCTCCCAGGTCCGGTCCTTCCTGCTGGTCGAGGAGCCGGGGCCGTGGGGCGTGGACGCGCTGCGGGACAGCCGGCTGGGCGTGGGGGAGCAGCTGCTGCGCGCCGCCCGGGACAGCGGGGTCCGCCCGCTGCTGGTGCGGCGCCACGGACGCTCGGACGTCGCCGGGGGTCGCCGCGTGTTCGCGGCGTACGCCGACCCGCACGCTCCGTGGCTCGAGACGACGGTGGTCGGGCGCGACGAGGAGCTGCTCGAGCTCGACCTCGCGGCACTGGGCCGCGGGGCCTCGCCCGGCCTGACGCCGACCGACCGGCCGGTGCTCGCCGTGTGCACCCACGGCCGCCACGACGCCTGCTGCGCCGAGCGTGGGCGACCGGCCGCCGCGGCGATGGCGGCCGCCCACCCCGAGGAGACGTGGCAGGTGTCCCACATCGGGGGTGACCGGTTCGCCGGCAACCTGCTGGTGCTGCCCCACGGGCTCTACTACGGCCGGATCGACCGCAGCAGCGCGATCGGCGTCGCGGGGGCCCACCTCGCCGGACACCTCGACCTCGACCACCTCCGCGGCCGCTCGGGCTGGGCGATGCCGGTGCAGGCGGCGGAGATCGCGCTGCGCCGGCGGCTCGGCGAGACCGCGCTGGACGCGGTCCGACTGGTCCGGCGCCACCGCGACGGCGGCACCACCCGGGTGGAGCTCGAGGCGGCCGGGCGCCGCTGGCGGGTCGAGGTGCACACCACCACCGGTCCGGAGCAGGCGCGGCTCACCTGCCGCGCGGGCCGCGACAACCCGTTGCCCCACCACCAGATCCGGTCGGTCGAGACCCTGTCCTGAGTCCTCGCGTACTCGTAGTATGCGACAGGTGGTCACCCTCGAGGACGACGTCGCCCGGCGCACCGAGCAGCGGCTGGCCCGGATGAGCCCGTTCGGTGGGGGCCGTCCTCCCCGCATCGACCCCCGGTCGCTGCCGCCCGGTCCGCGGTGGCCGATGCTGCTCCAGAGCACCGGGCTGCTGCGCTTCCGCCACCAGTTCGTCCCCTGGCTCCACCGGCGCTACGGCGACACCTTCACGGTCCGGATGCTGCCGCAGGGCCAACCGCTGGTGCTCTTCACCCGGCCCGAGCACGCCAAGCAGATCTTCGCCGGCGACCCCGAGGTCTTCCACGCCGGCAAGGGCAACGCGATCCTCGGCCCGATCATGGGGGAGCACTCGCTGCTGCTGCAGGACGGGACCGCGCACCGGCGTGCCCGGGCGCTGCTGATGCCGGCCTTCAACGGCCAGGCGCTGCGCGGGTACGAGTCGCTGGTCACCGAGGTGGCGCGCGCCGAGGTGGCCCGCTGGCGCGACGGCGAGGAGTTCCGGTCGCTGGACCGGATGAACGCGCTGACGCTGGAGGTGATCCTGCGCGTCGTCTTCGGCGTCACCGACGAGGACCGGCTGGCCGCGCTCCGCCCGCGCGTCACCGGCACCGTCGAGGTCAGCCCTGTGGTCCTGCTGGGGTGGGGCTACCCGCGGCTGCAGCGGGTCGGCCCGTGGCGTCGCGCCGTCGAGAACAGCTACGCCCTGGACCGGCTGATGTACGCCGAGATCCGCGAGCGTCGGGAGGCCCCCGACCTCGACGAGCGCCCCGACGTGCTCTCCCGGCTGATCCGGGTCGAGGACGACGGGGACCGGCTCGACGACGAGGAGCTGCGCGACCAGCTGGTGACCCTGCTGCTCGCCGGGCACGAGACCACGGCGAGCGCGTTGGCCTGGGCCCTCCACGAGGTGGGGCGCGACCCCGAGCAGGCGCGCCGCGCACGCGAGGCCGCCCGGGGCGGGGACGACGCGTGGCTCGAGGCGGTGCTCAAGGAGGCGATGCGGCTGCACCCGGTGATCCCGATGGTGGTCCGCACGGTGCAGCAGCCCGTGACCATCGGCGGCCACGACCTCCCCGCCGGGACGACGGTGGGGCCCTCGATCCTGCTGACGCACGCCCGTGCCGACCTGCACCCCGACCCGGAGGTGTTCCGGCCCGAGCGCTTCCTCGGCCAGAACCCGCCCGCGCACACCTGGATCCCCTTCGGCGGCGGGGTGCGGCGCTGCATCGGCGCCGGCTTCTCCCTGATGGAGGGGGTCGCGGTGCTGCGCGAGGTGCTGGCGGCGTACGACGTGACGGCGGTCGGCCCGGACCGGCCGAAGGTCCGCAACATCACCAGCGTCCCGCTGCGCGGCTCCCGGGTCCGGGTGTCGCGGAATCGCCTCCTAGAGGACCTGCAGCGTCGAGGCGATCGCGTCGAAGAGGACGACCAGCTGCCGGTGGACCGGCTCGGTGGTGGTGGTGAACGCCAGCACCAGCATGGTCTCGTCGGGGAGGGCGACGACGTACTCGACGTGGGTGGCCATCACCTCCGGCGTGGCGGGGTCGTCGTCGAGCCGGGTGGGCGCGCGCCGGACCCGCCGCAGGGCGAACCTGCCGGAGACCTCGGTCTCCTCGGCCTCGACCACGCCCTCGGCGCTGCCGAGGGACTGGGCCAGCGCGTCCAGCAGGTCCTCACCGGGACGCAGGTCGAGGGGGATGCCGATCAGGGTCGCGCTCACGGGCAGGCCCCGGATCGGCTCGGCGAGGGCGTGGACGTGCGCGGCGCCCCGTTCGGCCGCCGAGGCGCACTGACGACGCAGCGCCCGGTCGAGGCGGATCCGGTGCTGGACCAGCTCGTCGCGGGGCTTGCCCTCGAAGCTCCGGTCGAGGAGTCGCTTGATGACCGGGCGCGAGGCCTCCGGCTCGGTCGGGATGGTGACCCAGCCCGACGGGAGCAGCACCGTCCACCCCGCGCCCTGGACGCTCGTCGTCTCCGGCACCTCAGATCCCCCGCATCCCGGCGGCGAGCTCGTCGAGCAGGTCGCCGATGTCGTCGGCCTCGACCAGGTGGTCGACGTAGCAGCTCATCAGGAACATGACGCCCTGGTCGGCCCGGTCCCAGAGCACCGCGTTGATCTGGTGCACGCTGCGCTCGTCCTCGACCTCGACCACCGGCCGGAACCGGAGGCGGAGCGCCTCGCCGGACCAGGTGTCGAAGGGCTCGACCAGCGGCTCGCCGTGGCGTGGCTCGTCGCCGAGGACGTCGAGCACCAGGTCGTCGGTGCTGGTCCCCGGGGTCACGGCCAGCGCCCGCAGCACCGCCACCGCCCGGATCTCGAACCGGGCGGGATCGAGCACGAGCAGCCACGCCGCGCAGGTGATGCTGCCCTGCTCGGCCAGCGCCTCGGCCTGCTGCTGCAGGTTGACGGCCATGCCCTGCGCCGCGGCGAGGTTGAGCTCGACCACCTCGTCGCCGGTCCCGGCGGCGGGCCCGAACCGGCGCCGGAGCTCGCCGGCGATCTCGGTGGGGTGGAGGTCCATGGGCACCGGCACCCAGTGCCGGTGGCCCTCGGACTCGATCTCGCTCACGGGCGCTCCTGCGGGGTGGGCTTGAGGACGAGGTCGCCGCCGCCGGGCCCGCCGACGCGGCTGCGCCACCGGTCCAGGCGCGGCGCGGGTACGCGACGGGGGTTGAGGCGGGTGGTGCGGGCGCGGAGCCGGCGGAAGCTCACGTGGGTCCACAGCAGGCCCAGCGCGAGCAGCGCCGTGGCGACGAGCCCGGCCCGGCCGACCACGGATCCCACCTCGGATCCCGCCGCGGCGAGGGCGGTGCCGCCGAGCGCCTGCGCGAGGAGCGCGAGGGCCAGCAGCCCGGGAGCGAGCAGGGACACGCTGCCGGTCTCCACCGGGTGCAGGCCGGCGTCGGGACGCGCGGCCCGGTCGAAGGTCCAGGACACGCGCAGCAGCGTCGCGGCGGCGCCCGAGCCTTCCTGGTCGTCACGCCGCTCGACCTGGATGCCGGCCTCTGTGCAGGCCCCGGTCAGCTCGGCGAGGGCCTGCTCGTCCGGCAGCAGCTCGCTGCGTTCGAGGACCAGCTGGGCGCCACCGCGGTCGTCGAGGAGCGCGACGAGCTCGGGTCCGACCACGCAGCGGGTGATGCCACCGCGCCGCAGGGGACCGCGGCGTCGGCTCAGCCGCCACCCGGCCCAGACGAGGACGGTCCGGCCGCCCAGCTGGAGCTGGGAGACCAGCGGTGAGGTGGGGTCTGCGTGCGGGAACCGGATCCGGTCCTCGAGGTCGGGGGCCCGGGAGAGCGCCGACTGCAGCCGACGCTGCGCCCCGAGGAGCCAGGACAGCACCAGCGCGGCGAGGACGACGCTGACCACCAGGCCGGCCGGCCCCCACCACTCCTCGGCGCCGGGACCGGCGGCGAAACCGCTGACGCCGGCCAGCACGACCAGCGGGGTGGCCAGCGCCGTGCGCGGGTGCCAGGTGCGGTGGCCGACCAGCACGGCCGACACGGCGGCCCGGTCCAGGCTGGTCCGGCCCGCGCCCTCCACCGGTACGCCGAGCGCGGCCGCGAGCTCCTCGACCCCGCTGCTGCGCAGGTGGGCGAGGCCGTCCCCGGAGACCAGGGCGGCGAGGTCGTGCACGTAGCACGCCAGCAGCGGTCCGTCGTCGCCCAGCACCACGACCAGGCCGAGCAGGTCGCGGAACCTGGCCAGCGGCCCGTTGCCCCGGCGCAGCAGCGACTGCGTTCGCGGCTGGTCGAGCCACACCACGGACCGGACGTCGCCGGTGCGGACCCGTACCACCCGGTCGGCGCCGTGCCCCACCAGCTCGTCGCCGGTGAGCACGAGCCGGACGGGTCCCGCGGTGGGGAGGTCGGCGCCGGCGGCCTCGGCTGCGGTCAGCTCGACGGTCGTCACGGGACGGGACGCACCCCGATCACGGGCGGCAGGTCGGGGAGGTCGATCGGGTGGTTGCGCAGGCCGTCGACGACGGTCTGCACGTTGTCCGGGAGTCCGGGCAGGTCGTCCGCGACCATGATCCCCGCGGAGAAGCCGTTCGCGATCGTGCCCGCCGTGACCAGCTGCTCGAGGTAGCGGAGCTGGCCCAGCTCGAGGGGGCTGAGCACGTGGCCGGCCGACCGGAGGTCCCGGACCAGGAGGTGCAGCTGGGCGAGCTCCCGGTCCTGGCGGATCAGCAGCGAGAGCGTGCCGGGCTGGCGGTTCACCATCGCCAGCACCCGCTGGCTGGCGACCACGTCCGCGATGTCGGCCTGGCTCCGGATGCCGCGCGCCCACTGGCCGAGCGCCCCCGTGGGGTTGGCGAAGCGGAGCGCGTTCTCGTAGAGCCGGGTCTGACCGCTCGCCAGCCGCGAGACCGCGGCCGTCCGCGACGCGCCGCCGGCGCGGGCCGCGATCGCGGGCACCGCCCCCTGCAGGCCCCGCAGGCCACCGGTGACGGCCGGGCCGAGCAGCTTCAGGCCGGTGAAGGACAGGGCGACGTTCAGCAGGTCCAGGCCGATCGTGTCCCACCCGACGTCGCCCTCGTCGAGCATCATCAAGAAGGCGTGACCCGCCAGCACGGCGACCGCGAGCACCAGGGCGGCGACGAGCAGGGCGAACGGGGCGCCGATCGTCAGCACCAGCACCAGGATCACGGCGCCCAGGATGGCGCCGATGATCTCGAGGGCGGCACACAGGAACTCCACGACGTCCGCGCCCTTGCGCAGCACGCCCTTGACGTTGCCCCAGGCACCGTCGTCCCAGTGGTCGGCGGCGTCGTCGATCTTGGACTTGGCCGTCTCGGCGGCGTCGTCGAGGGCCTCCATGGCCTGCCGCATCGCGGTGCGCGCGTCGGCGAGGTCGCCCTCGGCCGCTGCCTTGCGGCCGTCCGCCTGGCTCTGCTGGTCGAGCAGTGCCTGGCTCGGGTCGGTGCCCGACGCGACGTCGATGTCGTTGCTCTCGACCCGCTGGTGGGCGTCCTCCGCGTCCTGCACCGCCTGTGCGGTGCGGGTGCGGGCGGTCCCGACGGCCCCGGCCCACCAGTCGAGGGCGGCGGCGACGTCCTGGTAGCGGTCGACCACCTTGCCGAGGTCCTCGAGCACGTCGTCGGCCTTGCCGGCGAACTCCTCGGCGGCCTGGCCGCTCCAGCCCTCGAGCGAGCTCAGCGCGGACAGGGTGTCGCGGATCGACGACGCCTTGCTGGCGCGCTCGCGCAGCTCGTCGGCGACGTCGTCCACGTCCCACTGGTCGACCGGCACGGGGTCGCTGCCGTAGCCGACCAGGTGCCACTCGAGATAGCTGCGGGCGGTCACGAGCCCGCCTCCATCTTCTCGCGGAGCTTGGCGGCGAGGTCGGCGTCGGCCGCGCCGAAGCCCTCGGCGGACTTGGTCGCGAGGTCGCCGAGCGTCGAGAGCTTCTCGGCGAGGTGCTCGCGGTTGTCGTTCCAGTTCGTACGGAAGTTGTCGAGGGCGTCGGCGACCTTGACGTGGCCGACGTCGCTCACGCCGTAGTTGGCGGAGCCCTCACCGTCCTTGAAGTCGCTGGCGAGGTCCGTCAGGTTGCTCCCCAGCTGTTGCAGGACGTCCACCGAGTAGGTCAGGTCCGACACGTGCTTCCCCCGTCTCCCACGTCGGAGGCGCACTCGACCCCCGAGACGGCGACAGCCTACCCAGTTCCGCCGCCGGTGAACCCACTCTCGGCGAGATTCCTGCGGTCACCCGTTTGGTCCAGCACCGGGCAGCCCCGACAATGGCGGCATGGCCGACCGACTCCCGCACGAGGACCCCCCGGAGCGCCCCGTCGCGTACGGACTGCTGGCGCTGGTCGGGGTGGGGATCGTCGTCGGGCTGGTCCTTGGCCTGGCCGCGCTCGCCGGGGCGAAGGTGCTCGGCGTCGACGGCGCCGAGGAGAGCACCGGCGGCGGTGGAGAGGCCTCGATGTACCTGCCGAAGCCCGAGAAGACCACACCCCCCGAGGGTCCGGCCGTCACCCTGGCGCCCGGCGAGGAGCCGTCCGCGACCCAGGACCCGGAGCCGAAGCAGGAGAAGACGACCAAGAAGCCCTCGAAGGCGATCTCGCTGTCGGCGGGCCAGACCTCGGTCTCCGCGATGCAGCAGATCGACCTGACCGGCGTCTACCCCGGCGGGGAGGGCGCGATCCTGCAGGTGCAGCGGTACGAGAACGGCTCGTGGCGGGACTTCCCGGTCACCGTCTCGGTCAGCGGCGAGACCTTCTCCACCTACGTGCAGACCAGCCAGCCGGGGGCCAACCGGTTCCGTGTCGTCGACACGGACTCCGGTCGGCCCTCCAACCCGGTGAAGGTCGCGATCGGGGGCTGAGCCCCCGTCTCAGTCGGGGACGTAGTCGAACGCGTCGGGGTTCGGGCCGCGACGGCCCTGCTCGCCGCGGTCGAGCCCGTCGAGGGTGGCCATCTGGTCACCGGTCAGCTCGAAGTCGAAGATCGCGGCGTTCTCGTGCATCCGCTCGACCTTGGTCGTCTTCGGGAAGACGATGTCGCCCCGCTGCACGTGCCAGCGCAGCACGACCTGCGCCTTGCTGCGTCCGTGGGTGTCGGCGATCGCGCCGATCTGCTCGTCGTCGTTGATCGCGCCCTGGGCGATCGGCGACCAGGCCTCGGTGGCGATGCCGTGGCGGGCGTCGGCGGCGCGGACCTCCGCGTTGCCGAAGTAGGGGTGGACCTCGACCTGGTTGACGGCGGGGACGACGCCGGTCTCCTCGATGATCCGGTCGAGGTGGGCGGGCTGGAAGTTCGAGACGCCGACGGAGGTCGCACGACCGTCCTGGACGAACTCGGCGAGGGTGCGCCAGGTGGAGACGAAGTCGCCGTCGTAGAGGGTGGGCAGCGGCCAGTGGATGAGGAACAGGTCGACCCGGTCGAGACCGAGCTTGGTGAGCGTCTCCTCGAACGCGCGGCGCGCGTCGTCGGGCCGGTGGAAGCCGTTGTTCAGCTTGGAGGTGACGTAGAGGTCCTCGCGCGGCAGCCCCGCGGCGGCGATCGCCGAGCCGACGCCGGCCTCGTTCTGGTACATCTGCGCGGTGTCGATGTGGCGGTAGCCGACCTCGAGGGCCTGCGTGACCACCTCGGCGGTCTGCTCCGGTGGCACCTGGAACACGCCGAGCCCGAGCTGCGGGATCGCCGTGCCGTCGTTCAGCGTGATCGTCGGGACGTCGAGGGCAGTGTGTGCGGTCATGCCGGTTGTGACACCGCGCGGGCCGCAGGTATTCCGTCGAGCAGGGTGGACGGCAGGGTGGACGGCAGGGTGAGCGTCAGGGTGAAGGGCAGGCTGAAGGGCAGGTGCCGCTCAGCCGCACCGGCGGATCGCCGAGGGCCGGAGCACGTAGCCCTCGCTGGCCGTCCCGATGTCGGAGTCGCGGTCGCCGGCCTCCATGGTGAGGACGACCCGCACCCCCGGTGCCTTCCTCGCCCGGACCGTGGCGACCTCGGCCGCACCGCGGTCGAGCCAGCCGGTCCGCCAGCGGGCGACCCGCCGGTTGCCGGTGTGGACCGAGATCGAGGCCCGGGCGTCCGGGGTGCGGTGGTAGCGCAGCACCCTGCTGGTGAAGACCCAGTGGTCGCCGCTGGCCGTGGTGTCGCGGCAGACGCGGTACTTGACGAGGTCGCCGGGACGGGACCACGCGGCCTCCGCGGCCGAGGTCGTGGCGGCCAGCCCGGTCGTGGCCAGGGCCAGCGACAGCACCGTGGTCGACACCACCCGGGACAGCGACGTGCGAGGACGGGAACTGCGCGGCACGAGGATCACCCCCACGGCCCCGGACGGCCATGCCTGTCCGTCCCGGACCCACTCTGTGTGACCGTCCACCCCCCAGCGGATCGGCCCGAACGGTCGCCAGTGTAGGGGGCGCCACCCCCGCGCCCGCGGCGGCGCCCTGCCCGCGTCGGCCACGGCTGGGCCACGGTCGGGGAACAGGTCGGTGAGATCCGACCCCGACCCCCACCCCGATCCCGATGCCGGGGGCGGGAACAACCCGCCACCACTCCTTCGTTACAGTGGCACACATAAGTTGAGCCAGCGAGGCTCAACTCTCCGCGGCGGTCCGACCGGGCCGCCCACGGACCTGTGCAGTGCAACCGGAAGGAACAGATCATGGCTCGTGCGGTCGGAATCGACCTCGGGACGACCAACTCCGTCGTCTCGGTCCTCGAGGGTGGCGAACCCACCGTCATCGCCAACGCGGAGGGCGCCCGCACCACCCCCTCGGTGGTGGCCTTCTCCAAGTCCGGCGAGGTCCTCGTCGGTGAGGTGGCCAAGCGCCAGGCGGTCACCAACGTGGACCGCACCATCCGCTCCGTGAAGCGGCACATGGGCACCGACTGGGACGTGAAGATCGACGACAAGTCCTTCACCCCCCAGCAGATCAGCGCCTTCGTGCTCCAGAAGCTCAAGCGCGACGCCGAGGCCTACCTCGGCGAGCCCGTCACCGACGCGGTGATCACCGTGCCGGCGTACTTCTCCGACGCGCAGCGCCAGGCGACCAAGGAGGCCGGCGAGATCGCGGGCCTCAACGTCTCGCGGATCGTCAACGAGCCGACCGCGGCCGCCCTGGCCTACGGCCTCGACAAGGGCGACGACCAGACGATCCTGGTCTTCGACCTCGGTGGCGGCACCTTCGACGTGTCGCTGCTCGAGATCGGCGAGGGTGTCGTGGAGGTCAAGGCGACCTCCGGTGACAACCACCTCGGCGGCGACGACTGGGACTCCCGGGTCGTGCAGTGGATGGTCGACAAGTTCAAGATGGGCAACGGCGTCGACCTCGCCGCCGACAAGATCGCCAAGCAGCGCCTCCAGGAGGCCGCCGAGAAGGCGAAGATCGAGCTCTCGAGCTCCAGCGAGACCACGATCCACCTGCCCTACATCACCCACGGCGAGTCCGGTCCGCTCCACTTCGAGGAGAAGCTGACCCGCTCGGAGTTCCAGAAGATGACCAGCGACCTGCTCGACCGGACCAAGGCGCCGTTCCAGTCGGTGCTCAAGGACGGTGGCGTGGCGGTGGCCAACATCGACCACGTCGTGCTCGTCGGTGGCTCCACCCGGATGCCGGCGGTGACCGAGGTGGTCAAGGACCTGCTCGGCGGCAAGGAGCCCAACAAGGGCGTCAACCCCGACGAGGTCGTGGCCGTCGGTGCCGCCCTCCAGGCCGGCGTCCTCAAGGGCGAGGTCAAGGACGTGCTGCTGCTCGACGTCACCCCGCTCTCCCTCGGCATCGAGACCAAGGGCGGCGTCATGACGACGCTGATCGAGCGCAACACCACGATCCCGACCAAGCGCTCGGAGATCTTCACCACCGCCGACGACAACCAGCCGTCGGTGGAGATCAAGGTCGCGCAGGGCGAGCGCCAGATGTGGTCGCAGAACCAGCCGCTCGGCAACTTCGAGCTCACCGGCCTGCCGCCCGCGCCGCGGGGCGTCCCGAAGATCGAGGTCACCTTCGACATCGACGCCAACGGCATCGTCCACGTCTCCGCCAAGGACCAGGGCTCCGGCAAGGAGCAGTCGATGACGATCTCCGGTGGCTCCGCGCTGTCGAAGGACGAGATCGACCGGATGGTCAAGGAGGCCGAGCAGTACGCCGAGGAGGACGCCCGCCGCCGCGAGGCCGTCGAGTCGCGCAACCAGGGCGACTCCCTGGTCTACTCCACCGAGAAGTTCCTCGAGGAGAACGGCGAGAAGATCCCCGAGGAGGTCAAGACCGAGGTCCAGGCCGACGTCGACGCCCTGAAGGCGACGCTGGCCAACGAGGACGCCGACGCCGAGGAGCTCAAGGCCGGCATCACCAAGCTCGGCGAGTCCAGCCAGAAGATGGGCGCCGCGATGTACGCCGCCGCGGAGGCCGACCAGGCCGCGGCCGGCGGCACCAGCGAGGCGACCGGCGAGGCCGACGACGACGTCGTCGACGCCGAGATCGTCGACGAGGAGCCCGGCGACGACGGCAGCGCGGACGCCCCGACCGAGGGTGAGTCCCGGTGACCCAGTCCCCGGACGGGTTCGGAGACGAGGCCGAGGAGATGGCCAACGAGTCCGAGGTCGAGGCACCCCTCCCGCAGGAGGAGGGGGCCCCGGCCCCGGCCGAAGGTCGCGAGGGCGCCGGTCACGAGGCCGACGCCTCCGCGTCCGCTGCCCCCGCGGAGGGGACCGAGGCGGAGGCCGACGAGCTGACGCTCGCGCGGATGGAGTCGGCCGAGCGCCTCGCCGACCTGCAGCGGCTGCAGGCGGAGTTCCTCAACTACAAGCGCCGCGTCGAGCGGGACCGCGAGATGGTCGCCGAGAACTCCACCTACCGGGTCCTCGCCCCGATCGTCGAGGTGCTCGACACCGTCGACCGGGCGCGGGAGCACGGCGACCTCGACCCGGGCTTCGCGGCCGTGGCCGACCAGCTCGAGCGGGTCGTCAGCGGCCTGGGCCTGATCCGGTTCGGCGCGCCCGGTGAGCCGTTCGACCCCACCTTCCACGAGGCCCTCTCCCACATCGGGGAGGACCCGGAGGTGACGGTCACGACCTGCAAGGTGATCGCCAAGGCCGGCTACCGGATCGGCGAGCGCGTGGTCCGCGCCGCCCAGGTCCTGGTCGTCGACCCCGTGTCCTGACCGGCAACCACGACGAGGGGGTGACCACGTGAGCAGCACCGACGGCATCCGTGCCGACTGGGCGACCAAGGACTTCTACCAGGTCCTCGGCGTCAGCAAGGACGCCAGCGCGGCCGACATCAAGAAGGCCTACCGGGTGCTCGCCCGCGACAACCACCCCGACTCCAACCCCGACGACGCCGCCAAGCACGAGAAGTTCAAGGCCGTCGCCGAGGCCTACGACGTGGTGGGTGATCCGGACAAGCGCGTGAAGTACGACGAGCTGCGCGCGGCGTACGCCGGTGGGGGGTACCCCACGGGCGGGTTCGACCAGGGCGGGTTCGACGTCGGCGACCTGTTCGGTGACCGGAGCCGCGGCGGTGGGCTCGGCGACATGTTCGGCGACCTCTTCGGAGGTGGCCGGCAGCGGGGCCAGCGCCGGCCGCAGCGCGGGGCCGACGCGGAGACCACGGCGACGATCGGCTTCACCGACGCCCTCGACGGCGTCACGATCTCGCTGCGCCTCACCTCCGACGCGCCCTGTCCCGCCTGCTCGGGGACCGGCGGCCGGCCCGGCACGAAGCCTCACGTGTGCCCCGAGTGCGAGGGCGCGGGCTTCGTGGTCGTCTCCGCCGGCGGCGCGTTCTCGATGAACGAGACCTGCCCGGCGTGCGGAGGTCGGCAGCTGGTCTACGACGAGCCCTGCCCGACCTGCCACGGCTCGGGCCGCGGGACCTCGGCGCGCTCGATCCAGGCGCGGATCCCTGCCGGGGTGAAGGACGGCCAGCGGATCCGGCTCAAGGGCAAGGGGGCGCCCGGGCAGAGCGGCGGGCCGGCGGGCGACCTGTTCGTCACCGTCAAGGTCCGGCCGCACCGGATCTTCGGACGCAAGGGCGACAACCTCACCCTCGACGTCCCGGTCTCCTTCGACGAGGCCGCGCTGGGCGCCGAGGTGCGGATCCCGACGCTTGCGGGCGGGCCGGTGACGCTGAAGCTCCCCGCCGGCACCCCCAACGGGCGGACCTTCCGGGTCCGCGGCAAGGGTGCCCGCCGCAGTGACGGGACCACCGGTGACCTGCTCGCCACGGTGGAGGTCCAGGTGCCGGCCGTGCTCGATCCCGCCGCCCGCAAGGCCGTGGAGAGCTACCGCGCCGCCACGGCCGGCAAGCCGCTGCGGGCCAACCTGTTCACGGAGCCGGGGTCGTGACCGACTTCGCCTCACCCGGGCCCGACGCGGCGGTCTACGTCATCAGCGTCGCCGCCGAGCTCTCCGGCCTGCACCCGCAGACCCTGCGCGCCTACGAGCGGATGGGCCTGATCACCCCCGGCCGGACCGTGGGCGGTGGCCGGCGCTACTCCCACCGCGACGTCGAGCGGCTGCGCACGATCGCCCAGCTGACCTCCTCCGGGGTCGGCGTCGAGGGCGTCCGCCGGCTGCTGGAGCTCGAGATGCAGAACGACGCCCTCCGCGCCCGCGTCGCCGAGCTGCAGGCCGAGCTCGAGGTCACCCGGGAGGCGCTCCGCCAGGCGATGGCCACCCGGCCCGTCGCCTCACTGCCGAACCGGCTGCCGGTGCTGCGAGGCACCGACCCCGGGCGATCGGTCGTGGTCTGGCGCCGCGGGCGCTGACCCGGGCCGCCTCAGGTCCAGCGGTCGGGACGGTGCAGCGCACCGGGAAGCGTCGTGTGGCCGTCGCCACGGGCGCCGTTGAGCTGGGACTGGGTGAGGAACCACGCCTCCGCGAGCCGCGCACCGCGGAGGTCGGCGTCGCGGAGGTCGGCGCCCAGCAGGTCCGCGCGGGAGAGGTCGGCGCCGCGGAGGTCGGCCTGGACGAGGAACGCCCCGCGCAGGTCGGCGCGGACCAGGTCCCGCTCCCGCAGGTCGGCGCCCGCGAGGTCGGCCGGCATCGGCCGGGCCTCGCCGTGCAGCCGCACGCTGGCCTCGCGCAGCACCCGGCTGACCCGGCCCCGGACCGCGCCCAGGTCGGCCGCGAGCATCGTGGTCGGGTCGGCGTGGGTCAGCGCGAGCAGCTCCCCGGTCATCGCGACCGCGCCCGCCTCCGGCGCGCGGCGGACGACCTCGGCGAGGTGGGCCATCATCTCGTGCAGCTGGCGCACCACCGAGAGCACCGCCGCCATCTCGCCCAGCTGCTCCTGGTCGCGCCACGACGTCCCGCCGTAGGTGACCTGCGAGACGTGCTGGCCGGCGCCGAAGCAGTCGAACGTGGAGCAGCCCGACCAACCCCGCTCCCGCAGCGAGTCGTGGATGCCGCAGCGGTCCTCGGCGTCGAGGTGACGGCACGGCGTCCCGGCATCCTTGTCCTCGGCGAACGCGCTACTGCGACGGAAGGGCAGCAGCACGCAGCACAACCCGAAGCACGCGCCGCAGTCCGCCGCGAGCTCCGGCAGCAGCGGCAGCTCGGGCCGTCCCCCCGTGCTCGTACCCATCACCCCATCGTCGCATCGTCGTTAGTCTCGGCGGGGCCGATCGCGGGAGGGAGGTGGGGCGCGTGGGTCCGCTGACCCCTGCCGTGCCCGACGGCGTGGCCGAGTGGCTCGCCCAGGTCGACTGGCTCGTGTTCTGGTCGATCCCCGTCTTCACCGCGGTCGTCGGCCTGCTGATCAACTGGACCGGCCTGGTCATGCTGTTCAGCCCGGTGCGCTTCCACGGGGTCCGCGTCCCCGGGCTGCGCGAGCTCTCCTCGGTGCTGCCGCGCCCGCTGCAGGAGGTGCCCGGCCTGATGCAGGGCGGGCTCGGCTGGCAGGGCATCGTGCCCGCCCGGGCAGCCAAGATGGGCTCCATCGCCGTCGACAAGGCGATCTCCAAGCTCGGGACGCCGGCGGAGTTCTACCAGAACCTCGAGCCGGACCGGATCGCCGAGCACATCGTCGAGCTGTTCGGGCCCGAGCTGCCCGGGCTGATCGAGGAGGTGATGCTCAGCGAGCACCCCGCCCTGTGGCGCGACCTGCCGGCCGCGGGCCGTCGGGCCGTCGTCGCCCGGGTGCGCGACCAGCTTCCCGGGGTGGTCCGCACGATCACGACCGAGATCGGCCACCACATCGACCAGCTGCTCGACCCCAAGATCATGGTGATCGAGCACTTCCGCCAGCACCCGGCGCTCGTGGTCCGGATCTTCCGCGACTTCGGCCAGCGCGAGCTGAACCTGATGGTGTGGTTCGGCGGGGTCTTCGGCTTCCTGCTCGGCATCCCGGTCGCCGTGGTCGACCACACCTTCCACGAGTGGTGGCTGCTGCCGCTGCTCGGGGTCGTGGTCGGCTGGATGACCAACGCGCTCGGCATGTGGCTGATCTTCGAGCCGTCCGAGCCGCGTCGGATCTGGGGCGTCCGGGCCCACGGCCTCTTCCCGCGGCGGCAGAGCGAGGCCGCCGAGGTGTATGCCGGCATCATCGCCGAGGACGTGATCACCCTGGAGAACATCGGCGACTTCCTGCTCAACGGACCCCGCGGGGACCGGACCCGCCAGCTGCTCGCGATCGCCCTCGGACCCGCCATCGACCAGGCCGCCGGCGTCGCGCGCCCGGCGGTGAAGGTGGCGCTGGGGCGGGGACGCTACGACGCGATCCGGCGCGCGATCGCCCGCGAGGGCGTCGAGCACACGATGACGCCGTTCCGCGACCAGGAGTTCAGCCGCGAGCAGGCCGAGAAGATCCGCACCCTGATCCTGACCCGCACCCGGGAGCTGCCGCCCCGTGACTTCGTGGAGATGATGCGGGCCGCGATCCGGGAGGACGAGTGGATGCTCTACGCCCACGGCGCCATCATGGGCTTCGGCGGCGGAGTGCTGCACCTGTGGATCTTCGGAGTGGGGGGCGGATGAGCGGGAGCAACGGCACCGGGCCCGAGCAGCCGGACCAGCACCGGGACGAGCACCGGCTCCCCTCGCCCGGGGAGGCCGCGGCCGCGCTGCCGGGCCTGGCACGGATCGCGGCGACGACCTGGCTCAACGCCGCCCAGTGGGGCCTGCTGGCCTCCGCGCGGACCACCCGGCGGCTGCTCGCCGCCACCCGTGACCCGGTCGCCGCGGCCGAGCTCGCGCACGAGCTCGGCGTCACCGTCGCGCAGGTCACCGACGCGGCCCGCGCGGTGGCCTCCGGCGTACCGCTGTCCGAGGCGGTGGCCGCCGCGACCGCGGTCGAGGACAGGCACGCCGACGGTCGGCCTCGCGAGGACGACCCGCGCGCCTCGCTGCGCGAGCGCGGGGCCGACCTGCTCGAGCGCTCGCGCGACGTGTGGCACGAGGAGGAGGAGCATCCGGCGTACGGCCGGATCCTCGGCGACCTCGCGCCGGACGAGGCGCGGGTGCTGATGCTGCTGCTGACGGCCGGGCCGCAGCCCAGCGTCGACGTCCGCACCGGCGGCCCGGTGGGTCGGCTCAACAGCCAGCTGATCGCCCCGGGCCTGACGATGGTCGGCGCCCGGGCCGGGTGCCGCCACGTCGACCGGGTGCCGGCCTACCTCAACAACCTCCACCGGCTCGGGCTGGTGTGGTTCTCGCGCGAGCAGCTGACCGACCCCCTGGAGTACCAGGTGCTGGAGGCCCAGCCCGACGTGCTCGCGGCGCTGCACTCCCAGCGCTTCACCAAGGTGGTCCGTCGCAGCATCCACCTCACGCCGTTCGGCGAGGACTTCTGCCGGGCCGTGCTCGTCGAGGGCGAGACGGAGGACTACCCCCGCCACCAGGTCCCGGGGGAGCTGGAGGCCGAGCCACCGGGCTAGGGGTACTAGGGGTACTCGTGGTTGAGCGGGTAGGGCCGCACGACCTTGACCGCACCCGCGTGCGCGACCTTCTCGAGGTGGATGTTGATGCTGCGGGGCGAGACGCCCTTCTCGATGAAGCCGATGGCGCCGGCCTCGATCGCGGCCTCGACCATCCGGGTGGCGCCGATCGCGGAGACGACCACGAACTTGGTGGGCCAGTGTGCCTCGCGCAGCTGGGGCAGCAGCTCCAGGCCGCCGATGTCGGGCATGTGGAGGTCGACCAGCACCAGGTCCGGCAGGCCCTCCGCCACGGCCTGGATGCCCGACGGGCCGTCCCCGCCCTCGCCGACGACCTCGTAGCCGCCGACCTCGAGGCCCATCCGCATGAAGTCACGGGCGTCCGGGTCGTCGTCGATGATGACGACCTTCAGCCGGGGAGTCTCGGGCTCCGGCGTCGGATCCGGCTCGGTCGACTGATCCGCCGACCCGTCGGCGTCCTTCTTGCCGAACAGCTTGCCGAGCACCATCGTGCGTCCACCCTCCTGGCGGCCCGGGTCTGCAGGCCGTCAGGGGGATAGTAGCCCGCGACCGCCCCGATGTGGGCCGATAGCGACACGCCGGGCCGGCTGGGTGAGAGCATCGCGTTCGCGAGGGCGTGCCGGCTGCGCGGACCCGGAATCGAGGCAAGTTGAGTGGAACAGACTCAACTTGTCGCGCGTTGTGTCGATGACGCACCCGAGAGCAGGAGGGACCGCCCGTGAGCCAGTTCGGAGCCGACAAGTTCACCACCCGCAGCCGTGAGGTCATCGAGGCCGCCCAGCTGTCCGCGACCACGGCCGGCAACAACGCCACCGAGCCGATCCACCTGCTGGTGGCGCTGCTGCTGCAGGAGGGCGGGGTGCCCGCCAGCCTGGTCAGCAAGGCCGGCGCCGACGCGCCGGCGCTCGTCCACTCGGCGGTCGACCGCCGCGACAGCCTGCCCAGCGCGACCGGGTCCACCGTCCAGCAGCCCGCCGCCTCCCCCTCGCTCACCCGGGTGCTGGCGGGTGCCCTCGACCTCGCCTCCTCCATGCGTGACGAGTACGTCGCCACCGAGCACCTCCTGATCTCGCTGGCCACCGTCGAGTCCTCCGCCCAGCAGGTGCTCCGCGACGCCGGGCTCACGGCCGAGGGGCTGCGGGAGGGGCTGACCGCCGTGCGCGGCAACCGCCGCGTCACCAGCCAGGAGGCGGAGTCGACCTACGAGGCGCTGGAGAAGTACTCCGTCGACCTCACGCAGGCGGCCGAGGAAGGGCGGCTCGACCCGGTGATCGGCCGTGACTCGGAGATCCGCCGCGTGGTGCAGGTGCTCTCGCGGCGCACCAAGAACAACCCGGTGCTCATCGGCGAGCCCGGGGTCGGCAAGACCGCGGTCGTCGAGGGGCTGGCGCAGCGGGTCGTCGCCGGCGACGTCCCCGACTCGCTCAAGGGCCGGCGGGTGCTGAGCCTGGACCTCGCCGCGATGGTCGCCGGCGCGAAGTACCGCGGCGAGTTCGAGGAGCGGCTCAAGGCGGTCCTCGAGGAGATCAAGGACGCCGGGGGCCAGGTGATCACCTTCATCGACGAGCTCCACACGGTCGTCGGTGCGGGCGCGGGCGGCGACTCCGCGATGGACGCCGGCAACATGCTCAAGCCGATGCTGGCCCGCGGCGAGCTGCACATGATCGGTGCGACCACCCTCGACGAGTACCGCGAGCGGATCGAGAAGGACCCCGCGCTCGAGCGCCGCTTCCAGCAGGTCTTCGTGGGGGAGCCGAGCGTCGAGGACACCATCCAGATCCTGCGCGGCATCCAGGAGAAGTACGAGGCCCACCACGGGGTCCGGATCACCGACGCCGCGCTGGTCGCCGCCGCGACCCTCTCCGACCGCTACATCACCGGGCGGCAGCTGCCGGACAAGGCGATCGACCTGATCGACGAGGCCTCCTCCCGGCTGCGGATGGAGCACGAGTCCTCGCCCGAGGAGATCGACCAGCTCCGTCGCCACGTCGACCGGCTCAAGATGGAGCAGTTCGCGCTGGAGAAGGAGAGCGACGAGGCCTCCGTGGAGCGACTCGGTGCGCTGCGCGCCGACCTCGCCGACCAGGAGGAGGAGCTGCGCGGCCTCGAGGCACGCTGGGAGCAGGAGCGCGCCCAGCTCGAGGGCGAGGGCGAGCTGCGCAAGCAGGTCGATGCCCTCTCCACCGAGCAGCGGCAGCTGGAGAGCAGCCTCTCGGCGGGGATCTCCGAGGACGAGCGGGTCCCGATGCTCAAGCGGCTCTCCGAGATCGGGGCGGCCAAGCAGGAGCTGATGCACCGGATCGAGGACACCGAGCGCGCGGAGGCCGCCGACCTCGAGCCGCTGGTCGGCGAGGAGGTCGGGCCCGAGCAGATCGCCGACGTCGTCGAGGCCTGGACGGGCATCCCGACCGGCAAGATGCTGCAGGGCGAGACCGCGAAGCTGCTGGCGATGGAGGCAGCCATCGGCGAGCGGCTGATCGGTCAGCACGAGGCGGTCACGGCCGTCAGCGACGCCGTACGCCGCTCGCGGGCCGGGATCTCCGACCCGAACCGCCCCACCGGCTCCTTCCTCTTCCTCGGGCCGACCGGCACGGGCAAGACCGAGCTCGCCCGGGCGCTGGCCGACTTCCTCTTCGACGACGACCGCGCCATCGTCCGGATCGACATGAGCGAGTACTCCGAGAAGCACGCGGTCTCGCGGCTGGTCGGGGCGCCTCCCGGCTACGTCGGGTACGACGAGGGCGGCCAGCTGACCGAGGCGGTGCGCCGGCGCCCCTACTCCGTGGTGCTGCTCGACGAGGTCGAGAAGGCCCACCCGGAGGTCTTCGACATCCTGCTGCAGGTGCTCGACGACGGCCGGCTGACCGACGGGCAGGGACGCACCGTCGACTTCCGCAACACGCTGCTGATCCTGACCAGCAACCTCGGCTCGGGCTACCTGGTCGACCCGACCCTGGCGCCGGAGAAGAAGCGCGAGTCGGTGATGGCGGCGGTCCGGTCGAGCTTCAAGCCGGAGTTCGTCAACCGGCTCGACGAGATCGTGCTGTTCGACGCGCTCTCCCGCGAGGACCTCGCCCACATCGTGGAGCTGCAGCTCGCGCTGCTGGAGAAGCGGCTCGCGGTGCGGCGGATCTCGATCGCGGTCACCGAGCCGGCCAAGCGGTGGCTCGCCGACACCGGCTACGACCCGGCCTACGGCGCCCGGCCGCTGCGACGCCTGATCCAGAGCGCCATCGGCGACCCGCTCGCCCGGCTGCTGATCTCCGGCGAGGTCACCGACGGTGGCGAGGTCACCGTGGACGTCGGCGACGAGGGCCTGGTGCTGCGCTGACGGGTCGCTGCTAGGTGCGCCGGCGGCCGAGCACGCCGCCGGCGAACAGCGCCCAGAGGACGAGCACCGGCTGGAAGAACAACCGGACCAGCCGCGCCCGGTCGGTGTCGAGGCCGAAGGCGTCGGTCCCCTCGACGTACTGGGCGACGTTGCCCGGGAAGATCGCGACGAAGAACGCCGCGAGCAGCCAGCCCACCAGGCGCCGGTGCCGGGGGAGGGCGACGAACGCGGCACCGAGGCCGATCTCGACGACGCCGGAGGCCACGACCGTGAGGTCCTCGTCGACGGGGAACCACGACGGCACCTGGGCCCGGAACTCCTGGCGCTGGAGGGTCAGGTGGAGCACGCCGGCCCCGACCATCGCGGACCCGAGGAGCACCCGGGCGGCGGTCTGCGGGAGCGGGCTCATGGGGCCAGCGTAGGTCGGCGGTCGGTGTGCGGGAGGTCGCACGGGTCAGGGTTGGGACCGGAGGTCCCCTCCCTGTCACGATCGGTGGGTGACGTCCCCCGAGCTCCGCCCCCGCCCGGGCCGGGTCCCCTCGATGCCGGTCCTCGACCTGGCCATGCGGGTCGGCGACCACCTGCTGGCCTCCGGCATGTCCGCGAACGACGTGGTCGTGCAGATGCTGCGCGTGACCCGGGCCTACGGGCTGGCCGGCGTCCACGTGGACCTCACCTACACCTCGATCACCGTCACCCACCACCGCGGGCCGACCCGAGCGCCGCTCACCGTGAGCCGGGTGGTGCAGCCGCTGATGGTCGACTACACCAAGGTGCGCGACCTCGACCGGCTGCTCGCTTCGATCGAGGAGGGGCTCGACGTCGCCGAGGCGACCGCGGAGTACGACCGCATCTCCTACGCCCCCGCGCCCTACCCCCGGTGGGTCTCCTCGTGCGGTGCGGGTGGCATCGCGGCCGGGGTGACGCTGACCTTCTCGACGGCCTGGCCGTTGCTGCTGCTGTCCTTCCTCGCCGCCTGCGGCATGGACCGGCTGCAGATCTGGCTCTACCGGCGGCGGGTGCCGCCGTTCTTCAGCCAGGCCGTCGTCGCCGGCGGGATGACGCTCGTCGCGGCGGGCACCGCGGCCCTGGCGGACCTCGGGTGGCCGTTCCTGGCCGACCTCGACCCGACGCTGATCGTCGTCGGCGGCATCGTGATGCTGCTGGCGGGGGTGATGATCGTCGGCGCGGTGCAGGACGCGATCGACCAGTTCTACGTCACCGCGTCCGCCCGGGTGATGGAGGTCGTGATGCGCACGGCCGGCATCGTGGCCGGGATCCTGGTCGCGCTGAACTTCCTGGAGAGCCAGGGCATCGCCTTCGAGATCCTCAACAGCCCCACGTCGTCGGCGCCCCTGTGGGCCCAGTACGCCGGAGCGGGGCTGATCTCGCTGTCCTTCGCGCTCTACAGCTTCGCCGACGCGACCACCGCCGCCCTCACCACCGGGATCGGCGTGCTCGGCTGGTCGGCGTACCTCTCGCTCGCCGCCTCGGAGGCCTCCGAGGTCGTGGCCAACACCGTGGCGGCGCTGCTGGTCGGTGCGTTCGCGATGATCGCGGCGCGCGTGACCAACGCGCCCGGCTTCGGGATGGAGAGCGGCGCGCTGCTGCCGCTGGTGCCCGGCCTGACGCTGCTCAACGGGCTGCTGAAGATGGTGGAGGGCGACCCGGCCAACCCCGCGATCGTGGCCGGGGGGCGGACCCTGTTCGTCGGGCTGCTGGTCGCCCTCGGCATCGCCGCCGGTGCCACGCTCGGCACCTACCTCGGCCGACCGGTCGAGGAGCAGATGCGGCGGCTCCGCAAGCGGGTCAAGGTCGCCGGCCGGCCCCGGCCGCCCGAGGTCCGCTGACCCGTCTCCCGCGGTGGTGCTGCTGCTGCCGCGGGTGCTGACACCCGCGGCAGCAACCAGCAGCACCGCGGGAGTCGGGTCAGGGACCCTGCGTCACAGCTCCCGGGCCCGCCGGATCAGCCGGTCGACGACCCGGGTGCCGGAGGTGCGCAGCGCGCTGTGGAGGTACTCGTTGGTGATCCAGGGCTCCGCCCGCGGCAGCAGCCCGGCGGTGGTGAGGGAGAACTCGCGGAGCACGAACGGGTCGTCGTGGTAGACCGCCGCGACCACCGGGACGTCGGCGCGGCGCAGCGCGTCCTCGTCGTAGAGCCGGGGCCAGGGGTGCTCGGCGAGCACGTCCGCCAGCTCGGCGTACTGCTCGAGGCCGGGGACCTCCTCGAAGTGCCACCGGAACAGGTGCTCCCCGGACAGCACCGACTCGTCCTCGTCGTACGCCGCGGGGCGGACCCGCTCCGCCGACCACCGGGTGGGGTGCCCGTCGGAGCAGGACGACTCGTGCAGGAAGGTGTAGATCGGGTTGCGCGGCGTGAACGGCGTCAGCGCCGCGACGTCGTGCGCGAAGGCCGGCGCCCCGGGGTCGAGCTCGAGCAGGTGGTGGAGCTGCTCGCTGCCGCCGTCCATCCCCAGCCTGTTGCCGAGGGTGCGGATCCGGCGCGCCGAGACGGTGACGCCGCCGGGCAGCCGCACCCGGCCGTCCCGCGCCGCGTCGAGCGCGCGCCGCAACCGGTCGCGGTCCTCGGGGAACCTGCGGTGGTGGCGGGCGCTGAGCTCGACCATCCGGTCGAAGGTCGCGGCGTACACCTCGTCGGGCCCGACGCCGACGGCCGGCAGCCCGCCCGTGATCAGCACGCTCGCCAGCGAGTCCGGGGCCAGGCCGAGGTAGGTGGTCGAGGTGAACCCGCCGAAGGACTGCCCCAGCAGGCTCCACCGCTCCACCCCGAGGTGCTCGCGGAGCAGCTCGCAGTCGCGCACGATCGCGTCGGCCCGGAAGTGGGTGAGGTAGTCGGCCTTGGCGTGCACGTCACCGCCCGGGATGTCGTCGTAGGCCCCGACCGGGGTGGAGCGACCGGTGCCGCGCTGGTCGAGCAGCAGCACCCGGAAGTCCTGCGCCGCCCGCCCGATCCAGGCCGGCGCCGACGCCGGGTCGGGCCGCGGGCTCTCCGACCCCGGACCGCCCTGCAGGAAGACCAGGAACGGCCGGTCCTCTCCGCCCGGGGCCGACACCTCCCGGGCGTAGAGCGTGAGCGTCGGACCCGACGGGTCGGCGTGGTCGACGGGGACCTCGAGCTGGTGGTCGACGGTGCGCATGGCGCGATCCTGTCAGCACGTCGGGGCGTTGCGGAGCACAGCCGCCGGGCCGCGGGCTCGGAGCGCCGTGGACAATGGGGGCGTGAGCGAGCCCCAGCCCCGACCCCGGCACACCACCCTGGCCGGCGCCCTCGTCGTGGGCGGCGCCGTCGGCGTCGTGGTCACCGTCGCCGAGCAGCTCTCCGGGCTCTACTCCCTCGAGACCCGCGAGCAGGTGACCCGGTTCCTGACCGAGCCGCCCGGCTCCGACCTCGACCTGTCGGTGCCGACGGCGCTCGAGGTGCTGCGGGTCGTCCTGATGGTGCTCGCCGGCCTCGCGACCGCGGCCGGCGTGCTCGGCTGGCACGCCCTGCGCGGCAGCACCCGGGCGCGGGTGGGGCTGACGGTGCTCGCCGTCCCGATCTTCCTCGGCGGGGTCGCGGTCGGCGGCTTCCTGACCTCGATCGTCGCGGCCGGCACCGCGCTGCTCTGGACCGGGCCCTCCGCCCTGTGGTTCCGCGGCGAGCCGATCCCCGAGCGGCCCACGGTGCCCGAGCAGCCGCGGCCGCTGCCCGTACGCCGTCCGGGGGCCTCCCAGCCCTTCGGCACCACCTTGCAGGCCGAGCGCACCGAGGCACCCACGACCGGGCACTCGATCCCCGGCCGGCCGCTGCGCGCCGCCCGGCCCGACGCCGTCGTCTGGGCCTGCGTCCTGACCTGGTCGTTCAGCGCGCTGGCGATCGTCGTGATGGCCGCCAGCGCCGCGTTGATGGCCAGCGACCCCAGCCTGGTGGTCGACGAGATGAAGCGGCAGGGTGCCGACCTCGGCGACACCGCGACCGCGACGCTGACCGAGACCGTCTACCTCTCCGCCGGGATCGTCGGGGTGTGGTCGACCCTGGCCGTGGTGATGGCGGTGCAGGCCTGGCGCGGCCTGCGGTGGGCCCGCGGCGGGTTGCTCGCCTCCGCCGCCGTGGTGGCCGTCCTCTGCCTGTTCGGCGCGGCCTACTCGTTGGTGATGGTGCTCCCCGCGGGGGCGGCGCTCGCGACCGTCCTGCTGCTGAACCGCGCCGACGTCCGGGCCTGGTACGCCGGGCGCGGGTCGTCCACCTGATCCCCGCCTCCGACCCGCACGCGTGATCCAATACAGCCATGAGTGACTCCACCGGCCACACGCCCTACGGCGGTCAGCCCTCCGACCCGGCGCAGCCGTCGCAGCAGCCCCCGGCGTACCCCCCGCCGCAGCAGAACCCCTACGGCCAGTCGCCCACGGAGCAGCCCTCCGGCCAGCCCTCGGGAGAGCCTTCCCAGCCCTTCGGTCAGCCGCCGCACGAGCAGCAGGGCTACGGCCAGCCCCAGTACGGCCAGGCCCCGGCGTACGGCGGCTACGCCCCGCCGCAGGCGGACCCCGACAAGCGCCCCGGCACCGTCACGGCCGCCGGCGTGATCACCTTCCTGCTCAGCGGCCTGGTCGTCATCGGCTGCCTGCTCGGGGCGGCCGGCCTGGCCATCGCCCGGGACGAGATCGTCCGGCAGATCCAGGCCGACCCGCAGTTCGACGCGCAGTTCTCGAACATCGACCCCGACGCCATCGTCACCTTCGGCATCATCGGCATGGCGCTGTTCACGCTGTGGGCCGTGCTCGCGATCGTGCTCGCCATCTTCGCGATGAGGCGGGTCAACGGCGCGCGGATCGGTCTGGTCGTGTCCTCGGTGCTGGCGAGCCTGCTCTCGCTGCTGCCGATCGCCGCGGTCTTCCCCGCGCTGTGGCTGATCGGGACGATCGTGGTGGTCGTGTGCCTGTTCACCGGCGGCGCCAACCAGTGGTACGCCCGCAGCGGCGGTGCGCCGTCCACGCGCACCGGCATGACGCCGCCCGTGGCCTGAGGGACCCGCTACTTCTCGAGGGCGGCCTCGCGCAACCTGCGCAGGCCGTCCTCGATCACGTCCGGCTCCTTGCAGAACGCCCAGCGCACCAGGTGGCGTCCGCCGCCCTCCTCGTGGAAGCCCTGCGCCGGGATCGCCACGACGCCGGCGCGCTCGGGCAGTGCCCGGCAGAACTCCAGCCCGTCGTCCCAGCCGAGGTGGGCGACGTCGGTCAGCGTGAAGTAGGTGCCCTCCGGGAGCCGCGGGTCCAGGCCGGCGTCGACCAGGCCGGCGCAGAGCACGTCCCGCTGCTGCTGCAGGCTCTTCGCCAGCGTGGCGGGGAAGTCCGGCTCGTGGTCGAGGGCGTGCGCGACCGCGTGCTGCAGCGGCGTACCGCTGGAGAAGGAGAGCCACTGCTTGGCGTCGAGCACCGCCGCCACCAGGTGCGCGGGGCCGGTGGCCCAGCCGATCTTCCACCCGGTGACCGAGTAGGACTTGCCGGCGCTGGAGAGCGTAAGGGTCCGCTCGGCCATCCCCGGCAGGGTCGCCATCGGCCGGTGCCGGTGGCCCTCGAAGACCAGGTGCTCGTAGACCTCGTCGGTGATGACCGTGAGGTCGTGCTCGATCGCGAGGTCCGCCACGGCCTGCAGCTCGGCGTCGGTGAGCACCGTGCCGGTCGGGTTGTGGGGGGAGTTGAGGAGCACGAACCGGGTGGCGGGCGTCACCGCCGCACGCAGCTCCTCGGGGTCGAGCCGGAAGTCGGGCGCGCGCAGCCGCACCGGTCGGCGTACGGCGCCGGCGACCTGGAGCATCGCGACGTAGGAGTCGTAGTACGGCTCGAGCACGACCACCTCGTCGCCCGGCTCCACCAGCCCCAGCAGCGCGGCCGCGACCGCCTCGGTGCACCCGGTGGTCACGCACACCTCGCGGTCGGGGTCGAGCTCGATCCCGTAGTGGCGCTGCTGGTGGCGCGCGATCGCCTGCCGCAGCGGTGGCACGCCGATGCCGGGGGCGTACTGGTTGGCGCCCTCCGCGATCGCCCGCTGCGCCGCCTCGAGCAGGCCCGCCGGCCCGTCGGCGTCCGGGAACCCCTGCCCGAGGTTCACCGACCCCGTCCGCACCGCCAGCGCGGACATGGTGCTGAAGATGGTCGGCGGGATCCCCTGGAGTCTGCTGACCGGCATGCGCCCACCGTAACCACCCCCCACTCCCGCGGTGCTACTGCTGCTGCCGCGGGTGTCAGCACCCGCGGCAGCAGCAGCTACACCGCGGGAGACGGGTGGATCCGGCGCAGCCGCTCCTCGCGCATCCGAGCCGCGAAGGCGTCGAGGTGGGCAGGACGACGGCTCCCGAACCGGGCGCGGGTCTGGGCCTCCTCGGTGCGGAGCCGGATCCGGGCCAGCGGGCGGGCCTCGCCGTGGTAGTCGCTCCAGATGATCCGCGACATGCCGAGGCCTTCCGCGCAGACCAGTCGTTGCCGCTCCTTCTCGTCCCAGACCACCTCGCCCGCAGACCGGTCGGCCACGCCGCCCTCCGCGGGGCGTAGGTACTTCACTCGCCCGTCGAACTCGAAGGCGTGGCACCCGACCAGCAGGTCCAGCCACACCACCCGCCCCCGCACGAGCAGCGGGTACTGGGTCTCGATGTCGGCGGACGGTACCGACTCGGCGACCAGCAGCCGGGCCATCGACTCCCCGGCGTTCTCGGCGCCGGGGTCGGCGAGCGCGAGCGCGAGCCGCGCCCGCCGGATGTGCGGGAAGTGGCGCATCGCCACGAACGCACGCGCGAAGTCCCGCTCCGTGACTCCCCGGCGGAGCGCGGAGTCCATGGCGCACACGCCGGCCTGGAGACCGTGCTCGCGGGCGACGTCGATCGCCGTGCGCGCCAGCGGGGTGACGGGGAGGCCGCGTGCGATCGACCGGACCCAGGGGAGCCCCTGCCCGAGATGATGCTTCACGCCGTGCTCGGTGCGGGTGCCACCCACTCCCGGGCGCGTGACGTGGACCAGCGGACGCCGGGGGCGCAGCAGGCTCAGCTCGTGGGCGCGTCCCGCGGAGTCGTGGCTCATCGCGTGCTGGTGACGCATGGTGAGGTGCGCGGCCCAGTCACGCGCGAACGGCTGGCCGGTCCAGGGGTCGAGCGCCTCCCAGGTCGTCCGCTCGACGTACGCCCCGCGCCGCAGCACCAGCCACGGACCTCCGGGCCGGGTCAGGGCCCGGAGCTCGCTGTCGGCGTACCCGACCGCAGCGGCCTGCCGACGCAGGAAGACCCCGCCCTGCTGGGCGGCGGTGGCGACGAGGGAGGGGTGCATGCCGCGAGCCTGCCCCAGCACGACCCCGCCCGGGGACCGTCTTCCACAGGCCCCACTACCGCGGTGCTGCTGCGACTTCCGCGGGTGCTGACACCCGCGGGAGTAGCAGCAGCACCGCGGAAGACGGGCTGTCAGCCGAGGCGGCCGTCGTCGAGGTGCAGCACCGCGTCGGCGTACTGCTCGATGGTGGGGTCGTGGGTGGCGACGACGGCGGTGGTGCCGGCCTCGGCGACCAGGCTGCGCAACAGGTCCATCACCTGCGCGCCGGTCTCGGAGTCGAGCTGGGCCGTCGGCTCGTCGGCGAGCAGCACCCGCGGCCGGATCGCGAGCGCACGGGCGATCGCGACCCGCTGCTGCTGGCCGCCCGACATCTCGTCGGGTCGTTGCCGGGCGTGGGAGGCGAGGCCGACGGCCTCGAGCATCTCGGCCACGACGGCGTCCCGCTCCGCCGGGTCGCTGCGCGTGATCCGCAGCGGGAGGCCGACGTTCTCCTCGGCGGTCAGCAGCGGCAGCAGGGCCAGCTCCTGGTGGATCATCCCCACGGTCGTGCGCCGCAGCGCGACCAGGTCCGCCTCGCGGGCTCCCGTCACGTCCTGCCCCGCGACGGTGACGGCGCCGGAGTCGGCCCGGCGCAGCCCGGCCAACAGCGTCAGCAGCGTCGTCTTGCCCGCGCCGGACCGACCGGTGAGGACGACCAGCTGGCCCTCGGTCACCTCGAGGTCGACCCCGCGCAGGGCGTGCACGTCGCCGCCCCCGCGGTGGTAGGTCTTGTGCAGGTCTCGCACGCGGATCATCGGGGAGCCCTCCGTGGTCACCGCTCCTCCTCGGGTCGGATCTCGATGTGGTCGTCGACGAGCTCGACCCGGACCCGGTGCTGGAGCCCGAGCGCGGCGACGAAGTCGCGGGGCAGCTGCAGCCGGCCCACGCGGTCGAGCACCGCGTACTCCTGCGGGGCGGTGCCGTCGGTGGTCCCGCGCAGCGTCTCCGAGGACGTCCGGCCGTCGCGGATGGCCACCGTCCGGCGCACCTCGCCGGCCACCGCCGGGTCGTGCGTGACGACCACGACCGTGGTGCCGTGCGCCTCGTTGACCTGCTGCAGCGCGCCGTAGACCTCGTGCGACTCCGTGGTGTCGAGATCGCCGGTGGGCTCGTCGCAGAACAGCACCTGCGGCTCGTTGGCGAGCGCGGTCGCGATCGCGAGCCGTTGCTGCTGTCCGCCGGTGAGCTCGTCGGGTCGCTGGTCGGCGGCGCCGGCGATGCCGAGCTGGTCGAGCAGCACCTCGGTCCGGTGGGCCCGCTCCGCACGGTGGGCGCCGGCGAGCCGCTGCGGCAGGTCGACGTTCTGCGACGCACTCAGGTAGGGGACCAGGTTGTCGGCGGAGCGCTGCCAGACGAAACCGCAGGTCCGCAGCCGGTAGTGGCGCCGCTCGCCGCGACCCATGCCGAGCAGGTCGTGCCCGGCGACCTCGGCCCGCCCGGCGCTGGGTGCGTCGAGCCCGGCGAGGATGTTGAGCAGCGTCGACTTCCCGCTGCCGGAGGCGCCGACGATGGCGACGAGCTCGCCCTGCCGCACGTGCAGGTCGAGGCCCTGCAGGGCGACCACCTCCACGCCCTTGCGCTTGTAGATCCGCACGAGTCCCTCGCACGTGATCTGGCTGGGACTGGTCACTGGGGTCATGGCTGCTCCGGTTCGGTGCGGTCGGAGGAGGAGGCGGTGGGTCGCAGGCCGGTCGAGGAGGACCAGGCGGCAGCGGCCGCGAGCAGGACGAGGGCGAGGAGCGCCGCCGCCACGAGCAGGACCGAGCCGGCGGAGGGCCGGACCGGGAGGTCGCCGAGGGTGCCGGTGAGGCCGGCGAGGTCGAAGCCGGACCCGGCCACGACGCTGAGCAGCACGCCGCACGCGGCGGCCGCCAGGCAGGTGGCCGCGACCACGGGCAGCAGCCCGAGCACGCCGAGCCACCGGACGTGGCGGGGGCCCGCGCCGAGGTCGACGAGGACGGCGGCGTTGCGGCGGCGTACGGGACCACCGAGGCCGGTGGCGAGCAGCACGGCGAAGCCGGCCAGGACGAGCGCGACGACCGCGCCGACCCGGGTCATGGCGAGGGTCCGCGCCACGACCTCGCCCTCGAGCCGTGTGGTGGCCACCGCCTCGCGGGTGGTCACCTGCGAGGCGGGATCGCGTTCCCGGGAGACCTCGCGGACCGCGGCGGCGTCGACGTCACCGCCGACCAGCACGTGCGAGTAGAGGTCGAGCGGCCGCTCGACCGCTGTCACGAGGTCGGCGTGGTCGACCAGCAGGTAGGACTCACCCTCGGTGACCCCCGGGACGCGGTCGATCCGGTCGACGACGTGGACCGGCACGGCGGCCTGGGCGTAGCGCAGCACGGCGCGCTCGTCGGCGAGGTCGAGATCGGGCGAGGCCACGGCGGCGAGCTCGCCGTCGACCGGGTCGGGCAGGGCGAGCCCGCCCAGCCGCTGCTCGCCGACGCGGGCGAGCACCTCGGGATCGACGCCGAGGACGGTCACGCCCTCGACCCCGCCGCGGGTGTCGAGGGAGACGCTCTCGGCGCTGAAGATCTCGGCCACCTCCTCGACGCCCGGGAGCGCGGCGATCCGCGCGACGGTCCCGTCGTCGAGCCCGGTGGCGGTCACGGTCGCGTCCGCGCCGGCCTGCTCCCAGCCGGTCTGCTGCGCGCCGCGGTGCAGCGAGTCGGTCACGGTGACCGCGAGCACGCCCGCCGAGGCGCTCAGCACCAACGCCGTCGCGGGCAGCACGACCCGGCCGGCCACGGCGAGCGACTGGCTGAGGCTGACGACCCCGGTCACCGCACGGGTGCGCCGGGTGAGGACCCGGGCCCCGCCGAGCAGCGTCTGCAGCAGCCGCATCAGCACGACCGCGGAGGCGGCGCCGAGCAGCGGGGCGGTGAGCAGCATGACGGGGTCGTCGGGAGCGGGGTCCTCCGTGACGAGGACCAGCGCCACCGCTCCGCCGGCCAGCAGCACCAGCCCGAGCTGCACCGAGTCGCGGAGCACCAGCTGCAGCTGCTCGCCGCCGGGCGGCCGGACGGTCTGGGCGGCGGTCACGAGCACCGCGCACACCGCCGCAGCGCCAGCGGCGGCGAGGAGGTCCCGCGGTGCGAGCCCTCCCGGGGTGAGCCAGGCGGCGAGCCCGAGGGCCGCGAGCAGTCCCGGGGCGACCAGCAGCAGCGCCTCGCCTCCGCGCTGGGCGAGGAACCACCGGGCCCCCGCACCGCGCGCTCGGACGACGGAGGTCACGGGCGCACGTCGTCCGGCCAGCACCCCGGCGGCGGCGAGCAGCACGACCAGCGCCCCCGCCCCCAGCGCGGTCACCACCAGCACCACGAGCCCGTCGCTCGTCGTCCGCTGGGCCACGACCGTCTCGGCGATCCGGCCGATCCCGCTCGCTGCGGTGGCGGTGCCGGACTCGACGACCGGCGGCCACGCCTGGAGACCGGCCTTGCGTCCCTCCTCGACGAGCACGCCGGCCTGCTCGGCGGTCGGTGACCCGGCGAGGTCGAAGGTGAAGCGGAGGTCGGTGTCCTGCTCCCAGGTGGCGCCCAGGACGGTCTCCTCGTCGGCGGCCAGCGCCGTGGCCCGCACCAGGTTGAGCTCGGGGAGGATCGACACCGAGGGGGTGCGCAGCGCGTCGACGTCGTCCAGCGGGGAGGGGTAGGCCTGCGCGGCCCGGAAGGTCCCGACCACGTGCAGCACGGCCGGGGCCTCGCGGTCGCTGCCGTAGTAGGAGGCGCCGGAGAGGGTCACCCACGAACCGACCGGCAGGTCGAGCTCGCGGGCGGCGTCCTCCTGGAGGACGACCTCCACGACCGGCACCGCGGCCGGCCCGTCGTACTCCGCGGCGACCTCGTCCGGGAGCGGCGTGACGGGGTCACCCGGCTCGGGCCACCGGCCCTCCACCATCTCGACCAGGCCCTCGGCGCCGGGGAGTCCCGCGATCCCGAGGTAGGACGGCTGGCCGGGTCGGGCCGGGAGCACCGTCGGCACCATCTCGATCGTCACCACCGCATGGCGTGGCGGCGCCAGCACCTCCCGCAGCGCCGGGGCGACGGCGTCCTCGACCGCGGGCGCCGCGTCGCCGGGCACCTCGTCGGTCCCCCGGACCGCGGTGTAGCTGACCTGCAGCTGGGTCGCGGGGTGCAGCGCGTCGCGGAACGAGGCGGCGGCCATGTCGTCGGCACTGGTGCGCAGCCAGCCGCTGGTCAGGGCGGCCGCCACGGTCAGGGAGCCGCAGAGCAGGACCAGCAGCAGCACCAGGCCGCGGTCGGTGCGTCTCATCGCTGGCCCCCCACGACGGCGTCGGCGGCCAGGATCCGGGCGTGGTCGCGGCGGGTGAGCACCAGCAGCCCGAGCAGCGGCGCCACGACCATCGCCAGCGGGGCGCCCAGCAGCAGCGGCCAGGGCAGCACCAGCTCGGGGGCGGGGACGAGCAGCCGACCGTCGGGGCCGAGCGTCATCGACACCAGGGTCACGGCGGCGACGCCGGTGCCGGTGAGCAGGCCCGTCACCGCTCCGGCTCCGGTGACCACGGCGTACTCCCAGCCGACGACGCCGAGCAGGTCCCCCCGGTCGGCGCCGGCGGTGCCGAGCATCCAGGCCTGGGCCGCGCGCTCGCGCCGCCGCAGCAGCACCACGGAGAACAGCAGCAGGCCGCCGACGACCAGGCACCCCGAGCCGGTGAGCAGCAGCACCTCGCCCAGGGCGGCGCCGCCGGTGCTCGGGTCGTCGTCGAGCTGCCGCAGCACCTCGTCGACGGTCACGACCTGGCGCGCGACCTCGGGCCGGTCGGCGAGGGCGGTGACGACGGCGCCGGAGACCGCCGGATCCTCGTCGACGTCCAGCCACCACTCGTCCGGCTCCCCGGCGTCCTCGGCCAGCAGCGGGAGCAGCACGCTCTCGTCGGCCAGCACCGCACCGCTGCCGTCGGGGACGGTGCGCACGTAGGGCACCGTGGCGACGACCTCGACCTGCAGCGGCACGCCGAGCACCGAGACCGTCACCGTGTCCCCCACCCCCAGCGAGGCCGCAGCGGCGAGGTCCTCCGTGAGCGCGACCGGGACGGTGTCCGAGGACTCCCCGCCCGCGAGGGCGGCGACGTCCACGGAGCCGGCCTCGTCGCCGAACAGCGCCGGGCGCGGGGCGGTGTCGGTGACCAGCACCTCGGCCGGGAGGTCCTCCAGGAACGTGCCGGACCGGCGGACCGCGACGACGTCCTCGACACCGGGCAGCGCCGCGAGCTCCTGCTGCTCGGCCTCCGCGCCGGCGCGCATCGCGCTGGCGGGGGGCGTGACCCGGACGTCGGCGCCGGCGACGTAGGCCGCTCGGTCCGCACGGGCCGCCGCAGAGCTCGCGCGCTCGACGGCGGCGAAGGACAGCGTGCCGACGGCGAGGGCGGCCGCGAGGGCCACCGGCACGGCGGTGGCCGGAGCCCGGGAGGCGAAACGGGTCCCGACCGCGAGGGGTACGCCGCGGTCGGAGGCGGCACGGGCCAGCATCCGGAACACCACGGGGAGCACCACCACCGCGGTGACGGCGCCGCCGGCCAGCAGCAGCAGGGCGGGCGAGGCGACCAGCAGCGGGTCGACGGCGGCGGAGCGCACCGTCGCGGCGCCCACGGCGTCGCCGAAGCCGCGCAGCGTGACGACCGCGAGCACGCCGAGCCCGACGGCGACCAGGAGGGCGGTCACGAGCAGGGTCAGGGTGCGGCGACGCTGCCGCTCCACGGCCAGCTGCTGGCCCCGGTCGCCACCCACCGCGCGGACCACCACCGGCACCGACAGCGCCAGGGCGCAGACCGCGGCGGCGATCCCGCTGCCGAGCCAGGCGGCCGGCTCGAGGGGTGGCCGGATGTCCCCGATCCGGACGACGGCCGTCGCCAGCAGTGGGGCGACCGCGGCGGCCACGCCGCACACCACCAGCGTCTCGAGCACCGTCGGCGAGGACAGCTGGCGGTAGCCGGCGCCCCGCGAGCGCAGCAGCGACTCCTCCCCGCGGCGTACGCCGGCGAGGCCGGCCGCCACCAGCACCAGCCCGGCGGCGGCGACCAGCACCAGCAGCCCGGCAGGCACCAGCAGCAGCGCCCGCAGCACCGTCAGCTCCCGGGCCCGGTCGCCGAGCACGCCGGCCAGTCCGCTCTCGGTCTGCACGCTGGAGGACACCGACTCGCCCGCCGCCTCGACCTCGGCGAGACCCGACCCCACGGCCGTCGCCAGCCGGGAGAGCTGGTCGGGGCGCAGCGCATCGAGGTCGGGGACGCCACGCCAGCGGGCCAGGCTCCCGGTGCCGCCGACTTCCGGGAAGTCGGGCGACGCGACGAGCAGCGCCCCGGGGTCCAGGTCGGCGAGCCAGCGGTCGTCCCCGGCGGCCCGCGACCAGGTGCCGACGACCGTCACGGGCACGCGTCGGCCACCGTCGGTGCGGCTCACCAGCACCGTCCGGTCGCCGGGCTCGAGCTCGCCGCCGACGGGGGCGGCCACCTCGAGCCGGTCACCCCCGGTGGCGGGCAGCGAGCCGGCGGCCGGGGTCAGCCACGCGTCGGCGCCGGTCACCGCGGCGAAGGAGGATCCGTCGCCGCGGCGTACGCCGGCGACGTCGTAGGTCCCCGACTGCCTGACCGTGACCACCTCGCCCCCGGCCACCTCGGTCAGCGGGGTGAGTGCCTCGCGCAGCGCGGCGTCCTGGGCGGCGGGCTCGTCGTCGTCGTACGGCGCGGAGACCGCGAGCACCGTCTCCTGCGGGTCGACGCGGGCCAGTGCGGAGCGCAGCGCGTCGCGCTGGAGCAGACCGAGGCTGGCGGCGAGGCCCGAGACCAGCGTGCAGACGACGAGCACGTTGAGGGCCACCGAGACCACGGGCGCGGGGTTGGCGCGGGCACGCTGGGCGACCAGCCTCGCTCCGGACCCCCTCGCCACGCGGGTGACCCTAGCGGGTCACCCGCGTGGCGGGACAAGCAGTTTTCCGGGAGGGCTCAGCCGAGGCTCTGGCCGCTGGAGCGCAGGTTCTCGCAGGCCTCGACGACGCGGGCCGCCATCCCGACCTCGCCGGCCTTGCCCCAGGCGCGCGGGTCGTAGGCCTTCTTGTTGCCGACCTCGCCGTCGATCTTGAGCACGCCGTCGTAGTTGGCGAGCATGTGACCGGCGATCGGGCGGGTGAAGGCGTACTGGGTGTCGGTGTCGACGTTCATCTTCACCACGCCGTAGTCCACGGCGTCCGCGATCTCCTCGGCGGTCGAGCCCGAGCCGCCGTGGAAGACCAGGTGGAAGGGCTTGCTGCCCTCGTCGAGCCCGAACTCCTGGACGACCGCGTTCTGCGCGTCGCGCAGCACCTCGGGCCGGAGCTTGACGTTGCCGGGCTTGTAGACGCCGTGCACGTTGCCGAAGGTCAGTGCGGTCATGTAGTAGCCGCGCTCGCCGTAGCCGAGCGCCTTCGCGGTCGCGATGGCGTCCTCGGGGGTGGAGTAGAGCTTGTCGTTGATGGCGTTCTCGACGCCGTCCTCCTCGCCGCCGACCACGCCCACCTCGATCTCGAGGATGATCTTCGCGGCGATGCACTTCTCCAGCAGCTCCTGGGCGATGGAGAGGTTCTCGTCGAGGGGCACCGCGGAGCCGTCCCACATGTGGGACTGGAACAGCGGCGCCTCGCCGCGGGCGACGCGCTCGGCCGAGAGGTCGAGCAGCGGCCGGACGAAGCCGTCGAGCTTGTCCTGCGGGCAGTGGTCGGTGTGGAGCGCGATGTTGACGGGGTAGTTCTTCGCGACCTCGGCGGCGTACGCCGCGAAGGCGACCGAGCCGGTGACCATGTTCTTCACCGAGTGGCCGGAGAGGTAGTCCGCGCCCCCGGTCGAGACCTGGATGATCCCGTCGGAGCCGGCGTCGGCGAAGCCCTTCAGGGCGGCGTTGAGGGTCTGGGACGAGGACACGTTGATGGCGGGGAAGGCGTAGGCGTGCTGCTTGGCCGCATCCAGCATCTCGGCGTACTTCTCAGGGGTAGCGATCGGCATGTGCCCCACCCTAGTGGCTACTCACCGGTCGCCCCGGGCGCGAGAATCGGTGGTCGGATCGTGGACGTCGTGAGTCACGGACGCAGGGCAACCCTCGGGAGGTGCGTCGCGTTCGAGAGGCATGGACCTGTGTGACGAGCTCGAGAGTCCTCGGCGTTGTTCGACGCGTTGCGGGCGCTGCCTCCGATGTCGCGGCGCGTGGTGGTGCTGCGGCACCCTGGCCGACCACGAGGTCTGAAGCCCGGGGCTCAGCCCCGCCACGGGCCGGGGCCGGAGCTCCCGTCGTGGTCCGTGAGGTCGGCGTGAGTGCGGACCCAGGCGTGCATCGCGATCGCTGCGGCCGCGCTGGCGTTGATGGAGCGGGTCGAGCCGAACTGCGCGATCGACAACGTGCCGTCGCAGGCCGTCCGCGCCGCCGCGCTGAGCCCCGGCCCCTCCTGTCCGAACAGGAAGCAGACCGCGCGCGGCAGGTCCGTGGTCTCCAGCGGCTGCGAGCCGGGCAGGTTGTCGATGCCCAGCAGCGCCACCCCGCGCTCGTGGAGGTGCGCGGCGAGCTGCTCGACGGAGGGGTGGTGGCGCAGGTGCTGGTAGCGGTCGGTCACCATCGCGCCGCGGCGGTTCCAGCGCCGGTTCCCGACGATGTGGACCTCCGCGGCGAGGAACGCGTTCGCGGAGCGGACGATGGTCCCGATGTTGAAGTCGTGCTGCCAGTTCTCGATGGCGACGTGGAAGTCGTGGCGGCGGGTGTCGAGGTCGGCGCGGATCGCCTCGACGGTCCAGTAGCGGTAGCGGTCGACGACGTTGCGACGGTCGCCCTCGCGCAGCAGCTCCGCGTCGTACTGCTCACCGGTCGGCCACTCGCCCTGCCACGGCCCGACCCCGACCTCGGGCGGCCCGTGCGGCATCGGGTCGTACGGCGCCCGCTCGTCGTCGGGCTCCATCAGCCCCGGTCGCCGTCGGTGGGGCGCCTGGACTCCACGACGACGAGCACGGCCACCACGCCCGCGCCGACCAGGACCAGGACCAGCGGCCCCAGCAGCGGCGCCTGCGGTGCGAGCAGTGCGCCCGGCCCGTCGTGGTCGCCCTCGCCACCGGACTGCCACGGCCACAGCGCCCGCAGCGAGCCGACCATGAGGCCGGCCATGACCAGCAGCGTGGTGCGGCGGTGGTGGTCGAGCAGCCAGTGCAGCACCTGCACGAAGGAGGCGAGGCCGGCGACCGCACCCAGCGCGAAGACGGCCACGTAGCCGAGGTCGCGGTCGTGCACGGCGTCCAGGGTGGTGGCGTAGAGGCCGACGGCCAGCAGGAAGAAGGAGCCGGAGACCCCGGGGACCACCAGCGCGCAGATCGCGACCGCGGCGGCGAGGAACACCACCGGCGCGGCGGGGTCGGTGACCTGCCCGCCCCCGGCCAGCCCGACCAGCAGCCACGCGAGGACGGCGGCGGCCAGCAGCGCCCCGACGTCGACGGCGACCGGCCGGTGGGCGGGCGGCAGCATCCGCAACGGGACGACGATGCTCACCGCGACCATGCCGAGGAACAGGCCGCGGGCGTGCTCGGGGTGGTCGCCGACGAAGGCGCTCATCACCCCGGCCATGGTGAGGACGGCGGCGGCCATGCCGGCCAGCACCGGGACGACCAGCCACCAGTCGGTGCGCCGCAGCTCCTCGGCCGCGGAGCGCAGCCGGTGGGGACCGGTCACCAGCCGGCCGGCGGCGGAGACGACGTGGGAGGCGGAGCCGATCAGCTGCTCGTACAGCCCGGTCACGAGAGCGACGGTGCCGCCCGAGACGCCGGGCACCAGCTCGGCCATGCCGATCAGGAAGCCGCGGACCAGGTCGAGGGGGAGGAGCGCCCGGCTGCGTCGAGGCGGAACCGCGGTGGTGGACGCAGCCTCAGCCACGGACGGCATCCAGCGCGGCCTTGGTGAGCACCGCGTGCACCGCGAGGCCGACGTCGGCGAGCGGGTCCTGGTCGGCCGGGCTGCGGTCGATCGCGCACACCACGTCGGTCACCGTGGCACCGCGCTCGCGCAGCGCCCGGGTGGCGTCACGCACCGCACCGCCGGTGGTGATGACGTCCTCGACCAGCGTGACCCGCCGGCCCTCGACCGGGGGGCCCTCCGCGAGCTTGCAGGTGCCGTAGGTCTTGGCCTGCTTGCGCACGAACAGCGAGGGCAGGCCGGTGCGGGCGCTGAGCACGGTCGCGATCGGGATCCCGCCCATCTCGAGGCCGCCGAGCAGCTCGGTGTCGCGGGGGAGCAGTCCCTCCATCCGCGCGACGACGCGGGCGAGCAGCGCCGGGTCGGCCTCGAAGAGGTACTTGTCGAAGTACTCGTGGCTCACCTGGCCGGAGCGGAGCGTGAACTCCCCGGAGAGGCGGCACAAGGCGTCGACGTCCCTGGCGAGGTCGGGGTCGCGGTCCGGGTCGGTCATGGCTGCGAGGGTAGTGGCAGGCTGGGAGCATGAGTCACGTGGACCTGATGGCCGGACCGCCCCCCACCCACCTTCCCGAGGACCCGGCTGCGGCCGAGCTGGCCGAGGGCGGTGTCGAGGGAGCCCCCGCCGACGTCGTACGCCGCCACCCGGCCTCGCCCGTCGCCTGGGCCGCGATGGCCGCCCTCGCCGCCGAGGAGGGCGCCGACGACGTCACCGTCTACGCCTACGCCCGGGTCGGCTACCACCGCTCGCTCGACATGCTGCGCCGCAACGGCTGGAAGGGCCACGGCCCGGTCCCGTGGTCGCACGAGCCCAACCGCGGCTTCCTGCGCTGCCTGGCCCTGCTCGCCCTCGCCGCCCAGGCCATCGGCGAGCTCGAGGAGGCCGAGCGTTGCGCTGCCTTCCTCCACGACTCCTCCCCCGAGGCGTCCGCCGAGCTCCTTGGGTAACGGACCTTTCGCGTCGCTCCTGCGCTGTTGCGACGCCGCAGGAGCGACACGAGCGGTGCGTTAGCCAGCGACCGTGGCGGTACGGGGCCCCGTGACGTCCACAGCCGGGCGTCCGGTCTCGCTCTCCACAGGTTCCGGTCCGCGCCGCGCCGCCCGTCGCTGCCTGCGCGACCGTCAGTGGGGTGGAGCAACGAATGCGGGCGGCGGTGGCGACGGGTCAGGGAGTGGTCTCGTCCCAACGGCTGAGCGAGCTCGGCATCCCGGGTCGGGTGGTGGCGCAGTGGTGTCGCAGCGGGCTGCTGGTGCCGGTTCGACGCGGGGTCTACACGACGCGTGAGCTCTGGGACTCCTGGGACGCGTACGTCGCCCGGCCCATGGCCCGGATCCGCGCCGCCCACCTGACCCTCCGGATCCCGCACGTGTTCAGCCATGACTCAGCAGCGATCCTCCACGGTGTACGCCTGCTGCGCCCCCAGGACTCGGCCGTGCACATCACGCACGGAAACGTCCGCGGGAGCCGGTCGCGCTTCGGCATCGAGCACCATGGCGCCGTGGTGAACCCCTCGCGTCGTGGGCGTGTGCGTGGGCTCGACGTGCTCGACGTCCCGCGCACCGTCACCGACCTGGCCCGCGAGCACGGCTACCTGTCAGGTCTGGTCGCGGCAGACGGTGCGCTGCATCAGGGCTGGGGCCGCAGTCACCTGGGAGCTGCTGCGGAAGAGATGGCCGGCTGGCCCTTCAGCATCACGGTGCGTGCGGTGGTCGGCGACGCGGATGGCGGCTCCGAGAGCGTGGGCGAGACGCTGATGCGCGACCTGGTCATCGGCGTCCTGGGGCACGAGGCGGAGACGCAGTTCCCGGTCCTCACGCGCCGAGGGGTCCGATGGTGCGACCTGCGGGTGGGACGACACCTGTTCGAGTTCGACGGGCGCATCAAGTACCAGAGCTCCGAGGACGGCGGTGTCGCGGACCGCGAGCTCGAGCAGGTCCTGTGGGACGAGCGGCGGCGCGAGGTCGACGTCACCGACGAGGGCTTCGGCATGACCAGGCTGACCTACGCCGATCACTGGGGCGAGGCTCGCGCGCTGACCGAACGGCGCGTCCGGCGCGACTACGACGACACCACCCGCCGCTACGGCACCGAGCTCACGCCGCACCAGGCCGAGCTGGCTGCGCGGTTGCGCGGTCGTCGGCCCACGGGATGACGAGCTCGTCGACGTTTCGTTGGGTAACGTGCCTTTCCCTTCGCTCCTGCGCCGTTGCAGCAGCGCAGAAGCGACACGGGCGGTCCGTTACCCAACCAAACAGCCTCAGCCGCCGAGCAGCGCCCGTACCCGGTCGGTGCCGAGGGCGACGATGAGGGTGGGCAGCCGCGGACCGCGCTCGGCGTCGACGAGCAGGTGGTAGAGGAGGGTGAAGAACTCCTTCTGGTCCGCCTTGACCTGCTCGGTCGGCTTGTCGTCGAGCCCGAGCCCGCGCGTGAGCTTGGGGACGCCGTAGACCAGCGAGGTGACCTCGTCCTGCTTCAGCTCGGCGCCGGCCGGCAGTCCCTGGAGCAGCAGCGAGAGCCACTCCGACTCCCGCGGCCCCAGCGCGGCCAGGGCGGTCGCGTCGGGGGCGGAGCGCACGGTGGTGCGGTCGGCCTCGGGCACGAACTCCGCGGTCCACTGCATCGCCTTGGACAGCCGCGGCTCGAGCGCCTCGACCGAGTCGTGCGGGTGGCCGAGGTCGGAGACGACGGTGCTGATCAGGGCGGAGGACCCGGCGGTCACGTCGGCCACCGAGGACAGCACCCGGAACGGCACCGTCACCGGCGAGGTCGGCAGCTCGCCGGCGGTCGCGGTGGCGGAGGCCCGCTCCCAGGCGAGCACGGCGCCGTCACGCTTCCCCGACGCGGCCTTGCGGCCCAGCGCGTCCCACTCGTCGTAGAGCCGCACGACCTCGGGGCCGAAGTCGATGTCGAAGGTCTGGCGCGGGTTGCGGCGGACGTAGAGCCACCGCAGGATCGGCGCTTCCAGCACCCGCAGCGCGTCGGACGCGGTCGGCGCACCGCCGCGCGAGGACGACATCTTCTGGGTCCCGGCGAAGCCGACGAAGCCGTAGCCGAACCAGGCCGGCCGCGGCATGCCGAAGATCTTCTCGACCAGCTCGTGACCGACGGTGAAGGAGGAGCCGGGGGTCGCGTGGTCCATGCCCGCGGGCTCGAAGTCGACGTGCTCGAAGGCCCAGCGCATCGGCCAGTCGACCTTCCACACCAGCTTGCCCTCGTCCTGGGTCGCGAGCGTGGTGACGCCCTCGAAGTCGCACGAGGAGCAGCGGTAGGACAGGTCCGTGCTCTCCTCGTCGTACGCCGAGGGCGTGGTCGTGTCGCGCCCGCACTGCCGGCAGTAGGCCTTGAAGGGGAAGCGCTCGAGGTCGTCGACGGCGGAGGCGTCGTCGGCGTCCGCGCTCTTGGTCCGGTACTGGGCGAGCACCTGCTCGATGTCGTCGCGGTGGCGCACCGACCGCAGGATCTGCTCGCGGTAGACCCCGGCGCGGTAGCGCTCGGTCTGCGACACCTCCTCCATGTCGACGCCGAGCTCGTGGAGCGCGTCGCGCAGCGGCTCCTTGAAGTGCTCGGCCCAGGAGGTGTGGCAGTCCCAGGGGTCCGGGACGGCGCTGAGCGGGCGCCCGATGTGGTCGGCCCACGACGGGTCGACCCCGGCGGGGACCTTGCGGAAGCGGTCGTAGTCGTCCCAGACGTGCAGGTGCCGTACCGGGAGGCCGCGCCGCCGCAGCTCGTCGGCGACGAAGTGGACGGTGAGGAACTCGCGCAGGTTGCCGAGGTGCACCGGTCCGGAGGGGGAGGCGCCCGACGAGCAGGTGATCGTCTCGCCCTCGCGCGCGTGGCGCTGAGCGTCGTCGGCGGCCCGGGTGACCCAGTCGGTCGGGGGACCCTGCTGGCCTCGTGCCATGGCTGCATCGCTCCTGTGCTGCGGCTGAGAGTGCGGCTGAGAATTCGGAAGGAACGCTACCGGGACGGCAACGAGGGCCCCGCGTCGCGTACCCCCGTAGCACGACGCCGAGCCCTCGGCCGGTTCCGCGGGGCCCGTGCAGTCACGTTCCCCCGCGAAGTGACTGTGGTTACCCACGTCTCCGCCGCACAGTGTGGCACCTCGCCGCGCCAACGTCTGTCATGAAGGTGTCGCTGGCACTAACCTGCCATTCGTGCGTCACCTCGCGACCGCCCTCGGCCTCTCGACCGCCCAGGAGCAGCTCTACCGGCAGGTGCTCCCCGCCACCGGCCAGCGACTCGCCGAGGTCTCGGCGAGCCTGCTGCGCACGCCCGACCAGCTGCTGCAGGAGCTCGCGCCGCTGGTGCGCGAGGGCGTGGTCCGCGTCAGCGAGGGCTGCCTGCACGTGGTGCCGCCGGCGGAGGTGGTGGTGCTGATGCTGACCCGGTGGGCGGCCTCGCTCTCCGAGGCGGGGGACCAGCTGACCCACCTGGCCCGGGCGGTTCCCCAGCTCAGCCCCGACGACGCGCCGCCGACGACGAGCGACGGCGGGGCGTCCGGCCCTCTCGACGGCGAGGTGGTCGTGGGGGGCGACGTGCCCACCACGCTGATCGGCTGGATCGAGGAGTCGGCCGACGACCTGCTCTTCCTGCGCCCCGACCAGTGGCGGCTGCCGAGCGAGTCGGTGATGGCGGTCGCGGTGACCCAGGCGATCCTGCAGGGCCGTGCGGTGCGGGCGATCTATCCCGCGCGGGCGCTGCGCGAGGCGCCCAGCGTGCTGATCGGCCGCGCGACGATCGGGGAGCAGATCCGGGTCGTCCCCGAGGTGCCGACCCGGCTGGCGGTGATCGGCAACCGCGCCCTGGTCCCCGAGCCGCCCGGCCTCGCCAGCGAGCGCCGGCTCGTGGTCCGCCAGCCCGGGCTCGTGGAGATGCTCGCCGCGTACTTCGAGGTGCTGTGGGACCGCGCGGTCGCCGTACCGGCCCTCGAGCGCGGTGACGCCACCCCCGACCTCGACGGGCTGCTGCTCGCCCAGCTGGCGCAGGGTGCCAAGGACGAGCAGATCGCCCGCACCCTCGGGATCAGCCTGCGCACCGTCCGCCGCCGGGTCGCGCAGCTGATGGCCGAGCTCGGTGTCGACTCGCGGTTCCAGGCCGGGGTCGAGGCCGTACGCCGCGGCTGGCTCTGAGCCGCCGGGTCAGGCGGCCGGGTCAGGCGGCCGGCAGCACCATCGCGTACGCCGCCGGCACCACCCGCCACGAACGCCGCCGCTCCGGTCCGGAGATCTCGCCGTCCGCGGCGCAGTAGAACTCCTCACCGGACACGGTGACCTCCGAGCCGCGCAGGTACATCACGTCGTCACGCTCGGTGTGGGTCCGGCGGGCCACCTGGACGCCGTACGCGAGCTTGGCGCCGAGGGAGGTCGCCCGGGAGATCATCACGTCGACCCGCCGGCTCTCGGGGTCGGCGTCCGGGGTCAGCTCCGCACCGCCGCCCACGCTGGAGCCGTTGCCGACGGCGACCATCAGCACGGGCTGGTCGAGGTCGACCACCACCTCGCCGTCGACCTCGACCCGCAGCCGCAGCTGCGGCGGGACGAACGCGCTCTGCAGGGCGCCGATCGGGTAGCCCAGCTTGCCCAGGTTGACCTTGCCGACGCCGATCGAGCCCAGTCGGGTCTTCCACCGGTGGCCGCGGCGGCTGGCCTGCGCGCTGGCGCCCACGTGCACGTTGTTGACCACCACGCCGCCGCGCTCGTCGACCAGCACGTCGACCGGGCGCGCCTCGCCCTCCAGCAGCAGCCGGGCGGCGGCCGCGGGGTCGAGGGGGATGTCCATGCAGCGCGCGAAGTCGTTCCCGGTGCCGAGCGGGATCAGCCCGAGCTCGCTGCGGTCGAGGTCGTTGCGGCGGTGGAGGGCCGCGACGACGGCGTGCAGGCTGCCGTCACCGCCGGCCACGACGATCCGCCGCGAGCCGGCGCGGTGCAGGACGCTGTCGAGCTCGCCGGGTCCGGAGGTGGCCACCACCTCGAAGGAGCAACGCCCGTCGAGCACGTCGAGCGCCTGCTGCAGACTCTCCCGGTCGGCGGTGCCGGCGCCCTCGTTGGTGATCACCAGGCAGGACTCCACGCACGGAGAGTAGTCGACGGTCCGGGCGCCGGCTTTGGTAGCCTCGGGTCGCAAGAGCCCCGGAGCGGTTGTTGCCGCGCGGGGCTCTCGTGTGTTCCCGATCCCGAACGTGGAAGGCAGGGCAGCGATGCCGGCCATCATCATCCTCGGCGCCCAGTGGGGCGACGAGGGCAAGGGCAAGGCGACCGACCTGCTCGCCACCTCCGAGACCATCGACTACGTGGTCCGCACCAGCGGCGGCCACAACGCGGGCCACACGATCGTGGTGGACGGCGAGAAGTACGCCACCCACCTGCTGCCGTCGGGCATCCTCACCCCGGGCGCCACCTCGGTGATCGGCAACGGGGTCGTGGTCTCGCCGGAGGCGCTGTTCCGCGAGATCGACGGGCTCGGCGCCCGCGGCGTCGAGGGGGTCGAGGGCCGGCTGGTCGTCTCGGCCAACGCCCACGTGATCGCACCGTTCCACGTCACCGTCGACAAGGTCACCGAGCGGTTCCTCGGCAAGAACAAGATCGGCACCACCGGCCGCGGCATCGGCCCGGCGTACGCCGACAAGGTCAACCGGCTCGGCATCCGGATCTCCGACCTGTTCGACCCCGAGCTGCTGGGCGACAAGGTCGAGGGCAGCCTGGACCTGAAGAACCACGTGCTCGCCAAGGTCTACAACCGCCGCGCGATCGAGATCGAGGCCGTCGTCGAAGAGCTGCTCTCCTACGCCGAGCGGCTGCGCCCGATGGTGCAGGACACCTCGCTGCTGCTCAACCGGGCGCTCGACCAGGGCGAGACGGTGCTCTTCGAGGGCGCGCAGGCCACGATGCTCGACGTCGACCACGGCACCTATCCGTTCGTGACGTCGTCCTCGCCGGTGGCGGGTGGCGTCTGCACGGGCGCCGGCGTCGGTCCCACCCGGATCGACCGGGTGATCGGCGTGATCAAGGCCTACACGACGCGGGTCGGCTCCGGCCCGTTCCCGACCGAGCTGTTCGACGACGACGGCGAGAAGCTGTGGAAGGTGGGCGGCGAGGTCGGGGTCTCGACCGGCCGCGACCGCCGCTGCGGCTGGTACGACACGGTCATCGCCCGCTACGCCACCCGCGTCAACGGGCTCACCGACCTGTTCCTCACCAAGCTCGACGTGCTGTCGAGCTGGGAGACGGTCCCGGTGTGCGTCGCCTACGAGGTCGACGGGGTGCGGCACGACGAGATGCCGATGACGCAGAGCGAGTTCGCCCGCGCGACGCCGGTCTACGAGTACCTCGACGGCTGGGAGGAGGACATCTCCGGCTGCCGGGCCTTCGAGGAGCTCCCCGGCAACGCCCAGAAGTACGTCCAGGCGCTGGAGGAGATGTCCGGCACCCGGATCTGGGGGGTCGGTGTCGGCCCCGGCCGTGAGCAGACCCTCGTCGTCCACGACGACTGACCGCACCCGACGGACCGCAGGAGCACCGTGAAGACCCTCGTCATCGGCACCGGCGGCCGCGAGCACGCCCTGGCCCGCGCGCTGTCCCTCGACCCGCTGGTGACGGCGGTCCACGCCGCCCCCGGCAACCCCGGGATCGCGGCGTTCGCCACGCTCCACGACGTGGACCCGATGGACGGCGACGCCGTGGCCGCGCTCGCCGTCGACCTCGGCGTCGACCTGGTGGTCGTGGGCCCGGAGGCGCCGCTGGTCGCCGGGGTGGCCGACGACGTGCGAGCGCGTGGCATCGCCTGCTTCGGCCCGAGTCGCGAGGCGGCCGAGCTCGAGGGGTCGAAGGCGTTCGCCAAGGACGTGATGGCCGCGGCGGGCGTGCCGACCGCGGCCGCCCGGGTCTGCACCACCCGCGAGCAGGCCGAGGCGGCGCTCGACGAGCTCGGCGCGCCGTACGTCGTCAAGGACGACGGCCTCGCCGCCGGCAAGGGCGTCGTGGTGACCGAGGACCGCGAGGCCGCGCTGGCCCACGCCGTCGCCTGTGAGCGGGTGGTGATCGAGGAGTTCCTCGACGGACCGGAGGTCTCGCTGTTCGCGCTGTGCGGGTGGGACGAGACCACCGGCGCCACCGTGCTGCCGCTGCAGCCGGCCCAGGACTTCAAGCGGATCGGCGACGGCGACGCCGGCCCCAACACCGGCGGCATGGGGGCCTACACCCCGCTGCCGTGGGCGCCCGCGGGCCTGGTCGAGGAGGTGCTGCGCGACGTGCTGCAGCCGACCGCCGAGGAGATGGCGCGGCGCGGCACTCCCTTCACCGGCCTGCTGTACGCCGGCCTCGCGCTGACGGGCAGGGGGCTGCGGGTCGTGGAGTTCAACGCCCGCTTCGGCGACCCCGAGACCCAGCCGCTGCTGGCGCTGCTCGACAGCCCGCTCTCGCCGCTGCTCCACGGCGCCGCCACCGGCACGCTCGCCGACGTCGCGCCGCCGCGGTGGAAGGACGGCGCCGCCGTCGCCGTGGTGCTGGCCAGTGCCGGCTACCCGGAGTCCTCCTCCTCCGGCGACGTGATCACCGGGGTCGGCCTCGCCGAGTCCCACCCGGGCGTCCACGTGATCCACGCCGGGACGGCGCTGGACGGGGACGACCTCGTGACCGCCGGGGGGCGCGTGCTCGCGGTCGTCGCGACCGGGTCCGACGTCGCAACGGCACGCACCGCGGCGTACGACGGGCTGGCGGAGGTCCGCTTCGACGGTGCCCAGCACCGCACCGACATCGCCGCGGGGATCTAGGGGTCCACGCCGGTCGGTCCGGGGCCGGCGGCCGGCCTACGTCGTGGGAAGATGGGGGCCGTGACCGTCCCGAACGTCCTGGCCACCCGCTACGCCGCCGACGACCTGGTGGCGATCTGGTCCCCCGAGCACAAGATCGTGCTCGAGCGGCAGCTCTGGATCGCGGTCCTGCGGGCTCAGCGCGACCTGGGGGTCGACGTGCCCGCCGGTGTCGTCGAGGCCTACGAGGACGTCGTCGACAAGGTCGACCTGGAGTCGATCGCGGCCCGGGAGCGGGTGACGCGCCACGACGTGAAGGCGCGGATCGAGGAGTTCAGCGCGCTCGCCGGGCACGAGCACATCCACAAGGGGATGACCTCGCGCGACCTGACCGAGAACGTCGAGCAGCTCCAGGTCCGGCAGTCGCTCGCGCTGCTGCGTGACCGCGCCGTCGCCACCCTGGCCCGGCTGGGCCGGCTCGCCGCCGAGCACGAGACCACCGTGATGGCCGGTCGCTCCCACAACGTGGCCGCGCAGGCCACCACCCTCGGCAAGCGCTTCGCCACGGCGGCCGACGAGCTGATGGTGGGCGTCGAGCGGATCGAGGAGCTGCTCGCCCGCTATCCGCTGCGCGGCATCAAGGGCCCGATGGGGACCGCCCAGGACATGCTCGACCTGCTCGACGGCGACGCGTCCCGGCTCGCCGACCTCGAGCAGCGGGTGGCCGAGCACCTCGGCTTCGAGCGGGTGATGACCAGCGTCGGGCAGGTCTACCCGCGCAGTCTCGACTTCGACGTGCTCTCCGCCGTCGTGCAGCTGGTCGCCGCGCCGTCCAACCTCGCCACCACGATCCGGCTGATGGCCGGCAACGAGCTGGTCACCGAGGGGTTCGCGGAGGGCCAGGTCGGCTCCAGCGCGATGCCGCACAAGATGAACACCCGGTCCTGCGAGCGGGTCAACGGCCTCGCGGTGGTCACCCGCGGCTACCTCTCGATGGTCGGCGAGCTCGCCGGCGACCAGTGGAACGAGGGCGACGTCTCCTGCTCCGTCGTACGCCGGGTGGCGCTGCCCGACGCCTTCTTCGCCGCCGACGGGCTGTTCCAGACCTTCCTCACCGTGCTCGACGAGTTCGGGGCGTTCCCGGCGGTCATCCAGCGCGAGCTCGACCGCTACCTGCCCTTCCTCGCGACCACCAAGGTGCTGATGGCCGCCGTCCGTCGGGGCGTCGGCCGGGAGGTCGGTCACGAGGCGATCAAGCAGGCCGCCGTCGGCACCGCGCTGGCGATGCGGCAGGGCCAGGTCGCCAACGACGTCTTCGACAAGCTCGCCGCCGACCCGACCCTCGGCCTCACCCGCGCTGACATCGACGCCCTGGTGGCCGAGCCGATCGCGTTCACCGGCGCCGCCGTCGCCCAGACCCAGGCCGTCGTCCGCGCCGTCGAGGCCCTCGCCGCCCGCCACCCGGGGGCGGCGGCGTACACCCCCGGCGCCATCCTCTGACCCTCCCTCCCCCCTCCACCCCCTCCTCCGCCCTCCCTCCCTCCCTCGGCTAGCGGCCCGTCCGCCGCCCCGTGGGGGATAGTCCCGAACGGATCTGCTGTTGAGGGGCCGTCCGGACGACAGATCCGTTCGGGACTATCGGCCGGGCCCCGGGGGCCTTCAGCCCCACTTCTCACTAGGCTCCAGCCATGACCGTCGACGTCCAGGTGGAGACCGAGATCCGGCGCCCGCCGGCCGAGGTCGCGGCGTACGCCGGGGACCCGACCCACGCGCCGCAGTGGTACGTCAACATCCGCGAGGTGACCTGGCTGACCGAGCCGCCGGTGCGGGTGGGGTCGCGGATGGACTTCGTCGCCCGGTTCCTCGGCCGTCGGCTCGCCTACACCTACGAGGTCGTCGAGCAGGTGCCGGGTGAGCGGCTGGTGATGCGCACCGCCGACGGCCCGTTCCCGATGGAGACGACCTACACCTGGGAGCCCGTCGGCGACGGCGCGACCCGGATGACGCTGCGCAACCGCGGCACGCCGAGCGGGTTCGCCGGCCTGGCGGCGCCGGTGCTGGAGCGCGCGATGCGTCGCGCCACCACGAAGGACCTGGCGCGCCTCACCTCGATCCTCGAGTCCCACTAGGCTGGCCGGGTGAGCCTCCTGCACCTCCACTCCGGCAAGGTGCGCGACCTCTACGTGCTGCCGAACGATCGGCTGCTGATGGTCGCCAGCGACCGGATCAGCGCCTTCGACTTCGTCCTCGACAGCGAGATCCCCGACAAGGGCGAGATCCTGACGCGGATGTCGCTGTGGTGGTTCGACCAGCTCGCCGACCTGGTCCCGCACCACGTGCTCTCCACCGACGTGCCCGAGGAGTTCCGGGGCCGCGCGGTGGTCTGCGAGCAGCTCGAGATGTATCCCGTGGAGTGCGTGGCCCGTGGTTACCTGACGGGGTCCGGGCTGCTCGACTACCGCGCCACCGGCGAGGTGTGCGGCCTCGCGCTCCCCGACGGCCTGGTCGACGGCAGCCGGCTGCCCGAGCCCCTGTTCACCCCGGCCACGAAGGCCGACCTCGGCGAGCACGACGAGAACGTCTCCTACGACGCGGTCGTGGCGACCGTCGGCGCGGACGTCGCGGCGGAGCTGCGCCGGCTCACCCTGGCGGTCTACGACCGCGCCGAGTCGATGGCCCGCGAGCGGGGGATCATCCTGGCCGACACCAAGCTCGAGCTCGGGCACCGCGCCGATGGCACGATCGTGCTCGCCGACGAGGTGCTCACGCCCGACTCCTCCCGGTTCTGGCCGCTCGAGGAATGGGAGCCCGGCCGCTCGCAGCCCTCCTACGACAAGCAGATCGTGCGCGACTGGCTGCTCTCGCCCGACTCGGGCTGGCGCAAGGACTCCGGCGAGCCGCCACCACCGCTGCCCCCGGAGGTCATCGAGCGGACCCGGCAGCGCTACGTCGAGGCCTTCGAGCTGCTGACCGGGGAGCGGTTCTGACCACCGTCGGGTTCTCGTGCCGCGTGGACCTGCTCCACCCGCCGGAGACCGTCTTCCGCTACCTCGCCGACCCGCGCAACCGCCCGGAGTGGCAGTCCTCGCTGCTCTCGGTGACGCTGCGCGACCGGACCGCCGAGCCCCACGTCGGCATGACCTGGCGCGACAACACCATGGCCGGCGTACGCCCCACGATGTGGCTCACCGAGCTGGAGCCGTTCCGGCGGTGGGCGGAGGAGGGCAGCTGGCGGGGGATCACCGCCACGCTCGCGGTGGACTTCACCGCCATCACCTCCGGGACCCGGCTGGACGCGACCGGCTCGGTCGCGGGCGAGGGCGCGTGGAGCCTCCCGGTCCGGGCCGCGGGGAGGCTGGCGGCACCGGCGATCCGCCACGACCTCGCGCGGATCGGCGACATCCTGACCCGGGGACGGCACCGGCCGGGGTGAGTACGCCGGCGGATGTCGCGTCCCCGCGCCGCCGTCCAGCCTGGACCGGTGCTGACCATCCGCCTCTCCCTCGCCGCCCTCGTCGCCGCCACCGGCTGGGGGGTCTCCTCCTGCCTCAGCTGGACCGAACGCCTGTGCACGGCGGACGAGACGGTCGTCCAGCAGACCGAGCACGGCGGAGGCGCCTCCTGCCGGCCCCGCGAGGAGGGCGACCCCGAGTGCCCGGAGGGCGAACGCGCCCGCGTCGTCGAGTCCTCCGGCCGCGCCGACTGCGTCGAGGACGTGGCCTGATCCGCGGGTCGAGCCACTGTCGCGTCCCCCACCCCTCGCCTAGGGTCGGGACATGTCGAACCTCGCGAGCCTGCTCGAGAACTCCGCCGCGCAGTACGCCGACCGCGAGGCCGTCGTCCTCGGCGACACCCGGTTGAGCTACGCGCAGGTGAACGGCGCGGCCAACCAGGTGGCCAACCTGCTCGTCTCGCGCGGGATCCGGCCCGGCGACAAGGTGGCCCTGAGCTGCCCGAACCTGCCCTACTTCCCGATCGTCTACTACGGCATCCTCAAGGCCGGCGCGACCGTCGTACCGCTGAACGTGCTGCTCAAGGGTCGCGAGGTGGCCTACCACCTGGCCGACTCGGACGCGAAGGCCTTCTTCTGCTTCGAGGGCACCGCCGAGCTGCCGATCGGCAAGGCCGGCCACGAGGGCTTCAGCGCGACCGACGGGTGCGAGCACTTCTTCGTCATCACCGTCGACCCGGCCGCCGCCTCGCCGATCGAGGGCGCGGAGACCCTCGGCGCCGGGATGGCCGGCCAGCCGCCGACCTTCGACACGGTCGAGACCGACGACGACGACACGGCGGTCATCCTCTACACCTCCGGCACCACCGGCCAGCCCAAGGGCGCGGAGCTGATGCACCGCAACATGCACTCCAACGCCCTGGCCGGGGAGGCGCTGTTCGGGGCCGACGCGGACAACCCCGACACCTACCTGTGCGTGCTGCCGCTGTTCCACTCCTTCGGGCAGACCGTGATCATGAACGGCGGCTTCGGCTACGGGGGGACGGTCGTGATGCTGCCGCGCTTCGAGGCGGACGCGGCGCTGAAGACGATGGCCAAGGAGGGCGTCACCTTCTTCGCCGGGGTCCCCACCATGTACTGGGGCCTGCTCGGCGCCCTCGACGACTCCGGTGTCGACGTCGAGCAGCTCGCCGCGACGCTGCGGATCGCGGCCGCCGGCGGGTCCGCCCTCCCGGTCGAGGTCCACAAGGACTTCGAGCGGCGCTTCGGTGTGACGATCCTGGAGGGCTACGGCCTCTCGGAGACCTCGCCGGTCGCGAGCTTCTCGCCGCTGGGTCAGGAGGTCCGGGTCGGCTCGATCGGCACCCCGATCCCTGGGGTCGAGATGAAGCTGATCCGCCCGGACTGGACCGAGGTGGAGGCCGACCCCGACGCCGTCGGTGAGATCGCGATCAAGGGCCCCAACATCATGAAGGGCTACCACGGTCGCCCCGAGGCCACCGACGAGGCGATCCACGACGGCTGGTTCCGCTCCGGCGACCTCGGCCGGCGCGACACCGACGGCTGGTACTACATCGTCGACCGCTCCAAGGACATGATCATCCGCGGCGGCTACAACGTGTACCCGCGCGAGATCGAGGAGGTGCTGCTGGAGCACCCCGCCGTCTCGCTGGCGGCCGTCATCGGCGTCCCTCACGAGAGCCACGGCGAGGAGATCAAGGCCGTGGTGATCAAGGAGAAGGGCCACGACGACGTCAGCGAGGAGGACCTGGTGGCGTGGGGGAAGGAGCAGTTCGCCTCGTACAAGTACCCGCGGATCGTCGAGTTCGTCGACGCGCTGCCGATGACGGCGACCGGCAAGATCCTCAAGCGCGAGCTGTCCTGATGGGCCGGGTCCTCGGGCTGGCCGCGGCGGTGCTGATGGTGCTGGTCGGCGGCCTGTGGACCCTGCAGGGCCTCGGTTACGTCGGCGGCAGCGCGATGTCGGGCAGTCAGGCGTGGGCGATCATCGGCCCGCTGGTGGCCGGCCTCGGCGTGGCCCTCGCCCTCACCGTCGTCCGCGGCCCCCGCCCCTGACGCGGAGCTGTCACTGCGATCCGTGAGACGGCCGTCTCGCGCCGACGTTGCGCCAGTGTGATCTGGCTCACGCGGGCATACGATGCCGTCATGATCATCCGTCGATCACTTCCCGGGCCCCTGCTCGCCCTCGCCCTCGCGGGCAGTCTCCTCGTTCCGACGAACGCATCGATCGCCGCAGCGCCACCGCCTGCGGTGCCGGTGGTCGACTGGGAGCTCTGCGACCCCGACGAGCCCGACTACGAGTGCGGCACCGCCGAGGTCCCGCTCGACTACGACGACCCCGCGGGCGAGACGGTGACGCTCGACCTGCTGCGGGTGCAGGCCACCGGGGACCCGTCGGACCGGATCGGCACCCTGTTCGTGAACCCCGGCGGACCGGGTGGCTCCTCGCGCGCCTTCGCGAGCTTCTTCTCCTACCTCGTCCCCGACCAGATCACCCAGCGCTACGACGTGGTCGGCATCGACCCGCGGGGCGTCGGCCCCAGCGCACCGATGCGATGCCGCACCGACGAGAAGGCCCCGCCCTACCCGCGTGCGTGGTTCCCGACCAACACCAAGCAGGCCAAGAAGCAGATCCGGCTCGACCAGTGGTTCCGGGACGCCTGCGACAACAGCGCGTCCCCGATCGTCGCGCACATGTCGACCGCCGACACGGCGCGTGACATGGACCTGATCCGCCAGGCGCTCGGCGACACCGAGCTGCACTACTACGGCGTCTCCTACGGCACCCAGCTCGGGTCGACGTACGCCGCGCTGTTCCCGGACACCGTCGGCCGGATGATCGTGGACGGTGTGCTCGACCCCGAGGCGTGGACGTCCGGTGACGGCGACGCCTCCACCCGCCCGTTCTCCGAGCGTCTCGGCAGCGGGTTCGGCGCGTGGAAGGGGCTCACGGCCGCCTTCGCGGAGTGCGACCGGGTCGGCAAGCGACGCTGCGTGCTCGCGGGCAGTGCCTCGGAGGCCTGGAACGACATCATCAAGAAGCTGCGCAAGAAGCCGTTCGCCACGCGGCACGGTCGGGTCACCTACGACCAGGTCGTCGGCTCGGCCCTCAGCTACCTCTACTCGCCCGACGGCGTGCCGTGGCTGATGCGCGAGATCAAGCGGCTCCACCGGGCGATGTTCGGCAAGGGCGCGCTGCGGCCCGGCGCGTGGCGCCCCGCCGCCGTCCAGCGCCGGGTCACCGACGAGCGCGGCATCCCCGGCCCCTACGGCGGCCTCGCCCGGCTCCGCAGGGTCGGCAACCCGTTCGCCGGCGTCGCCTGCGCCGACTCCCGCAACCCCGTCAACCCCCGGGCGTGGATCGCCGCGGGCAAGCGCGCCGACCGCGCGTCGCCGTGGTTCGGCCGGCCCTGGACCTGGGCCTCGAGCATCTGCGCCGGGTGGCCGAGGGAGTACAAGGAGGACGCCTTCATGGGGCCCTTCGCCACCACGACCGCCAACCCGGTCCTCGTCGTCGGCAACACCTACGACCCGGCCACCCCGCTCCACGGGGCCCGGGCGGTCAACCGGCTGCTCGACGGCTCCCGGCTGCTGGTGCTCGACGGCTGGGGCCACGGCGCGATCGCCGGCAGCCGCTGCATCGACGACGCGTACGCCGACTACCTGGTCGACGGGACGCTGCCCGCGGCCGGCACGGTCTGCAAGCCACGGCGGCAGCTCTTCCCGCGCTGACCCGTCCGCGCCGGACGGCTGCCGCGGCGTACACCGGGGGCGCCCCCTAGACTCGGGGGCGTCCTCGCAGCCGTCCCACCCGGACCCAGGAGTAGCACCGTGGCCCGTGTCGTCGTCGACGTCATGCCCAAGCCGGAGATCCTCGACCCCCAGGGCAAGGCCGTGCACGGCGCGCTGCCCCGGCTCGGCTTCGAGGGGGTGAGCGACGTCCGGCAGGGCAAGCGCTTCGAGCTCGAGGTCGACGGCGAGGTCACCGACGCGGTGCTCGCCGACGTGGCCCGGATGGCCGAGACGCTGCTGTCCAACCCGGTGATCGAGAACTACACCGTCCACGTCGAGGACGGGGCCGGCGCGTGAGGGTCGGGGTCGTCACCTTCCCCGGCTCGCTCGACGACGACGACGCCCGGCGCGCGGTCCGGATCGGCGGCCACGAGGCCGTCGCGCTGTGGCACGGCGACCACGACCTGCGCGGCGTGGACGCGGTGGTCCTGCCCGGTGGGTTCTCCTACGGCGACTACCTGCGCTGCGGCGCGATCAGCCGGTTCGCGCCGGTGATGACCGAGGTCGTCGACGCGGCCCGCGGCGGCCTGCCGGTGCTCGGCATCTGCAACGGCTTCCAGATCCTGTGCGAGTCCCACCTGCTGCCCGGGGCGCTGATCCGCAACGACCACCGCAAGTTCGTGTGCCGCGACCAGCGGCTGCGGATCGAGAACGCCTCGACCGCCTGGACCTCCGGCTACGCCGCGGGCCAGGAGATCACGGTCGTGCTCAAGAACGGCGAGGGCGGGTTCGTCGCCGACGAGCCGACCCTGGACCGGCTCGAGGGGGAGGGCCGCGTCGTCGCCCGCTACCTGGACGAGAACCCCAACGGCTCGCTGCGCGGCATCGCCGGCATCACCAACGAGCGCGGCAACGTGGTCGGCCTGATGCCCCACCCCGAGCACTCCGTGGAGACCCTCACCGGCAGCGGCACCGACGGGCTGGGGTTCTTCACCTCGCTCGCCGAGGCCGTGCTGTCGTGACCCCCCGGCTGTTCGGGCTCGTCGCACGCGCCGAGGCCGTCACCTGGGCGGGCCTGCTGGTGGGGATGGTCCTCAAGTACGTCACCGCGACCACCGAGGTCGGCGTCCAGGTCTTCGGCATGCTGCACGGGGTCGTGTTCCTCGGCTACGTCCTGACGACCGTCGTGGTGGCGGTCGACCAGCGCTGGTCGCGCGGCACCACCCTGCTCGGCCTGGCCTGCGCCGTCCCGCCGTTCCTGACCCTCGCCTTCGAGCGGTACGCCGAACGCCGCGGGCTGCTCGGCGACCGCTGGCGGCTGCGCTCCGCCGACCCCGTCTCGCCGTACGAGCGGCTGGTGGCCTGGCTGGTCCGTCACCCCGCCCGCGGCGCCGCCACCGGCCTGCTCGGCGTCGCCGCCCTCACCGGCGCCGCCCTCCTCCTCGGCCCCCCGGTCTGACCACAGGTTGAGTTGGGCGTGCGCAACGCTCGAGATGGGCCTCTGCAACAGGCCCGTGAGGCGGACGCCCACCTCACGTGTTCCGGACGCCCAGCTCAACTGTTCCGGACGCCCAACTCAACCAGGGGTCAGCGCTTGCCCTTGCGCATCGCCCGCCAGGACTTGGCGACCACGATGCCGGTGGCGGCCTGGCCGGCGCCGGACTGCCACGCCCTGACCGCCTTCACGGTGGCCTTGTTGTAGACGCCGGTGACCTTGAGGTCGAGGGTGGCGCTGGCCGACTTGAGGGTCCGCTGCACGCGGCGGACCTGCTCGCCGGCGGAGCCGAGCTTCAGCACGGGGGTGGAGCCGGCGGCGTGGAGGCTCATCCAGTGCACCCGGCCCCAGGTCCGGGTGCTCCGGAAGCCGTGCTGCGTCTGCCACTGGTTGGCCGCGGCGATGGTCTTCTCGTTGTAGCGGCCGTTGAGCTTCCCGCCGTACAGCGACGCCTCCTTGAGCAGGCACTGCAGCGCGGTGACCAGCTCGGTCTCGGTCGTCTCGGGCGAGAGCACGCGATAGCTGCCGAGGTTGACCTTCGTGTCACCGCAGTGCGAGACGGGCTTGGCGAAGGAGCCCTTGCCGAGGTCGAGCCAGTTGCTGTCGATGTTGATCCTGACGCCGCCCCAGGTCTCGTCGTGACCGCCGCGGTACTGCTTCATCCGGCCACCGGGCCGCCAGCCGTCGTTACGGATGTAGTCGGTCCGGGTGTTGGCCTTCCCGTCCCACCGCGCGATCCAGATCCGGTCGGGGAGCGTGAACGTGTCGGGCCGGTCGACGCGCGCGTCGTCGAGCATCTTGATGCCCGAGCTGGCGCTGGAGTAGACGCCGGAGACGTAGCCGAGGGCGTGCAGCTTCACGGTGTACGCCGAGAGGAACCGCAGCGCCGACTCGCGACAGTGCGTGTTGGTCACGTCGAAGCCCTCGAGGTCGTACCAGAGGGTGCTGCGCTTCACGATGCCGAGGTCCTGCGCCGCCTCGACGGTCTTGACCGCCTCGCGCCGCGCCTGTCGGCGGGCCTTCGGGTAGGTGCCGTTGCGGCCGGGCTTGGACCGGATCGTCGGGTCGTTGCCGTAGCGCGGGAAGCTCGGGTGGCACGACGCCTGCGGGCCGAGCGTGATCGGCAGCAGCCGCCAGCCCTTGCGCAGCTGGGTGGAGACCCACTTAGGGGTCAGGTTCGGCTGGCTGCGGCAGCCCCGGCTGTCGCCGGAGATGTAGATGCCGACGGCGAGGAACGGCGAGGCGCGCAGCCAGGTGTTCATCGCCTTCTGCGTCGGGGCCAGGCACTGGTCGAAGCCGTGGCCGGTGAAGTGGCCGGGGGTCACGACGTTGCCGGCGTACGCCGGAGCGGGGCCGGCGAGCAGGCCGGACCCGACGAGCAGGACCGTGACCAGACCGGCCAACAGCGAGCGGGGGGAGCGCCGGGGGGCGCGGGCGGGGGTGTGCGAGGGGGTACGCATGGAGGGCTCCAGGGGAAGGGGGCTCCGGCACCATAACCCCACCAGTCACACGAGCATCAGGGCTTCGGCCGAACTACAGACCTGTAGTTCGGCGGCGTCCCACCGGGTGCGGCCCGTGCCGGGCGCCCGGGCGGGCGCCGGTAGATTGGCCGCGTGCTCGACACCGTCTCCACCGCCGCCGAGGACCCCGCCCACGAGCAGCCGTGGGCCGAGCTCGGGCTCAAGCCCGACGAGTACCAGCGGATCCGCGAGATCCTGGGCCGCCGCCCCACCAGCAGCGAGCTGGCCATGTACTCGGTGATGTGGAGCGAGCACTGCTCCTACAAGTCGAGCAAGGTCCACCTGTCGCAGTTCGGGGAGATCCCGCAGGAGACGCCCGTCGGCAAGATGCTGGCCGGCATCGGCGAGAACGCCGGCGTCATCGACATCGGTCAGGGCTACGCCGTGACGTTCAAGGTCGAGAGCCACAACCACCCCTCCTACGTCGAGCCCTACCAGGGCGCGGCGACCGGCGTCGGCGGCATCGTCCGCGACATCCTCGCGATGGGGGCCCGCCCGGTCGCGGTGATGGACCCGCTGCGCTTCGGCCCGCTCGACGCCGCCGACACCCAGCGGGTGCTGCCGGGGATCGTGGCCGGCGTCGGCGGCTACGGCAACTGCCTGGGCCTGCCGAACATCGGCGGCGAGGCGGTCTTCGACGCCTCCTACCTCGGCAACCCGCTGGTCAACGCGCTCTGCGTCGGCGTGCTCCGCCACGAGGACCTCCACCTCGCCAAGGCCACCGGCGCCGGCAACCGGGTGGTGCTCTACGGCGCCCGCACCGGCGGCGACGGCATCGGCGGCGTCAGCGTGCTCGCCTCGGAGACCTTCGACGAGGGCGGACCGGCCAAGCGCCCCAGCGTCCAGGTCGGCGACCCGTTCATGGAGAAGCTGCTCATCGAGTGCACCCTCGAGCTCTTCGCCGCCGGCGTGGTCTCCGGCATCCAGGACCTCGGCGGCGCCGGGCTGTCCTGCGCGACCTCCGAGCTCGCGAGCGCCGGCGACGGCGGCATGCACGTCGAGCTCGACCGGGTGCCGCTGCGCGACTCCACGCTCGCCCCCGAGGAGATCCTCATGAGCGAGTCGCAGGAGCGGATGATGGCCGTCGTCGAGCCCGGCGACCTCGACGCGTTCCTCGCGATCTGCGAGAAGTGGGACGTCGAGGCCGTCGACATCGGCGAGGTCACCGACACCGGCCGGCTGGTCATCGACTGGCACGGCGAGCGGGTCGTCGACGTGCCGCCCCGCTCGGTGGCCCACGACGGGCCGACCTACCACCGGCCCTTCGCCCGCCCCGAGAGCCAGGACGCGCTCCAGGCCGACGTCGCCGAGGCGCTGCCCCGGCCGGTCACCGGCGAGGAGCTGCGCGAGACCCTGCTGCGGCTCGTGGGCAGCCCCAACCTGTGCGACAAGTCCTGGATCACCGACCAGTACGACCGCTACGTCCGCGGCAACACCGTGCTGGCCCAGCCCAGCGACTCCGGCATGGTGCGCGTCGACGAGGAGACCAACCTCGGCGTCGCCGTCTCGACCGACTGCAACGGCCGCTTCGCCCGCCTCGACCCGTACGCCGGAGCGCAGCTCGCGCTCGCCGAGAGCTATCGCAACGTGGCGACCGGGGGCGCCCGCCCGCTGGCCGTCAGCGACTGCCTCAACTTCGGCTCGCCGGAGGACCCCGCCGTGATGTGGCAGTTCGCCGAGGCCTGCCGGGGCCTCAAGGACGCCTGCCTCGCATTGGGCATCCCCGTGACCGGCGGCAACGTCAGCCTCTACAACCAGACCGGCGAGACCGCGATCCTCCCGACCCCGGTCGTCGCGGTGCTCGGTGTCGTCGAGGACGTCACCCGGCGCACTCCCACCGGCTTCCAGGCCGCGGGCGAGGAGGTCTTCCTGCTGGGTGAGACCCACGAGGAGCTCTCCGGGTCGGAGTGGGCGCACGTCGTCCACGGGCACCTCGGCGGCCTGCCGCCGCGGGTCGACCTCGACGCCGAGCGGGCGCTCGCGCTGCTGCTCGCCGAGGGCGTCGGCCTGCTCACCAGCGCCCACGACCTCGCCGACGGCGGCCTCGCGCAGGCGCTGGTCGAGTCGACGCTGCGGCACGGCGTGGGCGTGGGCGTCTCGCTGGCCGAGGACGCCTTCGTGGCCCTGTTCTCCGAGTCGACCGCGCGCGCGGTGGTGACCGTCCGGCCCGACGACGTCGAGCGGCTGACCGCGCTGGCCGGCCGCCTCGGCGTACCGCTGACCGGGCTGGGCACCACCGGGGGCGAGGCGCTCACCGTCGCCGGGGTCCTCGAGGTGCCCGTCGAGGAGCTGCGACAGGCCTGGACGGTCACGCTCCCCGCGGTCCTCGGTCGATGAGCGCCGAGGTCGTCCGGTACGGCGACCTCCCCGACCAGCTCGGTGAGCTGACCCGCCCGGCGGGGGACCCGCGCGGACTGGTCGTCCTGGTCCACGGCGGCTTCTGGAAGCCGCAGTACGGCCTCGAGTACGCCCGACCGCTGGTGCCGAGCCTGGTCGAGGACGGCTGGGCGACCTGGGTGGTCGAGTACCGCCGCTCCGGGGCCCAGGACACCCTCGCCGACGTCCGCGCCGCGATCGACGCGGTCCCGCTCTCGGCCGGCACCGTCGTCGGCCTGGGCCACTCCGCCGGCGGTCACCTGGTCACCTGGGCCGCGGCCGGCGGCGGGCTGACCCACGTGGTCTCCCAGGCCGGGGTGCTCGACCTCGTCTCCGCGTACGACGCGGGGCTGGGCGACGGCGCCGTGGAGCGGTTCCTCGGTCACCCCCCGGGCCCGGCCGACGCCGACGTCGACCCGGTCCGGATGGTCCCGCTCGGGGTCCCGGTGTGGTGCGTCCACGGCACCGACGACGACGTCGTCCCGATCAGCCAGTCCCGGGCCTACGTCGCGGCGGCCCGCGACGCCGGGGCCACGGCCACGCTGGTCGAGGTCGACGGTGACCACTTCGACGTCATCGACCCCGACTCCGGGTCCTGGGCCGTGCAGCGCGAGCTGCTGCGCTCGCTGGCCTGACCCGAGACGCACGAACGACCCGGGACCGTGGGGTCCCGGGTCGTCCGCAGGGGTGTCGACCTCAGCCGACCTCAGCCGTCAGCGGGCTGCGGTCTTGCCGTGGTAGTCGAGCCGGTGGTCGGCCTCCGCGGCACCGTGGAGGTCGTCCGACGGCTTCGGGGCCTGCATCCGGGTCGGGTCGGACGGCGGCTCGTGGCCGGTGCTGTCGCCGTTGACCGTGCGCGTGGTGCGGGCGTAGCGCTTGACCGAGTCCATGATCGCACCGAGGTTCGCCTTGAGTGCCCGACGGCTGACGTTGCCGATGTCGTCGCAGTCCTGGTGGTAGCACTCGTCGTACGCCTCACCGGCGGTGCCGCCGAACATCAGCGCCTCCTCCGCCGTCTTGACGCCCTCGGCGCCGGTGAACAGGCCACCCGCCGGGACGTTGAGCGCGATGAACGGCCCGTAGTCGCTGCGGCCGCTGAACGCGGTGTCGACCGACCCGGTGCCGATCTTGTCGAAGAACCGGTGGAAGCGACGCTCGATCGCGGCCGAGCCCTCCGGGGCGGTGGCGGACTCCTCCGGCGGGAACGAGTCGTTGTTGCCGTCGTAGACGCCGAGGACGTAGTTGGGCGAGCCGACCATGTCGAAGTTCAGGTACAGCGCGATCTTCTGGAACTGCCGCGGGTGCTCCTCGGACATCATCGCGACGTACTCCTCCGAGCCCAGCAGGCCCAGCTCCTCGGCGCCCCACCAGGCGAACCGGAGCCGGTTCTTCGGGGTGCGGCCGTCGGCCATCGCCTCGGCGGTCTCGAGCAGCGCGGCGCTGCCGGAGCCGTTGTCGTTGATGCCCTCGCCGCCTCCGACGCTGTCGAGGTGCGCGCCGGCCATGACCACGTTCTTGCGGTTGCCCTTGCGGGAGTCCGCGATCACGTTCCAGGTGGTGCGGATGTCGGACTCGGTGGAGGTGACCAGGTGGGCCTCGCTGCCGTCCGCGGCCAGCGCCTCGCCGATGGCGAAGCTGGTGCCGATGACCGGGCCGGCGTCCTCGATCGGCTCGCCCAGGGTGCCGGCGAAGGCGTCGAGGCGACCCTCGGTGCCCTGGTTGAAGACGATGACGGCGCTCGCGCCGGCGTCGAAGGCGTTGGCGGCCTTGTCGTAGAAGGAGCAGGTGCCGCGCTGGATCAGCGCGATGTTGCCGGCGGTGAAGCCGTCGAAGTCGGCGGGCTCGCAGCCGCTCGACGAGGCGGCCGGGTCGTTGAGCGCGAGGTCGACGCCCTCGACCGGGGCGGTGACGTCACCGGAGCCCGAGTAGGTCATCAGCGCGTAGTCGGTCTCCTCCTCGTAGGTGACCTCCGTCGGCGCGGTCTGCTCGAAGACCGACGGCGCGTTCTGCGAGAAGTACGGGAAGTCGAAGGCCTGCTTCTCGACCTGGTAGCCCGCCTTCTCCATCTTGCGCACGACGTAGTTGGCGGACGCCCGGTAGCCCGGGGTGCCCGAGGCGCGCGACCCGCTGTTGCGGTCGGCGATCTCCTCCAGCCGGACCAGGTGGTCGTAGGCGCCGCGCAGGGTGCCGTTCTTGACCTGGTGCTGCTGGTCGGTCTCGACCGCGGTGGCCGAGGGGGTGCTGAGCGTTGCTGCCGCGAGGGCGGCGGCTCCGAGAAGTGCAGCCCCGCCGGTCAGGCGGGTGCGGTGTGTCGTCACGTGGGTTCCTCCAGTGGATCCGGCTCGACGTCGCCCGTTCAGGCCACGTAGGCGGACCGTATGTGTCCTGGCTCACTGTGACAAGGGCCGACACGCACGAGTTCCTCCGTCACAACTCAGGCCGCACCGCTGAGCAGCTCCGTCCGCCTCGTCGGTGACCGGCCAGTCGCGCGGTCGCGGGACGGTGCGGACGTCGCGGGAGAGCGTGGGGATCAGCGCGGTGAGCGCGGCCGCGGCCAGCAGCACCGCGGTGGCGACCGAGCCGCCCCAGGTCTCCAGCAGCCAGCCACCGAGCAACGGTGCGAACGGGATCGTGGTCATGGCGAGGAACTGCGACGACGAGGCGACCCGCCCCTGCAGGGCGGCGGGGGTGATCGCCACCCGGTAGGACTGCGCCCCCGCGTTGCCGGCCGGGTTGAGCAGCAGGCCGACGCACAGCACGGCGCCCACCAGCCACGGCGAGGACCAGAAGACCAGCGGGACCAGCAGCGGGACCCAGACCCAGGCGACCGACATGGTGAGGTGCCCGGTGCGCACCCGGTCGATGACGTACGGCGCGACCAGGGCGCCGACCACGCCGCCGGCGCCGGCCAGGGCGTCGACCAGCCCGATGGTGGTCGAGGGCACCCCACGCTCCACCAGCCGCACCACGGCGACGAAGAAGACGGCGTTCACGACCAGGTTGCACGCGGCCGCGAAGGCAGCGGTCGCCCGGAAGTAGGGACGCGCGAGCAGGTAGCGCAGGCCGTCGCCGAGCTCGCGGACCGGCCGGCCGCGCGGCCGGTCGACGGGGGAGAGGTCGTGCTCCACCCGCGAGACGGTCAGGAAGGAGATCGCGTAGCTGACCGCGTCGACCACGAAGGGCAGCGGCCGGGCCACGGCGTACAGGAGGCCGCCGAGGGGTCCGCCGAGCAGCGCGGCGACGTGGTGGCGCGCCTGGTTCTGACTGATCGCGGTCGGCAGCTCCTCGCGGGTGACGACGCTGCGCACCGCCGACATCTCGGTGGGCATGTAGAGCCCGGCCACCACCCCCGTGCCGAGCGCCACCGCGACCAGGTGGGGCAGCGTGATCGAGCCCGCCAGTCCCGCGACCGCCAGGGAGCCGGACAGGACGACGCCGACGGCGCTGGCGGCCAGCAGGATCCGGCGCCGGTCGACCTGGTCGGCCACCACCCCCGCCGGCAGCAGGGCCATGGCGATGCCGAGGGTGTACGCCGCGACCGGGAGGCCGGCCAGCAGGGCCGAGCCGGTCAGCGCGTAGCCGACCAGTGGGAAGACGAACAGGCTCGCGCCGGTGCCGAGCTGGCTGACGGCCTCGCCGAGCCACAGCCGCGTGAAGTCGCGGTTGCGGGCGAGGGTGCGGTAGCTGGTCATGACCCGACGATAGATCCGCAACACCTATTGCGCAATAGTACGTGCGCAATGAATGTTGCGGATAGGGTGGGGGCATGAGCCGCCCCGTCCACGACCCCACCGTGCTGCGCGCGATCGCCCATCCCGTCCGCAACCGGATCCTCGGCGAGCTCTCGGCGCAGGGGCCGCTGCGGGCCGCCGACCTCTCGGCCGAGCTCGGCGTCCCCGCCAACCAGGCCTCCTTCCACCTCCGACAGCTCGCGAAGTACGGCCTGGTGGAGGAGGCCGTCGGTGAGGGGCGCGACCGGCGCGACCGGGTGTGGCGGCTGGTCGACGAGCAGGGGCTCGACCTCGACATGTCGGCGCTGGCGAAGCAGCCGGGCGGAGCGGCCGCCGCCGCGGTGTTCCGCTCGCAGGCGGCCGGCTGGGCCCACACGCTCGTCGACACCGCGTACGACGGCCCCGGCCGCGACGGCATCCACCGCTCGATCACCGAGGAGACGCTGCGGCTGACCGCCGAGGAGGCGCGCGAGCTCACCGCGGAGCTCTCGACCCTGCTCCAGACCTGGGCCACCCGGACCCGCGGCCGCGACCCCGAGCGGCTCACCTACTCCTACCTCGCGATGCTGCAGCCGCTGCCCGGCCACCCGCCGGGTCCGCCCGCGTCCTAGGGTCGGTGCCATGCCTGCCCGGTTGCGCGTCGCCGACCCGTCCGCCGTCTCCGAGGCCCTCGCGCGCCGCGAGCCGGCCGACCTGCGGCTGCTGACCAAGCACTTCCTCGCCCTGCTCGCCGAGCGTGCCCCCGGCCGCTCGGTGGAGGTACGGGTCCCGCCGTACGCCGCCGTGCAGGCGGTGCCCGGGGTGCGCCACACCCGCGGCACGCCGCCCGCGGTCGTCGAGACCGACGCCGCGACCTGGCTCGCGCTGGCGACCGGCGAGCTCACCTGGCCCGACGCGGTGGCCGGCGGCCGGATCCAGGCCTCCGGGGAGCGAGCCGACCTCACGGCGTACCTGCCGCTGCACGGGGGTGCCTCGTGAACGTCGTGGCCTCGGTGCCCACCGAGGAGCTGCGCACCGCGGTCGGCGAGGTCGACGGCGTGGAGGTCGTGGTGTGGGACCGCAACGCCGAGCCCGACCCCCGGATCGAGGTCTGCGTGCCGGACTACCGCGACCTGGGCCACGTCGAGCGGCTGGTCGAGCTGCCGGCCCTGCGGCTGGTGCAGACGCAGCTGGCGGGATTCGACGGGCAGATCGAGCTGCTGCCCGAGGGCGTGACCCTCTGCAACGCCGCCGGTGTCCACGACGACGCGACGGCCGAGCACGCGATCGGGCTGACCCTCGCCACGCTGCGCCGGATCCCCGAGGCGGTCCGCGGCCACGGCTCGTGGCTGCAGCTGCGGTCGGGCATGCGCTCCCTGGCCGACTCCCGGGTGCTGGTGCTCGGCTACGGGTCCATCGGTCGCGCCCTCGCCTCCCGGCTGCTGGCGCACCGCGCCGAGGTCACCGCGGTCGCGAGCCGCCCGCGCGAGGACGACCTGGTGGGCCGGGTCCACGGGGTCGACGAGCTGGCGGACCTGCTGCCCGACCAGCACGTGGTCGTGCTGCTGCTCCCGCTCTCCGAGCACACCCGGGGCTTCCTCGACGCCGCGAGGCTGCGGCTGCTCCCCGACGGTGCGCTCGTGGTCAACGTCGCCCGCGGTGGCGTCCTCGACACCGACGCCGTGCTCGCCGAGGCAGGTCGGCTGCGCTTCGCCCTCGACGTGACCGACCCCGAGCCCCTCCCGGACGGTCACCCGCTCTGGTCGGCGCCCGAGGTCCTGATCACCCCGCACGTCGCCGGCGGCACCACCGCGATGCTTCCCCGGATCGCCGCCCTGGTCCGCGACCAGCTGCGGCGCTACGTCGTCGGGGAGCCGCCCCGCAACGTCGTGCACGGCTGAGCGCGGCGGCCGCGGGCCCGCCGACCGGGGGGATCCGGTCACCACCACCCGCCCTAGAGTGACCCGCATGAGTGAGCAGCTGCGTGCACGCGTCGCGGAGGTCCTGCCGGGCATCCGCGCCGACCTGGAGGACCTCGTCCGCATCGAGTCGGTCTCGGCCGACCCCGCCCGCGCCGGTGAGGTACGCCGCAGCGCCGAGGCGGTCAGGGCGCTGCTCGACGCCGAGGGCTGCACCACCGAGATCGTCGACATCGACGGCGGCGCCCCCGCGGTGATCGCCCACAAGGCCGGCCCGGAGGGCGCACCGACCGTGCTGCTCTACGCCCACCACGACGTGCAGCCGGAGAACGACCACGCGGAGTGGGACTCCCCGCCGTTCGAGCCCACGGCCCGGGAGGACGGGCGCGGCGACCAGCGTCTCTACGCCCGCGGCGCGGCCGACGACAAGGCCGGCATCGCCGCCCACCTCGCCGCGCTGCGGGTCTTCGGTGACGAGCTCCCCGTCAGCGTCACGCTGTTCATCGAGGGCGAGGAGGAGGTCGGGTCCGAGACGCTGCCGGCGTTGCTGGAGGCGCACCAGGAGCGGCTCGCCGCCGACGTGATCGTGATCGCCGACTCCGGCAACTGGGACATCGGCGAGCCGGCCCTCACCACCAGCCTCCGTGGCCTGGTCCGCGCGGACGTGGAGGTCCGCACCCTGACCCACGCCGTCCACTCCGGCATGTGGGGCGGCCTGGTCCCCGACGCGCTGATGGCGCTGAGCCGGCTCATCGCCAGCCTCCACGACGACGCCGGTGACGTGGCCGTGGCGGGCCTGCACTGCGGCCCCGCCGCCGAGGTCGTCTACCCGGAGGAGCGGCTGCGCGCGGAGTCCGGCGCGACCGCCGACGTCGAGTGGATCGGGACCGGCTCCGTGGTGGAGCGGCTCTGGACCAAGCCCTCGCTCAGCATCACCGGCCTCGACGCTCCGAAGGTCGACGGCGCCAGCAACACCCTGGTCGCCGCCGCCCGCGCCAAGATCTCGATGCGGATCGCCCCCGGTGACACCACCGCCAACGCCGTCGAGTGCCTGCGCCGCCACGTGGAGGCCCAGGCGCCGTGGGGTGCGGAGGTGAGCTTCACGGTCGTCGACACCGGGGAGGCGACCGCGATCGACGCCACCGGTCCGGCGTACGACGCGGCGCGGGCGGCGTTCACCGAGGCCTGGGACGGCACCGCCCCGGTCGACATGGGCGTCGGCGGCTCGATCCCGTTCATCGCCGAGTTCCTGGAGGCGTTCCCGCAGGCCAGCGTGCTGGTCACCGGCGTCGAGGACCCCGACACCCGCGCCCACGGCGCCAACGAGGGGCTCCACCTCGCCGAGTTCGAGCGGGTCGTGCTCGCCGAGGCGCTGCTGCTGCAGAAGCTCGGCTGAGCGAGGCCCGCGGTCCGGCGCCGGCCGGACCCGACCTCAGCCGGCAGCCACGACGTAGGCCGCCACGGACGGGAGCCGCAGCACGCCGTCGGGCGCATGCTGCTGCGCCACCCGGCGGAGCTCCTGCTCCGCCGCCGTCCGGATCGCGGGCGGCTGGGCCAGGTAGGTGCGGCCGACGGTGGCCACCCCGCCGGCGATGCCGGCCCACAGGTCGGCGACCGCGACCTCCCACGTCCACGTCAGCTCCTCGAGCCGGACGGGCTCGAGGCCGGCGTGCTGGACGAGTCGCCGGAGCCCGCGCAGCGACCTCTCGAAGTCGAGCTCCGGCCGGAGTCGCTCGCCCGGAACGGGCACGACGCCCGCGGCCGCGAAGGCCTCGGAGACCAGGCCGCCCCAGGCTGCGGGACGGGCGGTCCACACGGTCAGTCCCAGCCGCCCTCCGGGCCGGACGAGACGCCCCAGCTCCCGTACGCCTGCCCACGGGTCGGCCACGTGGTTGACGACGAAGTTCGCCGTCACCGCGTCGAAGCTGTGATCGCCGAAGGGCAGCCCCGGCAGCGAGGCCACCATCGAGCGGCCGGGGACGGCCACACCGGTCATCGCGGCCATGTCGGGGTCGGCGTCCACCGCAACGACGCACCGTCCCGAAGCCGCCGCGCGCGCCGCGAGACGCCCGGTGCCGCACCCGACGTCGAGCAGCCGCTCACCGCGAACGTCGTCGAGCAGCGCGGCGACGGTGCCGTCACACAGCGTCGCGAAGGACCGACGGTAGGCCTCGGCGACCCCGCCCCACCGCCGCACCGCTCAGCCGGCGGCCGGGAGCACGACGGTGAACCTGCTGCCGGCGCCGAGCTTGGTGTCGACGTCGATCCGGCCGCCGTGGCGCTCGACGATCCGCTTGACGATCGCCAGGCCGAGCCCGGTGCCGGGCAGGCTGGTCGCCTCCGGGTTGGTGGAACGGAAGAACTCCTCGAAGAGGTGCTCCTGGTCGGACTCGGAGATGCCGAGACCCTCGTCGCTCACCTCGATCCGCACCGAGTCGTTCTCGCGGGAGGCGCGGATCTCCACCCGCCGCCCCGAGGGGGTGTACTTCACGGCGTTGCTGACCAGGTTGGTGACGAGCCGGTCGATCTCGGAGGCGTCGCCGAGGGCGGTCACCGGTGTCACCGGCAGGTCGACGGCCACGTGGAGCTGCTTCTGGCGTGCGGTGATGTCGACCAGCTCGGCGACGTCGCCCACGATCTGGGTGACGTCGACCGAGGCGGCGACCATCTGGTGGTGGGGGTCGCCGACCTTCGACATCAGCAGCAGGTCCTCGACCACGCGGGAGAGCCGGGCGGTGCCACGGCCCATCGCGTCGATGGCCGCCCGGTCGGCGTGGGTGAGGTCCTCGGAGCCGTCCAGCAGCTCGAGGTAGCCGTTGATCGCGGTGAGCGGGTTCTTCAGCTCGTGGGACACGGTCGCGATCAGCTGGCTCTTGTAGGTGTCGAGGGCCTGCAGCTCGACGACCAGCTCGTGCTCGCGCTGGAAGGTCCGCGCGTTGAGGACCACCCGGCCCAGGTCGTGGCCGATGTCGAGCGCGGCCTGGCGGTCGAGCTCGGTCCACTCCCACGAGCGGGTCCGGGTGAGCACCAGGTTGCCGAGGCACTCGGCGCCGGCGCCGAGCGGCACGAACAGCAACGAGGCCACGCCGATGGAGTCCAGGAAGTCGAGGATGCGCGCCTGCTCCGCGGGGTCGAGGACGTCGGTGACGAGGTGGCTGCCGGTGACGATCACGGCGTTCTGGTCGGCCCAGCAGTCGCGGGCCGAGCGCTCGGCGAGGTCGACGAGGGCGTCGGGCAGCTGCACCTCCTGACCGTTGGAGGAGTAGATGGCGCCGGAGCCGCGGCCGTCCTCGTCGAAGGTCTGGATCCAGGACCCCTGCGAGCGGAAGCCCTCCACGAGACCGGCCTGGCACTCCCGGAGGATCTCGGAAAGGTCGCGCTGGGCGCTGGCGTTGCGCACGATCGTGCGCGCGGTGTCGGCCAGCCGCACCTGCTCGCTGAGCTCCTCGCGCTCCAGCGTGGTGACCACGGCGCGCCCGGCCAGCTCGGCGAACCGCTCGAGCTTGCCGCGCTGCTCGGGGCCGGGGCGCCGGCCGTTGTCGGGGACGTCGATGGCCAGCGTGCCGCGGAGCTCGCCCTGGTCGTCGTGGAGCAGGGCGACCAGCAGGTCGAGCGGGTGCCAGGCGTCGGGGGCGTCGATCATCTCGATGTCGGGAACCACCCAGCCGTAGGTGTCCTCGACGTCGTCGCTCTGGAGCCGGTCGTGGGGCAGGAAGCGGAACTGGCCCCACACCTCGGCCTGCTCGATCTCCAGCAGCAGGGCGGCCAGCGGCGTCCGGCGGCCGATGATGATCTCGCTGTTGTCGTCGCCGGCGTCGGCGATGACCTCCAGCTCCTGGCGGCCGTCGGGGGCGGTGCGGACCACGCTGATGCAGGCGAGCTGGAAGCCGACGATCTCCGAGACCCCCTCGGCGATCAGCTGGAGGGCGTCACGAAAGACCTGGTCGGGACCCTGGGCCGTGATGGCCGGGTCCGGTGTCTCGTGTGTCACGTGGCTCCCCCAAGTGTCCTGCGTCTCCCCGTCGGCATGGTAACCGTGTGCGCCCCCCAGCCGTGGCGAAGTCCGTACAACTCGCCCGATCGGCCCCCGTGGCGGAGGAGCCGTAGACTGGCCGCGTGCTCCGAGCCAGCTGGTCCCGTCCGGGCGACGGTCGCCTCAGCGCAGCACTCGACCCCCAGGACCTCGGACCGCAGGACCACTGCGGCGTGTTCGGGGTCTGGGCACCGGGCGAGGACGTCGCCAAGCTCACCTACTTCGGGCTCTACGCGCTCCAGCACCGGGGCCAGGAGTCGGCCGGGATCGCGGTGAGCAACGGGCGCCAGATCCTGGTCTACAAGGACATGGGGCTGGTCTCGCAGGTCTTCGACGAGACCACCCTGGCCTCGCTCAAGGGTCACCTCGCCATCGGCCACTGCCGTTACTCCACGACCGGCTCCAGCGTGTGGAAGAACGCGCAGCCGACGTTCCGCCCGACCGTGGACGGCTCGATCGCGCTCGGCCACAACGGCAACCTCATCAACACCCACGAGCTCCGCGGCCAGGTGGCGGCGCTCCCGCCCGCCTCCGACGAGCTCGACCTGCACGCCCGCGACCTCGGCATGTCGACCAACGACACCGGGCTGGTGACCGCGCTGCTGGCCCACCACCCCGACACCTCCCTGGAGCAGCGGGCGATGGAGGTGCTGCCCCAGCTCAAGGGCGCGTTCTGCTTCGTCTGGATGAACGAGGACACGCTGTACGCCGCCCGCGACCCGCAGGGCATCCGGCCGCTGGTCCTCGGCCGCCTCGAGCGCGGCTGGGTGGTGGCCTCGGAGGACTCCGCGCTGGCCACCATCGGCGCCAGCGTGGTCCGCGAGGTCGAGCCGGGCGAGCTGTTGGCGATCGACGAGAACGGCCTGCGCAGCCACCGGTTCGCCGAGCCGGCGCGGAAGGGCTGCGTGTTCGAGTACGTCTACCTCGCGCGTCCCGACGCCACCATCAGCGGCCGCAGCGTCCACGAGGCGCGGGTCGAGATGGGCCGCCGGCTGGCGCGCGAGTTCCCCGTCGAGGCCGACCTCGTGATGCCGGTGCCCGAGTCGGGCACCCCCGCGGCTGCCGGCTACGCCGAGGAGAGCGGGATCCCGTTCGGGCAGGGCTTCGTGAAGAACGCCTACGTCGGGCGGACCTTCATCCAGCCGAGCCAGACCTTGCGCCAGCTCGGCATCCGGCTCAAGCTCAACGCCCTCGAGCACATGATCCGCGGCAAGAAGATCGTCGTCGTCGACGACTCCATCGTGCGCGGGAACACCCAGCGGGCCCAGGTCCGGATGCTTCGCGAGGCCGGCGCCCTGGAGGTCCACGTCCGGATCTCGAGCCCGCCGGTGAAGTGGCCCTGCTTCTACGGCATCGACTTCGCGACCCGCGCCGAGCTGATCGCCAACGGCCTCGCCGTCGACGAGATCGCGGCCAGCGTCGGGGCCGACAGCCTCGGCTACATCTCGCTGGAGGGGATGATCGAGGCGACCGACCAGCCCGAGGAGAAGCTGTGCCGCGCCTGCTTCACCGGCGACTACCCGATCCCGCTGCCCGACGAGAAGATGCTCGGCAAGCACCTCCTCGAGTCGTCGCTGACGTCCGAGTCGCTGCCGGTGCTCAACAACCCGTGACCGACAGGACCTGCCCGTGACCGACGCCAGCCCCGACCCCGGCGCGCCCACCGCCTACGCCGCCGCCGGCGTCTCCATCGAAGCCGGAGACAAGGCCGTCGAGCTGATGAAGGGCTGGGTCGAGAAGGCCCGGCGGCCCGAGATGATCGGCGGCATCGGCGGGTTCGCCGGGCTCTTCGACGCCAGCGCCCTGAAGTCCTACGACCGGCCGCTGCTCGCGAGCTCCGCCGACGGTGTCGGCACCAAGGTCGCGATCGCCCAGGCCCTCGACAAGCACGACACCATCGGCTTCGACCTGGTGGGCATGCTCGTCGACGACCTCGTGGTCTGCGGAGCCGAGCCGCTGTTCCTCACCGACTACATCGCGACCGGTCGCGTCGTCCCCGAGCGGATCGCGGCGATCGTCAAGGGGATCGCCGAGGCGTGCGTCGCGGCCGGCTGTGCCCTGATCGGCGGCGAGACCGCCGAGCACCCGGGGCTGCTCGGTCCCGACGAGTACGACGTCGCCGGCTCCACCACCGGCGTCGTCGAGGCCGAGCGGCTGCTCGGCCCGGGTCGGGTCCGACCGGGCGACGGGGTGCTCGCGATGGCCGCGAGCGGGCTCCACTCCAACGGCTACTCCCTGGTGCGCCACGTGCTGCTCCAGCAGGCCGGCTGGTCCCTGGACCGCCACGTCGACGACCTCGGCCGGACCCTCGGCGAGGAGCTGCTCGAGCCGACCCGGATCTATGCCAAGGCCTGCCTCGCGCTCGCCGCCGCCACCGACACCCACGCGATGTCCCACATCACCGGGGGCGGCCTGGCCGCCAACCTCGAGCGGGTGATGCCGGTCGAGCTCGACGCGACCCTGGAGCGCGGCACCTGGACGCCGGCGCCGGTCTTCGACCTCGTCCGCCGGGTGGGCCACGTGCCGCAGCCCGACCTGGAGCAGACCCTCAACTGCGGTGTCGGCATGGTGGCGCTGCTGCCGCCCGCTGACCTGGACACCGCGATCCGGGTGCTCGCCGAGCACGGCGTCGACTCCTGGGTCGCCGGAGAGGTCACCGCGGCGGGCTCCGGGCGGGTCACGCTCACCGGTCAGCACCCCGGCTGGTGAGCGCGCGGGACCCCCGGGAGGGGACCTGTCGCCGCCGCTGCCGGACGACTTCCCCGGCAAATTGCAGGGCTCGGTGTGCGGGAACAGCCAGCCAGCAGGTAGCGTTGGGCCCACGACGAATCAGACCGATCCGACCGGGAGTCACAGTGCGCGTTGCAGCAGCACCGGTGACCCGGTCCAGTGTGCAAGGGGGTCGACCCCATGGGACGCGGCCGAGCTAAGGCAAAGCAGACGAAGGTCGCACGCGAGCTGAAGTACCGCTCTCACGAGACGGACTTCGGCGCGCTGGCGCGCGAGCTGCACGGCGACGAGACCAGCGGGGGGCCCGGCGAGCCGCCGCAGCCCGACCCCGACGAGTACGACAAGTGGTCCGACCTCGCCGAGCGAGATCGGGACTGACCTGACCACGTGAGTCGGGGCCGGCCCTGCGGGGTCCGGCCCCGATCTCGCGGTCGCGCGCGCTCAGCCGGGGAGCCAGAGCCCGCGGAGCCGGCCGACCTCGCGCATCCGCTTCTCCGCGAGCCGGTCGGCCGCGACTGCGGGCGGGACGCCGTCGCGACGCGCGGTCTCGAAGACCGCACGGGTGGTCTCGAAGATGCCGGCGGCCCGCTGCTGGGCACGCTCGAAGGAGAAGCCCTCGAGCTCGTCGGCGACCTGGATCAGGCCGCCGGAGTTCACGCAGTAGTCCGGGGCGTACAGGATGCCGCGCTCCTCCAGCACCTTCTCCACCCCCGGGTGGGCGAGCTGGTTGTTGGCGGCGCCGCAGACCACGACGGCGGAGAGCGTCTCGACGACGTCGTCGCTCAGCGCGCCGCCGAGGGCGCACGGCGCGTAGACGTCGAGCGGGCTCGCGACCAGGGCGTCGGTGTCGGCCACGACCTGCACCTGCGGGAGCTCGGCCAGCACCCGGTCCAGCGAGGGCTGGTGCGGGTCGGTGACGACCACGGTGGCGCCGTCCTCGACGAGGTGGCGGACCAGGTGGTGGCCGACCTTCCCGACGCCGGCGACGCCGACGGTCCGGCCCCCCAGCGTCGGCTCACCCCAGGTCGCCTCGGCGGCCGCGCGCATCCCCTGGAAGACGCCGTAGGCGGTGAGGACCGAGCTGTCGCCGGCGCCGCCGTGCGCGACGGTGCGGCCGGTGACGAAGTCACACTCCCGGGCGACGTGGTCCATGTCCTCGGAGTAGGTGCCCACGTCGCACGCGGTGTAGTAGCGCCCGTTCAGCGACTGCACGAAGCGGCCATAGGCCCGCAGCAGCGCCTCACTCTTCAGCGTCGCCGGGTCGCCGATGATGACCGCCTTGCCGCCGCCCAGGTCGAGCCCCGCGAGCGCGGCCTTGTAGGACATGCCGCGCGAGAGGTTGAGGACGTCGCGGACCGCGTCGTCGGTCGTCGCGTAGGGGTAGAAGCGGGTGCCGCCGAGGGCGGGCCCGAGGGCGGTGGAGTGGATGGCGACGATGGCACGGAGGCCGCTGGCCCGGTCGTGGCAGAAGACGACCTGCTCGTGCTCGTCGCCGAGCTCGAAGACGTCGACGCCGGTGCTGGTGCTGGACTGGTGGCTGGACATGGTGGTGTCTGCTTTCGGTCGGGTCGCGACGGCCACGGGGTGGGTGGCACGGGTGCGGACCGCAGGGGTGGCGCGGCCCACACTGCCCAGCGTAGGGCGGGAGCGGGCCGGACAGAACCGGACCGGCCGAACTGGGCCTCAGGTGCGTGCGGCGCGCGCCTGCTCGAGCGCCGCGAGCGCGATCCCCATCTCCCGGCTGAGCGTCGCGTAGCAGGCGGGCAGGCCCTCCAGCCGCCCGTCTCGACCCCTCTCCTCCAGGTCGTGCGCCGCGGCCCCGACGCGGGGGAGCCCGAGGTTGAGGGCGCTGCCCTTGAGCTTGTGGGCGCTGGCCACCAGGGCGTCGGCGTCCGCGCCGTCGACCGCCGCGCCGATCGCGGCGAGGTGGTCGGCGGCGTGGGCGATGAAGTTGCCCGAGCTGCGCTGGAACAGGCTGACGCCGTCCTTCACCATCTCGTGGAGCATGTCGATCCGCTCGGTGTCGACGACGTCGCCCTGCGGGGCCTCGGGAGCCGGGGAGGGGGCCGGCGCAGGCGGGCTCGGGGCCGGCGCCGGGGTCGCGGCCTCGTCGCCGATCCACTGCCGCAGGGTGCGGTGGAGCCGGTCGGAGTCGACCGGCTTGGTCAAGAAGTCGTCCATGCCGCACGCCAGGCAGCGCTCCCGCTCGCCCTCGAGGGCCGAGGCCGTCATCGCGATGATCGGGATCCGTCGCTCCGGGCCCTCCTGGTCCCGGATCGTGCGGGTGGCGGTGTAACCGTCCATGCGGGGCATCCGGCAGTCCATCAGCACCGCGGAGAACCCGTGGTCGCCGGTGAGGGCCTCGACCGCCTCGACACCGTCGACCGCCACCGCGGTGGCGTAGCCGACGCTCTCCAGCAGGCCCACGGCCACCATCTGGTTGACCTGGTTGTCCTCGACGACGAGCACGCGGTGGGTCGCGGCGGGAGCGGCGACCGAGCCGCCGGGGACGGCCGGTCCCTCACGGGCATCTCCCACGGCGGTGCCGAAGGCGGCGGTGAAGCGGAACGAGCTGCCCCGGCCGACCTCGCTGCGGAGCTCGATCTCGCCCCCCAGCGCGTCGACGAGCTGCCGCACGATCGTGAGCCCGAGGCCGGTGCCGCCGTGTCGCCGCGTGGTGGAGGGGTCGGCCTGGGTGAAGGCGTCGAAGAGGCGGCGCTGGGCGTGGTCGGGGATGCCCGGGCCGGTGTCCTGCACCACGACCTCGAGCAGGTGGCCGTCGGGCAGCCGCTCCGCCACGTCGACCATGACCTGGACCGACCCGCGGTCGGTGAACTTCACGGCGTTGGACCCGAGGTTGGCCAGGATCTGCTCCCAGCGGACGGCGTCGCCGCGCACGTAGGTCGGGACCCGGGGGGCGACCGAGAGCCGGAGGTCGAGCCCCTTCTCCGTGGCCAGCCCCCGCAGCAGCCGGACCGCCTGCTCGACGACCGAGCGCACCTCGAAGTCGACGAGCTCGAGCTCGAGCTTGCCGGCCTCGATCTTGGAGAGGTCGAGGATGTCGTTGATGATGCCGCGCAGGGTGAGGCCGGCGCCGTGCAGCGCCTCGGCCAGCCGGCGCTGCTGGTCGTCGAGCGTGGTCCGCATCAACAGGTCGGTCAGGCCGATGACGCCGTTCATGGGGGTCCGGATCTCGTGGCTCATCGTCGCCAGGAACTCCGACTTCAGCCGCGACGCCTCCATCGCCTGGTCGCGCGCCTCCGCGAGCTCCGCGGCGGACCGCTCGCGCTCCGCGACCCGGCCCAGCATCGCGGAGACCTGGTGGATCAGGTCCTCGGAGTGGGCGTCGGGCGGGGTCTCGGCGCCGACGGCCAGCGCGACGCAGACGACGTCCTCGCTGTGCCGGATCGGGACCGCGACGTAGGAATGGGTGTCCTCGTGGCCGGCGAGGGGCGCGAACGCGACCTCGCCGGTCCGCATCGCCTGCTGGGCGAGCGCCTCGTCCGGCGGGAGGTGCCCCAGCTCGGGATCCTCGGAGAGCGGGAAGAGCGAGGGGCGATCCTTCGCGGCGTCGTCGGGCATCACGGCCCAGGCGAGGTGCCAGCCCGGGGTGCGATCGATGACCCGGGAGGTGAGGATCAGCGCCTCGGTCAGGACCGTCGACTTGTTCGCGACCTCGGCGACGTCGCGCAGCAGCGAGAGCCGGCGGGAGGCCTCGGACAGCTCGTGGTCGGCCCGGACCTGGGTGGTCACGTCCTGGTCGGTGCCGTTGACCCGGACCGGTGCCCCGTCGGCACCTCGCTCCACGCGCCCCAGGCCGCGGCACCACCGCTCCTCGCCGTCACCGCGCACGATCCGCGCGTTCCACTCGAAGGCGTCGACCCCGTCGTAGATCGTCGCCACGGCCTTGCGCACGTGCTGTCGGTCATCGGGGTGGATGAAGTCGAGGAACGCCTCGAGGTCGCCGCGGAAGGCGGACCGGTCGATGCCGTAGATCCGGTAGAGCTCGTCGGACCACGTCGTCCGGTCGGAGACGACGTCCCACTCCCAGCTGCCGATCGAGGCGATCGCCTGGGCGGTCGCGAGCTGCTGCTCGCGGCGGGCGAGCTGTTCGATCAGCCCCCGCAGGTCGGTGTAGTCGGAGTACTGGTGCAGGTAGCCCAGCGTGGTGCCGTCGTCGTCGTGGACCGGCCGCCAGCTGGCGAGCAGCCAGATCGGGGTGCCGTCGAGCCGGAGGTACCGCGTCTCGATGTCGTCGTGCCCGGGGTCGCCCGAGCGCGCCATCGCCAGGTGCGCGGCGAACTCGCGCCGGCCCTGCTCGTCGTGCACGTCGTAGGCGTTGAGCCCGGCCATCTGCTCCGGCGTACGACCCAGCAGCTCGGCCATGCGGGGGTTCGAGAACAGCGTGTTGCCCTCACCGTCGAGCAGCCACAAGCCGCCGGAGCTGGCGTCGACCAGCCGCCGGTACAGCTCAGGGTCCACGGGCACGCTGCAGTCCTTCCGAGGGGGGAGACCCCCATCATCGCCGGTCGCACCGGATTTCACCCGTGATTCGTCGATCCGATCCGGAGAAACCGAAGGCCGCACCCGGGGGTGCGGCCTTCGGTCGGTGCGGTGGCCAGGGGCGGGGTCGAACCGCCGACCTATCGATTTTCAGTCGATCGCTCGTACCAACTGAGCTACCTGGCCGCGACGCGATGGAACCATACCGGAGCGGGGGGATCGTCACGAAAACGGGCGCGGTCGATTCCCGGCCGCCGGGCGCCCGCCCCTATGCTGGGACCGCTGTCCTGCCCCCATCGTCTAGCGGCCCAGGACCCCGCCCTTTCACGGCGGTAGCACGGGTTCGAATCCCGTTGGGGGTGCTGACCGAGGTCGGCGCCATCGCGATTGTGAACCGGCGCCGACGATGGGTTAGAGTCCTACCGCTTCACGCAGTGGGGCAGATGCAGGTGCAAGAGCAAGGCCCCGTAGCGCAGTTGGTTAGCGCGCCGCCCTGTCACGGCGGAGGCCGCGGGTTCGAGTCCCGTCGGGGTCGCCAGTGGACGCCCCGGACCGATCAGGTCCGGGGCGTTCTGTCATTTCCGGGGCCGTAGGCTGAGCAGGTGCCGGTGGAGATGGAGCGGGAGCCCTTCGAGCGGCTGGTCGAGGAGGCGCTCGAGACCATCCCCGACGAGATCGCCGCGCTGGTCCGCAACGTCGTGGTGATCGTCGAGGACGACGCGCCGGCCGACGACCCGGACCTGCTCGGCCTCTACGACGGGATCGCGCTGACCGAGCGCTGGGGCGAGCCGATGATGGAGCTGCCCGACCGGATCTTCGTGTTCCGGCACCCGCTGCTGGCGTTCTGCGAGGACGTCGAGCAGCTCGCCGAGGAGGTCCGGATCACGGTGGTGCACGAGGTCGCCCACCACTTCGGGATCGACGACGACCGGCTCCACGACCTGGGCTACGCCTGAGGCGTCTCAGCAGCTCGCGCGGTAGGTCGGAGCCTCGGTCCAGGGCAGGGGTGGCCCACCGGACCGCTGCCGGGCGAACTCGCTGAGGAACCAGGTCTGGAAGGTCCGCTGCTCGGGCGGCCGCGCCAGCGCCAGCATCCGCTCGCGGGAGCAGAACTCGTCGGCGAAGTCGAGCAGCTCGACGAAGCGGCCCATCGCATCGGCGCTGTCGGGGGAGAGCCGGACGGTGAGGTCGACGGTGCCGTTCGGCCCGGGGCGCACCGCCTGGGTCCGCTCGACGTCGAGGCCGTCGTGGAGCTCGCGCTGCAGCGAGCCGAAGAGGTCCGAGAGGGTCTTGGCGAGCGGGTACTCCTGCTCGTGGGCGAGGGCGAGCAGTCGGACCTCGCGCTGCAGCTCCTGGTGGTGCAGCCGGAACGCGCGCAGCGCCGCCACGGGCACCGCGAGCAGCAGGTAGGGGTCGGTGCCCACCCGGTGGGGGTGGGTGGCCGCGTCGAGCTGGCCGGTGATGGTGCCGGCGACGCCGACGTCGCGCAGCTCGCTCGCGGGGGCGAACCAGACCACCTTGCCGGTCTCCTCGATCTCCGCGCCCCAGGCATCGGCGCTGCGGGCCACGATGTCGAGCCCCCGGCCGACGGTGACCATCAGGTCCTCCCAGTCGAGGTCGGCGGGGTCGAGCGCGGCCTGGAGGGGGGTGGGGAACTCCGGCGGGCGCGGCGAGCCGTCGCGCACCTCGATCCGCGGGTGCAGCCGGGTGCCGCGGACCCGGACCACGATCGGGGGCTCGGCGTGCAGCACCGCGTTGGTCACGAGCTCGGAGACGCCGAGCTCGGTCGTCTCGGCCAGTTCGGGGCGGCCGAGCTCCGTGAGCTGGTGGAGCACCCACTGCCGCGCGTCGTGGACGCTGCGCGGGCCGGGCCCCACGGACAGCGCAGACCTCAACGGCACGATGGCATCCCATGCAACTCGGTGTGACAGCCCCGACGGAGATCGCATTCCCCGACGGGACGAGTCTCAAACATTGCCGGGACCCACGGTAGGGGGTGGTCTCGACCGCCGCACGGGGTGTGAGCGACCGAACGATGGGCCGGATGGTGGCCCCGGCGCCCGACAGGAGGACAATGGGGGCATGGTGACCTCCCAGGAGACCGGCGTGCAGCAGCCCTCGAAGCACCGGGTGGTGGTGATCGGCTCCGGCTTCGGCGGGCTCTTCGGTACCAAGGCCCTGCGCCGGTCCGACGTCGACGTCACGATGGTGGCGAAGACGACTCACCACCTCTTCCAGCCGCTGCTGTACCAGGTGGCGACCGGCATCCTCTCCGAGGGCGAGATCGCGCCGCCGACCCGCGAGGTGCTCAGCAGCCAGGAGAACGCCCAGGTGCTGCTCGGCGAGGTGACGGCGATCGACCTCGAGCGCCGCGAGGTCACGAGCCAGGTGCTCGGTCGGCCGACCACGACGCCGTACGACTCGCTCATCGTCGCCGCGGGTGCGGCCCAGTCCTACTTCGGCAACAACCACTTCGCCGAGCACGCCCCCGGCATGAAGTCGATCGACGACGCGCTGGAGCTGCGGGGCCGGATCTTCGGTGCCTTCGAGATGGCCGAGCTCGGCGCGAACCGTGGTGACAACGTCGACCACGACCTCACCTTCGTGGTCGTGGGCGCCGGTCCGACCGGTGTCGAGATGGCCGGCCAGATCGCCGAGCTCGCCCACCGCACCCTCAAACGGGACTTCCGCGCCATCAACACCCGCGAGGCCCGGGTGATCCTGCTCGACGCGGCGCCGCAGGTGCTGCCGCCGTTCGGCCAGAAGCTCGGCGAGCGGACCAAGGCCGAGCTGGAGAAGCTGGGCGTCGAGGTGATCCTCGGTGCGATGGTCACCGACGTCGACGAGCGCGGCATCGAGATGAAGTTCAAGGACGGCCGGACGGAGCGGATCGACACGGTCACCAAGATCTGGGCCGCCGGCGTGCAGGCCTCACCGCTGACCCAGACCCTCGCCGAGCAGACCGGCGCACCGCTGGACCGGGCGGGGCGGATCGGCGTCAACCCCGACCTCACGCTGCCGGGGCACCCCGAGGTCTTCGTCGTGGGCGACATGATCAGCCTGGACAACCTCCCGGGTGTGGCCCAGGTGGCGATCCAGGGTGCGAAGTACGCCGCCAAGGAGATCGACGGGCGGATCCGGGGCAAGGCCCCGCAGGAGCCCTTCAAGTACTTCGACAAGGGCTCGATGGCGATCATCAGCCGGTTCCGCGCGGTCGCGATGGTGGGCCGGTTGCGGCTGACCGGCGTGACCGCCTGGCTGATGTGGCTGGCCGTGCACCTGGTCTACATCACCGGCTTCAAGAGCCGCGTGACCGCGCTGCTGCACTGGTTCGTCTCGTTCCTGGGCCGCGGGCGCTCCGAGCGCACCACGACCGAGCAGCAGGTCTTCGCCCGCTCCGCGCTCGCCCGGCTGCAACGTGGCGCAACGGACCTGGTCTCCCCGCCGGGCGCCTACGACGCCGCCCGCGCCCTCATCGGCGACTCCTACCGGGCCGAGCTCGAGGCGCGGGCAGCCGAGGAGGCGCGGCTCACCGACGAGGGTGTCCGCGGCGTGCCGGCCGAGCAGCGCTGAGACTGCCCGACGGCCACCCGCCGGCGATCAGGCCGGCCGGTGCTCCGGCGACTGCTCGCCCAGCGAGCCGGCGGCGGGGGCGTGATCGGTAGGCCCTGTGGGACTCGAACCCACAACCAACGGATTAAAAGTCCGGAGCTCTGCCAATTGAGCTAAGGGCCCGGGACGTGGGGACTGTCATTGGATCTTCTCTCCGGACAAGTCCCAGCGTCCAAGTCACATCATCCCAGAGGCCTGACCCTTCACCTGATGCGGTGCCTCGGGACAACCCTCGGGACAGCACCGACGTGATCTTGGGGACGCCGGACACCTATCTCTTCATCCGACTACGCCACCATTTGTCGCGGTCTGCGACGCAGCCTTGGTCATGTGGGGCCGTCTGGTTGGTCCTTGGCCCACCACAGGAACGCGGCGGAGTGCTGCTGGGTGGGGAACCCGTCCCCTACGAGGGCGTGGAAAACGTCGCTGCTCGAGAGGATCAGCCGTCCCAGGGTCCAGTTCACCGTCTCCGGTGCCGGGAGTTCGAGGCCGTACACCGAGCGGCACGTCCCGGGGGACCCGGGTGCACAGCCCGCAGCTCACCGTGCGGCGGTGACCGTCATGCGCCTTACGTTGCGGACGCGCGATCGGCGAGAACCGGTGCTACGCCGACACCTCGGAGGAGGGGCGGAGTCGCTCCATGCTGGGGCAGTAGTTCTTCATCGCGGCGGCCAGCAGCAACGGCGCGTCCGGGGCGGGTACCACCGCCCTAGCGGCGAAGACCCGATAGAACAGACGCAGGTCGCGGCGGGTCTTGACGTGCAGCTCCATCTCGAAGCAGGCGCCTTGCGCTGCCTCGAGCAGCGTGTCGTCGTCGGTCGCGTCGCGAAGTTCCGCGACGTCGCTGAGGAACTGGTCCTCGGGCGACGGCGGGTCCGCGGCGGGCTCCGGCGCCGACCCGGTGCATCCGGAGAGCACCAGCACGCAGGCCGCGATCGCGAGACGCATCACTCTCAGTCCAGGAGGTCCCACAGAGCGAAGGTGCAGTTGAGTCCGGTGGTGGCCATGATGGCGTCCCCGTACCGTTGGGCTCGTAGCCGTACCGCGATCGCGAACGAGGCGCCGCACACCACGACTTTGCCTCCGTTCTTCACCTGCTTCTCGGTGAAGGGTGCGTCCCACTCCTGGACGGTGCACGACTGCTCGTCGGGCGGGAAGATGGCCGGGTCGAGGTCGACGCATCCGGCATGGTCCGTCATTCGCCGGTACTCCCGGATCCCGGCACAGCGCCAGTCCTGGCAGTTGCCGGGAATCGGCACCTCTTCGGGAGCGACGCCTGCTCGGGCGGCCGCAGCTTCGGCCTGCTTCTTCATCACCGCTCCGATACGGCGACCGAAGACCTGCTTGGCCGCCTTGGGCTTCTCGAACATCTTCTTCGGCTTGAACCCGTCCGAGCGCCCGGTCTTGCCCGCCTTGTACAGCTTGGCGGCCTTGTTGTGCTTCTTCTTCACCGTCGGGCATTCCGACATCGAACACGCGATGTCGGACGCGTCGGAGCGTTGCTCGGAGATCACGATGATGCCGACGGCCACCAGCGCGCCGGCGAGGAGGAACGCGAGCGAGCGTCCCCAACTCTTCTTGCGTGACGTCGGCTCCGTGGTTCGTTCCATGACGTCCACCCCGATCTGGAGACGAGTAGGTCCCAGTTCAGTACCTCGGCTTCGAGCGTAGATCAATGGCGGGTCGGTGGCTACGGGTGCTGCTCGGACTCCGGAGCCTGCCGCGGGGTGTCGGGGGTGGTTGGTCACGTGGACCGGTGAGGGCTCATGCGTTGGGGAGCGGCTGCTTCTTGCCGAGGAATCGAGCGAGCCGGTTCGCGGCCTTCTCGAACGCCTTGCGGGCGGCCGTCCGGTCGTCCTCCGCGGCGACGGAGAGAGCCTTCGCGGCAGTGGCTGCAGCGACATCGGCGTCGCGGTCGGCCTTGGCGGCCTCGAAGGCCGAGCCGTGCCTCGACCTGTTCGCGGCGGGCTCGGTCGGCGGCTTACGAGAGCGGACGCATGGACGGCAGGAGCCCCACGTAGAACCGCCGGCGCACGGATGGAGTCGCGGTTGACCAACGTCGACAGAGCATTCCGGAAGACCCGGAAACGCGCTGACGGCGTGGAGTAGTTGAGGCAGGATGTCCCGCATGATCACGATCCACGAGGTGCTGGTCCCGAGCTCCTGAAGACGGACCCGAGTGGTTCGCCCGCTTCTCACACGTCTGGATGTGGTCGGACTGGCCCCGCCGCGGCGGGCGGGGAGATGCTGGCATCGACCTCGTGGCCCCGTTCCGCGACAGTAGCGGCCTCGCGGCCATGATCCGGTGGCTGTGCGGCACCCATGACGTTCCCGGCGGCACCGCGAAGCGGCTGGTCACCGAGGAGAGAGGCTGAGGTGGTCAGATGAAACCGTTGCGGGCGGCACTCGCTCTGGTGCTGGGCCTCTGCGCAGTGCTCACCGCATGCTCGCTCGCCGACGACCGCACCGGTGCCAGGGAGGGCCAGGCCGAGGAGGACGCGCCGCTCGCCTACCGCGACGACGGCTCCCGATGGTGCATGCCAGCTCCTCGCTACCCTGAGGTCGCGCTCGGCAAGGGGCTCGACTTCGAGTCCGGCGGCCCCTTGACGATCGAGAACGTCGAAGCGGTCGGAGCCGAGGGTCTGGAGCTGATCGAGACGTACGTGGTCCGGGTCCCCGACAACGAGGCGCGGGCGGGCGCGGGCCCGTTCCCGCCGACCGGGACCCGCACGGAGAAGGTGGCGTGGCGTAGCGCGAAGCCGGCGATCGGGGCGTCCATTCCCCCGAACGAACGATGGGACCTGATCGCCCACCTCAGCTACACCGGCCCCGGCCGGGCCGGGCTGGACACCCTCGCGCTGACCTACCGGCAGGGCGACGACGAGTACACGGTCAAGACCTACGAGAGCCTGCGACTGGCGGCCAAACGGTGCTGACCTTCCCGGTCGCGTACGCCCGGGCACGAACAGGTGCGGGGTGTCCTCTGGTGGCAGCGAAGGAGAAGTGATTCTGCGTCGAGAAGTACGGGCAGGTGGGCTTGCGCGTCGGGGAGCGAGGGTCACCCGCCTCGTCCCCGCTGCCCTGACGGTGGCCGTGATGGCTCTCGCAGGGTGCAGCGCAGGCGCCGACGGGTCAGGCGCCGACGTGCCCAGCGTCGATGCGTCGTTCGCCGACCGCGTGCGCGACATGGCCGGGAACAAGAACGATGAGGAGATGGTGCAGGCCGCCAAGGACGTCTGCTTCGACTTGGAGACCTCAGCCAAGACAGAAGCCGACCTGGAGGCCTACATCGCCTTGTTCTCGGTCAGCGACATCGTCGCTCCCGAACACACGATCCCGTTCCTCGTCGCTGCGATGAAGACCTACTGCCCGCAGATGGAGCGGCTCCGCCCACGACAGGACGCCGGCGCCTGACCGATGCGAGACGGGCGCACCGACCCTGCTCGCACCTGCGCCGCTTCGAGTCAGGCGGTGGCCTGGTCGACCCGGCCCTGCTCGTGCGCGGTCGGGTGGGCCGATTCTCGTCGGAACTGCACCACCGCAATCACGTTGTAGGCGCACACGCCCAGCGTTCCGGCCGTCTGGAGGACCAGGGGTGTCGACCACGCCATGCCGCCGGCGCTCGCCGCCTCGCCGAGTCGGCTGCTCAGTGAGGCGACCATGCCGGAGGCGATGGCACTCGAGGCCACCATCCACTGGAACCGAGCACGGTGTCGCGTCTCCCTGTCCACGGTCCCCGGCGCCGGGGCCGGGGCCGGTGCGGTGCGTTCGTGGGCGGCACCGACACGGCCGGAGCCGACCACCACGAGCAGACATCCCACACTGACCACCATCAACGTCACGGCAAGGATCAGCCACCCCGAGCCGCTCTCGTCCACGACATGGCCAGACAGCGCGCCACCGGTCAGTATCAAAGCGATGGTGCACCCCAGCAGCGGGACCAACGAGGAACTGCTCAGCATCGACCTCACCTCCCGATGGCGTGCCAGCAGGCCCCATCCTATCGTCGGGGAGCTCCAGGACCGGGCCGCACCAAGCTGCCCGGGTCGAGGTCGAGGTCGTCGTGGGGGCGCAGTCAGGAGGGTGAGGACCGTGAGGCAGACGTTCGACCCGGAGGCCGGGTACCTCGACGAGGGCAACCTCCGCGAAGCGAGCCTGAGCGCCGATTGGGGGGCGAAGAAGCCCCGGCGGATCCGCGACGAGTCCGGTGAGGCCTTCCTCGAGTCCGAGGATTGGCAGCGGTACCTGTGGACCATCGACCCCGGCTACGAGGTCGCGATCCTGCAGGACGTGAAGGAGGTCGACCGGGTCACTCGACGCGTCTCCCACGAGGACGGCGAGACCAACATCTGGGTGTCCATCCCGGCTCACCTCTTCGTCGATCTCGATCGGGACCAGGCCCAGGACGTGTTCCGTCTCCTGACCCGCGACACCTACGTGTGGGGCATGGCGAGGTTCGGGTGGCCCGAGCCGCCGCCGGTGCCAGGGGGTCTCCCCCCTCATGCCTCCTGCATCCCCCTCGAGGTTCGCGGTGTCACCGCGGCCGAGGCCGGCCGTCGCGTGGTGGCCGAGATTGTCTGGGATGCGCGGGCGCCTCGCAGGCACGTGGCCCTCAACGAGCTCGTGGCGACCGACCCGGCGTGGCAGAGCTACCTGCAGCAGGTGAACCCGGCTGAGGATCACCTGTTCGTGCTTCAGGTCGTCGACGAGGTGGACCCGCAACCGCACCAGCTGTACGTCGAGCCGGACCCGGACACGGGTGAGCCGCTCACCACCGTCGAGGTGCAGGTCTGGGCCGAGGTGCTGCGTGGAGGCGCTCCGGAGCGAGACGCGCTGGTGGCGCTCTCCGCGGCGTATGCCTGGGCTGCCTTGCAGCTCGGCTGGCCCCCACCGCCGTCGTGACCCAGCGGCACACGGGTTCGGACGTCACGTCCTGGCTGTAGTCCAGGACGCTGTCTCGTGCTCGCGCAGCAGCGACGGAGAACCACTCCCCGAGCATGGACGGGTTCCGGCGGGACTCCGACGCCGCGGCCAAGCCGACGCCGAGACGGGGCTCAGGCGGCCCGGGTGGGGCGGAGTCGCGAGACCAGCCGCCGCAGCGGGGTGTCGGGGGTGTCCGGCCGGCGGATCGGGAGCAGGTGGGTCAGGCCCTCCCGCTCGGCGACCAGCTGGACGGCCTCGTCGTCGTACGCCGCGGCGAGCCGCTCGGCCTCCGCGAGGTCGTCGGCGGCGACCGCGGCGTTGACGGCCGCGACGTAGGAGGCGTGCAGGTCGTTGAGCTCATCGATGAGGCGCATGACTCCAGTGTTGCGAGTGGATTGGAACGATCCAAGTCCTGGGCGGTGTGATCTAGGACCCCTCGGGAGCGGCCGCACGCGCAGCACCGCCCGGCCCCGCGGCTGCGGAACCGGGCGGTGCCTCCTCGTGTCTCCCCCGAGGCTGGCTGTCAGGCGCGAGCGGTCAGTAGCCCCTCACGTCGAGCAGGGGCTCCTTCGTGCCGTCCGGGTCGTCGCTGGCGTCCCAGTTCAGGTTGCCGGCGCTGCGCAGCGCCGCCTTGACCTGGTCCGGGGTGGCCGAGGGATGCGTGGCGGCGTACAGCGCGGCGCCGCCGGCGACGTGCGGGGCGGCCATCGAGGTGCCCGAGATGGTGTTGTAGCCACCGTTCATCCAGGTGCTGGTGATGCACACGCCGGGGGCGATGATGTCGACGTCCGCGCCGTAGTTGGAGAACGAGGCGAAGGTGTCGTCCTGGTCGGCGCGGCAGGTCGACGGCGCGCCGCCGCCGGGCTTGCCGTTGAAGTCGGCGAGCGCGCTGACCGTCACCACCTCGTCGTACGCCGCGGGCGTCGAGCCGGAGGCGTCGGCGGAGTCGTTGCCGGCCGCGACCACGAAGGTCACGCCGTTGCCGGTGGCCTCGCAGATCGCGGCGTGCATGGCGTCGCCGTCGGTGGCGCCGCAGTTGCCGTCGTCGCTGCCGCTGCCGCCGAGGCTCATGTTCGCGACCTCGATCTTGTCCGCGTTGGCGGCCACGTAGTCGATGCCGCAGATCACGTCGGAGTTCATGCCGGCGCCGGAGGGCCCGAGCACCTTGACCGGCCAGATCCGCGCGCCCGGGGCCACGCCGACCACACCCGTGGCGTCGTCCTTCGCGCCGATGCTGCCGGCGACGTGGGAGCCGTGGCCGTGCTGGTCGTCGGCGCTGCCGATGCCGAAGAGCGTGCAGTTCTTCGCACCCGCCTTGTACACGTTCAGGTCGGGGTGGTCGAGGTCCACGCCGGTGTCGATGACGGCGACGTCGACGTTGACCCGCTGGTCGGTGCCGTCGATGGCCGCGGTGGGGCTCAGGTCGGCCTCGACGCGGTCGACCCCGGTGGGGGTGGACTGTGCGGTGGCGGCGACCGGGGTGTCGGCCTGGACGAAGTCGACGCCCGGGAGGGCGGCGACCAGGTCGGCCGTGCCGGCCGTCATGGTGGCCGAGTAGCCCTGCAGGGCCGAGGAGTAGACGTGGCCGAGCTCGAGGCCGAACCGGTCCGCGTGGAGGGCGGAGACCGTCTCCGCAGCGGCGCCGTCGTCGAGGACGACGATGTAGCTGTCGGTGTCGGCGGCGGCGGGGGGTGCCGTGGCCAGGGAGGGGGAAACAGCCGTGGCGCTGACCGCGAGCGCGGTGGCTGCTGCGGCCGCGAGGGCCGTGGAACGGAGTCGCATGGGTGTCCTTCTGTCCGGTGTGCCGCCCGAGAAGGCGACCTGACAGCCTCCCAACGAGGCGGTGGCGCCGAGGTCACGCCCGCCCACGAAATGACGGTCCGGAGGCCCGTCCCCGGGAGTGAGAACCCGCCGCGCGGGTCTCTTCCGTTCGGGGTCCGGATTGGTAATGTCGGGGCCACAACAGGTGCAAGTTCCAGCAGGTCTGACGCCCGCGGAGTTTGTGAGCCAACGGCGTTCTTTCGGGTGTGTCGGCCAGTCACGCACGTCGGAGCGGCGTGTCACCGCGTCTGTTGCGGGCCGTCGAGGTGACGGCTCTGGCCCCGACACAAGGAGTAACGAGCACAATGGCTCAGGGCACCGTGAAGTGGTTCAACGCCGAGAAGGGCTTCGGTTTCATCGCGCAGGAGGACGGCGGCGACGACGTCTTCGTGCACTACTCGGCCATCCAGAGCCAGGGCTACAAGTCCCTGGAGGAGAACCAGAAGGTGGAGTTCGACGTCGTGCAGTCCCCCAAGGGACCGCAGGCTGAGAACGTCCACCCCCTCTGACCAGCACCTGGTCGGACTTCTGCGAGGCCCTACCCCGGCGGGTGGGGCCTCGCGCCGTCCGCGGCCCGACACATATCCCCGGATTCGGGGGTTTGCGCGGTGCGATCACCGGGCAGGGTGGACACTGGAAGATGCTAGGCCGGACGGCGGGGGTCAGGAGGGGCGGCAGACCGTGCACGACCAGTTCGACGTGACGCTGGAGGACGCTGACCTCCTCGGCGAGGTGGAGCTCACCACCAACCTCATCATCGCGGCCAGCGAGGCCGACGAGCACCTGAGCTCCGAGGAGATCGACAAGATCCTCGGGCTCGACCCCGACGGCGACGCCTGAGGAGAGCCCTCAGCAGGTCGCGAACAGCACCGGACCGCTGGACAGGTCCGAGAGCAGGTACTCGCCCTCGACCGGGTCCAGCGACATCGTCACGACCGTCCCCTCGGCCACGACGCGCCCGAGGGCGAACCGCTCGGAGAAGTCACCGCCCTGCCCCGGCGCGGGGCCGGAGGCCAGCACCCCGCGGGCGTCCGCGTTGGCCCGGGCCTGCTCGTCGCTCTCGAACGACATCGCGACCGTGACCTCGCCGTCGGGCTGCGTCGCCATCGCGAACGCCGCCATCGGGTTGACCTCGCCGGCGGCGGCGACCAGCTCCTCGGCCTGGTCCTGGTCGGCGGCGTCGGCGCCGCTCATGGCCAGCGAGCTGCAGGCCACGTCCCCGTCGTAGACCGCGGCTGCCAGCGGCGTACCGCTGCTGTCGACGACGTCGGCGATCGCCGCCGCCGAGTCGACGCTCCCGGCCTCACCCGTCACGGACGCGATCACGCTCGCGGCGTACGACTCGGTGTCGGAGCCGACGACGACCCGCTGGTCCTCGTCGACGGCGAGGTGCTGCAGCTCGGGGGTGAGCGTGCCGATGCTCGGGAGCAGGTCGATGCCGCCGCTCCACACCCCCGTCTCGGACTCGGGGCGCTGGTAGCCGAGCCCCTCCAACCCGTCCCGGATCGAGTCGAGGTCGGCCTCCTCGGGCAGCTGCATGACCACCGCAGCGCCCTCGGAGCTCTGGGTCAGCAGCTCCCACTCCAGGCTCGCGGGGGAGAAGCCGAACTCCTCCTGCATCGTCGGAGTCGAGGCGAGCAGCGCCGACATCGGGGAGAGGTCGGCCTCGAAGGCCTCGTCGAGGAAGCGGTCGACCGCGGCGCCGGAGGAGCCGGCGTCCACGTCGGCGCCGAGGGTACGCCGGACGTCGGCCCAGTCGGTGAAGGTGAGTCGCTGCGCGTCCGCCGGTGCCATCGCCACCGCGGCCTGCAGGTCGCTCGCGGGGCGCCCCAGCCACCAGCGCACGCCTGCGCCGACGACGGCCAGCGCGACCACGGCGACCAGGGCCACCAGCAGCCACTTGCGCACGCGTGGTTCCCCTCGGTCGATCTGCGGGCGGACGGGTGTGAGACTAGCCCCATGCCACAGCGCACGGACGTGGTCGCCGCGGGCGCCGTCGTCTTCCGGCCCGGACGTCAGGTGCTGCTCGTGCACCGTCCCCGCTACGACGACTGGTCCTTCCCCAAGGGCAAGCTCGACCCCGGGGAGCACGCGGCCGTCGCGGGGGTGCGTGAGGTGTGGGAGGAGACCGGCCTGCACGTGCGGCTCGGCCCGCCGCTCGCCGACCAGCGCTACCCGGTCGCCGGCGGTCGTCACAAGACGGTGCACTACTGGGTCGGGTGGACGGTGGGCGACGACGACGTCTCCACCTACCAGGTCAACGACGAGATCGACGAGGTCTGCTGGCTGCCCTACGACGAGGCGAAGGCGCGGCTGACCTACCCGCACGACCGGGAGACCCTCGCCGAGGCGAAGCCGCTGCGGAAGCGGACCCGGGCGCTGGTCGTGCTGCGGCACGGCAAGGCGCGCTCGCGCAAGAGCTGGTCGAGCAAGAAGCCCGACCAGGAGCGGCCCCTGGTCTCGCTGGGGCACGACCAGGCGCAGCGGCTGGTCGCCCTGCTCGCGGCGTACGACGCCACCCGGGTCGTCAGCTCCAGCGCCACCCGCTGCGTGCAGACCGTGCAGCCCTACGCCGAGACCACCGACTGGCAGCTCGAGCGGCGCGACCGGCTCACCGAGGACGGCTACAGCGAGGCGAAGGTCTCCGCGCTGGTCAGGGAGCTGCTCGACGACCCCGCGGGAGTGGTGGTTTGCACCCACCGTCCGGTGCTGCCGGCGGTCTGGGCGGCGCTCGACCTGCCGGAGCAGGCCCTGGAGCCGGGGGGCGCACGGGTGGTCCACCACCGCAAGGGCCGGATCGTGGCCACCGAGGCCCACCAGCGCCCCTGACCGCCCCGTTCACGTGACGGCCGTCTCACCGCCCGTGCGCTGTGGGTGAACCGCCGGATCGCGTTCACCCGGTGTTCACCCTCGGCCACGGGGCCGGTCACTTCGGCTCCCTACCTTCGAGGTGTCAGCCAGACACGTCATCACTCAGGAGACGAAGTGAGCATCACTTCCATGCGCCGGGGCCTGGTCCCCGGCATCGCGGCTCTCGCCCTGGCCCTCACCGGCTGTGCGGCGGCCAACGAGTCGGCGGCCGGCGACTCCGAGAGCGGGCTCAGCGGCCAGGTCAGCGGCGGCGGCGCCAGCTCCCAGGAGGCGGCACAGAACGCCTGGCGCGCCGGCTTCCAGGACGCCAACCCCGGTGTCCAGGTCAACTACGACCCGATCGGCTCCGGCGGCGGCCGCGAGCAGTTCATCGGCGGTGGCTACCCCTTCACCGGCACCGACTCGGCGCTGTCCGAGGAGGACGGCGAGGTCGAAGGCGCGACCGAGCGCTGCGCTGGCGACTTCGTCGAGGTCCCCAACTACGTCAGCCCGATCGCCGTGGTCTTCAACGTCGACGGCGTCGACGAGCTCAACCTCTCGCCCGAGACGCTCGCCGGCATCTTCAACGGCGAGATCACCGCCTGGGACGACCCGGCGATCGCCGAGGACAACCCGGACGCCGACCTGCCGAGCGCGGACGTCACCGCGGTGCACCGCTCCGACGAGTCGGGCACCACCGAGAACTTCACGAACTACCTCGGCACCGTCGCCGAGCAGCAGTGGCCGCACGGCGAGGTCGGCGAGTGGCCGATCGACGCCGGCGAGGCGGGCAACGGCACCTCCGGCGTGGTCTCCGCCGTCCGGAACGGCTCCAACACCATCGGGTACGCCGACGCCAGCCAGGCCGGCGACCTCGGCACGGCCAACATCGGGGTCGGCGACGAGTTCGTCGCCCCCACCGCGGAGGCCGCGGCCCAGATCCTGGACGTCTCACCCCGCATGGAGGGCCGCCCGGAGACCTCGATGGCCTTCGAGCTGGACTACGAGACCGAGGAGTCGGGCACGTACCCGATCGTGCTGACCTCCTACCTGGTGGCCTGCAACACCTACGAGGACGCCGAGGAGGGCGAGCTGGTCAAGGCCTACCTCGCCTACATCCTCAGCGACGAGGGTCAGCAGACCGCCGCGGACAACGCCGGCTCGGCGCCGCTCTCCGACGAGCTCGCCGCCGAGGCGCAGCAGCTCGTGGACGGCATCAGCGTCGGCTGACGTCACGACGGGGGCCCCGCCTAGTGTGTACACCGGGCGGGGCCATCAGTCATGTGGGGGAACGACCGGGCCCGAGCGGCCCAGGGAAGGAAGCACAGGGTGTCAGTCCAGACCCCCGCCGCACCGGCGCCGGTACGCCGACGCGGTGACCTCGTCTTCTCCGGGCTCGCGCGCGCTGCCGGCATCGCGATCCTGGTGGCCCTCGCCGGCGTCGCGATCTTCCTGACGCTCGAGAGCCTGCCCGCGATCACGGCCTCGCCGGAGGAGATCGGCGGCGACAACGTCGTGCTGTACGTGTGGCCGCTGCTGTTCGGCACGCTGCTCGCGGCGGCGATCGCGATCCTGCTCGCCGCCCCGCTGAGCATCGCTCTGGCGCTGGTGATCTCCCACTACGCGCCGCGGCGGCTCTCCAAGCCGATCGGCTACCTGATCGACCTGCTCGCCGCCGTGCCCAGCGTCGTCTACGGCCTGTGGGGCATCGCGTTCCTCGGCCCGAGGATCGCTCCGGCGTACGGCTGGCTGGCGGACAACCTGGCGTGGCTGCCGCTGTTCCGCGGCCCGGCCTCCAGCACCGGGCGGACCCTGCTGACCGCCAGCATCGTGCTGGCGATCATGGCGCTGCCGATCATCACCGCGATCTGCCGCGAGATCTTCGCCCAGACCCCGACACTCCACCAGGAGGCGGCCCTCGCGCTGGGCGCCACCCGCTGGGAGATGATCCGGATGACGGTCTTCCCGTACGCCCGCAGCGGCATGGTCAGCGCGATCATGCTCGGCCTCGGGCGCGCCCTCGGCGAGACCATGGCCGTGGCGATGGTGCTCTCGGCGACGGGCGTCGTCACCTTCAACCTGATCTCGAGCGTCAACCCCTCCACGATCGCCGCCAACATCGCCCTGAAGTTCCCGGAGGCGACCGGCGTGGACGTCAACGTGCTGATCTTCAGCGGCCTGGTGCTCTTCGTGGTCACCTTCGGCGTCAACTTCGTGGGCCGCTGGATCGCCGCGCGCGGAACCGTGAAGGAGACCCGCTGATGAGTGCCACCGACACCGAGCTGGCCGACTACCGCTCCACGCTGCCGATCGTGCGGCCGCAGCTGCCCCGCTGGGCGCCGCTGCTGGTCCTCGTCGTCGCGCTCGGCGTCGGCGCGCTCGTGGTGCTGCTGACCGCCCTGGGCCCCTTCGGCGGCGGCGTGCTCGCCGCGGTCGTCTACCTCGTCGCGCTGCCGGTCTGGTCGCGCGCCGTCGAGGGGCCGCGCAAGGCGACGGACCGGCTGATGTCCGGGCTGATCTGGTCGGCGTTCCTGGTCGCGATGCTGCCGCTCGTGACGCTGGTCTGGACGGTGCTCAAGAACGGCGTACCGGCGCTGTCCCCGACGTTCTTCACGAACTCGATGTTCAGCGTCGTCGGCGAGGGCGGCGGCATCTACCACGCGATCATGGGCACCTTCATCGTCACGCTGTGGGCGGCGGTGATCTCGGTGCCGGTGGGCGTGATGGCCGCGATCTACCTGATCGAGTACGGCAAGGGCTCCTGGCTGGCCAGGCTGATCACGTTCCTGGTCGACGTGATGACCGGCATCCCCTCGATCGTGGCCGGCCTGTTCGCGTTCGCGTTGTTCGTGCTGTTCTTCGGCCCCGGCGTGCGGATGGGCTTCGGGGGGTCGCTGGCGCTGTCGGTGCTGATGATCCCGATCGTGGTCCGCTCCACCGAGGAGATGCTCAAGCTCGTCCCCGACGAGCTGCGCGAGGCGTCGTACGCCCTGGGCGTCCCCAAGTGGCGCACCATCACCAAGGTGGTGCTCCCGACCGCTCTGGCCGGCATCCTGACCGGCGTGATGCTGGCCGTCGCGCGCGTCGCCGGCGAGACCGCGCCGCTGCTGATCATCGCCGGCGACACCGACGGCACGAACTTCAACGCCTTCGCCGACCGGATGGCGACGCTGCCGGTCTTCATCTACTACAGCTACACGCAGCCGGGGATCCCGCCGGAGTTCGGGCGCGAGCGCGCCTGGGGCGCCGCCCTGGTCCTGATCGCGATCGTCATGGGCCTCAACCTGCTGGCCCGGGCGATCGGCCGGTACTTCACCCCCAAGACCGGCCGCTGACCGAGGAGAAATCACCACCATGGCCAAGAGCATCGACGTCTCCGACCTCGACATCTACTACGGCGACTTCAAGGCCGTCGAGGGCGTCTCGATGACCATCCGCGCCCGCGCCGTCACAGCCTTCATCGGCCCCTCCGGCTGCGGAAAGTCGACCTTCCTGCGCTCGCTGAACCGGATGCACGAGGTGATCCCAGGCGCCCGGGTCGAGGGCAAGGTCGTCGTCGACGGCCAGGAGCTGTACGGCCCCGACGTCGACCCGGTCGAGGTCCGCCGCCAGATCGGCATGGTCTTCCAGCGCCCCAACCCCTTCCCCACGATGTCGATCTACGACAACGTGCTGGCCGGCAACAAGCTGAACGCCAAGCGGACGAAGAAGGCCGAGGCCGACGACATCGTCGAGCGGTCGCTGCGCGGCGCGAACCTGTGGACCGAGGTGAAGGACCGGCTCGGCAAGCCCGGCATGGGGCTCTCCGGCGGCCAGCAGCAGCGGCTCTGCATCGCCCGCGCCATCGCCGTACAGCCGCAGGTGCTGTTGATGGACGAGCCCTGCTCGGCCCTCGACCCCATCTCGACCTCTGCCATCGAGGACCTGATCCACGACCTGAAGTCCGAGTACACGATCGTCATCGTCACCCACAACATGCAGCAGGCCGCCCGGGTCTCCGACCACACCGGCTTCTTCAACCTCAAGGCCGCCGGCGAACCCGGCCACCTCGTCGAGTACAACCCCACCGCCAAGATGTTCGCCAACCCCGACGAGCCCTCCACCGAGGCCTACATCTCGGGCCGCTTCGGCTGAGCCCCCCCTCGCGGCCGGGTCCTGGGTCCGGGGGGCCGGGGCGATAGTCCCTCACGTTTCTGCTGTCAGAACGCGCGTTCCACGACAGGAACGTGAGGGACTATCGAACCCTGACGGACAGGCCGGCCGCAGGACGGTCAGGCGACGCGGCGGTGGCGCAGCAGTCGTCGACGCTGGCCGGGGGTGAGCGCACGACGTTGTTCCACGGTGGCGGTCGAGATCCACCAGCTCGGCTGTCGGACGGTCCAGCTCCGCTCCGCCGGATGAACGGGGGCTGCCCGCGAGTACGCGGTCGCCAGCCGGGAGACGAAGTCCCACGGGTCCACGAGGTCGCCGGCCAGCATCGTGACGCACTCGAGGCCGTGTGCCCGGAACCTGCCCTCCCGTCGTACGTCGCGGCCGCGTTGGTGACCGGCCAGGTGGACCGCACCGTCGTACTCCCCAGCAACACCCGCGACAGGGTCGAGCAGGTCAGGAACCCCGATCAACTCACCGTTCCGGTCGAAGATCGGGAGGTTGCAGAGGGGGCGGCCGCGACCTGCGACGTCCTGCCACACCTCACGCATGCGCACCTCCGGCGGCGACCATGCGTTCTCGTCGGCGAGTGCGATCGCGTCGCGGCACCGGGGGATGCCGGTCCATCCCGGATGGTCCTCGGCGTAGGCGCGGAGCTCCGCCTTCGAGACGAGGTCCGAGTACGCCGCCATGTCGAGGACCCGCGCCGCCTGCCAGTCGGAGGCGGCGTAGCGCATCTCGAAGCACACCGACCTGGCCGGGATCGTGATCGGGAGGTCGTCCACGACGACGAGGTCGCGCGGTGAACAACGTTCCTCGCTGATGGCGATGCCGGGGTGGGAGCGGGCGTGGGTGAGGCCCGTGGCCACCGTGACGGGAAGCAGGTCCCGTCCGTTGTCGGAGAGACCGCCGAACCACCGGCCGTGCTCCCAGGCCAGCGCCGCCCACCCCGTGACCCCGCCGTAGCCCGGTCGGCAGGCGGCCGCCTCGACCGCCCGCTGCCACGGGTGTCGCGCATCGGTGTCGCCCGGCACGTACCACCCGGGTGAGGAGGCCCGCCAGTACGGACCACGTGCCTGACCCGGAGTCGGCCCGGCCCTTCCGGAGGGGTCGATGCGCACGGGCGCGACGATCCCTGGACGGCGCGGGTGGAAGTCGGGAGGCCGGAACACCCGACGATCGTGCTCCCGTTCCGACACCCCTGGAGGAGTTCTCCACAGGCGGGGTGGGGGCCGGCGGGCGGGGACGATAGTCCCTCACGCATCTGCTGTCAGACAGCCGTTCTCACGACGTTCCCGTGAGGGACTATCCGCCCCCCGGCCCTATCCGGCACGCACCCGCAGCAGCCCCACAGCCACGACAGGACAACCCTCAGAGGACCTCGATGAAGAAGTGGGAGAGCCAGTAGCAGATCGCGGCGGCGAGGCCGGCGGCGGGGAAGGTGAGGACCCAGGCGGTGAGGATGGAGCGGGCCACGCCCCAGCGGACGGCGGAGAGCCGCTTGGTGGCGCCGACGCCCATGACCGCGGAGGTGATGGTGTGGGTGGTGGAGATCGGGGCCTCGAAGACGTACGCCGTGGTGTAGAGCACCGACGCGGCGACCGACTCGGCGGCGAAGCCACGCGGGGGGTCGAGGTGGATGATCCGGCGACCCAGGGTCCGCATGATCCGCCAGCCGCCGGAGTAGGTGCCGAGCGAGATCGCGGCGGCCGCGGAGAAGATGACCCACAGCGGCAGTGGGTCGTCGGCGGAGACGTACTGGCCGGTGAGCAGCGCCAGGAAGATCACGCCCATCGTCTTCTGGGCGTCCTGCAGGCCGTGGCCGAGGGCCATCGCGGCGGCCGAGACCGTCTGCGCGATCTTGAAGCCACGGTTGGCCTTGCCGGGATTGGCGTTGCGGAAGATCCACATGATCGCGACCATCACCGCGAAGCCCGCGGAGAAGGCGAACAGCGGCGACAGGATCATCGGGATGATGACCTTCTGCACCACGACGTCGCCGTTGAACCCGACGCCGGCGGCGATCGCGGCGCCGACCAGGCCGCCGATCAGGGCGTGCGAGGAGGACGACGGCAGGCCGTAGTACCAGGTGATGAGGTTCCAGATGATCGCGCCGAGCAGGCCGGCCATCACGATCACCAGCCCGTGCGAGCCCGACGGCGGCGAGATCGTGTCGGAGACCGTCTGCGCGACCTTCTGGCCCAGGAACGCGCCCACGAAGTTCATCACCGCCGCCATGCCCAGCGCGACCCGAGGGGTCAGCGCACCGGTCGAGACCGACGTGGCGATGGCGTTGGCTGCGTCGTGGAACCCGTTGGTGTAGTCGAACACCAGGGCAACCACGACCACCGCGATGATGATCGCGATCTCCATGGAGTCAGGACTCCTTGACGGCGATCTGCTCGACGATGTTCGCGACCCTCTCGAAGGCGTCGATCGCCCCCTCGAGCGACTCCACGACGTCCTTCAGCTTCAGCACCTCGAGCGCCTCGAAGCGGCCGTCGAAGAGCTTCGCAAGGGTCCGCCGGTAGGTCTTGTCCCCGGCGTTCTCGAGCCGGTTGATCTCGATCCAGTACTCGTCGAGGTCCTTCATCGTCTGCAGCCGCGGCATCGCCTCGGCGGTGATCTCGGCACAGCGCTGGATCACCTCGACGAGGTCGTCGAAGCCGCTGGGCAGCTCGTGGACCCCGTAGAGCAGGACCAGGTCGACGACCTCGTCCATCATGTCCATGATGTCGTCGAGCCCGGACGCGAGGGAGTAGATGTCCTCGCGGTCGAACGGCGTGACGAAGGTGCTGTTGACGCGGCGCACGATGGCGTGCGTCGTCTCGTCCGCCTGGTGCTCGGCCTCACGCATCCGCCGCGCGACGCCCTCGCGGTCGCTGCCCTCGGCGAGCATCTCGGCGAGCAGCGCGGAGCCGGTGGTGAGGTGTGAAGCAGCGGTGCAGAAGAGGTCGTAGAACGACGCGTCGACGGGGCGGAACTTCAAACCCACGGTGAACTCCTAGCGGGGCGGAGCAGAACGTCCACAGACTAGGGGGTGACCCGGTTCGTCGTGCAACCGGAGGCTCCGGAGGTGGTCTAGGGCGCCGTACGCCGCCGCCGCTGCCGTTCGATCAGCAGCTCGTGGAGGTGGTCGGCCCCGTCGTTGCGGCGCCACCGGCCGTCGGGCCCGAGCAGCCAGGCGGAGGTGTTGTCGTCGAAGGCGAGGTCGAGCAGAGTCCGTACCGCGGTGATGTTGTCGTCGCCGGGCAGCCGCACCAGCACCTCGACCCGGCGGTCGAGGTTGCGGTGCATCAGGTCGGCCGAGCCGATCCACGCGGCGGGTGCGCCGTCGTCGTCGAACCAGTAGATCCGGCTGTGCTCGAGGAAGCGGCCGAGGATGGAGCGCACCTCGATGTTCTCCGACAGTCCAGGGACCCCTGGCCGCAGTCCGCAGATCCCGCGGATCAGCAGCTGCACGGTCACGCCCTCGAGGGAGGCGAGGTAGAGGGCGTCGATGATCTGCTCGTCCACGATGGAGTTGGCCTTGATCCGGACCCGCGCGAACCGGCCGGCGCGGGCGTGCTGGATCTCGCGGTGGATCTGGTCGATCAGCCCGCTGCGGACGGAGTCCGGGGCGACGAGCAGCTCCTCGTACGACGCCTTGCGGCTGTAGCCGGAGAGGTTGTTGAACAGGTGGGCGACGTCCTCGCCGATCGCCTCGTCGGTGGTGATGATGCCGAGGTCCTCGTACAGCCGGGCGGTCTTGGAGTTGTAGTTGCCGGTGCCGATGTGGACGTAGCGGCGGATGCCGTCCGGCTCGTCGCGCACCACCATCGACAGCTTGCAGTGGGTCTTGAGCCCCACCAGGCCGTAGACCACGTGGCAGCCGGCCTGCTCCAGCTTGCGGGCCCACCGGATGTTGGCCTGCTCGTCGAAGCGGGCCTTGATCTCGACGATGACCAGCACCTGCTTGCCGGCCTCGGCCGCGTCGACGAGGGCGTCGATGATCGGGGAGTCGCCCGAGGTGCGGTAGAGCGTCTGCTTGATCGCCAGCACGTGCGGGTCGGCGGCGGCCTGCTCGACGAAGCGCTGCACGCTGGTGGCGAAGGAGTCGTAGGGGTGGTGCAGCAGCACGTCCTGCCGCTTGGTCGCCTTGAACACGTCGACCGGCGCCGCCGACTCGACCTCGGCGAGGTGGGCGTGGGCGCTCGGGATGAACGCCGGGTACTTGAGCTCCTCGTGGTTGAGGTCGGCGATGTCGTGGAGCCCGGTCAGGTCGAGCGGGCCGGGCAGCTGGAAGACCTCGTCACGGGAGATGTCGAGCTCGCTCATCAGCAGGTCGAGCACGGCGGGGGAGATGGTCTCCTCGACCTCGAGCCGCACCGGCGGGCCGAAGCGCCGCCGCAGCAGCTCCTTCTCCAGCGCCGCGAGCAGGTTCTCGGCGTCGTCCTCCTCGACTTCGAGGTCCTCGTTGCGGGTGACCCGGAAGCTGTGGACCTCGAGCACCTCCATGCCGGGGAAGAGCCGGCGCAGGTGCTCGCTGATGACGTCCTCGAGCGGCACGAACCGCTGGTTGCCGACGCCGACGAAGCGCGAGAACGTCGGCGGCACCTTCACCCGGGCGAAGTGCTCCTTGCCGGACTTGGGGTTGCGCACCAGTACGGCGAGGTTGAGCGAGAGCCCGGAGATGTAGGGGAACGGGTGCGCCGGGTCGACCGCCAGCGGCGTCAGCACCGGGAAGATCCGGTCCTTGAAGAACTTCTTGCAGGTCTTCTGCTCGTCCTTGTCGAGGTCGTCCCAGCGCACGAGCTGGATGCCGTGCTCGAGCAGCGCCGGGACGATCTCCGTGCGGAACAGGGAGGCGTGGCGGGCGGTCAGCGCACCGGTCTCCGTCCAGATCGCCTCGAGCTCCTCGCGCGGCAGCAGCCCCGAGACGGCGCGGACGGCGACGCCGGCGGCGATCCGTCGCTTGAGGCCGGCCACGCGGACCATGAAGAACTCGTCGAGGTTGCTGGCGAAGATCGCCAGGAACCGGGTCCGCTCCAGCAGCGGTACCCGGGGGTCCTCGGCCAGCTCGAGCACCCGCTGGTTGAAGTGCAGCCAGGAGATCTCGCGGTCCAGGAACCGGTCGTCCTGGGCGGCGATCGTCTCGAGCGCCACCGGGTCGGGGGCGTACGTCGCGTCGTCGTCGAGGTCCGGCGGGTCGACGACGCGGAGGCCCTCGGTGTCCGGGTCGTCCTCGAGGGTGCTCATGTGGTCAGTGTGGCACCGACAGGTGAACGGCGGGTGTCCCTCGGTCCGGCCGCCGGTACGGTGCCCGCATGAGTGTGGTGGACAGGGTCGAGGGTGCCGTGCTCCGCGGGGTGCTGGGCCTGCCGCGGCCGCTGCAGCAGCTGGTGGCGGGCCGGCCACGTCGGTCCCAGGGCCAGGTCCTGGCGACCGACGTGCAGGCGATGCTCCGGCTGGCGCGGCTCGCCCGCAAGCCCGAGCTCGGCTCGGTGTCCGTCGTCGAGTCGCGCCGGCACTACCGCCGCCAGACCGAGATCGCCGGCGGCGAGCAGCCGATCGGCTCGGTGCGTGACCTCTCCGTGGGCGTCGGCCGCGGCCGGCTCTACACCCCCCGCGGCGTCTCCGGGGTCGGCCCGCTGCTGGTGTGGTTCCACGGAGGTGGGTTCCTCTACGGCGACCTCGAGACCCACGACGCGGGCTGCCGGTTCCTCGCCGAGGGGGCGGGCGTGCGCGTGCTGTCGGTCGACTACCGGCTCGGCCCCGAGCATCCCTTCCCCGCGGCCTTCGACGACAGCGAGGCCGCCTACCGCTGGATCGTGGCCAACGCCGCCACGCTCGAGGCCGACCCGGACCGGATCGGCGTGGGCGGCGACTCCGCCGGCGGCACGCTCGCCGCGTGGGTGGCGATCGCGGCCGCCCGCGACGGCCTGCCGCTGGCGTGGCAGCTGCTGCTCTACCCGTGCGCCGACTCCCGCGGCGGCAGCGAGAGCCGACGCCGCTACGACCGGGGGCTGATGCTGACCCAGACCCTGTTCGACGAGATCGACGCCCACTTCCTGATCGGTGACGGCGACGCACGCGACCCCCGGGCCTCCCCCCTGCTGGCCGACCTGCCGGCCGGGCTGGCGCCGGCGTACGTCGTGACGGCGGGGTTCGACCCGTTGCGCGACGAGGGGGAGGCCTACGCCCGCAAGCTCGCGGACGCCGGGGTCGAGATCGAGCTGCGGCGGTTCCCCGGCCAGCTGCACGGGTTCCTGCACGTCGTCGGGGTGGGACGGTCCGGGCGGGCCGCGATGCGCGAGGTGGCCGACCGGGTCGCCGACGCGCTGCGGTCCCCTAGGGAGACTCGACGATCAGCGTGACCGGCCCGTCGCCGACGCTCGCGACCTGCATGTCGGCGCCGAACGCGCCGGTCTCGACGCGGATCCCGTCGCGGCGCAGCTGCGCGCAGACCGCGTCGTACGCCGGCTCGCTGACCGGCTGGGGGGCGGCCGCGGCCCAGGTCGGGCGACGCCCCTTGCGGCCGTCGCCGTACAGCGTGAACTGGCTGACCACGAGCACCGGTGCGCCTGCGTCGGCGACGGACTGCTCGTCGCGCAGCAGCCGCAGGTCGCGGATCTTGGCGGCCGTCCAGGCCACCTCGGCGTCGCCGTCGGTGTGGGTGACGCCGAGGTAGACGAGCAGTCCCGGCTCCTCGAGGGCGCCGACGACGCGGCCGTCGACCGTGACCGATGCCGAGAGCACCCGCTGGACCACCGCTCGCATGGGGCTAGTCTCCCAGCCGTGAGTGCTGACGTTCCTGCCGACCGGTTGCTGGTGACCGTCGCCCCCACGGGCGCGGAGACCTCGAAGGAGAGCTGCCCGCAGCTCCCGACGACGCCCGAGGAGATCGCGGAGACCGCGGCCGCCTGCGAGGCGGCCGGGGCGGCGATGATCCACATCCACGTCCGCGACACCTCCCACCACCCGACGCTCGACCTCGGGCTGCTGCGCGAGTGGGTGGCGGCGGTGCGCGAGGCCTCGACGCTGGTGGTGCAGCTCTCGACCGGCGGCTCGGTGCACGACCCGCTCGAGGCGCGGTTGCAGGTGCTCGACGCCGGGCCGGACTCCTGCTCGCTCACGATGGGCACCACGAACTTCGGCGACGACGTGTTCTCCAACCCGTGGCCGTTCGTCTGCGAGCTCTACCAGCTCAGCCAGGAGCGGCAGGTCGTGCCGGAGTTCGAGCTGTTCGACCTCGGTCAGGTGCACGCGCTGCACCGGCTGCTCTCGAAGTACGGCCTGCCGTACGGCGGGCGCGTGCACTGCGACCTGGTGATGGGGGTGCCCGGCGGGATGAACGGCACCACCGACGCGCTCGTCGCCGCCGTCCGCGACCTGCCCGCCGAGGTGACGTCGTGGTCGGCCACCGGCATCGGTCGCTCGACCCTCTCCGTCGCCCTCGCCTCGCTCTCCAAGGGCGGTCACCTGCGGGTCGGGATGGAGGACGTGCTGACGCTGGCGCGCGGCGTACCGGTCGAGCACAACTCCCAGCTCGTCGAGCGCGCCGTCGCCCTGGGCCGGCTCGCCCAGCGCACGCCGATGTCGCCGGCCGAGGCGCGGGCGTTCCTCGGGATCCGGGGTCAGTAGCTCGCGACCAGGCGCGGGCTGGCGGAGCGCACGCGGAGCTCGACGGACTCGCCCGGGAGGGTCAGCGTCCCCGGGATCTGCTCCCACCCCCCGCCGTTGATGCGGTAGCGGCCGGAGTAGGTGGTCGCCACGCTCGGGCTGACCTGCCCCGGGTCGGCGTACTCGTGGGTGACGTCGAGGTCCGGGTAGGCGGCGCCCGGACTCGTGGTCGTCTCGCTGCTGCCGTCGCCGTAGTCCCAGGTGTACTCGGTCGGCGCCGCCTCGATCTCCACCCGCTGCCCCAGCAGGGTGACGGTCTGCCTCGTCGGCTCGGTGTCGCGGGTGAAGAAGTTGGTGTCGAAGTTGACCAGCGTCTGCCCGTCCGGTGGCTGCACCTCCAACCGCGCCCTCGGCCAGTCCAGCCGCTCCATCTCACGGCGGACCATGGCGGGGGTGATGGTGCGCAGCCCGCCGAACTCGCTCGGCGTCAGACATGCCTCCCCGTAGCGAACTCGCTCCCCGGTGGCGTCGGTCGTGCGGTAGACGATGTAGATCAGTCCGTCGTCGCCGCTCTGGGTACGACAGGTAGCGCGTGCCGGGCAGTCCGCAACCGTCCCGCCGAGCTTGCAGCGAGACTCCAGTTGGTAGGTGTAGCCGTCGTTCGCTGCCGTGGCGAACATCCCACGAACCTCGTCCGCGGGCATCTGTCGACATCCGGCACTGAGCCGAGATCAAAGCCCGCGGTCTGCTGCGCACTCGTCGACCGCTGCGACAGTTCGGGCAGCGAGCGCAGAGCGTCGCGACGAGCAACAAGGACGAATGACTGATACGACTCTCACGCTGCACCTCGTCGATCCACTATCTCCATCCGTCGGCCGGTCTTCATGACTAGACACAGCTCATACGTCGCCTCGTCCGCCGGGATACTTCTCAGGTTCTGCCCCTCTCTCGAGGCATACGTCGGTGAGGCGACTGGCTTGACCGTCAACTGCGTAGTGCGTCCACTCCTGCAGCCTTGGCTGATCCATCGACACGCTCCACCCGTCATGTTCGATGAAGCCGCCGCGCGTCGTAGATGCTCGTCGACCGATGTCGGCGAGGTCCCTGCAGGCAGTCGCACTCCCGACGCGGCTCCAGAAAGCTCTGCCGTTTCGCCCGTGTCTGCATCTCGGCTGTCAAGCTCCACCCACTCCCGAATGAACTCCTCCGGCGACTGCGCCTCGGGAGCGGCGGTGGTCTCGGACTCGGTGGGTGAGGGGCTCTGGGTGGGTGAGAAGCGTGGCTCGGGATCCTCGCCGCAGCCGGCCAGGATCAGCCCTGCGGCCAGCAGGGCGGCAGCGGTGCGTCGTACAAACATCGAGGGCCTTCCCGAGAGACTGCCTGCGAATCTAACGAGCCAGCGCCCCTCAGAACACCCCCGGGACGGCGGCCTGTGGAGAACCTTCCCCGCCCCCCGCGCCCCCCAAACCTCCACCCCGACGCGAGGCATGTCGTTTGGTCACCAACGGCAGAGATTTACCCCGCAACGTTGCCGTTGGGGACCAATCGGCAGCCGTGACAGCGCCCAGGCCCGGCGATCGTCCCGCCAAGGGTCAACTCGACGCGAGGCATGTCGTTTGGTCACCAACGACAACGATTTGCCCCGGATCCCTGTCGTTGGGGACCAATCGGCAACCCCAACGGTGCCAACGCGGTCAGTAGACGAGCGCCTGGACGTCGGGGCGGAGGATCTCCTCGGTGAAGACGGCGGCGCCGGCGATCCGGACGTCGTCGAGGAGGGAGGAGGGGGTGAGGGAGCGGCGTTCGGCGCACTGGGAGCACACGGTGACGGTGCCGCCGGAGAGTACGACGGAGAGCAGGTCGGCGAGGGGGGTGGCGAGGGGCAGCGAGAACCCCGCCGCCCGCTCCGGTACGCCGAACCAGGCCGCCTCTCCCGTCAGCCACAGCGACACCCGCGCCCCCGCGGCCACCGCCGCGGCAGCGACGGTGAACCCCTGGTTGCACCGCTCCGGATCGTCCTCACCGCAGGTCACCTTGACCACCAAGTCGCGCGCCATGGAAGAACCCTAGACTCGGGGCATGCCGTTCCAGATCCCCGACAACATCCACCCGAACTGTGCGCGCCTGGCGTGGCTGGTCGGCACGTGGGCCGGCAACGGCCACGGGGAGTACTCCACGATCGAGCCGTTCCAGTTCGGCCAGGAGGTCATCTTCCAGCAGGACGGCCGCCCGTTCATCCACTACTTCAGCCGGTCGTGGATCACCGACGCGGAGGGCAACACGGTGCGCCCTGCCGCCCAGGAGACCGGCTTCATCCGGCCGCAGGAGGATGGCACCATCGAGATGGTGCTGACCCACAACCTCGGCTTCGTCGAGATCTGGCACGGCGAGCTGCACCCCGAGCAGCCCCGGTTCGAGCTCGTCACCGACGCGGTCGCGCGCACCGCCACCGCCAAGGAGTACGCCGGGGGCAAGCGCCTCTACGGCTACGTCAACGGCGACCTGATGTACGCCTACGACATGGCGGCGATGGGCCAGGAGCTGCAGCCCCACACCCACGCCCAACTGGTGAGGCAGTGAGCGAGACCGACTGGAAGGCGAAGCTCCGCGGGAGCGGCTACCGGCTGACCCCGCAGCGCGAGCTGATCCTCGCCGCCGTCGAGCGGCTCGGCCACGCGACGCCCGACGAGGTGCTGGCCGAGGTCCGCACCCACTCCAGCGCGGTGAACGCCTCGACCGTCTACCGGACCCTCGAGGTGCTCGAGGAGCTCGGCCTGGTCCGTCACGCCCACCTGTCCGACCGTGCGCCGACCTACCACTCGGTCTCCGACCACGAGCACTTCCACCTGGTCTGCCGGAATTGTCACGACGTGATCTCCGTTGACCCTGATGTGCTCTCCGCCCTGCTCGCCCGCCTCGACGCCGACCACGGCTTCACCGCCGACGTCGGCCACCTGACTGTCTTCGGGACGTGTTCCTCATGCCGCTGACCGACCGCCCCAGCCCGCTGCTGCACCTCCCCGACGCCGTCGCCGCGTCCGGGGTCGACGCCGCGGTCGCCGCCCACTACGGCTCGTTCAACCGCGAGCAGCGCACCCTCGAGGCCGGCGACGGCTTCGTCGACCTGTCGCACCGCGACGTGCTGCGGATCGCCGGGCCCGACCGGCTGACCTGGCTGCACTCGCTGACCACCCAGCACCTCACCGACCTGCAGCCGGGGGAGTGGACGAGCGCGCTCGTGCTCACCCCCAACGGCCACGTCGAGCACGCCTTCACCGGCGTCGACGACGGTGAGGCGCTCACCGTCCACACCGAGCCGGGCCACGGCGCGCCGCTCCAGGAGTTCCTGGCGCGGATGGTGTTCATGATGCGCGTCGAGATCACCGACGTCACCGAGGAGGTCGCGGTGATGTGGCGCCCCAAGGGCTACGACCTGGTGCCGCGCGACCGGCTCACGGCGTACGCCGAAGCGGCCGGTCCGGCCTGCGGCCTGTGGGCCTTCGAGGCACTGCGGATCGCGCGGGGGGAGCCGCGGTTCGGCGTCGACACCGACGGGCGGACCATCCCCAACGAGGCCGGCTGGATCCCGAGCGCGGTCCACCTCGACAAGGGCTGCTACCGCGGGCAGGAGACGGTGGCGCGGGTCCACACGCTGGGCCGCCCGCCGCGCCGGTTGACGCTGCTCCACCTCGACGGCTCCGAGAACCGGCTGCCCGACCCCGGCACCGAGCTCAAGCACGGCGACAAGGTGATCGGCTTCGTCGGCTCCAGCGCCCGCCACCACGAGCTCGGCCCGATCGCACTGGCGATGGTCAAGCGCAACGTCCCCCTCGACGCCACCCTCACCGCCGACGGGCTGGTCGCCGGCCAGGAGGTCGTCGTCGACCCCGAGGTGGGGCTGCACGTCCGCCCGAAGCTGCGGTAGTCCAGCGGGGCCGCCGTCCTCTAGGTGCGGCGGTACATCACGTGGGTGTCCTGCGGGTGGTGCGTGAAGGACAGGCCGGTGTAGAGCCGGATCGCGGCGGCGTTGTCGGACTCGACGTAGAGCTCGACCTCGGAGACCCCCCGCTCGGCGAGGTGGTCGAGGCCGGCGTGGGTCAGTGCCTTGCCCAGCCCCATCCCCTGCGCCTCGGGGGCGACGCCGACGACGTAGACCTCCCCGAGGGCCGCCGAGTGCTGCTTGGTCCAGTGGAAGCCCAGCATGTGCCCGCCGCGCATGGCGACCAGCAGCCCCGCGGGGTCGAACCACGGCTCGCCCATCCGCTCGGCGAGGTCGGCCGAGGTCATCGCCCCCTGCTCGGGGTGGTCGGCGAAGGACTCGGCGTTGACGCGCAGCAGCTCCTTCTCGTCCTTGCCGTGGAAGCTGCGGATCGCGACGCCCTCGGGCAGCACCACGGGGTCCCGCGACTCCTTGGCCGGCCGGCGCATCACCCACAGCTCGCGCACCTTCTCGAAGTCGTGGCGTGCGGCGAGCCGGGCGGCGGCGGGGTGGTTGGCGTGCGACCACGCCTGCAGCGGCCCGTCGTACGCCGCCAGCGCCTGCTCCACGAGCGACCCCGCCACGCCCTGGGCGCGGGAGGAGGGGCGGACGGCCAGTGACAGGTCGTGTCCGATCACGAGCGCGAAGCCGTCGTCGGTGACCCACCACTCCACGTCGTCGGACCGGTTGCGCAGCGCCAGCCAGGTGGCCTCGTCGATGGGGGCGGCACCATCGGCTGCCTCGGAGTCGGCAGCGACGTCGGCGATCTGTCTGAGGCGGTCGGCGTCCACGCCCCGACCGTACGCGACCGTGCTCAGGCGTCCTGGGAGTCGCGGGCGGGTGAGTCGGCGGGCTTCGTCTTCTTGTCGGTGGGCAGCACGAACCGGTAGCCGACGTTGCGCACGGTGCCGATCAGGGTCTCGTGCTCGGGGCCCAGCTTGGCGCGGAGCCGGCGGACGTGGACGTCGACGGTGCGGGTGCCGCCGAAGTAGTCGTAGCCCCACACCTCCTGCAGCAGCTGCTGGCGGCTGAAGACGCGGCCGGGGTGCTGGGCGAGGTACTTGAGGAGCTCGAACTCCTTGAACGTCAGGTCGAGGGTGCGGCTGCCGAGCTTGGCGGTGTACGTCGCCTCGTCGACGACCACCTCGCCGGAGCGGATCACGTGGGACTCGGGGTCCTCGGCCTGGCGGGCGGCGACCAGCCGGCCGGTCGCGAGCCGCATCCGTCCCTCCAGCTCGGCGGGGCCGATGGTGTGGAGGATGAGGTCGTCCATGCCCCAGTCGTGGGTGACGGCCGCGAGCCCGCCCTCGGTGAGGACCAGCAGCACCGGGATGTCGACGCCGGTGGTGCGGATCAGGCGGCACAGGTCGCGGGCGTGGGCGAGCTCCTGGCGGCCGTCGACGAGCAGCACGTCGGCGTGCGGGGCGTCGAGCAGGGCACTGCCCTCGGCGGGGAGCACCTTGACCGGGTGGGCCAGCAGGGCCAGGGCGGGGACCACGTCGGCGGAGAGCTGGAGTGCGCTCGTCAGCAGCAGGATGTTGCTCATGGGCGAGGCGCCTCCTCGTCAGGGCCGATACGCAAGGATAGTCGGCGATGAGCACCTCCACCGTGACCGTCCGTTATTGGGCAGCGGCTCGCACCGCTGCCGGCACCGACCACGACGACCTCGAGGTCGAGGGACCCGTCACGCTCGCGGACGTCGTACGCCGCACCGTGGCCGCCCACCCCGGCGGCCGCCTGGCCGGCGTGCTCGAGGTGTGCTCGGTGCTGGTCGGCGACCGTCCGGTCTCCACCGAGGACCCCGCCGACGTGGTGATCCGGCCCGGCGACGAGGTGCAGTTCCTCCCGCCCTTCGCCGGCGGCTGACCCCCCTCAGACGCGGCGTGTGCCTGAGACCGGCGTATACGCCGGTCTCAGGCACACGAGGCGATGGGTCAGGCCTCGATCGCGGTGCGGTCGGACTGCTGGCCGCCGATCTGGATCTTGCGGGGCTTGGCCTTCTCGGCGACCGGGACGGTCAGCCGCAGCACGCCGCCCTCGTAGGCCGCCTCGATCCGGTCGAGGTCGAGGTTGTCGCCGAGGACCAGCTGGCGGCTGAAGACCCCGCGGGGCCGCTCGGTCGCGAGCATCTCCCAGTCGCCGTTGCGGGCGACCCGCTCGGCGCGGACGGTCAGCACGTTGCGCTCGACGTCGAGGTCGATGCTGTCGCGGCTGACGCCGGGCAGGTCGAACTCGATGACGAAGTGGTCGCCCTCGCGCCAGGCGTCCATCGGCATCACCGCGGGGCGGTTGGTCGTGCCGAGCAGCTGCTGGGTGAGGCGGTCGAAGTCACGGAACGGGTCGGTGGTGCGGAGCAGCATCACGAGTCCTCCTTCGGGTCTGTCGAATCGTGTGCAGTCGGTGTAACCTGCAATGACAGTTATAGATTCCCTGTGGCGAGGATTTCAAGTGGGAGGAGGGTCGGCGATGCGGCAGCGCGGCGTCTACGCGATCTCCGTCGTGGCCGAGATGGTCTCGATGCCCGCCCAGAACCTCCGCGTCTACGAGCGGCACGGCCTGGTCGCGCCCGACCGGACCGACGGCGGCACCCGCCGCTACAGCGAGGCCGACGTCGACCGGCTCCGCCGCGTCCGGGACCTGCTCGCCGAGGGGCTCAACCTCGCCGGGGTCGCCCGGGTGGTGCTGCTGGAGGAGGAGGTACGCCGCCTCCGCGCCCGGCTCGACGCTCAGACCAGCTCGGCGAGCAGCCGGGCGGCCCGGGCCGCCCCGTCGGACTCCACGGGCCGGTAGTCGACCTCCCGCCCGAGCTCGGCCACGACCGCCTCGGCCAGCGCGTCCGGGTCGGCGGCGACGTCGTACTCCAGGCAGCGCCCCGCGTCGTAGCGGTCGAGCCGGTGCCGGACGTGCAGGTTCTGCTCGAAGTGGTGGCGCAGCGGCACGTAGACGAACGGCGTGCGGGAGGCGGTCAGCTCCATGGTGGTCGTGAGGCCGCCCTGCACGACGGCGACGTCGGCGGCGCCGAGGTGGCGGTACAGGTCGGGGACGTGGCCGCGGACGGTCGCGCCCCGGCGGCGCGGCAGCGACCGCGGGTCGATCCGGGGCCCCGCCACCACCAGCACCTGCAGCCCCGGCAGCTGACGCCGCAGCAGCGGGACGGCGTCCAGGGTCCGGCGCAGCATCGGCTCGCCCACCCCCGAGCCGCCCACGGTCACCACGCAGTAGGGCCGGTCCTGCTCCAGGCCGAGCCGGTCGCGCAGCGCGGAGCGGTCGGCGACCTCGGTCGGGTCGAAGCCGGTGACGTAGCCGGAGAAGTCGAAGTGCTGGCGCACCCAGTCGTCGATCCGCGGCAGGCCGGGCCCGAACGTCGTCGGTACGACGTCCTCGGGGTTGCCGACGAACACCGACCGGTCCCTGACCCGCGCGAAGCGGGCCCGCTGCTCGAGCATCTCCTCGTTGTAGTCCGCGGTCAGCGCCGCCTCGGCCGGGCCGCCGTCCGGCATCGGCAGCCAGCCCACGAAGTCGGTCAGCCACGCGAAGGGGAACCGCTTGAGCTCGGGGTTCTCGTGCAGGAAGTGGTCGACGTCCCAGGCCTCGTCGCCGACCACGAGGTCGTAGTCCTCCTGCTCGACCAGCTCGGCGAACACCATGAAGTTGTGGACCAGGATCTCGTCCATCCGGCGGATCGCCTGGAAGGCGTGGAGGTCGTGCTCGCCGGCCTCGTGCTCGAAGTGGCCCGACTCGCTGGCCAGCCAGCGGGAGGCGGGGTGGACCCGCTCGCCGGCGGCCTCGAGCACCGCGGTGACCGGGTGCTGGGTGAGCCAGTCGACCTCGAGGTCGGGCTGCAGCTTGCGCAGCTCGCCGACGATCGCCAGGTCGCGGCGGGCGTGGCCCAGCCCGATCGGCGAGGACAGGTAGAGCGCGCGGCGCCGTCGACGCGGCGCCGCGACCCACGTCCGACGCGACACCGGCGGCCGGATCCGGTCGACGAAGTCCTTGATCAGCCGGTTCACCACCACCGGCTGCCGCGCCTGCGGGCCGTGGCCGGCGCCCTCGATCAGCACCAGCGAGCCGCCGGTGTGCCGCGCCATCGCCTCGCCGTACGCCGGGGGCGTGATCCGGTCCTCGGTGCCGTGCACGACCGTGACCGGGCAGCGGACCCGGGCGCACAACGACTCCGGCGGCTCGACCGACGCACCCTCGAGGCCGAGCCGCGCGGCGATGGTGTCGACCAGGACCTGCGGCGGGGTCTCGAGTCCCCATCCGACGCAGTCCTCGATCTGCTTGGTCGAGTGGGGCTCGCAGAACATCTCCCCGAAGAAGAAGGACAGGAAGTCCTCGTGGCCGCCCTCGACCCAGTAGTGCCGGTTGAAGCGCCGCCAGCCCTCGTGGGTCTCGTACCGCTCGTCCCAGCTCGCCTCGTCGCGCAGGGGCCGCGGGAGGTCGAAGCTGCAGGAGGGGCCGACCGCGAACAGGCCGAGCACCCGGTCGGGGTGCTCGGCGGCGACGTGCAGCGAGAAGGCCCCGCCGGCGGAGAGCGAGACCAGCACGGCCGCCTCGGTGCCGGTCGCGTCCATCACGGCCACGGTGTCCTCGGCGAACTCCCGCTCGGCGTACGCCGCGGCCCCCTGGGGTCGCCCGGACCGGCCGCAGCCGCGGCCGTCGAACGTCACCACCCGGAAGTGCCGTGACAGGTACGGCACCTGGGCCTTCCAGAACCGGGAGTGGATGATGCTCCACGTCGGCATCATCACCAGCGTGGTCTCGCCCTCGCCGTGGACCTGCCAGGCGAGCCGGACCCCGTCGCGCACCGTGGTGCCGACCTGCGCCGGCCCCAGGGTGCGCGCGAGGTCCTCGGTCACGGCCTGACCTCCAGCACCATGTTGAACGGCGTCTCGGCGACCTTGGCGAAGCGGGAGAACCCGCCCGTCGTGACCACGTCCCGGATCCGCGCAGGCCCGGCCTGCGTGCCGATCGCGAGGCCGACGTCCTGGGAGAGCGACGAGGGCGTGCACAGCAGCGTGGAGAAGCCATAGTAGGCCCGTCCGACGGGGTTGAGGTTGTCCTCGACGTGGTCGCCGGCGTTCGGCTCGACCACCATCCAGGTCCCGTCCTCGGTGAGGGCGGACCGGACGTGCCGGGCGGCGCCGACCGGGTCGCCCATGTCGTGCAGGGCGTCGAAGGTCGTGACCAGGTCGAAGCCGCTGCCCGTGAAGCCCTGGGCGGGGGCGACCTCGAAGGTCACCCGGTCCGCGACGCCGGCGTCCTCGGCCGCCCGCTGCGCGCGCGCGATCGACTCGGGGTGGTAGTCGGAGCCGACGAACGTCGAACGGGGGAAGGCCCGGGCCATGATGATCGTCGAGGCGCCGTGGCCGCAGCCGATGTCGGCGACGCGGGCGCCGCGCTCCAGCTTCTCGACGACACCGTCGAGCGCCGGCAGCCACTCGCCGACCAGGTGGGCGTTGTAGCCGGGGCGGAAGAACCGCTCGCAGCCGTCGTGCACGTCGTGGTTGTGCTCGTGCCAGCCGAGCCCGGCCCCGCTCTGGGCGAGCTCGACGATCCGGGTCGCGTCCTGGACGGTGCCGAGCGCGATCTGGAAGAACCCCGGGAGGTAGGCCGGGCTGGTCTCGTCGGCCAGCGCCACCGCCTGCTCGGGGGGCAGCTCGTAGCTGCCGGTCGCGGCGTCGTAGCGGACGAAGCCGCCGGCGGCCTGGGCGTTGAGCCACTCCCGGGCGTAGCGCTCGTGGGTGTCGGTCGCGTCGGCGAGCCGGTGCGGCGTGATCGGTCCGGCCCCGGCCATGGCGCGGTAGTAGCCGAGCTTGTCGCCCATCACGACCAGGGCGGTGTTGAGCGTGGCGCCGACCTCGTCGACGGCACGGAACACGAACCCCATCAGGGCGTCGAAGTCCACCTCGGTGGGCTGTTGGACGTTCGTCATGGTCTTGCCTCCTGTGGCGGTGGGAGCCTCCCCTCCGGCGACCCCTCACTGCCGGCGAACGTAGGTCGACCCGGCGCTCGGTCGCATCAGGTGACCCCCCTGGTCCTGGGCCCCGGGGGAGGCCGCGCGAGGCGCCTACAGTGGGGAGGTGCTGGTCGGGAGGGAGACCGAGCGGCGGTCGTTGGCAGAGCTCCTCGCGGGGGCGCGGGTCGGCGACAGCCGGGTGCTGGTGCTGCGGGGTGAGCCCGGCATCGGCAAGACGGCGCTGCTCGGCGAGGTCGAGGCGCTGGCCGAGGAGATGCGGGTGCTCCGGGTCGCGGGCGTGGAGTCCGAGCAGCTCGTGCCCTTCGCCGGCCTGTCCCAGCTGCTGCACCCGCTGCTCCCGCTCCTCGACCTGGTCCCCGCACCCCAGGCGGCGGCGCTCGCGCAGGCGCTGCTGCTGGCCGCGCCGGACCCGGAGGGCCCACCCACCCGGTTCGCGGTGGGCGCGGCGACGCTGAGCCTGCTCAGCCGGGCCGCGGAGGCGCAGCCGCTGGTCGTCGTGGTCGACGACGGCCACCTGGTCGACGAGGCCTCCGCGGAGGCCCTGGCCTTCGCCGCCCGCCGGTTGGTGACCGACCCGGTCGCGCTGCTGGTCGGGGTCCGGGCCGGGACGGCGGGCAGCGAGACCTGGGAGGCGCTGCCGACCCTGACCCTCGACGGCCTGGACCTCACGGCGTCGGCGGACCTGCTCGGCGCGGCCGGCCGGGACGGGTCCGCGGCCTGGCTCGCCCGGCTGCACCGGGCCACCGGGGGCAACCCGCTGGCGCTGCTCGAGCTCGGCGACCGGGACGACCTGCTCGACGCCGCCCCGCCGGACTCGCCGGTGGCGGTGCCCGAGGCCGTCAGCCGGGCCTTCATCGGGCAGGTCGACGGGCTCGGGGCCGAGGCCCGGACGGCGTTGCTGGTCGCCGCCACCGACAGCACCAGCCTCGGTACGGTCCTGGACGCCTGCCGGGTGCTCGGGATCGCCGGGTCGGCGCTGGCCGAGGCCGCGGACGCGGAGCTGGTGGCCGTCCACGGTGACCGGGTCGAGTTCCGGCACCCGCTGCTGCGCTCGGCGGTGTACGGCGCCGCGCCGCCGGCCACGCGGCGTACGGTGCACGGCGCGCTGGCGCAGGTGGTGCCGGCGGGGGAGGCCGACCGGCTCGCCTGGCACCTCTCCGAGAGCGCCGTCGCGCCGGACGAGGACGTGGCCCGCACCCTGGACGAGGTGGCTCGGCGGGCAGCCCGCCGGGGCGCGTACGCCATCGCGGCCAGCGCCCACGAGCGGGCCTCGACGCTGACCGCCTCCGGTGCGCTGCGGGCCGAGCGACTGGTGGAGGCCGCCGGCGCGCGCTGGCTCGCCGGCCGGATGGAGGGGGCCCTCGACCTGGTCGACCGCGCCCTCGCGTGCGGGCCGGACGCGGTGCTGCGGGCGCGTGCGGAGGAGCTGCGGGGGGCGGTGCTCACGCGCAGCGGCTCGCTCTCCGAGGCCCACACGACGCTGGTCCGGGCGGCCGCCGCGGTCGAGCAGGCAGACCCGGCGTTGGCGGTGCGGATCCACTCCGACGCCGTCCACGTGGCCTTCTACCTGGCGGACTCCGCGGCGGCGATCCGCTCCTGCGCCCGGGTGGTGCGGCTGCTGCCCGCGGTCGAGGACCCCGACACCCGGGCGCTCGGGGGGATGGCGACCGGGATGGCGCTGGTGGTCGCCGGCCAGGGCCCGGCCGGGATCGAGCGGGTCCGCGACGCGCTGCGCACCCTGGTCGAGGCGGCGGAGCCGACGCCCGAGGTGCTGCGGCACCCGCTGCGGCTCCAGGGGGCGCTGTGGCTGCGCGAGCGCGGGTCGACCCGCGACGAGGTGGCCGAGGCGATCCTCGGGATGCGGGAGCGGGCCGCCCTCGGGGCGCTGCCCCACCTGCTGATGCAGATCGCCCGCGACGGGGCCACCTCGGACCGCTGGGAGGACGCGGAGGCGGCGTACGCCGAGGCGATCCGGCTGGCCCGCGAGACCGGCCAGACCACCGACCTGGCGATGTCGCTGGGCGGGCTGGCCGTCCTCGAGGCACGGCGGGGGCGCACGGCGGCGTGCGCGGAGGCGGCGGCCGAGGGCGAGCAGATCGCCGGCGCCCGGGACATCCGGATCGCGCTGGCGTGGGCCTGGTTCGCGTGCGGCGACCTCGCCGCCGGTGCAGGGGAGCTGGAGCGGGCGGTCGGGCAGTACGAGCGGATCGAGGAGCTGTTCGCCTCGGTCGGCTTCGCCGACCCCGACCAGTCCTGCGCCCCCGAGCTGGTCGAGGCCTACGTCCGCGTCGGGCGCGTCGAGGACGCGCGGCGGGTGGCGGCGGACTTCGCGGACCGGGCGGTGGCGAAGGGGCAGGCCTGGGGGCTGGCCCGGGCTGCGCGGGCGCGGGCGCTGGTGGGGGAGGGGCCGGTGGCCGAGCAGGCCTTCCGCGACGCGCTGGCGCTGCACGCGGAGACCCCGGACCTCTACGAGACCGCGCGCACCCAGCTCGCGTACGGCGCCTGGTTGCGCCGCGACCGGCGCCGCGTCGAGGCGCGGCCGGTGCTGCGGGCGGCGCTGGAGACCTTCGAGCAGCTCGGCGCGCAGCCGTGGGCGGAGCGCGCCGCGCAGGAGGTCGAGGCCACGGGGGAGGTGGCGCGCCGGCGCGACGCCGACCCGACGGAGCACCTGACGCCGCAGGAGCGCCAGGTCGCGCAGCTGCTCGCGGGCGGGCGCACGACGCGGGAGACGGCGGCCGCGCTCTTCCTGAGCCCCAAGACGGTCGAGTACCACCTGCACAACGTCTACGTGAAGCTCGACATCCGCTCCCGCACCGAGCTGGCGGAGCGGCTGGGCGGCCCGCGGAACAAACCGGCGGCGTCCCCGCGTTGAGAGCGGCATGACCACCGGTGCCTGGATCCTGCTGGCGAGCCTCGCGCTCGCCGCGGCGTTCGCACTCTGGCGGGCCTACGCCGACGGCCGGTTCCGCGGCACCCACGCGCTGCCTGCCGAGGCCGGCGAGTCGGTCGAGACGCCGGCCGACGAGCAGCCCGGGAGCGCCCTGCTCCCGGCCGACCAGCTCGGCGAGCGGGCGACGCTGCTGCAGTTCAGCTCGGCGTTCTGCGCGCCGTGCCGCGCGACCCGCCGGGTGCTGGCCGACGTGGCCGAGGCCGTGCCGGGCGTGGCCCACGTCGAGGTCGACGCCGAGGAGCACCTCGACCTGGTCCGCCGGGTCGGCGTGCTGCGCACCCCGACCACCCTGGTGCTCGACGCCCGGGGCCAAGAGGTCACCCGCGCCGCGGGTGCACCCCGCAAGGAGCAGGTGCTGTCCGCATTGCAGACAGCCATCTCGCCCACTGGGACGTCCGCTTCGGAGACCCCGTGAGCACCCCTACTGTTCTGGTCATGTCCTCGACCCTGCTGACCAAGCGCCGCGCAGTGGACCACTGCCTCGTGCGCTCGGCCATGTGTCGGATGTCCTAGGGCACACCGCCCCGCCTGCGTTGCCGGCGCCCGGTCGACCGCGTCGACGGGCCCGTGGTGTGCCCCTCTCCGATCCCGCATCCGTCGGACCTCAGGACAGGACCACCATGCCCACCTCGCTCACCGCCCAGCGCATCGACCCGCGCGGGCCCCGCGTCGCCGCCACGATCACCACGGTCGTGCTCGCCGTCGTGCTGCTGACCGCCCCCGGCCCGCTGGCCGTGGCGCTGCTCGCGGCCCAGACCGCCGTGTTCGCCGTCGGCGCGTTCGCCGGCGTCCAGCACACGCCGTACGCCCTGCTCTTCCGCGCCGTGCTGCGCCCCCGCCTCGGCCCGCCGGCCGAGCTCGAGGACGCCGCACCGCCCCGGTTCGCCCAGGGCGTCGGCCTCGGCTTCGCCGTGGTCGGCCTGCTGGGGCTCGTGGCCGGCGCCACCACGCTCGGCCTGGTGGCCGTCGGGTTCGCCCTGGCCGCCGCCCTGCTCAACGCCGCCACCGGCTTCTGCCTGGGCTGCGAGGTCTACCTGCTCCTCACCCGCGTCCGGGCCCGGTCCGGGGGCGCACCCGTCCCCAGCCCTGTCTCCAGCCCTGTCTCCAGCACCGTCACCACCAACTGAAAGGCACCACCCATGAGCCGCGACACCGCACTCGTCACCGCCGACTGGGTCGAGCAGCACCTCGACGACGACCACGTCGTGCTGGTCGAGGTCGACGAGGACACCAGCGCCTACGACAAGGGTCACCTCCGGGGCGCCATCAAGCTCGACTGGACCACCGACCTGCAGGACCAGGTCCGCCGCGACTTCGTCAACCGGCAGCAGTTCGAGGCGCTGCTCTCCGAGCGTGGCGTCGCCAACGACGACACCGTGGTCCTCTACGGCGGCAACAACAACTGGTTCGCCGCCTACGCCTACTGGTACTTCAAGCTCTACGGCCACCAGGACGTCAAGCTCCTCGACGGCGGCCGGAAGAAGTGGGAGCTGGACTCCCGCGAGCTGACCGAGGAGCTGCCGAAGCGCGAGCAGACCTCCTACTCCGCGCAGGAGCAGGACCACTCGATCCGTGCCTTCCGCGACGAGGTCGTCGCCGCCATCGGCGCGCAGAACCTGGTCGACGTCCGCAGCCCCGACGAGTACGCCGGCCGGCTGCTCGCCCCGGCCCACCTGCCGCAGGAGCAGGCGCAGCGCGCGGGTCACATCCCGACCGCGGCCAGCGTCCCGTGGAGCAAGGCGGCCAACGACGACGGCACCTTCAAGTCCGACGACGAGCTGAAGACGATCTACAGCGAGGCCGGCGTCGACTGGAGCAAGGACACCATCGCCTACTGCCGCATCGGCGAGCGCTCCAGCCACACCTGGTTCGTGCTCAAGGAGCTGCTCGGGCAGGACAACGTGAAGAACTACGACGGCTCGTGGACCGAGTACGGCTCCCTCGTGGGCGTGCCCGTGGCCCTCGGCGACGAGAAGGGTGAGGCCTGATGGGGTGCGGCGCGGTCGTCGGCGGCCGGTCGATCGAGGGGATCGACCTCACGAAGGAGGCCGTCATCCAGGGCCAGGTGACCCGCGGGGGCGAGCCGGTCGGCAACGCCTACGTGCGGCTGCTCGACGGCAGCGGCGAGTTCACCGCCGAGGTCCCCACCGACGAGGCCGGCCAGTTCCGGTTCTTCGCCGGCGAGGGCGCCTGGACGCTGCGCACCCTGGCCCCGAAGGCCGACCCCCGTGACGACCAGGTGACCGCCCGGCGCGGCAGCGTCGCCGAGGTCGACGTCGTGCTCTGAGCCGCACCCGCCGTTCCGGCCCCGGTCGCCCTGTGGCGGCCGGGGCCGGACTGCGTCCAGGCTGGGGGGACGCTCAGCCCCGCAACCGCTGTCGCACGCCGCGGCGTACCTCGCTGGCGCGCTGCTGCTCGCCCGCGAAGGAGCTGACGGCGACCAGCGCGCCGGTGATCGCGGGGACGGCCCACTGCAGCTGCTGGAGCTGCTTCTGGGCCTGGGCGACGTCCGGCGGGGTGTCCTGCTCGGGCTCGGTCGCGGAGTCGACCGGCACCCGGCTCTGGTCGCTGACCTTGCGGCCCAGAGCCCGGCTGTAGGCGGTGACACCGAGGGCGGCGGCGGTCAGCGCGGTCTTGGTGAGCGCCATCGACGCGACGCCCTGCTGGCCGGCCACCCGGCCCTTGTTGCCGAGCAGCTGGCCGACGCTGCCGACCAGGTGGAGCCCGATGGCGCCGGCGTTGACCGGCGTCCAGCGGTCCCAGCCGACGTTGGCGACGGCGCCGGACGCGCGGGCGCCGTCGGCCTCCGCGGAGGCGGCGTTGAGGGAGACAGCGTTGGCCAGCGTGCCTCCGAACCAGGCGGCCAGGCCGACGTCGTGCAGGGTGCGGGACATGGTGTCTCGTGCCACGGAAGAACTCCTCGTGGGTCGGGGGAAGGACAAGCACCCACCCTCGCGCCCCACGGCCACCCCATGACACGCCCTCAGGGGTGAAGGAATCCCCGCCGGCAGAAGGTCCGGTGGTTTCGAGGCTCGCTCCGCTCGCACCTCAACCACCGGAGTGGCCGATCCCGGGGGTTGAGGTGTGAAGGCCGCCTGGCGGCCTGACTGATCCCGGGGGTTGAGGTGACTGATCCCGGGGGTTGAGGTGCGAAGGCCGCCTGGCGGCCCGTCCGGGGGTTGAGGTGTGAAGGCCGCCTGGCGGCCCGTCCGGGGGTTGAGGTGTGAAGGCCGCCTGGCGGCCTGAGCCTCGAAACCGCCGGCCCGTCCGCCGCGACGGTCCGCTGGTTTCGAGGCTCGCTCCGCTCGCACCTCAACCACCGGAGTGGCCGATGCCGGGGGTTGAGGTGTGAAGGCCGCCTGGCGGCCCGTCCGGGGGTTGAGGTGTGAAGGCCGCCTGGCGGCCTGAGCCTCGAAACCGCCGGCCCGGCCCAGGTCACCCGCACAGGTGGTTTGGGCGGGTCCCGAGTGGGTAGGGGGCCACGGTGACCCGTACCCCGCCGGAGCAGTTCTGGTCGGTCGTCCGCCCTCGCCACCCGGACATCGACGTGCTGTTGCTGCCGGCGCCCGCCCCCGAGGTCACTGCCTCGGGGCTGCCGGTGGTCGAGCTGACCACCGCCGACGAGGTCGCGCTGGCCGAGGAGGCGGCGTCGTTGTGGCGCGCGCTGGCCCGCGAGGAGCCGCCGCGCGCCGCCGGACGCTGGGTCTCCGGCTCCGCCCGCGACGTCGTACGCCGGGAGCACACCCTGCTGCGCGAGGGGCTCGACGCCGTGGCAGGGGTCGCGCTCGTCCGTGGCGCGGTCGCCTCGCTGCGGGCGCAGGGTTGGCGGGTGCTGGCCCCGCCCGACGGGATGCCGCGGGCGCTCGCCTCCCGCGAGGTCGCCGAGGGTCGCGTCGGGCGCGAGGAGCTGCTGCTGGTCCTGGTGCCGGGCCCGGGTCGACTGGTGATGCGCCACCGTTCCGCCGGGCTGCCGGTGGGCCGGTCGGCGGCCCGCGACCTGGTGACCGGTGTCCGGTGATGGGCCATCTCGGGACGAAGCTCCGGCCATCGGTGACGCAGGGATGACCGGGCCGATCGAGGTACCGCCGAGCGTGCCTGCGGAGGTCCGCGGGCCCGGCGGCGACGCCGCGGCTGCCGACGTCCTCGCCTCGGCGCTGCACGCCGCCGCCGCCCGCTTCGAGGAGGTCCGCTGCGTCTCGGCCCGGCACGAGGCGATGGCCCGCACCGTCGAGCGGGTCGGCCGGGCCGTCTCGGCGTACGCCGATGCGTTGCGCGACCTGACCCGCGACTGCGAGGAGCAGGTCGACCGCAAGGTCGCGCTCGACGAGCGACGCCGGTCCCTGCTCGCCGACCTCGAGGCCGCGGGCGGTCCGGGCCCCGACGACCTCGCCGACCTGCGGGTGCGCGCGGACGACCTCCGCGCCGCCTACGGCGAGCTGGTCGCCGACCACGACGCCCTGCAGCGCCGCGCCCAGGACCGCGAGGACCAGCTACGCCAGGCGTTTGCGGCCGAGGCCCTGCTCGGCGAGGCGCTCGCCCTCGTCGACGGGGCCGCCCAGGTCAGGCAGGTCGCGCAGGACGCCCTCGCGCGGCTGGGCGCCGAGGGTGCGGGCGGGTCACCGACCGGGGTCGGGGCCTGGTGGCACGCGCTCGGCGAGGCGGAGCGGTCGGCGGTGACCGCGACGTACCCGGACCTGGTCAGCGCCGACGGCGGGGTCCACGCAGGGGACCGGGACAGCCACTGACCAGCCGCCCGCGGGTCTAACGCCGTCGCCACACCCACCCGGCGGCCACGACCCCGACGCCCCACGCCAGCAATGCGGGGACGTCGCTGAGGTGCAGCCCGTGCTCTCCGGCGTCGACCAGGATCCGGCTGCCGACCCCGGGCAGCGGCGGCAGCGCCAGCACCCACCCGAGCATCACGGTGAGAGAGCCGACGATCACCACGGCGGCTCCTCGTGGGGTCATGCCCGGAACGCTACCCGCGCCCACAGCAGCCCACCCCGCGCGTTGGGGTGCGCGAGCAGGATGTGCGAGCGAGCAGGCCACCCCGGGGGTTGAGGTGCGAGCGAAGCAGGCCACCCCGGGGGTTGAGGTGCGAGCGGAGCAGGCCACCCCGGGGGTTGAGGTGCGAGCGAAGCGAGCCTCGAAACCCCTACCGGTGGTAGTACGCCGTATGCGGGCAGGCATCGCCGTGCTTCCTCCGACACCGCACGCGTCGCCACCATGTCTTGACCTCTCGCACGCCGCGAAGAGTCGCACGACGGAACGGCGCCGGAGGAGGATCTTCCGGCGAATCCCCCCAAAGGAGGGGAAGTCTTTACCCTCGGCACGCGAATGGCGCCGCTGTCGAGGCTGCGACCACGGGCGTGGGACGCCTCTGCCGTGCCGCTCTGGCGCGGTCTACGATCACTCCAGCCGCGACAGGCGCGGTGGGATCGGAGTGGCGCGCATGGAGCGGGTGTCCGACGGGGATCAGATGTGGCGCCTGACGCTGCAGCACTCGCCTGTCGGCATGTCCCTGGTGACGCCCGACGGCCGGTTCGTCGCCGTCAACGAGGCCTTCTGCACGATGCTGGGCTACGACCCCGACACCCTGCGGTCCTTCACGTTCCAGGAGATCACCCACCCCCGCGACCTCGCGGAGGACATCGAGCTGCTCGAGGACACGCTGGCCGGGCACCGCACCTCCTACCGGCTGGTCAAGCGCTACCGCCATGCCGACGGTCACTACGTCTGGGGAGATCTCTCCGTCGCCCTGCTGCGGGAGGAGGACGGCACCCCGATCCACTTCATCGGGCAGATCCTCGACGTCACCGAGCAGTACGAGGCCCGTCGCAAGCTCGCGGTCGCCCAGGCCACCATCGACCAGCAGCGACGCCGGGCCGAAGCCGTCTTCGACAGCGTGGACGTCGGGCTGCTGCTCATCGACGCCGAGGGCCGCTACGAGAGCATGAACCGTCGGCACCGGGAGTTCATGGCCCTCAGCTTCCCCGACGGGCACGCGGGACGGGTGGGTCAGGTCGGGGAGATCTACGGCGCGGATGCCGTCACCCCGCTGACCCGGGAGGAGATGCCCACCTGGCGGGCGGTGCGTGGTGAGGAGTTCGACGACGTGCGGCTGTGGGTCGGCCGGGACCCGCTGACCCGGCGTGCGGTGTCGGTCTCCGCGAGGACCGTCCGCGACCACGCCGGCCAGTTCGCGGGCGCCGCCCTCGCCTACAAGGACGTCACCGACTACGTCCGGGCGCTGTCGGTCAAGGACGAGTTCGTCGCCTCGGTCTCCCACGAGCTGCGGACGCCGATGACCTCGGTCCTCGGCCACCTCGAGATGCTCGCCGACGACCCGTCGCTGCCCGCGGACGTCACCCAGCGGATCCGGACCGTGGAGCGCAACGCCCTCCGGCTCCGCGAGCTGGTCTCCGACCTGCTCCAGGTGCAGCAACAGGGGGACGGCGGGATCCGGCTCGACAAGCGCGACGTCGACCTGGTCGAGGTCGTCTCCGAGGCCGTCGAGGCTGCCCGCCCCTGGGCCGAGGCCTCAGAGCTCACCCTCACCTCCGACCTGCCGCCCTCGCTGGTCGCCTGCGTCGACGCCGGCCGGATCCGCCAGGTCGTCGACAACCTGGTCTCGAACGCGATCAAGTACTCCGAGGCGGGTGGCACCGTCGAGGTGACGCTCGGCCGACGACGACGCCATCGAGCTGGTCGTCAAGGACACGGGTCTCGGCATCGCCCCGAGGATCTCGGCAAGCTCTTCACCCGCTTCTTCCGCGGTGACGCCGCTCGCGATCGTCACATCCAGGGCACCGGGCTCGGCCTCTCCATCGTCCGCTCCATCGCTGAATCCCACGGGGGGAGCGTCGCCATCACGAGCAACCCCGATCGGGGATGTCTGGCCCGCGTCCTTCTTCCTCCCATCGCTGCTCGACACTGACGATCGGCTGGCCTTCTCTCCGTGCCGACAGGCATTCCGTGTCGGCCAGTGTTTCGTGTTGCGCTGCTGCGTGACGACTACGGTGAACCGATCCCCTCATCGGCTCCGCCCCGACTTACCAGCACCCTGCGCAGCCAAGGGTCGAGCTCGTGGCATGCGGGATCGGTGACGCCATGCTCGATTGGCAGTCGAGTTTGCGTGTCGGCGCGGATGTGCACTGGACCAGAAATTGTCCGAAGATGACGCTCTACTGGTTCTGTGGTCGTCTCTGATGGCCGCCGGCGCTTTCGGGGGGAGTCTGGCGATGCGCGTGCTCCACGTCTTGGAGGTCAGCCACGGAGGGGTGGTGAGTTACGTGCGGTCACTCGCGAGCGAGCAGGTCTTGCGGGGCGGCGACGTCCATGTGCTTGCGCCCGAAGCGGCCGGATCGCTCCCGGGAAGCGTGCACCGATGGGCTCCCCGTCGTCGGAGCCCCGTGTCCCTACACCGGGCACGGGCCGAGCTGCTCGGGCTCGTCCGCACGCTCCAACCAGACATAGTTCACCTGCACTCGTTCTTCCCTGGTCTTCTAGGGCGGACTGCCAGACTGGCCCCGTGCGTGGTGTACCAGCCCCACAGCTGGGCCTTCGAAGCCGTCAGGTGGCCTTTCGCGCGGTGGGTAGCGCGGTGGGAGCGAGCCGCCCTGCGCAGGACAGATCGGCTCGTCGTCAATTGCTCGGCGGAGGCCGAGGAGGCGGCTCGGAATGGTGTCGCTGTCGAGGCCGATGTGGTCGGAGTGCCGCTCGATCTCGACTACTTCTCGCCGTTGACGGTCCCGCGGGCCGGAGGCAATCAGGTTCCGCAGCCCAATCTACTGCTCTGTGTCGGCCGGATCTCACGCCAGAAGGGGCAGGAACAACTCGCGGCTGCGTGGGAGGCCCAGCCGATTCCGAACGCACTCCTGGTATTCGTCGGCCCGGGCGACTCGAACGTGCTGGCGAGGGCGGCACGCAACGAATTCGGCCGAAGCATCATCAGCGCCGGATCGGTCGAGGACGTCCGACCCTACCTTGCTAGTGCCAGCGTCAGCGTCTTGCCGTCCCGGTACGAAGGGCAGTCGGTTGCCATGGCGGAGGCCATGGCCTGCGGGGTGCCGGTGGTCATGACGGACGTCAACGGTGCTCGAGAAGCGGTGGCGCCCTCAGGGGCGGAGGCTGCAGGCGCGGTGGTCCCTGTTGGCGACATGAAGTCGTTATTGCGCGAGGCGGCTCGGCGCCTGCAGGAGCCCGACCTGCTCAGCCGCGAGGGCTCGGCTGGCAGGGCACGGGCAAGGGACCTGTTTAACGTTGAGCGGGTGACTGAGCGAGTCCAGGCGGCTTACGACGCGGCGGCGGCGCGGAAGGAAACGGAAGGATGAACCGTCTGACGGTGCGCCATGTGGCGGTGGCGCTCTATTATCTGTCCCACTTCGCCGGTACCCGGGTCGCCTTGTTCGGAGCCCTGCTCAAGCAGTTGAACCATCTGGTGACCGGGGCGGACGTTGCCTGGGAAGCTCAGATCGGATCGGGGTTGCGCCTTTATCACCCCACCGGTGTCGTGATCGGGCCTGACGTGGTCATGGGGAATGACTGCGTGATCCAGCAGGGAGTCACCCTCGGAGGGTTCGGGGGTGACGAACAGCCCGAGCGCACCGAGTCGCCCCTGATCGGCGATCGGGTTCGCGTTGGGGCGGGGGCTCGCATACTCGGGCCGATCAAAGTCGGTGACGATGCTGTGGTTGGAGCTAACGCAGTGGTCTTGTGCGATGTTCCTGCGGGATTCGTCGCCGTCGGCGTGCCGGCGCGGGCGCGACCCGCCTCAACGGGAGACGGCGAATGAGGGCGTTTCGGGGGGGCAATCCCTTGGTCAGTGTGGCCATCCCCTTCACCTCCACCCCGGCGCGCCTCCTTGAGGGGGCTGTCAGGTCGCTCTTTGCTCAGGACTATGAAAACTGGGAGCTGTGGCTGCTGCCGGACAGCGACGACCCTTCGCTCCACGCACACCTCCGCCGGGTGACCGACTCACGCGTCCGACTCCTGGACGCGTCCGGGAACCGAGGGCTCGCTCACCGCTTGAACCAAGCGGCCAGACTGGCGCGGGGGCCGATCATGGCGCGTATGGATGCCGACGACGTGATGCACCCTGAGCGGCTCAGCCGCCTCGTGCGCACACTCGCCGCCGGTCCTGACCTAGTGGGGTCTCGGGCGTATGTTATGGACCGAGATTCTCGAATCCGGGGGGGATTTCGGGAGCCGCCTTTGCCAGCGTCAGATGCGGGCTATCTCCACAGCAACGCATTCACTCATCCCACGGTTGCTGGCCTGACGAGCTGGTTCAGGAAGCATCCTTACGACGAGTCACTGGCCCGTTCCGAGGACAAGGAGCTCTGGCTTCGAACCGCTGGAGTGAGTGTGTTCCGCAAGATCGACCAACGCCTGCTCTATTACCGCATCGCTGATCTGAGTCCTCAGAAGCAGCGACGCGATGCGCAACATGACCGCCGGATTCTCCGAGCGTACGGTCCTGGGCTCGCGGGTCGGCCGCGCACTGCCGCGCTGATCGCAAGGTCACACCTCAAGCAGGCCGCCTTCGCGTTGGCGGCTCGCGGTTTGCCGGAGGAACGCCTGCTCGGCGCTAAGGTCACGGCTTTGTCCGCGGAGGAAGCCAGCCGGGCTGAGCGGGCCCTGCGTCGTGCCCTCACTCAGCCAGTCTCGGGTTGGGGCCCGGTCACCGATCCGTCTGCGGGTGACGACAGTGGCTCGGCTGCGCCGTGACCAAATCCAGGCTGATCCCCCGGATCTTGGGCTTTACCGTCCTACCGATGGTGTCGGCTTTGGCCCCATTCCTCCTACTGCCCGTCTTGGCACACACCGTCTCCATCCCCGAGTGGGTGGGCTTGGGTGTGGGGCAGTCAGTCGGAATGCTGACTGCTGTGGTTGTTCTCCTGGGGTGGCAGATCTTCGGCCCCACCGCGGTCGCAGGGTCTCGTGGAGCGGCACGCCATGAGTGGTACTTGCAGAGCCTGGCGTCCCGGCTTCTTTGTCTGCTTGTGTTGGCGCCGATCGGGGGGACTGCGGCCTTCTTCCTGACGCCCGACGGGGGGCGGCTCCTGGCTGTCTCCATGGTCCTTGCGATCGCGATCAGCGGGCTGAACCCAGTGTGGTATTTCGTCGCAGGTGGCAACGTGGGAGCCATCGCGTTGTGGGACATGATGCCCCGTGTCGCCGCGACGTTGCTCTGTGTCCCCCTGGTGCTGTCGGGCCTGGCCCCCGTGGTCTACCCGGTCGCGCTTGCACTGGCCTCGGTGTTCGCTCTGGCTCTGCTGAGCTGCCGAATCCTGGCGGGTGTTCCTGTCTGGAGTTACCTGTGCAGTCCCACTTTCCGATCCCGGCTGAGGCTGGCCTGGGCGCCCATGGCCACGGATGTCGCCAGCAATGCCTTCTCCTCGGGGTCGACGGCGCTCTTCAGCATGAGGGCGTCAGCACAAGAGGTGGCGGTGTTTAGTTCCGTCTACCGTCTGTACCGACTTGGGTCGTACTTGGCAGCCGCTGCAGTGCAGGCCCTGCAGGGCTGGGTCGTCGAGCCGAAGTTGGAACACGAACGTGCTCGCCGTAGACGGAACGCTGTTCAGATCATGTGCGGGGTTGCCGTCCTCGGCGGCGCAGGAGCTGCCTTGACTTTCCCCGGGCTGTCCCGCCTGCTCTTTACAGAGAGTTACGCCATCGACGCCCCGGGGGCGATCTTCGCTGGGGTCGCGCTCGCATGCTGGACAGTGAGCACGTCCCTCGGGCGGCATGTCTTGGCGCCCCTGGGTCGGACTAGATTGTACCTGGTGGCGACAGTGGGGGCAGCCGTCGTGGGAGTGCCCGCCATGGTCGTAGCACCGCTGGTCGGCGACGAGACCTTGGGTTGCGCCGTCCTTGCCCTTGGCCAAGCAGTCTCCTTGTCAGTGTTACTCCCGTCGGCACTTCCTCCCCTTCTCGCCGACCGATTCGAAAGTTGATTCATGTTCACGACACAGCCGCAATCCGCCCCTGAGGGACGTCAGTGGATTGTGCTCGGCAGCGCGAACGGCTCCACCAACCTCGGTGACGAATGCATGTGGGAGATTGCGGCCCAAGTCCTCCGGGAGGAACGGGGACCGGTGAGGATCGTGACTGACGGTGCGACCGGCTGGAGGCCGCCGCTCGAGCACGTCGAGGTGCTGCCCTATCTCTTCCACGCGCTCCGACGCGGTCACGGATCGCCCAACGCCGTCGTGGAACGGGCGCTCAGTCTGCCGGGAGGCTGGCGGCGAGCCAATGCCATCGCGCGGGGTGAAAAAGCTGTCGGGCGCCGGTCGCGAGAACTCATGAGCCGCTGGCAAGCTGCGGTTTCCAGCTCCGATGGGGTACTCGTGAGCGGAGCAGGGGCATTAACGGACGATTTCGCAGTGCATGGAGTTGCCAGCTGGTACCTGATCACCAAGTGGGCCAAGGAGTCGGGCAAGCCCGTCTACTTCGTCGGACAGGGGGTAGGGCCCCTCACGGGTGTGACCCGACGGGACCTCGCCGGGCGGGCCCTTCGTGCCGCCGACCTCGTCACCGTGCGGGAGCCCGGCTCGCTCAGCACGGTTCTCGATCTCGGTGTCCCCGGCACCCGTGTCACCTTGACCCCGGACTGGGCACATCTCAACACCCCGGCTGTGAGCGACCGAGAGCGTGCAGCCGCGCTGCACGAGGAGTTGGCGGCCGGTGAGCCGTTCATCGCGGTGTCGGTCCATCGGCGGCGTTCCACCACGCGCTCCCAGGCAAGGTGGCTCCGCGTCAAGCTGCACGAGCTGTGCGGCGCTGCTGCTCAGCGCGGCCTACGCGTCGTCGTAGTTCCCAACATGACTGGTGACCGATACAACGACGATCGCAAGACATTTGACGAGCTTTCGTCGTCGTGGATCGCGGACTTCGGAACGAGGGTGGCCGTGCTTCGCACCCGCGAGCGGTCGCGCGTGGTGCGCGCGTTCGTGGGTCGCTCCCAAGGGATGGTATCCACGCGCTATCACCCGATCATCTTCGCGCTCTCCGAGGGAATCGGCGCCGCAGGGCTCTCGTACGATCCCTACTACGACCAGAAGTTGAACGGGTGTTTCGAGACTTTCGGGGTCAAGCCCGTGGTTCTCGGCGTCGGTGACTCCTCGCCTGCTTCGCTCATCGTGGACGCCATCTCGACGATGAGCCCTCGGACGCGGGAGTCCTTGTCCCCCGACTACATCACGGAGGCACTGCGACGGGCTCTTGCGCAGTCGGGGCCGTTGCACTCAACTCCAGAGCACTGACTCGTAGCCCAGTAGACCCGCGTAGTTGCCTAACAAGAGCGTGAAGTAGGCGACCGCGCCAGCGGCGACCGCGACCTTCGCAATAGGGCGATGGACTATGGCCAGCGTGTTCGGCACCACAAGCACGAGAAACAGAGAAAAGTAGATGTCGAGCCGGGTCAGGGCCACCGCTTGGGTACCGACGACGAGGGCGGTCACCCCAATCAGGGCGTAGGCGGCGAATCGGCGGTCCAACCTGTCGAGTGCGCCTGCCGACACCACACACAGCACCACGAGCGCTGTCTTGGCCGCGATTGAGAGAAGAGTCCCTACCCCGGTCGGGCCTTCGGCCAAGTACGACTCGTATCGTGGGTTCACCGCGTTGACAAGGCCCGCCACGGTATCCAGTTGCAGCAGGGAGGCGGAGAATAGAGCGGCCCCCCCCAGGACAAGTAGCGCCGTCCGTAGCCCAGGCTGCCAGTTTCTCGCCAGGTAGAACACGGCTGCGACAGGCAACGCCGACGCGTGCAGGAGCGTGGCGAGGACGGTCAGTGCAAGGTACAACAACCTGCGGTTGTCCAGTGCGAAGATCACCGCAACCATCAGGACGCTTGCAGCCAAACCCTGACGCACGACGTTGAAGGGGAGAAGGTAGCTGCCCAGGGTGACGAAAAGGAACACGGCGAACGTCGGCATCTTGGATGCGCGGAGGATGGCGACGTAGACCGGGACTACGGTCAGGAAGCTGACGGTCCAGAACAGAACTTGTGGATCCGAGGAGATCTGCTTCAAGAGGACCTGGAGACCCGCGAAACCCGGGTCCTGGTCCGAACTGCGCACCGCGAGCCAGAAATCGTTGGTGGGCGTCGCATGCCAGAAGAACTCGTAGAGCGGGTAATCCGTTCCTACACCGACTCTGCTACCCGAGAACGCAACGAGAACGGCGAGGCTGCAGAGATCCGAATACGTCCATTGCTGTCCGACTGCTGTTGTCGACCGGCGGCGCCGGCGTTCAGCGGTGCCGAGGGCGGCAAAGCCAGTAGCCACCAGTAGGACCGAGAAGTACGGAAGCATAGCGGGGCCGAGGATACTGGGCCCGTGGGGGTCCGGATGCACTAGGACCCCCGCCGCGAGCGACTGGGGTCCTAGTGAAGGCGGTCAGCTGCCGGAGTTGATCATCCCGGCGCCGACGGTGACGCCGGTGGCCTCGTCGATCAGGATGAACGAGCCCGTGGTGCGGTTCTTCGCGTACGGGTCGCACAGCAGCGGCACCGTGGTGCGCAGCTGGACGCGGCCGATCTCGTTGAGACCGAGCTCGTTGGAGTCCTGGTCGCGGTGGAGGGTGTTGACGTCCAGGCGGTACTGGATGTCCTTCACCATCGCGCGGCCGGTGCGGGTGGTGTGCTTGATGGCCAGCTTCTGCCGCGGGCGCAGCGGGGCGTTGGTCATCCAGGAGACCATCGCGTCGATGTCCTGCGCCGGCGTCGGGGCGTTGTTGACCCGGGCGATCATGTCGCCGCGGGAGACGTCGACGTCGTCGGTGAGCCGGACGGTGACGCTCATCGGCGGGAACGCCTCGGAGATCTCCTCGTTGTGGAGGTCGATGCCCTCGATCGTGGAGGTCATGCCGCTGGGCAGCACGACGACCTCGTCGCCCGGCTTGAGGATGCCGCCGGCGACCTGTCCGGCGTAGCCGCGGTAGTCGTGGAACTCGTCCGACTTCGGACGCACGACGTACTGGACGGGGAAGCGGGTGTCGACCAGGTCGCGGTCGGAGGCGACGTGGACGTGCTCGAGGTGGTGGAGCAGCGTCGGGCCGGAGTACCACGGCATCGAGGCGCTGCGGTCCACGACGTTGTCACCCTTGAGCGCCGAGATCGGGATGACCTCGAGGTCGGGGATGTTGAGCTTCGTCGCGAACTGGCGGAACTCCTGGTGGATCTTCTCGTAGATCCCCTCGTCGTAGTCGACGAGGTCCATCTTGTTGACCGCCAGCACCAGGTGGGGCACCCGCAGCAGCGAGAGCAGCACCGCGTGGCGCCGGCTCTGCTCGGTGAGGCCCTGCCGGGCGTCGACGAGCACCAGGCCCAGGTCGGCGGTCGAGGCGCCGGTGACCATGTTCCGGGTGTACTGGATGTGGCCCGGGGTGTCGGCGATGATGAACTTGCGGTTGGGCGTCGCGAAGTAGCGGTACGCCACGTCGATGGTGATGCCCTGCTCGCGCTCGGAGCGCAGACCGTCGGTCAGCAGCGCGAGGTCGGTGTAGTCGTAGCCCTTGGCCTGCGAGGAGGTCTCGACCGCCTCGAGCTGGTCCTCGAAGATCGACTTCGAGTCCAGCAGCAGCCGGCCGATGAGGGTCGACTTGCCGTCGTCCACGGAGCCGGCCGTCGCGAAGCGCAGCAGGTCCATGTTCTGGGTGATGTTCTCCACCGTCTGCTCGCCGGTGGTCATCTCGTCCTGGCTGGCCATCAGAAGTAGCCCTCCTTCTTCCGGTCCTCCATGGCGGCCTCGGAGAACTTGTCGTCCCCGCGGGTGGCGCCGCGCTCGGTGACCCGGGCGACGGCGATCTCCTCGATGATCTCCTCCACCGTGCTGGCCGTGGACTCCACGCAGCCGGTGAGGGTGATGTCACCACAGGTGCGGAAGCGGACGGTGCGCTCCTCGGCGACCTCGCCGTCGCGGCACGGGTTGAGCGGGGTCTCGGTCATCAGCATGCCGCCGCGCTCGAAGACCCGCCGCTGGTGGGCGAAGTAGATGGGCGGGATCTCGATGCCCTCGCGGGCGATGTAGGACCACACGTCGAGCTCGGTCCAGTTCGAGATCGGGAAGATCCGCATGTGCTCGCCCGCGTGGATCCGCCCGTTGTACAGGCTCCACAGCTCGGGGCGCTGCATCTTGGGGTCCCACTGGCCGAACTCGTCGCGGTGGGAGTAGACGCGCTCCTTGGCGCGGGCCTTCTCCTCGTCGCGGCGACCGCCACCGAAGGCGGCGGTGAAGGCGTTCTCCTCGATCGCGTTCAGCAGGGTGCCGATCTGGAGCCGGTTGCGCGAGGTCTTGCCGTCGTCGACGACCACGCCGTTGGCGATCGCGTCGTCGATGCTGGCGACCACCAGGTTGACGCCCAGGCGGTTGACCCAGTTGTCACGGGTCACCAGGACCTCGGGGAAGTCCAGGCCGGTGTCGACCTGGAGCACCGGGAACGGGATCTTCGCCGGGTAGAACGCCTTCTCCGCCAGGCGGAGCATGACGATGGAGTCCTTGCCGCCCGAGAACATCAGGACGGGCTTCTCGAACTCGGCTGCGACCTCACGGAAGATGTGGATCGACTCGGCCTCGAGCTGGTCCAGCTGGCTCAGCTGGTAGTCGGCGTGCGTCGGTGGTGCGCTCATCAGATTGCGGGACCTCTCCTCGGGTAAGCGGACTCATGCTAGCCGTGACCGGCGGTCGGGGATCAATTCGGCGTCGGCGTGGGACGGCGGGGTGGGGGTTTCGAGGCTCGCTTCGCTCGCACCTCAACCCCCGGGACGGCATGTTTCGCTCGCACCTCAACCCCCGGGGGCGGCGGTTCGAGCTCGCTTCGCTCGCACCTCAACCCCCGGGGGCGGCGGTTTCGAGGCTCGCTTCGCTCGCACCTCAACCACCGGGACGGCTCGCTTCGCTCGCACCTCAACCACCGGAACGGCTCGCACCTCAACCACCGATGAGGGGTTAGTCGGTGGGGGTGCGTTTCATGCCGACGATGCCGGGGCGGTAGGAGGGGTCCTCGAGCTCGGCGACGGTGGGGGAGCCGAACATCGGCAGCCCCTGCGTGCGCCGGATCACGCCCCAGATCAGCGGGACCAGCACGACCATCGCCAGCCCGATGCCCGCGATCAGGATCGGGTGGGTCTCGTCCTCGCCGGCCCCCAGCGGGGCCCAGCCGGCCTTGTCGAGCAGCGCGACGCCGCTCATCGTCAGCACCACCACGATGCCGCGGCGGATGAAGGACTGCGGCACCCGCGGCGCGAGCCGGGCGCCGATGATCGTGCCGGGCACCGAGCCGATCAGCAGCGGGATCAGCAGGCCCCAGTCGATGCCGTGGATCGCGATGTTGGAGACGGCGGCGGCCAGCACCAGCGGGACCGCCTGCACCAGGTCGGTGCCGACCAGCTTCACCGCGGACAGGCCGGGGTAGAGCATCAGCAGGGCGACCATGATGACCGAGCCGGAGCCGACGCTGGTGACACCCACCAGCAGGCCGCCGAGCATGCCGACGAGCAGGGTGGGGAGGATCCGCATCGCGGGGTCGTCGTCCTCGACGTGGGTGCCGGCGCGCACCCGGCCCAGGTTGATCCACAGCCGCAGCGCGTAGGTCAGGGCCGCGAGCAGCAGCGCGAAGCCGATGCTCAGCTTGAGCACCCGGTCGAGCTGTTCGGGGCTGTCGGTGACCCAGTAGACGAGGTAGGGGCCGAGCAGCGCCATCGGCACCGACCCGATGATCAGCCACTTGGCGAGCGAGAGGTTGGGGGAGCCCTCGCGGTGGTGCACGATCGCGCCGCCGGTCTTGTAGACCGCGGCGGCGGTCAGGTCGGCGGTGACGACCGTGGCGGTGTCGCCGACGCCGAGGAAGATCAGCGCCGGCGTCATCAGGGCGCCGCCGCCCATGCCCGTGAGGCCGACGACGACGCCGACGATGAAGCCGGCAGCGAGGATGGAGAAGAACGCCGTGGTGATGACGTCGCCCATGGTGGTGACCCTTCCTGACCCGAACGACAGGTGACCCTGCGGACCGACGAACCCTACTGAACTACGTGAGTTTGTCGAAATCCACTGGTAAGCCTAACGGCGCGAGGCCGGGCGCGGAGGCGGATCAGCTCCGACGGGCGCGCCGCCCCTTGTGCTGGGACTCCCGCTTCGACTCGGTCGCCGAGACCGGGGCGTAGCCGTAGCCGTAGCCGTAGGAGTAGCTGTAGGCCCGCGCCGCCCGCTTCGCTGGCGTCGCGTTGACCACCACGCCGACCGGCTTGGCGTCGACCGCCTCGAGCCGCTCCACCGCGTGGCCGAGCTGGTCGCGGGTGGTCTTGCCGTGCCGGACGACGACGACGGCGCCGTCGGCCTGCGCCGCGAGCAGCGCGGCGTCGGTCACCGGCAGCAGCGGCGGGGCGTCCACGATCACGACGTCGTAGTCGTGACGCAGGTCCTGGAGCATCTTCTCCATGGCCGCCGACTGGAGCAGCTCGGCCGGGTTGGGTGGAATCGGGCCGGAGGTCAGCACCCGCAGCCCGGTGTGCCGATGCACCTGCATCGCGTCCTCGAGGGTGACCTTCCCGATCAGCACGCTGGTCGCGCCGACCGCGTCGTCGAGCTCGAGCCGGCCGGCGAGCGTGGGCCGGCGCAGGTCGCACTCGACCAGGGCGACCCGCTGGTCGGCCATCGCGAGGGTGAGCGCGAGGTTGGTGGCCGTGGTGCTCTTGCCCTCGCCGGGCAGCGAGCTGGTGACGACGAAGACCCGCTGGCCGTGGTCGACCTCGACGTACTGCATGTTGGTGCGCAGCACCCGGTAGGCCTCCGACCAGGGGCTGGCGTTCGAGAGTGCGGCGACGGGCGCAAGCCTCACCGACGCGGCGTCCAGGTGGATGTTGCCGAGGATCGGGGTCTCGGTGGTCTGGGTGACATCCTCGGCGGAGCTGATCGAGGTGTCGAGCAGCTCGCGCAGCACCGCCACGCCGACGCCGAGCAGCAGCCCGAGCACCGCGGCGAGCCCGAGGTTGCGGGGGATGTTGGGGGTGACCGGGGACGACGGGAGCTGGGCGTTGTCGAAGATCGACGCCTTGATGGTGGGTGACCCGCCGCCGGCCGGTGACTCGAGCTCGGACACCAGCATCCGCAGCTCCTCGCCGTAGCCCTGCGCGATGTCGCGGGCGGACGTCGGGTCGGCGTTGGTCGCCGTGATCTCGAGGTTGACGGTCTCGGGGACGACCTCGGCCCGGACGTTCTGCTGGAGCTCGGACGGCTCGAGACCGCCGCCGAGCCGGTCGGCCACCCGCTCGGCGAGCTCGCGGCTCTGCACGAGGTCGGCGTAGGACGACACGCGCTGGGTGGCGAACAGGCCGCCCTGGTAGGCCTGCGAGACGTCGCTCTCGCTGGTCGAGACGAACAGCCGCGTCGAGGACTCGTACAGCGGGGTGGTCTGCCAGGTCAGGACCCCGGCGGCGCCGATCGCGAGCACCAGGCACCCGAGGATCATCACCCACCGGCGGCGGATGATCTCCCAGTAGTCCTTCAGCTCCACGTCGTCAGCCTCCGCAGGTCGAGATCAGCACGCATTGTCCACCACCGTGTCGTTGTCGCCCGGGACGACGCTCGGGGTCATCCCGAGCTCGACGTCGCCGGTCTGGCCGGGGCCGGTCTGCATCGTCCAGGTGAGGACCGACGGCTTCTCGCTCGAGAGCAGCACCACGAAGGTCGCGACCGGGCGACCGCCCATGGTCAGCGGCTTCATCCGCAGCACCTTGCCGTCGAGCCGGACCTCCTCCACGGTGCCGCCGTAGGGCGCATGGAGTCGGAGGAAGAGCAGCTGGGAGCCGGCCTCGGTGCCGAAGTTGCCGCCGCCGGTGACGTAGTCGGGGAGGTCCCGGGCGACCGCGGGGTCGATGCTCTGCCGCAGCGTGGTGGTGCCGCTGAGCTGCTGGCGGCCGTCCTGGCAGGAGCGGGCCTCGACGTCGGCGGTGTAGCGCAGGTAGTAGGACATCTTCGAGCCGGTGCCGTCGTTGAGGTCGATGTCGACGTGGGGGGTCGGGCCGTCGTCACCCCGGACCCGGCCGAGCACCTCGCTGTCGCCGAGCGCCTCGGTGGCGGCGTCGTCCTCGAGCGAGAGCAGCAGCCGGCCCTCGTCGGCGCTGCGGCGCAGCGCCTCCACCAGGGCGAGCGGGTCGCCCACCTTCCGGGTGGCCTGGTCGAAGACGGCCTGCGAGACGGCCGCGAAGAAGACGTCCTGCTCCTCGGGGGTCGTGCCGCGGTAGGCCTCGTCGAGCAGCTGCTGGACGGCGGTGTCCGGGGTGAGGGTCACGTCGCCGACCGACACCGGCCCGGTCCCCTCCAGCAGGTAGGACAGCGAGACGGTGTCGAGCGAGACCACGCCGTCGATCGGCTGGTCGGGGAAGCGCTGGTCCCAGTGGGCGCTGAACAGCTGGGCCGCGCGGGGGAAGTCGGGGACGAAGTTGGCGTCGAGCCACTGCGTGCCGAGCAGGTCGTCGTAGACCTCCTGCTCCTCGGCGCTGAGCGGCAGCACCGGCTGCTCGGTCCGCGGCAGGTCGCGGGCCGAGCCCTGGCCGGCGATGGACAGCTCGCCGTCCTCGGCGTGCACTCGCGCCCACGAGCCGGGCAGCCCGCCGGTGGCGCGGATCTCGGCGTTGTTCTGGAAGATCAGCAGGTAGTCGCGCGGCCCCTCGGATCCCAGCAGCGGCGGCAGCAGGTCGATGGTGGTCTCGGCGTCCGCCAGGGCGGATGCGGCGCCGTGGAGCTCGGAGACGTAGCCGTCGAAGCGGCCCCGGACGGCGCCCGCGAGGTCGGCGCTGTCGACGTCCGCGACGTCGGAGACGGCCCGGTCGAAGGCGGCCCGGCCCTCGCGCACCGGTGCCTGCAGCCCGGCGAGGGTCTCGAGGTCGATGCGGCCCTTCTTCTGCACCGACGGCACCCGGTCGGCGACGTCGAGCAGCGGGCGGCAGCCCGTCCTCGGAGACCTCGGCCAGCGAGCTGCTGAGGGCGCGGACGGCGTCGGCGTCGTCGCCGGCGACCGGCAGCCAGGTCAGGGCGGACCACCACGGGCCGTCGGTGAGGTCGCGGGCGCCGGTCGCCGCATCGGTGAGGTCCGCGACGGCGCGGTCTCGCTGAGAGGTGTCGTCGTCGGTGAGGTGCTGCTGGACCCGGGTGACGGCGTCCTGCGCGGCCACCAGCTCTGTGCGCACGCGCAGCGCCAGCCACGTCGAGTAGCTGGCTGCGGCGAGGACCAGGACGGCGGCGGCCAGCAGCAGCAGGCGGCGCGAGCGGCGGGTCATGTCAGGAGGTCACCGAGAGATAAGGGGGGTGGTGATGAGGGGGACGTGACGACGCCCCTGCGACCCGCAGGCGGCAGGGGCGTCGTTCGACGAGGTGCGTCAGCGACGGGGGCGGATCCGCTGGTTGAAGCGGTCGCTGTCGTTGCCGTAGACGGAGTCGTTCGGCTTGGAGTTGAAGAACACCTTGACCGTGTAGCGGCCCTTGGGCAGCCCGGAGAACGCGTAGTTGGTGCGACCCGGACCGCGGTAGAGACGGCGGAACTCGGCGATCACCGTGTTGTTGCTCTTGCGGACGTAGGAGAAGACGACGCGGCCGCGCAGCTCCTGGCCGCCGTCGAACTCCGGCCGGACGTTGAGCTTGACGCGGGCGTTGCCGCCGACCTTCGGGTTGTTGAGCGCTCCGGCGTTGGCCGTGACGTCGATGCTGCCCGGGTAGGGGTCGCCGTTCGGGACGGCGGAAGCGGAGTGGGTGGTGGCGGCGACGAGGCCGGTGCCGATCAGGGTCGCGGACGCGACGATGCTGGCGAACTTCTTCACTGTGTGGTCTCCCCCGTGGAGGGTGTGCGGGTGGTCTGGCCCGATTAGATCACAGGGCATGGGCCGATCGGGCCGGAAGCCTGGGGTCTCCCCCGAATCCACGGCACTGAAACAAATCAGTGACCGAAGGTCCGGCGCAGCAACGAGGAGATCTCCATCCGCGGCGGCCGCGATCGCGGCGTCACCTCGACCGTGCGGGTCGGCGACGTCGTCGGCCGGCTCCGGCGCGGTCCGCCGGGCGGCGAGCGCAGCGACCAGGTCGCGCGGTGACAGCGCGGTGTCGTGCTCGGCGGCCAGCCGGGCCGCCTGGCCGAGGGTGAAGACCTTGCGGACGGCCTCCGGGCTCTCCTCGAGGATCGCGCTGCGGTGGGCCGCCTCGGCGGTGAGGACGAGGTCGGCCTCCGCGATCAGCCGCTGGGTGACCCGGCGGCTGCGGAAGTCCCCGGCGTCGATGCCCTGCTCGGCGAGGCGGGCCGCCATCGGCGGGTCGACCGGGTGCCCGTCGAAGCCGTGGGTTCCGGCGCTGGTGAACTCGACCCCCGGGACGTCGAGGCTGCGGGCGACGCGCTCCATGTAGGGCGAGCGGCAGATGTTGGCGGTGCACACGAACAGCACCCGGAACGGCTCGGTGGCGCCCGGCGCCGGTGCGTCCCCGCCGCTGAGCTGGAGGTGCCCGGTCTCGCGGAGCGCGGTGACGACGTCGTCGAGCGCGTCCTCGATCGTGCGGCCCGTCGTGTCGACGACGACGGCTGCGTCGTCGGGCTCCTCGTAGGGGGAGGAGATGCCGGTGAACTCCGGGATCTCGCCCGCCCGTGCCTTGGCGTAGAGACCCTTGCGGTCGCGCCGCTCGCACTCCTCCAGCGGAGTGGCGACGTGGACCAGGAAGAAGGCGCCGCCGGCGTCCTCGACCAGCTGCCGCACCTGGGCGCGGGTCTCGGCGAACGGGGCGATCGGGCTGCACACCGCGAGCCCGCGGTGGCGGGAGATCTCCGCGGCCACCCAGCCGATCCGGCGGATGTTGGTCTCGCGGTCGGCCTTGGAGAAGGTCAGCCCCGCGGACAGGTGTCGGCGGACGACGTCGCCGTCGAGGCTGGTGACGGTGCGGTCGGTCTCCTCGAGGATCCGGTCCATCAGCGCGCGGGCCAGCGTCGACTTGCCGCTGCCGGAGAGTCCGGTGAAGAACAGCACCAGGCCCTGCTCGTCCGGGGCCGGGCGGTCGGCCTCGACGATGGCGGCGATCTCGTCCGGGTAGCTCTCGGCACCCTCGGCCGTCTCGCGCAGGGCGTGGACGGGGTCGGGTCCGGCGTAGGTCGAGACCACGCGGACGCCGAGCTCGTGGTCGGCCTCCGGGTCGCCGTGGCCGGCCAGCGGGACCGCGACCACCGCGGCGTCGAGGTGGTCGGCGGCCGCGAGGCTCGCCCGCAGCAGCGCCACGGGGGTCAGCTCGGCGGTGCCGTGGCCGGTCAGCGCGAGCAGCACCAGCGGGGTGCCGAGCGAGCGCAGCTCCTCGAGCTGGGTCGTGTCGAGCGCGTCGACGACCGGGACGAACGTGCGCCCGGCGTACTGCTCGCGGACCTGGACCGGGGTCAGGTGCAGCCGGCGGAACGCGCCGTACTGGTGGTGCGTGAGCACCTCGACCTCGCCGGTCGCGGTGGTCACCCGGGCCAGCGGCAGCCCCTCGGGGTCGACCAGCTCGACCACCGGGGCGTCGGCGAGGTCGTCGGGCAGGCTCAGCGTGACCGGGCTGCCGGGCTCGCCGAACCGCGTGGTCGGGGCGAGCGCACCGGTCGCCAGCAGCTCGAGGTCGTCCAGCTCGCGCGGCGTGGGGCAGTGCTGGGGAAGGGCTTGGGACGCAGGCACGGCGGTCATCCTGCCACCGTGGCCGGGGGTCAGGGGTCGGTGGCTAGGGTGCGGCCATGCCCGTCGTCGTCGCCGAGATCGTCCGTTCCGGGTTCATCGAGGGCCACCACCACGGCTCGTTGGTCGCGCTCGCGGCCGACGGGAGCGTCGCGTGGGGTGTCGGGGACGTCGACGTCCCGGTCCTGCCGCGCTCGTGCAACAAGCCGATCCAGGCGCTCGGGATGGTGCGCGCCGGGCTCGACCTGCCCGACGACCTGCTGGCGCTGGCCTGCGCCTCGCACAGCGGCGAGGAGTTCCACGTCGACGGCGCGCGGCGGATCCTCGCCGGCGCCGGGCTCGACGAGTCGTCGCTGCAGACGCCGCCGGACTACCCGCTCGACGACGCCGCCCGCGAGCAGGTGATCCGGGCCGGCGGGGCGAAGGCCCCGGTGCTGATGAACTGCTCCGGCAAGCACGCCGCGATGCTCGCCACCTGCGTGGCCAACGGCTGGGACACCGCGACCTACCGCGACCCGGCCCACCCGCTGCAGGTCGCGCTGCGCGAGACCTTCGAGGAGATGACCGGGGAGAAGGCCGAGGTGGCCGTCGACGGGTGCGGCGCGCCGCTGCTCTCGGCCACGCTGGTCGGGCTCGCCCGCGCCTTCCGCCGGCTCGCACTCGGGCTCGACGGCCACGACCGACCCTCCTCCGACGCGCAGCGGGTCGCCGACGCGATCCGGGCGCACCCGGCGTACGTCTCGGGGAGCCGCCGCGACGAGCGCGAGCTGCTCACCGCGATCCCCGGGGCGATCGGGAAGGCGGGCGCGGAGTCCTGCTACGCCGTCGCGCTCCCCGACGGTCGCGCGTTCGCGCTCAAGACCGACGACGGCGCCCCGCGGGTGCGGCCGGTGCTGATGGCGGCCGCCCTCGAGCGCAGCGGGATCCTCGACGAGCCCGGCGTCGACTCCGACGCCGTACGGCGCACCGGCACCCACACGCTGCTCGGCGGCGGGCAGCCGGTGGGGGAGATCCGCGCCTGCTTCTGAGGCCGGTCCAGCCGGTGTGAACCACCTCACGCTTGCTCAGTTTGCGTTTTGCTAACTGCTGCTAGCACACTGGGGACATGGCCAAGGGCAAGGTCGGGAAGACCGTCGACTCACTCGGGGAGTACCTCCGGGAGCAGCGCACCGCGTCGCGGCTCTCGCTGCGTCAGCTCGCCGAGCAGGCCGGTGTGTCCAACCCCTACCTGAGCCAGATCGAGCGCGGCCTGCGCCGCCCCTCGGCCGAGGTGCTCAACCAGATCGCCAAGGCGCTGCGGATCTCCGCAGAGCAGCTCTACATCCGGGCCGGCATCGTCAGCCCGGAGGAGGTGCCGGGGGCGCCCGAGCGCTCGGTCGAGCTGGCGATCCTGCACGACCCCCACCTCAACGAGCGCCAGAAGCAGTCGCTGCTCGACGTCTACGCGTCGTTCCTGGCGCTCAACCAGGCCACCGAAGCATCCACCCAGACCCCGATCGAGAAGGAGTGAGCCACATGGCCACCACGTTCAAGACCCTCACCAAGCCGCTGTACGCCGGTGTCGGCGTGACCGACGCCGTCGTCGAGGCCGTCCGTGACGCCGTCACCGAGGCCCAGAAGACCGCGCAGAAGCGCTACGCCGACGTGCAGAAGTCGGTCAAGAACATCGACCTGGAGCCGCAGGCCCTGCGCACCCAGGCGACCACCGTCGTCAGCTCGCGCGTCGACGCCCTCAGCAAGGACGCCAAGGCCCGCCGCGCCGCCGTCGAGAAGCGCGTCGCCGAGCTCCAGGCCGAGGCGCTCGCGCTGCCCGGCAAGGTGCAGGCCACCGTCAACGACACCTACGGCGACCTGGTCGTCCGCGGCGAGGGCCTCGTGACCCGGATCCGCAAGCAGGAGTCGACCCAGGCCACCACCACCGCGGCCAAGACCACGACCGCGAAGGCCAAGACGACCAAGACGCAGGCCACCAAGGCCACCAAGAAGACCGCGTCGACCGCCAAGAAGTCGGCCTCGACCGCCAAGAAGACCGCGGCCAAGAAGTCGGCCCCGGCCAAGTCGAGCGCCAAGGCGACCGTCACCGCCGCCAAGGAGACCGCGACCGCGGCCACCGAGGCGACCAAGGACGCCGCCGAGAAGGTCGGCGACTGATCCACCCCGCCACGTCGTACGACGTGACGAGCGCAGGACCCCCGGACAGCACCTGTCCGGGGGTCCTCGCGATTTGTCCGTAGTCGTCCAGTCTCGGGCGTCCCGCGGGGGGTGTGCCGGTGCTACGTCGCCCGGTCGGCGCGCTGGCGCTCACCACCGTCCTGGCCGCTGCCGTGCCCGCCTCGGCCGAGGTGAAGCGTCGCGCCGACCCGCGCGGTGACACCTGGACCTACGACACCGACGGCCCCGTCAAGGTCGGCGGCCACCCGGAGGCCGATCTGCGCCGGGTCGTCGTCGAGCACTCGGCCCGCAAGGTCGTCGTCACCGCCCGCTTCGCCAACCTCAAGAAGCTCGGCGACGGGGGCGGGCTCCAGGTCGACCTCTCCACCGCCGACGACACCACCTACGGTGCGTCGGCGTCCGCCGGGCCGGGCGCGTGGAAGGGCGAGTCGAGCGTCTACTCCGGCGAGGAGATCGAGAAGCCCCGCTGGATCAAGGTCCGTGTCTTCTCGTTCTGGAGTCCGAGCTCCGACGACTTCTACTTCGACGATGCCTACAGCAAGGGCTACGAGGGCACGCTGACCCGTCGCATCAAGCGCGGCTGACCGGGCTCGACCGGCGCGCACGCACCCACGGGTCGGTTACCGTGGGTGCGTGCCGAACGTCTTCCAGATCGAGGGAACCATCATGCTGGTTCTCGCCCTCGCCATGCTCGGGGTGAAGATCTTCGCCCTGGTGACGTCGCTGATGTTCACGCCCGAGCACTACCGGGCCGCGGACAAGCTCACCAAGCAGGCGTGGGTCGCGATCCTCGCGCTCGGCGTCGCCGCGGCCGTGCTGATGCCGGGCAGCCCGCTCGGCCTGCTCAACCTGGTGTTCGTGATCGCGGCGCTGGTGTTCCTCGCCGACGTGCGGCCGGCCCTCAAGGGGCTCTACCAGCGCTGACCCGGTCGGGTCACTGGCCCTTGGCGGCGTACCCCTGCTCGGTCGCGTCCTTGTGCGGGCGCCACCAGTCCTCGTGGGTGCGGTACCACTCGATCGTCTGCGCCAGGCCGTCCTCGAAGTCGCGGTAGCGGGGCTCCCAGCCGAGCTCGGAGCGCAGCTTGCCCGACTCGATCGCGTAGCGCAGGTCGTGGCCGGCCCGGTCGGTGACGTGGTCGAAGTCGTCCTCGGCGCGGCCCATCAGTCGCAGCACCATCCGGACCACCTCGAGGTTGTTCCGCTCCCCGTCGGCACCGATCAGGTACGTCTCGCCGACCCGGCCGCGCTCCAGGATCGCGAGCACCGCGGAGCTGTGGTCCTCGACGTGGATCCAGTCGCGGACGTTGGCGCCGGTGCCGTAGAGCTTGACCCGGCCGCCGCTGAGCAGGTTGGTGACCTGGCGGGGGATGAACTTCTCGACGTGCTGCCAGGGGCCGTAGTTGTTCGAGCAGTTGGAGATCGTCGCGCGGACGCCGAAGCTGCGCACCCACGCCCGCACCAGGTGGTCCGAACCCGCCTTCGAGGCCGAGTAGGGGCTGCTGGGGCGGTACGGGGTGTCCTCGGTGAAGCGCTGCGGGTCGTCGAGCTCGAGGTCGCCGTAGACCTCGTCGGTCGAGACGTGGTGGAACCGGGTGCCGTGGCGGCGTACCGCCTCCAGCAGGGTGAACGTGCCCACCAGGTTGGTCTGAACGAACGGGCTCGGGTCGTCCAGGGAGTTGTCGTTGTGGGACTCGGCCGCGAAGTGGACCACCGCGTCTGACTCGCCGACCAGCCGGCCGACCAGCCCCGCGTCGACCACGTCCCCCACCACCAGTCGGCACCGCTCCGGGTCGAGCCCGGTGAGCGACTCCTCGCTGGCGGCGTACGTCAGCTTGTCGAGGACGGTCACCCGGGCGTCGGTGTGCGCCAGCAGGTGGTGGACGAAGTTGGCGCCGATGAACCCGGCGCCGCCGGTGACGAGGACGTGCACGCGCGGCAGTCTAGGGACCCCCCGGGGGGATAGTCCCGAACGGGACCGTCGTCACGGCGTCCGATCGGGAGCAGTTCCGTTAGGGACTATCCCCTCCCCACCCCACTAGGGTCGGGGCCATGCGCGGCATCATCCTGGCGGGGGGCACGGGGTCCCGGTTGCACCCGATCACGCGGGCGGTCAGCAAGCAGCTGGTCCCGGTCTACGACAAGCCGATGATCTACTACCCGCTCTCGACGCTGATGCTGGCCGGGATCCGGGAGATCCTGGTGATCACGACCCCCCACGAGGCTCACCAGTTCGAACGGCTGCTGGGCGACGGCTCGGCGCTCGGGCTGACCATCAGCTATGCCGTCCAGCCGCGGCCCGAGGGCTTGGCGCAGGCGTTCCTGATCGGCGAGGACCACATCGGCGACCAGCCGGTCGCGCTCGTCCTCGGCGACAACATCTTCTACGGCGTCGGTCTCGGCCAGCACCTGCGCCGGTTCCGCGACATCGACGGCGCGGCCGTCTTCGGCTACCGGGTCTCCGACCCCTCGGCGTACGGCGTGGTCGAGTTCGACGACCAGGGCACCGCGATCTCGCTGGAGGAGAAGCCGGAGCGCCCGCGCAGCCGGTACGCCGTGCCGGGGCTCTACTTCTACGGCCCCGACGTGGTCGACCGCGCCCGCGCGCTGGAGCCCTCCGCGCGCGGCGAGCTCGAGATCACCGACCTCAACAAGACGTACCTCGCCGAGGGGCGGCTCAAGGTCGAGGTGCTGCCCCGCGGCGCCGCCTGGCTCGACACCGGGACCTTCGACGACCTCAACGACGCCAGCGACTTCGTCCGCACCGTCGAGAGCCGGCAGGGGCTCAAGATCGGCTGCCCCGAGGAGGTCGCCTGGCGGCTCGGCTTCATCGACGACGACCAGCTGCGCACGATCGCCGGGGAGCTGGAGAAGAGCGGCTACGGCGACTACCTGTACGCGCTGCTCGAGGACCGCTGAGGGTCCCTCAGTAGGCACCGTCGCGGCGCAGCACGGCCCGTGCCGTCTTCAGCAGGATCGAGAGGTCCTGCAGCATCGACCAGTTGTCGACGTAGTAGACGTCGAGCCGCACCGTCTCCGACCACGACAGGTTGGAGCGGCCCGAGACCTGCCACAGCCCGGTCAGGCCGGGACGGACCCGGAGCCGCCGAGCGGCCGTCGCGTCGTACGCCGCCACCTCGCTGGGCAGGGCCGGCCGGGGGCCGACCAGGCTCATGTCGCCCTTGAGGACGTTGAACAGCTGCGGCAGCTCGTCCACGGAGAACCGGCGCAACCAGCCGCCCGGACCCGTGACCCGGGGGTCCTGCTTCATCTTGAACAGTCCCTCGTCGTGGCCGGTCTCAGCGTGGAGCGCGGCCAGCCTGGTCTCGGCGTCGACGACCATCGTGCGGAGCTTGAAGCAGTCGAACGTGGCCCCACCCTGGCCGACCCGCCGCTGCCGGAACAGCACCGGGCCGCGGTCGTGGACCTTGACCTGGAGCGCGGCGACCGCGAGCAGCGGCAGCGCGCACACGATCAGTCCGGCGGCCGCCACGACGTCGAAGGCACGCTTGGCGGCGCTGAGGGCGTGCAGGGTGCGAGGCTTGCCCAGGTGGATCAGCGGCAGGCCCCCGACCGGGCGGACCTTCACCCGCTCGCTGGAGATGTCGGTGACGCTGGGCGCGACCACGACGTGGACGTCGTGGTGCTCCAGCTCCCACATCACCGCACGCATGTGGGAGTTGGAGGCGAGGCCGCCCTCGGCGAAGAAGACCAGGTCGGCGCCCATCGTCGGTGCCAGCGCCGCGGCGTCGTCGAGGTTTCCGACGACGGGGACGCCGTGGGGAGTCTCGACGGTGAGGTCGTGGGCGGGCGTCATCGCGCCGAGCACCTCGTAGCCCAGCCAGGTCTCGCGCTGCAGGACGATGGCGATCGAGTCGATCGCGTCGACGTTGCCGACCAGCACCACCTTGCGCCGGAAGTGTCCCTGGCGGCGAGCACGCTGCAGCACACGCCGCAGCAGCCAGCGCGCCGCGAGCAGGGAAGGCAGCCCGATCAGGAAGCCGTAGACGAAGAAGCCGCGCGACAGCGCGTACTGCGCCAGATAGCAGCTGATGCCGACGACCCCGGCGGTCAGGGCAGTGGCGTTGGCGACGCGCTTGAACTCGTCGACGCCGGCGCCGAAGACCTCGACGTGGTAGCCGCCGCGCAGCGCGATCACCAGCACCCAGGTGAAGCCGAGCAGCGGGACGAGCAGGCTCACGTCGGAAATGGACGCGGGCTCCTTGAAGAGCAGCTGGGACTCGCGCAGCTGGGAGGCCAGCAGCAGCGAGAGGGTGACGACCGCGAGGTCGAACGAGGCCGCCGCGAAGGGCAGCACCTTGAGCATTCGTCGGACCAGGCCGACACCGTTACCGGCCCTGCTCCCCGTGGCAACGCGCCGCGCTACCTGCGTCGTGAACGACATCTACCTTCCCGAGCCCCCGTGGGTGGTGGCCGAGACCACCGCTGAAGACAAGTTGTACCTCGAAGGCACGGGTTCATGTGAGAGACCTGTGAAAATTTAACGGCCGCGAGACCCGGGGACGCGGGACTCAGACCCGTGCCAGGTCTGTTTCCACCATCATCGCGACCAGCTGGGGGAACTCGACTGTCGGCCGCCACCCCAGCACCCGGGCCGCCTTGCTCGGGTCGCCCACGACGCGGTCCACCTCGGCCGGACGCATGAAGCGCTTGTCCTGGCGGACGTACGGCCCCCAGTCCTCGATCCCCACGTGGCCGAAGGCCAGGTCCAGGAGGTCGCGGATCGAGTGGGACCGCCCGGTGGCGATCACGAAGTCGTCGCCGACGGGCTGCTGGAGCATCAGCCACATCGCCTCGACGTAGTCGCCGGCGAAGCCCCAGTCGCGCTCCACGTCGAGGTTGCCCAACGTGAGGTGCTGCTGGAGGCCGGCGTGGATCCGGGCGACGCCCTGGCTGATCTTGCGGGTCACGAACTCGGGCCCACGCCGCGGCGACTCGTGGTTGAACAGGATCCCCGAGCTGGCGTGCATGCCGTAGGACTCGCGGTAGTTGATGGTCATGTAGTGGGCGAAGACCTTCGCGACGCCGTACGGCGAGCGCGGCCACAGCAGCGTGCGCTCGTCCTGGACCGCCGCCTGGACCTTGCCGAACATCTCCGAGCTCGACGCCTGGTAGACCCTGATCCGCGCGGGGTCCCGCTCGCTGTGGAGCCGGACCGCCTCCAGCAGGTTGAGCGCGCCCATGCCGGTCACCGAGCTGGTCTCGTGGGCGTTGTCGAAGGAGTAGGACACCGAGGACAGTGCGCCGAGGTTGTAGACCTCGTCCGGCTCGGACCGGCGCAGCGTGCGCATCAGGCTCGCGAGGTCGGTGAGGTCGCCGCGATGGAGCTGGGAGTCCGGGACGAGGTCGGCGATGTCGCCCTGCGCCTCGGTGCCGCGGGAGCTGACCAGCCCGTGCACGTCGTACCCCTTGGCGAGGAGCAGCTCGGTCAGGTAGAGGCCGTCCTGGCCGGTGATGCCGGTGATGAGGGCGGTGGGCACCCCCGGAGTCTAGGGTTGCTCGCCATGAAGGTTCTCGTGAGTGGTGGTGCCGGGTACATCGGGTCGCACACGGTCGTCCGGCTGGTCGAGGCCGGCCACGACGTCGTGGTGGTCGACAACTTCAGCAACGCGGTGCCCGCGGTGCTCGGGCGGCTGGAGGCGCTGACCGGGACGACGATCGCCGCGCACTCCTTCGACCTGTGCGACCACGACAAGACCGCCCACCTCTTCGCCAGCGAGGACATCGACGCGGTCATCCACTTCGCCGGCTACAAGGCCGTCGGCGAGAGCGTGGCCAAGCCGCTGGACTACTACGAGAACAACCTCGGCTCCACCTTCTCCCTGCTCCGCGCCATGGAGCGCCACGACGTCACCAAGCTGGTGTTCTCCTCCAGCGCCACCGTCTACGGCACCGACCAGGCGGGCGCCACCGAGGACCGCCCCACCTTCGCCACGAACCCCTACGGCTGGACCAAGGTGATGCAGGAGCAGATCCTGCGCGACGTGGCCGCGGCGTCGCCCGCGATGCGCTTCGCGCTGCTGCGCTACTTCAACCCCGTCGGCGCGCACCCCTCCGGCACCATCGGCGAGGACCCCTCCGGCACCCCCAACAACCTGATGCCGTTCATCGCCCAGGTGGCGGTCGGCAAGCGGGAGAAGCTCAGCGTCTTCGGCGACGACTACGACACCGTCGACGGCACCGGCGTCCGCGACTACATCCACGTCGAGGACCTGGCCGCCGGCCACGTCGCCGCCCTCGAGGCGCTGACGACCACCTCCGAGCCGGTCAACACCTGGAACCTCGGCTCCGGCCGCGGCACCAGCGTCCTGGAGCTGCTCCACGCCTTCGAGAAGGCGGTCGGCCGCGAGCTGCCCTACGAGGTGGTGGCCCGCCGGCCGGGCGACGTCGCCACGTCGTACGCCGACCCGGCGAAGGCCAACGCGGACCTCGGCTGGCGCACCGAGAAGACGGTCGAGGAGATGTGTGCGGACACCTGGCGCTGGCAGTCGCAGAACCCCGACGGTTACTCCGGCTGACGTCACCATGCGCTTCACCGAGCACGAGCTGACCGTCGCGGTGACCGCCGCTGCCCGGACGGTCGCCTCGGGGCGCCGGCGCAGCCGGGACTGGGAGTCGCTGGACGCCATCGAGCGCTACCACGTGCTCGAGGCCGTCGGCGGGCAGGTGCTCCCGGTGCTCGTGGCGCTGCCCGACGTCGCGGTGGAGGCCGGGACCCGCCCCACCTTCACCACCGCCCAGGTCGCGGCCGCGGTCGAGGCGACCCTCGACGCGGACGCCGGCGGCCGGCTCCGCCGCAAGGCCCTCGTCGCCGCCCGTACCGCCCTGGTCAAGCAGTCCCTCGCCGCCCTCCCCGTCCGCCGCGACCCCGACGCCCTCACCACCGACTGACGTTGAGTTGCCACCCGGGCGGGGTGAGTTGCCACCGGGGCGGGCTGAGTCGCCACCCGCGCAGGCGGGAGGGGCAACTCAACCCGCCTGACTGGCGACTCGACGCGCGGGGCTGGCAACTCAACCGCCTAGGGTCGGGGCATGGCTGACGTGACGACCTTTCCGACTAACACGGTCGTGGCGGTGCTGGGGGGGACGGGGCCGCAGGGGCGGGGGCTGGCGCGGCGGTTCGCGGCGGCGGGCGTCCCCGTGGTGATCGGGTCGCGGTCGGCGGAGCGGGCGGCGGCGGTCGCCACGGAGCTCGGCGAGGCCACCGGGGGCACGGTCTCGGGCGCCGACAACGCCACCGCCGCCGACCAGGGCGACCTGGTCGTCGTGGCGGTGCCGTGGGACGGGCACGCCGACCTGCTGCGCGAGCTCGCGGGCCCGCTGACCGGCAAGGTCGTCGTCGACTGCGTCAACCCGCTCGGCTTCGACAAGCAGGGGCCGTTCGCGCTGCCGGTCGAGGAGGGGAGCGCGGCCCAGCAGGCGGCGCAGATCCTCACCGGCTCGACCGTCGTCGGCGCTTTCCACCACGTCAGCGCCGCACTGCTCGAGGACCCCGACGTCGCCCACGTCCAGACCGACGTGCTCGTCCTCGGCGACGACCGCGACGCAACCGACCTGGTCCGGGCCCTCGCCGACACCATCCCCGGCGTGACGGGGGTGTACGGCGGCCGGTTGCGCAACTGCCACCAGGTCGAGGCGTTCACCGCGAACCTGATCGCCATCAACCGCCGCTACCGGGCCCACTCCGGGATCCGGGTCACCGACCTCTGATGCGGGACACGACTCCGCGCACCCTGGTCCTGCTGCGCCACGGCAAGTCCGACTGGTCCGGCGACCACCCCGACCACGACCGCCCGCTCGCGCCGCGCGGTCGGCGGCAGGCCGCCGAGGCGGGCACCTGGCTGGCGGCGCACGGGCCACCGCTCGACCTCGCCGTCGTCTCGCCCGCGGCCCGGGCCCGCGCGACCTGGGAGCTGGCCGCGGCCGAGCTCTCCGACCCGCCAGTGGTCCGGGTCGCCGAGGCGGCGTACACCTTCGACGGGGAGGACCTGCTCGACCTGGTCCGCGGCCTCGACGGACATCGAGCCGTCGCCCTCGTCGGTCACAACCCGGCGCTGGAGGAGCTGCTCACCCTCCTCACCCACGACGTACGCCGGATGCCGACCGCCTGCCTCGCCGTGCTCGACCTCGACCGCTCCGTGGTGCTCACCCACGGCCGGCCGCCCGGATGACCGACGTGGTGGTCCGGCCACGCACCGAGGCCGACCTGCCGGCGCTGACCACGGTGCTGGCCGCGCAGCAGCCGCTGAGCCGCTACCCGCTGCGCTGGCCGCTGCCGTTCCCCGTCGAGCGGTTCGTGGCCCGCGAGGTCGACCTCGCTGCCTGGGTGGCCGAGCTCGACGGCCGCCCGGTGGGTCATGTCTCCGTGCAGCGCCTCGACGACGTCTTCACGCCCGGTCGGCTGGGCGAGGAGTGGTCGCGGGCCCACGGCCTGACCGCCGACCGGCTGGGGATCCTGGGCACGCTGTTCGTCGACGCGACCGCCCGGCGACGCGGCGTCGGCCGGCTGCTCCACGACACCGCCCTGGTCTGGCTGCGGGACCGGGGCCTGGCGCCCTGCCTGGACGTGGTGCCGGTGCACGCGGCGGCGGTCGTGATGTACGAGCGGCTCGGCTGGGTGGAGGTGGCGCGGGTCCGTCCGTCCTGGCTGCCCGAGGAGGAGCCGGACGTCGTCGCGATGGTGCAGACGCTCAGCTGACGCCGAGCCAGTCCATGGCGCGCAGCACGGTGCGGAGGTGCGGCACCTCGTGGACCCGCAGCAGGTGCACCCCGCCGAGGGAGGCGAAGACGGCGAAGAACCCCTCGGCCTTGCGGAACTCGTCCTCGAAGATGTCGAGGTTGTGCGGGAGCACGCTCGCCGTCGGTACGCCGAGCCGGCGCAGCCGGAAGGTCTGCGCGAGGGTGCGGGTCTGCAGCCGCACCCGCTCCAGCCCGGTCAGGTTGGGGAAGGTGAACCCCATCCCGGGGTCGACGACGATCTTCTCGACGCCCAGCGAACGGGCCTGCTCGATCCGCTCGGCGAAGTGGTCCACCAGGTACGGCCCCAGGTCCTCCCCCTGTGGCAGCTCCTCCTGCTCGCGGACGTTGGCCCCGGTGCCGAAGCACATCAGCACGGTGGCGTCGTGCTCACCGATCGCGGTGAGCATCTCCTCCTCGTCCTCCCGGCCGGTCAGGTTGATCATCCGGGCACCGGCGGCGAGCACCTCGCGCACCACCAGCGGGCGGTAGGTCTCGACCGACACGACCGTACGACGCGACAGCTCCTCGACCACCGGCAGCAGCCGCTCCAGCTGCCGCTCGGCCCCCACCCGGTCGGCGTCGTCGCCGCTGGCCTCGGCGCCGAGGTCGATGATCGCCGCGCCCTGCTCGGTCTGCACCCGGCCCTTGCGCACGGCCACCTCGGTGCGCCCGGCGATGCTCTCGCGGTAGGCCGAGTCGGGGGAGAGGTTGACGACGCCCATCAGGCTCGGCTGCCCGTCGCCGATGACGACGTCGTCGGTCACGTGGACCGGTGCGACCGGCCGCGCGAGGTCGTCGGCGTACCGCTCGTGGAGCTCGGCCAGGGCCGCGAGGGTGATCACCTGATCGAGTCTAGGGAGACGCCGGATAGCGTCAGGGCATGCGAGTCCTCGTGGGCCCCGACGTCCCCCTGCCCGAGCTGTACGCCGTCCCGGACGAACCGTGGCTGCGCGTGAACATGGTGGCCACCGCCGATGGCGCCGCCACCGGCGAGAACGGCACCAGCCGCTCGATCAACAACGCGGCCGACCGGGTGGTGTTCGACCTGCTGCGCGCGCAGGCCGACGTGCTGGTCGTGGGGGCCGGCACGCTGCGCGACGAGGCCTACGGCCCGAACCGGCTCCCGATCGTCGCGGTCAGCCGCAGCGGCCGGGTGCCGCCGTCGCTGGCCGGCCAGGAGCCGGGCCGGCTGCTGCTGGCCACGCCTGCCCACGCCGAGGGGCTGACCGCCGCCCGCGAGCAGCTGGGCGAGGAGAACGTGCTGGTCCTCGGCTCCCACCGCGTCGACCTGGCCGCGCTGCGCGAGACGCTCGTCGCGCGCGGCTGGCGCCGGATCCTCTCCGAGGGCGGACCCCACCTGCTGCGCGACCTGCTCGACCAGGGCTGCGCCGACGAGGTCTGCCTCACGACCGTGCCGCGGATGATCGGCGGGGGTCACCCGCGGATCAGCGACGGCCCGCCCGTCGACGTCCCGCTCGCGCTCCACTCGATGGTGGAGCACGAGGGGACGCTGATGGCGCGGTGGTTCGTCAGCCGCTGAGCCGGATCAGCCGAGCGCGTCGAGCAGCGCCTGGGTGAACGCCGGCAGGTCGCCCGGGTTGCGGCTGGTGATCAGGTTGCCGTCGACGACGACCTCCTCGTCGACCCACTCGCCGCCGGCGTTGCGGATGTCGGTCTGCAGGCTCGGCCAGGCGGCGAGCCGCTTGCCGGAGAGGACGTCGGCCTCGACCAGGGTCCACGCGGCGTGGCAGATCGCGGCCACCGGCTTGCCGGAGGCGACGAAGTCCTTGATGAAGGCCACCGCGCCCTCGTCGAGGCGCAGCGCGTCGGGGTTGGCCACGCCACCGGGGAGCACGAGCGCGTCGTACTCCGCCACGGAGGCGTCGGCGACCGTGGTGTCCACGGTGCGGGTCTCGGCCTTGTCGAGGTGCTCGAAGAGCTGCACCTCGCCGGCCTCGGGGGAGAGCAGCGAGGCGGCGTGTCCGGCGTCGGTGACGGCGGCCCACGGCTCCGTGAGCTCGACCTGCTCGACACCCTCGCTGGCGGTCAGGAACGCGATCTTCTTGGTCATGCCTCCGACGCTACGGGCCACCCGAAGGGGTGGCGTCAGGGTCGGAGGCCCCGGCGGTTTCGAGGCTCGGGCGCGGGGCGCCCTCACGCCTCAACCCCCGGGGCAGCCGAGGTCGGGCGCCCTGAAGCCTCAACCCCCGGGGCAGCCGGCGGTTTCGAGGCTCGGGCGCGGGGCGCCCTCACGCCTCAACCTCCGGGGACAGCCGAGGTTGGGCGCCCTCACGCCTCAACCCCCGGGGACAGCCGAGGTCGGGCGCCCTCACGCCTCAACCCCCGGGGCAGCCGAGGTCGGGCGCCCTCACGCCTCAACCCCCGGGGCCGTCAGCGGTGGCTGACGCCGCCGCCGCCCTTGGCGAGGCTGCGGGCGATGACCATCCGCTGGATCTGGTTGGTGCCCTCGAAGATCTGCATCACCTTCGCCTCGCGCATGAAGCGCTCGACGGGGAAGTCCTTGGTGTAGCCGTAGCCGCCGAGCACCTGCACCGCGTCGGTGGTCACCTTCATCGCCGAGTCGGTGGCGACCAGCTTGGCGATGCTCGCCTCGCGGCTGAAGGGCAGCCCGGCGTCCTTGAGCCGCGCGGCGTGGAGCGTCGCGGCGCGGGCGGTCTGCACCCCCGCCTCCATGTCGGCGAGCAGGAAGGCCAGGCCCTGGTGCTCGATGATCGGCTGGCCGAAGGTCTCGCGCTCCTTCGCGTAGGCCACCGCGTGGTCGACCGCGCCCTGGGCGAGGCCGGTGGCGACGGCGGCGATCCCGAGCCGGCCGGAGTCGAGCCCCTCGAGCGCGATCCGCAGCCCGTCGCCCTCCTCGCCGAGCCGCCGCTCCGCGGGCACGCGTACGCCGTCGAGCCGCATCGTCGCGGTCGCGGACCCGGTCAGCCCCATCTTGCGCTCCGGCGGGTCGGCGGAGAGGCCCTCGGTGTCGGCCGGCACCAGGAAGCAGCTGATCCCGTTGCGGTCCTCGGAGGTCCGCGCCATCACCTTGTAGAAGTCGGCGTGCCCGCCGTGGGTGGTCCACGCCTTCGCGCCGCTCAGCACGTAGTCGTCGCCGTCCCGCTTCGCCGTCGTCCGCATCGCGGCCGGGTCGGAGCCGGCGTGCGCCTCGGACAGGCAGTAGGCGCCGAGCAGCTCGCCGCCCAGCATGTCGGGCAGCCACCGCTGCTTCTGCTCCTCGCTGCCGCGCGTGACCAGCCCGAAGCACGACAGCGCGTGCACCGAGACGCCCACGCCGACGCTGGACCAGACCGCGGCGATCTCCTCGAGCACCTGCAGGTAGACCTCGTAGGGCTGGCCGCCCCCGCCGTACTCCTCGGCGTAGGGCAGGCCGAGGACCCCCAGCTCACCCAGCATCGCGAACACGTCGCGCGGGAACGTCTCGTCGGCCTCCGCGGCCGCGCTGCGCGGCAGCAGCTCCTTGGTGGCGACGTCGCGCACGAGCCGGATCAGCTCGGCGGACTCCTCGGTGGGCATGACCCGGGTCGCGGGCATCCGTCCTCCTGGGGTGTGGGGGTCAGGCCACAGTAGGACGGCGGGCGAAGGGTCCGGCAACTGGGACGCCCCGGGTAGGTTCGGCGGCATGGCGACGTCGTCCGAGGACCCGACCCGGGGCTGGGTGCGCGGGTTCCTCGTCAGCCTCGGCTTCGTGGCGGTGCTGTGGGTCTCGGAGATCGTCGACGCGCTCACCCGCGGCTCGCTGGACCGCTACGGCATCGAGCCCCGCTCCGAGGACGGGCTGCTCGGCATCGCGCTCGCGCCGCTGCTCCACGGCGGCTTCACCCACCTCGAGGCGAACTCCGTCCCGCTGCTGGTGCTCGGCGCGCTGGTGGCGGCGGTCTCGGTCGCGCGCTACGTCGCCGTCATGCTGTGGAGCTGGGTCGTCTCCGGCTTCGGGGTGTGGCTGGTCGCCCCGTCGAACTCGATCACGGTCGGCGCCTCCGGGCTGGTCTTCGGGCTGCTGACCTACCTGCTCGTGGCGGGATTCCTCGAGCGCAGCGCGGTCCGGATCCTGATCGGCATCGGCGTCTTCCTCTTCTACGGCTCCATCCTGCTCGGCGTGCTGCCCGGCACCCCCGGGGTGTCCTGGCAGGGCCACTTCTTCGGCGCCGTCGGCGGGGTGGTGGCGGCCTACCACCTCGCGGACCGGCGCCGGTGACGCACGATCCGGTGCCGGCCCGTCACCGGCTGAGCGACCGCGCCGCCGCCCGGAGCAGTGGGACGGCCCGGTCGACGAGGTCGTCGGTCATCCGGGTCACCGGTCCGGAGACCGAGACCGCCAGCCACGGCATCGGCTCGCCGACCGCGACGGCCACGCAGCGCACGCCGACCTCCTGCTCCTGCTCGTCGAGGGCGTAGCCCCGCTCGCGCACCAGGGCGAGGTCGGCCAGCAGCGCCTCCTCGGTGACCAGGGTGTGCTCGGTGCACCGGGCCAGCCCGACGCGACGGACGTGGTCGAGGGCCTGCTCGTCGTCGAGGCGGGCGAGCAGCGCCTTGCCGACGCCCGTGGAGTGGAGGTCGACCAGCCGACCGACCTCGGTGAACATCCGCATCGTGTGGCGGCCCGGCGCCTGCGCGACGTACTGGGCGCGCGACCCCGACCTCATCGCGAGGTTGGCGGTCTCGCCGAGCTCGTCGACCAGGCGTGAGAGCACGGTCTCGGAGGCGGCCCCCACCAGCGACCCGGCGAGGGTGCCGAGCGGCACCAGCCGGGCGCCGAGGGCGTAGCGGCGGTCGGGGGTCTGGTGCACGTAGCCCCGGTCGAGCAACGTGCGCAGCAACCGGTGGGTGGTCGGCACCGGCAGGCCCGCGGCGGCCGCGATCTCGCCGATCGGCAGCCGGCCGCCTCGCGCGGCGACCACCTCGAGCACGTCGAGCGCGCGGTTCAGCGACTGCACACCACCGGACACCGGATTCACCCCCTGTGACGGTTGACACTGCGCTCGTGCGCTGTCTAGTTTCGAGATGTAGAGCCAGTGTTCCACGATGTGGAAATCTGGGCAAGGAGGAGGAGCGGCATGGCGGTCCAGGATCAGGGTCAGCAGCACGGTCACGAGCGCGTCGGACGCGCAGGGCTGCAGGTGGCGGCGGAGCTCCACCGGTTCGTGGAGTCGGAGCTGCTGCCCGGCACCGGCCTCGACGCCGACGCCTTCTGGGAGGGCCTGGCCGCGATCCTCGCGGACCTCGCCCCCCGGCAGCGGGCGCTGCTCGAGCGCCGCGAGGAGCTGCAGGCCCGGCTCGACGACTGGCACCGGGCCCACCCCGGGCGGCCCGACCCCGACGCCTACCGCGGGTTCCTGCGCGAGATCGGCTACCTCCTCGACGAGCCCGAGCTGGTCAGCGTCACGACCGAGGGCGTCGACGACGAGGTGGCCCGCATCGCCGGTCCCCAGCTGGTCGTGCCGCTGCTCAACGCCCGCTTCGCCACCAACGCGGTCAACGCCCGCTGGGGCTCGCTCTACGACGCGCTCTACGGCTCCGACGTGGTGCCCCACGACGGCGACCTCGCCCCGGGCGAGGGCTACAACCGCACCCGGGGGGACGAGGTGATCCGCCGCGGCCGCGACTTCCTGGACTCGCACTTCCCGCTCGACGGCGCCTCGCACGCCGAGGCCGAGCGGTACGCCGTGGACGGTGACGGGCTCGCCGTCACCGTCGCCGGTGACGTACGCCGGCTCGCGGACGACACCCAGTACGTCGGCCACCGCGGCGACCCGGAGCGGCCCGAGGCGGTCGTGCTGGTCCACCACGACCTGCACGTCGAGATCCAGGTCGACCCCGACGACGAGATCGGGAAGACCGACCGGGCCGGGGTCAAGGACCTGCTCCTGGAGTCGGCCGTCTCCACGATCATGGACCTCGAGGACTCGGTCGCGGCCGTCGACGCCGAGGACAAGGTGCTCGGCTACCGCAACTGGCGGCAGCTGATGGACGGCACCCTCGCGGAGGAGGTCACCAAGGGCGGGAAGACCTTCACCCGTGCGATGAACCCCGACCGCACGGCCACCCGCCCCGACGGCAGCGAGGTCACCCTGCGCGGTCGCTCGCTGCTCTTCATCCGCCAGGTCGGCCACCTGATGACCACCGACGCCGTGCTCGACGCCGACGGTCGCGAGGTGCCCGAAGGCATCCTCGACGCGGTGATGACCGCGCTCGGCAGCCTGCGCGACGTGCGGGGCGAGACGCAGCGCCGGAACTCGCTGACCGGCTCGATGTACGTCGTGAAGCCGAAGCTGCACGGTCCCGAGGAGGTGGCGCTGGCCGTCGAGCTGTTCGGCCGCGTCGAGCAGCTGGTCGGCATGGAGCCGCTGACGATCAAGGTCGGCATCATGGACGAGGAGCGGCGTACGTCGCTCAACCTCAAGGCCTGCATCGAGCAGGCCCGCGAGCGGGTCGTGTTCATCAACACCGGCTTCCTCGACCGCACCGGCGACGAGATCCACACCTCGATGCAGGCCGGGCCGGTGGTCCGCAAGGCCGCCATGAAGGGCGAGACCTGGATCGCGGCCTACGAGGACCTCAACGTCGACATCGGCCTGGAGTGCGGGCTGCTCGGTCGCGCCCAGATCGGGAAGGGCATGTGGGCCGCCCCCGACTCCCTCGCCGCGATGTACGACGCCAAGGTCGGCCACCCGGAGGCGGGGGCGAGCTGCGCCTGGGTGCCCTCGCCCACGGCGGCGACCGTGCACGCGCTGCACTACCACCAGGTCGACGTCCACGCCCGCCAGGAGGAGCTGGCCAAGGCCGGGCGCCGGCGCGACCGCGACGACCTGCTCGCCGTGCCGCTGGGCGACCCCGCCGACTGGGCGGCCGAGGATCGCCAGCAGGAGATCGACAACAACCTCCAGAGCCTGCTGGGCTACGTCGTGCGCTGGGTCGACTCCGGCGTGGGCTGCTCCAAGGTCCCCGACATCACCGGCGAGGCGCTGATGGAGGACCGCGCGACCTGCCGGATCTCCGCCCAGCACGTCGCCAACTGGCTCCACCACGGGGTGGTCACCGCCGAGCAGGTCGAGGAGACGCTGCGCCGGATGGCCGCCGTCGTCGACGAGCAGAACGCCGGCGCCGACGACTACGAGCCGATGGCCCCCGCCTTCGACGGCCCGGCGTTCCGGGCGGCGCACGACCTGGTCTTCGAGGGCCTGACCCAGCCCAGCGGCTACACCGAGCCGATCCTCCACCGCCGCCGTGCCGAGAAGAAGGCCGAGAAGAGGCCGAGAAGAAGGCCGAGAAGAGGAAGGGCCACTGATGGACCTCGAGACCGCCCGCACCATCGTCGCCGCCGCTCGCGCCCACGGCCACGAGGCGGGCCTCAAGCCGCTGACCGTGGTCGTGCTCGACCCCGGCGGTCACGTCGTGGCCGCCGAGCGCGAGGACGGCGCCTCGATCGGCCGGTTCGAGATCGGCTTCGGCAAGGCCTACGGCGCCCTCGCCCTCGGGCAGGGGTCGCGCGCGACGATGGCTCGTGCCGAGGCGCAGGCCTACTTCGTCGGTGCCGCCGGCGCCGCCATCGGCGGGGCGCTGGTGCCGGTGCCGGGCGGGGTGCTCGTGCAGGACGGCGACCGGATCGTCGGCGCCGTCGGCATCACCGGCGACACCTCCGACCACGACGAGGCGGCCGCGGTCGCCGGCGTGGAGGCGGCCGGCCTCACCGCCCGGGTCGACTGAAGCAGCGCCGCGCGATGAGTCTCGGAGTCGCCGCGATCGCCGACGTCGCCCGCCGGGTGCTGCCCGCCGACGCGGTCATCACCGACCACGCCCGGCTGCGCACCTACGAGTGCGACGGGCTGGCGCACTTCCGCGTCACGCCGGCGCTGGTGGTCATCCCGCCCGACGCCGCCTCGCTCGCCGAGATCGTGCGCGCCTGCCACGAGCACGGGGTGCCGTTCGTGGCGCGCGGCTCCGGCACCGGGTTGTCCGGGGGAGCGCTCCCGCACGCCGAGGGCGTGCTGGTGGTGACCTCGCTGATGCGCGAGATCCGGGAGGTGCGCCCCGACGACCAGCGCGCCGTGGTCGACCCCGGCGTCATCAACCTCGACGTCACCCGCGCGGCGACGCCCGGCGGCTACTACTACGCCCCCGACCCCTCCAGCCAGCAGATCTGCTCGATCGGCGGCAACCTCGCCGAGAACTCCGGCGGTGCCCACTGCCTGAAGTACGGCTTCACCACCAACCACGTGCTGGCCGCCGAGTTCGTGACGCCGCAGGGCGAGGTCGTCCGGCTCGGCACCGAGGCCCCCGACGCCCCCGGCTACGACCTGCTCGGCGCGGTGATCGGCTCCGAGGGCACCCTCGGCGTGGTCACCGAGGCGACGCTGCGGCTGGTGCGGCTGCCCGAGCAGGTCCGCACGGTCCTGGTCGGCTTCGAGTCCACCGACCAGGCCGGCGCGGCCACCTCGGCGATCATCGCGGCCGGCGTCGTGCCCGCCGCGATCGAGATGATGGACGCCCTCGCGATCGAGGCAGCCGAGGCGGCGGTCCACTGCGACTACCCCGCCGGCGCCGGGGCGGTGCTCGTGATCGAGCTCGACGGCCCCGCGGTCGAGGTGGAGGCGGAGTACGCCGAGGTCGAGCGGCTGTGCGCCGCGCACGGCGCCTTCGAGCAGCGGCTCGCCACCGACCCCGCCGAGCGGGCGCTGATCTGGAAGGGCCGGAAGTCGGCCTTCGCCGCGGTGGGGCGGATCAGCCCCGACTACATCGTCCAGGACGGCGTCATCCCGCGTACCGCGCTGCCGGAGGTGCTCAGCGCGATCGCCGAGGTGTCGCGCAGCTCCGGGGTCCGGGTCGCCAACGTCTTCCACGCCGGCGACGGCAACCTCCACCCGCTGGTGCTCTTCGACGACGCGGTCGAGGGTGCCGGCGACGCGGCCGAGGAGGTCAGCGGCGCCATCCTCGACCTCTGCATCGAGCACGGCGGGTCGATCACCGGCGAGCACGGCGTCGGCATGGACAAGGCGAAGTACATGCCCCGCATGTACGGCGAGGACGACCTCGACACGATGCAGCTGGTGCGCTGCGCCTTCGACCCCGGCGGCATCGCCAACCCCGGCAAGATCTTCCCCACACCGCGGCTGTGCGGGGAGGTGCCCGGCCGGAAGAAGGGCGCACACCCGCTGCAGCAGGCCGGGCTGGCGGAGGTCTTCTGATGACGACCAGCACCTTGCAGGAGGCCGGGACCGACGACCACGTCGACGGGGTCGCCGCCCGGTTCGTGGCCCGACCCACCAGCACCGCCGAGGTCGCCGAGGTGATGCGGGAGGCGGCCGCCGACGGCCTGACGGTGGTGCCGCGCGGCGCCGGCACCAAGCTCGGCTGGGGTCCGCCGCCGAGCTCGGCCGACGTCGTGCTCGACCTCTCGGGCCTGGCCGGCGTCCTGGACCACCAGGCCGGCGACCTCATCGTGGAGGCCCAGGCCGGAGCCACCCTCGCGGCGGTCCGCGACGTCGTCGGCACGGAGGGCCAGCGGCTCGTCGTCGACGAGACCGTGCGTGGCGCGACGGTCGGCGGCTCGCTCGCCACCCACGCCTCCGGCCCCGAGCGGCTGCTCGTCGGCACGGTGCGCGACCTGCTGATCGGCGTCACCGTCGTCCGCGCCGACGGCGTGGTCGCGAAGGCCGGGGGCCGGGTCGTGAAGAACGTCGCCGGCTACGACCTCGGCAAGCTGCTGGTCGGCTCCTTCGGCACCCTCGGCGTGATCACCGAGGCGATCTTCCGGCTCCACCCGGTGCCCGAGGCGCAGGCGTGGGTGTCGGTGCCCGTGGCCGGTGCCGACGCGGCCTCCCGGCTCGCGCACGCCGTGGTGCACGGGCAGTCGGTCGCCGCGGCCGTCGAGGTCGACCTCGACGCCACCGGTCGCGGGACCCTCACGGCCCTCCTCAACGGCCGCCACGACGGGGTCGCGCAGCGGGCCGCCGCGGTGGCCGGGGCGCTCGGGGCGGACGCCGTCGTCGCCACGTCGCCGCCGACCGGCTGGGCGGCCTACCCCTGGGGGAGCGGAGAGGTCGGGCTGAAGCTCACCTGCGTGCTCTCCGGGCTGCGCGACCTGCTCGCGGCCGCCGCGGAGGTCGGTGCGGTGGTGCGCGGCTCGGCGGGCGCGGGCGTGCTGTACGCGGCGCTGCCGGCGACAGACGAGGCCACGATCCGCGCGGCGCTCGACCGGCTGCGGCGCACCTGCGCCGGCCACGGCGGCTCCGCGGTGGTCCTCGAGGCGCCCCCCGACCTCGAGTGCACGCTCGACCTCTGGGGGGCGGTGCCGGCGCTCGACCTGATGCGCCGGGTCAAGGAGCAGTTCGATCCCGGGCGCCGGCTGGCGCCGGGCCGCTTCGTGGGAGGCATCTGAATGAGCAGCGACCACTCGGGTCAGCCCGGCGCGCCCGAGACCGGCGGGGTCGTCGACGTCGACGGCCCGGTGCCCGGCGGCGCCTTCGACGACCACCACCCGCCCGACGCGGCGCTGGTCGGTGACTGCGTGCACTGCGGCTTCTGCCTCCCGACCTGCCCCACCTACGTGCTGTGGGGCGAGGAGATGGACTCCCCGCGCGGCCGGATCTACCTGATGAAGCAGGGCCTGGAGGGCGAGCCGATGACCGACTCGATGGTCGGGCACTGGGACGCCTGCCTGGGCTGCATGGCCTGCGTGACCGCCTGCCCCTCGGGCGTGCAGTACGACACCCTCATCGAGCAGACCCGCGCCCAGGTCGAGCGCCGCCACGAGCGCACCCGTGCCGACCGGGCGCTGCGCCGGCTGATCTTCGAGATCTTCCCCCACCCGCGGCGGCTGCGTCTGCTGCGCGGGCCGCTGCGGGCGCTGCAGGCCACCGGCCTCGACCGGGCGGTGCGCCGCACCGGGCTTCTCGAGCGGCTCTCGCCGCAGCTCGCCGCGATGGAGGGGCTGGCGCCGCCGCTCGGGAAGCCGCAGCCGCTGCCGCCGTACATTCCGGCGTCCGGCGAGCGCCGTGGCGTCGTCGGACTGCTCACCGGCTGCGTGCAGGGTGCCTTCTTCCCCGGCGTCAACGCGGCCACCGCGCGGGTGCTGCAGGCCGAGGGCCTCGACGTCGTCGTGCCGAGGTCGCAGGGCTGCTGCGGCGCCCTCTCGGCCCACAACGGCCGCGAGCAGGAGGCGCAGGGCTACGCCCGCCGGCTCGTGGACAGCTTCGAGGGCGCCGGCGTCGAGCACGTCGTCGTCAACGCCGCGGGCTGCGGCTCGACGATGAAGGAGTACGCCGCGCTGCTGGCCGACGACCCCGCCTACGCCGAGCGGGCCGCGGCCTTCGCCGAGAAGGTGCGCGACGTCTCGGAGATCCTCGACGAGCTGGGCCCGGTCGCCGTGCGCCACCCGGTCGAGGCGACCGTGGCCTACCACGACGCCTGCCACCTCTCCCACGCCCAGGGAGTGCGAGCCGAGCCGCGCCGGCTGCTGGCCGCGATCCCCGGCGTCGCGCTGCGGGAGATCGCCGAGAGCGACCTGTGCTGCGGCTCCGCCGGCATCTACAACATCCTCAACCCCGAGCCGGCCCGCGAGCTCGGCGACCGGAAGGCCCGCAACATCGTCGCCACCGGCGCCGACCTGCTCGTCACGGCCAACCCCGGCTGCCTGATGCAGGTCGCCAGCGCGATCGAGCGCTCGGGCCACCCGATGCGACTGATGCACACCGTCGAGCTGCTCGACGCCTCGCTCCGGGGGGCAGGTCTCCCCGGTCCGCACAACGAAGGGAACTGACCATGTCCGAGACCGAACGGATCGAACGGGGGGACGTCGCGCACGAGCTGCCGAGCAAGCACGTCGCCCCGGCGACCTACGCCGACCTCCCGGAGCCGGTGCCGCTGCGGAAGGTGCTCGGGCCCAGCGTGCTGCTGCTCGCCGGGGCCATCGGCTCGGGCGAGTTCGTCCTCTGGCCCTACATCACCTCGCAGGTCGGGCTGACGCTGGTCTGGCTCACGCTGCTCGGCGTGACCACGCAGTACTTCCTCAACATGGAGATCGAGCGCTACACCCTCGCGACGGGCGAGACGGCGGTCACCGGCTTCACCCGGCTGTGGAAGCCGTGGGGCCTGCTCTTCATCGTGATGACGGTCGTGCCGTGGGCGTGGCCCGGCTGGGCGACGGGCGGCACGACGACCCTGGGCTTCGTCCTCGGCTTCTCGGCCGACGCCGTCCCGTACCTCACCATCGGCATCCTGGTGCTGATCGGCGCGGTGCTCACCGCCTCGCCGGTCGTCTACCAGACGGTCGAGAAGATCCAGTTCTTCATGGTCGCGCTGATCGTGATCTTCGTGGTCTACGCGATGCTCTTCCTGCTCGGCGGCGACGGCTACGTCGGGCTCGCGAAGGGCTTCACGTCCGTCGGTGAGATCCCCGACGGCATCAGCACGATCGGCACCGCCACCCTGCTGGGCGCGATCGCCTTCGCCGGCGCCGGCGGCGCGATGAACCTGGCCCAGTCGAACTGGATGCGCGACAAGGGGCTCGGCATGGGCGCGCGGCTGCCGAAGGTCGTCTCGCCGTTCACCGGCGAGGAGATCGCGGCTCCGACCACCGGCTTCCTCTTCAAGCGCGACCCCGAGAACATGCGGCGCTGGAACGCGTGGTGGAAGCTCGCCCACCGCGAGCAGTTCACGACGTTCTTCGTGATCGGCGCCGTGACGCTGTTCGTGTTCATGGCGCTGACCTTCGTCACCGTCGGGCAGGGCGGCGCGGAGGAGAGCTTCGACTTCATCAAGGTGCAGGGCGAGGCGCTCGGCGAGGTCCAGGGCTCGTGGCTGGCCACGGCCTTCTGGCTGATCGGCACCGTGGTGCTGTTCTCCACCAACCTCGCCGTGCTCGACATGGTCGGCCGGATCACCGCCGACGTCCTCAAGACCGGCCTGCTCAAGGACAGCACGACCTGGACCGAGAGCAAGCTGTACTTCGTCGTCGTCTGGACCGAGATCGCCTTCGGCTCGATCATCCTGCTCTCCGGGGTCACCCAGCCGGTGCTGCTCCTGGTCATCGCGTCCTCGCTCAACGGCCTGGTGATGTTCGTCTACTCGGTGCTGCTGATCCAGCTCAACCGGTTCACGCTGCCGAGGGAGATCGGGCTCAAGGGCGGACGGCTCGGGGTGCTCGTCTGGGCGGTCGTCTTCTACGGCGGGTTCTCCGTGGTGCTGCTGATCGACCAGTTCAAGACGCTCACCGGAGGCTGAGCCGGGAATCAACAGGTGGCCATCGGCGTTGAAGGACGTCGATGGCCACCACCGCTGCGTCGACGACCTCGAGCCGCGACGACTCCCGACGGATCTCGATCGCGCTCGGCGCGCTGTTCGGCCTCGCCGGGATGGGGTCCTCGAGCGCGGCCGTGACGTTGCCGCTGCTCGGGCCCGACCTCGGCGTCTCGCCGGGGCTCGCGGCCTGGACGATCAGCCTCTACGTGCTGATGCTCGCGGTCACGACCGCCGTCTACGGCCGGATCTCCGACCTGGTCGGCGTCCGCGCCCCGCTGCTGGCCGGGCTGGTGCTGATGTCGGTGGGCGCGCTGGTGGCGGCGCTCGCGCCGACGTACGGCTCGCTGCTGGCCGCCCGGATGCTGCAGGGCGCGGGGGCGGCGGCGGTCCCGACGCTCGGCGTCGCGATCCTGTCCCAGCGCTACGAGGGCTCGGTCCGCGGCCTCGCGTTCGGTCGGCTCGCCGGCACCGCGGCCGCGATCAGCTGCCTGGGCCCGCTCGCGGGCGGCGTCGTGGAGTCGGTGCTGGGCTGGCGGGCCGTGATGGCGCTGCCGATCCTCGGGATCCTGGTGGTCCCGTTCCTGTGGCGCGCCCTGACCGCGGGTGGCAGCGGCGCCCCGCTCGACGTGGTCGGCGCGGTGCTGGTCGCGCTGACGGCGGCCGGGATGGTGCTGCTCGTGCAGTCCCCGTCGGCCGGTCTGCTCGTGGCCGTGATCGGCGCGGGTCTGCTGGTGCTCGGCGTCCCCGCCGTCACCGCCCAGGTACGCCGCCGGCCGGCCGGGTTCCTGCCGATGGAGGTCGTCCAGAACCCCACGGTGGTGCGCAGCGCGATCGCCGCGGCCGCCGTCCCGGCGTCCTGGTTCGCGATGCTGATCGCGCTCCCCGCGGTGCTGCTCGCGGCCGGCTGGGAGGCGTGGCAGGTCGGGCTCGCGATGGTCCCGAGCGCCGTGGTGGCGCTGTTCGTGCCGCGCATCACCGGTCCGCTGCTGGACCGGGTCGGACCCGGGCGCGCCCTGGTCGTCGCCGGGGTGACCGCCTCGGTCGCGCTGGTCGTGTCCGCGCTCGGCGCCCACCTGGTCAGCGCCCCGCTGCTCGTGGTCGGGATCGTGCTGGTGACCTTCGCCTTCGGCCTGGGCCAGCCCGCGCTGAGCGCCGCGGTGGGCGACGCCGTGGCGGTCGGCGTCCGCGGGGTGGCGCTCGGCATCTCCACGCTGCTGTTCCTCGTGGGCGGCAGCGTCGGCTCGGCCGTCGTCGCCGGCCTCGGCGGCGTGCTCGGCATGGGCGGCGCGCTGCTCGTGCTCGCCGTGCTGCCGCTGCTGGGGCTGAGGGTCCTCGCCCCCACGCTGCGGCCCGCGTCCGCCTGAGCCCGGTTCAGCCGACCACGAAGCGACGTACGGCCGCCTCCAGGTCGTCCCTGCGCCACCGTCCGGACGGGCCACGGGTGACCTGGGCCAGCAGCAGGCCGTCGACGAACGCCAGCACCGCCTCGGCGTCGGGAGCGTCGGGATGCGCGGACAGCGCGTCCCGCAGCAGGGTGAGCAGGTCGTCGGTGCCGGCCGCCAACGCGGCGCGGAGCGCGGGGCGGCGTACGGCCTCGAGCACCAGCTCGTAGCGGGCGAGGGTCCGCACCCGTCCCGCGCCGCGGGACCCGGCGACCACCAGGTCGGTGACCAGCCGGACCGGGTCGTCGGCGGACATCCGGAGCAGCACCGCCCCGTCGAGCTCGGCCAGCCGGGGCACGGCGCAGGCCAGCAGGTCTGCGCGGGACCGCTGGTAGTAGGAGGTGGACCCCGTCGGCAGGCCGGCGGCCTCGTCGACCGCACGGTGGGTCAGGCCCCGGCTGCCCTGGTCGGCCAGCACCTGGATCACGGTGTCGGCGATGAGGGTACGGCGGTGGTCGCTGGTCGGCACGGCAGCTCCTTGACGGGTGTCTCTACAAATGTAGAGTACAACCCTCGACGTCTGTAGAGGAGGCGAGACGATGTCGTTCGGGTACGGGATCTTCCTCGGCTGGTTCGCGCTGGTCACGACCGCGGCACTGGCACCGCGGACCGCGCCGCTGGGTCACGTGCGCTACCTGCTCGCCGTCGCGGTCAACGAGATCCCCCACGTGTTCGCGGTGGCGCTGCTCCTGGCCGCCGGCTCGGCCTGGTGGGGCGGTGACCTCGCCGGAGCCGCCGGTGCCGTGGGCCTGCTGGCGTCGGCCCTGGTGCTGCTCGGCCTGGGGGTGCTGGCCCTGCGGGCGGGGGATGCCTGGCGCGAGGTCCGCACCGGGCTCGGGCCGACGGTGCTGCCCGTGACCGCCGCTTCGACCGCCGCACGCGGCTGGTGGGCGCCCCTGCCGTGGCGCCCGAGGAGCGTCGTACGCCGACGCGGCCGCCGCTACGGCCCGCACCGGCGACAGCGGCTCGACGTCTACTCCCGCCGTGACGGCAGGCAGGACGGCCGGGTGCTGCTCTACCTCCACGGCGGCGGCTACTACTCCGGCGGTCGGCACCGCGAGGGGCGGGCCCTGCTCCACCGGCTCGCCGACCGCGGCTGGACCTGCGTGTCCGCGGGATACCGGCTGCGACCGGGGGCGGGCTTCGAGGACCATCTCGCCGACGCCCGATCCGCCCTGCGGTGGGCCCACCGCCACGCCCTCCCGGGCGACCTGGCCCCCACCGCGGTCGTGATGGCCGGCAGCTCGGCCGGCGCCCACCTGTCCGCGCTGTGTGCGCTCGACCAGCCCGTGGCCGAACCCCACCAGCGCGTCGACGGTGCCGTGTGCCTGTACGGCTACTACGGGCGCTACTACGGTCGCGGCGCCGACGAGCCCGTCGTCTCCACCCCGTTCGGGCACGACCCCGGGGGCTCCCCACCGATGCTGCTCGTGCACGGCGATCGCGACTCCTGGGTGCCCGTCGAGCGGGCGCGCGCCTTCCGGGACCACCTCGCCGGATCCGCGGCCACGACGGCGTACGTCGAGCTGGCCGGCGCCCAGCACGGCTTCGACCTCTTCGCCTCACCCCGCAACCGGGCCGTCCTCGGCGGCGTGGAGGCCTTCCTCGAGCACGCGGTCTGCCCCGACGCCGTCCCCGGGCCCGACCGGTCCCGACGCCTGTGACAGCATCCGCGAAGCCCATCGACCGGAGGATCCTGGTGCGCTCGCTCGTCTATCTCGTCAACGTCAGCCTCGACGGCTTCATCGCCGACCCCGACGGCAGCGCCGACCGGCTGGTGCAGACCCCGGAGCTGGTCGCGGCGGTGTTCGCCGAGTACCCCGAGACCTGTCCCGGCCACGTGCGCGAGCTGCTCGGCGTGACCGGTGAGCCGCGGCACTTCGACACCGTGCTCCTGGGGGCGCGGACGCACCAGCCGGCGCTCGACGCCGGGCTGACCAGCGGCTACCCCCACCTCGACCAGTACGTCGTCACCCACCGCGCGCTGCCCGAGGACCCGACCGTGACCGTCGAGCGCGACGACCCCGTCGGACTGGTGCGTCGGCTCAAGCAGCAGCCCGGCAAGGACCTGTGGCTGTGCGGTGGCGGCGACCTCGCCGGCCAGCTCGCCGAGGAGATCGACGAGCTGCACCTCAAGGTGAGCCCCGTGGTCCTCGGCGCCGGCGTGCCCCTGGTCGGCCGCGGCGCGTCGCTGCCCGCGATGGCGTTGGTCGACTCGCGACCGTTGCCCGACGGGGTGCTGCTCAACCGCTACGCGCGCGCCTGAGCCGCCAGTGGGCCCGCGAGCCAGGCGGCCGACTCGGCGTGGGACCGCAGCCGTACGACGGGGCGGGCGGGGTCGGCGGCGAGCAGCGCGTGGATCCGCTGCTCGGCCAGGTGGTGGGTGCGCCAGGCCCAGCGGACCACGTTCTCGGGGTCGATGAGGATCCGCCAGGGGGCCGGCTCCCGGTTGCCGTTCCACAGCTCCTCGCGCCGCACCCACCGCCGCAGCGTCCGGGCGGTGACCTGCCGGATCACCTGCGCCTTCGGCAGGTCCAGCCAGACCACCAGGTCGGCCCGCTCGGCCAGCAGCGGCCGGACGACGTCGTACTGCCACTCCGTGACCCAGCCGGGCTCGCTGGTGAACGCCTCGACATCGGCCTCGAACGTGGGCCGCTTCACCCAGCCGGGCCCGTGGTGGAGGGCGTCGATCTCGGTGTGCGGGACACCGAGCACCTCGGAGATCCGCGCCGACAGCGTGGTCTTGCCCGACCCGGAGCCACCGCCGACGAGCACCCGGCACGGGCGGGACGGGAGCGGGGCGTCGTGGGGAAGCAGCGGCACGGGCGCCGAGGCTAGCGGACCTCGGCGAGCCGTACGGCGGCGTGCTGCACGAGCGGCAGCTCCTCGGGGTCACGGGCGGCCTCGTGCGGCACCAGCCCGCCCAGCAGCCCCGCCGGCGTGGTGAGCCAGGTCCACACCAGCCAGGGGTCGGTACGGGCGGCCAGCAGCGGCTCCAGCAGCGACACCAGCTCGGCGCGCACCTCACCGGCCTCGTCGAGCTGGAACGTCGGCACCAGCGTGGCGCCCTCGTGCTGGACCAGCAGCAGGGCGTGGCGCTGCGCCGCCCGGTGCACGGCGAAGCGGGCCGCGTCCTCGGAGATCCCGCGCCGGTGGCCGACCTCGGCGTAGGACAGCCAGCCGCCGTCGAGCAGGTCGCCACGCACCCGCGCCTGACGACGCAGCGCCACCAGCCCGACCGGCACCGCGTGGTCGGGGTCCTCGCCCTCGGCGTGCAGCAGCTGGTCGAGCTGCTCGAGCCGCTCGGCCGTCACCGGCTCGCCGGTGCCCGGCTCCCGCCAGGCCACGGACCCGTCGGTGTCGCGCGCGAACGTCGGCAGCCCGGCGTCGCCGAGCTGGTCGGCGAGGCCGAGCTGCTCCAGCCACGCCGCCAGCCGTTCCCCGCGGTCGGACACGACCTACTTGTTCGCCTTGCGCGCCCGGCTCGCCGTCTTGGCGCGCTCGTTCTGGTCGAGCACGACCTTGCGGATCCGGACCGCGTCCGGCGTGACCTCGACGCACTCGTCGTCGCGGCAGAACTCCAGGCACTGCTCGAGCGAGAGCCGCTTCGGCGGGATCAGCTTCTCGAAGTTGTCGGAGGTGGCGGACCGGATGTTGGTCTGCTGCTTCTCCTTGGTGATGTTGACGTCCATGTCGTCGGCGCGGGAGTTCTCGCCGACGATCATGCCCTCGTAGACCTCGGTGGTCGGCTCGACGAACATCACGCCGCGCTCCTGCAGCGAGGTCATGGCGTACGCCGTGGCCGCGCCCTTGCGGTCGGCCACCAGCGAGCCGTTGTTGCGCGAGCGGATCTCGCCGGCCCACGGCTCGTAGCCCTCGGAGATGTGGTGGGCGATGCCGGTGCCGCGGGTGTCGGTGAGGAACTCGGTCCGGAAGCCGATCAGGCCGCGGGCCGGGACCAGGAACTCCATCCGCACCCAGCCGGTGCCGTGGTTGGTCATCTGCTCCATCCGGCCCTTGCGGGAGGCGAGCAGCTCGGTGATCGTGCCGAGGTACTCCTCGGGGGCGTCGATGGTCAGCCGCTCGACGGGCTCGTGGAGCTTGCCGTCGACCTCCTTGGTGACCACCTGCGGCTTGCCGACGGTCAGCTCGAAGCCCTCGCGGCGCATCTGCTCGACGAGGATCGCCAGCGCCAGCTCGCCGCGGCCCTGGACCTCCCACGCGTCGGGGCGCTCGGTCGGGAGGATGCGGAGCGAGACGTTGCCGATCAGCTCGGAGTCGAGCCGGTCCTTGACCAGCCGCGCGGTGACCTTGCCGCCCTTGGTCCGGCCGACGAGCGGCGAGGTGTTGGTGCCGATGGTCATCGAGATCGCCGGCTCGTCGACGTGGATGAGCGGCAGCGCGACCGGGTTCTCGAGGTCGGCGAGGGTCTCGCCGATGGTGATCTCGGGGATGCCGGCGACGGCGACGATGTCACCGGGCCCGGCCTGCTCGCCCGGCTGGCGCTCGAGGCCCTCGGTGATGAGGAGCTCGGTGATCTTGACCTGCTTCTGGGAGCCGTCGCGGCGCATCCACATGACCTGCTGGCCCTTGCGGAGGTTGCCCTGCTTGATCCGCAGCAGCGCCAGCCGGCCCAGGAAGGGGGAGGCGTCGAGGTTCGTGACGTGGGCCTGCAGCGGCGCGCCCTCGTCGTACGTCGGGGCGGGGATCGTCTCGAGGATCGTCTTGAACAGCGGCTCGAGGTCGCTGCCCTCGGGCATCGTGCCGTCGGCGGGCTGGGTCCGCGAGGCGATGCCGGCCTTGCCGGAGGCGTAGACGACCGGGAAGTCGAGGGCGTCCTGGCTGTGGGACTCGTCGAGCAGGTCCATGAACAGCTCGTAGGTCTCGTCGACGACCTCGCTGATCCGGGCGTCGTTCCGGTCGGTCTTGTTGACCACGAGGATCACCGGCATGTCGGCGTTGAGCGCCTTGCGCAGCACGAACCGGGTCTGGGGGAGCGGGCCCTCGGAGGCGTCGACGAGCAGCACGATGCCGTCGACCATCGAGAGCCCGCGCTCGACCTCGCCACCGAAGTCGGCGTGGCCGGGGGTGTCGATGATGTTGATGACCATCGGCTGGCCGCCGCCGGCGGGACCCTCGTAGTGCACGGCGGTGTTCTTCGCGAGGATCGTGATGCCCTTCTCGCGCTCGAGGTCGCCGGAGTCCATGACCCGCTCGGCGACGCCCTCGGCCTGGTGGGCCGTGAAGGCGCCGGCCTGGTGGAGCATCGCGTCCACGAGGGTGGTCTTGCCGTGGTCGACGTGGGCGACGATCGCCACGTTGCGGAGGTCTGAGCGGGTCGTGGTGGGCACCGGCGGAGTCTACGGAGCCCCGGCCCGCTCCCACGATTCCTCGCCCCCAGGGGGTGCGCAGGCCGCCACGATCCTCTACAGTAATCTGAACATCATGTTTAAGTCAGGGGGTCGGGCCATGCCGACGACGAGCACCAGTCCCACCGGCGGGACCACCAGCAGCACCGAGCGCGACCTGCTGCTGCGGGCCGGGGCCGGCGACGCGGCGTGCTTCGGACGCCTCTACGACCTCACCGTCGCGGACGTGTGGCGCACCATCCGGTGTGCTGGTGCCGGCCAGGCCGAGGCCGAGCGGGCCGTCGTCACGGCGTACGTCGAGCTGTGGACCCGGGCCGCCGACCCCGAGGTCGCCGCCCACCCGCGACGGTGGCTGATGGGGCACGCCTACCGCACCGTTCGAGGGCACGAGCGCGCTGCCTGAGGGCCGACCGCCGCCCCCTAGGCTGGCGCGCATGCCCTCCCCTCCCCTGGTCGCCGCGGCCGACGGCTCCGCGCTCGGCAACCCCGGACCCGCCGGCTGGGCGTGGTACGTCGACGACGACTGCTGGGCCAGCGGCGGCTGGCCCCACGGCACCAACAACATGGGCGAGCTGACCGCCGTCCTCGACCTGCTGCAGCAGACGAGGGACGTCGACGACCTGCTCGTCTACTGCGACTCGACCTACACGATCAACGCGATCACCAAGTGGATGCCGGGCTGGAAGCGCCGCGGCTGGAAGAAGGGTGACGGCAAGCCGGTCGCCAACGTGGAGATCATGAAGGCGCTCGACGCGGCGATGCAGGGCCGGCGGGTGCGGTTCGAGTGGGTCAAGGGCCATGCCGGCCACGAGCTCAACGAGGCCGCCGACCGGCTCGCCAACGCGGCCGCGCTCGCCTTCAAGGACGGCCGCAGCCCGGCCGCCGGGCCCGGGTACGCCGGCGCCGGCCGCGGGTCCCACGACTTCGAGGTGACCCGCCCCGCCGAGCCGGACCCCGACCTGTTCTCGCTGGCCGACGAGGCGGTCGAGAGCGACGAGGAGGTCGTCGTACGGCTGGAGCGGGCGCTGCTGACCGACGAGGTCCGCAGCGACCCCGCCGCGGTGGCGGCGCTGCTCGACCCCGCGTGGGAGGAGATCGGCCGGTCCGGACGGCGCTGGTCGCGCGAGGAGCTGCTCGCCGCGGTCGGCCCGCTCGAGGAGCCGGTGCAGCTGGAGGTGCTGGCGGTCGACCGGGTCGCCCCGGCGACGCTGCTGCTGGTGTGGCGGGCGGTGTGCGGCTCCGGGGAGGCGACGCTGCGCAGCTCGCTGTGGGTGCGCTCGGGCGAGCGCTGGGTGCAGCGCTTCCACCAGGGCACGCCCGAGGCCTGACCCCCGGCGAGGGGGTTGTGGGCGTCGGTGGCCGCGAGTAGGCAGGGGCCATGACCTCTCTCGGGCCCGCCTGCTTCGTTCCTCCCTACCTGCTCGCCGAGCTCGCCCGGCGCGGCACCCTGGACGCCGGGTACGTCGACGCCTGCCTGCGGGTCGACCGGACGCTGCGCGAGCGCCGGCTTCCCGGTCGCGCCGGCGGCACCGGTCCCCGTGCCGACGCCGCCCGCTGGACGGTGCACACCGCCGACGGGTCCGAGCGGCTGCCGGGCGAGCCGGTCCGGCGCGAGGGCCGGCCGGCGTCGGGCGACGCGGCCGTGGACGAGGCGGCCAGCGGCATCACCGCGACCCTCGACCTGTTCCTCGACGCCTACGGCCGCGACTCCTACGACGGCCGTGGCGCCGCGCTGCTGCTGACCGTCCACTACGGCCGGAACTACGCGAACGCGTTCTGGGACGGCACCCACCTGGTCTTCGGCGACGGTGACGGGAAGGTCTTCCGCCGGTTCACCCGGGCGGTCGACGTGCTCGCCCACGAGTTCACCCACGCGGTCACCGAGCGGACCGCCGGGCTGGTCTACCAGGGCCAGCCGGGCGCCCTCAACGAGTCGGTCTCCGACGTGTTCGCGAGCTGCCTCAAGCAGCGGCTGCTCGGCCAGGACGCCGCGTCCGCCGACTGGCTGATCGGTGCCGAGATCTTCGCCGAGGGGATCGCTGCCCGCGGGCTGCGCGACATGCAGCACCCCGGCACGGCGTACGACGACCCTCGGCTCGGGAAGGACCCGCAGCCCGCGCACCTCGACGACTACGTCGAGACCACCGACGACAACGGCGGCGTCCACCTCAACTCCGGCATCCCCAACCGCGCCTTCGTGCTCGCGGCGCAGGCGATCGGGGGCGACGCGGCCACCGGCGCCGGTCGGGTCTGGTACGCCGCCCTCACCTCCGCGGGGCTCCCCGCCGACGCCGACTTCGCGACCTTCGCCGCGGCGACCGTCGCCGCCGCGGGCGAGCACGCCGACGCCGTGCGTGCGGCCTGGGGCCAGGTGGGGGTCACCGAGTCCTCCTCCGTGCCACGACCCCCCTCCGCCCCCCGCCCGCGCGGCCGCGTCGTCGTACGCCGCAGCGGCGGCATCGTCGGCCAGGTGGTCGAGGGAGCCGTGGACCCCGAGGCCGACGACGACCTGGCCCGCGAGGTCCGCGACCTGCTCGACCGGGTCGACCTGGCCGCCGCCGCCTCGACCGGCAACCACCCCGACCGCTTCACCTACCAGGTCCGCGTCGGCGACGACGACACCGCCCAGCAGGTCGACGTCCCCGAGGCCGCCCTCACCCCCGACCTCCGCCGCCTCGTCGCCCTGGTCCTCGGCGACGAGCAGGGTTGAGTTGGGCGTGCGCATCAGTCGAGTTGGGCGTGCGCATCAGTCGAGTTGGGCGTGCGCATCACCCGCGTGCTGCAGAGGCCCAGCTCGAGTGATGCGGAGGCCCAACTCAACCCTCAGGCGAGGGCGCGGTCCAGGGCGGCGTTGACGTGGAGGGTGGTGCAGGGGAAGGCGGGGAGGTCGATGTCGGACTGGGTGATCAGCAGCTCCAGCTCGGTGCAGCCGACCAGGATGCCCTGGGCGCCGGCGTCCCAGAGCTCGTCGACGATGCCGACCACCCGGCGCCGCGTGGTGTCGACGACGTGGCCGTGGACCAGCTCGTCGTAGATCGCGGTGTTGAGGAAGTCGTGGTGCTCGGGCGCGGGGACGACGACCTGGACGCCGTGCTCGGCCATCCGGTCGGCGAAGAACGGGTCGGACATGGCGACCGTGGTGCCGAGCAGGCCGACCGTGGTGACCCTGGCCTCCTTGACGGCCTCCGCCACGACGTCGGCGAGGTGGAGCAGCGGGATGCCGACCGCGGCCGCCACCTCGTCGGCCACCTTGTGGAACGTCGTGGTGCACAGCACCAGGAAGTCCGCACCCGCCCGCTCCACGCCCTGCGCCGCCTCGGCGAGCAGCTGGCCGATCCGGTCCCAGCGCTCGGCGTCCTCGAGGGCGGTCAGCTCGGCGAAGTCGACCGTGGAGAGCACGACCTTGGGGGACGAGAGCCCCCCGAGCCGCTCCTGGACGCCGAGGTTGAGGTCGCGGTAGTAGATCAGGCTGGATTCCCAGCTCATGCCGCCGACGAGTCCGATGGTCTGCACGTCCGGCAGTCTCTCAGACCCGATGCACCTTGTGCTGGGCCGCTTGCGCCCGCGGACGGATCACCAGCTCGTCGATGTTGACGTGGGCCGGCCGGGTCGCGATCCAGGCGATGGCGTCGGCGACGTCCTCCGCCACCAGCGGGTCCGGTACGCCGGCGTAGACGGCCTCGGCCTGCTCCTGGTCGCCGCCGAACCGGACCGTGGCGAACTCCTCGGTCCGCACCATCCCCGGCGCGATCTCCGAGACCCGGATCGGCTCCCCGCACAGCTCGAGCCGCAGCGTCTCGGTCAGCACCTGGGTGCCGTGCTTGGCCGCGGTGTAGCCGCCGCCTCCCTCGTAGGCGATCCGGCCGGCGGTGGAGCCGACGTTGAGCACCAGCCCGTCGCCGGAGGCCCGCAGCGCGGGCAGCAGCGCCTGGGTGACGTGGAGCGTGCCGAGCACGTTGACGTCGTACATCGCGCGCCACTGCTCGGGGTCGGCGGTCGCGACCGGGTCGGAGCCGAAGGCGCCGCCGGCGTTGTTGACCAGGACGTGGAGGGTGTCGCCCACGGCTCGGGCGAGTCCCGCCACCGAGTCGGGCGAGGTCACGTCGCAGGTGACGGCGGTGCCCCCGATCTCCCCGGCGAGGGCGGCGATGCGGTCGGCACGGCGGGCGGCGCACACGACCGAGAAGCCCGCGGCGGCCAGGGCGCGCGCCGTGGCGGCCCCGATCCCGCTGCTGGCTCCGGTCACGACGGCGGTTCGGGTGGGACTCATGGGCCCGATTCTGCCTCCCCTCGTCGTCGGTGCCGCCGACTGGCACAATGCGGGCGATCGTTCGCACCGGAGCCGGTGAACCAGGAGGAGTCATGACGCTGCGAGTCCTTGCGTGCGCGGCGGGGCTGCTCGGCGGAGCCTGCTGGGCCGTGCGGTGGGGCGCCCACCTCGCCGCGGGGGACCCCGCCTGGGGCGGCGCCGCCCGCCTCGTCGGTCTGGTGCTGCTCGGGGTGGCGCTCGCGGGGGTGGGTGCCGGGCTCGTCAGCCGCTCCGCCACGTGGCTGCGGCTGGTCGTCGCCGTCGCGTGCCCGCTGCTGGTCTGGTCGGTCTACGTGGTGGTGAAGGGGGAGGGCGAGGCGATCGGCCTGGACGGGGTCATCGGTACGGCCGCGGCCCTGGGCGCCGTCGTGCTGCTCCTCCGGGGCCGCCGGCCCCCCGCCGAGGCCGCGCCCGTGCGTCGCCGACCGGGCAGTCACGCCCGCTGACCCTCGCTCCGCCGCCGGTCCCGGAATGAACCGGCCCGACGCGTGGTTGTTCCCGATGGCCGTGAGCAGACGAAGGGGTCGAACGTGGGCGTGCAGGACAACCCGGAGCGGGTGGCGATGATCAGCCTCCACACCTCCCCCCTGGACCAGCCGGGGACCGGTGACGCCGGCGGCATGAACGTCTACGTCGTGGAGCTCGCGAAGCGGCTCGCCGCGCGGGGCATCGAGGTCGACGTCTTCACGCGCGCCACGACCTCCGCGCTGGAGCCGAAGGTGCTGGCCGCCGACGGCGTGCTCGTCCGCCACATCACCGCCGGGCCCTTCGAGGGGCTCGACAAGGCCGAGCTGCCCGGCCAGCTGTGCGTGTTCGCCCGGGAGGTGCTGCGGGCCGAGGCCGAGCAGCCGGTGGGGCACTACGACGCCGTCCACTCCCACTACTGGCTCTCGGGCCAGGTCGGGGCGCTCGCCCGGGACCGCTGGGGCGTCCCGCTGGTCCACTCGATGCACACCATGGCCAAGGTCAAGAACGACGCGCTCGCCGAGGGCGACACCCCCGAGCCCGAGGGCCGGATCATCGGCGAGGAGCAGGTGGTCGAGGCCGCGGACATGCTCATCGCCAACACCGATCTCGAGGCCTCGCAGCTGGTCGACCTGTACGACGCGGACCCCGGCCGGGTGGAGGTCGTCCACCCCGGCGTCGACCTCGACGTCTTCCGGCCCCACGACCGCGCCACGACCCGGCGCCGGCTCGACCTGCCCGAGGACGCCGCGGTGCTGCTCTTCGCGGGCCGGATCCAGCCGCTGAAGGCGCCGGACGTGCTGCTGCGCGCCGTCGGCGTCCTGCTCGAGCGGCGCCCCGAGCTGCGCTCGCGGCTGGTCGTCCCGGTCGTGGGCGGCCCCTCCGGGTCCGGGTTGCAGCACCCCACGGCGCTGGCCGACCTGGCCGCCGAGCTCGGGCTCGCGGACGTCGTCCGGTTCGTGCCGCCGGTCGCCCAGGACGAGCTCAGTCGTTGGTGCTCCGCGGCCGACGTGGTCGCCGTGCCCTCCTACAACGAGTCCTTCGGGCTCGTCGCCGTCGAGGCCCAGGCCTCCGGCACCCCGGTCCTCGCGGCCGCGGTCGGCGGGCTCACCACCGTCGTCCACGACGGCCGCTCCGGGCTGCTCGTCGACAGCCACGACCCCCGCGACTGGGCCGCCCAGCTGGAGCGGCTCGTCCTCGACGACGAGCTCCGCGACCGCCTGTCCCTCGGCGCGGTCGAGCAGGCCCGGTCGTTCTCGTGGGAGCGGACCGCGGACCGTACCCTCGAGGTCTACCGCCGGGCACGACAGTCGATGGGAGTGCTGGTGTGAGCGAGCAGGGGGACGCGGCCGAGCTGGTCCGTGGCTACCTCCGCGACGCCGAGCTCGAGCACGAGGAGCTCGCCGAGGGCGTCTTCAGCGTGACCATGCCCGGGGAGCGCAAGCTCCAGGTCCCGGTCCGGCTCGACGTCGGACCGCACGCGCTCGGTGTGCACGCGTTCGTCTGCCGCCGGCCCGACGAGAACCACGAGGGCGTGTACCGCTGGCTGCTGCAGCGCAACCTGCGGATGTACGCCGTCGCGTTCGGCCTCGATGCCCTCGGTGACATCTACCTCGACGCCCGGCTGCCGCTGGCGACGGTCTCGCCCGACGGGCTCGACCGGCTGCTCGGCTCGGTGCTGACCTACGCCGACGAGTCGTTCAACACCATCCTGGAGCTCGGCTTCGCCTCGGCGATCCGCAAGGAGTGGGAGTGGCGCACCTCCCGCGGTGAGTCCACCCGCAACCTCGAGGCCTTCCGCGGCTGGCTGGAGGCCGGCTCAGGCCGGGACTGACTCGGGTTGCGCGACGGCCCGGGGAGCGGGACGGCGGCGGGCGACGGCCACGCCGAGCAGCGCGAGCGCGCCCCCGACGTAGGCGATCGCGGGCGGTGCCTCGTCGAGCAGCACGACGCCCAGCACGATCGTGATCGGCGGGACCAGGTACGTCGTGACACCCAGGCTCGAGGCGCTCATGTGCGTGAGCGCGTATCCGTAGGTGGTGAACGCCAGCGCGGTGGGGAAGACCCCGAGGTAGACCAGCCACCAGATCGACGACGCGGGGGCGGCCGACGCCTCGCTCCACAGCTGCCCGGCGAAGGGCAGGCAGGCGATCGCGCCGATCGTGCACGCCAGCCAGACGACGTGGACCGCGCGCAGCCGGGCCATCAGCGGCTTCTGCAGCACCGCGCTGATCGCGTAGACGACCGCGGAGACCAGGACCAGCGCCACGCCCAGCACGTCGCGGTCGCCGCCCGGCGAGGTCGACAGCGCGATCAGCGCGACGCCGGCGAAGGCGAGCGCCAGCCCGAGCCCGAGGTACGCCGTGAACCGCTCGCCCAGGAAGAAGGCCGCCAGCAGCGCGATCAGCACCGGCGAGACCTGGATCAGCATCGCCGCCGTGCCGGCGTCGACCCGCTGCTCGCCCTCGTTGAGCGCGACGTTGTAGACGCCGAACCACAGCACGCCGATCACGGCGATGGAGCGCCACTCCGCCGCGGTCGGGCGGGGCAGGCCGCTGGCCAGCGCGACCACTGCCAGGCAGGCGGCGCCGACCAGCAGCCGGCCCAGCGAGAGGGCGCCGGGGGAGAAGTCGTCACCGAGGTGGCGGATCGCCACGAAGGCGCTGGCCCAGAAGACCAGGGTGCAGGCGACGGCGGCCAGCGGCAGCCAGGGGCGAGGTGTCACACGTGAAGCCTAGGGTGGCGGATGACGCGGAGCGAGCGGGTTTCGGACGGGCAACCGCTACTTCCTGCCAGTCCCGCGACGACGCCCGCGGTAGGCCAGCACGAGCGCGACCACGGCGAGGCCCTGCACGACCGGGATCCACGGCCCGATCACGTCCGGACGGGCGGCGGTGAAGGCGATCACCGCGATGGTCGAGACGAAGGGGACGAACAGCTCCAGGCAGCCCGGCCGGGCACGCCACCAGGTGAGCGCGGCGGCCAGGCAGGTCAGTCCGGCCACGCCGGCGTACCACGGCTGCACGGCGTCGGGGGAGAGCAGGACGCTGAAGGGGGCGAACAGCACGTACAGCAGGGCCAGCGCCCCGACCACGATCTCGAGCCAGGCCCGCCCGGCGTGCGGCGCCGCCTCAGGCTCGCTCATCGGCGTCCTCCAGCTCGGGGATCACCGCCGAGGCCATCACGGCGTCGAAGAGCTGCACCATGGCCTCCTCGTGCTCGACCAGGGGCGTCGAGCAGGCGACGAGGATGGTCCGGTCCTCCGCGGTGGTGACCCAGTAGTCGACGGCCAGGGTGATCAGGTCCTCGGGGCGCTCACCGGGCGCGGGATGGCGCTTGCGCACGGTCCGCGCGACCCGCCCGACCCTCAGGGTGAAGCGGTCGACGTCGGCGCCCACGACCTCCTCCCACGCGGGTGAGTCCTCCGGCACCGTACGCCGCAGCGGCGTCACCAGCAGCGACCCCGACAACGGAGCGCTGCGGGGCCCGGCGATCGCGAGGTAGGTCGCACCCTTCTCGCGGGCCCGGTCGCACTGGCGCAGCAGGTCGTCGCGCAGCTCGCGCCGCATCCGCGCTCCGGCGCCGTCGTCGAGCGGGAGTGCCCTGACCGCGCGCTGCACCTCCCGCTCGCAGGTGGCGGTGTCGTGCAGGGGGAAGCCGACCCAGGCGGGCGGCAGGACGAAGCGCAGCCTCATCGGCCGGCGCCCGTCCCCAGCTCGACGACCAGTGTCTCGGCGATGTCGCGGGTGGCGAGGGCGAAGTCGTCGACGAGGTGCAGGGCGGTGGTGCTGAAGGCGAGCGAGACGGCGTCGGTGGTGCCGTCGGGGAAGACCGCGAACTGGAGGTACTGCTCGAGGGTGCCGTCGACGACACCCTGGTGGTCGACCAGCACCGCGGGCCCGGCCGGCAGGTCCACGCGGATCGTCTCGAGGTGGAGGCGCTCCTGCCCCTCCGGCGGGTCGGCGGCGTGGACCATCGACTCGAAGGTGTCGCGGTCGGACTCGAGCAGCAGCTCGGCCTTCATCACCCCCTGCGGGATCCCGGCCTCGCGGTCGGGCACCCAGACGCCGAGCAGGATCAGGTGGTCCTCGAGCAGCTGCGGCTGCGCTGAGACCAGGAACGCGGTCAGCCGGGCCTGGGCCTCCTCGCCCTCGGCGAGGTCCTCGGCGACGGCCCGGATGCCCGCCAGCGCGGCGGGACCCTCGGCACCGTCGACGGAGACGAGCGGCAGCGCCGCCCAGTCGGGCGGGGCGCCGACGTCCCACCCCGTGATGACCTGGTCACGCGTACGGCCGAACCGAGGACTCACCGGGCCAGCGCTCCGTCGCGGGACAGGTCCAGCTGGTCGGCCGGGCTGTCGAACCACTGCTCCCACAGGTCGCTGTCCGCGAGCTGGTAGGAGTCGAGGCCGAAGCTGAGGCCGGTGGTGCCGAATTGGACACCGGTGAGGGTGGTGGCCCGGGTGAACAGGTCGCCGCTGCGGACGGCGGCGTCGATGCCGCTGCTGAAGTCGAGGTGCGCCAGGGCGTCGGAGTTGCCCGTGAGGCGCGCGAGCCTCTCTGCCATCGACGAGCTGTTCGTGATCGCGTTCCAGGCCCCCGGGGTCTGGGAGATGGCGGCACGGATGTTGGCGGGACTGAACGCCGTGGACAGGTGGGAGCCGAACGAGGCCATGTCGTCCCACGCGCTGGTGAACGGCGCGGTGCCGCTGAAGACCGGCACGGCACGGCCGCTCTGCGCCATGGTGCGGGCCTGGGCACGGGTGAGGTTGGAGATCGAGCTGGTGCCGCCGAGCATCCCGCGGATCGCGGAGGTGGACGAGCCGCCCGGGAGGCCGGCCGCGATCCGCGAGGCGGGCGAGGTGGCCGCGAGCCGCCCGGCGTTGAGCCGGGCCACACCCTGGGCGCCGCGGTAGGCGCCCCGCGCCCCGGCCACGACCGCTCGGCCGATGCCGAAGGACGCCACGCCGACCAGGTCGAGGATCACGTTCTTGAGCGAGCCCTTGCCGCCGATCAGCAGCGCCACGTTGCACAGCAGCGACACGAGGCCGGCCACCAGCGCGATGGTCCCGAGCACGGCGGCCAGCGCCTGCCCGATCACCGGGATCCAGCCCACCGCCAGCGCGAGGATGCCGCAGACCGCGGCGACCATGCCGGCGAAGTCGGCCAGCTTCTTCAGCGCTCCGGCCACGTTGTCCCACGTGGAGTCGTTGAGGTCGCCGGAGTCCTTGACGTCCTCGATCGCCCGCCGGGCGGTGCGGGCCGCGTTCTCGGCGTCCTCCTTGGCCTGCTGGGCGTCGGAGATCGCGCGCTGCCACGCGGTCTCGGCGTCGGAGACGTCGCCCTCCGCGCGGCTGACGGCGTACCGGTGGGTGGTGAGGTCGGCCGGGGGTGCGTCCGGTGGCGCGGCGGCGTCGTCGTCCTGCGCGCGCTGCAGCTGCTGGCGGGCGGAGTCGAGGCGGGCGCGGGCGGCCGCGGCGTCCTCCCTGGCCCGGGCGGCCCGGCGCAGCGCGTCGTCGGCGGCCGCCTGCGCGTCACCGAGGTCGAAGCCGTAGGTGTACAGCGCGTCGCCGACGCCGCGGTAGCGCTCGTGGGCGCGGTCGATGTCGCTCGCGACCTCCTCGGCCTTGCCGACGAAGGCCTCGACGGCCTCGCTCTCCATGTCGGGGGCGCCGGCGATCTCGCGGAGCCGGCGCGCGGCGGTCTCGATCGCGTCGGCGACCTGGCGGTAGTGACGGCCGGCGTCGACCGTGGCGTCGGGGTCGCCGGGGGTGGGGTCGGACCACATCTCCACCGGTGACCAGTCGGTGGGGCGGCCGCTCACGCCCCCTCCCCGCGGATGATCCGGGCGAGCTCGGTGTCGAGCTCGGAGAAGGCGCGGCCACTCTCGCTGGCCGCAGTGGCCAGGGCGGAGATGTTGCCGAGCATCTCGCCGCGCCGGTCGTTCCAGTTGTGCGCGAAGTCGCGCACCCGGTCGGCCAGCTCGCGGTTGCCGACCGCGTCGGCCGCGCGGTCGCTGTTGTCGTCGGCGTGCTCGAACTCCGTCGCGACCAGGCGCAGACTCTCGCCCGCCTCCTGGAGGACGTCGGTGTCGACCCTCAGGTCGGCCATGTGGTCATTCCCCCGTCGATCACGTGCGGCGGTCCGGCCCACCCGGATCGCTGGGTCACGATCCTAGAAGGGTCGGGCGGCGCGTGCACACCGATGTGGCAGTTACAGGTCCAGCTTGTAGCCGAGCCCCCGCACCGTGACGAGGTAGACGGGGTCCGAGGGGTCGGGCTCCAGCTTGGCCCGCAGCCGCTTCACGTGGACGTCCAGGGTCTTGGTGTCGCCGACGTAGTCGGATCCCCAGACCCGGTCGATCAGCTGGCCGCGGGTGAGCACCCGGCCGGGGTTGCGCAGGAACATCTCCAGCAGCTCGAACTCCTTGAGCGGCAGCCGCTGCTCCTCGCCGTCCACGGTCACGACGTGGCGCTCGACGTCCATCCGCACCGGTCCGGCCTCCAGCGCCGCCTCGTCGGCGTCGCCCTCGGCGACCCCGCGCCGCAGCACGGCACGGATCCGGGCGACCAGCTCGCGGGGCGAGTAGGGCTTGGTGACGTAGTCGTCGGCGCCGAGCTCGAGGCCGACCACCTTGTCGACCTCGTCGTCCTTGGCCGAGACCATGATCACCGGAACGCTGGAGGTGGCGCGGATCTGGCGGCACACCTCGGTGCCGGGCAGGCCCGGCAGCATCAGGTCGAGCAGCACGATGTCGGCGCCGTTGCGGTCGAACTCGGTCAGCGCGTCCGGGCCGGTGGTGGCGATCGCCACCTCGAAGCCCTCCTTGCGCAGCATGTAGGCGAGAGCGTCGCTGTAGCTCTCTTCGTCCTCGACGACGAGTACCCGGGTCACCGGCTGGTCTCCTGGCTCTTGCGGGGCAGCGTGAGGGTGAAGGTGGATCCCTGCCCCTCGACGGACCACACCCGGATGTCACCGCCGTGCGTGGCGGCCACGTGCTTGACGATGGACAGGCCCAGCCCGGTGCCTCCGGTGGAGCGGTGGCGGGCGGGGTCGACACGGTAGAAGCGCTCGAAGATCCGGCTCACCTCCTGCTCGGGGATGCCGATGCCCTGGTCGACGACCGAGATCTCCACGACGTCGGGCAGCCCCTTGGCCGTCACCAGCACCGTGGACCCGTCGTCGGAGTAGGCGATGGCGTTGGCCACCAGGTTGGCGACGGCGGCGGTGACCTGCTCCGCGTTGCCGTAGACCTCCAGGCCGTGGGCCCCGCCGCTCACCACCGAGATGGCGCGGGCGTCGGCGTCGATCGCGCTGGTGTCGACCGCGGTCTTCACCACGTCGTCGACCGAGACCGGGACCGGCTGCTCGAGCGGCTCGTTGGCCTGCAGCCGGGAGAGCTCGATGATCTGCTGGACCAGCCGGGTGAGCCGGTCGGACTCGGTGAGCATCCGGCCGCTGAAGCGCTGCACGGCCTCCGGGTCGTCCGCGGCGTCCTGGACTGCCTCGGCCAGCAGCCGGATCGCCCCGACCGGGGTCTTGAGCTCGTGGCTGACGTTGGCGACGAAGTCGCGGCGGACGGCCTCCACGTTGCGCTCCCGGGTCCGGTCCTCGACCAGGGCGAGCACCAACCGCGAGCCGAGCGGCGCCACGCGTGCGGTGACGTGCCGGGGCGGCAGGCCGGGCCGGCTCATCAGCAGCTCGGTCTCGCGGATGTTCCCGTCCCGGCGCACCTGCGCGACGAGGTCGGCGAGCTCCTCGGAGACCAGGGCGCCGTCGCGCACCAGCCCGAAGGCGTACGCCGGGGCGCTGGCCTTCAGCACCTCGTCGTGGTCGTCGACCACGACGGCGCTGCTGCGCAGCACGGAGAGCACGGTGGCGATGCCGGGCGGGAGCAGCGGGTCCCCGACCTCGGGGGTCCGGGACTGGATCCGGTCGCTCACCGACCAGGCCAGGACGGCCGCCCCGGCGACGGCTGCGCCCAGCAGGGCGGCGAGGAACGCCTGGGTCGTCGGATCCACGGGCACCAGCGTAGGGGCGATTCACCCGGGATTCGGCCGCCGGACGGCCGGACGGCCAGTGTTCACCGCTCGTTCACGGATGAACCCCGTCCCGTCACCTGCTCCGCCTAGGGTGGAGGACATGCGTGAGGCCTTCCATGACCAGCTCGACTCCATCTTCGACGACCTCGCCGGCATCTGCCGCGACGTCGAGGTCGCCGTCGCCGACGCGTCCCGGGCGCTGCTCGAGGGCGACGCCGAGATCGCCGAGCGGGTGATCAGCGACGACGCCCAGATCGACGCCAAGCGCGAGAAGGTCGAGGAGGACTGCTTCACCCTGCTCTCGCTCCAGGCGCCGGTGGCCGGGGACCTGCGGGTCGTCGTCTCCGCGCTGCGGATGGTCAGCGAGCTGGAGCGGATGGGCGACCTGTCCGTCCACGTCGCCAAGATCGCCCGGCTGCGGGTCCCCGAGAAGGCCGTGCCCGACGAGGTCCGCCCCACCATGGCCCAGATGGCCGAGGTCGCCCAGGACATGGTGTCCCGGGTCGCCCAGATCATCACCAGCAAGGACGTCGAGGCCGCGATCGCCCTCGGCCGCGACGACGAGGTGATGGACCGGCTGCGCCGGCAGAGCTTCCGCGAGCTGCTCGCCGAGGAGTGGGCCCACGGCGTCGAGGCCGCGGTCGACCTGGCGCTGCTGGGTCGCTACTACGAGCGGATCGCCGACCACGCGGTCTCCGTCGCCAACCGGATCGTCTTCGTCGTCACCGGCCGGCAGCCCGCCGACGCCTGAGGGCGCCGGGCCCCCTCACCGGCCCAGCAGCAGCCCGGCGTCGCCGAACTCGTGCCACAGGTAGCCACCGGCTGACGCCGCGTCGTACGCCGCCTGGGTGACCTCCGGTCCCGCGACCGCCTCCACCAGCAGCAGGTGGGAGGCGCCCGGGTCGTGCCAGCCGGTGACCAGGCCGTCGACCACCCGGGGCGGGTCGGCCGGGGTCACCACCCGCTCGGTCCAGCCGGTGCTGGCGCGCACCTCGCCAGCGTCGTCGGCCGCGGACTCCAGGGCCCGGGTGACGGTGGTGCCGACGGCAACGACGCGCCCACCGGCCGCGCGGGTGGACGCGACCAGCCGCGCGGTGGCCGCCGGCACGTCGTACCACTCCGGCTGCGGCGCCTCCCCGGCCTCCTGCGAGGAGAAGCCGGTGTGCAGCGTGACCGGGGCGACCCCGACCCCGCCGGCGACCAGCCGGGTCACCAGATCGGCGGTGAACGGCCGGCCCGCCGAGGGCATCTCGGCGCTGCCTGGCACGGTCGAGAAGACCGACTGGTAGACCTCGATCGGGAAGTGCCGCTCGAGGTAGCCGTAGCTGATCGGCCGCCCGTCACGGTCCAGCGCCGCCGCGAGGTCGCCCCCGACCCCGGCCCGCCAGAGCCGGTTGCCCTCGCCGGTGGGGGAGGAGTCCCGGCCCGGGTACGCCGACCGCAGCTCCAGCTCGGCGCCGGGAACCCGCAGCCGGTCCCCGGGGCGGGCGTCGAGGACGGCGCGTCCGGCGTCCGGGGCGGTCCGCACCTCCACGACCCGGTCGCCGTCCGTGAGTGGCGGGCCGACGTGGGCGACGACGGCCCGGCTGCGGCCCTCGCCGTACAGGTGCGCGTCCAGCTGGCCCGCGACGGTGGCGGAGTTGTTGACCACGAGCAGGTCGCCGGCGCGCAGGTGCTCGGGCAGGTCCCGGAACCGTCGGTGCCGGACCCCGTCCGGTCCTGCCACGAGCAGCCGGACGGCGTCGCGGGCCAGCCCGCGGGCCTCGGCCGGGGCGGCGGCGAAGCCGCCGGGCGGCGCGGTGAACGTGGTGCGGGGGCGCAGCGTCAGCAGGCTCATGCCGACACCTGCGCCGTCAGCGCGACGTCGGTCGCGCGGTAGCGGCCGGTCGCCGGACGCTGCTCGACCAGCGCGAGCAGCCGGGGCGCCACCGTGGCGGGCAGCGGGCGGTCGGAGATGTCCTCGCCGGGGAACGCGTCCTGGTGCATCCGGGTGCGCATGTCCCCCGGGTCCACGGCGTACGACGCGAGGCCGGTCTCGGCGCCGAAGGTCTGCACCAGGTGGTCCAGCGCCGCCTTGGCCGCACCGTAGGGGCCCCAGGTCTCGTAGTGCTCGACCGCGGCGTCCGAGGAGATCCCGACGACGACACCGTCGCGGTGCAGCAGCTGGTCGGCGAGCTCGATCATCAGCGTCGCGTTCGCGCCGGCCGTGCCCCGGATGGTGTCGCCGAGCTCGGTGCCGGCCAGCTCGCGCAGCGGCCGCATCGGCAGCGGCCCGAGGGTGCTGGCGTTGAGCACCAGCAGGTCGAGGCCGCCCAGCCGCTCGACGGCGGCGACGAGGTCGGACCGGTGGCCGGCGTCGGCGACGTCGCCCGGCAGGGCGGTGAGGCGGTCGGGGGACAGGTCGTGCAGGTGGTCGCGCAGGCGGTCGGCCGAGCGGGCGTCGGTGACGACGTTCCAGCCGCGGCCGACGAGCAGCCGGACCAGCTCCAGGCCGAGCCCCTCCGAGCCGCCGGTGACGAGTGCTGTCTTGTTGTCGGTGTGTGTCATGTCTGCCAGTATTGAAGTTCAAGTTAACTTGAGTTCAAGGGGAACGCATGGATTCGCACGACCTGCTGCCGGTGGGGGCGATCTCGGAGCGGAGCGGTTTCGCCGCGTCGGCGCTGCGGTTCTACGAGGCCGAGGGGCTGATCCACGCCGAGCGGTCGCCCGGGGGGCGACGGCTCTTCGAGCGCAGCACGCTGCGGCGGCTGGCCTTCATCCGCGCGGCGTCCAACGTCGGGCTCACCCTGCAGGAGATCCGCGAGGAGCTCGGGACGCTTCCCGACGGCCGGACGCCCACCCGGGCCGACTGGTCACGCATCTCGCGTCACTGGCGCGCGCGGCTCGACGAGCAGATCGCGGCGCTCGAGCGGCTGCGCGACGGCCTCGACGGCTGCATCGGCTGCGGCTGCCTCTCGCTGCGGCGCTGCACGATCTACAACCCCCACGACGTGCTCGCCGCCACCGACGACGCCCCCGGCGCCACCCGTCTCCCGGCGGCCCTCCGCCGCCCGCACCGACCCTGACGCTGGACTACCGGGAGCAGCGTCCTGCTCAGCGACCCTGGTTGGCCACCGCGGCGGCCGCAGCGGCGGCCGCGTCGGGGTCGAGGTACTCGCCACCGGGGACGGTGGGCGCGAGGGAGTCGTCGAGGCGGTAGACCAACGGCATGCCGGTGGGGATGTTCAGGCCCGCGATGTCCTCGTCGCTGATGCCGTCCAGGTGCTTGACGATGCCGCGCAGGCTGTTGCCGTGGGCCGCGACCAGGACGGTGAGGCCGGCCTGCAGGTCCGGGACGACCGCGGACTCCCAGTGGGGGAGCATCCGCGCGATGACGTCCTTGAGGCACTCGGTGCGGGGCAGGTCGTCACCGAGGTCGGCGTAGCGGGGGTCGCCCGCCTGGGAGTACTGGTCGTCGTCGTCGAGCGGCGGCGGCGGGACGTCGAACGAGCGACGCCAGGTCATGAACTGCTCCTCGCCGTACTGCTCGAGGGTCTGCTTCTTGTCCTTGCCCTGGAGCGCGCCGTAGTGGCGCTCGTTGAGCCGCCAGGACCGGTGGACCGGGATCCAGTGCCGGTCGGCGGCGTCGAGGGCGAGGTGGGCGGTGGTGATCGCCCGCCGCTGCAGCGAGGTGTGGACGACGTCCGGGAGCAGGCCGGCCTCGACCAGCTGCTGGCCGCCGCTGACCGCCTCGGCGCGGCCCTTCTCGGTCAGGTCGACGTCGACCCAGCCGGTGAAGAGGTTCTTGGCGTTCCACTCGCTCTCGCCGTGGCGGAGCAGGATCAGGGTGTAGGTCATCAGTGCTCTCCTACCGGCTCGGCGACCTCGCACTCGCCGCCGGTGCCGTCGATGCCGGCGAACTCGTCGCAGTTGGGGACGACGGGGACCTCGACCTGGACGATCTGTCCGCCCGAGAGCTCCATCGTCATGGCCACCACGTTGCCCGGGGCGATGCCCTCGCCCTCGACCGGGATGCCGGTCTCGGCGGAGGCCGCGAGGTTGATGACACCGCCGGGCGCGACCTCGAGCGGCGTGAACTGGGCGACCTGGCCGGCCGCGGGGTCGTCGATGGTCACCGACTCCAGGGAGCCCGGCTCGTCGACGTCGTTGTTGGACAACGTGGTGATGAGCACCCCGGAGCCCTCCTCGGCCGAGACCACCACCGCGTTGAGGACGTCGACCGTGGCGTCACGGTTGGTCGCGCCCTGCGCGATGACGTTCACGCGGTCGGTGGCGGGGTCGAAGCCGCACGAGGCCAGCAGGGGGGCCGTCAGCAGGAGCGCGCCGAGCGCGAGCCGGACGTCGGCGGAGCGTCGCAGATGCATGGCCGCATGCTATCGGTCACCCGCTGTCCGCGGTCCACTGAGTGTTCGCGGCCCGGTCACTGTCGCAGCCCGACCTGCGCGCCCACCGCCAGCAGCCCCGCCAGCACCGCGGCCGTGAGCGCTCCCGTGATCCACAGCAGGCGCGGTGCGCCGATCCGCAGCGCGACCCGCAGCGGCAGGTGGCGACGGCCGTTCTCGTGGTCGAGGACCAGGCCGGGCAGCGAGGTCAGCACGTGCACGCAGACGCCCAGCGCGGCCGCCAGCGCGACCACGGCCACCTCGGGCGGGGTCTGCGTGCCCCTGCCGGCCCAGCCGCCGTAGGCGAGGAAGGCCGGGTAGAGGGCGAAGGACACCGCCCAGGGCAGCCAGGAGAGCCAGCCGTGGCGCAGCACCACGAGGCCGAGCACGGCGACGGCCAGCGCCGCGAGGTACGCCGTCCCGGCCCACAGCCCGTGGGACATCGCGAGCGGCACCACCAGCAGGACGCCGCAGGCGAGCGCGAACGCCACGTCGCCGGCTGCGAGCCGGCCGAGTGCGAGCGGCTTGTCGGCGCGCTCGTCGGCGAGGTCGCGGCGGCGGTCGACCAGGTCGCCGGCCCAGCCCAGCACCGCCTGCCCGACCAGCACCGTGAGCAGCACGACCGCCACCTCCCGGGTGGTCCGCCCGCTGAGGGCGGCGGCGCCGGCCAGGGCGAAGGCGCTGATCAGCCCCAGCCGGGGGTGCGCGGCCCTGACCAGCAGGAACGGCCCCCACGCCCGCCATCCGGAGCGGGTCGCCCGGCGCTCACCTGCGCTGCTCGACGACATGCCCGCAGTATCCACAACCGGGGCGCAGCACGGGACCCGACGCGACGAACCCGGGTGTCGGACGGCGTGACCCACCACACGACCAGCGGATCTGTCAAGCCCCGATTGCCGCTCTGACCTGCGCAAACGTGGAAGGGACGGCTCGCTGCCCGTGATATGATCGACTTCTGGAAAGGGGTACTTCACATATGACTTTCACCGTCGGCGAAACGGTTGTCTATCCAAATCACGGGGCCGCAGTCATCGAGGACATCGAGATGCGGAAGATCAAGGGGGAGGACCGTCAGTACCTCGTTCTGAGGATCGTCGCCCAGCAGGACCTGGTCGTGAGGGTCCCGGCCTGCAACCTCGATCTCGTGGGTGTCCGCGACGTCGTCGACAAGGAGGGCCTCGACCGTGTGTTCGACGTCCTCCGTGCCGCCCACGTCGAGGAGCCGACGAACTGGTCGCGGCGCTACAAGGCCAACCTGGAGAAGCTGCACAGCGGCGACGTCATGAAGGTCTCCGAGGTCGTGCGCGACCTGTGGCGGCGCGAGCGTGACCGCGGGCTGAGTGCCGGCGAGAAGCGGATGCTGGCCAAGGCGCGGCAGATCCTGGTCTCCGAGCTGGCGCTGGCCGAGCGCACCAACGAGGACAAGGCCGAGGCCATCCTCGACGAGGTGCTCGCGTCCTGATCGGCGTTGTTGATCCACCGCACGAGGCCCCCGGGACGACGTCCCGGGGGCCTCGTCGTGTCCGGAGTCGGGTACGGACCGTCACACGGGTGAAACACGGCCCGAGGACGGCCGAAACACCCGGTGCCTAGCGTCGCGTCGTGGGCAGCACCGACCAGGACTTCCTCCCGGTGTGCCGCGTCGAGGACCTCGAGGTGGAGCGCGGTGCGGCGGCGCTGGTGCACGGGCAGGCGATCGCCCTGTTCCGTACGCCGGACGGCCGGGTCCACGCCTTGAGCAACCACGACCCGTACGCCCACACCTCCGGCCTGGCCCGCGGCATCGTCGGCCGTCGCGGCGAGATCCCCTTCGTCGCCTCCCCGCGCCACGGCCACGCCTTCGACCTGCGCACCGGCCGCTGCCTCGACGACGCCAGCGTCACCGTCGCCGTCTTCGAGGTCCGCGTCGACGCGGGCGTGGTGGCGGTCGGCCCCCGCCGCGGATAGTCCCTCACGGATCTGTCCTCAGGAGGGTCCGCGGACGACAGATCCGTGAGGGACTACCGTCACGGACGCACGAGCAGGGCGGTGGCGATCGCGGCCACGCCCTCGCCGCGACCGGTGAGGCCGAGGCCGTCGGTGGTGGTGGCGGAGAGGGAGACGGGGGCGCCGCCGAGCGCGGCGGAGAGCGCGGCCTCGGCCTCGGTACGCCGCGGGCCGAGCCGCGGCCGGTTGCCGATCACCTGGACGGCGAGGTTGCCGACCTCCCACCCGGCCTCGCGGACCCGGCGGGCGCTCTCGGCGAGCAGCGCGGCGCCCGGGGCGCCGGCCCAGCGGGGCTCGGAGGTGCCGAAGTTGCTGCCCAGGTCGCCGAGCCCGGCGGCCGAGAGCAGGGCGTCGCAGCCGGCGTGCGCGGCGACGTCGGCGTCGGAGTGGCCCTCCAGGCCCTGCGGCTCCTCCGGCCAGGACAGTCCGGCGAGGTGCATCGGTACGCCGTCGACGAGGCGGTGGACGTCGGTCCCGACCCCCACGCGGAACGGCGGTCCGGGGGGTGAGGGAGGCGTGGAGTGCACAGGGTGATCATGCCTGAGGGATGATCGACCCATGAGCACGTTCCGTGGCGCGTGGTCGCTGGCCGGTCTGGTGGCCGGGGGAGCCGGCCTCGCCACGAGCTATGCGATCGCCGCGGTGATGGCCGTGCGCGACTCACCCGTCGTGGCCGTCGCCGAGCTGGTGATCCGGCTGACCCCCGGACCGCTGGTCGAGCAGGCGATCGCGTCGGTCGGCGACCGCGACAAGCCGCTGCTGGTCGGGGGCATCCTGGTGGTGCTCGCGCTCGGCTTCGCCTGGGCGGGCCGGCTGGCCGCCCGTCGCTGGTGGGCCGCAGCGCTGCTGCTCGCCGTCCTGGCCGCGGTCGGGGTCGCGGCCGTCGCGATCCAGGAGCAGCCGTCGGCGGCGTCCTACCTGCCCATCGCGGTGGGGTTCGTGACCTGGCTGCTGGTGCTGAGCGTGCTCACCGACCGGCTCCGCCGGGCCGAGGCGGAGCCGGCAGCGGCGCAGCAGGCAGGGCCCGGCGAGGCCGCCGCCGCTCGGCCCGGGCGTCGCGGGTTCCTGCTGGGGGCGGGTGCGGTGGTCGTGGCCTCCGCGGGGCTCGGCGTGCTCGGTCGGGTCTGGGGCAGCGGCCGGCGCGCGGTCGAGGAGTCCCGCCGCCTGCTGCGGATCCCGCGGGTCACCGAGCCGCGGGTGCCCGCCGCCGCGCGGATCGGGGAGCCCGGTGTCTCCTCGTGGGTGACTCCCGCGGACGACTTCTACCTGATCCACACCGCGATCGCGCTCCCCACCATCGAGCCCGAGGAGTGGCGGCTGCGGATCCACGGCATGGTCGACCGCGAGCTCGTCCTCAGCTATCAGAACCTGCTCGACCGCAAGCGCACCGAGGCCTGGATCACCCTGAACTGCGTCTCCAACCCCGTCGGCGGCGACCTGATCGGCAATGCCTGGTGGAGCGGGGTGCGGCTCCAGAAGCTGCTTGCGGAGGCCGGCGTGCAGGAGGGAGCCGACGCGCTGCTGCAGACCTCCGAGGACGGCTGGACGTGCGCCACCCCGGTGGCCGCGGTGACCGACGGCCGGGACGCGATGCTCGCCCTGGCGATGAACGGGCGGCCGCTCCCGGTCGAGCACGGCTTCCCCGTCCGCACCATCGTGCCGGGTCTCTACGGCTTCGTCTCCGCCACGAAGTGGCTGGTCGACATCGAGGTCACCCGGTTCAGCGACGTCGACGCCTACTGGACCACCAAGGGCTGGGCCGAGCAGGCGCCGGTGCGGCTGGCCTCCAGGATCGACGTCCCGCAGCCCGGTCAGAGCGTGCCGGCCGGTCAGGTCCGGGTCGGCGGCGTGGCGTGGAAGCAGCGTGTCGGCATCGCCGGGGTCGAGGTCGCCGTCGACGACGGCACGTGGCAGTCGGTCGAGATCGCCTCCCCGCCCACCGACGACACCTGGGTGCAGTGGGCCGGGACCGTGGAGCTCGACCCGGGCGACCACGTGCTGCGGGTCCGCGCGACCGGGAAGGACGGCGAGGTGCAGACCGGCACCGAGCGCGACGTCGTCCCCGACGGCGCGACCGGCTGGCACGCGGTCGACGTCACGGCGACCGAGGACTGAGCCTCACCAGTTGCCGGCCGGGCTCTTCGGCAGCGGGTGGTCCGCGTCGGTGACGACGTAGACGAGGCCGCCGGAGGTCGGGAGCCAGACGTCCTCGAACTGCCCGCGGTCATAGGTACGCCGCACGCCGCTGTTCGTCCGGGCGGCCGGGTCGTTGACGACCACGTCCCCGTCGCGGGTGAAGCCCACGATCACGAGCAGGTGGCCGTTGGTGCCCGAGATCGGCGAGCCGTCGAGGTCCCCGCTGCCGAAGGAGATCGAGGCGACCAGCGGGATCCCCGCCGCGACCAGGCGCTCCGCCTCGCGCAGGCTCCGCAGCCGGGTCACGAAGCTCGGCCCGCCCGCCAGCGGCGCGGCGTACGCCGTGTTGAACGGCCAGTTGCCGGTGCCGTCGTAGCGGTGGTCGAAGGTCGAGCGGGCCCCGTGGTCGACCCAGGGCTGCGGGTGGTCGTCGCCGACCCAGGCGTAGGCCTTCCGGCGCGGGAGCGCGTCGTAGTGGCCGAGCACCATCGAGGTCGAGGTCGGCGAGCACCACGCCTGGCCGCCGCTGCCCCACTGCGGGTAGTGGCCGGAGTGGACCATCTGGGAGTAGCGCGGGACGTCCAGCACGACGTGGTCCTTGCCGGAGGCGACCCCCGGGTCGGAGGTGGCGACGTCGCCCACGTCGGGCAGCCGGGAGGCCATCGCGCCGACCGCGCGCAGGGTCGGCCTCGCCGACCCGGAACGCAGCAGGTTCACCCGCAGCTGCCAGGCGACGGCACCGCCCGGGACCTGCCAGGTGTCGACGTTGACGTCGGCGAGGTCGTCGCCCTGCCCGCCCACGGAGGTGCGGCGGACCTTCGCATCCGTGGCGGCCCAGCGCGCGAGGGTGTCCCAGCTGGAGGTGCGGCCGGCGGCGTCGCGGCCGCGCACCTGCACCTCGACGAGGCTGTTGCCCGGGGTGCGGGCGGTCCAGGAGGCGATCAGCTCGGTCAGCGTGAAGCCGGGCCGGTGCCAGGGCGAGGCCCAGCGGCCCAGGTCGTACGTCGTCCCGCCGAGGGTGCGGGTCCCGACCGGCTTCGCGATCCGGACCCGGCCCTTGCGGAGCTTCGTGCCGTTGAGCGTGCCGGCGTCGAGGCCGCCCTGGCGCCACTCGGTGTAGCCGATCTTGCGCGGGTTGGCGGCGTGCGCGGGCGTGACCGCGGCCAGCGGGGCGACGAGGACGAGCGCGAGCGCGGGGAGCAGACGGGTCAGCCGGTGGGGGAGCACCCGTCGAGGGTACGACGATCCATCACTCCTGTCCCACGAGTCACAGACCTCGCCGACTGCGGTCGATCACCCGCCCGCCCCTAGAATCGCCGGGTGACCCTCCGCCTCCACGACACCGCGACCCGCGACGTCCGCGCGTTCGTCCCGCTCCGGGACGGCCACGCGAGCATCTACGTCTGCGGCCTCACCGTGCAGTCGGAGCCGCACGTGGGCCATGTCCGGTCCGCGGTGAACTTCGACGTGCTGCGCCGCTGGCTGGAGCACTCCGGCTACACCGTCGACCTCATCCGCAACGTCACCGACATCGACGACAAGATCCTGGCCAAGGCGGCCGAGCAGGGCCTGCACTGGTACGAGCTGGCGCAGCGGATGCACCACGAGCTCGACAGCGTGCTCGCCTCGATCAACGTCCGCCGCCCCACCTACGAGCCCGCGGCCACCGGCCACGTGCCCGAGATCCTCGAGCTGATCGGCCGGCTGGTCGCCTCCGGGCACGCCTACGCCGCCGAGGACGGCTCCGGTGACGTCTACTTCGACGTCCGCTCCTGGCCGGCGTACGGCGAGCTCACCCGACAGGGCCTTGACGACATGGAGCCCGCGGGCGACGCCGACCCCCAGTCCGCGGCCAGGAAGCGAGACCCGCGCGACTTCGCGCTGTGGAAGGGGTGGAAGAAGGAGACCGAGCCGGAGACCGCGGCCTGGCCCTCGCCGTACGGCCCCGGCCGCCCGGGCTGGCACATCGAGTGCTCGGCGATGGCGCGCAAGTACCTGGGCCCGGCCTTCGACATCCACGGCGGCGGCGTCGACCTGCGCTTCCCCCACCACGAGAACGAGCAGGCCCAGTCCCGCGCGGCGGGCGACCCGTTCGCGTCGTACTGGCTGCACAACGCGTGGATCACCACCTCCGGCGAGAAGATGAGCAAGTCGCTCGGCAACTCGCTGCTGGTCCCGAACGTGCTCGAGCGGGTGCGCGGGATCGAGCTGCGCTACTACATCGTCAGCGCCCACTACCGCTCCACCGTCGAGTTCTCCTTCGAGGCGTTGGAGGAGGCCGCGGTCGGGTTCCGCCGGATCGAGTCCTTCCTCGAGCGGGCGGCGGCCCGGCTGGGCGAGGTGCCCGCGGGCGGGATGCCGTGCGCCGACTTCCTGCAGGCGATGGATGACGACCTCGGGACCCCGGCCGCGATCGCCGCGATCCACGAGGTGGTGCGTGAGGGCAACAAGCTGCTCTCCGGCGACGACGACACCCCGCTGCGCGGCACGACGGCCTCGGTGCTGGCCATGCTCGACGTGCTCGGCCTCCACCCCGACGACTTCGCCGCCGCCGGCCGCGACGACCACCTCACCGGCGTCGTCGACGCCCTGGTGCAGGGACTGCTCGAGGAGCGGACCCGGGCGCGCGCGGACAAGGACTGGGCGCGCGCCGACGAGATCCGCGACCGGCTCAAGGCCTCCGGCGTCGAGATCGAGGACACCCCCGACGGCCCGAAGTGGAGCGTGTGACGTGCCCGGTAACTCTCAGCGGAAGGGCTCGATCCGGAAGAGCTCGAAGAAGCCGACCGCCGGCTCTGGCGGGCGGGTCAAGCGCGGCCTGGAGGGCAAGGGTCCCACGCCGAAGGCGAAGGACCGGCCCTACCACAAGGCCTACAAGGCCAAGCAGCAGGCGGAGAGGCAGCAGAGCCGCCCGCGCCGGCGTACCTCCACCGACGCCGAGTGGATCGCCGGTCGCAACTCGGTCGTCGAGGCGCTGCGGGCCGGCATCCCGATCAACGGGGTGTACGTCGCGGAGGGTGCCGAGCGTGACGGCCGGTTGCGCGAGGCCTTCAAGCTCGCCGCCGAGCAGGGGATCAGCCTGCTCGAGGTGAACAAGGTCGAGCTGGACCGGCTCACCGACGGCGCGGTCCACCAGGGCCTCGCGGCGCGGATCCCGTCCTACGAGTACGCCCACGCCGACGACCTGCTCGCGCGTGCCGCCGAGCTCAGGGAGCCGGCGCTGATCGTCGCGCTCGACTCCGTGACCGACCCCCGCAACCTCGGCGCCGTGGTGCGCAGCGCCTCCGGCTTCGGCGCGCACGGCGTCGTCATCCCCGAGCGGCGAGCGGCCGGCATGACCGCCTCGGCCTGGAAGACCAGCGCCGGCGCCGCGGCCCGGATCCCGGTCGCGCAGACCGTGAACCTGACCCGACAGCTCAAGGCCTACCAGGCGGCGGGCTGCATGGTCGTCGGTCTCGCGGCGGACGGCGACGTGTCGCTGCCCGAGCTGGTCGGCGCCGACGGCCTCGCCGACGGACCGCTGGTCGTCGTGGTGGGTGCCGAGGGCGGCGGCCTCTCCCGGCTCGTGGCCGAGACGTGCGACCAGCTGGTGTCGATCCCGATGGCCAACGACCTGGAGTCGCTCAACGCCGGAGTCGCCGCCTCGGTGACCCTGTACGCGATCGCCCAGTCGCGCTCCGCCCGCTGATGCGTCGTCCCCGCCCCGCCACGCTCGTCCGCGGCGCGCTGCTGGCCGCGGTGTGGCTGGTCGTCTCCGCGAGCACCGCGGTGGGCTTCTTCCTCGACGCCGAGCGGGAGGTCGTGGTCGCCAGCCACGACACGATCATCACTCCCACCTTCGACGGCTGGGTGACGGTCCGGACCGGTCCGGTGCTGCCCGACCTCCGGGTCGACGCCGGCCGGCCGCTGGGGGTCCAGGTGACGCTGGGCAAGACGACCGCCACGTCGACCGGCGAGCTGGTCGAGCGCTACGCCTTGATCGCCAGCCAGCCCGCGGGCTCGGTGGACCGGGTCGAGGGTGCGGTCCGCGACATGGCTCTGGACTCCGCGCTGCGCGGTGCGCTCGTCGGGCTGGCTCCGGTGGTGGTGTGGCTGCTGCTGGGCCGCCAGCGGCGTACCCAGCTGTGGGCCCGGGCCCGCAGCCGCCACGGCGCCGCCGTGGTGACCATCCTGGCCCTGGTGGCCGGGACGGGGTTGCTGCTGTGGGAGCCGTGGAACCCCGACCAGCAGACGGTCGAGGAGGAGCAGACCTGGTTGACGCTGCCGGAGTTCCTCGGCGGCTCGGTGCCGGTGCCCGCCACCGCGGCAGCGGTGGAGATCCGCAGCGACCCGACGGCGTTGGACACCCGCCGGCTCGTCGAGAGCGCGATCTCGACCTACGACCAGTCCTCGGAGTTCTACGACGCCGCGGCCGAGTCCGCCGGCGAGCTCGAGCTGCACGAGCCGGCGGAGGACGAGACCGTCGCGGTGCTGGTCTCCGACCGCCACGACAACATCGGCATGGACCGGGTCGCCCGGGCGGTCGGCGACCGCGGTGGCGCCTCCGTGGTCCTCGACGCCGGCGACGACACCTCCACCGGGGCGTCGTGGGAGGCCTTCAGCCTCGACTCGCTCGCGGCGGCCTTCGAGGACGACTACGAGCGGTACGCCGTGACCGGCAACCACGACCACGGCGACTTCGTCGGCGACTACCTCGACAACCTGGGGTGGACGGTGCTCGACGAGGACGTCGTCGACGCGCCGGGCATGGGTCGGCTGGCCGGCGTCCCCGACCCCCGGTCCAGCGGCCTCGGCAACTGGCGCGACGCGACCGGCCTGAGCTTCACCGAGGTCGGCGACCTGTTCAGCGAGTCGCTGTGCGCGGCCGAGGAGCGGATCTCGACCGTGCTCGTCCACGACGCCAACCTCGCCCGCGACGCGCTCGACGCCGGGTGCGTCGACCTCGTGGTCGGTGGGCACGTGCACGTGAAGATCGGGCCGAACCAGGTGGTGGCCGCGGACGGCCGGGTGGGCTACAGCTACACCAACGGGACCACCGGCGGGGCGGCGTACGCCATCGCGATCGGGAGCAAGCCGCGCCGCGACGCCATGGTCTCGCTCATCACCTACCGCGAGGACCGGCCCGTCGGCATCCAGGCGGTCACCCTGCAGACCAACGGCAGCTTCCTCGTCGGCGACTACGAGGAGCTGGACCTGGCCGTGGACGACGTCGAGCCGGGCCTCGCCGAGTCCTCCCAGCGATCCGACCCCTCGGAGACCCCGGAGACCCCGGACACCTCGGAGTCCGCCGGCTCGGATAGTCCCTGACGCTGCTGCTGCCAGGTCGGCGGTTCGAGGACAGATCCGTTAGGGACTATCGCCCGGGTCGGCCACGACGGGGGCGGCGACCGCCTCCTCGGGCTTGCTGGCGAGGATCTCCTCGATGTAGTCGCGGGCGGTGTCCTGCAGCGACACCTCCCGGCCGGCACGCTCGGAGAGGTACCACCGGTGGACGAGCAGCTCGTGGAAGATCTCGGCGGGCTCGAGCTTGCCCCGGGCCTCGGGCGGGACCATCGCGATCACGGGCTCGTAGACCGCGGTGAGCCAGCGGTTCGCGACCAGGGTCCGGTCCTCGCGGCCGAGGTCCTTGGCGGCGGTGTACGCCGCGATGTCGTTGAGCATCCGCCGGGCCTGCGCGTCCTCGGCGTACATCCCGGTCAGCGACTGCAGCTCGCGGCTGTGGTGGCCGAGCTCGACGACCCGCGGCTGGATCCGGATCTGGTCCCCGTCGAAGTCGGTGACGATGTCGAGCTCCTCGACGTCGAAGCCGAGGTCGTTGAGCCGCTCGATGCGCTGCTCGATCCGCCACATCTCCCCGGAGGGGAACTCCTCCTCGCTGGTCAGCTCCGACCACAGGGCGGTGTAGCGGGCCTCGATCAGCGACACGATCTCCCAGGCGTCGACCGTCTCGTCCAACGCGCCCCCGGCCTGCAGGTCGAGCAGCTCGGCGTACACGTTCTCGCAGCCGACCCGGACGTCGTACTCGCGCATCGTGGACGACAGGTTCTCGCGCAGCTCGCCGGTCTCGGCGTCGACGAGGTACGCCGCGAAGCCACCGGCGCTGCGGCGGAACAGCACGTTCGAGAGCGACACGTCGCCCCAGTAGAAGTCGGCGAGGTGCAGCCGGACCAGCAGCACCACCAGGGCGTCGACCAGCGACGGCAGGCTGTCGGCGGCCAGGCCGTGGGAGAACAGGCTGCGGTAGGGCAGCGAGAACCGCAGGTGCTCGGTGAGCAGCGCCGCCGGCAGCTCCTCGCCGCTCGTGTCCGTGCGGCCGGTCACGACGCCCTGCGGGACGACCGCCGGCAGCCCCATCCGCTGCAGGTCGCGCAGCAGCCGGTGCTCGCGGAACGCGATGTCCTCGACCGTCTCCTTCACCGCGTAGACCCGGTCCTTGAGCCGCACGATGCGCACGACGTGGCGCGAGAGGCCGCGGGGCAGCGGGACGACGTAGTCGTCGCTCCACTCCGCCAGCGGGGTGGACCACGGCAGGGTGACGATCGCCGGGTCCGGGCGGCTGGCCACGATCCGCAGGGCCATGGGGGCGAGCCTAGGGGTGCTGGAGCCGTGCCGCGAGGGCCCGGGCCCGCGCGGAGGCCGGCAGGTCCTCGAGGTAGAGGTCCTCGCCGTCGGGGCCGGTCAGCGGGATCCGCCAGTTGGGGTACTCGCGGTGGGTGCCGGGCTGGTTCTGCGTGCGGTGGTCGCCGACCAGGTCGGTGACGGCGACGCCCAGCAGTCGGCTCGGGGAGCGGGTCAGCAGCTCGTGCAGCGCCGCGACCGTCTCCTCCTCCGTCGCCCCGTCGGCGAGCAGGTCGCGTGCCCGGAGCTCGGCGAGGAACGTCTCGCGCTCCCGCTCGGTCACCGCGAGCTCCTCCTCGACCGTGCGGGTCAGCAGGCCCAGGGAGTCCCGGAGCCGGACGTGCTCGCCGGCGAGGTAGCCGGCGGTGGGCGGGAGGTCGTGGGTCGTGACCGTGGCCAGGCACAGCTCGCGCCACGACTCCGGCGGGCGCGGCCGGTCGCCGTCCATCTCGAACCACAGGATCGAGGTGCCGAGCACGCCGCGGCCCGCGAGGTAGTCGCGGACGAACGGCTCGACGACGCCGAGGTCCTCGCCGACGACGAACGCCCCGGCACGCTCGGCCTCGAGCAGCAGGATCGAGACCATCGCCTCGTGGTCGTAGCGCAGGTAGGCACCCTCGGCGGCGGTCGCACCCTCGGGGATGCACCAGAGCCGGAAGAGCCCCATCACGTGGTCGATCCGCAGCCCGCCGGCGTGCCGGAGGGCGGCGCGCAGCACCGCCCGGTACGGGGCGTAGCCCAGCTCGGCGAGCACGTCGGGGCGCCACGGTGGCTGCGACCAGTCCTGGCCGAGCTGGTTGAAGGCGTCGGGCGGTGCGCCGACGGTCAGCCCACGGGCGAGCGCCGGGCCGAGGGTCCACACCTCCGCGCCGGCCGGGTGGACGCCGACCGCGAGGTCGGTGACCAGTCCGATCGACATCCCCGCGTCGTGGGCGGCGGCCTGGGCGGCGCCGAGCTGCTGGTCGGCGACCCACTGCAGCCAGACGAAGAAGTCGACCCGGTCGGCGAGCCGCTCGGCGGCCGCGGCGACGGTCGGGGAGGCCGGGTCGCGCAGCTCGGCCGGCCACTCCTCGCCGTGCAGGTCCTCCGCGAGCGCGCACCAGGTGGCGAACTGTCGCAGCTCGGTCCCCTCCCGGTCGCGGAAGGCGGCGTAGGCCTGCTCGCGCTCCGCGGAGCGCGGCACGGTGTGGAGCAGGTCGAGGGCCGCGAGCTTGGCGGCGTACGACGCCTGGCGGTCGAGCAGACCCTCGGCGTCGTCGAACGGGCCGGCCCCCAGGGCGGTCATGCGCGCGCGGTCGGTGGCGGGCAGGTCGGCGAGCTCGGGCAGGTCGGTGACCCGGACGTAGAGCGGGTTGAGGTAGCGGCGCGAGGTCGGGAGGTAGGGGGAGTCCTCGACCGGCGGGACCGGCTCCGCGGCGTGCAGCGGGTTGACCAGCACGAACTGCGCCCCCAGCTCGGCACCCCACTGGCCCAGCGCCGCGAGGTCGCCGAAGTCGCCGATGCCCCAGGAGGTGCGGGAGCGCACCGAGTAGAGCTGGGTCATCAGCCCCCACACCTGGGCGGCGAGGTCGTCGGGCAGGTCGAGCCGGTCGGGGGCGAGCGACGAGCAGACCCTCCGCAGTGGCGTCCCCGGCGCGCGCACACAGCCGGTGGTAGCCGGTCGGGAGGTCCTCGGGGAGCTCGAACTTGGCCTCCCCGACCAGCGTGCCGTCGATCCGGCGGGGCTCGACCTCGTGGTCGACCTGGCGGACCGCGACGGTGGCGCCGCCCTCGGTGAGGACCTCGACCTCGAGCGGCTGGCCGTGGGCCACATGGGCCAGCACGGACGTCGGACGGCCCGCCCGCCCGACGGTCACCGCCGGCAGCATCCGCCGCCACGGCGCCTCGTCGTACGCCGCGAGCGCGGCCTGCACGTCCTGGTCCGTGCTCGCGTCCACGTCGAGCGCCGCGAGCAGCGCCTGAGCGGTCGAGACCGGCACGGGCACGTGGCGGCCCTGCCAGTCCCAGTACTCCCGCGACACGCCGTACCGGTCGCAGAGGGCGGCGAGGGCGGGCCAGTCGTCGACGGGGGTCACGGGGAGAGCCTAGGTCCCGGGGTCGGTCGCCGCGGCGGAGGTCCCTGACCGATCAGTAGGACAGGCCTTCGGCGTAGCGCTGCCGCCGCAGGTGGCGACCTCGCCCCCGGTTGCGGCTCTTGTAGGTCGGGAGCTGGGAGTCACAGTTGGGGCACACCAGCCGGAGGTTCGACCGCGCGTTGTTGGTGGAGTCGCCGTCGACGTGGTCCAACACCAGATTCAGCGGCAGACCCTGCCACTCGTCCTGACACCCACAGACGGCGCAACGGCCCCGCTGCTCCTCTGTCAGGTGTCGTCGCACGTAGTGGAAGCGGCTGGTGCCGGGGAAGGCCTTGCCGGTGGACAGCCAGAGCGCAACAGCCTGCTCTTGCCGCCTGTGCTGCTGACACGCCACGCTGCAGAAGACGCGCTGGGAACGCTTGGTCAGCTCAACTCCGCAACCAGCACACGTCCGCACTCCTCAGACGCTAGGCGTCCCCACCGACACGCGCAGGGGACCAGAGCCGGTGACAGGGGTCGAACCTGCGACATCTCCCTTACAAGGGGAGTGCTCTGCCAACTGAGCTACACCGGCGGGCACGCGACATCCTAGAGGCCGTCTGCTCGGCCTCGTGTGCCTGAGAGCGCGCCAGAGCGCGTTCTCAGGCACACGCCGCGTCAGGGGTCACCGGACCTGCCGGACGGCGAACTCCTCGGCGGGGGAGGCGATGGCGTCCTGGGCGGCGACGAGCCGCAGCTCGCGCTCGCCGGACTCCAGCGTCTCCTTCAGCACGGCGTAGACCGAGGACACCGTCCGGGACACGGCGGTCGCCGCGGAGCCGGTCTCGTGGAGGTGGGCGGTGAACAGGGCGGCGGTGATGTCGCCGGAGCCGTTGGCCTTCATCGGCAGCAGCGGCGTCTCGACCAGCCAGGCGCCGTCGCCGTCGACGGCCATCAGCCCGATCGTGTCCTCGCCGGTCTCGACGCTGGTCACGAGGATCGTGGAGGGGCCCAGGGCGCGGGCGGCGTCGGCGCTGGCGAGCACCTCCTCGAGGGTGTGCGGGTCGGTGCCGGTCAGAAAGCCGAGCTCGAACTGGTTGGGCGTGAGGATGTCGGCCACCGGCACCACCTGCTCTCGGATCACCGGCGGGATCTCGGGGTTCACGAAGCAGCCCGAGCGGGCGTTGCCCATCACCGGGTCGCAGGTGTACGTCGCGGCCGGGTTGGCCTCCTTGACCCGGCGCACGGCGTCGACGATCACGCCGGCGATGGCGGGGCTGCCCTGGTAGCCGGAGAGGACCGCGTCGCAGGCGGTGAGCGCGCCGCGCTCCTCGATCCCGGTGATCACCTCGGTGACGTCGGCGGGGTCGATCAGCGGTCCACGCCACGCGCCGTACCCGGTGTGGTTGGAGAAGTTCACCGTCAGCACCGGCCACACCTCGTGGCCGAGCCGCTGGAGCGGGAAGACGGCCGCGGAGTTGCCGACGTGCCCGTAGGCGACGTGGGACTGGATGGAGAGGATGTGCACCCCTCGATCCTCCCGCCGCACCCCGTGCGGCACAAATGGTCGCCCGCGGGACCGAGCCGTCGCTCAGCCGGTCGCGTCGCCGCTCTCGCCGGAGAAGCCGTCGCCCGGCGTCCACGCGAGCGCACGCCCGGGGCCCTGCCACTCGACCCGCTGCTCCGCGACCGTCACCCGGGACCAGCCGTCGAAGCCGTCGGTGACGTCCACCGCCCACTCGGTCAGGTCGCCGGTCGTGACCGCCGCCACCGACTGCTCGGGCGGCTCGCCGTCGTAGCACCAGATGCCGAAGTCCGCGATCACCGCGACGACGCCGTCCTCCTCGACGATGTCGATGCCCTGGCATGGGTGGGGCTCCGTGGACCGGACGACCACCTGCGGCGTGGTCCAGGCGTCCTCGTCGGGGGAGTAGTGCTGCTCGAGCAGCCGGTCCCCGCTCTCGGAGTACCAGAGCCGAATCTTCCGGCCGTCCGGCAGGCTGGCCTGCTCCTCGTAGTCCTCGGCGAAGTCCGGGTCGAAGGACTCGGTCGCCCGGGCGTCGTCGTAGACGGAGGTGTCGTCCCCGGGGTCGTAGGACCCGGAGCCCCCGGTGGTGCACCCGGCCGCCGCGAGGGCGACCAGCACGACGGGGACGACGGCGGGGACGGTGCGGATCCTCATGGCGGGCTCCCGGGCTGCCGGCGGTGGGCGGTCAGCACAGTGTGCCCGAGCAGGCGTCGGGCGGAGCCGTTTCCGGGGCGCGGCGCTGCTCAGGCGACCTGCAGCGAGCGCTTCGAGAGCCCCATCCAGAAGCCGTCAATGACCTGGGTGCCGGGCTGGTCCGGAGTCGTGGCGGCGCCCAGGGTGACGAAGAGGGGCGAGAGGTGCTCGACGGTGGGGTGCGCGTAGGGCATGCCCGGGGCCCTCGAGGCGTACGCCGCGAGCGCGTCCACGTCGCCGCGGGCCAGCGCCTCCCCGGCCCAGGCGTCGAAGTCCTGCGACCAGCCGGGGGCGTCGGCGTCGAGACGGAAGTCGGTGAGGAACGGCAGGCCGTGGGTGAGGAAGCCGGAGCCGATGATCAGCACGCCCTCGTCGCGCAGCGGGCGGAGCCGCTTCCCGAGCGCCAGCAGCCGGACGGGGTCCTGGGTCGGCAGTGAGAGCTGCAGCACGGGCACGTCGGCCTGGGGGTACATGATCTTGAGCGGCACCCACGCGCCGTGGTCGAGACCGCGGGAGCCGTGCTGGTGCACCGGCTCGCTGTCGGGCATCATCGCCGCGACCCGGCGTGCCAGCGCCGTGGCGTCCGGGGTCTCGTAGGTCTCGCGGTAGTAGCGGGGCGCGAAACCACCGAAGTCGTAGACCAGCGGCGCCCGGCTCGCGCTGAGCATCACCGGCGCGGACTCCCAGTGGGCGCTGACGATCAGGATCGCCCGCGGCCGCGGGAGGTCAGCGGCCCAGGCGGCCAGCTGGCCCGACCAGACGGGGTCGTCCAGCAGCGGCGGTGCCCCGTGCCCGAGGTAGAGCGCGGGCATCCGGTCCGGCGACGTGGTGGGCATGCCGCCATGGTAGTTCAAGATTCAATTGTCTGCTCCGACGCCCAGCCCCTGGCCCAGTCCACCGGCGCCCCGCCCTGCTCCTGCAGCATCCGGTTGACGCGGCTGAACGGCCGGGACCCGAAGAAGCCGCGGTAGGCGGACAGTGGCGAGGGGTGCGGCGACTCCACCCACGGCACCGGCGACAGCAGCGGCTTGAGGGTCTGGGCGTGGCTGCCCCACAGGACGGCGGCGAGCGGGCCGCCGCGCTGAGCGAGCGCCCGTATCGCGCACTCGGTGACCTCCTCCCAGCCCCGGCCCCGGTGGCTGGCGGGCTGCGTCGGCTGCACCGTCAGCACCCGGTTGAGCAGCATCACCCCCTGGTCGGCCCAGGCGGTGAGGTCCCCGTGCCGGGGTGGCACCACCCCGAGGTCGTCACGCAGCTCGACGTAGATGTTGCGCAGGCTCGCCGGGATCGGCCACACGTCGGGCGCGACGGCGAAGCTGAGCCCGATCGGGTGGCCGGGCGTCGGGTAGGGGTCCTGGCCCACGACCAGCACCCGGACCTCGGCCATCGGCCGCCGGAACGCGGCCAGCACCCGGTCGCCGTCCGGCAGGTAGCCGCGCCCGGCCGCCACCTCCTCGCGCAGGAACCGTCCCATCGCTGCGATCCGGTCCTCGACCGGCGCGAGCGCCTCGGCCCAGTCCGCCGCGAGCTGACCCTTGTCCACGAGCTCTGCCAGGTCCGCCATGGAGCGACGCTAGCGCGGGAGGGGCCGGGCCTCAGCCACGACGCGGGCGGGAGAGCCGGTCGAGGAAGGCGACCAGCAGCGCCTCCCGCATCGCGGGGGAGGCGACGTCGAGCAACGCGTTGACCGGAGCCATCCGCTCGGGCAGGGCCAGGCCACCCGCGGGGTCGGCGCCGACCAGCCCGGAGGCCGCCAGCAGCCCGTCGAAGTCCTCCTCGGACAGCGTGGCCGGGTCCAGCGCCTCGATGAACGCCACGACGTCCGGCGCCACGGCGACCGATCCGGCGTCGACCGCTGCGGCGACCGCGTCGCCGAGCGCAGCCAGGAAGCCGGCGGCGTCGGTGGACGCGCTCACGCTGAGGTGCAGGGTCGGCGGCCGCCCCGCGTAGGACATCTGCGGCTGCACGAACCACCCGCGCGCCGACATCTCGTCGCACACCGTGAACGGGTCGCAGCTGCCGTCGGTCGCCAGCGCGACCAACGTCGAGTCGGGCCGTACGACGACCGCGAGCGGCGCCGCGATCCCCGCGACGATCCGGTCGGTGGCGGCGAGCGCCTCCGCGGCCAGCCGGGTGTAGCCGTCCTCACCGATCGCCCGCGTCACCGCCCAGGCGCCGGCCAGCGGGCCCCCGGACTTCGTCGACTGGAGCGTGGAGTTGAGCATCGTGTAGCCGGGCCAGTCGGCACAGGCGAAGAACTGCGGGCGCCGCAGCCGGGCACTGCGGTGGAGCAGCACCGAGGCCCCCTTGGGCGTGTAGCCGTACTTGTGGAGGTCGACCGAGATCGAGGTGACGCCCGCGACCGCGAACGTCCACGGGGGCACCGCACGCCCCAGCCGGGCCGCGTGGGGCAGCACCCACCCGCCGATGCAGGCGTCGACGTGGCAGCGCACGCCGCGCGCGGCGGCGGCGGCGGCCACCTCGGCGACCGGGTCGACCACGCCATGGGCGTACGACGGGGCCGAGGCCACGACGAGCACCGTCGAGTCGTCGATCGCCGCGGCCATGGCGTCCGGGTCGGCGCGGAGGTCCGGGCCGACCGGGACCACGACGGTCCGGACCCCGAAGTAGTGGGCGGCCTTGTGGAAGGCCGCGTGCACGGTGTCCGGGACGACGATCGCCGGCTCGGTGACCTCGGGGTGCGCGTCCCGCGCGGACTGCACCGCCAGCAGGCACGACTCGGTGCCGCCGGAGGTGACGGTGCCGACCGCCTCGGGCGGCGCGTCGAGCAGGTCGCAGGCCGTGCCGACGACGTCGTTCTCCATCTGCAGCAGCGACGGGAAGGCCGTCGGGTCCAGCCCGTTCGCCCCGGCGTACGCCGCCACCGCCTCGCGTCCCAACGCGTCGATCTCGGCCAGCCCGGAGTCGTAGACGTAGGCGAGCGTGCGCCCGCCGTGGACCGGCAGGTCCCCGGCCTGCATCGTGCGCAGCCGGTGGAGCACCTCGGCGGGGTCGGTCATGCGGGAGCCTCCTGGTCCACGAGGTCGGCGTCGAGTGAGTAGGAGCGCAGCCACCACAGGCTGAGCAGGATCAGCGCCGCCGGCAGCAGCGAGAAGCCGAGCACGATCGCGGTCAGCGCCGAGCCGGGCTGGGCGGTGCCGCCGGTCGTCGAGGAGGCGTAGCCGCCGAGGGCGAGGACGAGGGCGAAGACGGCCGGCCCGAGGGCGAGCCCGAGCGTCTCGCCGGCGGTCCAGACGCCGGTGTAGACACCGGCCCGGTTCTCCCCGGTCCGGCGGGTGTCGACCGCGGCCGCGTCGGGGAGCATCGCCATCGGGAAGACCTGGCAGCCGGCGTACCCCACGCCGACCAGGGCGACCGCCGCGAAGACCGCCGCGGCCGGCGCGTGCTGCGCGACCACCGCCAGCGCCGCACCCGTCGCCAGCACCAGCGAGGAGACCACATAGCCCCGTTGCTTGCCGACCGCCTCTCCGAACCGTGCCCACAGCGGCGTCAGCAGCAGCGCCGGGCCGACGAAGCAGACGAACAGGATGGTGCTGGCACCGGAGCGGCCCAGCACGTCGGTGGCGAGGTAGTCCACGCCGGCGAGCATGCACCCGGTCGCCAGCGCCTGCAGCACGAAGGTCGTCAGCAGCGCCCGGAAGTCGCGGGCGGTGGCGACCACCCGCAGCTGGTCGCGCAGCGAGCCGGCGCCCGGTCCGGTGGCACCGACCGGGGCGCGGGCGGTGCCGCGGTAGGCGAGCGTCGCGCCGACGAGGATCACCGCCGCCATCGCCAGCCCCATCGCCCGGTAGCCGTCGCGGCCGCCGATCCCGTCGCGGATCAGTGGCGCCGTCGCCCCGGCCAGCATGATCGTGAACGCCAGGATCGCGACCCGCCAGGTCATCAACCTGGTGCGTTCGTCGTAGGAGCCGGCGATCTCGGCCGGCATCGCGACGTAGGGCACCTGGAAGAACGCGTACGCCGTCGCGGCCGCCAGGAAGAACACCAGCACCCACGCCGCCTCGGCGGTGCGCGACCCGAGGCCGGGGGAGGCGAAGATCAGCGCGAACCCGACCGCCAGCAGCAACCCGGCGCGCAGCAGCCATGGTCGGCGCGGACCGCGCGGGTCGACCGTGCGGTCGCTGATCCGGCCGGCGACCGGGTTCAGCACCACGTCCCAGGCCTTGGGGAGGAACACGATCACCCCCGCCCAGAGCGCGGCGATGCCGAGCGTGTCGGTCAGGTAGGGCAGCAGCATCAGCCCGGGCACGGTGCCGAACGCGCCGGTCGCGACCGACCCCGACCCGTAGCCCATCCGCACCGACCGGGGCAGGGGTGGACTCGGCGGCATGGGCGCAGGCTAGCGGGGCGGGGGCCGGTCGGGGCCCCGGATCAGGGAGAGGTCAGATCCCGCAGCTCGGAGCACTCCAGGAGCGGCTGGTCCGGGTGTCCACGTGGGTGTGGTCGTCGTGGCCGGGGTAGCCGGGGCCGAAGATGCCGCCGAAGCCGGCGTACCGCGCGTTCGAGGCGATCGTGCAGAAGCTCGGCGAGGAGCCGTTGGCCGGGACCAGGTCGAGGGCGGTGCCGTAGGTGTGCTGACCGCTGCCGCTGCCACCGACCTGCTGGTCGCAGGCGACCGAGCGGAAGCCGGAGGTGACCCGCAGCGGCTGGTCGCCCATCCGCTTGCGCAGCGCCTCGGCCCGCCACATCGCGCGCAGCAGGTTGGTCTTCACGGTCGTGGCACCCACCGAGCCGCCGCTGTAGCCACCCTGCCCGCAGCCGCCGTCGACCTCCGACCACGCGAAGTGGGCGGGCGTGCAGTCGGCGTCCTGGATGGCGTAGATCGCGCTGAACGTCTGGCTGCCGGCCACCCCGTCCGACGGGAGTCCGTACGCGGACTGGAAGCTGGCGACGGCCTGCCGGGTCTGGGGGCCGAAGGAGCCGTCGATGGTCATGTTCACGCCGTAGCCGGCCCAGCCGGCGACCCGGACCTGGAGCTCGGCCACGTCGGAGCCGCTCGCCCCCTCCGAGAGGGTCCGGCTCCACGAGTAGCACTCGTCGGCATGGGCGGGGGCACTCGTCGCGGTCACGACGCCGAGGCTGGAGAGGACGAGGACGATGCTGGCGATGAGCGCGCGCAGACGCATGTGGACTCCTGGGTTCCCGAGAGCGGAGTGGTCGGGATCCAGACAAGCCGCCCCCCGGCGGGTCGTCAACCCCCTCCCCGGCGGTGCCGGCGCGGGTCAGCGCGCGAGCGAGCGCGAGCCGGCCGAGCCGTAGCGCCGCTTCGGGTTCACGCCGATGCCACCGCGCGTCGCGGACCGGCCCGGCGAGGGATCGGGCTCGTCCGGGGCCCCGGTGGTCGCGTCGGAGGACCACTGGTCGACCCACTCGTCGAGCACCTGCCAGGTGGTGCCGCGCGCCGCGCGGCCGGTGAGCATCCCGAGGTGCCCGCCGGGGACGACCTCGAAGCGGACCTCGGGCGAACCGGTGAGCAGCGGGACGACCGCCCGGACCGCGGGGATCGGGGCGATCCCGTCGGTGGCGCCGCCGAAGACCAGCACCGGGGCCGCGACGTCGGACATCCGGATCGTGCGGTCGTCGAGCTCGAGCTCGCCACCGACGAGGGCGTTGCCCTTCACGAACCGGTGGTAGAGCTGCCCGAACGTCCGGCCGGGGTAGGCGATCATGTGGTCGGTGAACCGGTCGACCGCCTCGAGCTGGGCGAGGAAGTCGGCATCGTCGAGGTTCTGGGCCACCGCCATCGGCTTGGTGACCAGCTTCTGGAACGACGAGAGCTGGAAGGCCCAGCGCACCAGCGGCTTCGGAGCGCCACCCATCGCCTGGTAGGCGCGGGTGATCGCGCCCCGGCCCCGGGTGGGGTTGAGGTGCAGCAGCGGCCGGATCGGCGCCACCAGCGGCACCCGGGAGACGTCGAACGGCGAACCGGCCACGCTGAGCGAGGCGATCGGCAGGTCGGGGGAGTCGGCCGCGGAGAGCAGCGCGAAGATCCCGCCGAGCGACCAGCCGACGACGTGGACCGGCCGCCCGCCGGCGTGCTCGGAGACCGCGCGGACCGCGTCCGGGACGACCTCGTCGACCCAGTGCTCCATCCCGAGGCTGCGGTCCTTGAACGACACCTCGCCGTACTCCACGAGGTAGGTCGGGCGGCCCTGCGTCACCAGGTGCTCGACCAGCGAGCAGCCGCGACGCAGGTCGAAGCACATCGAGGGCGCGGCCAGCGGCGTCACCAGCAGCACCGGGTCGCCCTGCTCGCGGACCTTGGCCGCCGGACGGTAGTGGTAGACCTCGCGCAGCGTGCCGTCGTCGATCAGCGTGCGCGGCATCGGCCGCAGGTCGGCCAGTCCCCCGTAGAGCACCTTGTGGGCCACGTTGCTGGCCGCGGAGACGACCTGATCGGGCTTCGGGATCAGATCCATGGTGCGAAGTTACCCCGTCCCGGGCAGCGGGACGGCGCTCAGGGCGTGCGCACCGACTTGTGGTGCGGGCTCACCTCGGCGAGCCCCTCGAGGAAGGAGGTCGCCCACGCCGCGACGTCGTGACGCCGCACCGTCCTGCGCATCGCCTTCATCCGCCGGGCGACGTCCTTCGGGTCGGCGTGGTAGGCGTCGAGCAGCGCCGCCTTCATGCCGTTGATGTCGTAGGGATTGACCAGCCACGCCTGGCGCAGCTCGTCGGCGGCACCGGCGAACTCCGAGAGGACCAGTGCCCCGTCGTCGTCGTAGCGGCACGCGACGTACTCCTTGGCGACGAGGTTCATGCCGTCGCGGTAGGGGGTCACGACCATGATGTCCGCGGTGCGGTAGAGCGCGGCCATCTCCTCACGTGGGTAGGAGGAGTGGAGGTAGTGGATCGCGGGGTGCCCGATCCGGCCCAGGTCGCCGTTGACGTGCCCGACCAGCCGGTCGATCTCGTCGCGCAGGATCCGGTACTGCTCGACCCGCTCCCGCGAGGGGGTCGCGACCTGCACGAACACGGCGTCCTCGACGTCGAGCTCGCCGTCCTCCAGCAGCTCGGCGAACGCGCGCAACCGGGCGACGATGCCCTTGGTGTAGTCGAGCCGGTCGACGCCCAGGAAGACCTTGCGCGGGCTGCCGACCGCCTCGCGGATCTCCTTGGCCCGGGCCACGACGGACTCCTCGCGGGCCAGGCTCTCGAAGCTCGCGGTGTCGATGGAGATCGGGAACGCGGCGGCGCGCACCGTCCGGCCGTCGGCGAGGTAGATCAGGTCGCGGTGCGTCTTGTGGCCGACCCGCTGCCGCACCAGCCGCACGAAGTTCTGCGCGCCGCCGGCCTTCTGGAAGCCGACCAGGTCGGCACCGAGCAACCCCTCGAGGATCTGCCGGCGCCACGGGAGCTGGGCGAAGAGCTCGGCCGGCGGGAACGGGATGTGGAGGTAGAAGCCGATCCGGAGGTCGGGGCGGAGCTCGCGCAGCATCGCCGGCACCAGCTGCAGCTGGTAGTCGTGGACCCAGACGGTCGCACCCTCCTCGGCGATCTCGACCGCCTTGGCGGCGAACCGCCGGTTGACCTCGACGTAGCTGTCCCACCACTCCCGGTGGAACTCGGGCTTGGCGATGACGTCGTGGTAGATCGGCCACAGCGTCGCGTTGGACAGCCCCTCGTAGAAGTTCTCGACCTCCTGCGGCGAGAGGGGGACGGGCACGAGCTTGAGGCCGTCGTCCTCGAACGGCTCGAGGTCGGTCTCGTTCCCCCCGGGCCAGCCGATCCAGACGCCGTCGTTGCTGCGCATGACCGGGTCCAGCGCCGTGACGAGGCCGCCGGGCGAGCGGCGCCAGCCCAGGCTGCCGTCCGGGAGCTCGACCCGGTCGACCGGGAGCCGGTTGGCGACGATGACGAACTTGCTGGTCGCGGGCACGTCCCCAACCCTAGGGGGCTGCCGAAGCGGCGGGCGTCACCCCGAGGGGTCCCGGTCGGGTCAGCCGTCGGCGGCGTAGCTCACGCCGACCTGGCGGCGTACCTCGTCCATCAGCCCCATCAGCCGCAACGTGCGGTCGTGGGGGACCAGCGGGCTCTCGCGCAGCCCCGCGCGCAGGCAGCGGCCGACCTCGACCGCCTCGTTGCCGAGGCCGGTCCCGATCACCGGCCCGGCGCCCTCGACCCGCTCCGGCTCGCCGCCGAGCGGCGTCCACACGGCGTACGCCGGGTGGTGGAACGAGTCGGGCAGGTCCAGCCGCCCGGTGTCGGTCGCGAGGCTCGCCGTGCGCGGGGAGGCGCTGGTCATCGAGGCGGTGAGGGCGGCCACCGAGCCGCCTGCGTGACGGGTCGCGATCGCGACGTCGACGTCCACGCCCGCCGGGTTGAGGACGGCCGTGGCCACGACCTGCTCGGCGGGACCGAGCAGCAGCTCGGCCATCGTCAGGGGATAGATGCCGAGGTCGAGCAGCGCCCCGGCGCCCAGCGCGGGGTCGACGAGCCGGTCGTCGGCGGGCCGGTCGACCACCCAGCCGAGGTCGGCGTGCAGCTGCCGCGGGGTGCCGAACCGGCCCGCCGCCAGCCCCTCGACCACGGCCCGGACCACCGGGTGGCAGGCGGTCCACATCGCCTCCATCAGGAAGCGGTCGGCCTCGCGTGCGGCCGACACCAGCCGCTCGGCCTCGTCGCGGTTGATCGTCAGTGGCTTCTCGCACAGCACGTGCTTGCCGGCCCGCAGCGCCAGCAGGGCGTGCTCGAGGTGGTGGGAGTGCGGGGAGGCGACGTAGACGACCTCGACGTCGGGGTCGGCCACCAGCGCCGCGTAGGAGCCGTGGGCGGCGGCCCCTGAGAGCCCGTGGGCCTCGACGAAGGCCTGCGCCGCTCCCGGCGAGCGCGACCCGACAGCCACCACCTCGGCGTCGGGCACCTCGTGCAGGTTGCGCACGAAGTCGGCGGCGATCCGGCCGGTGGCCAGGATCCCCCAGCGGACAGGCTGCTGGTCGCGGGCGTCGGGGCTGGTCACCCGGGCAATCTACGCCGCCGCACCCCGGCACCGACTCGCCGCGAAGCGAATGACACGGTTGTGGTTCGTCGCCTATCCTGTGGACGAGCACACACGAACGAGCAGGGGAGACTCCGCATGGACGCCGCCAACGCACTCCACGGCCAGCCGGCCGGTGAGCGGCCCGGCCTGAGCGACCGCGACCGCGAGATCCTCGAGTTCGAGCGCCACTGGTGGAAGTACGCCGGCGCCAAGGAGACCGCCGTCCGCGAGAAGTTCGACATGTCCTCCACCCGCTACTACCAGGTGCTCAACGCGCTGATCGACCGCCCGGAGGCGCTCGAGGCAGACCCGCTGCTGGTCCGTCGGCTCCGCCGGCTGCGCTCGGCCCGCCAGCGCCAGCGCTCCGCGCGCCGCCTCGGCTTCGAGATCTGAGCGCCGGACCATGAAGATCCGCAACCAGCGGGGCGTCGCCTTCCCCTCACCCGTCGCGATGCTGAGCATCGTCGCGGTCGCCATGGCCGGTATCGCCTACGTCGCCACCCAGGACGACGAGCCCACCGAGCGCGAGGTCGCCACCGTCGCGCGGCCCGCGACCGAGGAGCCCTCCGCCGAGCCCACGAAGAAGCAGGACCGGGCCGCCCAGCAGCAGCAGAAGAAGAAGGCCAAGGACAAGGCGCCGAAGGTCGTCCGCGGCGAGGTCTACGTCGAGGTCTACAACAACTCCGGCATCACCGGCCTCGCCGGCCGGTACGCCGACACCGCCGCCGACGTCGGCTGGCAGGTCGTGGGTGAGGACAACTGGCACGGCCTGGTCCCTGCCTCCACGGTCTACTACCCGCGGCGCCTCGAGGCCGCCGGCAAGCAGCTGGCCCTCGACCTCGGCGTCGGGCGGACCATGCCGGCGGCCGGCTCGATGCGGCTGGACCGGCTCACGGTCGTCCTGACCGCCGACGCCGCCTGAGCCTCGCCATCACCGGCGGCGCTACATTGAGCGCGTGAGAGCTGCCCACCCAGGTCCCGACCCGTCGGCGCGCACCTGGTGCGCGGGCGGTCGGTGACATGGAGTTCACCTCTGCCGAGGCCGAGCAGCGCTACGACCGCCTGGTCGCCGCGGCGGCCCGCACCGTGGTCGGGCTGGACTTCGACGGCGTGCTCTCGCCGATCGTCGAGGACCCCTCGCAGGCCCACATCCACCCCGGTGCGCGCGAGGTGCTCGTCGACCTGGCCGGGGTCGTCCGCGCGGTCGCGGTGATCACGGGCCGCCCAGCCCGGCAGGCCCTCGCCCTCGGCGACCTCGACGAGGTCGGCGCGGAGATCGGCGACCACGGCAAGGAGCTGTTCGTCTTCGGCCAGTACGGCAACGAGCGCTGGTCCTCCACGCAGCGCCGGGTCGTCTCGCCCCGGCCGCCGCAGGGGCTCTCGTCCTTCGAACGGGAGCTCCCGGGCGTGCTGCGCCGCCACGAGGCGGGCGAGGCCCACGTGGAGGAGAAGGGCCTCGCCGTCGCGGTCCACACCCGCCGGCTGCCCGAGCCGGGCGCGGCGCGCGACCGGCTGGTCGAGCCGTTGCGCGAGCTCGCCGAGCGGCACGGGCTGGCCCTGGAGCCGGGACGCAACGTGATCGAGGTGCGCTCCCCGGGCATGAGCAAGGGCCACGCGGTCCGCACCCTGGTGGAGGAGCAGGGCGCCGGCGGCTTCGTGTTCGCCGGCGACGACCTCGGGGACCTCGACGCGTTCGCGGCGGTCGAGGAGCTGCGGGAGCAGGGGATGCCGACGCTGCTGGTGTGCTCGCTCTCGGAGGAGGAGTCGGCGCTCTCCGAGCGCGCCGACGTGCTGGTCGACGGTCCCGCGGGCGTGCTCGACCTGCTGCGCCGACTGATCACCGACGCCGGCTGAGACCGGCCCGACGGCCCCGGGCCGCCCCGGCGACCGGCCTCCGGGCCCTGTCGACGAGGCGGCCACGACGACCGACCCCCACCGCGCGGCGTCCCCCGACAGGTGTCAGCCCGTCACGCGGCCCTGCGATGTCCCCATGCTGGCAGCGGGCGGACCCGGTGCCGACACTTCCTCCACGTCTCGCCCGGAGTGGAGGAAGACCTCTACAGTCCGGTCATGAACCGGGGGGCACCGGCCGCCGTGCTCGACGACACGACGGCCCTGTTCGGCGCCGAGGTGGACGTGGCCGTCCGCATCGGCTGGACGGCGCGGATGGCCCGGCTGACCGCGCGGGGTCCCGGGGGCACGCCGAGCATGCAGGCGCTCGCCCGCGCGATCGGCACCAGCCCCACCACGCTCCACCGGCTCGAGCTCGGCCAGCTCCGGCACGGGGCGCTGCTCGACGGTTACGAGGCGGCGCTCGGGCTCGTCCCCGGCTCGCTGCGTGCCCCCGTCGACGTCACCTGCCGCACCTTCCCCGCGGCCAGCCCGGTGGACCTGGACGCCACCCCCGCCCTCACCACGGTCCGGCAGGTCTCCGAGGCCACCGAGCAGCTGCTCGCCGGTGGGACGACGGGCGGGCGGTGGCTGGACTGGGCGCGGGCGCTGGCGCAACCGGGAGCACTCGGGCTGCCGGAGCGGCTGGCAGGGGAGCTGGCGACGAGGCTCGCCGCCGAGCTCGGCCGCTCCGTCGGGGCGGCGTACCCCGCCCGCTACGAGGCCCTCACCCTGCTGCGCTGCAGCGGTTACGGCCACGTCGTCGTGGAGGTCGCGCAGGGGCTCGTCGCCGATCGTGACGTGCAGGTGCTCAACGACCTGATGAGCGTGGTCGGGGAGGCCGTCGACGGCGAGGCGATCGAGTGGTGCCTGCGGCTGCTGGCCGACCCGCGCGACCACGTGGTGGTCGCCGGCGTGCTGGCGCTGGAGAACATGGCCCAGATCTCACCCGACCTCTCGCTGTGGCGGCGGGTGGCGGGGCCGGTGGTCGAGCTGGTCAACGGCAGCCCGGACGGCTCCGTGCGCCGGGAGTGGTTCTCCCACCTGGTGCGGCTGATGCCGCCCGCGGTCCGGGCCCGGGTGCGCCGAGAAGTCCAGCAGCCGCTCGCGCCGGTGCCGCGGGTGCAGGACCCGTCGAAGTCGCGCGTCAACGTGGAGTGGAAGGACAGCGTCGAGCGTGCGCACGCGGTGACCGGCGCGCTGCGGCTGCCCCACCAGCCGGTGCTGGCGCGGCTGCTGTTCGACATCGCGCACTCGCCGCTGGAGAGTCGGGCGGTCACCTCCTACGTGCTGCTCGGGGCGCTGCCGGCGCTGGCCGCGCCGGTCGTCGAGCAGCTCGCCGGGCTGGTCGAGGCCCACGCCGACCCGCTGGTACGCCGCCGGGTCGCGCGTCGGCTCGCAGGCTCACGGCTGCTGCTGCCCCCCGGGGTCGCCGGGGGCTGGCTGGCCGACGCCGAGGGTGATCTGCTCGACGCCGGGTTGCACCTGGCCGGCGCCGCCGGGGAGCAGGTCGACGGCCGGGTGCTGGCCGGGTGCTGGCAGCGCCCGGCGGCCACGGTCCGAGCCGCGCTGTTCGCCGCGGGCATGGCGCAGCACCCGGTCCTGCACCAGCTCGCCGAGCGTCCGCGCCACGTCGCCGGCCCGGGCGCCCGCTGGTGGCTGGCGCAGGGTGGTCGCGTCGCTGACGCCGTGACGCCCGCCTGAGCACCATCCACATCGCGGGACGACGCGACGCATCGTGAGACGGGGTGCGTAGAGTCGTGCCCAGCTCATCGAGAGGGACTGAGGGAACGGCCCGTCGACGTCCCGGCAACCGCCACGACACGTGATCCGAGCCCCAGGCTCGGGTGTCGGGGAGAACGGTGCCAATTCCGGCCCGCGGCGAGAGCCGTCGTGGGGAAGATGAGGAGGAGGACTTCCGTGAGCACTTCCCTGGTCGACACCACCCAGGCCCCTGCCGAGCCCCCAGCCGAGAGCACTGCCGGCACCCGCGAGGGCGCCTTCGGCAACGCCGTGGCCCTCGCCTGCCGGGAGTGCGGGCACCGCACCGGGCTCGGCCCCCACTACGCGTGCCCGGACTGCTTCGGACCGCTCGAGGTGGCCTACGAGTTCCCCGCCGTGACCCGCGAGCAGATCGAGGCGGGACCGCGCAACATCTGGCGCTACAAGGCGCTGCTGCCCGTCCCGACCGACATCGAGCAGAGCCCCAACACCGAGCCCGGCTTCACCCGGCTGCTCCCCGCGACCAACCTCGGCGCCGCGCTCGGCCTCGAGAGGCTGTGGGTCAAGGACGACTCGACCAACCCGACCAACTCCTTCAAGGACCGGGTCGTGGCCTGTGCGCTCAGCGCCGCCCGCGAGCTGCACGCCACGGTCTTCGCGTGTCCGAGCACGGGCAACCTCGCGAACGCGGTGGCGGCGGCCGGTGCCCGGGCGGGGATGAAGACGGTGGTGTTCATCCCGAGCAACCTCGAGCACGCCAAGCAGGTCAACTCGGCCGTCTACACCGACTCGCTGGTCGCCGTGGACGGCAACTACGACGACGTCAACAAGCTGGCCTCGGAGATCGCGGGCGAGGAGGAGGGCTGGGCGTTCGTCAACGTCAACGTCCGCCCCTACTACGCCGAGGGCTCCAAGACCCTGGGCTACGAGATCGCCGAGCAGCTCGGCTGGCGGCTGCCCGACCAGGTCGTGATCCCGGTGGCGTCCGGCTCCCAGCTGACCAAGGTCGACAAGGCGTTCCAGGAGCTGATCACGCTCGGCCTCGTCGAGGAGAAGCCCTACCGGATCTTCGGTGCGCAGGCCACGGGCTGCGCCCCGGTCTCGACGTCGTGGAAGGCGGGCGTGGACGCGATCCGACCGGTCAAGCCCGACACCATCGCCAAGAGCCTGGCCATCGGCAACCCCGCCGACGGCGTCTACGTCCTCGACGTCTGCCGGCGCACCGGCGGTGCGGTCGAGGACGTCACCGACGAGGAGGTCCGCGAGGGCATCCTGCTGCTGGCCCGCCACGAGGGGATCTTCACCGAGACCGCCGGCGGCACCACGGTCGCGGTGCTGAGGAAGCTGACCGAGACCGGCCAGCTCGACCCCACCGCCGAGACGGTGGTCATCAACACCGGCATGGGCCTGAAGACCCTCGACGCGGTGGCCGACCGGGTCGGTCCCGCGGCGACCATCGCGCCGACGTACGCCGCCTTCACCGCCACCGGCATCGCCTGAGCGACCGGGTAGAACAGAGAGGACACCATGAGCGTCTCCGTCCGGATCCCCACCATCCTGCGCACCTACACCGCGGGCCAGTCCGAGGTGAACGCGGCCGGCGCGACCCTGGCCGACGTGCTCGACGACCTCGACGCGAGCTACTCCGGCATCAAGGGCCGGGTCCTCGACGAGCAGGGCGAGCTGCGGCGCTTCGTCAACGTCTACGTCGGCAACGAGGACGTGCGCTTCCTGGACAACCTGGCCACGCCGACGCCCGACGGCAGCCAGGTCTCGGTGATCCCGGCTGTCGCCGGCGGCTGAGACGGTCAGCGGACGTCGACGACGCTGGCGTGCCCCCTACCGTCGATCCTGACGGTGGCGACGCCGCCGCCATCGGCGAGCGACTGCTCGAGCTCCAGGGCCCGCTCCTGCGAGGCGAAGTAGGTCCCGATCCCGCAGCGGGTCGTCCAGCCGGTGTCGGCGCACGCGAGGTAGGGACCCGCGTCCGGCCGCTCGGGGGTGACGCGGTCGGCCTCCCAGTAGCCCTCCCGCTCGACCAGCGTGACGAACACACTCCCGCGACGGTCGTCGGCGTGGTCCGCCAGGGCCGGTTCGAGCCCGGGGTAGTCGAGCGCGACGTAGGCGCCCCGGAACGGGTCGATCGGGTCCACGGGCCGGACCTGCATCAGGTAGTCCTCGCCGGTGAGCCGGGCCGTGAGCTGCGGCGCCACGGCAAGGCCCACCACCGCCAGCTGGGCGGCCGCCACGGCGGCGATCGTGCGGATCATCGGACCTCTCCCGCCGCGAGGACACCGGCGACCCGACGCCGCGCCCGGTCGAACACCACGCCCGTGCCCAGGAACACCAGCCCCAGCACCACGAACAGCCAGGCTCCTTCGATGATCCGGGCGAACACCGCGAAGCTCTGGAAGGTCGTGAAGACGACCAGCGCCGCGGTGGCGAGCGCCGTCAGCCGGCGGCTGTCGCGCAGCGTGCCCGCGGTGGCCACGGCGACGGCGGCGAGCACGTAGATCCCCACGCTGAGCACGGAGTGGGCCCAGTCGGCGGCCGTGACGTCGGCGGTGTCGGTCCCGGTGTCCCAGAGCACGAGCCCGACGGCCGCCACCGCCGCCGCGACCGCGGCGAGCGGCTCCAGTCGCGCGGTGCCCCGGGCGAGGGTGGTGCCGGCGACCAGGGCGACGCCGGCCACCACCAGGCCCACGACCAGCCACCGGTCCCAGACGAAGTCCTCGGTGGTCACCAGGGGCAGGGCGGCGACGAACAGGGCGGCCAGCCCCAGCAGCGCCCCCACCTCGCGCCAGGGTGCGGCGAAGCGGACCAGGGGCCGTGGGTGGACGGCCGAGATGCCGACGGCGAGTCCGGACCCGGCGAGCAGCGCGAGCACCACGGCCAGGCCGCTCGGCTCGAGCTCGAGCACCTGCCACAGGAACCACGCCGTGCCGGTGACCAGGCCCACGACCAGCGGTGCGACCGAGCGGACGGCGTAGGCGTGGGTGAGGGCGCCGAGGGACCACCACGCCAGGAGCGAGGGCTCGTAGGCGGGCACCTGCAGGCTCTGGGCGGCCTGGAAGACCAGGGCGCCGAGCAGCACCGCGGCCAGCAGCCGGACCGTGGCCACCAACGCGCCCCCACCGCCGCTGCGGCCGGCAGGCCGGGAGGCCAGCACCTCGCCGCCGGTCAACGCGGTGAGCCAGAGGAGCATGACGAGCAGGAATCGAGCGAGCGGGGAGAGCTGGTCGAGGTTCGCGGCGACCAGCCAGATCACGCCGACGCCCAGGAACCCGGCGCCCAGGCCGAGCAGCAGCCGCCCCGTCCCCGCCCGCCGCGTGGCCCGGTAGTGGCCCAGCAGCGCGTCGGCCTGGCCGGGCTCCAGGAGGCCCTCGCTGCTCCAGTCGGCCACCTCGGAGCGCAACCAGGCGAGCTGTCGCGGCGTCAGGGACCGGGTCGCGGGCCCGTCGGTGTCGGGTGATGAGGTCTCAGCGGTCATGCCTTCCATCCTCCGCCGCCGCTCCGGACTGCGCATGGGTACCCGGGCCCAGGTCTGTCGGGAACTCGACCGTCGAGGACGTTTGCACTCTCCCACCCCGAGTGCTAAACATGAAGCTGGCACTCGTAGCATGAGAGTGACAACCGAAACATCATCCTGACGCGGTGACGTTGAGGTCCGCACCCGTCCGGCGAGCAGGGTTCGTCGGACGGACGGACCGTCCGTCGCGGGCAACCCACCACGTCGACCACCAGACTCCCGATAGGAATCACTGGAGTTATGCCGAAGCTGATTGCTTTCAACGAGGAGGCCCGCCGCGGGCTGGAGAAGGGTATGAACACCCTTGCCGACGCGGTCAAGGTCACGCTCGGCCCCAAGGGCCGCAACGTCGTCCTCGAGAAGAAGTGGGGCGCCCCCACGATCACCAACGACGGCGTGTCCATCGCCAAGGAGATCGAGCTCGAGGACCCCTACGAGAAGATCGGCGCCGAGCTGGTCAAGGAGGTCGCCAAGAAGACCGACGACGTCGCCGGTGACGGTACGACCACCGCGACCGTGCTCGCCCAGGCGATGGTCCGCGAGGGCCTGCGCAACGTCGCCGCCGGCGCCAACCCGATGAGCCTCAAGCGCGGCATCGAGTCCGCCGTCGAGGCCGTCTCCGAGCAGCTGCTCGGCATGGCGAAGGACGTCGAGACCAAGGAGCAGATCGCCGCGACCGCGTCGATCTCCGCCGCGGACGCCACCGTCGGCGAGATCATCGCCGAGGCGATGGACAAGGTCGGCAAGGAAGGCGTCATCACGGTCGAGGAGTCGAACACCTTCGGCCTCGACCTCGAGCTGACCGAGGGCATGCGGTTCGACAAGGGCTACATCTCGGCCTACTTCGTCACCGACCCCGAGCGCATGGAGACCGTGCTGGAGGACCCCTACGTCCTCATCGCCAACTCCAAGGTCTCCTCGGTCAAGGACCTGCTGCCGCTGCTCGAGAAGGTCATGCAGTCCGGCAAGCCGCTGGTCATCATCTCCGAGGACGTCGACGGCGAGGCGCTGTCCACCCTCGTGGTGAACAAGCTCAAGGGCACCTTCCGCTCCGTGGCCGTCAAGGCCCCGGGCTTCGGTGACCGCCGCAAGGCCATGCTGCAGGACATCGCGATCCTCACCGGCGGCCAGGTGATCTCCGAGGAGGTCGGCCTCAAGCTGGAGAACGCCGGCGTCGAGCTGCTCGGCCAGGCCCGCAAGGTCGTCATCACCAAGGACGAGACCACGATCGTCGAGGGCGCCGGCGACGCCGCCCAGATCGAGGGCCGGGTCAACCAGATCCGCGCCGAGATCGAGAAGTCGGACTCCGACTACGACCGCGAGAAGCTCCAGGAGCGCCTCGCCAAGCTGGCCGGCGGCGTGGCCGTCATCAAGGTCGGCGCGGCCACCGAGGTCGAGCTCAAGGAGCGCAAGCACCGCATCGAGGACGCCGTCCGCAACGCGAAGGCTGCCGTCGAGGAGGGCATCGTCGCCGGTGGTGGCGTCGCGCTGCTGCAGGCCGCGACCGCCGCGTTCGAGAAGCTGGACCTCGTCGGTGACGAGGCCACCGGTGCTGCGATCGTGCGTGCGGCCACCGAGGCCCCGCTCAAGCAGATCGCCGTCAACGCCGGTCTCGAGGGTGGCGTCGTCGTGGAGAAGGTGCGTCACCTGACCCCGGGTCACGGCCTCAACGCCGCGACCGGCGACTACGTCGACATGATCGAGGCGGGCATCCTGGACCCGGCCAAGGTCACCCGCTCGGCGCTGCAGAACGCCGCGTCGATCGCCGCGCTGTTCCTCACCACCGAGGCCGTCGTGGCCGACAAGCCCGAGAAGGCGCCCGCCATGCCCGGCGGCGGCGACATGGGCGGCATGGGCGGCATGGACTTCTGAGTCCGGCCTCCCGCCACTGAACGACGACCGGGCCCCGACCACCAGCTGGTGGTCGGGGCCCGGTCGTGTTCCCACTCGCGGGGATGTGGGATCACGCGCGTCGGCCTGACACAGTGGTGACCCGTGACCTCCCACCGCCCCCAGGAGCTCCTGGCCCGTCTCGACGCCGCGTGCGGGGAGCTCGACCAGCTCGGCTTCGACAGCGCCTGGCACGACGCGGTGGCCGAGCTCGGGATCGTCGCCACGGTGCGTGAGGTGCTGCTGCCCTACCTCCACCTGCTGGGAACGCAGTGGGAGGCCGGCAGCCGCAGCGTGGCCCACGAGCACTTCGCCAGCGGACTCGCGCGCGCCCACCTGCTGACGGCGATCGACGCCGACCGGGCCCCGGACCCCGAGGACGGCCGGCCCTGCGTGCTCGTCGCCTGCCCGCCGGGGGAGCGGCACGACCTCGGCCCGCTCGCGTTCGCGACGCTGCTGCACGACGCGGGCTGGCGCGTGGAGTTCCTCGGGGCGGACACCCCGCTGGTGACGCTCGCCCGCGCGTGCCAGCTCGCCAGGCCGGACCTGGTGGTGGTCTCCGGGACCCGCACCACCGTGCTGGAGGCCCGTACCAGCGCGTGGCGGCGCCTGGCCCAGGACACCGCGGTCGTCCTCGGTGGGGCGGGCGCGACCCCGGAGCTCGCCGGCACCACCGGGCTGCCGTGCCTGGACCCGGACGTCGCCGTGGCGCTGGAGCAGGTGCGCTCGCTGCTCGAGCCCCGCTCCGTCGCGGGCTGAGGTTTCCCCCGTCCGCCACACTGGACGGCATGCGGACCCGGCTCGCGGCCCTGGCTCTCGGCCTCGCCCTCCTCGCCACGACCGGCTGCAGCGCGCCGGGGCAGCAGCCCGGGGCCACGCCCTCCTCCCAGACCCCGTCCGTCCCGTCGCCGACCACGAGCGAGGGCCCCACCGAGCAGCCGACCGAGCAGCCCGCGGAGAGGCCCATCGAGCGGCTGCCCGCGGTGCCCGACCGGCTCTCGCTCCCCACGCTGATGCGACAGCGGCCCGACGGCGGTCGTCCCCGGATCACGGCGACCGAGCTCGAGACCGACGCCTACACCCGGCACCAGGTGCTCTACCGCAGCGGTGACCTCGACGTCTCCGGCGTGCTCCTGGTCCCGAAGGGCCGCGGCCCCTTCCCGGGCATCGTGCTCAACCACGGTTACATCGAGCCCGCCGCCTATGTCACGGGCCAGGGCCTCGCGCGCGAGCAGGACGCGCTGGCCCGCGCCGGCTTCGTCGTGCTGCACACCGACTACCGGGGCCACGCGGCGTCCGGCCCGGTCTACCGGCGCGAGCGCGACACCCGGATCGCCTACACCCGCGACGCGATCAACGCGGTGGCGGCGCTGCGCCGGCTGCCGTCGGTCGACGACGGGCGGCTGGCGATGCTCGGGCGCTCGATGGGCGGTGGGGTGACGATGAACGCGCTCGTCGCCCGGCCCGGGCTGGTCGACGCCGCCGTGCTCTACGCGTCGGTGAGCTCGCGCGCGATCGAGAACGTCCGCCACTTCCTCGAGGACGGCCGGCCCGAGGACGCCCAGGCCCTCTACGACGAGTACGGGACGCCCCGGCAGTCGCCGGCCTTCTGGCGCGGGCTGTCCGCGCGCGCGTACTTCGGTCGGATCACCGAGCCGGTGCTGAGCCACCACGGCCGGGCCGACGCCACCTGCCCGCCGGTGTGGGCCACGCAGACGCAGCGGGCGATGCGGGCGGCCGGCGTCGACTCCGAGCTGGCCTGGTACCCCGGGGAGGACCATGCCTTCTACGCGCGGTGGCAGCAGTCGATGGACAAGACGATCGGGTTCCTGCGGCGAGAGCTGCGGGTCTGAGCCGACCCCCGCCCGCGGTGTGGCACCGTGGTGGCGTGGTCACCGGGGAGCCCGCACGCTTCGAGGCGCTGGTGCGCGAGGAGCTGCTGGAGCCGTTGCGGCGCTACCTCGCGCGGCGGACCGACCCGGCCACGGCCGACGACGTGCTCGCCGAGACCCTGCTCGTGCTCTGGCGGAGGTACGCCGAGCTGCCCGACCCGGCCCTGCCCTGGGCCTACGGCGTGGCGCGGAACTGCCTCGCGAACGCCCAGCGCGCGGCCCGTCGGCAGCGCCGCGTCGCCGGGAAGGTCGCCGTCCTGGACCCGCCGCGCGAGGTGCCCCTGGCACCAAGCAGCCGCGACGACACCCTCCACGAGGCCCTGGCCGGGCTGGGCGCGGAGGACTCCGAGCTGCTGCGGCTGTGGGCGTGGGAGCAGCTGACCCCTGCGGAGATCGCCACCGTCCTGGACGTGACGGCCAACGCCGTCAGCATCCGGCTGCACCGGGCTCGCCGGCGGTTGCGCGAGGAGCTGGGAAAGATCGAGGCCGCTGCCGGACATGAGGAGACAGGAGGAGGTGCCGGATGAGCCCAGAGGACCGGTCGGACGAGCTGTTCGCACGGCTGCGTGAGGCCGACCCCGGCGCCCATCTCCCCCCTGCCGACCCCGACCGGGTCGCCCGAGTCCTGGAGGACGTCATGAGCGACAACGACACCCTGACCCCCCGTGCCAGCGGCACCCGCGGCCGCAACCCGCTCACCTGGCTGGTGGCCGCCGCCGCGACCGTCCTGATCGCGGCGGGCGGTGCTTTCGCCCTCCTCGGCGGCGACGACCCGGTCGCACCGCCGCCGACCGCGGGCGAGGCGCCGACGGTGACCGCGCTCGCGCTGCCGCCCGACGCGCCCGGCCGCTGCATGGTCCCGAGCGCGGAGGTGCTGGGCGGGGCGGCGTACGCCGTGGCCGGCGAGGTCACCATGGTCGAGGGCGGGACCGCCACGATCGAGCCCACGCAGTGGTACGCCGGCGAGGAGACCGACGTGGTCGAGGTCGACGCCGGGTCGGCCGACCTCGCCGCGCTGATCGGGGCGCCGGAGTTCGTGGCCGGCCAGCGCTACCTGGTCGCGGGGAACCAGGACGGCAAGGTGCTGGTGTGCGGCTTCAGCGGGCCCTGGTCGGAGGACCTGGCCCAGCTCTACGACGAGGCCTTCGCAGGGTGAGCGCCCGGTGACGGCGCAGGGGCTGCTGCTCGCCGCCGGCGCCGGCTCCCGGATGGGACGACCCAAGGCGCTGGTGACCGGTGACGACGGGACCCCCTGGCTGGCCCTCGGGATCACGGCGCTGCTCGACGGCGGCTGCGAGGCGGTGACGGTCGTGCTCGGCGCCGCGGTCCGGGACGTGCTGCCGCTGCTGCCGGACGGCCCGGTCGACCACGTGGTCGCGCCCGACTGGGCCGACGGGATGAGCGCCTCGCTGCGCCGCGGGCTGACGGCGCTCGCCGACACCGAGGCCGAGGTCGCGGTGGTGAGCCTGGTCGACCTGCCCGACGTCGGTCCCGCGGTGGTGCGGCGGTTGCTCGCGGCCGGGTCGGGGGCGGAGACCCTCACCCGGGCGGCGTACGCCGGGGAACCGGGCCACCCCGTGCTGCTGGGCCGCGACCACTGGGCGGGGGTGGCCGCGACCACGCGCGGCGATGCCGGCGCCCGCGGCTACCTCGCCGCCCACGAGGTGGTGCTCGTCGAGTGCGGCGACCTCGCCACCGGCCGCGACGTCGACCGGCCCCCGCGCTGAGGCGACCAACCTCGCGCCAACATCCCCGGTCGTAGGCTCGACGCATGGACTCCGCTCCGGCCAGCGCCGCCGACCTCGCCGAGCGGCTCGGGGCCACCGGCTACCTCGCCGACCCCGAGCTCGCCACGGTGGGCTTCCTCGCGCTGCGGATGCAGCGGCCGCTGCTGCTCGAGGGCGAGCCCGGGACCGGCAAGACCGCGCTGGCCGAGGCGCTCGCGGAGTCGCTGGACCTGCCCCTGATCCGGCTCCAGTGCTACGAGGGGATCGACGCCACCCAGGCGCTCTACGACTGGGACTTCCCGCGCCAGATCCTGCACCTGCGCGCGCTGGAGGCCGCCGGCGGCGCCGAGCCGGAGGAGGCCGAGAAGAGCCTGTACGACGAGCGCTTCCTGCTCGCCCGACCGGTGCTCCAGGCGCTCCAGCAGGCGCCCGCGGTGCTGCTGGTCGACGAGGTGGACCGCGCCGACGACGAGTTCGAGGCGTTCCTGCTGGAGGTGCTCTCGACCTACCAGGTCTCGATCCCCGAGCTCGGCACGGTCGCAGCTGCGGTGCCGCCGGTGGTGGTGCTCACCTCCAACCGGACCCGGGAGCTGCACGACGCGCTGAAGCGGCGCTGCCTCTACCACTGGATCGAGCACCCCGGGCTCGAGCGCGAGCTGCAGATCGTGCGCAGCCGCGCGCCCGAGGTGAGCCAGGCACTGGCCCGGCAGGTCGTGACCGTGGTGCAGCAGCTGCGCGACCGCGACGACCTGCTCAAGCCGCCCGGGGTCGCCGAGACCCTGGACTGGGCCCGGGCGCTGCAGCACCTCGCGACCGAGGAGCTCGACCTCGAGACCGCGGCCGCGACGCTGGGGGCGCTGGTGAAGTACCGCGAGGACAGCGACCGCGTGAAGCAGGCGCTCGACCGGATGCTGGCGCGATGAGTGCCGCCCCCGTCCACGAGGCCGACGAGGTGCTGCTCGCCTTCACCCGGGCGCTGCGGGCGGCCGGGGTCGGCGTCACCCAGGACCGCGCCCACGGCTTCCTGGCCGCCACGGCGCTGCTGGGGACGGCCGAGCGGCGCGACGTGTACTGGTCGGGTCGGGCCACCCTGTGCGGCAGCCCCGACGACCTCGAACGCTACGACCAGGTCTTCGACGCCTTCTTCAACGCCCGCGACGGCCTGCCCCGCCGCCGCCCCGCCGAGCAGCCGCCGGCCCCGGTGTCGGTGTTCCCCGAGCAGGAGCCCTCGGGGGGCGAGGGGGAGTCGGACGAGGAGGCGGTCCGGGCCGCGGCCAGCGGCGCCGAGGTGCTGCGCCACCGCGACGTCGCCGCGCTCACCGCCGGTGAGAAGCAGCGGCTCGCGGCGATGTTCGCGCGGCTGGAGTGCCGACCGCCGCTGCGGCGTACGGCGCGGCACCGCAGGTGGCACCGCGGCCAGGTCGACGCCCACCGCACGCTGCGCGACAGCCTGCGCCGGATGGGGGAGCCCTCCGACATCGCGTGGCGCCGCCGCGGCACCCGGCCGCGTCGGGTGGTGCTGCTGGTCGACGTGTCCGGCTCGATGAGCGGGTACGCCGACGCGCTGCTGCGGCTGGCCCACCGGATGACCCAGACCGGCGGCTCGTCGGTCGAGACGTTCACCGTCGGGACCCGGCTGACCCACGTCACCCGCGCGATGCGGCTGCACGACCCCGACCGCGCGATCATCGCCGCCGGCGACACGGTGCCGGACTGGTCGGGCGGGACCCGGCTGGGGGAGACGTTGCAGATGTTCCTCACCCGGTGGGGTCAGCGGGGGATGGCCCGCGGCGCCGTGGTGGTGGTCTTCAGCGACGGCTGGGAGCGGGGCGACGTGACGCTGCTCGGCGAGCAGCTGGCCCGGCTGCAGCGGATCGCCCACCGCGTGGTGTGGGTCAACCCCCACCGCGGCAAGGCCGGCTACGAGCCGGTGCAGGCCGGGGTCGTGGCGGCGCTGCCCCACTGCGACCACTTCGTCGCCGGGCACTCGCTCGCGACCTTCGCCGAGCTGACGGAGCTGGTGTCCCGTGCGTGACGTGCTGAGCGAGCTGCTGCAGTGGTGGGAGGCCGGCGAGACCGTCGGCGTCGGCACCGTGGTGGCCACCTTCCAGTCCGCGCCCCGTCCGGCGGGCGCCTCGATGCTGGTCGGCCCGGACGGGTCGGCGGTCGGGTCGGTGTCCGGGGGGTGCGTGGAGGGCGCGGTCTACGAGCTGGCGCAGTCGGTCGTCGGGTCCGGGACTCCCGTCCTGGAGCGCTACGGCGTCTCCGACGACGACGCCTTCGCCGTCGGCCTGACCTGCGGCGGCATCCTCGACGTCTACGTCGAGAAGGTGGACCGCGAGAGCTTCCCGGAGCTCGGGGAGGTCGCCGCCGACGTCGAGGCCGGGCGCCCGGTGGCGCTGGCGACCGTGATCGAGCACCCGGACCCGGCCTGGCTGGGACGGCGGCTGGTGGTCCGGCCCGACGAGACGGTGGCGGGCAGCCTGGGCTCCCCGCGCGCCGACGACGCGGTGCGTGACGACGCGCTCGGCCAGCTCGCGCAGGGCCACAACGCCACGCTGACCTACGGTCCCGACGGCGAGCGACGCGGCGAGGGGATGCGGGTCTTCGTGTGGGCCTTCGCCCCCAAGCCGCGGATGCTGGTCTTCGGGGCGATCGACTTCGCGGCCGCGGTCGCGCGGGTCGGGTCGTTCCTCGGCTACCACGTGACCGTGTGCGACGCGCGTCCCGTCTTCGCGACGAACAGCCGGTTCCCCGAGGCCGACGAGGTGGTCGTCGACTGGCCGCACCGCTACCTCGCGGCCGAGCTCGAGGGCGGCCGGATCGACCGTCGGACCGTGCTCGCGGTCCTCACCCACGACCCCAAGTTCGACGTGCCGCTGCTCGAGGTCGCGCTCAGGCTCCCCGACGAGCAGCGCCCGGCGTACGTCGGGGCGATGGGGAGCCGCCGCACCCACGACGACCGTCTCCAGCGGCTGCACGAGGCCGGTCTGACCGAGAAGGAGATCGACCGGCTCTCCAGCCCGATCGGCCTCGACCTCGGCGCCCGGACGCCGGAGGAGACCGCGATCAGCATCGCCGCCGAGATCATCGCCCTGCAGTGGGGCGGGTCCGGCGGTCGGCTGGCGGGCAGCGAGGGTCGGATCCACCACTGAGCGGCAGGCGCAGGATGACCTCGCCGTCGGGGTCGAGGTCGCCGCGCGGCACGAAGCCGAGCCGCGCGTAGAACCCCGCCGGCCCACCTTCGCCCTGCGCGTGGCTGGTGAGCAGCTCGGTGGCTCCTTCGGCTCGCACCAGCTCGACGACCTGGCGCACGACCTCCCGCCCGAGGCCGCGCCCCTGGTGACGGTGGTCGATGAGCAGCTTCCACAGGAACCACGGGCCGTTGACGTCGGGTGGCCTGGGCTCGACGTCCCAGCACAGCATCACGAACCCGACGGGCTCGTCGCCGGCGTACACCGCCCGGAACCACGGCTTGTCCTGCGGATTCTCCGCCGCCTCCCGCAACGAGGAGGCGACCGTGCTCACGAACTGCTCCTGCTCCGGCGACGTGCGCAGCGCGAGGACCGCCTCCCCGTTGTCCCCGGTGACCTCGCGCAGCGTGACGTTCACGCCTGGCACGTTACGCCCGGTTGCGACGCTGAGGGTGACCGGCGACGATGGCCAGACCTGTCCACGGTCGTGGCGGCGGTCAGTCCGTGGACGCGATGGCGGATCTGATCGCCCGCGCGTCGCGGTCGAGGAGTGACCTCTGGCGTGCCTGCGTATCGGGCTCGATGGTCCAACCGTCGCCTGCGTAGCGAGGAATCACGTGGAGGTGGAAGTGGAAGACCGTCTGGAAGGCGGCTTCACCGTCACAGACGAGCATGTTGATCCCCTCGCAGCGCAGGCTTGAACGACGCAACGCTCGGGCCAGCCTGTGAGCGACGGACCACACGTGGGCGCCGGTGGCTCCGTCCAGGTCCTGGAGGCCTACCGCGTGCTTGCGTGGCACGACGAGAAGATGGCCCGGCGTGACGGGGTTCAGGTCCATGAAGGCCACCACAGCCTCGTCCTGGTGGACGAGACTTGCGTCCGCTTGGCCGGCCGCAATAGGGCAGAAGCTGCACTCTCGACCAGGTGTCGTCTGTCGCTCCGTCATGACGCGGACGGTTCCAGATCAGCCCGACCAGTGCCATGGAAGCGCCACCACAACCGGGCGGCACGGCGCCGACAAGAACTTGATTCGAACAGGTGTTCGAGTTAGAATGAGGTATGTCAGCCACCCCCGCCCCTGAGGTCGTCACCACGACCGACCTGCTGGCGAGCGTGCGGACGACGCGGGAGGTCCAGCTCGCGGCCGATGCCCAGCTGCTGGTGCTGGCCGCGCAGTGGGCCGACGCCCACCCCGACCTCGGCGAGGAGCCCCACCCCGCGCGGCGGGAGCCGGACCCGATCGACCCTGCCGAGGAGGCCGCGCGCCCCTTCGACGAGGACCGGGGGATCCCGGCCTGGTCCTGGTCGGCCGCCGCGCCGCTGGGAGCCGCACTGGGGCGGTCGACCCAGGCGGGTGATGCGCTGATCCGTGACGCGCTGGTCCTGCGGCACCGGCTGCCGCGGCTGTGGCGCCGCGTCGAGCGGGCCGAGGTCGAGGCCTGGCGTGCGCGCCGGATCGCCCAGCTGGTCACCGGTGCGCCCGACGACGTGTGCGACCACCTCGACCAGGAGCTGTCCCACCTCGCCCACCGGGTCGGGGCGACCACGCTGGCGCGGCTGCTCGACGAGGCGATGATGCAGCTGCACCCCGAGGAGCGTGAGCTCGCGCAGGTCCAGGCCCTCGACCGTCGCCACGCCACGCTCCACGAGAGCTCGATCAACGACACCGGGGTCGCCGACATGACCCTGCGCGGCGACTGGAAGGACCTCCACGACTTCGACCAGACCCTCGGTCGCCTTGCCGCCCGGCTGGCTGAGCAGGACGCTGCTGAGGGCCGGCACGAGGAGTCCCTCGACGTCCGCCGCTCCCGCGCCGTCGGTGTCCTCGCCGACCCGGCCACCGCGCTGGCCCTGCTCGAGGGTGGGGCGGCGCCCACGCCGTCGAAGCGCACGCTGCTGGTGCTCCACCTCGCCCAGGACGCAGTCACCGCCGGCAACCCCGTCGGGCGGTGCGAGACCCTGGCCTCACCCGTGCTGGTCCAGCAGCTGCGCGACTGGCTCGGCCGCTCCGACACCCACCTCACGGTCCAGCCCGTCATCGACCTCGCCGACCACGTCCACAGCGAGGCCTACGAGGTACGCGGCCGACTCCGCACCCGGGTCGACCTGCTCCACCCCCACTGTGTCTACCCCTGGTGCACCCGCCCGTCGCGCCGCTGCGACCACGACCACCAGGTCCCGCACGCCGACGGCGGTGCGAGCTGCGACTGCAACCTCGCGCCCCTCTGCCGTCGCCACCACCGGCTCCGCACCCACGCCGGCTGGCGCTACACCAGCCTCGACGAGACCACCTACCTCTGGTCCGATCCCCACGGCCAACAGTTCCTCGTCGACACCACCGGCACCCGCGACGTCACCCCGCCCGACCGCCCCGTCACCCGCGGCTCCGGGTGCAGCCGCGCCGGACCGTAGGCGACCCCCCGGGTCCGCTCACGAGCCCGGCAGCACGTCCTTGACCGCGTCGACCACCTTGGCCAGCCGCGGCCGCTCGTCGCCACCGGCGGCCCACACCGGGTCCTGGGGCAGCGGGCCCATCGGATCGGCGTCGGCAGGCTGCGCCGCCGGGTCGGCCAGCGACCGGCGGAACGCCTCGTCCAGCCCCACCAACGTGTGGCCCTCGGGGAGCAGGCTCCGGAAGTCGTCGTCGGCCGCCACCATGTCGTGACGCAGGCTCTCGACCAGCGCCTCGACCGTCGGCCGGGGCACGTCGGTGAGGCTGCCCACCAGGGTCCCGACCAGCGCAGTCGGCAGCAGCGGGACCTCCACCTGCGGACGCTCCAGATCGGCGTGCGAGGTGTAGCGGGACAGCAGCGCGGCGTAGCGCAGCCGCTCGGGCCCGCCCACGTCGAAGGAGCGCGAGGGGCCGTCGTAGTCCAGGGCACCCACCATCGCGGCGAGCGCGTCGACGACCGCGACCGGCTGCACCTCGGAGTCCATCCAGGTCGGGACGGTCTGGACCGGTATCCGCTCGCTGACCTGGCGGATGATCTCGAACGAGGTCGACCCGCTCCCGAGCAGCACCGCGGCCCGCAGCGCGACCACGGTCGCGGGGGTGTCGATCAGGATCCGCTCGACCTCGCGACGTGACTCGATGTGCGCCGAGAGCTCCTCGTCGTCGACGTCGGGCACGATCCCCGACAGGTACACGACCCGGCCGACCTCATGGACGCGCACGCCCCGCGCCAGGTTCGCAGCCGCCCTGCGGTCGGTCTCGACGAAGTCCGCGCCGCCCATCCCGTGGATCAGGTAGTACACCGCGTCCATCCCCGCGCACGCGGCCGCCACCTGGTCGGCGTCGAGGGCATCCATCACGACCGTCTCGACCCGGTCCTGCCACCACGGCTGCTCACGGTCCGGGTCAGTCGTCGTGGTCCGTACGGCGTGGCCGCGCTCCAGGAGGGCGGGCACCAGTCGGCTCCCGACATAGCCGGTCGCCCCGGTCACCAGGATCTGCACGGTGCTCCTCTGCTCTGCGTCGTTCCCGAGTGCGGTCCTCGCTGGACTGTAGCCGCCGGACGACCGAGCCCGCCCGTGCCCGTTGAAGCCTCAGGGTGTGCGGACTACCGTGACGGGCATCACGCAAGGGGCGGACATGGGATCGAGCGACCTGCAGTCGCGACGGCTGGAGGCCGTCCGCGCCTGGACCAGCTTCGTCGAGCACGGCGACGGCGCTCGCAGTGCGGTGCGCCCCGAGATCCTCCGCAGCTGGCAGCTCTCCGAGGCGGTGACCCGCGACCTGCGCGAGGCGCCGCTGGCCGACGAGGCCGAGACGGCCGCCTGCTTCCAGGACTCGCCGTTGCGGGTCGCCGTCGAACGGGTCGAGTCCGACCTGCGGCGCACCGCCGAGGACGGCGACCTGGTGCTCGCCATCACCGACGCCGAGACCAAGATCCTGTGGACCTACGGCGGTCGGGTGATGCGCCGCAAGGCCGAGACCGTCAACTTCGTGCCCGCGGGCCGCTGGGACGAGGCCAGCGTCGGCACCAACGCGCTCGCGATCGCCACGCGGACCGGCGACCCCGCGATGGTCTTCAGCGCGGAGCACTTCGCGCCGATCGTCCACAACTGGGTCTGCTGGGCCGCGCCCCTCCACGACCCCGTCACCGGTGAGCAGATCGGCGTCGTCGACCTCTCCACCACCTGGGACCGCACCCACCCCATCGGGCTGGCGACCGCGCGGGTGCTGGCGCGGCTGATCGAGGGCGCGCTGCCGCGCTCCAGCCAGTGGGGCTCCGGCCGCGGCGAGGTCGCCCCCGCCGACCCCGGCCTCACCCTCTCGCTGCTCGGCACCGCCGAGGCGTGGCTCGACGGCCAGCGACTGCTGCTCAACCGTCGCCAGACCGAGATCGTCGCCCTGCTCGGCCTGCACCCCGAGGGGCTCTCGCTGGAGCGGCTGCACACCATGATCTACGGCGAGCAGGCGGTGACGATGTCGACGCTCAAGGCCGAGGTGTCCCACCTGCGCTCCGCGCTCGGCGGCCAGCTCGCCTCGCGTCCCTACCGGCTGATGATGCCGGTGCGCACCGACGTCGAGGACGTGCTGGCGCTGCTCGGCCGCGGCGAGGTCACGGCCGCGGTCGCGGCGTACGGCGGCGACCTGCTGCCCGGCACCAACGCGCCGGCCCTCGCCGAGCTCGGCGACTACGTCGCGGTGAGCATGCGCGAGGCACTGCTCGCCCGCCCCGACCCCACCGCCGTGCTCCGCTACGGCGAGCTCGCCCCCTACGACACCGAGGTGGTCGAGCGCTGCCTCGCCGTCCTCGGCGACCGCGACCACCCGGCCAAGGCGCTGCTCAGGGGCCGGCTCGCGGCCGCCGGCCGCTGAGGCTCACGACCCGAGCCACCAGCCGGCCGCGAACGCCGCCGACCCGACCGCCAGCGTGGCCACCACGCTCAGCATCGCGGTCCCGCGACGGTCGTTGCGGTCGAGCAGCACCGTCTCCAGCGCGAACGAGGAGTACGTCGTCAGCGCGCCGGCCACCCCCGTCGCCAGCAGCACCTGTGCCCACCCCGAGAGCGCCGCGGCCACTCCGCCGAGCAGCAACGACCCGAGCACGTTGGCCACGAGCGTCCCCCACGGGAAGCGCGCGGTCGCCGACCAGCGCGCGAGGGCCCAGCGCACCAGCGCCCCCACCGCGCCGCCGAGCGCGACGGCCAGCGCGGTCACGCCCCGGCTCCCGGCAGCCGGCGGCCCACCACGAGTCCCAGTGCGGCGAGGACCAGGCAGGACACCAGCGTGCCTGCGGCGTACGCCGCGGCGAGGCCGGGCCGGTCGAGCAGGTCGCGGGTGTCGAGCAACGAGGTGGAGAAGGTGGTGAAGCCCCCGAGCACGCCGACCCCGACCAGCAGCCGCAGCCGCGGGTGGCGCACGAACAGCCAGGCGGCCAGCACCCCGATCGCGAAGCAGCCGACCAGGTTGGCCCCCAGCGTCCCCCACGGTGCCGGCAGCCAGCCGGCCAGACCCCACCGCGCCAGGCTCCCCACCGCCCCGCCCAGCGCCACCAGCCCCGCCTCCTCGAGCGGACGGGAGGAGGGCGCGGGCACGGCCCGAGGGTAGCCAACCGTTCGCCAACCCTGCGGTCCCTACCGTGACCCCCATCACAGGTCCGTCATCCCTTCAGGAGGAGCCCTTCATGGCCCGGATCAACCTCACCGTCGACGGCGCGAGCGTCTCCGACGACGTCGAACCCCGGATGCTGCTCGTGCAGTACCTCCGCGAGAAGCTCGGCAAGACCGGCACGGTCATCGGCTGCGACACCAGCAACTGCGGCGCCTGCACCGTCCACCTCGACGGCCGCAGCGTGAAGTCGTGCAACGTCCTGGCGGTGCAGGCCGACGGCCACGAGGTGACCACCATCGAGGGCCTGTCCGAGGGGGGCGACGGCGCCCTCCACCCGGTCCAGGAGGCGTTCCGGGAGTGCCACGGCCTCCAGTGCGGCTTCTGCACCCCGGGGATGATCATGCAGAGCATCGACCTGCTCGAGGAGAACCCGGACCCGACGGAGGAGGAGGTGCGGCTCGGCCTCGAGGGCAACCTCTGCCGCTGCACCGGCTACCACAACATCGTCAAGAGCGTCCTCCACGCCGCCAAGAGCGGCTCCGGAGAGGGGGCCCACGCATGACCGCCGTCCAGGACGGGCCGGCCACGGGCCTGGAGATCGGCCGCGACCGCCGCCGCAAGGAGGACCAGCGGCTGATCACCGGTCGCACCCGGTGGACCGACAACATCGCGCTGCCCGGCATGCTGCACCTGGCCATGGTGCGCAGCCCCTTCGCCCACGCCACCATCGTCTCGATCGACACCGAGGCCGCCAAGGCCTCGCAGAACGTCGTCACCGTGCTGACCGGCAAGGACTTCGGTGACGAGCTCGGCGTGTGCATCAACGCCTGGCCGATCACCCCGGACCAGAAGGCCCCGACCCACTCGCCCATGCCCGCGGACCGGGTCGCGTTCGCCGGTGAGATCGTCGCCGTCGTCGTGGCGCGCAGTGCCGCCGAGGCGCGCGACGCCGCCGAGCTGGTCGACGTGGAGTACGACGAGCAGCCGGCCGTGCTGGGCATCAAGAACGCCCTCGAGGACTCGGTGCTCGCCCACCCCGACCTCGGCACCAACAAGTCGGCGCTGTGGGTCTTCGACTCCGGCGAGGCCGGCACCGGCAGCGACGTCGAGGACGCGATCGCGAAGGCCCGCACCGACGGCGTCCTGATCGAGCGGGAGTTTCGCCAGCAGCGGCTGATCCCGGCCTTCATGGAGCCCCGCTCGGTGGTCGTCGACCCGACCGGCGAGCAGCTGACCATGTGGTCGGCCACCCAGATCCCGCACATCCTCCGCTTCGCCCTGGCCGCGACCACGGGTGTCCCGGAGTCGAAGATCCGGGTGATCGCGCCCGACGTGGGCGGCGGCTTCGGCGGCAAGCTCCAGACCACGCCGGAGGAGTGGATCGCCTGGGCGGTCGGCCGCCGGCTCGGCAAGCCGGTGAAGTACACCGAGACCCGCAGCGAGAGCCTGGTCTCGGGCCACCACGGCCGCGACCAGGTGCAGACGCTGACCCTGGCTGCGGACAAGGACGGCAACGTCACCGGGCTCAAGGTGCACCTCGACGCCGACCTCGGTGCCTACATCTCCCTGGTGGGCGGCGGGGTCCCGGTCCTGGGCGCGTTCATGTTCAACGCCATCTACAAGTTCCCGGCCTACCGCTTCGAGTGCCAGACGGTGCTGACCAACTCCACCTGGACCGACGCCTACCGCGGCGCCGGACGACCGGAGGCGACCTTCGCCATCGAGCGGCTGATGGACGACCTGGCCGCCGAGCTCGGCGTCGACCCGCTGGAGGTGCGCGAGCGCAACTGGATCACGCACGAGGAGTTCCCCTTCACCACGGTGGCGGGCCTGGAGTACGACTCCGGCAACTACGAGGCCGCGACCGCGCAGGCCCGGGAGGCCTTCGGCTACGACGAGCTGCGCGCCGAGCAGCAGCGGCGCCGCGAGTCCGGCGACCGGGTCCAGCTCGGCATCGGCGTCTCGACGTTCACCGAGATGTGCGGCCTCGCGCCGTCCCGCGTGCTCGGCAGCCTCGACTACGGCGCCGGCGGCTGGGAGTACGCCTCGGTGCGGATGCTGGCCACCGGCACGGTCGAGGTCACCACGGGCGCCAGCGCCCACGGCCAGGGCCACGAGACCGCCTTCAGCCAGATCGTCGCCGACCGGCTCGGCGTCGCCTTCGAGGACGTCGAGATCCTGCACGGCGACACCCAGGTCTCCCACAAGGGACTCGACACCTACGGCTCACGCTCGCTCGTGGTCGGCGGCGAGGCGCTGGTGCGCGCGGCGGACAAGGTGATCGAGAAGGCCAAGCCGTTCGCGGCCCACCTGCTCGAGGCCTCCGTCGACGACCTCGAGTTCTCCGGAGGGAAGTTCTCGGTCAAGGGCACCGACCAGGGCGTCGCGATCGGCGAGGTCTCCACCGCGGTCTTCACGGCCCACAACTACCCCGAGGGCCTCGAGCCGCAGCTCGACGCGGACGCGACGTTCGACCCGGTGAACTTCAACTACCCCCACGGCACGCACCTGTGCGCGATGGAGGTGGACACCGAGACCGGCGAGGTCACGATGCGCAAGTACACCTGCTGCGACGACATCGGGAACATCGTCAACCCGCTGATCGTCGCCGGCCAGGTGCACGGCGGGCTGGTGCAGGGCATCGCGCAGGCGCTGTGGGAGGAGGCGGTGCACGACGACCAGGGCACGCTCGTCTCCGGCTCGTTCGTCGACTACCTGCTGCCCACGGCCGCCGACACGATCTCCTTCGACGTCCACCACGCCGACCAGCCCAGCGTCTGCACCACCAACACGCTCGGCACCAAGGGGGTCGGCGAGGCCGGCACCATCGCCTCCACCCCGGCGGTCGTCAACGCGGTGATCGACGCCGTGCGCCACCTCGGCGTCACGGACATCCAGATGCCCTGCACCCCCGAGCGGGTGTGGCGGGCCGTCAACGGCGCCGGCAAGGGCGGGTCCACCGAGGGTGCGGCCATGCCGCACTTCGGGGACGACGGCGAGGGCGGCAACCAGGAGAATCCCGGCAGGGCCAGCACGGAAGGGGCGGGCGCATGATCCCGGCACAGTTCGACTACGTGGCGCCGACCTCGGTCGAGGACGCCCTGGCGGCGCTCGCCGAGCACGGGGAGGACGCGAAGATCATCGCCGGCGGGCAGAGCCTGCTGCCGGTGCTCCGGATGCGGCTCAACGCCCCCGAGACCGTGATCGACCTCGGCCGGATCGACTCCCTGCGCGGGGTCCGCGACGACGGCGACGCGATCGTCGTCGGGGCGATGACCACCCACCACGACGTGCTGACCAACGACCTGGTGCGCGAGCACGCCGCGGTCGTCCACCACGCCGTCACGGAGCTGGCGGACGCCCAGATCCGCCACCGCGGGACCTTCGGCGGGGCGCTCGCACACGCCGACCCCGCGGGTGACATGGGTGCCCCGGCGCTCGCGCTGGGGGCGGAGTTCGTCATCGCCGGGAGCGAGGGCACCCGGACCGTCCCGGCGTCGGAGTTCTTCGTCGACCTGTTCGAGACCGCGATCGGCGAGGACGAGATCCTCACCGAGGTCCGGATCCCCAAGCACACCGGGTGGGGTGCTGCGTACCTGAAGTTCGTGCGGATCAAGCACCAGTGGCCGATCGTCGCGGTGGCCGCGACCGTCCGCCTCGACGGCGGCACCATCGCCGAGGCACGGGTCGGGCTCACCAACATGGGCAACACCCCGCTGCGGGCGACCGCCGTGGAGGAGGCGCTGGTCGGTGCGGCCGCCACCGAGGAGGGTGTCGCCGGAGCCGCCGCCAAGGCCGCCGACGGGACCAACCCGCCCGCCGACCTCAACGGCGACAGCGACTACCGCAGGCACCTCGCGGGCGTGCTCACCCGGCGGGCGGTCCTGAAGGCGGCCACCGGCTGATGGTCGAGCTCCAGCACCGCTTCACGGTCCCCGCCGGCGTCGAGGCCACGTGGGCGCACTTCAACGACATCGAGAGCGTCGCGGGGTGCTTCCCCGGAGCCGCGGTCACCGAGGCGGACACCGAGTCCTTCAGCGGCACGGTCAAGGTCAAGCTCGGCCCGATCGCCCTCGTCTACAACGGCACCGGCACCTTCGTGGAGAAGGACGAGGCCGCGCACCGGATGGTGATCGACGCCAAGGGCAAGGACAAGCGTGGCAACGGCACGGCCGGCGCGATGGTCACCGCGACCATGACGCCGGCCGGGCCGGACGCGACCGACGTGGAGGTCAGCACCGACCTCAGCATCACCGGCAAGGCGGCGCAGTTCGGCCGAGGCAACGTGATGAAGGACGTCTCCGACAAGCTGCTCGGTCAGTTCGTGGCGTGCCTCGAGCAGCGGATGACGACCCCCGAGCCGGACACCGAGGCCGAGCCCCAGGCAGCGGCGGCCCCCGAGACGCCCCCGGAGGAGGAGTCCGCCCCGACATCCCCTCCGGGGGACCCCACCCCTGCGGCCGCGGCCACACCCCCGCCGGCCGCGCCACGGGCGGCCCCGCCGTCCCGGTCCGCGCCGCCGCAGGACGACGAGGCGCTCGACCTCGGCGCCACCGTGCTGCCGGTGCTGGCCCGGGCCTACTGGAAGCCGGCCGCGGCCGCGCTGGCGGCGTTGGCGCTCCTGATCTGGTGGCTGTCCTCCCGCGACTGAGTCGAGGGCGGTCAGAGGGTCACGGCGGGCGGCAGCGGCCCCGGGTCGGTGTCGCCGCGCCAGGGGTCCTCGGGCAGGGCGGCCACCTGCTGGGCGCACCACGGGCTGATCGGACGCCGACCGGCGAGCACGTCGTCGCGGAACTGCGCCCACGGGACCCACGCGGTGGCGGCGACCTCCGCGGGGTCGGGAGCCGGCTCGACGTCACCGTCGGCCCGGGCGACCAGCACCGGGCACATCTCGTTCTCCACCGTCCCGTCGGGCATCACCGCGCGGTAGCGGAAGCCCGGCAGCGCGAGCCGCAGGTCGGTGACGACCAGCCCGAGCTCCTCGGCCAGCCTGCGGCGCACGGCGTCGGAGAGCGACTCCTCCGGCCCCGGGTGGCCGCAGCAGGTGTTGGTCCACACCGCCGGCCAGGTGCGCTTGCTCGCTGCCCGTTGGGTCAGCAGCAGCCGGCCGGCCCCGTCGGTGACGTAGCAGGAGAAGGCCAGGTGCAGCGGGGTGTCGCGGTGGTGCACCTCGGCCTTGGGCTGCGTGCCGATCGCCCGGCCCTGCTCGTCGAGCAGCACCACCAGCTCCGGCGGCCCGCTCACGCCGGCCTCGCCAGCTGGTCCACGGCCGCCCCGAAGACCCGGGGCACCCGTCCGGCGGCGGCCACCAGGCTGCGCCGCACCACGGGCACCCGGGTGGCCGCCAGCAGACCGGAGGTCAGCAGGTGCTGACGCCGGCCGATCCGGCGCCACGCGACCTCGTAGCGCGCCGGGTCGCCGGCCACCAGGGCCTCGACCGCGGCCCGTGCCTGGGCCAGGCCCACGGAGATCCCCTCACCGGTGAGGGCGTCGACGTAGCCGGCGGCGTCCCCCACCAGCAGCACCCGACCCGCGACCCGGCGGGTGCTGCGCTGCCGCAGCGGCCCGGCACCGAGCACCCGGCTGGTCCGGACCCCCGCCAGCCGCTCCCCGAGCACCGGGAAATCGGCCAGCAGCCCCGTCAGGTCCTCGCCGCGCTCGGCGCTGAGCACCGCCACCCCGACCAGGCCCTCGTCGACCGGGGTCACGTACGCCTCGGCCCGCGGTGACCAGTGCACCTCCACGAACCGGCTCCAGGGGGCCACCTCCGCGTGGGTGCGGAGCCCGAAGCGTCGCAGACCGGGCGAGGCCGCCTGCAGCCCCAGCTGCCGTCGCAGCGGCGAGTGCAGCCCGTCCGCCGCGATGACGTACGCCGCGGGCTCGTCGTCGACCAGCACGTGGTCGCCCCGGTCGACGACCTCGCGCACCGGTGCCCGCCGGACCCGGACGCCGGCGCGGTCCACGGCGTCGAGCAGCGCCGCGTGCAGGACGGTCCGGCGCACCCCCAGCCCCGCGCCGCGCCGGAACGCGGCCTGTGCACTCCGCTCCCCGTCGAGGTAGTGGATCCCGGCGATCGGGCGTCCGTGCAGCTCGACGCCGAGCGCGGTGAGCGCCGCCACGGCGCCGGGCATCAGGCCCTCCCCGCAGGCCTTGTCCACGACCCCCGTGCGCTTCTCCCGCACCTCCACCGACAGTCCCGCGCGCGCGGCGTGCAGGGCGCTGGTCAGGCCGGTCGGGCCGCCGCCCACCACGACGAGGTCACGCACGGGCCGGCTCCGCGAGCGAGGCCACCGCGGCGTTCTCCGCGCGGAGCCGGACGGTGAGCAGGGCGGCGTTCAGGACGGTGAACCCGACCGCGGTGATCCAGCAGCCGTGCACCAGCGGCAACGCGATCCCCTCCACCACGACGGCCACGTAGTTGGGGTGGCGCAGCCAGCGGTAGGGGCCCGAGCGAACGGCCGCCAGCCCCGGCACCACGATCACCCGGGTGTTCCACTGCCGCCCGAGCACGGCGATGCACCACCAGCGCAGCGCCTGGGCCGCGAGCACCAGGGCGAGCATGCTCCAGGCCAGCGCGGCGGGCACGTCGGGACGGCGGACGAGGGCCTCGAGCAGCATCGCCGCGAGGAAGCCGGAGTGCAGGACGACCATGACGGGGTAGTGGCCGCGGCCGCTCTCCCGGCCACCCCGGGCCAGGCTCCACGCGGCGTTGCGACGCGACACCACCAGCTCCGCGACCCGCTCGCAGGCCACCAGCGCCACGACGACGACGAACGCGGTCAGCCCGGTCACGCGCCGGCCTCCGGGGCCCGCAGCAGCACCAGCTCGGAGCAGAAGCCCGGGCCCATCGCCATCAGCAGCCCGTGGCTGCCGGGGGCCGGCGGTCGCTCGCGCAGCGTGTCCTCGAGGACGTGCAGGACCGAGGCCGAGGAGAGGTTGCCGACCCGGGCCAGCGAGGCGCGGGTCAGGGCGATGTCGTGGTCGGTGAGGTCGAGGGTGTCGCGCACCGCGTCGATGACCTTGGGGCCGCCGGGGTGGCACACCCACCAGCCGACGTCCTCCCGGGTCAGGCCGTGGTCGGCGAGGAACCCGTCGACGTCCTCGCGGATGAAGCGCCGCACCAGCGCCGGCACCTCGGCGTCCAGCACGATCTTCAGTCCCCGGTGGCTGACGTCGAAGCCCATGGTGCGCTCGCTGTCGGGGTAGAGCCGGCTGCGGGTGTCGAGCACCTCGACGCCGCCCCCGGAGCCCGCTGCCCGCGCACCCCGGGCCACCACGGCGGCCGCCCCGTCGCCGAAGAGCCCGCTCGCCACCAGGTTGGGCACGGAGGTGTCGTCGCGCTGGACCGTGAGCGAGCAGAGCTCGACGGTGACCAGCGCCGCCACCTGGTCGGGTCGGCCCAGCAGGTAGTCGTGCAGCCGGGCCACCCCCGCCGCGCCGGCGACGCAGCCGAGGCCGACCAGCGGCACGCGGCGTACGTCGGGGCGCAGCCCGAGCCTCGCCGCGATCCTCGCGTCCAGGGAGGGGACGGCCAGCCCGGTCACCGTCGCGCACACCAGCTGGTCGACGTCGGAGGGCGTCAGCCCCGCCTCCTTGAGCGCGTCCTCGAGCGCCCGCGCCCCGAGCTCGACCGCGTGCTCGATGAAGTGGTCGTTGGCCTCGCCGAAGTCCTTCAGCCCGGCGTAGTCCGCCAGTGGCAGCACCAGGTGGCGCCGGTCGACCCCGGCGTTGGCGTGGAACCGCCGCATCACCCGGTCGTCCAGCTCGCCGCGGGCGACGACCCGGGCGAACGCGTCGGTGATCTCGGACTGGTCGTGCGCGTGGGGTGGCACCACGCCGCGGACTGCGCAGATCTCCATGGGTTCTCCGTCCTCAGGTGCGGATCAGGGCGGCGGCGAGGCCCGCCGCCAGCTGGCGGGTGATGCGTCCGTCGCCCAGGCCGAGCTCGACCAGGCCGTCGAAGCTTCGCTGGTCGCGTGCGGCGGCGGTGATGCCGGCGTCGACGACGGCGGGGTGTCGGCTCAGCCGGGCCGCGGCCCAGGTGTGGCGCAGGTGCGGGGCGAGCCGCTGCCGGACGGCACGGCGGTAGCGGGCGCCGGCGCCCTGGGGTGCACCGTCGGCCAGCGCGTCGACCGCCGCCTGTCCGGCGAGCGCGCCGGTGGCCACGGCGTAGTAGATGCCCTCGCCCGTCATCGGGTTCACCAGCCCGGCGGCGTCGCCGGCGAGCAGGACCGGCCCGTCCGGCTGCTCGCGACCCCAGCCCCACCCCGAGAGCGGGAGGTGGTGTCCGCGCCAGTCCCGGCCGCCGTCCGCACTCCCCGGCAGCAGCGCCTCGAGCTGGTCCAGCAGCAACGCCCGGGTGGGCGGCGGGCCGCCGTCGACCAGCTCGCCGTAGCCGACGTTGGACCACCCGTCGCCGCGGTCGAAGGACCACGCGTAGGACGGCTGCCGACGTTCGCCGTACCGGATCACCTGCTGGCCGCGCCGGTGCGGAGGGGTGGGGGCGTAGCCACGCAGCGCGAGCGCGCGCCGGCGGGGACCGGGGCCGGGGAGCCGGCGCCGCACCACCGAGTGCGCGCCGTCGGCGCCCACCACGACGCGCGCCGCCAGGTCGTCGAGCCGGACCAGGTCGCCCACCTGCTCCACCTCACGGACCCGGTGGCGGTGCACCGTGGCGCCGGCGGCAGCCGCGTGCTCCACCAGCCGGGCGTCGAGCACCGAGCGCGGCACCACCCACACCGGGCGGGCCATCCGGCCGGCCACCGACCGGGACCCGCGGGAGAGCCCGAGCCGCTGCACGGGCTCCCAGCCGTCCACCACGTCGGCGGCCCCCAGCGGACGCAGCACGTCGACGGCATGCGGTGCGATCCCGTCGCCGCAGCACTTGTCGCGGGGGAAGGACTCCCGGTCGAGCAGCAGCACCCGCAGCCCGGGGCGGGCGCGCAGTGCGGCCAGCGCCGCGGTGGCACCGGCCGGGCCGGCACCCACCACGGCCAGGTCCCACACGTCGGTGCCGCTCACGCGGCCACCACCAGCAGCACGACGTCGACCGCGGCGATGCCGATCGCGGCACGGAACGGGGTGCGGCCACCGGTTCGCAGCACGACCACGGCCAGCGCCCCGACCAGCGCCACGGCGGCGACCCGCCACGGCACCGGCACCCCCGGGGCCCCGGCGGCGAGCACCAGGGTCGCGGTCCCCAGCGCGACCACGGCCGCCAGCGCGGCGCGGTCGTGGCCCAGCAGGTGGCCGAGGCCACGGACCCCGGTCGCCGCGTCGTCGGCGAGGTCGGGCAGCACGTTCAGCAGGTGGGCACCGATGCCGAGCAGGGCGCCGGCCACCGGCACCTCGACCCCTGGCAGCGCTCCCGTCCCGGCCAGGGAGGCGAAGACCGGCAGGCCGCCGAAGGCGACCGCGTAGGGCAGCCACGACACGAGGGTGGCCTTGAGGCCGAGGTCGTAGGCCCAGCCGGCCGCGACACAGACCAGGTGCACCAGCCCGGCGAGCAGCCCGCAGGCCAGCGAGAGCACCACCGTGGCGACCAGCGCCGCCGCGCACGCGGCGCGCACCAGCCCGGACGGCACCTCGCCGGTGGCCAGCGGCTTGTCCCGCCGGCCGACCGCCCGGTCGCGGCCGGCGTCGACCAGGTCGTTGCACCAGCCGATGGACAGCTGGCCGGTGAGCACCGCCGCGGCCACCAGGGCGGTCCGCCCCGGGGGAAGGCCCAGCGAGACGGCGTACGCGGTGACCAGCAGCGTGACCGCGGCCGAGGGGCCGGGGTGGGCGGCGCGCAGCAGCGCCACGGAGGTGCGTCCCGGGGAGGAGGTGCCCGCCCGACTGGTCCGCTCCATGGGGCGACGCTACGCCCGCAGTGGTGGGCGGGTCGTCACCCCCGGGTGCGCAACGGACGGCCCCGCCGCGGCGGTCGCCCTCAGAAGACGTTGAACGGGCGGAACTGGACCGAGAGCCGGGGGCCGGCCGCGGCGACCTTCGGCACGGCGTGCTCCCAGGTGCGCTGACAGCTGCCCCCCATCACCACCAGGTCGCCGTGGCCCATCTCCACCGAGACCGACTCGCCGCCGCCCCGGGGTCGCAGCGCCAGTCGGCGGGGGTCGCCGACCGAGACGATCGCCACCATCGTGTCGTGGGTGGAGCCCCGGCCGTGGGTGTCGCCGTGCCACGCGACGCTGTCGCGGCCGTCGCGGTAGTAGCAGCAGCCGGCGGTCCGGAACCGTTCGCCGAGCTCGGCCTCGTAGTGGTCGCTGAGCGCCTCGCGGGCCGAGGTGAGCGCCGGGTGGGGGAGCTCCTCGCCGATCATGTAGGTGTGGAGCAGCCGGGGGACGTCGACCACCCGGTCATACATCTGGCGTCGCTCGGTGCGCCACGGGACCTCGCGCACCAGCGCCGCGAACACCTCGTCGGCGTCGGGGAGCCAGGAGCGCTGGACGTCGACCCAGGCGCCGTGGCGAAGCGGCCTCCGCTCGGGGGCCAGGGCGGTCGGGACGCCCTCCGCGGGGCCGTCGGGACCGGCGTCGGTGAACAGGGTCGCCTGGAACTGCACGCCGTCGAGGATAGCACGGCGATCGAACAGGTGTTCGGAAGAACGGCCGACGGATGTCAGATTCCCCTGACGTTCCGGCGCCGTCCGGCCTACCATCGAGGCGTGGAGGGACTGCTGACAGGAACCGGCGTGCCGAAGCACGTGCAGGTCCGGGAGTACGTGCGGGGTCTGCTGCGCGACGCCGCACCCGGGGACGCCGCCCCCTCCGAGCGGGAGCTCGTCCACCAGTTCCACGTCGCCCGGATGACGGTCCGCCAGGCCATGGACGCCCTCGTCGCCGAGGGTCTGCTCGAGCGGGTGCCCGGCCGCGGCACCTTCAAGGCCCAGCCACGACGCGACGTCGGCCGGTTGCGCAGCTACTCCGAGGAGATGACCGCCCGCGGCATGCTGCCGGAGTCGCAGACCCTGCTGGCGCGCCGCGAGCAGGCCGGGCCGGGCGTCGCCCGGGCCCTGGGTCTGACCCCCGGGGACGCCGTCGTGCACTGGAAGCGGCTGCGGCGCGCGGACGGCGTGCCGATGTGCCTGGAGGACGCCTACCTCAACGAGGTGCTGCTGCCGGGCTTCCTGCAGTCGGGCATGCCCACCAGCCTCTACGAGGCGCTCGGCCAGCGGGGGCTGCGACCCAGCTGGGCCGAGGACACCATCGCGGCCGACCTGGCGACCAGCCAGGAGTCCGACCTGCTGGAGGTCGCGGTCGGCAGCCCGGTGCTGCGCCAGTCACGGCGCGCCATCGCCGAGGAGAAGGTCGTCGAGGTCTCCCGGTCGGTCTTCCGCGCCGACCGGTTCACCTGGTGGGTCCAGCTCGGCGAGGACCACTGACGCGGCACGGATCCACTCACGCGTCCCCGCGCCAGGTCGACAACCGGCCCAGCGCCGCCACGGACACGCCGGACTCCTCGCAGACCCACCACGGGTCGGGCCCGCCGAGGTCGGGCTGGATGTGCAGCGCGTGCTCGGGGCCGGGACAGCCCCAGCACTCGGGCCAGCGCAGTCCGGCGTCCACGGCCGCGTCCTGCACGTCCTGGGCGACCAGCCCGGCGACGTAGATCTCGCCCTCGGGCCACTGCTCGGCCCACCACCGCCGGGAGGCGACGGCGTCCTCGAGCGCGGAGACCAGGTCGGGGATCGCCCGGCGGCGCGCGGCGAGGTCGGCGAGTACCTGCGCCCGGGCGGAGAGGTACAGGCGGTGGTCCACACCCCCGATTGTGCCGCGAGGGTGGGCGCGGCGACGGCGTGCGACGAGGGGCCGGCCCTACCGTGGGGCCATGGCCCAGGCCCTGCTCGAGGTGCTGGTCCGCCACCCCGGTGACGTGGCGGGCGCGGACGAGGGTGGCGCCGACCGGCTCCACCTGGTCGCGGCCGACGGTCTGTCGCCCGAGCCGGCGCTGGTCTCCTCGGTCTGCCGCGAGTCCGGGCTGCCGGTCCAGGTGCAGCTGCGGCTCTCCGACTCCTGGACGACCACGGGCGGCGAGCTCGCGCGGCTGGTGGGCCTCGCCGAGGACTACCTGCGGTGCGGGGCCGACCGCCTCGCGTTCGGCTTCCTCGACGCCGACCTCGCGATCGACACCGAGGTCTGCCGCCACCTCGCCGACGCGCTGCCGGGCGTCGCGTGGGCGTTCCACCGCGGCTTCGACGACGCCCTCGAGCCGGAACGCGCGTGGGCGCAGGTGCTCGACCTGCCCGGCCTTGCGGGCGTGCACTCGGCGGGCTCGCCCCGCGGCCTGGCGGTCGGCTTCGACGACCTGATCGGGCTCGCGACCCGCTGGCCGAGGATCGCCGAGCGGCTGGTGCCGGCCGGTGGACTCGCCGGCGAGCACGTCCCGTGGTTCACGCGCGCCGGCGTCCGAACCTTCCAGGTCGCCGACCAGGTGCGTCCCGGTGCCTCGGAGAGGGCCTACGTCGAGGCCGGCCACGTCCGATCCTGGCGGCTGCTCCTCGACGACGCCGTCGCGCGGGCCGAGCGCGCACTCCGCGGCGGGGCGGCCTCCGGGCAGTGATCCTCATCGACCCGCCGAACGCCGCCGGGCGGGGCCGGCTGTGGTCCCACCTGGCCAGCGACTCCGACTACGACGAGCTGCACGTCTTCGCCCGCGCCGCGGGCATCCCCGAGCGCGGCTTCGACCGCGACCACTACGACGTGCCCGAGGAGTGGTACGACGCGATGGTCGCGCTCGGCGCCACCCCGGTCAGCTCCCGCGAGCTCGTCGCCCGGCTGGTCGCCGCCGGGCTGCGCCGGCGCAAGACCCGCGGCTGAGGCCCGCCGGCGGCACGCGTCACCCGGCCCGGCCGGACCGCAGCCGCTCCAGCTCCGCGGTCACGTTGGCGCGGGCCGCTGCCTCCCACAGCTCCCGGGCGCGGTCGGTGCGGAACAGGGCGGGTCGGGCGAGCAGCTCGCCGAGGATCGCACCCCGACCGGCGGCGAAGTCCGGGTCGGAGACGTGGGCGTACTCCCGGCGCACGTCGGCGGCGTACGCCGCGTAGCGCTGCGGCGAGGCGGCCAGGATCGCCAGGTCGGCGTCGCAGAGCTGCTGCCCGGCCAGGTCGTCGTCGGCGGGGTCGTGCGCCTCGGTCACGCGCACCAGCCGGGCGACCTCGCCGGCGAGCTCCGGCGGCAGCGCGCGCTCGGCCCACGTCGCCGAGCGCTCCTCGTCCCCGGGCCGGGCGTCGTAGACCGCGTCGTGGAACCACGCGGCCAGCAGCACCACGGGGTCGCTGCAGCCGAGGTCGTCGAGCCGGTCGAGGACCTCGGCGAGGTGGCGCTGGTCGTGGTAGCCGCGCTCCGGCTCGGCGTAGGCCGCCAGCAGCGCGTCGCGCACCTCGAGCCGGTCCGGCAGCGGCCAGCGCTGCGCGAGCCCGTCAGGAGGCATCGGCCAGGCCGCGGGCCGCCGCGGTGCCGGGGGTCATCACCCAGCGGATCGTGCCGGTGGCCGCGGTGCCGAGCGCCCGGACCACGGTGCGCTCCGAGGCCGGCAGCCACGGCAGCCGCAGCGGTCGACGGGTCCAGCGGGGGAGCAGGCCGACCGCCGCGGCCACCAGCACGCCGTAGGCGGGCCGGGCCGCGACCGGCAGCGGCGGGCGGCGCACGACGTACCGCACCGCCTCGCGGGCGTGGTCGGTCGCCCGGAGCTCGGGCCGGAACGCGGCCATCCGCTCGGCGAGCTCCGCCTCGGTGGTCGGCGGGTCGGGCACGCCGAGCCGCCGCGCGATCTGGGCGGTCTGCGCGACGTAGGTGTCACGCCCGGCCTGGTCGAGCCGGCGGCGACCGTAGGCCTGGTGGGCGGTGAGGAAGCTGTCGACCTCGGCGACGTGCACCCACTCCAGCAGGTGCGGGTCGGAGGCGGCGTACGGCGTGCCGTCGGGCAGCACGCCGGTGATCCGCTCGTGGATGTGGCGCACCGCCCGCACCGCCTGCTCGGCGTCGTCGGCGTGGCCGAAGGTCGTCACGGCCAGGAACCGGCTGGTGTTGGCGAGCCGGCCGAGCATGTCGGTGCGGAAGTTGGAGTGCTCGGCGACCGCCGTCATCGCGGCCGGGTGGAGGGTCTGCAGCAGCAGGGCCCGCAGCCCGCCGACGTACATCGCGGCGTCGCCGTGCACGATCGCGATCGGGGAGTCCTGGTCGAACCACCGGGGGCCGGGGCGGCCGTGGATCCGGGCGCGGTGCTTGGGTCCGTCGGGTCCGGCGGTGACGCGGAACAGGGCCTCGCCGAGTCGTGCGCGCAGCGGGGGCATGCTCCGAGGCTACGGGGGGCCCGGCTACGCCACGGGGCTCCCGACGCGCGCTCAGTCCTCGCTGGGGACCAGGATCCAGAGCGCGACGTAGGCCAGGAACTGCGGCCCCGGCAGCAGGCAGCTGATGACGAACAGCAGCCGCACCGTGTTCGGGGTGGTGCCGAAGCGGCGGGCCAGGCCGGCGCAGACGCCGGCGATCCAGCGGTCGTCGGTGGGGCGGACCAGGGAGCGGCCGGTGGCCGGGTGTGGGGTGCTCATGCCTCGAGCCTGCCTCGTCGGCGACGCGAGCGCAGCCCCGGGACGCGGACTTCAGGGACACCTCAGGGCACACTCGGGGTGTGCTGGAGCAGGCGTTCACCGTGGCGGTCGCCGTCCACGCGGGGTTCCAGGTCACCGTGACCGTGCTCGTCTACCCCGCGCTGGCCGCGACCCCGCCGGAGCGGTGGGAGGTCGTCCACGGCGCCCACTCGCGACGGATCGCGCCCCTCGTGGCGGTGCTGTACGGCGCCCTGGTGGTGACCGGCGGTCTCACGGCGTACGCCGGGGCGGTGGATTCGGCGTGGGTCGTGGCCGTGGCGGCGGTCGGGGCGACGGTGCTGCTGACCGCGGCGGTCGCCGCGCCCCTCCACGGCCGGCTCGGACGGGAAGGTCCCCGGCCGGTGCTGCTGCGTCGGCTGCTGGTGGCCGACCGGGTCCGCGCCCTGCTCGCCGTCCTCGCCCTGGCTGCGGCCCTTCTCACAGCCTGAGACCTCCCGGAATGGCTGACCCCGGGCCCGTCGTTGGGCCGGACATGAACTCCTTCACCGTTCCCGGACTGGACGCAGACACGAGCAGGACCCTGAACGACGCGCTGCAGCAGCGGCTGACGGCGTGCAACGACCTGCACCTGACCCTGAAGCACGTGCACTGGAACGTGGTGGGCCCCAACTTCATCGCGGTCCACGAGATGCTCGACCCCCAGGTCGACCTGGTGCGTGGCTACGCCGACGAGATCGCCGAGCGGATCGCGACCCTCGGCGGCACCCCCGACGGCCGTCCCGGTGCCGCGGTCGCCGAACGCACCTGGAACGACTACTCGCTGGGCCGGGACACCGTGCAGGCGCACCTCGCCGCGCTCGACCTGGTCTACGACGGCGTCGTGGCCGACCACCGCCGCGCGATCGCCGTGGCCGCCGAGCTCGACCCGATCACCGAGGACCTGCTGATCGGGCAGACCGCCGAGCTGGAGAAGTTCCAGTGGTTCGTGCGGGCCCACCTGGAGAACCAGGCCGGTCAGCTCGTCAGCCAGCGGGCCGACTCCGAGCTCAGCGCCGCCGACGCCGCGCGCTGAGCCGGGCGGTCCACGGATGAGCCTGCTCGACCGCGCGTTCCGCCGCCCCTCCGCCACCCATGCGGAGGCGGTGGCGCAGGCGCACCGCGGAGTGTGGGTCTACCACCGCGCGGGGTGCCCGTTCTGCCTGACCCTCACCCTGGGCCTGGGCCGTCGCGCCCGCGAGACCCGCTGGGTCGACATCTGGGCCGACCCGGCCGCTGCGGCGTACGTCCGCTCGGTCAACGACGGCAACGAGATCGTCCCGACCGTCGTGGTCGACGGCACGGCCCGCACCAACCCACCCGCGGCGGAGGTCCGCGCCGCGCTCGCGTGAGCGCGGCGGCGTCACAGGTCGACGGCGTCGAGGATCCGGTAGGCGTAGCCCTGCTCGGCGAGGAACCGCTGCCGGTTGGCGGCGAAGTCGGCGTCGACGGTGTCGCGGGAGACGATCGCGTAGAACCGCGCGGTGCGGCGGTCGGCCTTGGGTCGCAGCAGCCGGCCGAGCCGCTGCGCCTCCTCCTGCCGTGACCCGAAGGACCCCGACACCTGGATGGCGACGGCGGCCTCGGGGAGGTCGATGGAGAAGTTCGCGACCTTGGAGACCACGAGCAGCGAGATCTCACCGGAGCGGAACGCCTCGAAGAGCCGCTGCCGTTCCTTGACCGGGGTGTCGCCCTTGATGACCGGGGCGTCGAGGTCCGCGCCGATCTCGTCGAGCTGGTCGAGGTACTGGCCGATCACGAGCGTCGGCTCGCCCCGGTGCTGGGCGACGAGCTGCTCGGCCACCCGGGTCTTGGCGGCGGTGCAGGCCGCGAGCCGGTAGCGCTCCTCCGGGTCGGCGGTCGCGTAGGCGATCCGCTCGGACTCCGGCAGCGTCACCCGCACCTCGACGCAGTCGGCCGGTGCGATCCAGCCCTGCGCCTCGATGTCCTTCCACGGCGCGTCGTACCGCTTGGGGCCGATCAGGGAGAACACGTCGCCCTCGCGGCCGTCCTCGCGCACCAGGGTCGCGGTCAGCCCGATCCGGCGCCGCGCCTGCAGGTCGGCGGTCATCCGGAAGATCGGGGCCGGGAGCAGGTGGACCTCGTCGTACACGATCAGGCCCCAGTCGCGGGCGTCGAAGAGCTCGAGGTGGGCGTAGGCACCCTTCCGACGGGTCGTCACGACCTGGTAGGTCGCGATGGTGACCGGGCGGATCTCCTTGACGGTGCCGGAGTACTCGCCGATCTCGTCCTCGGTGAGGCTGGTCCGCTTCAGCAGCTCGGCCTTCCACTGCCGGGCCGAGACGGTGTTGGTGACCAGGATCAGCGTGGTCGCCTGGGCGTGCGCCATCGCGGCCGCCCCGACGATCGTCTTGCCGGCGCCGCAGGGCAGCACGACCACCCCGGAGCCGCCGTGCCAGAAGGACTCGGCGGCGTCGCGCTGGTAGTCGCGCAGCGTCCAGCCGTCCTCGGCGAGCGCGATCGCGTGGGCCTCGCCGTCGACGTAGCCGGCGAAGTCCTCGGCCGGCCAGCCGAGCTTGAGCAGTGCCTGCTTGAGGTTGCCGCGCTCGGAGCCGTGGACGACCACGGTGTCGTCGTCGAGCCGGGCGCCGAGCATGCCCTGGACCTTCTTGGCACGCAGCACCTCCTCGAGCACCGGGCGGTCGTTGCTGGCGAGCACCAGTCCGTGGACGGGGTGCTTCTCCAGCCGCAGCCGGCCGTAGCGCGCCATCGTCTCCGCGACGTCGACCAGCAGCGCGTGCGGCACCGAGTAGCGGCTGTAGGTGAGCAGGGTGTCGACGACCTGCTCGGCGTCGTGGCCCGCGGCGCGTGCGTTCCAGAGACCGAGCGGGGTCAGCCGGTAGGTGTGGATGTGCTCGGGGCTGCGCTCGAGCTCGGCGAAGGGCGCGATCGCCTTGCGGCACTCGCCCGCGAGCTCGTGGTCGACCTCGAGCAGCAGCGTCTTGTCGCTCTGGACGATGAGGGGGCCCTGGTTCATCGCGGGGTCCCGGCGGGGGCGTGGGGTGGCTTCATGACCTGCCCAGCCTACGGAGCGGTCCCGACGACGGCCGTGGCGTCCCGTTCGTCGTCCCGCACGACCTCGGCGGCCAGGCCGGCGGCGGTGACCGCGGCGGCCGTCAGCGGTGCCTGGGTGCGGGACGTCTCGACGACCAGCCGACCCCCGGGCGTGAGCCAGTCGCGGGCACCGCTGGCGACCCGGCGGTGCAGGTCCACCCCGTCCGGGCCCCCGTCGAGGGCCACCGGCGGCTCGTGGTTCCGGGCCTCCGGCGGCATCGTCGCGATCGCCCCGGTCGGGACGTACGGCGCGTTGACCGCCACCACGTCGAACCGCCGCCGCAGGTCGCCGGGCAGGCCGGCGTACAGGTCGCCGCGGAGCACGCGCCCCGCCGGCAGGTTCCGCCGCGCGCACGCCACCGCCGCCGGGTCCTGGTCGCTCGCCCACACCTCGATCTCCGGCACCCTCGCCGCCACCGCCACCCCGATCGCCCCCGACCCGCAGCACAGGTCGAGGAGCCGCCGCTGGACCACCGCGGCAGCCAGCTCCACCAGCAGCACCGACCGCTGCCGCGGCACGAACACGCCGGGGGTCACGACGACCCGCACGTCGTCGAAGGCGGCCCAGCCCAGCAGGTGCTCCAGCGGTACGCCGGCCAGCCGCCGGTCGACCAGCGCGGCCAGCCGGGGGCCCGCGGCGGCGTCGAGCAGCAGCGCGGCCTCCTCCTCGGCGAAGACGCATCCCGCCGCCCGCAGCCGGGCGGCGAGGCGGTCGGCCTCAGACAGCGGACTCGGCCCGGCGCCGGGCCCGGTAGGCGGCGACGTTGGCCCGCGAGGAGCAGCGGTCCGAGCAGTAGCGCCGGGACTGGTTGGGGGAGGTGTCGACGTAGACCTGGGTGCACTTGGCCTCGTCGCACACCCCGAGCCGGGTGGGACCGAGGTCGCAGACCAGGGTCGCGAGGCCGAGCAGCGACTCGCCGATCAGCAGCTGGGACACGCTGGCCGCGCGCGTGGCGACGTGCAGGTGCAGGTCCGCCGGGTCGTGGTCGCTGATCATCGGGGTGATCGGGTACTTCTCCATCAGCACGTTCAGCCCCTCGATCACACCGTGCACGTCGCCGGCGTCGGAGGCCTCGAAGACCGCACGCAGCTCGCGCTGGAAGCGGCGGAGCACGGAGGTGTCGCGCTCGGTCGTGGACTCGTGGAGCCACTCCCGCGTGGCCAGCAGCGCGAGCAGGTCCTCGCGGTCGGCCATCGGCGCGTTGAGGAGGTTCGCCGAGGCGTCGGCGTACCGGTTGAAGTCCACGGGACCGAGTCTAGGACCGCGCCGGTGGCTCGGTGGGGGCCGTGCGCACCGAGGTGACCCGGTGGATCGCGAAGGTCCGGGTGTCGTCGCTGCGCACGTCGTACGCCGTGAGCTGGCCGCCCTCGACGCGCACCGGCTCGACCAGCCGCTCGGTGCGGGTGCCGTGGTTGTCGACGTACCCGATCGTGACGGCGGCGCCGGTCTCGATCGCCTCCCGCAGCGCGGCGAGCGAGCCGCTGGGGGTCAGTGTCTCGACCGGGCCGGCGGGGCGGGAGGCGGTGACCTGGTCCCCGGCCCGGATCGCGGCGAGGACCTGTGTGGCGTGCGCGGCCTCGCGCGCCACCACGGCCCCGGCGGCGCGGGAGCCGGTGCGCGGGTTGCGGGCGCGGAGCTGGTCGGGCCGGGTCACCCGGACGGTCCCGTCGGCGGCCTCGACCACCGGCGCTGCCCCGAGCTCGCGCAACCGGGGGAGCAGCACGTCGAGCGGCGTCGTGGAGATCAGCACGGTGGGGGCGATCCGACGCAGCCCGAGCCGGCTCGCCCGGGGGTGGTGCAGCAGCTCGGTCAGGGCGGTCTCGTCGTCGGCGCGGAGGAAGGCCTCGGCGTGCCCGACCCGGATCGCGCCGAAGGTGCGGGCGGTGTCGTCGACGAGGTAGCGCAGCGGCTGCGGGACCTCGGTGGCCGCCACCTCGTCGAGGAACCGGTGGATCTCCACGGCCGACCAGCCGACGTCGAGCGCCCGGCGCACCGACCCGGGGGTGAACCGGTAGACGGTCGCGCCACCGCGCGACTCCACCTCCGCGACCAGGTGGAGGCGGCGCGAGACGGCCGTCTCCAGCGGTCCGGGGGCCACGGCGGTGAGGTCGGCCTGCACCAGCACCTGGGTCACCGGCTCGGGCAGCAGTGGCTCGAGCCCGGAGGCGGCGGCCTGGTCGTCACCGGTCAGCAGCGCCCGCAGGTACGACGGGGGGCCGCCGAGTCCGGTGAGCCCGAGCAGCGCCGCCTCCTCGACGGCCCAGGCGACCTGGTCGGCGCGGCTGCGGGGACGACGGGGTCGCTGCCAGGTCAGCAGGGCGACCAGCGAGGGCAGCCCGGTCCCGGTGGCGAGCACCTCGCCGGGGGCCAGCTCCACCAGCGCGGCCAGGGCGGTCCGTCGCGCCTCGGGTGCGAGCGGGTGGGTGAGCTCGGGGCCCAGGGCGTTGCGTCCCTTGCCGGCGGCGTCGCGGCTGCCGACCAGGCCGGCGGCGCGCGGGACGTCGAGCCAGCCCCGCACCAGCTGCACCCACCGGTCGGCCAGGTCGCGGGCGACCCAGGTGTCGAAGCCGTCGGTCGGCACCCACGCCGGGTCCCCTGCGGCATCGGCGCGGGTGGCGAGCAGACCCGCGGCTCGAGCCGCCTCGACCAGCAGGGCGGCGCCCCGCTCGGTGGTGTGGAGCAGCGTCGAGGTCGCCTTGAGGTCGCGCACCGAGAGCCCGCCCGAGCGCAGCTCGCCGGGCGGCTCGGCGCCCCAGTGGTCCAGCAGCAGCTCGACCCGGTGCACCGCCTCGAGGGCGGCTCCGGCCGCGGCCCGGTCGACCAGGTCGGGGGAGCGGCTGGTCGTGGCCAGGGCCGGCGGCACGTCGACCGGCTCGCGCGTCGTACGGCCGCCGCGCAGCGCCAGGCCCACCTCCCCCGGGACGACGAGCACGCCGCCGCGCGGCACCAGCAGCCGTCGCGCGAGCAGCTCCTCGACCGGGGTCTCGGCCTGGTCGGGGGTGATCTGGTGCCGGGCGCCGCCCGCGGTGGCCTGGCCGCCGTGCGCGTCGACGTGGACCAGCATGGTGCGGGCCTCCGTGCCGAGCTCGGCGAGCCGGGCCTCGACCTCGGCCGGTGCCGGCGGCTGCTCGGTTCGGGGCCGGACGCCGCTGGTGCCCGGACCGCCGTGGGCGAGGGCCTCGACCACGCCGGTGAGCGGACGCAGCCCGGCGGTCGACTCCCACGCCAGGGCGAGGTCCACCAGCCGGGCGACGGCGGCGCGGACCGCCGCCTCCTCGGCGTCCACCAGGGGGACGAGTTCGGCCACGGGGGTTTGACCGGCCACCACGAGGGCATCTAGGACGGAGAGCTCGAGCATGCTCAGCTGGTCGAGCGCGCGCACCACGGAGGCCCGGGTGGCGGCGCGCGAGGCGAGCTGGCCGGAGTCGTGAGGAGCAGGAGTCGTGAGGTCGGGGCGGTCGCGCAGCAGCCGGGTGAGCCGGTCGTCCGGCCACGCCCGCAGCTGCTCGGCCAGGGTCCGGAAGCCCTCGCTCGCCACTCGTCGCGACATCCACGCCACGCTACCGGGCGCTCCGCAGCGCGGAGGCCGTACGCTGCTGCCCGCCCAGGAGGTGGGATGAAGCAGGTCGAGCTGCACCACGGAGCACGGACCGACGTCGGACGGGTCCGCGAGGTCAACGAGGACGCGTTCCTCGCCGCGCCGCCGGTCTTCGTCGTGGCCGACGGCATGGGCGGGCACGACGGCGGCGACGTCGCCAGCCGGATCGTGGTCGAGGAGTTCCAGCGCCTCGTCGACTCCGGCTACGACCCGGTCCGCGGTGCCGAGCAGGTCGCCGCGACGCTCGCCGAGTGCCAGCGGCGGGTCTCCGACTACGGCGCCCGCCGGGTCGCCGGGGGCCGGGCCCGCGCCTACGCCGGCACGACCGTCGCGGCCGCCCTGCTCGTCGACGACGACGGCCCGCAGTGGCTGCTGGTCAACCTCGGCGACTCCCGCCTCTACCGGCTCTCCGGGCAGCAGCTGGAGCAGGTCAGCGTGGACCACAGCGTGGTGCAGGAGCTGGTCGACTCCGGCGCCATCACCCGCGAGGACGCCGCCCACCATCCCGAGCGGCACGTCATCACCCGCGCGCTCGGCGGGCCGCAGGCCACCGAGCCCGACTACTTCCTGCTGCCGCTCGCCGCGGCCGAGCGGCTGCTGCTGTGCTCCGACGGCATCAGCGAGATGATCGACGACGCGGCGATCCGCGAGGTGCTCGTCACTGCCGCCGACCCCCGCGACGCCGCCGACCAGCTGGTCGAGCGCGCGCTGGCCGCCGGCGGGCGCGACAACGCCACCGCGGTCGTCGTCGACGTGGGGGCACGGCCATGAGCACCACCTCCGCCCCGGCGAGCCGCGGCTACCGCCCCGGGCCGTGGTTCGGGATCTTCGGTGACCACGCGGTCGTGCTGCTCCCGCCCAGCGAGAAGCACCGGGTCGGCGACCTGTGGGCGCACGTCGACGACGGCGCCGGCTTCGACGTCGTCCTCGACGCGCTCATCTCGGGCGGGCTGCGCGACCTCCCGGGCTTCCTGCTGGTCTCGACCGAGGACGACGTCACGAAGGTGGTCGTCCGCGGCGACGTCCGGGCCCGGTTCACCCTCGCCGACGGCGAGCAGGTCGAGCTGGACGGGACCCGCGCCAGCACCTGGGCCGAGCGCTCGCTCACCGGTGTCGGCGAGACCCGGATCGACCTGGACGCCGCGGACCCCGGCCCGCTGCTGCCGATCCTCGGCGGCCTGGTGCGGGTCGGGGTCGTCGAGGTGTCGGCCGCCGTCGACACCCCACCGCCTCCGAGCCCTCCGGACCCCGAGCCCGAGCCCGAACCCGAGCCCGGCCCTGACCACGACGGCGACACCCTCGCCGGTCGCTCCGCGTCCCCCGACCCGCAGGACCCCGATCCCTGGGCCAGCTCGGGCCCGGTCGCGCGGCTGGTGTTCTCCCACGGCGACGACGTCGTGGTCGACGGGACGGTGCTGGTCGGCCGCTCGCCGGAGGCCCGGCGCCACACCTCGGGGGAGCAGCCCCGGCTGGTCCGGGTGCCGAGCCCGCAGCAGGAGATCTCCTCGACCCACCTGGAGTTCCGCCCCGGCGCCGCCGCGGACCACGGGTCCGCGGTGGTCACCGACCTCGGCTCGACCAACGGCACGGTGCTGGTGCAGCCCGGGCTCCCGCCCGAGGACCTCCAGCCCGGCGTGGCCGTCTCGCTGGTCCCCGGCGCGATCCTCGACCTCGGCGACAGCGTCACCATCCAGGTGGCCAACCCCTGATGGGCGCCCCACCCTCGGGTGGTCGCCCCCCGGCGTACCCACCGGCCGGCCTCGACCGCCGCTTCTACGCGTTCGCCCTCGACCGGCTCGCCGCCTGGCCCGTGATCGCGCTGGCCGGCCTGCTCGCGTGGCGGTCGCTGATCAGCGAGGGGTCGGTGGCGGCCGGCGTCGGGCTGGTGCTGGCGGTGGCCCTCGCGGTGGGCGCGGTCCACACCGCGCTGCTCGGCACCCACGGCAGCACCCCCGGCAAGGGCCTGCTCGGCCTCCGCGTCGTCGACGTGGGGACCGGCGGTCCGATCGGGCTCGGGCCGGCGGCGCTGCGGACCCTGGTGCTGGCGGGTGCGGGCGCCCCGACCTTCGGGCTCGGCGTCGCCGCCCTCGCGCAGAGCGCCGTCCTGGACCCGGAGCGTCAGCGCCGCGGGTGGCACGACCGGCTCGCCGGCTCGCTCGTCGTCGACCTGCGTCCGCCGCCGCAGCCGGTCGAGCCTCCCGTCGGGGACGGGGAGACCGTCGCGACCCAGCTCGTCAACCTGACCGCGATGCGGCTGGCGCCGCCCGGTCCCACCCCGGTGCCTGACCTCCGGCCCGCTCCCGTGCCCGACCCCGTCGGGCCCGACGCCGCCCCGCCCGGCCACGGCTGGCGCGTCACCTTCGACTCCGGCGAGACCCTCGTGGTGGAGGGCCTCGGCCTGGTCGGGCGCCGACCCGAGGGGCGCCCCGGCGAGCCGGTGCAGCACCTGGTCCCCCTGGGCCCGGACGCCCGGTCGGTGTCCAAGACCCACGCCCAGCTCCAGGTCGCGCCCGACGGCGCGCTCGTGGTCACCGACCGCGGCTCCACCAACGGCTCCACGCTGGTCCGCTCCGGGGTCGCCCGCGAGCTGCCACCGGGCCGACCGACGACCCTGCTCGAGGGCGACGTGGTGCGGTTCGGGGACCGCACGATGTCGGTCTCGCGTGAGTCCTGAGCCGGGACGCGTCATGGCCGAGACCTTCCTGGACCTGCTCTACGGCGAGGCGCCGCGCGCGGCGTACGACCGGATGCTGGCCGACGCCGAGGCCGCGGGCGCCGACGAGGCGGCGCTCGCCGCGCTGCGGGAGCAGTACGACCTGGCGCTACGGATCCGCGAGCTGCTCGCGCGGCGGCAGTCCCGGGAGGCCGAGCTGCGCGCGCTCTACGAGACCGCCAGCGACCTCACCGCCATCCGCGACGTCGACGCGATCCTCGCGGCCATCGTCAGACGGGCCCGGCAGCTGCTCGGGGCCGACATGACCTACCTCTCCCTCAACGACGAGGCCGACGGCGCGTCCTACATGAAGGTCACCGACGGTGCGCTGACCCCGCAGTTCCGGCAGCTGCGGCTGCCGCTCGGCACCGGGCTGCTGGGCCTGGTCGCCCAGACGGGGGCGCCGTACTTCACCGAGGACTACCAGGCCGACGCCCGCTTCGTGCACCAGGGATTCATCGACGAGGCGGTGGCGGGTGAGCGGATCCGTGCGATCCTCGGGGTCCCGCTGATGCTCGACGGTCGGGTGATCGGCGCGCTGCTGGCGGTGCACCGGTCGGTGCGGCCGTTCCCGCCGGCGGAGGTCACGCTGCTCACCTCGTTCGCCGCCCATGCGGCCGTCGCGCTGGAGAACGCCCAGCTCTTCGCCGACCTCGACGCCGCCCACCGCACCATGACCGAGCACACCCAGGCGGTCGAGAACGCCGCGGTCGCCCACGACCGGCTGACCGACCTGCTCGTGGCCGGCGGCGGCGTGCCCGAGGTCGCCGAGGTGCTCTCGGAGGTCCTCGGCGGGCCGCTGGCGATCCACGACCCCGACGGCGGCCTGCTCGCCGGCACCCCCGTGGCCGCCGACTGGGAGCCCGCGGTCGGCGACGCCCTCGCCTCCGGCCGCAGCGCCCGCGCGGGCGACGCCTACGTGGCCACGGCCCAGGCCGGCCCCGAGCACGTCGCCACCCTGGTGCTCGGCTCGCCCGGCGAGCTGCCGCAGCCGCAGCGACGCACGCTCGAGCGCGGTGCGCTGGTCACGGCGCTGGTCATCCTCTTCGCCCGGACCGTCGCCGAGACCGAGGACCGGCTCGGTGGCGAGCTGCTCGGGGACCTGCTCGACGCGCGCCCCGAGGCGGTCCCCGCGCTGCGCGAGCGCGCCCGGCGTCGGCAGCTCTCCCTCGACGGTCCGCTCGTGGTGGCCGTGGCCGAGGTCGCGGACCTGCCGCGTTTCGCCGCGGGCCGGGCGGTGTCCCGCTTGGCGGGCGAGCACCGGGGGCTCGCGGGCGAGCACCGCGGTCGGCCGGTGCTGCTGGTGCCGGGCGAGCAGCCGCTGGCCGTGGGCGATGCGCTCGCCGCCGCCGTCGGCGCCGCCGGCGGCAGCGCCACCGTCGGGGTGTGCGCCACCACGGTCCAGGCGCTGGGGGAGGGGCACGCGGAGGCCCGCCGCTGCCTGGACACCCTGATGACGCTGGGGCGCACCGGCGAGGTCAGCGACCCGGCCGGGCTCGGTCTCGCCCGGCTGCTGCTCGGCGAGAACGGGCCCGAGCAGCTGGCCGCGTACGTCGAGACCACGCTGGGCCCGGTCCTGACCTACGACGCCGAGCGCGGCACCGCGCTGCACGCCACCCTCGACGCCTGGTTCGCCACCGGCGGCCGGGTCAAGGAGACCGCGGCCCGGCTGCACGTCCACCCCAACACGGTCACGCAGCGGCTGGACCGGGTCGGCGAGCTGCTCGGCAGCGCGTGGCGCGACCCGGGTCGTGCGCTCGACCTGCAGCTCGCCCTGCGCGTCCACCGGCTCCGCGCCGGCGACGACCGCGGCTGAGGCGGCGTCGTCCGACGTCGCTACGACGTCGGCAGCAGGTTGGTCCCGCGGTAGCCGTGGAAGACCAGGCTGGTCTCGGCGTGGACGACGCCCGGGCGACCGGTGAGGTTGTCGAGCACGAAGTCGCGCAGCGCCTCCGGGGAGGCGGCGGCCACGTGCACCAGGAAGTCGTCGGCGCCGGAGATGTTGTAGGTCGCGACCACCCCGGGCAGCGCCGTCACCTCCACCCCGAAGGCGTCGACGTCGCTGCGGGCGTGACCGGCGAAGCGGATCGCCACCATCGCCTGCACCGGCAGCCCGAGCCGGACCAGGTCGACCTCGGCGGTGACGCCGGTCAGGACGCCGCGCTCGCGCAGGCTGCGCAGCCGCGCCACGCACGTCGACTCGGCGATCCCGGCGGCACGCGCCAGGGCGACGTTGGGCGTCCGGCCGTCGCGGAGCAGCTCGCGGACCAGCGTCCGGTCCACGTCGTCGAGCACCGGGCGGGCACGCGGCGGCGGGCCCGGCGCACGGCGGGGCAGGTCCTTCGGCATCCCCGCAGCCTAGCGCCCGGCTCTCGAACGATCCGCGATCAGAGGCCCATGTGCCGCAGATTCTTGCCATCTCTTGCCAGATCGGCCGCAGGTTCCCATCCTCAGAGCATGAGCAGCCAGCGTCTCGAGACCGCGTCCGTCCACCTGGGTCGTGAGGACCTCGCCGGCCTCGGCGTGCACGTCCCGCCGCTCGACCTCTCCACGACCTACCCGCTCCCCGGCGTCGACGCCGGGGGCCGCTCCTACGAGACCCTCGCCACCGGCGGGCGTCCGGGGCCGGACGACTCGCTGGTCTACCAGCGGCTGTGGAACCCGAACGTGGACCGCTTCGAGCGCAGCGTCGCGGAGCTCGAGCAGCTCCCGGGCGCCGTGGCCTTCGGCACCGGCATGGCCGCGCTGAGCGCGGTGCTGCTCGCGGTCGTCGCGGCCGGCACGCCCCACGTGGTCGCCGTCCGTCCGCTGTACGGCGGCAGCGACCACCTGCTCGCGAGCGGCCTGCTCGGCACCCGCGTCACCTGGGCCGAGGTCGACGGGGTCGCCGAGGCGATCACGCCGGAGACCGGGCTGGTGGTCGTCGAGACCCCGGCCAACCCGACCCTCGACCTGGTCGACCTCAGTGCGGTCGTCGCTGCGGCCGGGTCCGTCCCGGTGCTCGTGGACAACACGTTCGCGACGCCGGTGCTCCAGCAGCCGGCCCGCCACGGCGTCTCACTGGTGCTCCACAGCGCCACCAAGTTCATGGGCGGCCACGGCGACGCCATGGGCGGCGTGGTCGCGGCGGGCGAGGGCTGGCTGCCCCGGCTCCGCCAGGTCCGTGCCGTCACCGGCGGGCTGCTCCACCCCCTCGCCGCCTACGAGCTGCACCGCGGGCTGCAGACGCTGCCGCTGCGGGTGCGCGCCCAGCAGGAGACCGCCTCGGTGCTGGCCGGTCGGCTCGCCGAGCATCCCGCCGTGGCGCGGGTGCTCTACCCCGGCCACAAGGAGTGCGACCCGCTCGGCCTGGTGGGGACCCAGATGGCCGGGCCGGGCAGCGTGCTCGCGTTCGAGCTCGCCGGCGGGTTCTCCGCCGCGGCCGCCACGGCGGCGTCCTGCCGCCTGATCACCCACGCGGTCTCGCTCGGCGGTGTCGACACCCTGGTCCAGCACCCCGCGGCGCTGACCCACCGCCCGGTGGCGGCCGAGGCGAAGCCCGGCGAGGCGGTCCTCCGGCTCTCCGTCGGGCTCGAGCACGTCGAGGACCTCTGGGCCGACCTCGACGCCGCCCTGTAGTTCGGAGACACATCAGGACCGTCTCGATGTGGTGATCGGTCACATGGCATGGGGCTGCTGCGCACCCCTAGCGTCGAGCCCATGCCTGAGACGCCCGTCACCCCCGACGCCGCCGACCTCGCCGCCGCCGACCCGTTGGCCGGCCGGCACGCGGTCGTCACCGGGGGCGCCAGCGGCATCGGGGCGGCGGTCGCCACCCGGCTCGTCGCCGCCGGCGCCAAGGTCCTGATCCTCGACCGCGACGAGGACGCCGCCGCCTCCCACGCGGGAGAGATCGGCGCCGACCACCGGGCTGTCGACCTCTCCGACTCCGACGCCGTCGCGGCGCTCGCGCTCGACACCGACGTGCTGGTCAACTGCGCCGGTGTCCAGCACGTGGCCCCCATCGAGGACTTCCCGGTCGAGCGGTTCGAGCTGATCCACCGGCTGATGCTGCTCGCCCCGTTCCAGCTCACCCAGCAGGTGCTGCCCGGCATGTACGGCCGCGGCTGGGGCCGGGTCGTCCACGTCTCGAGCGTCCACGGCCACCGCGCCTCGGCGTACAAGTCCGCCTACGTCAGCGCCAAGCACGGCCTCGAGGGGCTCTCGAAGGTGATCGCGCTCGAGGGTGCCGCCCACGGCGTCACGAGCAACACCGTGTGCCCCGGCTACGTCCGGACCCCCCTGGTCGAGGGCCAGATCGCCGACCAGGCCAAGGCGCACGGCATCCCCGAGGGCGAGGTCGTCGACGACGTCCTGCTCGCCCGTACGGCGCTGAAGCGCCTCGTCGAACCCGCGGAGGTCGCCGAGATCGTCGCGTTCCTGTGCGGCCCCGCGGCCGCGTCCGTCACCGGCACCTCCTTCGTCATCGACGGAGGCTGGACCGCCGCCTAGCCGTACGGCCGTCCCCGCGCACCAGGAAAGGAGCACGACATGACCACGCCAGTCCACTCCGCCCCCGACACGGGCACCGACCCGGCAGACCTCGATCGTCAAGGTCGTCTTCGCCGCGCTCGTCGGCACCGCCGTCGAGTGGTACGACTTCTTCCTCTACGGGTCCGCCGCCGCTCTGGTCTTCGGCACGCTGTTCTTCCCCGAGTCCGAGCCGGTCACCGCGACCCTGCTCGCCTTCGGCACCTACGCGCTGGGCTTCGTCGCCCGCCCGCTCGGCGGCGTGGTCTTCGGCCACTTCGGCGACCGGGTCGGCCGCAAGAAGATGCTCGTCGTCTCGCTGATGATGATGGGTGTCGCGACGTTCGCGATCGGGCTGCTGCCGACCTACGCCACCATCGGCGTCGCGGCCCCGATCCTGCTGCTGGTCTGCCGGCTCTTCCAGGGCTTCGCGGTCGGCGGCGAGTGGGGCGGCGCGGTGCTGATGGTCGCCGAGCACGGCGACGAGAAGAGTCGCGGCTTCTGGTCCTCGTGGCCGCAGGCCGGCGTCCCGCTCGGCAACATGCTCGCCACCGGCGTGCTCTTCGTGCTCGCGGCCGTCCAGAGCGACGCGGACTTCGAGGCGTGGGGCTGGCGGATCCCGTTCCTGCTCTCGGCCGTGCTGGTGCTGATCGGCCTGTTCGTCCGGCTCTCCCTCGAGGAGTCCCCGGTCTTCCAGGAGGCCAAGGCCGAGATCGCGGAGAAGCAGCAGACCGACTCCCACCTGCCGATCCTCGAGGTGATCCGGACCTACCCCAAGGAGGTCCTCATCGCGATGGGCATGCGGATGGCGGAGAACATCTCCTACTACATCTTCACGATCATCGTCGATCACCTACGTCACGACTACCTCGGTGCCGACACGGACATGATCCTGAAGATGCTGCTGATCGGTGCCGGCATGCAGTTCGTCCTCATCCCGGCTCATCGGTGCGCTGTCGGACCGGGTCGGTCGACGGCCGCTCTACCTCGTCGGCGCCGTCGGCGTCGGCGTGTGGGCTTCGTCTTCTTCGGCCTGATCGAGACCAGACCACCGGCAGCGTGCTGCTCGCGGTGGCCTGGTCGGCTGCTCTTCCACTCGCTGATGTACGCGCCGCAGGCGGCGTTCTTCTCCGAGCTGTTCGGCACCTCGGTGCGCTACACCGGCGCCTCGGTGGGCTACCAGCTGGCCTCGATCTTCGCCGGTGCGCTCGCGCCCGATCATCGCCATGCGAGTGCTCGGCCAACGGTGCAGGGAAGAACACCGACCGCGTCGGGATCTACGTCGTCCGTCGCCTCCGGTGCTCACGATCGTCGCGGTGCTGTTCGCCAAGGAGACCAAGGCGAGCTCGCTGCGCCACGACCGCGTCGTGCGCGGCGCCCACGACTGACCCACGGTCACCGACCTGCTGCCCGGCCCGGGATCACCCCAGGCCGGGCAGCAGACCGTGCACGTGGTCGTAGGTCGCCCGGTCGGCCGCAGCCACCAGCCCGGCCGGCTCGGGCCCCTGCGCGTCGTACGGGGCGCCGGCGAAGTCGCCCACGAAGCCACCGGCCTCGGTGAGCAGCAGCGAGCCGGGCGCGTGGTCCCAGGGCTTGCCCTTGCGGTAGACCGCGTAGTCGGCGTCGCCCTCGACCAGCTTGGGGTAGTCCACGCCGCAGCAGACCCAGGTCAGCTCCAGCGCCGAGAGCGTCCCCAGCGCGCGACCGATCCAGGAGCGCCGTGAGGTCACCCCGCGCAGCCGTTCGTCGACCGGGGGCCGGGTGATCCGCTCGCCGTCGCGCCACGCCCCGGCGCCGCGCTCGGCGACGTAGGCGACCCGGTGCTGGGGCTGCCAGATCCAGGACCGCACCACCTCGCCCGCGCGGACCTCCGCCACCATCACGGCGTGGTCGGGGCTGCCGTGCACGAAGTTGCGGGTGCCGTCGACCGGGTCGACGGTGAAGGCGTGCTCGGCGGCCCGGTAGCGCGCGAGCAGGGTGTCGTCGGCGGAGCTGGCCTCCTCGCCGAGCACCAGCGCTTCCGGGTACGCCGCGAGCAGCGCCCGGGTCAGCAGCCGCTCCGCCTCGCGGTCGGCCACGGTGACCAGGTCGCCGGGCCCCTTCTCGCTGACCTCGTCGGAGTCGAGCGCCCGGAACCTGGGCACCACCACCTCCTCCGCAACCTCGCGGACCAGGTCGAGCACGGCGGTGGTGTCCAGTCCCGGCTGCATGTCCCCCAACCTAACGAGCCCGGCTGAGCGGGCCCCGCTCAGCCGGCGTGGGTGGCGGTCTCGACGACGGGGTCGGAGGCGTCCTCGGCGGCCGCGCCCGGCTGGGCGCCGGGAGCCCCGGCGTCGCTGCCGGAGCGCACCGTCTCCTCGATCTGCTTGCCCGTGTCGGCGTCGACGGCCTTCCAGTAGGCGAAGGCGCGCTCCAGCACGTCGCCCTCGACCCCGCCGAGCAGGTGCCCGGAGACGGTCCGCACGAACGTGGCCCGCTGGTCGTCGTCCCACACCTCGCGCACGAGGGCGCCGGCCTGGGAGAAGTCGTCGTCCTCCTCGCGCAGCGTGTAGGCCTGGCGCACCATCGCCCCGTCGGTCTCCCAGCCGTCGGAGACCTCGCCGACCTCGTCGGCGTAGCCGCGACCGAAGGAGTTGGGGGCGTAGACCGGGTCGTCCCCGCGGTGCTCGTAGGCCATCGGGCCGTCCTGGGTGTAGGTGTTCACCTCGACCCGCGGCCGGTTGACGGGCAGCTGCAGGTAGTTGGGCCCGATCCGGTAGCGGTGCGTGTCGGAGTAGGCGAAGGCACGACCGAGCAGCATCTTGTCCGGTGAGAACCCGATGCCGGGCACCAGCGCGCTGGGCTCGAAGGCCGCCTGCTCGATGTCGGCGAAGAAGTTCTCCGGGTTCCGGTCCAGCGTCATCGTCCCCACCGTGATCAGCGGGTAGTCGCGGTGCGGCCAGACCTTCGTGAGGTCGAAGGGGTTGATCCGGTAGGTCTTCGCGTCCTCGTAGGGCATGGCCTGGATGGAGAGCGTCCAGGACGGGAACTCCTCGCGCGCGATGGCGTCGGAGAGGTCGCGGCGGTGGAAGTCGGCGTCCTCGCCGGCGATCCGGGTGGCGTCCTCGTCGGTGAGCCCCTCGACGCCCTGGTTGCTGTGGAAGTGGTACTTCACCCAGTGCTTCTCGCCGGCCTCGTTGACCCACAGGTAGGTGTGGGAGCCGTAGCCGTTCATGTGGCGGTAGCTCTTCGGGATGCCGCGGTCGCCCATCAGGTAGGTCACCTGGTGGGCGGACTCCGGGTTGAGGCTCCAGAAGTCCCACTGCATGTTGTTGTCCCGCAGTCCCGACCCGCCGCGGCGCTTCTGGCTGCGGATGAAGTGCGGGAACTTCATCGTGTCGCGGACGAAGAAGATCGGGGTGTTGTTGCCGACGAGGTCGTAGTTGCCCTCGCTGGTGTAGAACTTCAGCGCGAAGCCGCGCGGGTCGCGCCAGGTGTCGGGGGAGCCCTGTTCGCCCGCGACGGTGGAGAAGCGCGCGAGCATCTCGGTCCGGACGCCGGGCTGGAACAGCGCGGCCTTGGTGTACGCCGAGACGTCCTCGGTGGTCTCGAAGAACCCGAACGCGCCGGATCCCTTGGCGTGGACGTTGCGCTCGGGGATCCGCTCGCGGTTGAAGTGCGCCATCTGGCTCAGGAAGTGCACGTCGTGGAGCAGGATCGGGCCGTCGGCGCCGACGGTCAGCGCGTTGCGGTCGCTCGGTGCCGGCGCGCCGGTGTCGGTGGTGGAGCCGACGCGGGCCTCGGAGGTGGGGGAGGCCTCGACGGCGGTCCCGTCGTCGGGCTGGGGCAGGTCGGTCATAGGGGGAACCCTCCTCGTGGGTGGAGCCGGTCCCGTCCAACCTCGCAGCGATTCTGGAACGGGTCAAGAAAGCTAAGGGGTGGGATCCGGCTCGCTCGGCAGCAGGTGCTCGGCCCCGAACATCCGGGCGCTCTCGCGCGCCGAGGGCGTGCCCAGGTCGAGGTCGGCGCCGGCGGCACAGAGCAGGGCGACCACCTCGTGCTCGGCCTTGAACACCGCGCCCGCGAGCGGCGACTGCCCCCGGTCGTTGAGCCGGTCGGGATCGGCGCCGAGGTCGAGCAGCGACCGGACCGTGCCCGGGTGCCCGTGGTAGGCGGCGAGCATCAGCAGCGTGTTGCCGGCCTCGTCGGGGTGGTCGACCGGGTAGCCGCCGCGCACGTACTCCTCGAGCAGCTGCGTCTGGCCGTCGCGGGCGCAGTCGGTCGCGAAGGCGACGATCCGGGCGAGCTCCTGCTCCATCGCACCAACCTAGTCAGCGCCCCTGTCGAGGCGCCCGCCGGGCGGCGTAGGTTCGGCCGCATGGTGGAACTGTCGACGGCATCAGGTGAGACCGCCCCCGCGCTGCTGGAGGAGACCATCGGGGCGAACCTCGAGGCGACGGTGGCGCGCCACCCCGGGCGCGAGGCACTGGTGGAGGTGGCGTCGGGGCGACGGTGGACGTGGGCCGAGCTCGACGCCGACGTGGACGCCCTCGGCCGCGGGCTGATGGCCGCCGGCGTGGCGCAGGGTGACCGGGTAGGCATCTGGTCCCCCAACTGCGCGGAGTGGACCCTGGTCCAGTACGCCACCGCGAAGATCGGGGCGATCCTGGTCAACGTCAACCCGGCCTACCGCACCCACGAGCTGGCCTACGCCGTGAACCAGAGCGGGCTCTCGCTGCTGGTCACCGCCACGGACTTCAAGACCAGCGACTACCGCGCGATGGTCGAGGAGGTGCGCCCCGAGTGCCCCGGCCTGCGACGGGTCGTCCACATCGGCACCGAGGAGTGGTCCGCCCTGGTCGCCGAGGGGGAGGGGCTGCCGGCGGACGCGGTCGCCGAGCGGATGGCGGGGCTGACCCCCGACGACCCCATCAACATCCAGTACACCTCGGGCACCACCGGCCGCCCCAAGGGCGCGACGCTGAGCCACCGCAACATCCTCAACAACGGGTTCTTCACGACCGAGCTGATCCACTTCACCGAGCAGGACCGGCTCTGCATCCCCGTGCCCTTCTACCACTGCTTCGGGATGGTGATGGGCAACCTCGGGTGCACCAGCCACGGCGCCACGATGGTGATCCCCGCTCCCGGCTTCGACCCGGAGATCACCCTGCGCACCCTCGAGCAGGAGCGCTGCACGGGCGTGTACGGCGTGCCCACGATGTTCATCGCGATGCAGCACCACCCCGACTTCGCCTCCTTCGATCTCTCCTCGCTGCGCACCGGGGTGATGGCGGGCTCGATCTGCCCGGTGGAGGTGATGAAGCGCTGCGTCGAGGACATGCACATGGCCGAGGTGGCGATCGCCTACGGCATGACCGAGACCAGCCCGGTCTCCTGCCAGACCCGGCACGACGACGACCTCGACCGGCGTACGGCCTCCATCGGGCGTGCCCACCCGCACGTGGAGATCAAGATCGTCGACCCGGCCACCGGCGAGACCGTCCCCCGCGGCGAGCCGGGGGAGTTCTGCACGCGGGGGTACTCGGTGATGCTGGGCTACTGGGAGGACGAGGAGAAGACCGCGGAGGCGATCGACGGCGACGGCTGGATGCACACCGGCGACCTCGCGGTGATGCGCGAGGACGGCTACTGCAACATTGTCGGCCGGATCAAGGACATGGTCATCCGCGGCGGGGAGAACATCTATCCCCGCGAGATCGAGGAGTTCCTCTACACCCACCCCGACATCGAGGACGTCCAGGTCGTCGGCGTCCCGGACGACAGGTACGGCGAGGAGCTCTGCGCCTGGGTGCGGATGCGCAGCGGGTCCGACCCCGTCGACGCCGACGCCGTCCGTGCCTTCGCCGCCGGCAAGCTGGCCCACTACAAGATCCCGCGCTACGTGATGGTCGTCGAGGATTTCCCGATGACGGTCACCGGCAAGATCCGCAAGGTCGAGATGCGCGAGAAGTCCGCCGCCGAGCTCGGCCTCAACGGCTGACCCACCCCCACCCCTGGACGGGCCCGGCAACACCGGTGGTCGAAGTACGCGCGAGCACTGGTGGTTGAGGTGTGAGGAGCGCCGCCGACGAGCCTCGAAACCGCCGTCCGCATGGGAGCCCCGGCGGTTTCGAGGCTCAGGCCGCCAGGCGGCCTTCACACCTCAACCCCCGGAACGGCACCGGTACGACGGGAGCCCCCGGGGAGGGGGCGCCGGTGGTGGAGGTGCGAGCGGAGCGAGCCTCGGTGGTTGAGGTGCGAGCGGAGCGAGCCTCGAAACCGCCGTCCGCATGGGAGCCCCGGCGGTTTCGAGGCTCAGGTCGCCAGGCGGCCTTCACACCTCAACCCCCGGGACGGCACCGGTACGACGGGGCGCCGGTGGTTGAGGTGCGAGGAGCGCCAGCGACGAGCCTCGAAACCGCCGCCACTCCACCACGGCCCGGGTGGCGTCGGGTTGTCGGTGGGTCCCTCTAGAATCGAACACATGTTCGACATCGTGGCTGCTTCTCCCACCACCCCGGCCGGGTCGGCCGCGGCGGTGCTGGCCGACGCGGTCGCCGAGCGGCAGACCGCGGACGCCGCGGAGGCGCGGCTGTTGGGGCGGGCGGGTGAGTGGGCGGACCTGCACCCGCCGGAGTCGATCCACGACGCCGCCACCTTCCCCGCACCCCGCGGGGGCGAGCAGGAGGAGCGGATCGCCGGCCCGGGATGTCCGCTGGTCGCGGAGTTCTGCATCCCCGAGCTCGCCGCCGCCCTGGGGATGTCGACCCTGGCCGGGAAACGGCTGGTCGGGCACGCCCTGGAGCTGCGCCACCGCCTCCCCCAACTGTGGGCGGCCGTCCAGACCGGCCGGGTCCAGGCGTGGCGGGCCCGCCGCGTCGCCGAGGCCACCATCCACGCCGACCTCACCGTCGCCGGTGCCGGGTTCGTGGACCGGATGGTCACCCCCTATGTCCCCACCCTGACCACCGCCCAGCTCGACCGCGTCATCGCCGAAGCGCTACGCCGGTTCACCACCCCCGACCCCGATGACGGTCAGGACGACCCGGCGGAGTCGGACACCCGGTACGTGCAGATCGAGGACCCGATCACCCCCTACGGCGGCAACGCCCTGCTCCGCGGGGAGCTCGACCCCGCCGATGCCCGCGACCTCGAGGCCGCGCTCGCCGCCCGTGCCCACCAGCTCGCCCAGCACGGCTGTCAGGAATCTCTCGACGTGCGACGGGCGATGGCCCTGGCCGACCTCGCCCGCACCCAGACCACCCTCGACCTCACCACCCCGGGAGGAGGGACCGGCGGTTTCGAGGCTCAGGCCGCCAGGCGGCCTTCACACCTCAACCCCCGGCAGCACCCGGCGGCACGGCAGGTGGTCTTGCACGTCCACCTCTCGGCCGCGGTGACCGGCGACGGTGAGAGCGCTGGAGAGGTCAGCTTCGACCGGCTCGCGACGCTGGAGGCCGGGCAGCAACAGGTGCTGCTCGAGCAGGTCAAGAGCTGGTGTGCCACCTCCCACACCGCGGTGACGATCCGGCCGGTGCTCGACCTCACCGCCCAGCTCCCCCACCCCGGCTACACCCCCAACACCGTGCTGCGCGAGCTGGTCATCGAACGCGACCGCACCTGTGTCTTCCCCTGGTGCTCCCGCCCCGCCCGGTCCTGCCAGCTCGACCACATCCAGCCCTACGACCCCGACCAGCCCGACAGCCCCGCCGCGCAGACCACCGCCGCCAACCTCGCCGCCCTGTGCACCTTCCACCACCGCCTCAAGACCCACGGCGGCTGGACCTACCAGATGACCGCGCCCGGCGAGTACCTCTGGTCCTCACCCCACGGCCACCACTACCACCGCGACCACACCGGCACCCGACAACAACCCCGCCCCTGACCCCGCCCCACGGCGGGGCCACCGGCCTGCCCACCTACGCTGGGCCCGTGCCAGCCCGCCCCGTCCCGTCGGTCGGCTTCGACCTCGACATGACCCTGATCGACACCGCGCCCGGCTTCGGCGCGGTGCTCGAGGTGCTCGGTGTCGAGCTCGGGGTGGAGTTCCCGGTCTCGGAGATGACGAGCCGGCTCGGACCGCCGCTCGACCAGCTGCTCGGACCCCACCTGGCGCAGGCCGCGATCGCGCCCGCCGTCGACCGGTTCCGCGAGCTCTACCCGGACCACGCCGTCACCACCGTCCCGCTGCTCCCGGGGGCCGAGCAGGCCCTCGCCGCCGTCCGCCGTGAGGGCGGCCGGGTCGTCGTCGTGACCGGCAAGTACACCCCGAACGCGCGGCGCCACCTCGACCACCTCGGGCTCGACCACGACGCGCTCGCGGGGGAGGTGTGGGGTGTCGGCAAGGCCGAGGTGCTGCTCCGCGAGGGCTGCACCGTCTACGTCGGCGACCACGTCCACGACGTCGAGGGCGCCCTGGCCGCCGACGCGGTGAGCGTCTCGGTCCTCACCGGTGGGTGCACCCGCGAGGAGCTGCTGGCCGCCGGCACCCACGTGGTGCTCGAGGACCTCTCCGCGTTCCCCGACTGGTGGGCCGGGCACCTGCTGCAGCTCCGGCTCGCCGCCCTCGAGCAGGACCTGCGCGGCCGCGGATCGCTGCTGGTCGCCTACAGCGGTGGCGCCGACAGCGCGCTGCTGCTGGCCGCCGCTGCCCGGACGCTCGGCCCCGAGCGGGTCGTCGCCGCCACCGGCTACTCCGACTCCCTGCCGGAGTCCGAGCGTGACCCGGCGCGCGCGTTCGCCGAGTCGCTCGGCGTGCGGGTGCTGACCCCGCGGACCCACGAGATGGACCGTGAGGGCTACCGCGCCAACGCCGGCGACCGCTGCTTCTTCTGCAAGGCCGAGCTGCTCGACGTCCTGCTCCCGCTGGCCGCCGAGCACGGGCTGGCCCACGTCGCCACCGGGACCAACGCCGACGACGTCGTCGCCGGCTTCCGGCCCGGCATCCGGGCCGCCGCCGAGCGCGGGGCGATCACCCCGCTGGCCGACGCGGGGCTCACCAAGGCCGACGTGCGGGCGGCGTCGCGGACGTGGGACCTGCCCACGTGGGACAAGCCGCAGGCCGCCTGCCTCTCCAGCCGGATCGCCTACGGCATCGAGGTCTCGCCCCACCGGCTCGCACGGGTCGAGCGGGCCGAGGCCGGCGTACGGCGGGTGGCTGCGGAGCTCGGGCTGGCGGTGCGGGACCTGCGCGTGCGCGACCTCGGCGACCGCGCCTCGGTGGAGCTCGACGCTGCGCTGCTGCCGCTCCCGGAGCCGGCGCACGACGCGTTGCTGGTCGAGGTCCGGTCCGCCGGCTTCGAGCTGGCGGAGGTGGACCGCCGCGGCTTCCGCTCCGGCTCGCTCAACGAGCGACGGTGACCTCGGGCCCCGTGCGGTCGGGACCGAACGGGATACCCGGTTGGACCGGCTGAGGGGCGCGACCTACAGTGGGCGCCGCCGCGGCGAGGGGTCGCGGCCGTAGTCGGAAGGTCAGCGTCGTGCCGAGCGGCAAGGTGAAGTGGTTCGACCCCGCCAAGGGGTTCGGTTTCCTGTCCCAGGAGGACGGGCCCGACGTCTACGTGCACACCGACGCGCTGCCCGAGGGGGTCACGACCCTCAAGAACGGCGCGCGCGTCGAGTTCGGCATCGTCCAGGGCCGCCGCGGCGACCAGGCGCTGCAGGTGCGGCTGCTCGACGCCCCGCCGTCGGTGCAGCGCGGCCAGGCGCAGGCCCGCCGCAAGAAGCCCGAGGACATGGTCACGATCGTCGAGGACACGATCCGGCTGCTCGACGACGTGGGGGAGACCTACCGGCACGGCCGGCACCCCGAGGCGAAGACGTCGCGGCCCACCGCCAAGCTGCTGCGCGCCCTCGCCGACGAGCTCGAGCTCTGAGCTGACCGGGCCGCTCAGCGGCCCGGCGCACCCTGCGGTGTACGCCGGGGGCGGCTGGAGAGCACGAAGACCGACCACGCCGAGAGCACCGCGAACGCCACGCCCAGTCCCAGCCGGGGCGGGTCGAGCGGCAGGGCGATGCCGACGAAGCCGCCGATCACCCAGGCCAGCTGCAGGGTCGTGTCGCTGCGCGCGAAGGCGCTCGCCTGGACCCGGTGGGGCACGTCGCCCTGGATGGTCGCGTCGAGGCAGAACTTCGCCAGCGACTGGGCGAGGCCGGCGCTGAGTCCCAGCAGGACCAGGGGCAGCACGCCGTAGAACAGCGTCGCGACGAGGGAGACGCCGGTGACGCCCACCAGCGCGAGCACCACGGTGATGGCCGGGTTGATCCGCTTCATCAGGGACGCGAGCAGGATGCCGAGGGCGTTGCCGGCCCCGGCGGCCCCCACGACCAGGCCGATCAGCAGCTCGGCCCGCAGCCCGGACGGGGGTGGGTTCTCACGCAGCAGGAACGCCATGAACATCAGCAGGAAGCCCGAGAGCCACCGCGGTCCGCAGTTGGCGCGCAGGGCGAAGGCGACCGCGGAGGGGATCCGGACCTTGGCGCGGCCCGGGCGGGTGCCGGGAGCGGTCGAGCCGCGCAGCACCAGCTCACCCTCGCCGACGGAGGAGTCGACCTTGTCGGGCAGCCGGATCGCCCAGACCGTGGCCAGCACGAAGACCGCAAAGCCGTAGCGCAGCGACCACTCGGGGCCGACGACGGACGCCAGGCCTGCGATTGGCGCGGACACGACCGCGCCCACGGTGCCCGCCATCGAGACCCGGCCGTTGGCCCGGACCAGGGTGAAGTCGCGCGGGAGCAGCCGGGGCACGGCGGCGGCCCGGGTCACGCCGTACGCCTTGGAGGAGACCAGGACGCCGAGGGCGGCCGCGAACAGCCACGCCGAGTCGCCGGTCACCGACGTGGCCAGCGCCCAGCACAGGAACGCGCGCAAGGCCATGGTGGCCCCGATCGCCCAGCGTCGGCCGTGGGCGAACCGGTCCAGGAACGGCCCGAGCAGCGGGGCCACGATCGCGAACGGCAGCATCGTCAGCCCCAGGAACAGGGCGACCTGTCCTCGCGCCTCGCCCGAGGGGACCTGGAAGAACAGCGAGCCGGCGAGGGAGATCGCGACCGCGGTGTCGCCGGCGGCGTTGAAGAAGTGCAGCTGGATCAGCCGGGAGAGCCCCGACTCGCCCGCGCCCTCGGCCTCCGAGGCCCGGGTCGCCTGCCGCACGGTGTACCGGCTGGCTCGGCGGGTGACCCGTGCCGCGCCCGCGGCCCCGCGGGCGGCTCCCCTCGCGGTGGCCCGCAGCCCGTCGCCGACCGCCCGCGCCCGGGTGGGTCCGGACCCGGTCCGGAGGTCCTCGGGCCCCTGGTCGGTCATGCGCTCCATCCTGCCCCGAACGACCGACGAGCACGCGTCCGGCGCCCCGACCTGACACGGTCTGCCTCGATTTGTGATGATGGGCCACGTGAGCCCGACCGTCCGTAGCACCCGTGCCGACTCCGTCACCGTCTCGGCGGTCGACGCAGCGCGCGCCGCGCTGCTCGCCGAGACCGACGCCACCGACGTCGGGGACCACCTCGGCCACGAGGTCGAGGGCGAGCGCCTCGTCACCCATCTCTTCGCCTGCAGCCGTCGCGGCTACCGCGGCTGGCACTGGGCGGTCACCGTCGTGCGGGCGAGCCGCTCCAAGCAGGTGACGGTCAACGAGATCGTGCTGCTGCCCGGCGACGAGGCGATCGTCGCCCCCGACTGGGTGCCCTACAAGGAGCGCGTGCAGTCCGGTGACCTCTCGCCGGGCGACCTGCTCCCGGTCGAGGACGGCGACCCGCGGCTGGTCCCGACCTACTCCTTCGGCGACGACCCCCTCGACGCCGACGACAAGGCGCAGGTCCGCCAGGTCGTCCAGGAGCTCGGGCTCGGCCGGGTGCGCACCCTGTCCCCGGAGGGACGCGACCTCGCCGCCGAGCGCTGGTACGACGGCGACAGCGGGCCCGGCTCGCCGCTGGCCCAGTCCGCGCCCGGGCGCTGCGAGGGCTGCGGGTTCCTGGTCCGGCTGGCCGGCCCGCTGAGCCTGACCTTCGGCGTGTGCGCCAACGGCAGCGCCAACGACGACGGGCGGGTGGTCTCCCTCGACCACGGCTGCGGTGCCCACTCCGAGGCCCAGCTCGCCCGCAAGCACGAGCCCCAGCCGCTGCCGGGCCACGTCTACGACTCGCTCGCCGAGCGGCTCGAGCAGATCTGACGCCGCTCGGGACGCCGGGTCAGCCGGCCGACAGCACCAGCACGACGTAGTCCTCGGCCGGCGGGTGCAGCTCGTAGCTGCCGAACCGGTGGTCGGTCCTGAGCCCGGCGGACCGGGCGTCCACGACCAGCTCCTCGGGCGGGTAGGCGCGGCTCCCGGTCATCACGGCGTCGGGGTGGAACCCCAGCAGCACCCGGCCGCCGGGCGCCAGCAGCTCCCGGAACCGCGCCAGCACCGCCAGCTCGGTGTCCTCGCCCAGGTAGACCATCACGTTGCCGACGGCGACCACGAGGTCGAAACGCCCGATCTCGTCGGGGTCGAGCGCGAGTGCCTCGTGGGGCAGCACCGCCAGCTCGGGGTACGTCGCCCGCGACTGCTCCCGCAGCGCGGCGTCCGGCTCGGTGGCGACCACGTCGTGCCCCCGGGCGCGCAGGGCCGCGGCGACCCGGCCCATGCCGGAGCCGACGTCGAGCACCCGGCCGGCGCGAGGCAGCAGCGCGTCCGCGAGCCGGGCCTCGCCGTCCACGTCGGCACCCGAGCCCACCAGCTGCGCGAAGTGCTGGCTGTAGCCGTGCTTGCCGGGGTCGACCAGCGCCCACCGGGTCGCGGGCAGCGGCCCGCCGCCGTCAGCCCTCGACAAGGCCGTCGCGTTCGGCCCGGGCCTTGCGCCGGCGGCGGCAGTACTCCAGGCCGAACAGGCCCAGGCCGAAGCCGGCCAGGCACGCCCACAGCCACCAGAGCCGGCCGTGGGCCTCGAGCTCGCCGTAGAAGGGCAGCAGGGCCAGGAAGCCCAGCAGCCAGAGGGCGGAGCCCACCTCGACGGTGCGGACGCCGTCGACGTCGAGCGGGTCGACGTCGGCGACGATGAAGGTGCGGTTGCCGATCTCGTGCTTCATCGGCTGGTCGTCGCGGAGCTCCACGTCCTCACGGTAGTCGACACGCTCACGTCCAGGAAACAGGTCGGTGACCGGGCACCGGCACAGGCTCTGAGATGCTGCCGCCGTGACCCAGACCAGCACTCGGCCGAGCTCCGGGCTCGACCGCTTCTTCCAGATCTCCGAGCGGGGCTCGACCGTCGGCCGCGAGGTCCGCGGCGGCGTCGTCACCTTCCTCACGATGGCCTACATCCTGGTCCTCAACCCGCTGATCCTCGGCTTCGTGCCGGACTCCACGGGTGCGTTCCTGGGCGGCGGCGACGGCACCGGGGGCAACCTCCCGGTGATCGCCGCCGGCACCGCCCTGGTCGCCGGGGTGCTGACCATCCTGATGGGCGCGGTGGCCAACTTCCCGCTGGCCCTGGCCACGGGCCTGGGGCTCAACGCCTTCGTCGGCATCGTCATCGCGACCCAGTCCACCTGGGCCGACGCGATGGGCCTGGTCGTGCTCGAGGGCATCGTGATCCTGCTGCTGGTGCTGACCGGGTTCCGCACCGCGGTCTTCCACGCCGTGCCCCAGCAGCTCAAGGTGGCGATCTCGGTCGGCATCGGGCTCTTCATCGCCCTGATCGGCTTCGTCGACGCGGGCTTCGTGACCCGCCGGCCCGACGCCCAGCAGACCACCGTCCCGGTGCAGCTCGGCGCCGACGGCGAGTTGTCGGGATGGCCGGTCCTGGTGTTCGCGATCGGCCTGGTCCTCGTGGTGACGCTGTGGGTTCGCCAGGTGCGGGGCGCCATCCTGATCGCCATCGCCGCGACCACGGTGCTGGCGTTCGTGGTGGAGGCGGCCCTCGACCTGGGCAGCGGCGCGGAGAACCCCGGCGGCTGGTCGCTCACGGTGCCGTCCTTCGACGACGGCTTCGTGGGGCTCCCCGACTTCGGCACGCTCGGGGAGTTCTCCCTGTTCGGCGCCTTCTCCTCGATCGGCGTGGTCGCCGCGCTGCTGCTGGTCTTCTCGCTGATGCTGGCCGACTTCTTCGACACCATGGGCACGATGACGGCGATCGGTGCCGAGGCGGGGCTCAACGACGCGGAGGGCACGCCGCCGGGTGCGCAGCGGATCCTGGTCGTCGACTCGATCGCGGCCATGGCGGGCGGCGCTGCCGGGGTCTCCTCCAACACCTCCTACATCGAGTCGGCCTCCGGTGTCGGCGAGGGGGCGCGCACCGGCCTGGCCTCGGTCGTCACCGGTGCCCTGTTCCTGCTGGCCACCTTCTTCACCCCGGTGGCAGCGGCGATCCCCTCCGAGGCGGCGGTGCCGGCGCTCGTGCTCGTGGGCTTCCTGATGATGCAGCAGGTGAAGGGGATCGACTGGGACGACGTCGACATCGCGATCCCGGCGTTCCTGACGATCGTGCTGATGCCGTTCACCTACCAGATCAGCGTCGGCATCGGCGCCGGGTTCGTCGCGTACGTGCTGATCAAGGTGGTGCGGGGCCGGACGGCTGCCGTCCACCCGCTGATGTGGTTGGTGGCCGCGCTGTTCGTCGTCTACTTCGCCATCGACCCGATCACCGCCCTGCTCACCTGAGGTCGGGCGTCACCCCGCCCGGGGGGAATCCTTAGCAAGGGTAATGAGTTACGCTAAGGACATGGTTCCCACGGTCGAGAAGGCAGCGCGCACCGACGCCGGTCTGGCCTCCCAGCTCCGGCTCTCGGTCATGCGGCTGCGCCGCCGGCTCGCCAACGAGCGCCACCCCGACAACGAGCTGAGCCTCGGCGCGATGGCGGTGCTCGGCTGGCTCCACCGCCACGACGAGCTCAGCGTCGGCGAGCTCGCCACCCTCGAGCGGGTGCAGCCGCCGTCGATGACCCGCACGGTGCGCTGCCTGGTCGAGGACGGTCACATCGAGCGACGTCCGCACGCGACCGACGGCCGGCAGGTGCTGCTCAGCCTCACGCCCTCGGGCCGCGAGACCGTCCTGGCCGACCGACGCCGCCGCGACGCCTGGCTCGCCTGCCGGCTCTCCGAGCTCACCCCCCACGAGCGCGCCGTCCTCCGCGAGGCGGCCCCGATCCTCGAAAGGCTCTCCTCCGCTTGAGTCCCACCTTCCGCTCCCTGCACAACCCCAACTACCGCCGGTACGCCGCGGGCGGGTTCGTGTCCAACACCGGCACCTGGATGCAGCGGGTCGCACAGGACTGGCTGGTCCTGCAGCTGACCGCCGGCAGTGGTGTCGCCATCGGCATCACCACCGGGCTGCAGTTCCTGCCGTTCCTGCTGCTCTCGCCCCTGGCCGGCCTGGTCGCCGACCGGATCCCCAAGCGCCGGCTGCTCCAGCTGACCAACATCGGCATGGCGGTCCCCGCCGTCGTGCTGGGGGTCCTCGCCGTGACGGGCACGGCCCAGATCTGGCACGTCTACGTGCTCGCCCTCGTGCTCGGCGTGGCCTCCGCCTTCGACGCCCCCGCCCGGCAGAGCTTCGTCTCCGAGCTCGTCGACGGCGACGACCTCAGCAACGCCGTGGGGCTCAACTCCGCGAGCTTCAACGCGGCGCGGCTGGTCGGCCCCGCCGTCGCGGGACTGCTGATCGCGGCGCTCGGTGGGGGAGCCGTGGCCACCGGCTGGGTGATCCTGCTCAACGCCGTCAGCTACGCCGCGCCGGTGATGACGCTGCGCTCCCTCGATGCCCGGCTGCTGCACACCCCGGACCTGGTGCGACGGGAGCCGGGCCAGATCCGGGCCGGCGTCCAGTACGTCCTGGGTCGTCCCGACCTGATGCTGATCCTCGCCATCGTCTTCTTCGCCGGCACCTTCGGACTCAACTTCCAGCTCACGTCCGCGCTGATGGCCACCGAGGTCTTCGGCAAGGGTGCCACCGAGTACGGCCTGCTCGGCACCTTCCTCGCCGTCGGCTCGCTGGCCGGCTCGCTGGTGGCCGCCCGCCGGATCCGGGTCCGCCAGCGGCTGGTCGTCGCCGCCGCACTGGCCTTCGGCACGCTGGAGATGGTGGCCGGGCTGATGCCGACCTACCTGACCTTCGCCCTGATGACGCCGCTGCTCGGCCTGAGCGCCCTGACGATGATCACGGCGGCCAACACCTACATGCAGCTCAACACCGCACCCGCGCTGCGTGGCCGGGTGATGGCGCTCTACATGATGATCTTCATCGGCGGTACGCCGGTCGGCGCCCCGCTCGTCGGCTGGATCGGCGAGGTCGCCGGTGCCCGCTGGACGCTGCTCGGCGGTGGTGCCGCGACGGTGCTCGGGGTGCTCGTCTCGAGCCTGGTGTTCCTGCGTTCTGACCGGGTCCGCGAGGGGCGCCTGGAGCGGCTCCCCGAGCAGCCGGTGACTGCCGGTGCGGCCGCGTGATCCGCCGTTTTGACCCCCTTTCAGGCCCCGAGTAGCATCGATCCTCGTGTCTGGGACGACCAGACCGTTGCGCGTGCCCGCACACCGGGCGCACCCCACAGGCACATCGCACGACACGCATGACTCCGCCCCGGCACCGTGCTGCGGCGTGACAGAGGCAAAGAAAGGGAACCACCCAGGTGCCCACCATCAATCAGCTGGTCCGCAAGGGCCGCCAGGACAAGGTGTCGAAGAACAAGACGCCTGCCCTGAAGGGATCCCCGCAGCGCCGCGGCGTCTGCACCCGCGTCTACACGACCACCCCGAAGAAGCCGAACTCCGCCCTCCGCAAGGTCGCCCGCGTGCGCCTGTCGAGCGGCGTCGAGGTCACCGCCTACATCCCGGGTGTCGGTCACAACCTCCAGGAGCACTCGATCGTGCTCGTCCGCGGCGGCCGGGTGAAGGACCTCCCCGGTGTCCGCTACAAGATCATCCGCGGCACGCTCGACACCCAGGGTGTCAAGAACCGCAAGCAGGCCCGCAGCCGTTACGGCGCGAAGAAGGAGAAGAGCTGATATGCCGCGCAAGGGTCCCGCTCCCAAGCGGCCGATCGACGTCGACCCGGTCTACGGGTCGCAGCTGGTGACCCAGCTGGTCTCCAAGGTGCTCAAGGACGGCAAGAAGCAGGTCGCCCAGCGCATCGTCTACACCGCGCTCGAGGGCTGCCGCGAGAAGACCGCGACCGACCCGGTCGTGACGCTCAAGCGCGCGCTCGACAACGTCAAGCCGGCCATCGAGGTCAAGTCCCGCCGCGTCGGCGGTGCGACCTACCAGGTCCCGATCGAGGTCAAGGGCAACCGCGGCACCACGCTCGCGCTGCGCTGGCTCGTCGGGTACGCCGCCGCCCGTCGTGAGAAGACGATGTCGGAGCGCCTGATGAACGAGATCCTCGACGCCTCCAACGGCCTCGGTGCCGCGGTGAAGAAGCGCGAGGACACGCACAAGATGGCCGAGTCCAACAAGGCCTTCGCCCACTACCGCTGGTGACGTGCGACGGGCAGCCCCGGCTGCCCGTCGACCACCGACCGACTTTCTAAGGAACGCTGACAACAGTGGCTGTCGACATCACCACGGACCTCAACGTCGTCCGCAACATCGGCATCATGGCGCACATCGACGCCGGCAAGACCACCACCACCGAGCGCATCCTCTTCTACACCGGTATCTCCTACAAGATCGGTGAGGTCCACGACGGCGCGGCTGTCATGGACTGGATGGAGCAGGAGCAGGAGCGCGGCATCACGATCACGTCCGCCGCGACGACCTGCTGGTGGAAGGACCACCAGATCAACATCATCGACACCCCCGGCCACGTGGACTTCACCGCCGAGGTGGAGCGCTCGCTGCGCGTGCTCGACGGTGCGGTCGCGGTGTTCGACGGTGTCGCCGGCGTGGAGCCGCAGACCATGACGGTCTGGCGCCAGGCCAACAAGTACGCCGTCCCGCGGATGTGCTTCGTCAACAAGCTCGACCGCACCGGCGCCGACTTCTTCCGTTGCGTCGACATGATGGTCGAGCGCCTCAACTCCACCCCGCTGGTGCTCCAGCTCCCGATCGGCGCCGAGTCCGACTTCCTCGGTGTCGTCGACCTGGTCGGCATGCGTGCCCTGACCTGGCGGGGCGAGACCACGATGGGTGAGGACTACGACGTCGAGGAGATCCCAGCCGAGCTGGCCGAGCAGGCCGCCGAGTACCGCGAGAAGCTGCTCGAGACGCTGGCGGACGCCGACGACGAGGTCATGGAGAAGTTCCTCGAGGAGGGCGAGTTCAGCGTCGAGGAGCTCGAGGCGGCCATCCGTCGCGCGACCCTCGCCGACAAGGTCAATCCCGTCCTGTGCGGCACCGCGTTCAAGAACAAGGGCGTGCAGCCGCTGCTCGACGCGGTCGTGAAGTACCTCCCGAGCCCGCTCGACGTCGACGGCATCGTCGGCCACTCGGTCAAGGACGAGAACGAGCAGATCATCCGCAAGCCCTCCGACGACGAGCCCTTCTCCGGGCTGGCCTACAAGATCGCCACCGACCCCCACCTCGGCAAGCTGATCTACGTCCGCGTCTACTCCGGCAAGCTGGAGGCCGGCTCGACCGTGGTCAACTCGGTCAACGGCCGCAAGGAGCGGATCGGCAAGGTCTACCAGATGCACGCCAACAAGCGTGAGGAGATCGCGTCGGTCGGCGCCGGCCAGATCGTGGCCGTGATGGGTCTCAAGGACACCAAGACCGGTCACACGCTCAGTGATCCCGCCCACCAGGTCATCCTCGAGTCGATGACCTTCCCGGCTCCGGTGATCGAGGTCGCGATCGAGCCCAAGACCAAGTCCGACCAGGAGAAGCTGGGCATGGCGATCCAGCGGCTCTCCGACGAGGACCCGACCTTCACCGTGAAGGCCGACGAGGAGACCGGGCAGACCATCATCGCCGGCATGGGCGAGCTGCACCTGGAGATCCTGGTCGACCGCATGAAGCGCGAGTTCCGTGTCGAGGCGACGGTCGGCAAGCCGCAGGTGGCCTACCGCGAGACCCTCCGCAAGGAGGTGCTCAAGCACAGCTACACGCACAAGAAGCAGACCGGTGGCTCCGGCCAGTTCGCGAAGGTCGTCGTCAACCTGGGTCCGAACATCGACCCCGAGACCGGCACCGGTGCGGGCTACGAGTTCGTCAACAACGTCACCGGCGGCCGGGTCCCGAAGGAGTACATCCCCTCGGTCGACCAGGGCGGCCAGGACGCCATGGAGTTCGGCGTGCTCGCCGGCTACCCCATGGTCGACGTGAAGTTCACGCTCGAGGACGGCGCCTACCACGACGTCGACTCCTCCGAGCTGGCCTTCAAGATCGCCGGCAACCAGGCCTTCAAGGAGGCCGCCCGGATGGCGAAGCCGGTTCTGCTCGAGCCGATGTTCGCCGTCGAGGTGACCACCCCCGAGAGCTTCCTCGGCACGGTCATCGGCGACATCAACAGCCGCCGTGGGCAGATCCAGGCCCAGGAGGAGCGTCACGGGGACATGGTCATCAATGCCCTCGTGCCGCTGTCCGAGATGTTCGGGTACGTTGGCGACCTGAGGTCCAAGACCTCTGGCCAGGCCTCGTACTCGATGGAGTTCGACTCGTACGCCGAGGTTCCCTCGAACATCGCCGACGAGATCGTCAAGAAGGTCCGCGGCGAGTAAGTACGCCCCGAGACCCTCGGCTTACACCAGCAACACGAGTCAAGTACCAACCACACCAGGAGGAGCCCACAGTGGCTAAGGCGAAGTTCGAGCGGACCAAGCCGCACGTCAACATCGGCACGATCGGTCACATCGACCACGGCAAGACCACCTTGACCGCGGCGATCACGAAGGTGCTGCACGACCAGCACCCCGACCTCAACGCGGCGTCGGCGTTCGATGAGATCGACAAGGCTCCCGAGGAGCGTCAGCGCGGCATCACGATCTCGATCGCGCACGTCGAGTACCAGACCGAGGCGCGTCACTACGCCCACGTCGACTGCCCCGGTCACGCCGACTACATCAAGAACATGATCACCGGCGCGGCCCAGATGGACGGCGCGATCCTCGTGGTCGCCGCCACCGACGGTCCGATGCCGCAGACCCGTGAGCACGTGCTGCTCGCCCGCCAGGTCGGCGTGCCCGCCCTGGTCGTCGCCCTGAACAAGTGCGACATGGTCGACGACGAGGAGCTCATCGAGCTCGTCGAGATGGAGGTGCGCGAGCTCCTCTCGGAGTACGAGTTCCCCGGCGACGACATCCCGGTCGTCCAGGTGGCGGCCTTCCCGGCGCTGCAGGGCGACGCCAAGTGGGGCGAGTCGATCATGAACCTCATGAACGCCGTCGACGAGGCCATCCCGACCCCGGAGCGCGAGACCGACAAGCCGTTCCTGATGCCGGTCGAGGACGTCTTCACGATCACCGGTCGCGGCACCGTCATCACGGGCCGCATCGAGCGGGGGATCGTGAAGGTCAACGAGGAGGTCGAGATCGTCGGCATCCGCGAGGGCTCGCAGAAGAGCACCGTCACCGGTGTCGAGATGTTCCGCAAGCTGCTCGACGAGGGCCAGGCCGGTGAGAACGTCGGTCTGCTCCTGCGCGGCACCAAGCGCGAGGACGTCGAGCGCGGCATGGTCGTCATCAAGCCGGGCACCACGACGCCGCACACCAACTTCGAGGCCTCGGTCTACATCCTCTCGAAGGAGGAGGGCGGCCGTCACACGCCGTTCTTCAACAACTACCGTCCGCAGTTCTACTTCCGGACCACGGACGTCACCGGCGTCGTCACCCTGCCTGACGGCAAGGAGATGGTCATGCCGGGCGACAACACCGAGATGGCGGTCGAGCTGATCCAGCCCATCGCCATGGACGAGGGTCTCCGGTTCGCGATCCGCGAGGGTGGCCGCACCGTCGGCGCCGGCCGGGTCACCAAGATCACCAAGTGATCCCCGCCGGTCACTGACCGGCTGCAGCATCACGAAGCCCCCGAGCCTCACGGCTCGGGGGCTTCGTCGCGTCCGCCCCCGGGATATCCGGCGCCGGTGGGCAACCGGGACCCGGATGGGTGCGTCCTAGGAGGGACAGCAACGACCACCAACACTCGGGGGAACCACCCATGCGTACCGCTCTTTCCGCGGCTCTTGCCGCCGCCGCCGTCGCCGTCCCGCTCCTCGTGTCTGCTCCGGCACTCGCGGAGGTGATCGTCGGGGACCAGCGGGACAACGACCTGCTCGGCACTCCCGCGGCCGACACCGTCCGGGGACGCCTCGGCGATGACCACCTCTTCGGCTACGGCGGCCGCGACGCCCTGTTCGGGAACCAGGGCGCCGATGCGCTGCACGGGGGAGGGCGTGCCGACGAGCTGCACGGCGGCCGCGGCCGGGACCGCCTCGACGGCGACCAGCACGACGACCTGCTCGACGGCGGTCGGGGCCGCGACCACGTCCTCGGCGACACCGGCGACGACCGCTACGTCGACGGTCCGGGGGCGGACGAGGTCCACCTCGGCCCGGGCGACGACGTGATCGTCGTGCGCCGTGTCGACGGGGACGCCGACGACTTCAGCTGCGGTCGCGGCCAGGACACGGTGCGCTACCTGCGCCGCGCGGACCCTCGCGACGACCTGCAGGGCTGCGAGACCGTCGCGGTGGCGGCCCGGTGAGCGGCTGACCCTTCACCCGAGCAGCGTCTCGACCGCCTCGGCGAACACCTCCGTGTGCCGGTCGACGTCCGCGGTGGTGTGGAACTGCGAGAACAGGCTCATGTTGTGGAAGGGCGCGAGCAGCACCCCGCGGTTGACGGTCCACAGGTGCATGAACGCGTCGAGCTCCTCGTCGACCGCGGCGGCCGCCTCGGCGCCGGAGCGCGGGGGAGGGCAGAACCAGTACTCCGCCCGGCAGCCGAGGCGCTGCACGTGCCAGGGCAGCGCGTGCTGCGCGATGACCGAGCTGATGCCCGCGGTGAAGCGCTCGGCCAGCGGGATGGCCACGGCGAAGTCCTCCGGACGCAGCGCCGTGCTCAGCGTGGCCCGGACCGCCGCCATCGCCAGGGCGCTGCCGGTGAGGGTGCCGCCGACGCCGGCCACGTCGATCTCGTGGCCGAGCATCGGGCCCGACAGCGCGCGCGCGACCTCGTCGGTCATGCCGTACGCCGCCACCGGGATGCCGCCGCCGATCGGCTTGCCCATCACGACGAGGTCGGGGTCCAGGCCCCACGCAGCGGTGGCGCCGCCGGGCCCGGCGCAGATGGTGTGGGTCTCGTCGTTCACCAGCAGCACCCCGTGGCGGCGGGTCACCTCGCGGACCCCCTCGAGGTAGCCCGGCTCGGGGAGCACGATCCCGATGTTGGTCAGTGCCGGCTCCATCAGCAGGCACGCGACGTCCCCCTCGGCGAGCCGCCGGTCGAGGGCGTCGAGGTCGTTGAACGGCACGACGGCGGTGGTGACGGCGACGTCGACCTGCGGCCCGAGCGCCCCGGGGCGCGGGACGACCCGGTCCCCGGCCCGGCCGTGCTCGAGCACCGCGAGGGTCTCGTCGACGGTGCCGTGGTAGCACCAGTCCATGACGGCGACCCGCGGCCGCCCGGTGAGGTGGCGGGCGAAGCGCAGCACGAACCGGTTCGCGTCCGTCGCCGTCATGGCCATCTGCCACAACGGCACGCCGAAGCGGCGCGCGAGCTCCTCGGCCACCCAGGTCGCGTCGGCCGTGGGCAGCATCGTGGTGATGCCCAGCTCGGTCCGCTCGCGCACCGCCTCGGCCACCGCGGGGAGGCAGTGACCGGTCATCGACCCGGTGTCGCCCAGGCAGAGGTCGACGTACTCGATGCCGTCGACGTCGACGAAGCGGCCGCCCTGCGCGGAGTCCACGAACAGCGGGAAGGAGCCCGGCCACCGGGTCATCCAGGGCATCGGTACCCCGGCGAGCAGCGCGCCGCGGGCCTCGGCGGCGAGCCCGGCGGAGCGGGGGTGGAGGTCGGTGAAGCGCTGCTCCTCCTGCGCGTGCAGGACGGCCAGCCGGTCGCGATCGATCATGGAGGCAATCTAGGGTGCCCCGGCACCCGGGCACAGGGGCCGCTCGGCCGGGCGCGAGGATGGGGGCGTGAACGAGCCGGTCCGCCCCGCACGCCCGCACCAGAAGCTGACGCCGGACGGGCGCCGGATGCGTGAGGTGCTGAGCTACTCGCGCCGGGGGAGCCGGTTCACGCCCAGCCAGGCGGCCGCCTGGGAGCGGTACGCCGAGGACTGGTTCATCCCCGACGAGGCCGTCGACCGGCCGGACTTCAGCCTGGCCCGGTGGTTCGGCCGCGACGCGCCGCTCGTGGTCGAGATCGGCCCGGGGGTGGGGGAGGCGACCGGCGTGCTCGCCGCGGCCCGGCCCGACCACGACGTGCTGGCGATCGAGGTGTGGCGACCCGGGGTGGCGGCCGGACTGGCGGAGGTCGCCGCCGCCGGCGCGACCAACGTCCGCTTCTGCTCCGTCGACGCCGCCTGGATGCTCGACCACGTCGTGCCCCCGGACTCGCTGGCCGGTCTCTGGACCTTCTTCCCCGACCCGTGGCCGAAGACCCGCCACCACAAGCGCCGCCTGGTCGACGCGTCGTTCGCGGCCCTGGCCGCCTCGCGGCTGGCGCCGGGTGCGCAGTGGCGGCTGGCGACGGACTGGGCGGACTACGCCGAGCAGATGCGCGTGGTGCTCGACGCCGAGCCGACGCTGTCCGGCGGCGAGGTGGAGCGCTGGGCGGAGCGCCCGGTGACCAAGTTCGAGCGCAAGGGCCGAGAGGCCGGCCGCGCGATCACCGACCTCTGCTACCGCCGCCGTTAGGGGCTGAGGGACGGCGAACGGACCCCGGTGCCGGACCGATTTGGTGGTTGCCGGTGGTTCTGCCAAGATAGTCCAGTTGCTTCGGCGGGTTGCCGGGGTGCGCTCACATCCTTGACTACTGAATCGCGTCTCACGATCGATCGGTAGTCGCTGTGCGGCCGCACCGAACCGTGAGACCCGATCGGCCCGGCGAACCGCCGGGCACCACCAACACCAGGCAGGGCCCCACGGTTCTGTGTTGCGTGCAAACTGCGCGACACGCCCGACCGCGGGGGTCGGAGCCCGGTGGCACGGCAACAGGGCGGGACAGACTCATTCCGGAGGACGTCTCGGACGACATGCAACGCGGCACCGACATACGAAGGACGAGAGAGACCTATGGCGGGACAGAAGATCCGCATCAGGCTCAAGGCCTATGACCACGAGGTGATCGACACCTCGGCGCGCAAGATCGTGGACACCGTGACCCGTACGGGTGCGAAGGTCGCCGGCCCTGTGCCGCTGCCGACCGAGAAGAACGTCTACTGCGTCATTCGCTCGCCCCACAAGTACAAGGACTCCCGCGAGCACTTCGAGATGCGTACCCACAAGCGTCTCATCGACATCATCGACCCCACGCCGAAGACCGTCGACTCGCTCATGCGGCTCGACCTGCCTGCCGGCGTCGACATCGAGATCAAGCTCTGAGGATCCTGCGATGACTGCCACTTTCGAACGCAACACGTTGGGCCTGCTGGGCACCAAGCTCGGCATGACCCAGGTCTGGGACGAGAACAACCGTGTCGTCCCCGTGACCGTGATCGACGCGCGCACGAACGTCGTGACCCAGGTCCGCACCCCCGAGGTCGACGGCTACAACGCCGTCCAGGTCGGGTTCGGCGAGATCGAGGGCCGCAAGGTGACCAAGCCCCAGACCGGTCACTTCGACAAGGCCGGGACCACGCCGCGCCGCCACGTCGTCGAGATCCGCACCAGCAAGGCCACCGAGTTCTCGGTCGGCCAGGAGCTGGGCGTGGACACCTTCGCCGTCGGCGAGGAGATCGACGTCACCGGGACGAGCAAGGGCAAGGGCTTCGCCGGAGTCATGAAGCGTCACGGCTTCGCCGGCGTCGGTGCCTCCCACGGTGCCCACCGCAACCACCGCAAGCCCGGCTCGATCGGCGCCTGCGCGACCCCGGGTCGCGTCTTCAAGGGTGTCCGGATGGCCGGCCGGATGGGTCGCGACACCGTCACCGTCCAGAACCTCACCGTGCACGCCGTGGACGCCGAGCGGGGCCTGATCCTGGTCAAGGGCGCCATCCCGGGCGCCAAGGGCTCCGTGGTCGTGCTGCGCTCCGCCGCCAAGAAGAACCAGGAGGCCTGAGCCACATGGCTACCAAGACCGTCTCCGTCGACCTCCCCGCCGAGATCTTCGACGTCGAGGTCAACGTCCCGCTGATCCACCAGGTCGTCGTGGCCCAGCAGGCCGCGGCCCGCCAGGGCACGCACTCCACCAAGACCCGCGGCGAAGTCCGCGGCGGTGGCAAGAAGCCCTACAAGCAGAAGGGCACCGGCCGCGCCCGTCAGGGCTCGACCCGCGCCCCGCAGTTCGCCGGTGGTGGCACCGTCCACGGCCCGCAGCCGCGCAGCTACGACCAGCGGACCCCGAAGAAGATGAAGGCCGCCGCCCTGCGCGGAGCCCTCTCCGACCGGGCCCGCAACGGCCGGATCCACGTCGTGGAGTCGCTGACCAGCGGTGACAAGCCGTCGACCCGCGCCGCGCTGGGCACCCTGACCGGGCTGAGCGACCGCTCGAAGTTCCTCGTGGTGCTCGAGCGCACCGACTCCCTGACCTGGCTGTCGCTGCGCAACGCGCCCGCGATCCACATCGTGGCTGTCGACCAGCTCAACACCTACGACGTCATCGCCTCCGACGACGTGGTCTTCACCAAGGGCGCGTACGACGCGTTCGTGGGCCGCGCGTCCGGTGCCGGCGGCGAGCGCGGCACGACCGCCACGCAGGCCGAGCAGCCCGCCGCCGAGGCGACCGAGACCGAGACCGACGCGCCGGCCCTGCCGGCCGGTGCCAAGGCCCCGCTGAAGAGCGCCCGCGCTCCGAAGGGCCACGAGGTGCTCGGCCAGCAGTCCGGCAGCTACCTCCTCGAGGGCGACGCGGGTTACGACCCGGCCGCTGCGGACTTCTGGTTCAAGTCCGCCGAGGACGCCGAGGCCGCCGGTCTCACCCGTGCCGAGGAGAAGGAGACCGACCAGTGAGCACCCTGCACAAGGACCACCGCGACGTGCTGATCGCGCCGGTCGTGTCGGAGAAGAGCTACGGCCTCCTCGACGCGAACAAGTACACGTTCCTGGTGCGCCCGGACGCCAACAAGACCGAGATCAAGATCGCGGTCGAGAAGGTGTTCGACGTCAAGGTCACCTCGGTGAACACGATCAACCGCCAGGGCAAGACCCGTCGGACCCGCTTCGGCACCGGCAAGCGCGCCAACACCAAGCGCGCCATCGTCAGCCTCGCTGAGGGCCACCGCATCGACATCTTCGGCGCCTGAGACCCGGCGCAGTAGAAGGAAGACAGACATGGCTATCCGCAAGTACAAGCCGACCACCCCGGGCCGTCGTGGCTCCTCGGTGGCCGACTTCGTCGAGATCACCCGGACCACGCCGGAGAAGTCGCTGACCCGTCCGCTCCCCAAGAAGGGCGGCCGCAACAACCAGGGCCGGATCACCACCCGGCACCAGGGTGGCGGTCACAAGCGGGCCTACCGGATCATCGACTTCCGTCGCTACGACAAGGACGGTGTCCCGGCGAAGGTCGCTCACATCGAGTACGACCCCAACCGCACCGCGCGGATCGCGCTGCTCCACTACGTGGACGGCGAGAAGCGCTACATCATCGCGCCGAAGGACCTGCGTCAGGGCGCCCACCTGGAGTCTGGCCCCACGGCCGACATCAAGCCGGGCAACAACCTGCCGCTGCGCAACATCCCCGTCGGTAGCACGATCCACTGCGTCGAGCTGCGGCCCGGCGGCGGTGCCAAGATCGCCCGCTCCGCCGGCAACAGCGCCCAGCTGGTCGCCCGTGAGGGCTCGCGCGCCACGCTGCGCATGCCCTCGGGCGAGATGCGCTTCGTCGACGTCCGCTGCCGCGCCACCATCGGCGAGGTCGGCAACGCCGAGCAGTCGAACATCAACTGGGGCAAGGCCGGCCGGATGCGATGGAAGGGCAAGCGCCCGACCGTCCGCGGTGTCGTCATGAACCCGGTCGACCACCCGCACGGTGGTGGAGAAGGCAAGACCTCCGGTGGACGCCACCCGGTGTCCCCCTGGGGCAAGCCCGAGGGCCGCACGCGCAAGCGCAAGGCCTCCGACGCCCAGATCATCCGCCGCCGCAAGACCGGCAAGAAGCGCTGAGCAGGAGATAGAGGATGCCTCGCAGCCTGAAGAAGGGCCCCTTCGTCGACGACCACCTCATGAAGAAGGTGGACGCCGAGAACGACAAGGGCACCAAGAACGTGATCAAGACCTGGTCGCGCCGCTCGATGATCGTCCCGGCCATGATCGGCCACACGATCGCGGTGCACGACGGTCGCAAGCACGTCCCGGTGTTCGTGACCGACGCGATGGTCGGCCACAAGCTGGGCGAGTTCGCCCCCACCCGCACCTACCGCGGGCACGTGAAGGACGACCGGAAGGGTCGCCGCCGCTGACGCGGCCGATCCAGGAACTGGAGATTACGAGCAATGAGCGTTACTGAGCGCCGGCGCACGAGCGCCCGCCGCGAGTCGCTGCTCGGCGACCAGCCGGGCGCCTTCGCGACTGCCCGCTTCGTGCGGATCACCCCGATGAAGGCCCGCCGTGTCGTCGACATGGTCCGCGGGCTCCCCGTCGACGAGGCCCTGGCCCTGCTGCAGTTCGCGCCGCAGGCCGCCTCCGAGACGGTCTACAAGGTGCTGGAGAGCGCCCTCGCGAACGCCGAGACCACCGAGGACCTCGACCGGGGCGACCTGGTCGTGTCGGTGGCGCAGGTCGACGAGGGCCCGACGATGAAGCGCTGGCGTCCGCGGGCCCAGGGCCGCGCCACCCGCATCCTCAAGCGCACCAGCCACATCACGCTGGTCGTGCAGCCGGCCGACGTCGTCGCCGCGCACAAGACCGCACGGAAGACCAAGAAGGGACGGACCGCCTGATGGGCCAGAAGATCAACCCGAACGGCTTCCGCCTCGGCATCTCCACGGACCACAAGTCCCGCTGGTACGCCGACAAGCTGTACAAGTCCTACGTCGGTGAGGACGTCGCGATCCGCAAGCTGCTCTCCAAGGGCATGGAGCGGGCCGGCATCTCCAAGGTGGAGATCGAGCGCACCCGTGACCGGGTCCGCGTCGACATCCACACCGCCCGTCCGGGCATCGTCATCGGTCGCCGTGGCGCCGAGGCCGACCGGATCCGTGGCGAGCTGGAGAAGCTCACCGGCAAGCAGGTCCAGCTGAACATCCTCGAGGTCAAGAACCCCGAGGTCGACGCCCAGCTGGTCGCCCAGGGTGTCGCCGAGCAGCTCGCCGGCCGGGTGCAGTTCCGCCGGGCGATGCGCAAGGCGATGCAGACCTCGATGCGCTCGGGTGCCAAGGGCATCCGGATCCAGTGCTCCGGCCGCCTCAACGGCGCCGAGATGTCGCGCACCGAGTTCTACCGCGAGGGCCGCGTGCCCCTGCACACCCTGCGTGCCGACATCGACTACGGCTTCTACGAGGCCAAGACGACCTTCGGCCGGATCGGCGTGAAGGTCTGGATCTACAAGGGCGAGGTCGCCGGCACCCGTGCCGAGCGCCAGGCCCAGGCCGCGGCCCGTGCCGGTGTGCCCGGTCGCGGTGGCCGTCCGAGCCGGGGCGGCGAGCGTCCCAGCCGTGGCTCGCGTCCCACGCGTGCCGACCGCGGTTCCGAGGCTCCCGCCCCCGAGGCGGCTGCCACGGCGAGCGCGCCCAGCACCGACGGCTCTGCCGGAACGGAGGCCTGAGAACCATGTTGATGCCCCGTCGCGTCAAGCACCGCAAGCAGCACCACCCCAAGCGCACCGGTGGTGCGAAGGGTGGCACCACGCTGGCCTTCGGTGACTTCGGCATCCAGGCGATCGAGGGTCACTACGTGACCAACCGTCAGATCGAGTCCGCTCGTATCGCGATGACCCGTCACATCAAGCGAGGCGGCAAGGTGTGGATCAACATCTACCCCGACCGCCCGCTGACCAAGAAGCCGGCTGAGACCCGCATGGGTTCCGGTAAGGGCTCGCCCGAGTGGTGGGTCGCCAACGTCAAGCCCGGTCGCGTCATGTTCGAGCTCTCCGGTGTCACCGAGGACGTCGCCCGCGAGGCGATGCGTCGTGCGATGCACAAGCTCCCCATGAAGTGCCGGTTCATTTCCCGTGAGGCAGGTGAGTTCTGATGGCGCTCAAGGCCCACGAGCTCGACGACATGACCGACATCGACCTCGAGGCGAAGCTGCGCGAGGCCAAGGAGGAGCTGTTCAACCTCCGCTTCCAGGCGGCCACCGGCCAGCTGGAGAGCCACGGCCGGCTCCGCACGGTCAAGAAGGACATCGCCCGGATCTACACCGTGGTGCGTGAGCGCGAGCTCGGCATCCGGACCGACCCGGGCACCGAGAAGGAAGAGGCTTCCGCATGAGTGACAAGGCGACCGAGCAGGGCGTGGCAGACGCCGCGGTGCGTCGGACTCGCAAGGTCCGCGAGGGCCTGGTCGTGTCCGACAAGATGGACAAGACCGTCGTCGTGGCCGTCGAGGACCGCGTCAAGCACGCCCTGTACGGCAAGGTGCTGCGCAAGACCTCGAAGCTGAAGGCGCACGACGAGCAGAACGAGTGCGGCATCGGCGACCGGGTCTCGATCATGGAGACCCGTCCGCTGTCGGCCACCAAGCGCTGGCGCGTCGTCGAGATCCTCGAGCGCGCCAAGTAACCCCATCACCCGTTCGGCCAGGCTCGACCGCCCCTGAGGTGGCGAGAACCAGCTCGACAACCAGGAGAAATCGATGATTCAGCAGGAGTCGCGACTCAAGGTCGCCGACAACACCGGTGCGAAGGAGATCCTCTGCATCCGTGTGCTCGGTGGCTCGGGTCGTCGCTACGCCGGCATCGGCGACGTCGTCGTCGCCACCGTCAAGGACGCGATCCCCGGTGGCAACGTCAAGAAGGGCGACGTCGTCAAGGCCGTGGTCGTGCGCACCGTCAAGGAGCGTCGCCGCGCCGACGGTTCCTACATCCGCTTCGACGAGAACGCCGCCGTCATCCTCAAGGCCGACGGCGAGCCTCGTGGAACCCGCATCTTCGGCCCCGTGGGTCGTGAGCTGCGCGAGAAGAAGTTCATGAAGATCATCTCGCTCGCGCCGGAGGTGCTCTGACTCATGGCCAAGCAGGGGAAGAACAGCGTGAACATCAAGAAGGGCGACCAGGTCCGGGTCATCTCGGGCAAGGACAAGGGCGCCGAGGGCAAGGTCATCTCGGTGCTCCGCGAGGAGCAGCGGGTGATCGTCGAGGGCGTCAACCGGATCAAGAAGCACACGAAGGTCGTCAACCAGGGCGGCCGGGCCGGCACCACCGGCGGGATCATCACCGCCGAGGCGCCGATCCACGTGTCCAACGTGATGCTGGTCGAGGGCGACGCCGTGACCCGGGTCGGCTTCCGCCGCGACGAGGTCACCAAGCGCCGTCCCGACGGCTCGACCTACACCTCCACCCGCAGTGTCCGGGTGTCCCGCAAGACCGGGAAGGAGATCTGACATGACCGAGACCATCGAGACCCCGGCTGCTGCCGAGAAGGTCACGCCGCGTCTGAAGACCCGGTACCGCGAGGAGATCCTCCCGGCGCTGCGCACCGAGTTCGAGATCCCGAACGTCATGCAGGTCCCCGGCCTGGTGAAGATCGTGGTCAACATGGGCGTCGGCGAGGCCGCGCGCGACTCGAAGCTGATCGAGGGTGCCATCAAGGACCTCACCGCGATCACCGGCCAGAAGCCGTTCGTGACCCGCGCCCGCAAGTCGATCGCGCAGTTCAAGCTGCGCGAGGGCATGCCGATCGGCGCGCACGTCACGCTGCGCGGCGACCGGATGTGGGAGTTCCTGGACCGCCTGCTGTCGCTGGCGCTGCCCCGGATCCGCGACTTCCGCGGCCTCTCGCCCAAGCAGTTCGACGGCCGCGGCAACTACACCTTCGGCCTCACCGAGCAGGTCATGTTCCACGAGATCGACCAGGACAAGACCGACCGGCCCCGCGGCATGGACATCACCGTCGTGACCACGGCGACCAACGACGACGAGGGTCGTGCCCTGCTCAAGCAGCTCGGCTTCCCGTTCAAGGAGCAGTGAGGACTAGCCATGGCGAAGACATCCCTGAAGGTCAAGGCCGCCCGCAAGCCGAAGTTCGCGGTGCGTGGCTACACGCGCTGCCAGCGCTGCGGTCGCCCCAAGGCCGTCTACCGCAAGTTCGGCCTGTGCCGGATCTGCCTGCGGGAGATGGCCCACCGCGGCGAGCTCCCCGGCGTCACCAAGTCCTCCTGGTAATCACCTCACCCACGTTGCAGGTCCCCGGCCGACGAGCCGGTGGAAACCACGACGAGAAAGAACACCCATCATGACGATGACCGACCCGATCGCAGACATGCTCACCCGTCTGCGCAACGCCAACCAGGCGTTCCACGACGACGTCTCCATGCCCTACAGCAAGCTGAAGCAGGGCGTGGCGGAGATCCTCCGGCAGGAGGGCTACATCACCTCCTTCGACGTCCAGGACGCCACCGAGGGTCCTGGCAAGGTCCTGACGATCACCCTGAAGTACGGCCGCAACCGCGAGCGCTCGATCGCCGGCGTGCGCCGGATCAGCAAGCCCGGCCTGCGCGTCTACGCCAAGAGCACCGGCCTCCCGAAGGTGCTCGGCGGCCTGGGTGTCGCGATCATCTCGACCAGCCAGGGTCTGCTGACCGACCGCCAGGCGAACCAGAAGGGCGTGGGCGGCGAAGTCCTCGCCTACGTCTGGTGACCCGACCACACCCGTAAGGAGAGAAGAAGCATGTCGCGCATTGGCAAGCTCCCCATCGCGGTGCCGTCGGGTGTCGACGTCGCCGTCCAGGAGCGTCTGGTGACCGTCAAGGGCCCCAAGGGCACCCTGTCGCACACCGTCGCCTCCCCGATCACCGTCGAGCAGTCCGACGACACCCTCGAGGTCAAGCGGCCCGACGACGAGCGCGAGAGCCGCTCGCTGCACGGGCTGACCCGCACCCTGATCAACAACATGGTCGTGGGCGTCACCGAGGGCTACGAGAAGAAGCTCGAGATCGTCGGTGTCGGTTACCGGGTCCTCTCGAAGGGCCCGACCGAGCTCGAGTTCCAGCTCGGGTACTCCCACTCGATCACGTTCAAGGCGCCCGAGGGCATCACGTTCACCGTGGAGGGCCCGACCAAGCTCGGAGTCCAGGGCATCGACAAGCAGCTCGTCGGCGAGACCGCCGCGAACATCCGCAAGCTGCGCAAGCCCGAGCCCTACAAGGGCAAGGGTGTCCGTTACGCCGGCGAGCACATCCGCCGCAAGGTCGGAAAGGCTGGTAAGTGACCATGGGCATCAAGCTGTCCCACAACAAGCACACCGCCACGCGCACCCGTTCGCGGCTGCGCCGCCAGGTGCGCGGTCGCAAGAAGGTCGCCGGTACCGCCGAGCGTCCCCGTCTGGTCGTCACCCGCTCCTCGCGCCACATCACGGTGCAGGTCGTGGACGACCTGGTGGGCAAGACCCTGGCTTCGGCCTCGTCGATGGAGACGGACCTGCGCTCACTCGACGGTGACAAGACCGCCAAGGCCCGCAAGGTCGGCGAGCTCGTCGCCGAGCGCGCCAAGGCCGGCGGGGTCGAGTCGGTCGTCTTCGACCGGGCCGGCAACAAGTACCACGGCCGCGTCGCCGCCCTGGCGGACGGTGCCCGCGAGGGCGGGCTGACCTTCTGATGGCAGACATGACATTCAAGGGAGTTATCTGATGAGCGGATCCCAGCAGCGCGGACAGCGCGCCGGTGGCGGCCGCGGTGGCCGCGACGGTGGTCGCGGTGGCCAGGAGAAGAGCCAGTACCTCGAGCGCGTCGTCGCGATCAACCGCGTCGCCAAGGTCGTGAAGGGTGGTCGTCGCTTCAGCTTCACCGCCCTCGTGGTCGTCGGCGACGGTGAGGGCCTGGTCGGCGTCGGCTACGGCAAGGCCAAGGAGGTCCCGGCCGCGATCGCCAAGGGTGTCGAGGAGGCCAAGAAGAACTTCTTCCCCGTCCCCCGCATCCAGGGCACGATCCCGCACCCGGTCCAGGGCGAGAAGGCGGCAGGCGTCGTCCTGCTCCGCCCGGCCGCTCCCGGTACCGGTGTGATCGCCGGTGGCCCGGTGCGCGCGGTGCTCGAGTGCGCCGGCATCCACGACGTGCTGAGCAAGTCGCTCGGCTCGTCGAACCAGATCAACATCGTCCACGCGACGGTCGAGGCGCTGCGGCTGCTCGAGCAGCCGGAGGCCGTGGCCGCTCGTCGCGGCATGCGGGTCGAGGACGTCGCCCCGGCGGCGCTGCTGAAGGCCCGGGCCGAGGTGCCCGAGGGCGTGTCGCAGGAGGTGACGGCCTGATGGCGCAGCTCAAGGTCCAGCAGAAGAAGTCCACGATCGGCTGCAAGGCCAACCAGCGCGAGACCCTGCGCTCGCTCGGTCTCAAGCGCATCGGCGACGTGGTCGTCAAGGAGGACCGCCCGGAGATCCGCGGCATGGTCCAGACCGTCCGTCACCTCGTGACGGTCGAGGAGGTCGACTGACATGACGCTCAAGCTGCACCACCTGCGGCCCGCCCCGGGCGCCAAGACCGCCAAGACCCGTGTGGGTCGCGGTGAGGGCTCCAAGGGCAAGACCGCCGGTCGCGGAACCAAGGGCACCAAGGCCCGTAACCAGGTGCCGGTCGCGTTCGAGGGTGGCCAGATGCCCATCCACATGCGGCTGCCGAAGCTCAAGGGCTTCAAGAACCCGTTCAAGGTGGAGTTCCAGGTCGTCAACCTCGACCGGATCAACGAGCTCTTCCCCGACGGTGGCACCGTCTCGGTCGACGACCTGGTCGCCAAGGGCGCCGTCCGCAAGGGCGAGCCGGTCAAGGTCCTCGGCCAGGGCGACCTGTCGGTCAAGGTCGACGTCTCGGCGAACGCCTTCTCGGGTTCTGCCAAGCAGAAGATCGAGGCCGCCGGCGGCACCACCACGACCGTCTGACACCCGTCGGACGTCGACACCGAAGCATCGCCGAGGGGCGCGGACGCGGGTGAGGGACCACCTCACCCGGGCCGCGCCCCGACGCGCATCCGGAGGTCGCTCGGGACCCTGTTAGGCTTCCCCGCGTTCCTCCCCGACGACGGTCAGCCCCGTGAGTTCAGGGCTGGGGCCGCATCATTCTGAGGAAAGAGGAAGTCGTGCTGAGCGCGTTCGCCAACGCATTCCGGACCCCGGACCTGCGGCGCAAGCTGCTGTTCGTGCTGATGATCGTCGCGATCTTCAGGCTCGGTTCGCAGGTCCCGGCCCCCGGCGTGAACGTCGCCAACGTCCAGACCTGCCTGAGCCAGGTGGAGAACGACGGTCTGTTCAGCCTGATCAACCTGTTCTCGGGCGGTGCGCTGCTGCAGCTCACCATCTTCGCGCTCGGGATCATGCCGTACATCACGGCGAGCATCATCCTGCAGCTGCTGGTGGTGGTGATCCCGCGGCTGGAGGCCCTCAAGAAGGAGGGCCAGGCCGGTCAGACCAAGATCACCCAGTACACCCGCTACCTCACGCTCGGCCTGGCGCTGCTCCAGGCCACCGGCATCGTGGCCCTGGCCCGCTCCGGCGACCTGCTCGGCCAGAGCTGCTCGCTCGACCTGCTGCACAGCAACGGCACCCAGACCTTCCTGGTCATGGTGATCACCATGACCGCCGGCACCGCCGTCATCATGTGGTTCGGTGAGCTGATCACCGAGCACGGCATCGGCAACGGCATGTCGCTGCTGATCTTCACCCAGGTCGTCGCCACCTTCCCCGCCTCGCTGTGGGCCGTGGGCCAGAGCCAGGGCTGGTGGGTCTTCGGCGTCGTGATGGTGATCGGCCTCGTGATCATCGCCGCGGTCATCTTCATCGAGCAGGCGCAGCGACGGATCCCGGTCCAGTACGCCCGCCGGATGGTCGGCCGCAAGATGTTCGGGGGCTCCTCGACCTACATCCCGCTCAAGGTCAACCAGGCCGGCATCATCCCGGTCATCTTCGCCTCCTCGCTGATGTACCTGCCCGCGATGGCCGTGCAGTTCAACAACACCAGCGACGCGAGGTGGGTCCAGCTGCTCAACGAGTACTTCGTGCAGGGCTCGCACCCGCTCTACATGGCGACCTTCTTCCTGCTCATCATCTTCTTCACCTACTTCTACGTGTCGATCACCTTCAACCCGCAAGAGGTGGCAGACAACATGAAGAAGTACGGCGGCTTCATCCCCGGGATCCGGGCGGGCAAGCCGACCGAGGACTACCTGTCCTACGTCCTGTCCCGCATCACGCTGCCGGGCGCGCTCTATCTCGGTCTGATCTCCCTGATCCCGCTGATCGCCCTGGTGCTGATCAACGCGAACCAGAACTTCCCCTTCGGCGGAACGTCCATCCTGATCATGGTCGGCGTCGCCCTCGACACGGTGAAGCAGATCGAGAGCCAGCTCCAGCAGCGCAACTACGAAGGATTCCTGCGTTGAGGCTGATCCTGATGGGCCCTCCCGGGGCCGGCAAGGGCACCCAGGCCCAGGTGGTCGCTGACCACTTCGGCATCCCTGCGATCTCCACCGGCGACATCTTCCGTGCCAACGTCTCGCGCGGCACCGAGCTCGGTGTCGAGGCGAAGCGCTTCATGGACGCCGGCGAGTACGTCCCCGACGACATCACCAACCGGATGGTCCGCAACCGGATCGACGAGCAGGACGCCGAGCCGGGGTTCCTGCTCGACGGTTACCCGCGGACCGTGGCCCAGGTCGAGGAGCTCGACGGGATGATCGCGTTCACCGGTCACGCCCTCGACGCCGCCGTGGTGCTGACCGTCGACTTCGAGGAGCTCGTGCAGCGGCTGCTGCAGCGGGCGCAGACCGACGGTCGCTCCGACGACACCGAGGACGTCATCCGGCGCCGCCAGGAGGTCTACACCGAGCAGACCGAGCCGCTGATCGGGGTCTACCGCGACCGCGGCGTCCTGGTCGAGGTCGACGGCATGGGCAGCGTCGAGGAGGTCACCGCGCGGATCTTCGCGGCGCTCGACGACCTCCCGCAGTCCTGACGGGAGCAGCGGATGGGCTGGGCTGACCGGGGCGTCGAGATCAAGACGCCCGAGCAGATCGCGACGATGCGCAAGGCCGGCCTCGTCGTCGGCCGGACGCTCGAGCTGCTGCGCGACTCGGTCCGCGCCGGCATCACCACGGGCGAGCTCGACGCGATCGCGGAGGACAGCATCCGCGGTGCCGGTGCCGTCCCGTCGTTCAAGGGCTACAGCCACCCGCCGTTCCCGGGGTCGATCTGCGCGTCGGTCAACGACGAGGTCGTCCACGGCATCCCCGGCGACCGGGTGCTGGCCGAGGGCGACGTCATCTCCATCGACTGCGGTGCGATCGTGGACGGGTGGCACGGCGACGCGGCCCTGACCGTGGCCGTCGGCGAGGTCCCCTCCGACGTCGCGGAGCTGATGCGCATCACCGAGGAGTCGCTGTGGCACGGGATCGCGGCCGCGAGGCTCGGCGGCCGGGTCACCGACATCTCCCACGGCGTGGAGACCTACATCCGCTCCCAGCCCCACCCCGCCGGCGGCGAGTGGGGGATCCTCGAGGAGTACGTCGGCCACGGGATCGGGTCGGCGATGCACCAGCCGCCCAACGTCCCCAACTACGGCCGCCCCGGCCGGGGTCCCAAGCTGGTGCGCGGGCTGGCGCTCGCGGTGGAGCCGATGGTGGTCCTCGGGAGCAACGAGACGATGCTGCTCCCCGACGACTGGACGGTCGGCACCGCCGACGGGACGTGGGCCGCCCACTACGAGCACACCTTCACCCTCACGCCCACCGGCGCCTGGGTGCTGACGGCGCTCGACGGCGGCGAGAGCCGTCTGGCCGAGCTGGGAGTCCCGTTCGGGGGTTCGTGACCCTGACCGCCGCTGTGGAAGGATGGGCGGAGCAGGAGGGGAGTACTCCCTAGTCCTCGTCTCGTCAGCACGACCGCCCCCGGGGGGTCCGGGGCCAGGGTCGCACCACGCGATGGAAGAGACCTCCGGATAGTCAGCCAATCGCGACATCATCGGAGGTCCTGTGGAGGTCACCACCCTGGAGTGGGGCATCACTCTCGCCGTCACCATCGGCGTCCTGTTGTTCGACGTCTTCGTCATCGCCCGCAACCCGCACGAGCCCTCCATGAGGGAGAGCGGGACCGCCCTGTCGGTCTACGTCGGGGCGGCGGTGGCCTTCGGCGCCTGGGTCTGGCTGTTCCACGGCCAGGACTTCGGCATCGAGTTCTACACCGGCTGGTTGGTCGAGTACAGCCTCTCGGTGGACAACCTCTTCGTCTTCATCGTGCTGATGGCGGCGCTGAAGGTGCCCCGCCAGTACCAGCAGGAGGCGCTGATGGTGGGCATCATCCTGGCGCTGGTCTTCCGCGGCATCTTCATCGCCGTCGGCTACCAGCTGGTCAACAACTTCTCGTGGGTCTTCTACATCTTCGGCGCCTTCCTGCTCTACACCGCCGTGAGCCTGGTGCGCAGCTACCGCAAGCACGAGGAGGAGCACCCGGAGGACAGCCGCATCATCAAGTTCGCCCAGAGCCACCTCAACGTCGCGGAGGACTACCGCGGGCTGAAGCTGTGGTGGCGGGAGAACGGCTCCCGGATCGTCTCGCCGATGCTGATCGTGATCATCGCGCTCGGCTTCACCGACATCATGTTCGCGCTGGACTCGATCCCCGCGATCTTCGGCATCACCCAGGAGCCGTACCTGGTCTTCACGGCCAACGTGTTCGCCCTGATGGGGCTGCGGCAGCTGTACTTCCTGCTCGGCGGCCTGCTCAAGCGGCTGGTCTACCTCTCGCTGGGTCTGGCGTTCATCCTGGCCTGGATCGGCGTGAAGCTGATCATCCACGCCGCCCACGAGGCGCACGTCGTGGACTTCGAGGTGCCGACCCTGATGAGCCTCGGCGTGATCCTGGTGACGCTGGCGATCACGGCGGTCGCCAGCCTGCGCAAGACCGCCAAGGCGGAGGAGACCCCGGACCTCGAGGAGGTCGCGCCCGACACGCCGCCCCCGGGAATCGGCTGAGGGGTCCGCGGCGTTCGTGCGGGTGATGACTTCTCCCGCGCTCTCCGTCCTCGACCTGGTCCCCGTCCGCGAGGACCAGACGACCAGTGACGCGCTGTCGGCGACCCGGGCCCTGGCCCGGGTCGCCGACGGTCTCGGCTACCGCCGCTACTGGTTGGCCGAGCACCACAACATGCCGGCGGTGGCGGCCACCAACCCGCCGGTGCTGATCGCGATGGTGGCGGCGGTCACCGAGCGGATCCGGGTGGGCTCCGGCGGCGTGATGCTGCCCAACCACGCCCCCCTGGTGGTGGCCGAGCAGTTCGGTCTGCTCGAGGCGGCGCACCCGGGCCGGATCGATCTGGGCCTCGGCCGCGCGCCGGGCACCGACCCGGTCACCGGCTGGGCGCTGCGCCACGGCGCCGGGGGCGTGAGCGAGGAGGCCGTCAGCCGCTTTCCCGAGTACGTCGACCACGTGCTGGCGATGATGGCGCCCGAGGGGGCGGCGCTGTCGGTCGGCGGTCGCACGCACGCGCTGCGGGCCACGCCGGCGGCCACGAGCGTGGCCGACGTGTGGCTGCTCGGCTCCTCGGACTACTCGGCCCGGTTGGCGGGGGAGAAGGGCCTGCCCTACGTCTTCGCCCACCACTTCTCGGGCTCGGGCACGGCCGAGGCGCTGGAGCTCTACCGGTCCTCCTTCCGACCCTCCGAGCACCTGGCGCAGCCACGCACCCTGCTGACGGTGAACGTCGCGGTCGCCGCGAGCGCCGAGGAGGCGGAGCGGCTCGCGCTGCCCCAGCTGCTCTCGATGCTGGCCCTGCGCACCGGCCAGCCGCTGGCGGCCCAGCAGCTGGTCGAGGCCGCCGAGAAGGTGGACCTGCCCGGCCCGCACCGCGACGTCGTGGACGCGATGCGCGAGCGCTGGGTGATCGGGGACGCTGCGCAGGCACGCGCCCGCGTGGCGGAGCTCGCCTCCCGTTTCGAGGTCGACGAGGTCATGGTCCACCCCGTGGCCGGTGCCCCCGTGGGGGCCGACCCGGCGCGCTCGCAGGCCCGTGAGGACACGCTCCGGCTGCTGGCCGGCTGAGCTCCGAGGGGCCCTCGTCGGATTAGGGTTTGCCGCCCGCTTCCCCATACACTGGCGTGTCGGCCCAACGTGGGTCGCGTCTTGTGGTGCCTCGCGGCTGCCCTACGCGCACCGGATCTCCTTCACGGGAGACCTACGTGCGTGCCCGGGAAGGGGTCCACCAGACCGCTGCACGAGGTCCACCGTCGCCACCCGGCGGCGGAGGTTCGCGGGCCGACGGTAGACAGCACGATCCCAGTACGCAACGACAGATTGTGGAGGACATGCCGAAGAAGGAAGGCGTCATCGAGATCGAGGGCACCGTCGTGGAAGCCCTCCCCAACGCCATGTTCCGCGTCGAGCTGAGCAACGGGCACAAGGTGCTCGCTCACATCAGCGGCAAGATGCGCCAGCACTACATCCGGATCCTCCCCGAGGACCGGGTCGTGGTGGAGCTCTCGCCGTACGACCTCACGCGGGGTCGCATCGTCTACCGCTACAAGTGAGCAAGCCGCTACGAGCAGAAAGGGCCCGATCGTGAAGGTCGCCCCCAGCGTCAAGAAGATCTGTGACAAGTGCCAGGTGATCCGTCGCCACGGCCGCGTCATGGTGATCTGCGACAACCCCCGGCACAAGCAGCGCCAGGGCTGAACCCCGGGCACCAGCCCGGGAACAACTGAAGAACCTCATCCACGTGATCGCTCAGGTCTGAGAAGACCCAACCACCCCCGGAACGGATGGCCGGGGCCCGGACGACAAGCAACCGGGACGCGACACGACCAGACCACCGTGAACGAAAGGGCCAGACATGGCACGCCTCCTCGGAGTCGACCTTCCGCGTGACAAGCGCATCGAGGTCGCACTCACCTACATCTACGGCATCGGCCGTACCCGCGCCCAGGAAGTGCTGGCCGCGACCGGGGTCTCCCCGGACCTGCGCGTCCACCAGCTGGGCGACGAGGAGCTGGTCAAGCTCCGCGACGAGATCGACACCCGCGACATCAAGGTCGAGGGTGACCTGCGCCGCGAGGTGCAGGCCGACATCCGTCGCAAGATCGAGATCGGCAGCTACCAGGGTCGCCGTCACCGTCAGGGCCTCCCGGTCCGCGGTCAGCGCACCAAGACGAACGCGCGCACCCGCAAGGGTCCCAAGCGCACCGTCGCCGGCAAGAAGAAGTCCAAGTGATCGCAGGCTCCTCGCGAGCCTGACGGGTCACCGACCTCCTTCCCTCGAACTCACTCAGCTTCCAGCTACTTCCAGGAGATAACGAATGCCTCCCAAGAGCCGCGCCACCAAGGTGCGTCGCAAGGAGAAGAAGAACGTCGCTCAGGGCGAAGCCCACATCAAGAGCACGTTCAACAACACCATCGTCACGATCACCGACCCGACCGGTGCGGTGATCTCGTGGGCCTCTGCCGGCACCGTCGGCTTCAAGGGCTCGCGCAAGTCCACCCCGTTCGCCGCGCAGATGGCCGCCGAGGCCGCTGGTCGCCGGGCGATGGAGCACGGGATGAAGAAGATCGACGTCTTCGTCAAGGGCCCGGGCTCGGGCCGCGAGACCGCGATCCGGTCCCTGGGTGCGATCGGCCTCGAGGTCGGCACCATCCAGGACGTCACCCCCACGCCCCACAACGGATGCCGCCCGCCCAAGCGCCGGCGCGTCTGAGCCCCGACCAGAGACCCAAGGAGTTCTGAGCTATGGCCCGTTACACCGGCCCCATGACCAAGAAGTCGCGCCGTCTCGGTGTCGACCTGGTCGGCGGCGACGCCGCCTTCGAGAAGCGTCCCTACGCCCCCGGCCAGCACGGCCGTGCGCGCATCAAGGAGAGCGAGTACCGCTCGCAGCTGCAGGAGAAGCAGAAGGCCCGCTACACCTACGGCGTGCTGGAGAAGCAGTTCCTGCGGTACTACAAGGAAGCCAGCCGTCGCGGCGGCAAGACCGGTGACAACCTCCTGCAGCTGCTGGAGTGCCGCCTGGACAACGTCGTCTACCGCGCCGGGTTCGCCCGGACCCGCCGTCACGCCCGCCAGCTGGTGACCCACGGTCACTTCAAGGTGAACGGCCAGAAGGTCAACATCCCGTCCTTCCAGGTCACCGCCCACGACGTGGTCGACGTGCGGGAGAAGTCGCTGGAGATGACGCCGTTCATCGTCGCCCGCGAGACCCACGGCGAGCGGGTCGTCCCGGCCTGGCTCGAGGCGATCCCGAGCCGGATGCGGATCCTGGTCCACCAGGTCCCGGTCCGTGCGCAGATCGACCTCCCCATCCAGGAGCAGCTCATCGTCGAGTTCTACTCGAAGAAGTAAGACACTCCCTTCCGTCACACCTCGCAGATCTGGTCGCCTCATATAGCGGTCGCGGCCGGAAAGGAAAGAATCAGTGCTCATCGCACAGCGCCCCACCCTGTCGGAGGAGTCCGTCGACGAGTTCCGTTCGCGGTTCGTCATCGAGCCGCTGGAGCCCGGCTTCGGCTACACCCTCGGCAACTCGCTGCGTCGTACCCTGCTGTCGTCGATCCCCGGTGCCTCGGTCACGAGCATCAAGGTCGACGGCGTCCTCCACGAGTTCTCGACCATCGACGGCGTCAAGGAAGACGTCACCGAGGTGATCTTGAACCTCAAGGGCCTCGTCGTCTCCTCGGAGCACGACGAGCCCGTGACCATGTACCTGCGCAAGTCGGGTGCCGGTGACGTCACCGGCGCCGACATCAACCCGCCCGCGGGTGTCGAGGTGCACAACCCCGACCTGAAGCTCGCCACCCTGTCCGACAAGGGCAAGCTGGAGATGGAGCTCGTCGTCGAGCGTGGCCGCGGCTACGTCTCCGCCGTCCAGAACAAGGGCGCCGACAACGAGATCGGCCGGATGCCGGTCGACTCGATCTACAGCCCCGTCCTCAAGGTGACCTACAAGGTCGAGGCCACCCGCGTCGAGCAGCGCACCGACTTCGACAAGCTGGTCATCGACGTCGAGACCAAGCCGTCGATCCGTCCGCGCGACGCCATCGCGTCGGCCGGCAAGACGCTGGTCGAGCTGTTCGGGCTGGCCCGGGAGCTCAACGTCGAGGCCGAGGGCATCGACATCGGTCCCTCGCCCGTCGACGAGCAGCTGGCGGCCGACCTGGCCCTGCCGGTCGAGGAGCTCAACCTCACCGTCCGGTCCTACAACTGCCTCAAGCGCGAGGGCATCCACACCGTGGGTGAGCTCATCAGCCGCTCGGAGCAGGACCTGCTCGACATCCGCAACTTCGGTGCCAAGTCCATCGACGAGGTCAAGGCCAAGCTGGTCGAGATGGGCCTCTCGCTCAAGGACAGTGCACCCGGCTTCGACCCGCACGCCGCGCTCGCGGCGTACGGCGCCGAGGACGACGACGACGCGTTCGTCGAGGACGAGCAGTACTGACACCCCTCTGCCCCGGTACCTAGTACGGCCGGGGAGAAACGAGAAGAAGAATGCCTACTCCCAAGAAGGGCCCCCGCCTCGGCGGTAGCCCGGCCCACCAGCGGCTGATCCTGTCGAACCTGGCCACCCAGCTGTTCGAGCACGGCCGGATCACCACCACCGAGACGCGGGCGCGCACGCTGCGCCCGTACGCGGAGAAGCTGATCACCAAGGCGAAGAAGGGCGACCTGCACAACCGTCGCGAGGTCCTCAAGACCGTGCGCGACAAGTCGGTCGTGCACACCCTCTTCACCGAGATCGCGCCGACCTTCGCCGAGCGTCCCGGTGGCTACACCCGGATCACCAAGATCGGTCCGCGCAAGGGCGACAACGCTCCGATGGCGGTCATCGAGCTCGTCACCGAGCCGTACTCGCCCAAGGCGCCGTCGACGAAGAAGACCGAGGCTGCTGCCCCGGCTCCCGTCGAGGAGGCCCCGGCCGAGGAGACCGAGGTGACGACCGACGAGGCCGCCACCGAGGAGGCCCCGGCCGAGGAGACCACGGACGAGACCACCGAGGAGGCGACCGACGAGGCCGCCACCGAGGAGGAGTCCAAGGACGCCTGAGGCATCCGAGCACCACGGCACGGCCCGTCACCCCACGAGGGTGGCGGGCCGTTGTCGTCGGTGGGGTCAGACCGTGAGGGCGTAGTCGATCCGGAAGGGGATCTCCCGGACGGTGGCGACGACCGGTGGGCAGGACCGGTAGCGGTGACCGGTCGGGGTCGTGGTGTCGATGCGGTGGCGGCCCGGTGCGGGCGAGGGTCTCGCCCGCCAACCCGGGGCCTGCTTGGCATGGTTGCACGCCTCGCACAGCCCCTGGCCGTTGTCGCTGCTGGTGGCGCCGCCGGTGTGGTGCTCCTCCGCGTGGTCGGTGTCGCGGATCGGTGCGTCGCACCACGGGGTGCGGCAGGTCTGGTCGCGCAGCCGGACGAAGCGGGCAAGGCCCGCAGGGAACAGTCGGCTCCGAGCGTCCATGGCGAGCAGCTCGCCGGTGGTGGGGCTGGTGTAGAGCCGACGCAGCCACACCCGTTCGTCGCGGGTGCAGGCGCCGACCACGAGCTCGCGGGCGAGCTCGGCGGGGACGGGCCCGTAGCCGTCGAGGTGGGCGGGGTCCTCGCTGACGCCGAGGAGGGAGCGGTCGGTCATCACCAGGCTGAGCGTGAGTCCGCCGGCGGGTGCCGGTCTCGGGTCGCCGGCGGGAGCAGGCTGCCAGCGGGTGGTGGCGTCGTCTCGCTCCGCGGCCGAGGACAGCACGGCGGCGACGAGGGTGTCAGCCATCGCCTGGCCCTTGCTCGTCGCCTCACCCCTGGCCCGGGCGCTCTCGGCGGCGCGGGTGAGCGCAGCGTGCACGGCGACCCCGTCCTTCACCGGCAGCAGGGCGGTCAGCCACGTCATCGTGTCGGGCGCCGGACGCAGCGTGACGTGGCGCTCCCGCTCGGCCCGGCGGCGACGCGCCAGGACGGAGGCGGCGTCGAGCCGTGCCGCCTCCCGCTGGCAGGTCGAGACGACCTCGCGCAAGCTCATCGCCTCGAGCCGTGCCTGGTCGCGGGCCACGAGGGCGTCGACGGTGGCGCGGTCGTCGCGGGAGAGGCACGCGGTCTCTCGGGCGATCAGCGTGGCCGTCCACTCGGTGATGCGACCGCCCCGCCAGGCCGCCCACGTGTGGGGCAGCTCGGTGGACACGATCCTGGCCAGCCCGAGGTGCCGCTGGCCGCGGTGGGGGGACTCGCGTCGCGCCAGCGCGACCTGCGCGGCGACGCCGCCACCCCGGCGTGAAGCGGGGATGCCGGCCGCGGCCTGCTCGGCCTGCTGGGCGGCATCGAGCTCGGCGCTCAGCTTCGCCTGGGCGGCCGTGGCGGTGCAGACGAGCTCCTCGAGCCCTCGGATCGTGTCGACCAGGCCGGCGGGATCGAGCCCGCTGTCCTCGGAGACCGCCGCGGCGAGGGAGCGCTGCCACTGCGCCACGGCGCCCAGCGCTCCCTCCGGCAGCCCCGCGTCCGGGGCCGGGGTCGGCGACGAAACCTCTGACTCGAACATGTGTTCGATGATACGGCAGGGCACTGACAACCCCACGGGAACGACAGCGGCACCTTGGGTGCGCTTCCATCTAAGGTCTTGAAACCATGAAGCGCATCTCGGTGGTCGGCAGCTCGGGCTCCGGCAAGACGGCGTTCGCCCAGCGTCTGGCCGAAGCGCTGGACGTTCCCCACGTCGAGCTGGACGCCCTGCACTGGGGGGCGAGCTGGAGCGCCGCGACGGCGGCCGAGCTCTCCGAGCGGGTGAAGGCTGCGACCGACCGTGAGGGCTGGGTGGTGGACGGGAACTACTGGAGCAAGATCGGCCCCCAGGTGTGGTCAACCGCCGACACCGTCGTGTGGGTCAGCCCGCCGCGATGGCGCACGATGTGGCAGTCGGTCACCCGGACGGTGCGACGCGCGGCGACGCGTCAGGAGCTGTGGAGCGGCAACCGGGAGAGCTGGCGCGGCCTGATGTTCTGGCGTGGGGAGGACTCGATCCTGTGGTGGGCCTGGACGACGTACGCCCGCACTCAGGAGCGCTACGCGCAGGCGATGGATGATCCGCGCTGGGGGCACCTCACCTTTCATCGCCTGCGGACACGACGTGAGGTCGACCGCTTTCTCGCCTCGGTGCGCGCGAGCGACGCCGATGGTGGGACCCTCAGGTCGAACGGGGCCGCTCCCGGAGACTCGCCTTGGCAATGATGCTGACCAAGATGATCAGCATCGCCAGCCCGACCGACAGTGATGCGATCGCGATGCCGACACCACCTTGCGGATGGGCGTAGCACTCGAAGTCGGTGGTGCCCTTGGGGAAGAACGTGCCGTCAGGGCAGGTGATGGGCTCCCTCTGCAGCGCCACCATGATCCCGGCGAACATGGCGACACAGGCCATGCTCAGACCGACCCCGGTGGCCCACCCCACGTGTTTCTCGTGCCTGGTGGCGCGGTCCGCTCCACCTTCCGTGGATGGCGACTGCGTCGGATTCTGGGTCATGGGGCGGGACACTATGCGACCCGAGCACCTGACGTCCGCTCATCTGCAGGACCGTCTACCGTCGCACGGCGTTCCCAGGGGGTGGCGATGGACTCGTCTCGCCGTTCACCGATCATGAACCTCATGGAGGACCAGCAGACGCCGCGGTCGGGCGAGGGCGAGGTGAAGGTCATCACGCTCTGCGGCTCGACCACGTTCGAGGTCGAGTTCGCGGAGGTCAACCAGCGGCTCACCATGGAAGGCCACGTCGTGATCAGCCTCGGAATGTTCAGCCTCCCCGATCTGCCCGACTACGACTGGACAGCCGACCGCTCGGACCTGAAGGGGCGGCTCGGGGGTGTGCACCTCCACAAGATCCGGATGGCTGACGAGGTGTTCGTCGTGGATCCGGGCGGCTACGTAGGTGAGTCAACCCGACGGGAGATCGCCTACGCGGAGTCGCTCGGCAAGCCGGTTCGTTATCTGAGTCGCGAGCGCCTGGCCCGAAGGGGAGACGGCGCCCACGAGTGAGTCCGGCCGGGCGGTCCGCACATCGACTGGACTGACGGCCGGGACCGTCCCCTCAGCGACGCAGTGCCCGACGTCCGCCGGTGAGCCGGGAGCCGCCGAGGTCGGCCCGCTGCCCGGCAGCCCAGCCGTCGGCCCTGCCCGATCCGGAGAGCCGACGGGTCGCGGCCCGTCGGAGATCGGGATAGGCCTCGTCCCGGGCCGCCGTCACGGCGCTCGACCGGTCGGCGAGCACGAGGGCGGTCGAGGTGCCGCTGGCCGCGAAGCTCTCCTCGGCCCGCTCGGCCGCGGTCTGCTCCGCCAGCTCCAGCCGGCGACCCACGGCGGCGCTGAACCCCGTCAACCAGCTGCGACGGAAGGCCGCGGGATGCTCCCAGCCGGGCACGGGGGTGCGGGCCAGGGCCTGCATCGCCTGCAGCAGCAGGCTGGTGAACAGGATCTCGACCCGCTCCAGGTCGGACCGGTGGCCGAAGAGGTGGACCGACTCCTCCTTCGTGCCGCCGGGGTAGCGGGTGCGCCGGACCGCTCGGCAGCCGAGAGAGAGCGCGACCTCGCCGACCAGCTGCCCCTTCTCCGCCGCGTAGGGCCGGTCGAGCACCAGGACCCGGTCGCCGACCACGTCGAGGGACGGGTCGCTCGCCGCCAGCAGTGCCCGGTCGATGCCGTAGGCGGCCATCAGCTCGGTGGCCTTGGCGGTGTAGGTCTCCGCCTCCTCGGTGGTCGCGGCGGGATCCTCCGCCTTGGCCAGCAGCTTGCGGACCCGGGCCAGCAGGGTGTCGTGGTCGCGGTCGATGGTGCGGTCGGAGATGGTCATCGAGTCCCCCGAGGGTGCGGTCGTGCGGAAGGACTCCGAGGGTGGCACTGCCCACCGACAGGCCGGCTCAGACGGGGGCGGGGGAGCCCTTCGGGCGGGGGCCGTACTGGTTGTCCGCGTGGCTGTCGAGGACGAAGAAGACCACCAGGACGACCGCGCCGAAGAACGGCACCAGTCCGATCAGCAGCCACCAGCCGCTGCGCGAGGTGTCGTGGAGCCGGCGGGCGCCGACCGCCAGGCTGGGCAGCAGCAGCGCCAGCGACAGCAGGCCGCTGACCACGCCGCCCTGGGAGTCGAAGTCGGTGCCGAGGAGCGCGTCCAGCATGCTGCCGACGATGCTGACCAGCAGGGTGAACAGGACGAACCACCAGTACTCCGAGCGGCGGGCCCGGCCGGAGAAGTCGGCGTACTTGGACAGGCACGTGCGGACGGCGTCGGCGAAGCTCACGCCCCGAGCCTAGTGGCTGCCCGCGGACGGGCTCTCGCGCGGCGGGTCCGGATGCGGTAGCAATGCCCCATGCCCGAGCGCGCACTGGTCGTGGGGGAGTCCCTGGTCGACATCGTGCGCGGGGGCGACGGCCGCACGGTCGAGTTCCCCGGTGGGAGCGCTGCGAACGTCGCGGTGGCGCTCGCCCGCCTCGGCCGGGAGGTGCACTTCGCCTCGAGCTGGGGCGACGACGACCGTGGCCGGTCCCTCGACGCGCGGCTCTCCCGCGACGGCGTCACCCTGGCCGCCGATCCCCACGCGGTGGGTCACACCTCGACCGCGCTGGCCACCATCGGGTCCGACGGCGCCGCGTCCTACGAGTTCGACCTCGCCTGGCGCCTCAACGACGTCTCCTCGGGCCTCGACGCGCACGTCGTCCACACCTGCTCGCTCGGGGCGGTGCTGACGCCGGGCTGCGAGGACGTGCTGAGGCTGCTCGCACGACTCCGTGAGTCCGCGACGGTGAGCTACGACGTCAACGCCCGCCCGGCGATCACCGGCACCGGCCCCGAGCTCGTCGAACGCGTCGAGGCGGTGGCCGCGCTCAGCGACGTGGTCAAGGCCAGCGACGAGGACCTCGAGGTCCTCTACGGCGACCCCGATCCGCTGTCGGCCGCCAAGCGGCTGCTGGCGCTCGGTCCCGCCGCGGTGGTGGTCACCCGGGGCCACGCAGGCTCCACCTGGCTCAGCGGGTCGCAGGAGATCGACGTGGCCTCGGTGCCGGTGGTGGTGGCCGACACGATCGGGGCCGGTGACACCTTCTGCGCCGGCATGGTCGACGCGCTGTGGGAGCGCGACCTGCTCGGCGCCGACCGGCGGGAGGCACTGCGCGAGGTCACCCGGGACACGGTGGTCTCCGTCCTCGCGCACGCCGCCCGGGCCGCGTCGGTCACCGTGGGGCGGCCGGGAGCGGACCCGCCGTACCGCCGTGAGCTCGGCTGAGCCAGGGCCTCAGCGGTCGAGCAGCCGGTCGAGCTTGGCGTAGCCCTGCGTGGATGCCGACCTCCATGCCGCTGGCGAGCATCGCGTCGCGGCCCTCGAGGGAGTCGCACAGGGACTGGGCGTGCAGCCGGGTCCACCCGTCGCCGAGGTCCTCGAGGGTCAGGGTCTCCAGCGCGATCGCCTCCGGCATGCCCTCCCAGCAGAAGGTCTGCACGATCCGGCCCTCGCCGACCTCGGGGAAGGTTCCGCGGAAGCCGTGCTCCTGCCCGCCGCTCTCGATGACATAGCGGTAGGAGCCGAGGGTCCGGCAGTCCCACTCCTCGATCCGGGTGGTGGTGGCGTCGGGACCGATCCACTGCTGGAACAGGTCGCGGTCGGTGTGGGCGCGCAGCACCTGGGTCGGGCCGGCGCGGAAGTCGCGCGTGATCCGGACGATGGGCAGGTCGGGGACGGCCTCGATGGTCGCCTCGGTGAGGTGCGTGGTCTGGGTGGTGGTCATGATGCGGTTCCCTCGTTCCCTTGTGCGGTCAGGTCCAGCTCGGTCTCGTCGATCTCGGCGAGCACCGCGTCGAGGCGGGAGAAGCGTTCCTCCGCCCGACGCCGGTAGCGCTCGATCCACTTCGTCATCAGGTCGAACACCTCGGCCTCCAGGTGCACCGGCCGGCGCTGCGCCTCCCGGCTGCGTGAGACCAACCCGGCGTCCTCGAGCACCTTGAGGTGCTTGGAGACGGCCTGGAGGCTCACGTCGTACGGCGCCGCGAGGTCGCCGACGGTCGCGTCACCGTCGGTGAGCCGGGCGACCAGGTCGCGCCGGGTGGGGTCCGCCAGCGCGGCGAAGACCCGGGAGAGCTGGTCGGCCATCGGTGCTCCTTGCTCGTCTGCTTGCTCAACTGGTTGGTTGAACAACGGTAGGACGGGCGAGGGAGATTGTCAACCGTCTGATTGAATACGGCGCGGCCCTAGGATGGTCGACCGTGCGGCTGCGGATCGACCTGTCCTACGACGGGACCGACTTCCGGGGCTGGGCGACCCAGCCTGCGCTGCGCACCGTGCAGGGCACGCTCGAGGTCGGCCTGGCGACCGTGCTGCGGCTCCCCGAGGTGCGCGTGGTCTGCGCGGGCCGCACCGACACCGGCGTCCACGCGCGCGGCCAGGTGGTGCACGTCGACCTCCCCGAGGCCGCGGCGTACGACGAGCGGCTGCTGCGCCGCCTCAACGGGATCCTCCCCGCCGACATCCGCGTCGCGCGGGTCGCCGTGGCGGCCGAGGGCTTCGACGCGCGGTTCTCCGCGCTCTGGCGCCGCTACGCCTACCGGGTGGCCGACCGTCCCGAGCTCGTCGACCCGCTGACCCGCGGCCACGTGCTGGCCTGGCAGCGACCCCTCGACCTCGCCGCGATGAACGCCGCCTCGGCACCGCTGCTGGGGCTCCAGGACTTCGCGTCGTTCTGCAAGCAGCGCGAGGGCGCGACCACGGTCCGGACCCTGCTGGACCTGTCGTGGTCGCGCGACGACGTCGGGCGGGCGGTGGCATCCGTGCGCGCCGACGCGTTCTGCCACCACATGGTGCGCTCGCTGGTGGGGTGCCTGCTCGCGGTCGGCGACGGGCGCCGTCCCCCCGAGTGGGCCGGCGCGGTGCTCACGGCCGCCGTGCGCGACCCCTCCGTCACGGTGGTGCCGGCGCACGGCCTGACGTTGGAGGAGGTCGGCTACCCGGCCGACGACGCGGGGCTGGTCGAGCAGGCCGGCCGCGCCCGAGCGAAGCGGGAGATCGGCTGACCATGGACCACGAGGACCACTACTTCTCCGCCGACCCGTCGGTGCCCTTCACCCGGGAGTCGTTCGGCTGCGAGGTCTGGGGCCACGAGCTCACGCTGGAGAGCGGGGCCGGGGTGTTCAGCAAGGGCCACCTCGACCATGCGACGGCGGTGCTCTTCCGGGAGACCGACCCGCCGGCGCAGGGGCAGTTCCTGGACCTCGGCTGCGGCTACGGCGTGATCGGGCTGGCGATGGCGAAGGCGGTGCCGCTGGCCAACGTGACCGCGGTCGACGTCAACGAGCGCGCCCTGCTGCTCGCCAACGACAACGCCCGCGCCCTCGGGGTGCACGGCCGCTTCGTCGCCTGCCGCCCCGATCAGGTCCCCTCCGACGCGACCTTCGACGAGATCTGGTCCAACCCGCCCATCCGGATCGGCAAGCAGGCGCTGCACGAGCTGCTGCTCACCTGGCTGCCCCGGTTGCGTCCGGGCGGCCGGGCGGTGATGGTCGTCGGCAAGTTCCTCGGCGCCGACTCGCTGCAGCGGTGGCTCGACGAGCAGGGCTGGCCCACCACCCGGCTGGCCAGCGCCAAGGGCTTCCGGGTGCTCGAGACCCGCCGACCCTGACCTCGGGCGGTGCGGCTCAGGGGACGTCGGCCGCCGCGCACCACGCCTCGCCGGGGACGGTGAACGGGCCCGGGCCGAGCTGTTCGGCGCACGCCGCCCGGATCTGCTCGCGGCGCTCCGGGGTCTGGGCGAGGAGGTAGGCGCTCGCGGGTCCGGCGCCGAAGGTGAACGGCTCCCACCACTCGTCGAAGGAGTCGTAGTCGACCGCGACCCGGAGCGCCGTCGACCGGGCGCCGCGGAGCCCCACCTCGGTCAGCACCGCGGCGAGCTGACCCTCGGCGGCGCCCAGGATCAGCGCCTCGTCGGTGGCGTCGGGATCGATGGCGTGCACCCCGTCCCAGAACGGGGTCAGCGGGCTGTTGCCCTCGGCGTGCTGCCACACGGTCGCCGCCACGACACCGCCCGGCCGGGTCACCCGTGCCATCTCGCGCAGTCCGACGCGCGGGTCGGCCATGAACGGCACGACCAGGTTCGCCAGGGCAGCGTCGAAGGTGTCGTCCTCGTGGGGGAGGTCCTCGGCGCCGGCCACGACCGCGGCCACCCCCGGCTGCCGCTCGCGCAGCGCCTCGACGAAGGCGGGCATCGGGTCGACGGCCGCGACCAGACCCGGTTCCGTGCGAGCGACCAGGGCCGTGCTCAGCGCGCCGGGACCGCAGCCCACGTCGAGCACCCGCATCCCCGCGGCCACGCCCACCCAGTCCGCGAAGGCCGCCGCGAGCGGGACGGAGAACCGACCCATGAACCGGTCGTACGCCGCCGCACTCACCGCGAAGCCCATCCGGTCAATCTAGACCTCGGGGACCCCGGGCGACAGGTGGTCTGTACGCCGCCGTCCACGGTCGGTTGCACGGCGGCTGACATGCTGGCGCCATGACCTACGAGGCGGCGGAGAACCGCTACGACGACCAGATGGAGTACCGCCACACCGGGCACAGCGGGCTGCAGCTGCCGGTGCTGTCGCTGGGGCTGTGGCAGAACTTCGGGGACGACCGTCCCGAGGAGACCCAGCGCGCGATCCTGCGCCGTGCCTTCGACCGGGGCGTGACCCACTTCGACCTGGCGAACAACTACGGCCCGCCGTACGGCCGCGCGGAGGAGAACTTCGGTCGCTACCTCGCCGACGACTTCAAGCCCTACCGCGACGAGCTCGTGATCTCGACCAAGGCGGGCTACGACATGTGGCCAGGACCGTACGGCCAGGGCGGCGGCTCGCGGAAGTACGTGCTCGCCAGCCTCGACCAGAGCCTGGCGCGGATGGGCCTGGACTACGTCGACATCTTCTACAGCCACCGCTTCGACGCCGACACCCCCGTCGAGGAGACGATGGCGGCGCTCGACACGGCCGTCCGCTCCGGACGGGCGCTCTACGCCGGCATCAGCTCCTACTCCCCGGAGAAGACCCGCGAGGCCGCATCGATCGCGCGCGACCTCGGCACGCCGCTGCTGATCCACCAGCCGTCGTACTCGATGCTCAACCGCTGGATCGAGGCCCCCCTCGGTCAGCAGAGCCTGCTCGACGAGCTGGAGCAGCAGGGCATGGGCTGCATCGTCTTCACCGCGCTCGCCCAGGGGCTGCTGACCGACCGCTACCTCGACGGCGTGCCGCAGGACTCGCGGGCCGCTCGCGACAACTCGACGATCGCCGGGCTCGAGGACGACGTGCTGCGCCGGGTACGGGCGCTGCACGAGATCGCCCAGCGGCGGGGGCAGAAGCTCGCGCAGCTCGCGCTGCAGTGGGCGGTCCGCGACCCCCGCGTCACCAGCGCGGTGATCGGCGCCAGCAGCGTGGAGCAGCTCGACACCAACCTCGACGCGGTCGGCGGTCCCGCCCTCACCGACGACGAGCTCGCCGAGATCGACCAGTACGCCGTGGAGTCGGGCATCAACCTGTGGGCGAAGTCGACCGAGGAGTGAGCCCGCTGCTCGAGCCGCTCGGCCGCGCCCATCACGACGACGTGCTCGCGCTCAACGAGCGACACCAGCACCTCACGGCGCCGCTGGACCTCCCGCGGCTGCTGCGGCTCGACGAGGTGGGCAGGGTCGAGGTGTTCCGGCACCTCGGACGGTTCGCCGGCTTCGTGGTGACGGTGCGCAGCGGGTCGGCGTACGCCGGGGAGAACTTCGGCTGGTTCGGCGAGCGCTACGACGCCTTCACCTACCTCGACCGGATCGTGGTCCACGAGGACGCGCGACGCCTCGGCCTGGCCGGCCGGGTGTACGCCGAGGTGGAGGCCCGGACCGCACGGACCGCCCCGCTGCTGGCCCTCGAGGTCAACAGCGACCCGCCCAACGCGGCGTCGCTGGCCTTCCACGACGGCCGCGGCTTCGAGCAGGTCGGCGAGCGGGAGTTCGACGGCCACACCGTCGCGATGCTGGTCAAGCAGCTCGCAGCGGCTCAGCCGAGCGGCTCCACCAGCCCGTAGCCGTCGATGCCCGCCGCCAGCGTGGCCAGGTGGGCGCGGCCGTCGCCGAGCAGGTGGTCGAGGACGGTGAGCTGGGCGACGAGGCTGCCGACGCTGTACTCGGCGGTCATCGCGATGCCGCCGTGCAGCTGGATCGCCTCCTGGCCGACGTGACGACCGGCGCGGCTGACTTGGAGGCCGGCGCGCGTGGCGGCCGTGGACAGTGCCGCGGGGTCGCCGGTCGCGACGACCATGGTCGCCCAGTCGACGATGCTCTGGGTCAGCTCCAGCGAGACGTACATGTCCGCGGCGCGGAACGTCAGGTCCTGGAACGTGCTCAGCGTGACCCCGAACTGCTGGCGGCTCTTCAGGTAGTCGGTCGTGGCCGTGAGCGCCGTCCGCATCGCACCGAGCGACTGGTTGCCGGCCATCACGCGACCCAGGTCGTGGACCGTCGCGATGCTGCTCGACAGGTCGCGCCCGGGCTCGCCGAGCGGGGTCGCTGGCGTGGCGTCCAGCGTGACCCGGGCGGCCCGGCTGCCGTCGTACACGGGGTAGCCGACGACCTCCGCGTCGGCGGGGTCCACCAGGAACCCGCCGGTGCCGCCGCCGGGCAGCGCGGCGGTCACGACCAGCACGTCGGCGCGCGCGCCGTGCAGGACCGGCTCCTTGGTGCCGGTCAGGGTCCAGGCCTCGCCGTCGTCGGCGGCGGTGACCGGGTCACCCGGCTCCGCCGAGGCGTACGCCGGGAGCCGCTCGCCCGCGGCCAGCGGTCCGACCACGTCGGCCCGCTGCGCGTCGGTGCCGCAGGCGGCGACCAGGCCGCCTGCCAGCACCACGGCCGAGAGGTACGGCTCGGGCGCCGCGACCCGGCCCAGCTCCTGGCACACGATGCCGATCTCGACGGGGCCGGCGCCGACGCCGCCGTCGGCCTCGGCGAAGGGCAGGCCCAGCAGGCCCATCTCGGCCATCCGGGCCCACAGCCGCTCGTCGTAGCCGGGGTCCTCGGCGGTCACCGAGCGGCGGTGCTCGTGGTCGGCGTAGGTCTTGCCGACCAGGCCGCGCACGGCGTCGCGGAGGGCGGTCTGCTCGTCGTCGTGCTCGAAGTCCATGTCGTCCTCCTCAGAGCCCGAGGATCCGGCCGGCGATGATCTGCCGCTGGATCTCGTTGGAGCCGCCGTAGATGGAGGCCTTGCGGTAGTTGAGGTAGCGCGGGGTCGTGCGTCGCTGCCAGTCGGGCACGGCGGAGTCCTCGCCCGCACCGCTCGCCAGCGAGCCCGGCCCGGCGAGGTCGACGGCCAGCTCGCTGACGGCCTGCTGCAGCTCGGAGCCCCTGAGCTTGAGCACGGACGAGGCCGGGTGGGGCTCGCCGTCGGCGGAGTGGGCGGCCACGCGCAGCGCGGTCAGCTCGAGGGCGAGCAGCTCGTTCTCCAGCTCGGCGACCCGGGCCCGGGCCAGGGCGTCGGTCGCCAGGGTGTCGGCGGCCAGCTCCTTGAGCCGGGCCAGCGCCCGCTTGGTCGCGGTCACCGGGGCGACGCCGACCCGCTCGTTGCCGAGCAGGAACTTCGCCATCGTCCAGCCCTGGTTCTCCTCGCCGACGAGCAGGTCGCCGGGGACGCGGACGTCGGAGAACCACACCTCGTTGACCTCGTGGCCGCCGTCGATCAGCTCGATCGGACGCACCTCGACGCCCTCGAGGCTCATGTCGATGAGCAGCATCGAGATGCCGCGCTGCTTCTTGGCCTCGGGGTCGGTGCGGACCAGCGTGAAGATCCAGTCGGCGTGCTGGCCGAGCGTGGTCCAGGTCTTCTGGCCGTTGACGATCCAGTCGTCGCCGTCACGGACGGCGGTGGTGCGCAGCGAGGCGAGGTCGGAGCCGGCGTCGGGCTCGGAGAAGCCCTGCGCCCACCAGATGTCGGCGCTGGCGGTGCGGGGGAGGAAGCGCTGCTTCAGCTCCTCGCTGCCGAACTGCGCGATGACCGGTCCGATCATCGAGGCGTTGAACGCCAGCGGCGGCGGGACGCCGGCGCGCTGCATCTCGTCGTACCAGAGGTGGCGGCGCAGCTCGCTCCAGTCGCGGCCACCCCACTCCGCGGGCCAGTGCGGCACCGCCAGGCCGGCGTCGTCGAGCACCCGCATCGCGGTGACGATCTGGTCCTTGGAGAGCTCGACCCCCTCGATCACCGTCCGCCGGATGTCCTCGGGCACCTGGGTGGTGAAGAACGTCCGCATCTCCTCGCGGAACGCCTGGTCCTCGTCCGACAGCTCCAGCCTCATGCCTGCATCATGTCCCGCTGCCGGTGAAAACCGGGGTGCGAGCCGTCCGCGGGCGCGGGACAATCGGCGGCATGGGCCATGTGGACGTCGCCGGAGTGCGCTACGAGCTCCCCGACGGGCGGGTGTTGCTGGAGGACGTGTCGTTCCGGGTGGGGGACGGGGCGAAGGTCGCCCTGGTCGGCGCGAACGGTGCCGGCAAGACCACGCTGCTGCGGATCGTCACCGGCGAGCTGACGCCCCACGCCGGCGTCGTCACCCGCACCGGCGGACTCGGCGTGATGCGGCAGATGGTGGGCCACGGGCTCGGTGAGGCGCCGACGGTCGCCGACCTGCTGCTCTCGGTCGCCCCGCCGCGGGTGCGGTCCGCGCACGCCGACGTCGACCGGCTCGAGCGCGCGCTGATGGACACCGACGACGAGCGGACCCAGCTGCAGTACGCCGAGGCGCTGGCCGAGTACGCCGACGCCGGCGGCTACGACCTCGAGGTGACCTGGGACGTGTGCACGGTCGCCGGGCTCGGCGTGCCCTACGACCGGGCCAAGTACCGCGAGCTGCGGACCCTGTCCGGCGGCGAGCAGAAACGGCTGGTGCTCGAGTACCTGCTGCGCGGGCCCGACGAGGTGCTGCTGCTCGACGAGCCCGACAACTTCCTCGACGTCCCCGGCAAGATCTGGCTGGAGCAGCGGATCGCCGCGTCGGAGAAGACGGTGCTCTTCATCAGCCACGACCGCGAGCTGCTCGACAACACGGCCACCCGGGTGGTCACCATCGAGCTCGGCAGCGGTCACGGCGCCGGCAACCTGGTGTGGACCCACCCGGGGGGCTTCGCGAGCTACCACGAGGCGCGCACGGACCGGTTCGAGCGGCTCGACGAGCTGCGCCGGCGCTGGGACGAGGAGCACGCGAAGATCAAGGCGCTGGTGCTGCGGCTGAAGATCAAGGCGGAGTACAACGACGGGATGGCCTCCCAGTACCGGGCCGCCCAGACCCGGTTGCGGAAGTTCGAGGAGGCCGGGCCGCCGATCGTGCAGCCGCGCGAGCAGCAGGTGACGATGCGGCTGCGCGGCGGCCGGACCGGCAAGCGGGCCGTGGTCTGTGAGCAGCTGGAGCTGACCGGGCTGATGAAGCCGTTCGACCTCGAGGTCTGGTACGGCGAGCGGGTGGCGGTGCTCGGCAGCAACGGCTCGGGCAAGTCCCACTTCCTGCGGCTGCTGGCCGCCGGCGGCAGCGACCCGGAGAAGGAGCACCAGCCGGTCGGCGACGTGCCCGTGAAGCCGGTCGACCACGCCGGTCGCGCCAAGCTCGGCGCCCGGGTCCGGCCCGGGTGGTTCGTGCAGACCCACGAGCACCCCGAGCTGCTCGGGCGCACCCTGCTCGACATCCTCCACCGCGGCGACGGCTCGCCCGGGGGTCGCACCGGGATGGGACGCGAGCAGGCCGCCCGGGTCCTCGACCGCTACGAGCTCGCCCACGCCGGCGAGCAGAGCTTCGAGTCGCTGAGCGGGGGGCAGCAGGCACGCTTCCAGATCCTGCTGCTCGAGCTGTCCGGTGCGACCCTGCTGCTGCTCGACGAGCCCACCGACAACCTCGACGTGCAGAGCGCCGAGGCGCTCGAGGACGGCCTCGCGGCCTTCGACGGCACGGTCGTCGCGGTCACCCACGACCGCTGGTTCGCCCGTGGCTTCGACCGGTTCCTGGTCTACGGCGCCGACGGCTCGGTCTACGAGTCCGACGGCCCGGTGTGGGACGAGGGGCGGGTGACGCGGTCGCGGTGAGCGCGCGCGGCGGCGTCAGCCGAGGAACCCGCGCAGCAGCGCGGCCGTGCCGTCGAGGTGGTCGAGCATCGCCGTCCGCGCCGCCTCGGGGTCGCCGGCCAGGATGGCGCGCACGACCTCCTCGTGCTGGAGGTTCGCGTGGTCGAGGTTGGTCGGGAGCAACGGGATCCGGTCGAGCAGCGCGTTGACCCGGGCGCGGGTGTCCGCCACCGCGCTGAGCAGGCTCGGACTGCCGCTCAGCTCGGCGATCATCAGGTGCAGCCGGGAGTCCAGCGGCCGGTAGTTCCCGACCGAGGCGCCGACCAGCTCCTCGTGCAGCGACCACAGGTGCGTGCGCTGCGCCGTCGTGGGGCCGCGGTCCGCGGCCAGCTCGGCCGCGGCGGGCTCCAGGATGCGGCGCAGCGTCAGCAGGTCCCAGACCTCGTCGGCGTCCAGCGGTGCCTCCGGGCGGCGGGGCAGTGACTCGGTGACGTACGACCCGCCGTAGCGGCCGCGCCGCACCGTCACGTAGCCGCTCGCCTTGAGCTCCGCCAGCGCCTCGCGCAGCGTGGTCCGCGAGACGCGGAGCACCTCGGCGAGGTCGCGCTCCGGAGGCAGCCGGGAGCCCGGCGGGAACTGACCGAGCCGGATCGCCCGCATCAGCCGCTCCATCGTCTCCTCGAAGACGTTGCCGGCCCGGACCGGCGGGACCGGCGGGCCGATCTGCTGAGTCACGGGGTCAGGCTACGCCCGCCGCAGACCCTTGACGCCTCCCGGCCGCGAGGGCCAGACTCCGAGGATCCGCGTAATGGTCTACAACTGATCCAATGAGTCGAGGCGGCAGCGCATGAGCAGATCGAGGGTCGACTACCAGGCGACGCAAGAGGGCTACATGGAGCACCGCCAGCTCAAGGCGGGTGCCGCGGGCTGGGTGCTGCTGGCCGGCCTCGGCGTCAGCTACGTCATCTCCGGTGACTTCGCCGGCTGGAACTTCGGCATCGCCGAGGGCGGCTGGGGCGGGCTGCTGATCGCCACCATCCTGATGGGGATCATGTACACCTGCATGGTCTTCGGCCTGGCCGAGATGTCCTCCACGCTGCCCACCGCCGGCGCCGGCTACGGCTTCGCCCGTCGCGCGCTCGGCCCGCTGGGCGGCTTCGCCACCGGCGTGGCGGTCCTCATCGAGTACGCCGTGGCGCCCGCCGCGATCGCGGTGTTCATCGGCGGCTACATCGACGCGCTCGACCTGTTCGGCATCACCGACGGCTGGTGGATCTACCTCGTCGCCTACGTGATCTTCGTCGGCGTGCACCTGTGGGGCGTCGGCGAGGCGCTGAAGCTGATGTTCGGGATCACGATGGTCGCGGTGGTGGCCCTGGCCGCCACGGTCATCGGGCTGATCCCCAAGTTCGAGGCCTCCAACCTGTTCAACATCGACCCCGACGGCTCGGCCATGTCGAGCAGCTTCCTGCCCCTGGGCATCTCGGGACTGCTCGCCGCCTTCGTCTACGGCATCTGGTTCTTCCTGGCCGTCGAGGGCGTGCCGCTCGCGGCCGAGGAGACCGCCGACCCCAAGCGCGACATGCCCCGCGGGATCATCGTGGCGATGCTGGTGCTGCTCGTCTTCGCCGGCCTGATCCTCACCGTCGTGCCCGGCGCCGCCGGGGCCGACGTGATGGGCGAGTCGACCAACCCGCTGCCAGAAGCGATCCGGGTCGCCTACGGCGGCAACACGCTGCTGGCGGACTTCGTGAACTACGCCGGCCTGGCGGGCCTGGTCGCGAGCTTCTTCTCGATCATCTACGCCTACTCCCGCCAGCTCTTCGCGCTCTCCCGCGCCGGGTACCTGCCGCGGTGGCTGTCGCTGACCGGGGGCCGCAAGACCCCGTACGTCGCCCTGATCGTGCCCGGCACCGTCGGCTTCCTGCTCGCCGCGATCGTCCGGGACGGCGACATCCTGATCAACATCGCGGTCTTCGGCGCCACCACGTCCTACGTGCTGCTGAACCTCTCCCACATCCTGCTGCGCCGCCGGGAGCCCGACCTCGAGCGTGGCTACCGCACCCCCGGCGGTGTGGTCACCACCGGCGTCGCGCTCGTCCTCAGCGTGGTCGCGGTGATGGCGACCTTCGTGGTCGACGTCCGCGCCGCGGGCATCACCGCCGCCGTGTTCGTGGCGTTCGTCGCCTACTTCTGGTTCTACAGCCGCCACCACCTCGTCGGGTCCGCCCCCGAGGAGGAGTTCGCCCAGATCACCAGCGCCGAGTCCGACCTGCGCTGACCACCGCCCGAGCCGAACCACTCCAGGAGCCGCCCGATGCCCGAGAGCGATCACCCGCGCAGTCCCCGCATGCTCACCGTCGACGAGGTCCGCGCCGCCATCACCGGCGGTGACGTCGACACCGTGGTGGTCGCCTTCACCGACATGCAGGGCCGGCTGCAGGGCAAGTTCTTGCACGCGGCGTACTTCCTCGAGCACGCGCTGGTCCACGGGGTCGAGGGCTGCAACTACCTGCTCGCGGTGGACACCGAGATGAACACCGTCGAGGGCTACGAGATCTCCTCGTGGGACTCCGGCTACGGCGACATGGAGTTCGTGCTCGACCTGGACACGATCCGCTGGGTGCCGTGGCTGGACCGGACCGTGATGGTGCAGTGCGACCTGGCCACCACCGACGGTGAGCCGGTGCCGATGTCGCCGCGCTCGATGCTGCGCGCGCAGGTCGACAAGGCCGCTGAGCGCGGCTGGAAGGCGGTCTCGGGCACGGAGCTGGAGTTCGTGGTCTACCGCGACAGCTACGAGGAGGCCTGGACCAAGGGCTACCGGGACCTGACCCCCGGCAACCAGTACAACGTCGACTACTCGGTGATGGGCTCGGGCCGGGTGGAGCCGTTGCTGCGTCGGATCCGCGGCGACATGTACTCCGCGGGCATGGTCGTGGAGTCCGCGAAGGGGGAGTGCAACTTCGGCCAGCACGAGATCGGCTTCCTGTTCGACGAGGTGATGAGCACCGCCGACAACCACAGCGTCTACAAGACCGGCGCGAAGATGATCGCCGCGGACCTGGGGCAGTCGATCACCTTCATGGCCAAGCCCAACGACCGCGAGGGCAACTCCTGCCACATCCACCTCTCGTTGCGGGGCCAGGACGACAGCACGATCTTCTGGGACACGGAGGCCGGCGAGCGCACCGCGCTCTACGACAGCTTCATCGCGGGTGTGCTGGCGACGATGCGGGAGTTCACGCTCTTCTACGCGCCGAACATCAACTCCTACAAGCGCTTCGCCCAGGGCTCCTTCGCGCCCACCGCGGTCGCGTGGGGGATGGACAACCGCAGCTGCTCGGTGCGGCTGGTCGGCACCGGGTCGTCGGCCCGGCTGGAGAACCGGCTGCCCGGCGGGGACGCCAACCCCTACCTGGCGCTGGCCGCGATGATGGCCGGTGGCCTCTACGGCATCGAGCACGAGCTGGAGCTCGGCCCGGCGATGGTGGGCAGCGCCTACGAGTCCGACGCCCCGCACGTCCCGCACACACTGCACGAGGCGCGCGACCTGTTCCGTGACTCCGAGATCGCGCGCGAGGTCTTCGGGGACGAGGTCGTCGAGCACTACGTCAACTTCGCCGACGTGGAGATCGCGGCCTTCGACGCCGCCGTGACGGACTGGGAGCTGCGCCGCGGATTCGAGCGGCTGTGAGCGGCGGGCGGGCCCCTCGGGTCGGCCTCACGACGTACTTCAAGGAAGCCGCCTGGGGCGACTGGCGCCGACCTGCCGCGGTGACGCCGGCGACCTACGTCAGGTCCGTGGTGCGGTCCGGCGGCACCCCGCTGCTGCTGCCCCCGCTGGGCACCGACACCTCGGTGCTCGACGTGCTCGACGCGCTGGTGCTGATCGGGGGCAGTGACCTGGAGCCGGCCACGTACGGGCAGCAGCCCCACCCCACCACCCGGCCCGAGCCCTACCGGGACGACCACGAGCTGGCCCTGGTGCACGCGGCGCTGGAGCGCGGCACGCCGCTGCTCGCGATCTGCCGCGGGGTGCAGGTGCTCAACGTGGCGCTGGGCGGAACGCTGCACCAGCACGTCCCCGACGTGGTGCCCGACCTGGCCGGCGAGCCCGGTGGCGGCACCGTCTACCAGCCGGCGCCGGGGCAGTACGGCGAGGTCCGGGTGCGGACCGAGCCCGGCTCCCGGATCGCGGCGGCGCTGGGGGAGGAGGCCACGGTCCCCTGCTACCACCACCAGGCCGTCGACCGCGTCGCCGACGTGCTGCGCGTCACCGCTCGCTCCGACGACGGCCTGGTCCAGGCGCTGGAGCCCGCGGGCCCGGCCTGGGCGCTCGGCGTGCAGTTCCACCCCGAGGAGGACCCCACCGACGACCGGCTCTTCGCCGCGCTGATCCAGCACGCCCACCGACTGGAGGACACCCACCGATGACCACGTCCGTGCTCAACCCGGCCACCGCAGCGCCGATCGCCGAGGTCGAGAGCCTCGACACGGCGGCGACCGACGAGGCGATCGCGCGCTCCACGCGGGCGCTGCAGTCCTGGCGGCGCACGTCCGCGGCGGACCGGGCGCGGCTGCTCCGGCGCTTCGCCGACGTCGTCGACGCCCACGTCGAGGAGCTGGCGCAGCTGGAGGTGCGCAACGCCGGGCACGCGATCGGCAACGCCCGCTGGGAGGCGGGGAACGTCCGCGACGTGCTCGGCTACTACGCGGGTGCGCCGGAGCGCCACCTCGGTCAGCAGATCCCCGTCGCCGGCGGCATGGCGACGACCTTCCACGAGCCGCTCGGCGTGGTGGGGGTGATCGTGCCGTGGAACTTCCCGATGCCGATCGCCGGCTGGGCGATCGGCCCGGCGCTGGCCGCCGGCAACACCGTGGTCCTCAAGCCCGCCGAGCTGACCCCGCTGACGGCCATCCGTCTCGGCGAGCTGGCGCTCGAGGCGGGGATCCCGGAGGGCGTGCTGCAGGTGCTGCCGGGCAAGGGCTCGGTGGTGGGGGAGCGGTTCGTGACCCACCCCGACGTGCGCAAGGTCGTCTTCACCGGCTCCACGGAGGTGGGCCGCTCGATCATGCGCGGGTGTGCCGAGCAGGTGAAGCGGGTGACCCTGGAGCTGGGCGGCAAGAACGCCAACATCGTCTTCGCCGACGCCGACGTGGCGGCCGCGGCGGCCGCCGCTCCCGGTGGCGCCTTCGACAACGCCGGGCAGGACTGCTGCGCCCGGTCGCGGCTGCTGGTGCAGCGCCCGGTCCTCGAGGAGTTCCTGGCCGCCCTCGCCCCGGCCGTGCAGGGGTTCGTCTGCGCCGACCCGGCGTCCGAGGACACCGCCATGGGGCCGCTGATCTCCGCGGCCCAGCGCGAGCAGGTCTCCTCCTACGTGAGCGGGCGCGAGGTGCTGGTGCAGGGCTCCTGTCCGAGCGGCGAGGGCTTCTGGTTCCCGCCGACGGTTCTCGGCGTGGAGAGCCCGGACGACCCGTCGTTCACCGACGAGATCTTCGGCCCGGTGATCAGCGTGCTGCCCTTCGACGACGAGGAGGAGGCGGTCCGGCTGGCCAACGACACGGCCTACGGCCTCGCCGGGTCGATCTGGACCCGCGACGTCGGCCGGGCGATGCGCGTGGCGCGCGGCGTCGAGGCGGGGAACCTCTCGGTCAACTCCCACGCGTCGGTCCGCTACAACACGCCGTTCGGAGGGTTCAAGCAGTCCGGGCTCGGGCGGGAGCTGGGGCCCGACGCGCTCGACGCGTTCTCCGAGGTCAAGACCGTGTTCTTCGCCGACAGCTGAGCCCCCCGAACCCCTGAGGAGACGACCATGACGATCGAGCAGCAGGACCTCACCCAGCGCCTCGCCGGGCGGGTCGCGGTGGTCACCGGCGGCGCGGGCGGCATCGGCCTGGCCAGCGCACGCCGACTGGCGGCCGAGGGCGCGCGGGTGGTGGTGGCGGACATCTGCGAGGACGCGCTCGGTGAGGAGGTCGCCGCCGAGGTCGGCGGCTTGTTCGTGCGCACCGACGTCGCGGACGAGGGCGACGTGGAGCGGCTCTACGCCAGGGCGCACGAGGCCTACGGTGCGATCGACGTCGCGTTCCACAACGCCGGCATCTCGCCCACCGAGGACGCCTCGATCCTCACCACCGGGATCGACGTGTGGCGCCGGGTGCAGGAGGTCAACCTGACCAGCGTCTACTACGGCTGCAAGCACGTGCTGCCCTACATGGTGGAGCAGGGCCGGGGTTCGATCATCAACACCGCCTCGTTCGTCGCGGTGATGGGTGCGGCGACCTCCCAGATCTCCTACAGCGCCTCGAAGGGCGGGGTGCTGGCGATGTCGCGGGAGCTGGGCGTCGAGTTCGCCCGCAAGGGGGTCCGGGTCAACGCGCTGTGCCCCGGACCGGTGAACACCCCGTTGCTGCAGGAGCTCTTCGCCTCCGACCCCGAGCGCGCCCAGCGCCGGCTGGTGCACGTCCCGATGGGACGGTTCGCCGAGGCCACCGAGCTGGCGGCGGCCGTGGCCTTCCTGGCCAGCGACGACTCGTCGTTCATCACGGCGAGCGAGTTCCTCGTCGACGGCGGCATCAGCTCGGCGTACGTGACCCCCCTCGACTGAGCGAGGCTCGCTCCCGCCGCTCACGTCCGCCTCGCGAACCGGATCGATCCGTCGGGCATCCGGCGGTGGAGATAGGAGTGGTCGTGGATGCGCCGGTGGTGGAACCCGCAGAGCGGGACCATCTGGTCGAGATCGGTGCGGCCGCCGGTCGACCAGGGCTGTCGGTGATGGAGCTCGGTCCAGGCGTAGGGGATGTCGCAGCCGTCGGCCGCGCAGGAGGTGTGGACGGTGGCCCCCGCCACGCGGTGTGCCTCGGTGAACAGCCGCCGGGAGCGTCCGAGGTCCAGGGGGAGCGAGGCTCCGCCGAGGACGGCCGGGATCAGGCCTGCGTTGCAGGCCAGCCGGCGGGCGGTGCCGGAGGAGACGAGGTCGCCGGTGTCGAGGCCCGCCGCCGTGAGCTGGCCGGAGAGGGTGTCGAGGTCGAGCGTGACGACCACGGTGGCGGCCACCTTGCCGTGCAGGTGGTCCGTCGGGAGGTGCTCGAGCAGGGTCGCGAACGCCAGGCCGCGGTCGTGGGCGGGATCCCGGTCGACCGCCTGGTCGCCGGCCTGGGCGCGAGTCGCGCCGAGGCGGCCGCGGCGGGGCGCGGTCATGGCGTCGAGGACCTTCTTCAGGAAGGCGGCGGCCAGGGTGGGGACGGTGAAGTGACCGGTGGTGGTGCCGTCGTCGTTGTCGTGGAGGGTGAGCCGGGTCCGGGCGAGGGCGAGCGCTTCCTCGTCGCGGAGCTGGTCGTCCTCGTGGGTGTCCACCTCGGACTGGTCGGGCTCGACGGCGGCGAGGGCGCGGCGGGCGGCCCGGCGCAGGGCGGTGGGGTCGAGACGGCTCGCCTGCTCCACCAGGGAGAGCTCCACGGCGGCGACCTGGTCGCGGGAGAGACCGTCGGGCAGCTGCGTGATCGTGTGGGCGATGACGCGGGCGTGCGCCACTGAGAGTCGGCCCGCATCGAGCGCGGCGCCGGTGGCGGGCAGCCCCCGGTCGAGGTCCTGGGCCAGCCTGGCGTCGCGGGCGGCCTCAGCCGGAGCTCTGCGGGTCTGTCGCGCCAGCCATGCCCCGGTGGACGGGGCGCCGGACCTGCGCGGCTCGGCGGCCTTCTCGGCGGCGGCGACCAGCTTGAGCTCCAGGGCCCGGAGCCGCGTCCGCGCCCGCGCGAGCTCGGCGATCGCCGGACCGTGGTCGCCGGGCAGCATCCCCGACAGGTCGGTCTCGTCCAGCGCGGCGTGCACCCCCGCCGCCACCGCGGCCGGGTGGCCGAGTGCGGGGTGGAGGTCCAGGAGCGCTGCCATACCCCCAATCTACTCGCACACGTGTTCGAATGAAGGGCGCGATCCGTGGCTGTGGAGAACCGGGCGCGGACCGGTCCTGTGGACGCCAGGCGGCCCCTCCCGACGGTGGCAACGGTTGCCTGCCCGCCCTGAGCACTGCCCGGGCGGGCATCAACCGCTCAGGAGGGCGTCGACGTTGGGCAAGTCCTCGAATCGCGAGAAGGTCCCCTCGCCCGCGATCTCGGTCGCGGCCCTCAAGAACCCGTCCCACGCCGTGCGCGCGAGGGTGCCGCCCACGCTGATCCGCCGCACACCGAGACGCGACGCTTCCGTCACCGTGGTGAACGGAGCATTGATCAGCAGGTTCACGGGTTTCGGGGACACCGCAGCCACGATCGCCGAGACGTGGTCGAGGTCGTCGATCCGCGGCGCGTAGAGGCAGTCGGCGCCGGCCTCGGCGTACGCGCGGAGCCGGCGAATCGTCTCCTCGATGTCGGGACGCCCGACCACGAAGCCCTCGGAGCGTCCGGTGAGAAGGACTCCCGTGCCGCTCGCATCGATCGCTCGACGGGCGGCCGCGACACGATCCACGGCCAGGTCGAACTCGAGCAGTGGATCGGCCTGGTCGCCCGACGAGTCCTCGATCGAGAGCCCGGCGATCCCCGTGTCCGTCGCCATCGTCACGTTCGTCGCGACGTCCGCAGGATCCACCGCGTAACCGCCCTCGAAGTCGGCGTTCACCGGCACCGAAACCGCGCTGACGATGTGACGGAGATGGTCGAGCGTCTGGTCGCGGTCGACCTGGGTGTCCGCGCGACCCGTCGTCCAGGCGAATCCTGCGCTCGTCGTGGCCAAGGCCTGGAACCCCAGCTGTTCCAGGGCCCGTGCGCTCCCCGCGTCCCACGGATTCGGCATCACGAAGCACCCCGAGGAGTGCAGCCGATGGAACTCGGCAATCCGATCGTCGTGCTCGCTCATGCCACACCTCGTCCACGATCGCTGAGGAGCCTGACTCTAGTCAGTTCCATTCGCTGCATACTGCGGAGACATGGGCGACAGCAGTTCCACACGGCGTGGTGTCGACCCCCCGATCGGGACGGCGCCACCGGGTACGTCAAGGAGAGACCATGAGCACCACACGACCACGCGATCTCATCGAGGGCCGGCCGGTCCTGATCGTCATCGACATCCAGGGCGGTGGACCGTCAGGTGAAGGAGAGTCGAGCATCCCGTTCATGCCCGGGTATGCCGAGGCCATGGACCGGGCGCCCCTGCTGGTGGCGAAGGCCCGGGAGTGCGGGGTCCCGGTCGTGTTCTTCCAGGAGGCCCACCGACGCGACCTGGTCGACTTCGGTCGGGAGCTCGACGGCGCCGAGGGCGTCCACCTGCTCGAGGGCGATCCCGGCACGGAGATCGCGGCGAACCTCGGCGTCCGGGCCGACGACTACGTCATCCGCAAGCGCCGCTACTCCTGCTTCTTCGGCACCGAGCTCGAGATCCTGCTCAAGGGCCTGCGCGCCGACACGCTGATCCTGGTCGGTGGGCACACCGACGTGTGCGTCCACTACACGTTCGTCGACGGCCACCAGCACGACTACTTCTGCCGCGTCGTCGAGGACAGCGTGGCCGGCTCGAGCCTGGAGGCGCACGAGGCCTCCCTCCGCGCCATGGAGTACCTCCAGACCGGGGCGCGCCGGACCTCGACCGAGGTCATGGCGGCCTTCGAGGCCCTCGCGGGCTGAGCAGCGCCGAGGCCGGCCGGGTCGAGCAGCAGGGTCAGCCGAGCTGCCAGAGACCCGGCGTGGCCTTGGTCATCACGCCCTCGTCGACCAGCGCGACCCGGGCCCGGCGGGCCGCGTAGTGCCACCGCAGCTCCCCGGAGGGCGTCAGCTCGTGGTCGCCGGGCACCAGCCGGTCCTCCGCCAGGATCTCCAGCTCGAGCAGGGCGTCCTCGGCCTCCAGCTGGCCACCGGCCTGCTCCAGGACCGTGACGATCAGCGGCTTGAACACCTCGGGGGGCGTCCAGCGCCGCACGACCGGCTTGGCGGGCGCCGACCGGGCCGGGGGCGTGGTCCGCTTCCGGGGCCGCGGGGCTGGCGTGGCCGCGCTGACGGGCTTCGGCGGCGGCTGGCCGTGGACGCACTGCGACCTCGGGAGGTCGCACAGCTCGCAGTAGTCGGTCGAGGCGTCCATCGTGCCGACCCTATCCGGACCCGACCGCGCGTGGAGAGCGCGCTGCGTGCGAGGTCGGGCGTCTCGCTCCTCGGCCAGCGCTCGACGGACGCGTGACGGCGGGGGACGGTGGTCGTGTCACCGGACCTCGACCGGTCCGACCGCACCGAGGAGGAGATCCCCATGTCTGGTCGCGTCGACGCCGTTGCCTTCGACGTCCTGGAGACCCTGTTGGACCTCAATCCGATCGGGGCCCGGCTCGAGGAGGTCGGGCAGCCCGCAGCCGTGCTCGGTCCGTTCTTCATGCGGTTCCAACGTGACGCCATGGCGCTCACGCTGGCCGGGGACGTCGCCGACTTCACCGCGACCGCTCGCCAGGCCCTGCATGCGGAGACCCAGCAGGCGATGACCGATGACGCGATCGCTCACGTCCTGGAGGGCTTCGCGAAGGTCCCGGCGTTCCCGGACGCCGAACCGGCACTGCGCAAGCTCTCCGAGGCGGGGGTTCGGATCGGCTGCCTCACCGTCGGCGATCCGGACAACACCCGGTCCTTCCTGGCAGGCGCCGGGCTGGAGGCCCACGTCGACCACGTGGTCACCTCCGACGCGGTCGGGGTGTGGAAGCCGGCACCGGCCGTCTACCACCACACCGCAGAGGCGCTGGGGTGCGAGCTGGAACGGATGGCGCTGGTCGCGGTGCACGCCTGGGACTGCCACGGTGCCAAGCGCGTCGGGGCCCTCGCCGGCTGGTGCTCCCGGCTCGAGGGCGAGCCCGGCGACGTCTTCCTTCCCGCCGACGTACGTGGCGACGACCTCGTCGAGGTCGTCGACGGCCTGCTGGCACTCTGAGCTCCTCGTACGGCGGGCCCGTGATCGTCCGAGCCGGCCGACCTCCTCAGGTGTGTACCCACGCCCGGCGGCGTCGAGACCCCGAGCATCACGCCCGCAGCACCTTCTCCATGGACTTTCCCCTGGCGAGCTCGTCGACCAGCTTGTCGAGGTAGCGGATCTTCTGCATCAACGGGTCCGCGACCTCCTCTACCCGCACCCCGCAGACCACGCCCGTGATCAGCGACGCGTTGGGGTTGAGTCGGGCGTCGGCGAAGAAGTCCTCGAACGTCGTGCCCGCGACCAGGTGACGGCTCAACGCCGACTCCTCGAAGCCCGTCAGCCACTCGATGACCTGGTCCAGCTCGGCCTTCGTGCGGCCCTTCCTCTCCAGCTTTGTCACGTAGTGGGGGTAGACCGAGGCGAAGCTGGTGGTGAAGATCCTGCTCATCTCCGCGAGCCTAGCCCCGGGCGGGGACCTGTTGACGGACGCCCGGGCCTGCTGCTCTGATGCGGCAGGGGCTACGCACACTGCACGTCCAGGGGGAGCCATGGCAGGCGACGACCACGCAAGGGAGTTCGTCGACGCAGACCTGCGCGGCGCCCGGTTCGTCAGGACGGACCTGTCCCGCGCCGTGATGCGCGCGGTCGACGTGCAGGGTGCGGACATCGACGCGCCGTGGCTCCTCGACGGCGAGAGCGCCCTGCTCGTCAACGGTGTCGACGTGGCCCCGCTCGTCGAGGCCGAGCTCAACCGCCGGTTCCCCGGCCGCGCCGAGCGACGCGCGGAAGATCCGGGTGGCCTGCGTTCGGCCTGGGCTGCGCTCGAGCGCACGTGGGCGGCCACGCTCGAGCGCGTCGCCGCGATGCCGGCCGGCTCGGTCGACGTGTCGGTGGACTGCGAGTGGTCGTTCGCGCAGACGCTGCGGCACCTGGTCATGGCCACGGACACCTGGCTGCGCCGGGCGATCCAGGAGGTTGACGAGCCGTTCCACCCGATCGGTCAGCCGAACGCCGAGTACGAGACCGACGGCAACGACATGTCGGTCTTCACCACGGGCACCCCGCCGTACGACGACGTGCTCGACGTCCGCGCGGGTCGCGTCGCCATGGTGCGCGACTTCCTCGCAAGCGTCACCGAGGAGGAGCTGGCCGTCACGCGCAGCAACCCGTGGGCACCCGAGTACGACGAGACAGTCCTCTCCTGCCTGCACACCATCCTGGAGGAGGAGTGGGAGCACCACCGCTACGCCGTGCGTGACCTCGGCGTGATCGAGGTGGAGTCCGGTGGCTGAGCCGGGAAGCCCCCGCCGCCGGTGTCCGGGGTCGTGACCAGCCAGTGACGGTCCCTCAGCGCAGGGAGAACGGCGGGTACCGATCGGTGAGCAGCAGGAACGCGTACGCCTCGACGCGCAGCCCCCACCGTCCGACGCCGACCACGTAGTCGAACAGCGCCCGTGGGTACCGCCCCGTGAACAGGATCGCGAACCAGGCGACGATGACCGCGAGGACCGCCCCCACGAACAGGAAGAACAGCACCACGTAGTGCGGGATCGCCAGCAGCCACTTCACCAGCGGCAGCCAGCGGTTGAGGTCGCGCTCGGCGTCGGGGTAGTCGAGCTCGAGGTGGACGTCCTGCTCCTCGACCGTGGACGGGTAGCGCTCGGTGAGCAGGGCGACGTACGCGCCGATCCGGGAGCCGAACCTGACCAGCTCGCGGGCGAAGTCGAACCACCAGCGCGGGTAGCGCTGCCGGAACACGATCATCAGCAGCGTCGCCAGGAACAGGCCGGCGACGATCCCCCCGCTCGTCGTGGTCGTCTCCTGACCGGCCCGGTCGTAGGCGGCCTCGGTCGCGCCCGCGGTCAGCACGCCGTAGACGACGGCGATCGGGATGACCAGCACGATCCGGAACAGGGTCCGCACTCGGTCGTAGTGGTCTGCGCGGTCCACCTCGAGCCGTGCCGGGTAGGCGGTGGGGGTGGACGGGGTGCCCTCGACGGACATGGCGACCTCCTCGGGTCGGGTCTCACCGTCCATGCTGTCCCCGCCGGCGGCTGCCCGGACAGTGGCCAAAGTCCCTGGTCCCCGGTGCGGAGGGCACACTGGGCGGGGACGCCCGCACCATCCGTATCCAGCTGGAGGACCCATCGCGCACCGCTTCGAAGAGCTCGACTGGCAGCAGACCCGCCTCGGCGAGATCAGCCTGCGCCGACGCGTCGACCCCCAGCTCCACGTCGAGATCTACGAGGTGAAGCTGGGCGACGAGTTCTTGATGTCGAGCCTCTTCACGGTCGCCGAGCGCGAGCTGGCGACGCGGGGACTGGCCGCGAGCGACGGTGACGGCCTCGACGTCCTGGTCGGCGGCCTCGGCCTCGGGTACACCGCGATCACCGCCCTGCAGGACGAGCGGGTCCGCGCCCTCACGGTCGTCGACGCGCTGGGGGAGGTGATCGGCTGGCACCGGCAGGGGCTGCTCCGCGACGCCGCGGAGCTGACCACCGACCCCCGCGTGAGCCTGGTCGAGGGCGACTTCTTCGCGCTGATGCGCGACGAACCCGAGGGGGAGCGCCGGTTCCACGCCGTGCTGCTCGACGTCGACCACAGCCCCCGGCACGTGCTCCACCCGAGCCACGCGGCGTTCTACACCGCCGACGGGCTGCGCGAGCTCCAGCGGCACCTGGTGCCCGACGGGGTCTTCGCGCTCTGGTCGGACGACCCGCCGGACGCCGACTTCGTGGCGGCCCTCGAGGAGACCTTCCTCGACTGCAGCGCCGAGGTGGTGACCTTCCCCAACCCGCTCACCCGGGGTGAGTCGACCGCGACCGTGTACGTCGCCCGTCAGCCCCGCTGACCCCGGTCGACACCGAGGGCGCGCACCCTGGCCAGCAGCCCGGCATGCTCCTCCGGCGTCAACGGCACCCCCAGGGCGGCCAGCCAGTCCTCGACCTCGCCCTCGCGCAACCGTCGGTGCTCGGTCGGCCCACCGGGCGTCCGGACGGTCAGCGTCTCGTGGGTCACCGTGACGTGACGTCCGGGGAGGTGCCGGGTGACCATCAGGCCGGTGCTGAAGTGCGACCCCGGGTAGGTGCTGGTGAAGTGGTGCCCGATCACCACGTCGACGGGCCTCACCTCGAGCTCGTCCGTGGTGTGGGCGAGCTCCCAGCCCTGCTCCCGTTCGCGGTGCAGCGCCCAGCCCCCCGCGTCGGTGGCGCGCAGCCGATGGCGCCACCCCGGCAAGTAGTCGTCCTCCGCGCCGTCGGTCATCGGGATCGGGCGGAGCAGGCTCATCCCGAAGCCGGGGTCGCACAGCAGCCGCTCGCCGTCGAGGACGACCTCGACCACCATGTGGGTCCGTCCCTGCTGGGTGCCGTTCGCGGGATCACCGACCCGTCCCAGGTGGCGCCGGACCCGGTAGCCGAGCCGTTCGAGCGCCGCGGCGACGATCGTGGCGTGCTCGAAGCAGTAGCCGCCTCGGCCACGGTCGACGAACTTGTGCTGGACGTCGGGGAGGGTGACGCCGGGGTGCGAGCCGAGGAGCACGTCGATGTTGTCGAAGGTGAAGGCGCGCACGTGCGCCTCGTGCAGCTCGGCGAGCGCCGACCGGCTGGGCTCCCGCGCGGGGACGCCCAGCCGCTGCAGGTACCCGTCGAGGTCGAGCTGGTCGATCTGCCAGTCGTCGGTCGGCATCTGCCCAGTGAACCGCAACCGTCGTTCGCGGTGAAGAGCGTGACCTGGCGCACGTCGCGTCGTTGACCGAGATGCCGGACCCCATCGGGCCCGACGACGTACCACCCAGACCGGCGGCCGGATCGGGCCGCGACGCCGAGGTCGGCGTGACCCGCCGATGTCAAGGAGATCTCGCTCAATGCGCCCACCCCTTCCCACCCCCGTACGCCGGGGGCTCGGGCTCGTCGGCATCCCCGCCGCGGCCCTGCTGCTGGCGGCCACCCTCGTCCCCGCATCCGGCCAGGCTCCTCCCGCCCCCGACCCGGAGACCTTCAGCTGGTCCTTCCAGGGCGAGGGTGAGGAGGAGGTCGAGAGCGCCGACTTCCGCGAGGGCACGGTCGCGCCGACCTCGGCGCAGCAGTCCGCGGCCGCCGCGCTCGGCGCGACCACGACCCGGTGGAACCAGTTCGGCACCCCCCGGATCCTCTTCAACACCAACGGCTACCTGTCCGCGCCGCGCCGGGGCAAGGCCGCCACGGTCGCCCGGGCGTTCGTCGCCGACCACGCCGCTCTCTTCCGGCTCTCCTCCGCCGGCGTCGGCTCGCTCGAGGTCGTCACCGACTCCCCGCTGCTCGAGGGCCCCGCGCTGGCGCGCCAGCAGCAGGGCGAGCAGGTCTCCACCACCGGCGTCCCCCACGTCGTCACGTTCCGCCAGACCTTCGGCGACGACCTGGTCGCCGGCAACGACGGCCTGCTGACCGTCGGCGTCCAGCGCGACGGTCGCGTGGCCTGGGTCTCCTCCTCGGTCACCGGGGACGAGCAGGTCTCCGGCTCCCGCTCGCTCGACGCCGCCGCGGCCCTCCAGAAGGCCGCCGCGAACGCCGGCGTCGACCTCGGGAGCCTGACCGCGGCCGCGACGGAGGGCCCCTGGGCCACGTTCCGCTCGCCCGTGACCCGTGACCTCCAGCGGGCCCGACTGATGGCGGTGCCGACGCCGACCGACGGGACCCGCCTGGCCTGGGAGACCACGCTGCTGGCCTCCGACCACACCGACGAGCACGGCCCGGCGGCGTTCATCAGCTTCGTCGACGCCGAGACCGGTGAGGTGCTGCTGCGGGACAACCGCGTCGACCACCTCGCCGAGGGCCTCGACCTCCCGACGGCCGCCCCGTCCGGCGAGCCCTTCACCGGCAGCACCGCCGACGCCGGCGGCTGCACGCCCGAGCGGCACGGCCCGTACGCCGTCGAGGACGGCACCGGTCAGATCAGCGTGGCCGCGGTCGCGACGACCCCCAACGGCGCTGACGACGACATCACGATCAACCTCTACCAGGGTGGCCGGGACGACGCGGTCGCCAGCCAGGACCTGCTGACCAGCCCGGAGGTGCTCACCTACGCACCCGCCGGCGGCGTCCCGGCGGGCGACTACTTCGTGGAGATCTGCGAGTTCGCCCCGGCCGCCGGATCGATCGGCTACACCGGCGTCTTCGGCGCCGGCGAGGGCGGCACCGGCGGGGTGGCGATGCCCCGGTGGCGCCAGTTCGAGTCCAACCCGAACTTCACCGACTCCGCCGCTCCCGACGCCGACACCCGCGAGCTGTGGTGCTGGATCACCGACAGCGCCGAGTGCGACGAGCAGCAGAAGAACGTGGCCGCGCGGCTCCCCTGGGACGTGCTGGCCCCGAGCCTGCCGACCTTCACCACGCTCGGCAACAACGCCTCGACCTCGATCTCGGAGGTCAGCTTCGTGACCCCCGACACCGTGTTCCAGCGGCCGGTGAGCCCCGACCGCTCCTACGACTACCCGTGGGAGAACACCTGGTTCAACTCCGACTGCGACCCGACCACCTTCGACCGGCCCTCGGGCAACGACGACGACGCGTCGGTGTCGAACCTGTTCGTGAGCCACAACCGGATGCACGACTGGAGCTACTTCCTCGGGTTCACCGAGCTCAACTCCAACATGCAGGTGTCGAACTTCGGCAACACCGCCCCCGCGCGGGAGAACGACCCCGAGGTGGGCAACGCGCAGGCCGGCCGTCGTACCTTCAACGGCCGCGACAACGCCAACCAGATCACGCTGCAGGACGGCATCGCGCCGATCACGAACCAGTACCTGTGGCAGCCGCTGGCCGGCGCGTTCTACGCCGCCTGCACCGACGGTGCCTACGACATGGCCGTGGTCGCGCACGAGTACGGCCACGCCATCTCGAACCGGATGATCGCCGGTCCCGACACCGGGACGGGCGCCACCCAGGGCCAGACCGAGAGCTGGTCGGACCTGGTGTTCTCGGAGTACTTCCGGGGCAAGGGGATCTCCACCGGCCCGGGGGCCAACCCGTTCGCGCTGGCACCGTACGTCTCCGGCAACAAGGAGCGCGGCATCCGCAACTACGGGATGAACAACAGCCCGCTCAACTACTCCGACCTCGACTACGACGGCAACGGCACCACCTCGCCGCACGCCGACGGCGAGATCTGGAGCGCGGTCAACTTCGACATCGCGGAGGCGCTGAACGACAAGTACGACGCGCGCTTCCCGTCGACCAACCAGACCCTGCAGCGCAAGTGCTCGAAGGGCCGGCTGCCGGCGAACAAGTGCCCGGGCAACCGTCGCTGGGCGCAGATCATGTTCGACAGCTTCCTGCTGATGCCGAGCGGGGCCACGATGCTGGACTCGCGCGACGCGATGCTCGCCGCCGACCGGCTGCGGATGGGTGGACGCAACCAGACCGAGCTGTGGCGCGAGTTCGCCCAGCGCGGCATGGGCGAGACCGCCTCCTCCACCGGTGCCGACGACCGTGAGCCGGTGCCCGGCTGGTCCTCGCCGCGCCAGGCCGACGAGGCGACCGTGACCTTCCGCTCGGACGCGGAGACGACCTCGGTCTACACCGGCGTCTACGAGGCCCGGATCACGCCCACCGCGGACAACGACCCGGAGACCGGGACCGCCAGGACCGTGCAGTTCGTGCCGGGTCGCTACGAGTTCATCGCGCAGGCCCCGGGCCACGGTGCGGTGCGCTTCGCCCGGACCTTCCGACCCGGTGAGTCCGTGGTGGTGGACGTGCCGCTGCGGCGCAACCTGGCCTCGGTGCACAACGGGGCGGTCGCGGTCGGCGACGGCATCAACCTCGAGGCGCTGATCGACGACACCGAGGAGACCAACTGGGCCTCGCTGGAGTCGGCCGGCACGGCGAGCGAGGGCCGCGGCGAGGGGCGGCAGGTCCAGGGCCGGCAGGTGACCGTGCAGCTCGGCGACGAGCCGGTGCGGATCAACAGCGTCAACGTCAGTGCCGCGCTGCGGCCGACGGACGCCGAGGACACGGACTCGGGCAGCCAGAGCCGGTTCTCGGCCCTGCGCTCCTTCGAGATCCTGGTCTGCGACGCGACGCGTGGGGGCAACACCTGCACCGACGACGAGGCCGAGTTCGACGTGGCCTACCGCAGCGCCGCGGACGCCTTCCCGGGAGTCCGGCCCCGGCCTGCCGCTCCGGACCTGACGCTGCGCAGCTTCCGGTTCGACCGCGTGGACGCCACCCACGTCCGGATCCGGGTGCGGGACAACCAGTGCACCGGCGGCCCGATGTACCAGGCCGAGGCCAACCCCTCGAGCGACCCGGTGTTCAGCAACCCGGACTGCGACAGCGAGGAGACCACCCCGGACCGGGCCGTGCTCTCCCCGCCGTACGACCAGGTGCGGATCGCCGAGCTGCAGGTCTTCGGCCCCGGGGCCTGACCGCAGTTCCGAGCACGGCTGCGCCCCGTCCCGACCGGGACGGGGCGCAGCCGCGTGCGGGGGTCAGCCGGTGGTGCCGTCGGACTCCAGGGTCACCGTGGCGGTCTGCTCCTGGTCGTCGCGCTGGAAGGTCACGGAGACCGCGTCACCGGGACGGTAGGAGCGCACGGTCGCGATCAGCGAGTCGGCACTGGTGATCTCGTGGTCCTCGACCTTCGTGATCACGTCGCCGCTGCGCAGCCCCGCGTCCTCGGCGGCCGAGCCCTGCGTGACCTCCCCGACCACCGCGCCGTCGGTGATCCGGACGGCGGTGGAGGTGGTCGCGGCGTCCTGGACGCCGATGCCGAGCATCGCGTGGGTGGGGGTCTTCCCGGCGGAGAGCTGGTCGACGATCTCGAGCACCTCGTCGATCGGGATCGCGAAGCCGAGCCCGATCGAGCCGGCCTGGCTGTAGGACGAGCCGCTGCTGCGGATCGAGGAGTTGATCCCGATCACGTGACCCTCCATGTCGACCAGCGGGCCACCGGAGTTGCCGGGGTTGATCGCCGCGTCGGTCTGGACGGCCGGGTAGACGGTGGCGTTGCCCGCGCTGTCCGTGCCGACGTTGACCGGACGGTTCAGGGCGCTCACGATGCCGCTGGTCACGGTCGCGTCGAGACCGAAGGGGGACCCGATCGCGACGACCTCCTGCCCGACGTCGACGTTGCCGGACTTGCCCATCGTGGCCGGGGTGAGGCCGTCGACGTCCTCGGCCTGGATCACGGCGGTGTCGGTGAGCGGGTCCGTGCCGAGCACGGTCGCGTCAGCATGGCTGCCGTCGCTGAAGGAGACCGTGATCCGGCCACCCTCGCCCGCGCCCTCGACCACGTGGTTGTTGGTGAGGATCCGGCCGTCGGAGCTGAGGACGATCCCCGAGCCCGACCCCTCGCCCTGGCTGGTGGCGACGTCGATCTTCACGACCGAGGGCAGCACCTGCGCCGCCACCTGCTCGACCGAGCCGTCGGCCGCGGGGGCGTCGCCGGTGTCGACGACCTGCGCCGTCGTGGCGTCGGCGACGCCGGAGCCGGCTGAGCCCTCGGTGTCCAGCGCGTCCCAGGCAGCAGCACCGCCGAAGCCGGCCGCCGCACCGGCGACCAGGGCACCGGAGAGGACCGCGGCGGCGAAGCCACGGCGGCCGCGGGCGGGCGGGGTCGTGGGTGCCGTGGGGGCCGCGGAGGCCTCCGGCTGCGGGCCGTACGGCGTGGACTGGCTGGGCTGGTCGGTCGGGAACGGGGGGAGGACACGGTTCTCGGACATGTGCTCCAGCGTGCCGAGCGAGCCTGTGACCGGGCTGAGAAGCCGCTGGCAGCCGGTCAAGAAGCCGATCGAGAGAGGCAGGGTCCTGCAAGATCCGGTCCGGTTGACGCTCACCGGCTGTGCAAGATCTTGCAGGTCTTGCGGGACGGCTTGCAGGCGCCGTACGGTGACCGGGCTCACACCCCCTCGGACCTCTCGGGAGCCCCGTTGCGCACGCGTCCGTTCCTCCGCCCGCCCACCCGGCCCTTCGCCGCCACCGTCGCCACCACGCTGGCGGCCACGCTGCTGGCGACCGCCCCCACCGGGCTCACCGCCCCGGCGTACGCCGACCACACGGACGCGCCGCAGCAGGTGACCCTGGTCGGCGACCTGCAGTCCGAGCTCGGCTGCTCCGAGGACTGGGCACCCGGCTGCGAGGCGACCCGGCTCAGCGCGGTCGACGGCGGTCCGGTGTGGGAGGCGACGGTCGACGTGCCGGCCGGGACCTGGGAGCTCAAGGTCGCGCTCGACGGCGGCTGGGAGGAGTCCTACGGCGCCGACGGCACCGATGCCAACCTGCCGCTCCACCTCGAGCACGACGCCCGGCTCCGGGTCTCCTACGACCACGAGAGCCACCGGGTCGCGCTCGCCCCGGCCGAGCTGCCCAGCGGCGAGGTCACCGACGGCGACCGGGAGCGGGCGGGTTCCTCGCTGCGGACCCCGCTCACCCGGGAGCGGTTCTACTTCGTGATGGCCGACCGCTTCGCCAACGGCGACCGGTCCAACGACACCGGTGGCCTGGAGGGCACCCGCACCGACCACGGGTTCGACCCCACCGACAAGGGCTTCTTCCACGGCGGTGACGTCGCCGGGCTGACCCGGCGGCTCGACTACATCGAGGGCCTCGGCACCAGCGCGATCTGGCTGACGCCGAGCTTCGCCAACCGGCCGGTGCAGGGCACGGGGGAGAACGCCAGCGCCGGCTACCACGGCTACTGGGTCACCGACTTCACGCGGATCGACCCGCACTTCGGCACCAACGCCGAGCTCGAGGCGTTCATCGACGCGGCCCACGACCGGGGCATCAAGGTCTTCTTCGACATCATCACCAACCACACCGCCGACGTCATCGACTACGAGGAGCAGCAGTACGGCTACGTCGCCAAGGAGGCCCAGCCCTACCGGGACGCGGAGGGCGAGGTCTTCGACGACCGCGACTTCGCCGGCACCGAGGACTTCCCCGCGCTCGACCCGCAGACCTCGTTCCCCTACACGCCGACCTTCCGCACCGAGGCCGACGAGACGGTCAAGGTCCCGGCCTGGCTCAACGACCCCACGAACTACCACAACCGCGGTGACTCGACCTTCGCCGGCGAGTCCTCGACGTACGGCGACTTCGTGGGCCTCGACGACCTCTTCACCGAGCAGCCCGACGTGGTCGACGGCATGACCGAGATCTACGAGGCCTGGGTGGACTTCGGGATCGACGGCTTCCGGATCGACACCACCAAGCACGTGAACATGGAGTTCTGGCAGGAGTTCGCGCCCGCGATCCGCGAGCACGCGGCGGCGGCCGGGAACCCGGACTTCTTCGCCTTCGGTGAGGTGTACGACGCGAGCGCGGCCTTCATGTCGCAGTACACGACCGAGGGCCGGATGGACGCGACCCTCGACTTCGGCTTCCAGTCCGTCGGCACCGGCTTCGCCAAGGGCGGGCCGACCGCGCGGCTGCGCGACTTCTACGCCGACGACGACTGGTACACCGACACCGACTCCAACGCCTACGCGCTGCCGACCTTCCTCGGCAACCACGACATGGGCCGGATCGGCGGGTTCCTCGACGACGACTTCTCCGGGAGCGCGCTGCTGGCCCGCGACCGGCTCGCCCACGCCCTGATGTTCCTGACGCGCGGCCAGCCGGTCGTCTACTACGGCGACGAGCAGGGCTTCACCGGCGACGGTGGTGACAAGGACGCCCGGCAGGACATGTTCGCGAGCCGGGTTCCGAGCTACAACGACGACGACCTGATCGGCACCGACGCCACCACGGCGCGCGGCAACTTCGACGCCCGCCACCCGCTCTACCGCTCGCTGCGCGCCCTGTCGGCGCTGCGGGAGCGCTACCCGGCGCTGGCGGACGGCGCGCAGCTGCACCGCTACAGCTCGAACGAGGCCGGGATCTACGCGTTCAGCCGGATCCAGGAGGGGGCCGACCGGGAGTTCCTGGTCGCACTCAACAACGCGACCGAGCCGCGCACGGCGACGCTGCGGACCCTCACCCCGCGCGGCTCGCTCAGCACCGTGTGGCCCCGGCCCGGCCGGCGGGTCCGTGCCGACGGCGAGGGTCGCGTCCAGGTCACGGTGCCGCCGCTCTCGGCCGTCGTGTGGCGCGCCGACGCGAAGGTCCCCGCCCGCGCGGAGGCGCCCGCGATCCACGTCGAGAGCCCCTCGGCCGGCGGCACCGTGGGCGGGCGCGCGATGATCTCCGCCGGCGTGCCGGACGGCGGGTTCAACCAGGTCAGCTTCGCCTGGCGCCACGTCGGGGCGGGGGGCTGGACCCCGCTCGGCACCGACGACCACGCCCCGTACCGCGTCGTGCACGACGTGCGGGGCCTGCCCGACGGCACGATGCTGGAGTACCGCGCGGTCCTCACCGACAGCAGCGGCAACCACGCGGTCGCCTCGTCGTACGGCGTCGTGGGCGAGCCGGTCTCCGAGCCCGGCGACCCCGGGGGCGGCGGCCCGGTCACCCAGCCCGGCGCGGTCTCGGTCCCCGGCAGCCAGAACCAGGAGATGGGGTGCCCCGGCGACTGGCAGCCCGACTGCGCCGAGGCCCAGCTCTCCCTCGACGCCGAGGACCTGGTCTGGAAGCGGACGACCTCGCTGCCGGCCGGTGACTACGAGTTCAAGGCCGCCATCGACGGCTCCTGGGACGAGAACTACGGCGCCGGTGGCGCCCCCAACGGCCCCAACGTGCCGCTGTCGCTGACCGAGCAGCGCGAGGTCACCTTCTACTACGACCACGGCACGCACTGGGTGACCAGCGACGCCAACGGCCCGATCGTCACCGCGGCCGGCGACTTCCAGTCCGAGCTCGGCTGCCCCGGCGACTGGTCGCCGGACTGCCTGCGCAGCTGGTTGCAGGATCCCGACGGCGACGGCACCTACACCTTCACCACCGACGCGATCCCCGCCGGCAGCTATGCCACGAAGGTCACCCACGGCCAGACCTGGGACGAGAACTACGGCGCCGGGGGAGCGCCCGGTGGCGGTGACATCGGCTTCGACGTGCCGAACGGCGCGCAGGTCCGGTTCTCCTACGACGTGGAGAGCCACCTGCTGACGGTGAGCACGGGAGCGGCCGGTGCCGCGCCCGACCTCGCACAGGCGCGCGCCCAGTGGCTGCGCGAGGACCTCGTCGCCTGGGACGTCCCCGACGCGGCCAGCCGCTCCCACCGGCTCCACTGGTCAGCGGACGGCGGGCTCGCCCCCGACGCCGAGGACGTGACCGGCGGCCGCTCGCTCCCGCTGCGCCACGACCCGGCCGGGCTGCCGGAGGACGTGCTGGCCGACTTCCCCCACCTCGCGGACCACGAGGCGTTCCGGGTGCCGCAGCGTCGGCTGGACGACGTGCCCGAGATCCTGCGCGGGCAGCTCGCCGTCGCCTCCTACGACGCCGACGGCCGGCTCCACGACGCCACCGGGGTGCAGCTCCCCGGGGTCCTCGACGACGTCTACGCCGCGGCGTACGAGCGCGACCTCGGGCCGACCTGGTCCCGCGGCCGGCCGCGGCTCTCGCTGTGGGCGCCGACGGCGCACGACGTCGACCTGCTGCTCGGCGACCGGCGGATCTCGATGCGCCGGCTCGACGACGGCACCTGGACGGTGCGCGGGACCCGCTCCTGGCAGGGCCGGCGCTACCGGTTCGCGGTGACGGTGTGGGCCCCGGCGGCCGGTGAGGTCGTGACCAACCGGGTCACCGACCCCTACTCCGTGGCGCTCACCGCCGACTCGACCCGCTCGCTGGTCGTCGACCTCGACGAGCGTTCGCTCACCCCGCGGGGCTGGGCGGGCACCACCCCGCCGGAGGTCGCGCAGCCCGAGGACCGTGCGGTCTACGAGCTGCACGTGCGGGACTTCTCGGTCGGCGACGAGACCGTTCCCGAGGCCGAGCGCGGCACCTACGCCGCGTTCACCGAGCGCGACAGCGCCGGGATGACGCACCTGCGCGAGCTCGCGGACGCCGGGCTCAACACCGTCCACCTGCTGCCGGCCTTCGACATCGCCACGATCCGGGAGCGCCGCTCCGACCAGGCGACCCCGCCGTGCGACCTCGCGTCGTACGGCCCGGCCTCGGAGGAGCAGCAGGCCTGCGTGGAGGAGGTGCGCGCGGCCGACGGCTTCAACTGGGGCTACGACCCGTACCACTACACGACGCCGGAGGGCTCCTACGCCACCGACCCGGACGGCACCCGACGCACGCTCGAGTTCCGGCGGATGGTGCAGTCGCTCAACCGCTCGGGGATGCAGGTCGTGATGGACGTCGTCTACAACCACACCGCCGCCAGCGGCCAGGCGGAGCGCTCGGTCCTCGACAAGGTCGTGCCCGGCTACTACCACCGGCTCGACGCGCGGGGCCGGGTCGAGACCTCGACGTGCTGTGAGAACACCGCGACCGAGCACGCGATGATGGAGAAGCTGATGATCGACTCCGTGCTCACCTGGGCGCGCGACTACAAGGTCAACGGCTTCCGGTTCGACCTGATGGGCCACCACTCGCTGGAGAACATGCAGCGGCTGCGCACGGCGCTGGACGGGCTCACGCTCGCCGAGGACGGCGTCGACGGGTCGGAGGTCTACGTCTACGGCGAGGGCTGGAACTTCGGCGAGGTCGCCGACGACGCCCGCTTCGAGCAGGCCACCCAGCTCAACCTCGCCGGCACCGGGATCGGGTCGTTCAGCGACCGGCTCCGTGACGCCGTACGCGGGGGCGGGCCGTTCGACGAGAATCCGCGGGTGCAGGGCCTCGGCTCCGGGCTGGCGACCGACCCCAACGGCGACGACGTCAACGGGACCGCGGAGGAGCAGCAGGCCGCGCTGGCCCATGCCGAGGACCTGGTGAAGCTCGGGATGGCCGGCAACCTCGCCGACTTCGAGTTCACCTCCTCCGAGACCGGCGGGACCGTCCGCGGCGCGGAGGTCGACTACAACGGCCAGCCCGCCGGGTACGCCGCCGACCCGAGCGAGACCGTGACCTACGTCGACGCGCACGACAACGAGACGCTGTTCGACTCCCTGCAGCTGAAGCTGCCGCGGGCGACGTCGATGGCGGACCGGGCGCGGATGAGCACGGTGTCGCTCTCGACCGTCGCCCTCGGCCAGGGCGTCGCGTTCTGGCACGCGGGGACCGACCTGCTGCGCTCGAAGAGCCTGGACCGCAACTCCTACGACTCCGGCGACTGGTTCAACCGGATCGACTGGACGGGTCGGGACAACACCTTCGGGTCCGGCCTGCCGCTGCGCGCCGACAACGAGGCGAAGTGGGAGTACCTGCGACCGCTGCTCGCCGACGAGTCGCTCGACCCGGGTCCGGCCGCGATGAGCGCCGCCCACGAGCAGGCGCTCGACCTGCTGCGCATCCGCTCCTCCTCGCCGCTGTTCCGGCTCGGCTCGCTGGAGCAGGTGCAGGCGAAGGTGTCCTTCCTCGACGCCCCACCGGGTGTGGTGGCGATGCTGATCGATGACACTGCCGACGCTGCCGGCGGCGACCTGGACGGCGAGCGGGACGCGGTGCTGGTCGTCGTCAACGCGACGCCGGAGCCGCAGACCGTCGCCGGCGCGGGGGAGGGGCTGACGCTCCACGCGGTGCAGGCCGACGGCGCCGACGACGTCGTCCGGCAGACGAGCGTCGACGGCGGCTCGGTCACCGTCCCGGCTCGCACCACCGCCGTCCTGGAGCGCTGACCCGGACGCCTAGGGTGCGGGGATGACGACAGCCCGGACCGTCCCGGTCACCACCGAGATGGACGGCGACGAGCTGGACGCCGGGGACGCCTGGCACCTGGTCCGCCGGCACGGGGTGGTCAAGGTCCTGGCCGAGTCGTTCGTGCGGTTCCGCTACGGCGACGGCTTCACCAACAGCCGGGCGTTGGCGTTCCAGACCTGCCTGGCGGTGGTGCCGTTCCTGCTCGCCGTCACCGGGCTCGCCGCCGACATCGACGACGACCGGCTGGCCGAGGTGGTCGCCGCCACGGTCAACGCCATCGCCCCGGGCCAGGGGGGCGACGACGCGCTGGCCGCCGCTGCCGACGGCTCGGAGCGCAGCGGCGAGATCGCGCTGACCTTCGGCCTGCTCTTCGCGCTGGCCTCCATGACCACGGCGATGGCCCAGGTCGAGCGGGGCACCAACCGGATCTACGGGATCCGCCGCGACCGGCCGGGGCTGTGGAAGTACGGGCGGGCGGCTGTGTTCACCGCGGTCCTCGCGGCGCCGGTCGGCGTCGGCTTCCTGCTGCTGGTCGGCGGCGAGGCCTTCGGTGACGCCATGGTGTCGGAGGGGGTGTGGTCGGAGACCACGGAGAGCTGGTGGGACTGGTTGCGCTGGCCGGTCGGGCTGGTGCTGCTGGTGCTCGCGATCGCGGTGCTGCTCGACCACGCACCCCGGCGCCGGCAGCCGGCCCTCTCGTGGCTGGCCCTCGGCTCGGTGATCGCGGTGCTGCTCAGCGCCGTCGCCACCGGGGGGCTGGCGGCGTACGTCACCCTCAGCGCCTCCTTCAGCTCCACCTACGGACCGCTGGCCGGCATCGTGGTGCTGCTGCTGTGGAGCCAGCTGAGCGCGATGGCGTTGTTCTTCGGCGCCGCGGTCTGCGCCCAGCTGGAGGCGCTGCGCGCCCGAGCCGGCGAGCCGGTCTACGACGACCCGGGCCGGCCCGAGCACACCCGCGCGCGGTAGGGCGGGCTCAGGCCCAGCGCTCGGAGGCGGGGACGAAGTCGAGCGTCCGGTCGCCGGTGTAGATCTGCTTGGGCCGGGCGATCTTCTGCTCCTTGTCCTGCACCAGCTCGAGCCACTGCGCGAGCCAGCCCGGCGTCCGGCCGATGGCGAAGAGCACGGTGAACATCTCGGGCGGGAACTGGAAGGCCTCGTAGATCAGGCCGGAGTAGAAGTCGACGTTGGGGTAGAGCTTGCGCTTGACGAAGTACTCGTCGTTGAGCGCGATCTTCTCCAGCTCCAGCGCGATCTCGAGCAGCGGGTTGGTGCCGGTGACCTCGAAGACGTCCTCGGCGGACTTCTTGATGATCTGGGCGCGCGGGTCGTAGTTCTTGTAGACCCGGTGGCCGAAGCCCATCAGCCGCTCGTTGCCCTCCTTCACGCCGTCGATGAAGGAGGGGATGTTCTCCTTCGAGCCGATCCGGCGCAGCATCCGCAGCACGGCCTCGTTGGCGCCGCCGTGGAGCGGGCCGAACAGGGCGCCGACGCCGGCGGAGACCGCGGAGTAGGGGTCGACCTGGCTGGAGCCGACCGAGCGGACCGCGTTGGTCGAGCAGTTCTGCTCGTGGTCGGCGTGGAGGATGAACAGCACGTCGAGGGCCTTGACCAGGCGCTCGTCGGCCTCGAAGTGCTTCTCGCTCATCTTGAAGAGCATCGAGAGGAAGTTCGCGGTGTAGGAGAGGTCGTTGTCGGGGTAGACGAACGGCTTGCCCTGCGCGTGGCGGAACGACCAGGCGCCGAGGGTCGGCATCTTCGCGATCATCCGCACGATCTGCATGTGCCGGTTCTCCGCGTCGCCGATGTTGCGGGCGTCGGGGTAGAAGGTCGACAGCGCGCCGACCGAGGCCATCAGCATGCCCATCGGGTGGGCGTCGTAGCGGAAGCCCTCCATGAACGTCTTGACGTTCTCGTGGACGAAGGTGTGGAAGGTGATCTCGTGGACCCAGGCGTCGTACTCGGCCTTGGAGGGCAGCGAGCCGTTGATCAGCAGGTAGGCGACCTCGAGGAAGTTCGACTTCTCAGCCAGCTGCTCGATGGGATAGCCGCGGTACTCGAGGATGCCCTTCTCGCCGTCGATGTAGGTGACAGCGCTGCGGCACGAGGCAGTGTTGACGAAGCCCGGGTCGTAGACGGCGAGGCCGGTGTCCTCGACGTCGGTACCCTTGATCTGGCCCAGGTCGGCGGCCTTGATGGTGCCGTCGGTGATCGGGACCTCGTACTCCTGTCCGGTGCGGTTGTCGCGGACGGTGAGAGAATCAGTCACGCCGCTAACCTAACCCCGGTGCTTGGTCGGTGCGAATCCGGTGTCCGCGGTTTTGACCCGTACGCCGAGCCGCCGGTACCTTGACATGTCGCGTCTCCTGCCGCGTCCCGATCTCCCACGTGGGTCGGGGTGCAGTCCCGGACTGAAGTCTGAGCCGGGCCGTGTTCGTCAGAAGCCGCAGCACCACCGCCGCCCGGCAGCCGCCGGTGTCGGACTCCACGAACGAGAAGGGCCACTCACGTGCGCACCTACAGCCCCAAGCCGGGTGACATCCAGCGCGCCTGGCACGTCATCGATGCCGAGGACGTCGTCCTCGGCCGGCTCGCCGTCCAGACCGCCAACCTGCTGCGCGGCAAGCACAAGCCGATCTTCGCGCCCCACATGGACACCGGCGACTTCGTCGTCATCGTCAACGCCGAGAAGGTCGCCCTCAGCGGCGACAAGGCCAAGACCAAGCTGACCTACCGCCACTCCGGCTTCCCGGGTGGCCTCACCGCCACGCCGGTCGGCGAGATCCTCGAGAAGGACGCTCGCAAGGTCATCGAGAAGGCCGTCTGGGGCATGCTCCCCAAGAACAAGCTCGGTCGCCAGATGATCAAGAAGCTGAAGGTCTACTCGGGCCCCCACCACCCGCACCAGGCCCAGCAGGCCAAGCCGTTCGAGATCTCGCAGGTCTCCCAGTGACTGAGGACGAAGGACAGATCGTGAGCCAGAACACCGAGGTCGAGGAGACCTTCGAGACCAACGAGCAGGGCGTCGCCTACAGCTCGGAGAGCGCCCCGGCCGCTGACGCGCCGGTGACCTCCGCCATCGCCCCCGCCGCCGCGACCGGCCGCCGCAAGCAGGCCGTCGCCCGCGTGCGGATCGTGCCCGGCACCGGCAGCTGGACCGTCAACGGTCGCCCGCTGGACGCCTACTTCCCGAACAAGCTGCACCAGCAGGTCGTCAACGAGCCGTTCGCGGCGACGCACCTCGAGGGCCGCTTCGACGTGATCGCCCGCATCCACGGTGGCGGCATCACCGGCCAGGCCGGCGCGCTGCGCCTCGGCGTGGCCCGTGCCCTCAACGCCGTCGACCTCGAGGCCAACCGCGCGACCCTGAAGTCGGCCGGTCTGCTCACCCGTGACGCCCGCGTCATCGAGCGCAAGAAGGCCGGTCTGAAGAAGGCCCGCAAGGCGCCGCAGTTCAGCAAGCGCTGATCCGTAGCCTTCGCATGGCGAAGCGCTACTTCGGCACGGACGGGGTCCGGGGCCTGGCCAACGGTGATCTCACCGCTGAGCTGGCCCTGGACCTTTCCGTCGCCGCCGCCCACGTCCTCGCGGACCGCGGCGAGTTCGAGGGGCACCGCCCCTTCGCGGTCGTCGGCCGCGACACCCGCGTCTCGGGGGAGTTCCTCGAGGCCGCGGTGGTCGCCGGCCTGGCCTCCGCCGGCGTCGACGTGATGCTGCTGGGCGTGCTGCCCACCCCCGGCGTCGCCTTCCTCACCGAGAAGCTCGGCGCCGACCTCGGCGTGATGCTCTCCGCGTCCCACAACCCGATGCCCGACAACGGCATCAAGTTCCTGGCCCGCGGCGGCCAGAAGCTCGACGACGCCGTCGAGATCGCGATCGAGCGGCGGATGCGCGAGGACTGGCAGCGCCCGCTCGGCGGGGCCGTCGGCCGGGTGACGACGTACGACGAGGCGATCGACGACTACGTCGGCCACCTGATCTCCTCCATCTCCCACCCGCTGGTCGGCATCAAGGTCGTGCTCGACTGCGCCGAGGGCGCGGCCCACGAGGCGGGACCCCGCGCCCTGGTCGGCGCCGGGGCGGACGTGAGCGCCATCCACGCGATGCCCGACGGGCTGAACATCAACGACGGGTGCGGCTCGACCCACCTGGCGAACCTCCAGTCGGCGGTGCTCCAGGACGACGCGCATGTCGGGTTCGCCCTCGACGGCGACGCCGACCGCTGCCTGGCCGTCGACCACGAGGGCAACGTCGTCGACGGTGACCAGCTGCTGGCGGTGCTGGCGCTCTCGCTGCGCGACCAGGGCCGGCTCGCGAAGGACACCGTGGTCGCCACCGTGATGAGCAACCTCGGCTTCGTCCACGCGATGCGCGAGGCGGGTGTCGGCGTGCGGCAGACCAAGGTGGGCGACCGCTACGTGCTGGAGGCGATGAAGGTCTCCGGCTACACCCTCGGCGGCGAGCAGTCCGGCCACGTCATCATGAGCGACCACGCCACCACCGGCGACGGCATCCTCACCGCGATGGCGGTGCTGGAGCGGATGGCCCGGACCGGGAAGTCGCTCCAGGAGCTGGCCTCGGCGATGTCGCGGCTGCCGCAGGTGCTGGTCAACGTCCCCGACGTCGACAAGTCGCGCGCCGACGACGACCCGATCGTCGCGGCCGCCGTCGCCGAGGAGGAAGCGGTCCTCGGCGACACCGGCCGGGTGCTGCTGCGCCCCTCCGGCACCGAGCCGATCGTGCGGGTGATGGTGGAGGCGCCGACCGACGAGCAGGCCCGTGAGGTGGCCGACCGGCTCGCCGGCGTCGTACGTCGCCAGCTCGCCCTGTGAGCCTGCGGTGAGCCCTGCCTAGAGCTTCTTGAGCCGCACGTAGCGGACCGAGTGGTCGCGGTCCTTGCGCAGCACGAGCGTGGCGCGCGAGCGGGTCGGCAGCACGTTCTGCCGCAGGTTCGGGCCGTTGATGGTGTCCCAGAGCCCCGTGGCCATCTCGACCGCCTCGCCCTCGCTGAGGGCGGCGTACTTCGCGAAGTAGGAGTGGGGGTCGCGGAACGCGGTCTCGCGCAGCCGCAGGAAGCGGGTGACGTACCACTCGCGGATGTCGTGGGTGCGGGCGTCGACGTAGACGGAGAAGTCGAAGAAGTCGCTCAGCGTCAGGCCCGCGCGGCCGTCCTCGCGCACCCTCGCCGGCTGCAGCACGTTGAGACCCTCCACGATCACGATGTCGGGCCGCTGGATCACGACCTTCTCGTCGGGGACCACGTCGTAGACCAGGTGGGAGTACGTCGGCGCCAGCACCTCGTCCTTGCCCGACTTGATGTCGACCACGAAGCGCAGCAGCGCCCGGCGGTCGTAGGACTCCGGGAACCCCTTGCGCTGCAGCAGGCCCCGGCGCTCCAGCTCGGCGTTGGGGTAGAGGAAGCCGTCGGTGGTCACCAGCGCCACGTTCGGGTGCTCGGGCCAGTGGGCGAGCAGCTGGCGGAGCACCCGGGCGGTGGTCGACTTGCCGACCGCGACCGAGCCGGCGAGGCCGATCACGAACGGCGTACGCCGGGGCTGGGGCTGGTGGAGGAAGGACTCCTGCTCGCGGTGCAGCCGACCGGCCGAGGCGACGTACATGCTCAGCAGCCGGGAGATGGGGAGGTAGACCTGCTCGACCTCCTGCAGGTCGAGGGCGTCGCCGAGGCCGCGCAACCGCCGGATCTCCTGCGCCGACAGCGGGCTCTCCACCTCACGGCCCAGGACGGACCAGGCGGCGCGGTCGAGCTCGACGTACGGGGAATGGGCGTCCTCACCGGATCCGCTGCCCGACCCGCCGTTCGCAGACATGCGCGGCATTCTTGCAGTCCACCCACCCGTAGACTCCCGCGCATGTGCGGAATCGTCGGGTACGTCGGCCCGAAGCAGGCCCAGGCGGTCGTCGTCGAGGGGCTCCGTCGCCTCGAGTACCGCGGCTACGACTCCGCGGGGATCGCGCTCGTCACCGACGGGACCCTGGCCACCGACAAGCGTGCCGGCAAGCTCGCCAACCTCGAGAAGGCGATCGACGAGACGCCGCTGCCGGCGTCCACCACCGGCATCGGTCACACCCGCTGGGCCACCCACGGCGCGCCCACCGACCGCAACGCCCACCCTCACCTGGGTGAGCAGGCCCGGGTCGCGGTGGTGCACAACGGCATCATCGAGAACTTCGCCCAGCTGCGCTCCGAGCTCGAGGCGGCCGGACGCGAGATGGTCTCCGAGACCGACACCGAGGTCACCGCGCACCTGCTCGAGCGCGAGCTCGACGCCGGTGTCGACCTCACGACGGCGATGCAGCGCGTGTGCCGGAGCCTGGCCGGTGCCTTCACCCTGGTCGCGGTCGACGCCCAGGACCCCGACCGGGTCGTGGCCGCGCGACGCAACTCGCCGCTGGTCGTGGGCCTCGGCGAGGGCGAGAACTTCCTCGGCTCCGACGTCGCCGCCTTCATCGAGCACACCCGCGACGCGCTCGAGCTCGGGCAGGACCAGGTCGTCACGATCACCCGTGAGGGGGTCGAGGTCACCGGGTTCGACGGATCGCCGAGCGAGGGCACGCGCTACCACGTCGACTGGGACCTCTCCGCCGCGGAGAAGGACGGCTACGACTGGTTCATGCGCAAGGAGATCTTCGAGCAGCCGCGGGCCGTCGCCGACGCCCTGCTGGGCCGGCACACCGAGGCCGGGCTGCTGCAGCTCGACGAGGTCCGGCTCTCCGACCAGGAGCTGCGCGACGTCGACCGGATCGTGATCGTCGGCTGCGGGACCGCGGCGTACTCCGCGCTGGTCGCGAAGTACGCCATCGAGCACTGGACCCGGATCCCGTGCGAGGTCGAGCTCGCCCACGAGTTCCGCTACCGGGACCCGATCCTGACCCGCAGCACCCTCGTCGTCGCGATGAGCCAGTCGGGGGAGACCGCCGACACCCTGATGGCCATCCGGCACGCGGCCGCCCAGGGCGCCAAGGTGCTCGCGATCTGCAACAGCAACGGCTCGACGATCCCGCGCGAGTCCGACGCGGTGATCTACACCCACGCCGGACCCGAGATCGGGGTCGCCTCCACCAAGGGGTTCCTGACCCAGCTCGTCGCCTGCTACCTGCTGGGTCTCTACCTGGCCCAGGTGCGGGGGACCATGTTCGGCGACGAGATCAGCTCGGTGGTCTCGCAGATCGACTCGATGCCGACCCATCTCGAGCGGGTGCTCGGCGACGCCGACGCCGTCTACGCGCTCGCACAGGAGCTGGTCGACGCGCGCACGGTGCTGTTCCTCGGCCGCCACGCCGGTTACCCCGTGGCCCTGGAAGGTGCCCTGAAGCTCAAGGAGCTCGCCTACATCCACGCCGAGGGCTTCGCGGCCGGGGAGCTCAAGCACGGCCCGATCGCGCTCATCGAGGAGGGCCTTCCCGTCTTCTGCATCGTGCCCCCGCGTGGTCGCGACCAGCTGCACGACAAGATGGTGAGCGCGATCCAGGAGATCCGGGCCCGCGGCGCCCGCACGATCGTGCTCGCCGAGGAGGACGACGACGAGGTGACCCCGTACGCCGACACCCTGATCCGGCTGCCGCGGGTCCCGGTGCTGCTGCAACCGGTGGTGGCCACCGTGCCGCTCCAGCTCTTCGCGTGCGAGCTCGCGACGCTGCTCGGCCACGACGTCGACCAGCCGCGCAACCTCGCCAAGTCGGTCACGGTCGAGTAGCAGGCGGACGACATGGCCGTCATCGGCGTCGGGATCGACGTGGTCGACATCGAGCGCTTCATGGCCTCCCTCGCCCGGACCGGTGGGCTGCGCGAGCGGCTGTTCACCCCGGCCGAGGCGGCCCGCCCCCCGGCCTCCCTCGCCGCGCGGTTCGCGGCCAAGGAGGCGCTCGCCAAGGCGCTCGGCGCCCCGGTGGGCATGGCCTGGCACGACGCCGAGGTCGAGTCCGAGGACTCCGGCCGGCCGCTGCTGGTCGTCCGCGGCAGCGTGCAGGCCCGCGCCGCCGAGCTCGGCGTACGCTCCCTGCACCTCTCGCTCTCCCACGACGCCGGGATCGCCTCCGCCGTGGTCGTCCTCGAGTCCTGACGCGTCGCGGCGTGTGCCTGAGAACGGTCTATGGACCGGTGTCAGGCACACGCCGCGGTACGCCGAGCGCCAGCAGGTCGCTCGCGAGCTGCTGAGCCTCGTGTCGCACCTCGTAGGCGGTGCAGCGGACGACGGTCCGGCGAACTGCGGTGAGCCGCCGGCTGCGCCGGAGGTCCTCGGTCCAGTGCTCGACCTCCATGTGGAAGGCGCCGTCGATCTCCAGGACGAGGACCGAGCCGTCCTGGAGCTCCCACTCGCAGTCGGTGAAGCGGCGTCGACCGGCGCTGTCCAGACGCGGGCGCTGCCGCACCGGGTCCTGCAGTCCGAACCGGCGGCACAGCCTGGTCAGATCGAGCTCGGCGTGTGACTGCGCGCCGCCCCCGACGTCGGACAGGGTCTCGCGGAAGGCAGGTGCCCGACGCAGGGGTTTGAGGGTGTTGATCCAGCGGCCGAGCTCCACGGGCGTCGACAACCGCTGCTGCACCACGGCGGCCAGCACGGCGTGGGCCGCCCGGGGCGGGGCGTCGTACCCCGCCCACATCAGCACCGCCGGCTCGAGCCGGCAGGCCGGGAGCGTCGAGGAGGGGTCGAGGAGGAGCTCGAAGGACCGGCGGGATCGGAAGAACCGGACGCCGTCCACCGGCTCGAACGCCAGCTCGTCGTCGACGATGACGGTGATGGTGTCCCGTTCCCACCGTCGCAGGCCGTGGTGCTCGGCGGCGGTGAGGGCGCCGAGCATCGCCCGTGGGCCGGCGTGGAGGACGGCCAGCCAGCGACGCTGGTCGGCCGTGAGCTCGCCGGTGAAGGCGCTGACCACGCGCGGTGTCCGCACCAGGCAACGGCCGCCGACGACGTGGGCCCGGACGTGGTCCCAGTGGACCCCGTGCTCGCTCAGCTGGCGGCGCGCGATCATGCCCTGCTGCCGGTCGATCAGACGGGTCAGGTCGCTCATCCTGCGAGCCTGCCCGGATTCCGGACCGGCGTACCCCGTCATCCACAGCCCCCCTACCGCGGCGTGTGCCTGAGAACGGTCCATGGACCGTTCTCAGGCACACGCCGCGACATGGCAGGGTGGGGGGATGCGGTGGGCGCACATGGTGGAGCAGGTGCGGGCGGCGGAGGACGAGCTGCTGGCGCGGGTGCCCGAGGGGGCGCTGATGCAGCGCGCCGCCGCCGGCCTGGCGTACGCCGTGACCGACCTGCTCGGGGGCGCCTACGGGCGTCGCGTGGTGCTGCTGGTGGGTGCGGGCAACAACGGCGGCGACGCGCTGTACGCCGGCGCGGCGCTCGCCCGGCGCGGCGCGGCCGTCGAGGCGTGGCCGCTCGCCGACCAGGTGCACGCCGGGGGGCTGGCGGCGCTGCGGCGGGCCGGTGGCCGGGTGTCGGAGCCGCGCGAGGACCACGCCGCGGACGTGGCCGTCGACGGGATCGTCGGCATCGGCGGTCGCCCCGGCCTGCGTGAGCCGGCAGTCCGGGCGCTGGCGCGGCTGGCGGGGGTCCCGGTGGTCGCGGTCGACACCCCGAGCGGGGTCGACGTCGACACCGGCGAGCTCGACGGGCCCCACGTCCGGGCCGCGCTGACCGTCACCTTCGGCACCCACAAGGTCGCCCACCTCGTCGACCCGGCCTCCGCCGCCTGCGGCGTCGTCCACCTGGTCGACCTCGGGCTGGACCTGCCCGCGGCCGCGGTCGAGGCGCTGCAGCCGGCCGACGTCCGCCGGCTGCTGCCGCGGCCTGCCCTGCACGCTCAGAAGTACAGCCGCGGCGTCGTCGGTGTCCGGGCCGGCTCGGCGCAGTACCCCGGCGCCGCCCGGCTCGCGGTCGCCGGCGCGTCCTGCGGGCTCGCCGGGATGGTCCGCTACGTCGGCGAGGCCGCCGACGCGGTCCACGCCGACCGCCCCGAGGTCGTCGGGGAGGGCCGCGTCCAGGCCTGGGTCGTCGGGTCCGGGGGCGGCGAGGCCGCGGGGGAGGCGCTGGCGGCCGCGGTGGCCGACGGCGTGCCCGTGGTCGTCGACGCCGACGGCCTCGCCCATGTCGAGGGACCGCTCCCGGTCCCGGCCGTGCTCACCCCGCACGCGGGCGAGCTGGCCGCCATGACCGGTGCCGACCGGGCCGACGTGGAGGCCCGCCCGCTCCACCACGCCCGCTCCGCGGCCCGCAGGTACGACGCGGTCGTGCTGCTCAAGGGCCGGCACACGCTCGTCGCCGAGCCGGCGGACGCCGGCGGGAGGGTCCGGGTCACCACGACCGGCGTGCCGTGGCTGGCGACCGCCGGGGCCGGCGACGTGCTCGCCGGCGTCGTCGGTGCGCTGCTGGCCACCGGCCTCGCGCCGTACGACGCCGCGTCGGTCGGCTCGTGGGTCCACGGCGCGGCCGCGACCCTGGCCTCGCGGGGCGGGCCGGTCACCGCCGGCGACGTCGCCCGCGCGCTCCCGGAGACGCTGCGCGAAGTCCTGGTCGACCGGATGGGAGAATCCGGGGCATGACCCGGGCCCGCGCCGAGATCGTCGTCGAGCTGCCCGCCATCCGTCACAACGTGGGCCTGCTGCGCGAGCACACCGGGGGCCCGGTGATGTCGGTGGTGAAGGCCGACGGATACGGCCACGGGATGGCGCCCGCGGCGGCCGCCGCGCGGCAGGGTGGCGCGCAGTGGCTGGGCGTCGCGACCCTCGACGAGGCGCTGGCGCTGCGGGCGGCGGGGGACACCGGGCGGGTGCTGTGCTGGCTGGCGGTCCCGGGCGAGGACTACGCGGCCGCGGTGGCGGCCGACGTCGACGTGACCGTCTACGACCGGCGCGAGCTGGCGGAGGTGGTCGCTGCGAGCGGGGCGAGCCAGGACCGGGTCGCGCGGGTCCAGGTCAAGGTGGACACCGGTCTCGCCCGGGGCGGCGCGCCGCGCGAGGAGTGGCACGACCTGTTCACGGCCGCCGCGGAGCAGGAGCGTGCGGGACGGATCAGGGTCACCGGGGTCTGGTCCCACTTCGCGTGCAGCGACGAGCCCGAGCATCCCGCCAACGACGCCCAGCAGCAGGCCTTCGACGAGGCACTCGCGCTCGCCGGGCGGCTCGGGCTGCGCCCCGAGGTCCGCCACCTCGCCAACTCCGCCGCGGCGCTGCTGCGTCCCTCGGCCCACTACGACCTGGTCCGCTGCGGGATCGCCGGCTACGGCCTGGACCCCGCCCCCGGGCACAGCCCCGACCTGACCCGACCCGACCGCCCGGGCCTGCTGCCGGCGATGGGCGCGGTCGCGCGGCTGGCGATGGTGAAACGGGTGCCCGCGGGTGCGTCGGTGTCCTACGGACACACCTGGACCGCCGACCGGCCCACGACCCTGGGGCTGGTCCCGGTCGGCTACGGCGACGGCGTCCCCCGGATCGCCGGCAACCGCGCCGAGGTGATGGTGCGCGGCCGGCGGCGTCCGGTCCGCGGCCGGGTCTGCATGGACCAGCTCGTCGTCGACCTCGGCGACGACCACGCCGAGCCCGGGGACGAGGCCTGGCTCTTCGGCACCGGCCTGCTCGGCGAGCCCACCGCCCAGGACTGGGCCGAGTGGTGCGACACCATCAACTACGAGATCGTCACCAGGATCGGTGGCCGCTTCACGCGGCGCTGGACCGACGAGGGGACCACACGATGAACATCAGGGGACGCGTCCTCGGCCTCGCCGCGTCCGCGGCCGGCGTCGCCGTCGCCGGTACGGCGGTCGGGGTCGCCCACCGGCGGCGCGTGATCGCCCGCCGCGGCGCCGGCGACACCACGGCGTTCGGGTCGCTGCGTGCCACCCCCGTCACGGTGGTCGCCAGCGACGGCGTCCCGCTGCACGTCGAGGTCGACGAGCCCGAGCCCGGTGCGGGGGCGCCGATCACGGTCGTGTTCGTCCACGGCTACGCGCTGAACCTCGACTGCTGGCACTTCCAGCGCGCCGGCTACCGCGGCCTGGTCCGCGCGGTCTACTACGACCAGCGCTCGCACGGGCGCTCCGGCCGCTCCTCCGAGGACCGCGCCACGATCGAGCAGCTCGGTCTGGACCTGCAGCAGGTGCTCGACGACGTCACCGAGGGGCCGGTGGTGCTGATCGGTCACTCGATGGGCGGGATGAGCATCATCGGGCTCGCCGAGGAGCGCCCGGAGCTGTTCGGCAGCAAGGTGCTCGGCGTCGGGCTGGTCTCGACCACGGCCGGCGGCCTCGACCCGAGCCGGCTCTTCCTGCCCGGGCTGCCCTCGACCCTGGGCAGCGCGATGGCGGTGCGTGTGGTCACCACGCTGGCCCGCGGCCACCGCACGGTCGACGTGCTGCGGCGTGCGAGCCGGGCGGTCGCCACCGTCGCCACCGACCTGTTCTCCTTCGGCGACGACGTGCCCGAGAGCTATGTGGACTTCGTCGACGGGATGCTCGCGCAGACCCCGTTCGAGGTGATCGCCGAGTTCTTCCCGACCTTCGGCTCGCTCGACAAGTTCGAGACCGTCGCCGCGCTCTCGGCGGTCCCGGTCTCCATCGTCTGCGGCACCGCCGACCGGATCACCGCGGTCGGCCACAGCCGCAAGCTGCACTCGCGGATCGAGGGCTCGACGCTGCTGGAGTGCGAGGGCGCGGGCCACATGGTCATGCTCGAGCGGCACGAGCAGGTCAACGCCGCCCTCGACCAGCTGCTCGCCGCGGCCGGGGAGCGGGTACGCCGATGACGGTCGAGATCCACCCGGTCGGACCGGACGACGCGGAGACGCTGCTGGAGACGATCCGGCCCGCGTTCGAGGCCCGACCACCCCTCGACCCGCCCGCGGCCACGCTCACGGAGTCCGTCGACTCGCTCGCGGAGCTGCTGGGGCACCGGGGCGGGCTGCTGGCCCGGCTCGACGGGACGCCGGTCGGCGGACTGGTCCTCGACCCGGTCGGCACGACCATGTACGTCCGCCGCTTCGGCGTCCGCCCGGACGTGCAGGGGCACGGGATCGCCGCGCGGCTGATCGCCGCCGCCGTCGAGGAGGCCGCGGGCTTCGACGACCTGACGGTGGTCGCCCGCCTCGAGCTGCCGGCGACGGTGGGCTTCTGGGAGCGTCGCGGCTTCCGGGAGGTGCGACGCGACGAGCCGAACGTCGAGCTGCGCCGCCCGCTCAACACCTTCCTCTTCGACGTCCCCGACGCCGAGGCGATGCGCGACCTCGGCGCGTTGCTCGCCAAGCAGCTGCGCGCGGGCGACCTCGTGGTCCTCAGCGGCGAGCTGGGGGCCGGCAAGACCACGCTCACCCAGGGGCTGGGCGCCGGGCTGCAGGTGCGCGGCGGCATCACGTCCCCGACCTTCGTCATCTCCCGGGTCCACCCCTCGCTCGTGGGTGGTCCGTCGCTGGTGCACGTCGACGCCTACCGGCTCGGTGGCATCGACGAGCTCGACGACCTCGACCTCGACACCTCGCTCGAGGAGGCGGTCACGGTCGTGGAGTGGGGCGAGGGGATCGCCGAGGGGCTGGCGGAGTCACGGCTGGAGCTGCGGGTGATCCGCGCCCTCGCCCACGCCGACGACCCCGAGGGCCTGGATCCACGCCGGGTGCTGATGACCCCGGTCGGGCCGCGGTGGTACGAGCTGGAGGTGCCCGACTCGCAACGGCCGCCGCTGGCGGCGAAGCCGGACGAGACGCTGCTGGTCGACTTCTGGGAGTGCGACGAGGGCGCGCTGCACGAGCTCGACCGCGACGTACCGCTCACGATGTCGATCCTGGTCGCCGAGCACGGCCGACGGGTGCTGCTGGTGCACAACCCGCGCAGCGCCGAGTGGGAGCTGCCGCTGGCGCGGCTGCGCTCCCACGAGTCGCCACGGGCGGCCGTCCACGACCAGTTCCGGCGGGTCACGGGGACCGAGCCCGGTGACCTCGCCTTCATGGGCGTGGCGACGATCCAGTACGGCCACCAGCGCCACATCAAGCGGGTGGCGCTCTACTGCTGCTCGCTGCCCGGGGAGACCGGGATGGCGCCCTCCGGCGACGTCGACGCCCTCACCTGGTGGGACCCCGACGACGACCACGTCCGGCTCTCGGCGATCGACGCCCACCTGGTGCGGGTGCTGCGCGGCCGGTGACCGTCGCCCGGCGGCTGGTCTGGCCCGACTACCCTGAGCCGCGTGCTGCTCGCCTTCGACACCGCCACCCCGACGGTCACGGTCGCCCTCCACGACGGGACCGACGTCGTCGTCGAGCACACCAGCGAGCTGACGATGAAGCACGGCGAGCAGCTGGCCCCCCTCATCGAGCGGACGCTCGCGGACGCGGGGGTGGTCCGGCAGGACCTCACCGCCCTCGCGGTGGGCGTCGGGCCCGGCCCGTTCACGGGGCTCCGGGTCGGCCTGGTCACCGCCCGCACCCTGGCCCACGTGCTGGAGATCCCCGTCTACGGCGTGTGCACGCTCGACGTGCTCGCCGTGGAGGCCGTCGACACCGGCGCCGTGATCGGTGACTTCGTGGTCGCGACGGACGCCCGGCGCAAGGAGGTCTACCTCGCCTCCTACGACGAGGAGGGCGTCCGGCTCGCCGGCCCGGTCGTCGACCGCCCGGACGTGCTCGCGACCCACGCGCAGGCCGTCGGGGAGGGGGCGCTGCTCTACCCCGAGTCGTTCCCGACACCGGCCGGGCCGCGCCGGCCCAGCGCCGGCTGGCTGGCACGGACCGTCGCCGGCGAGCGGGCCGAGCTGAGCGACCCCGAGCCGCTCTACCTGCGGCGGCCCGACGCCGCGATGCCCGGACCCCGCAAGCCGGCCTCGTGACCGGCGACCCGACGACCCACGTGGTCGAGCGGGCCGAGCCCGCCGACGCGGCCGCGATCGCCCGGCTCGAGGAGCGCGCGCTGGGCCGGGACGCCTGGTCGCCCGGGCTGGTCGAGGACGGCGTCTCCGGCCGGCTGCCGACCGTGCACTACCTCGTCGTGCGCGACGGGCCGGCCGTGGTCGGGTACGCCGTGGTGAGCGTCGCCGCCGACATCGCCGAGCTGCAGCGGATCGCCGTCGACCCGGCCCGCCGGCGGACGGGTGCCGCCTCGGCGCTGCTGGCCGCCGCGGTGGCGGGCTCCGGGGACGCCGAGCGGATGCTGCTGGAGGTGCGCGAGGACAACGACGGCGCGCGCGCCTTCTACGAGTCCCGGGGCTTCGTCGAGCTGGACCGCCGGCCCCGCTACTACCGCGACGGGGCGGCGGCCGTCGTGATGGTGCTGCCGCTGACCGGCCCCGACCGGAACGTGTGGGCCACGGCGTAGCCGAGGTCGCGGTAGATCCGCAGCGCGGGCTCGTTGTCGGTGTAGACGCCCAGGCTGGAGACCCCGGTGCCGGCCTGGGCGAGCCGGGTGAGCGTGGTGCTCAGCGCCCGGCCGAGGCCGCGCCCGCGGGAGCGGCTCGCGACGGTCACCGCCCGCAGGTGGCCGGTGCCGTCCGGCTGCCGCAGCACGGCGCCCACGGCCGCCAGGGCGCCCGCCTCGCGCACGCCGTGCCACGCCTCGATGCCCGGCGTCCCCGGCCGGGCGAGCGAGTCCGGCGCCTCGACGTCGAGCAGCGCGGCGACCTCCTGCTCGTCGTCGAGGCGCTCGACCGGCAGCGGGTCGTGGGGAGGCGGCGTGGTGGAGAGCATCCAGTGCCACGAGCGGAGGTCGCTCAGCGGCCAGGCCGCGGGGATGGTGTCGGCGTCGGCGTCGACCATCACCCGGTCGGGCCGGACGCCGTCGGTCGCGAGCGTCGTCAGCAGCGGCGCCAGGTCGTCGTCCGAGCCGAAGCCGTGCACGGCGAGCACCCGGCCCCGGGGCAGCAGCCGGTGGGCCAGCACGACCGACGCCTCGCCCAGCACCCAGGCGCCCTCGACCAGGGCCGGGTCGATCTGGTGACGCACGAACGGCACGTGCCGGAGCTCGTCGACACCCACGACGCGGCGGCTGGTTGGCACGGACCCATTCTCACCGGCGCCCGGTCGTCGGTGAGAATGGGGCCATGGACGAGCCCCTGGTTCTCGGCATCGAGACCTCCTGCGACGAGACCGGCGTCGGCATCGTGCGTGGCCGCACGCTGCTGGCCGACGCGGTGGCGAGCAGCGTCGACGAGCACGCCCGGTTCGGCGGGGTGGTGCCGGAGGTCGCGAGCCGGGCCCACCTCGAGGCGATGGTGCCGACCATCGAGCGGGCTTGTCAGGTCGCGGACGTCCGGCTGCACGAGGTCGACGCGATCGCCGTGACCAGCGGTCCCGGCCTCGCCGGGGCGCTGCTGGTCGGGGTGGCGGCCGCGAAGGCGCTGGCGCTGGGCCTGGGCAAGCCGATCTACGGCGTCAACCACCTCGCCTCGCACGTCGCGGTCGACCAGCTCGAGCACGGCCCGCTCCCGGAGCCCTGCCTGGCGATGCTGGTCTCCGGCGGCCACTCCAGCCTGCTGCGGGTGGAGGACGTGACCACCGGCGTCGAGCCGCTCGGCGCCACGATCGACGACGCCGCCGGCGAGGCCTTCGACAAGGTGGCACGGCTGCTGGGGCTGCCGTTCCCCGGCGGTCCCCACATCGACCGCGCCGCCCGCGAGGGCAGCAGCGTGGCCATCGACTTCCCCCGCGGCCTGACCGCCCGCCGCGACCTCGAGCGGCACCGCTTCGACTTCTCCTTCTCCGGGCTCAAGACCGCGGTCGCCCGCTGGGTCGAGATGCGCGAGCGCACCGGCGAGCCGGTGCCCGTGGCCGACGTCGCCGCCTCCTTCCAGGAGGCGGTGTGCGACGTCCTGACCCGCAAGGCGGTCGACGCCGCCGCCCACCAGGGGATCGACGACCTGCTGATCGGCGGCGGGGTCGCCGCCAACTCGCGGCTGCGGGTGATGGCCGAGGAGCGCGCCGCCGCCCGCGGGATCCGGGTGCGGGTGCCGCGGCCGGGGCTGTGCACCGACAACGGGGCGATGGTCGCCGCGCTCGGCTCCGAGATGGTGGCCCGCGGCCGGACACCGTCCTCGCTGGACCTGCCGGCCGACTCCAGCCAGCCGGTCACCGACGTCCTGGTCTGATCCGGAGCCGGGCGCAGGCCCCCGCTAGTCGAGCCCGACGACCGCGTCCGCCAGGGTGTAGGCGATCGACATCTGCACCTCGACCGGCTCGGCGACCCGCTGCATCGAGCCGTCCAGCTCGGCGCGGACGACCGTCTGCTCGCTCCCCTCGGTGACGGTGGCCAGCAGCGTGTCGTCGTCCTCCCACACCACCTGCTGGACCAGCGCCGGCGACCGGTCGCCGCGATCGCTGGTCCACTCCACGAGCGGCTCGCCGGTGACGGCGTCCAGGATCGCCAGCTGCGGCGACCCGACTCCGTCCTCCCCCGCGGTACGGCCGACGACGAGCGATCCGTCGGGGCTGATCGCCCGGGTGGCGAAGTCGCAGGTCTCGAAGGTCGGGTTTCCGGACACCGGGTCGAGCAGGGCGTAGCAGGACTTCACGCCGTAGCGCGTCAGCGCCGAGACCTGGCCCGTGGCGTCCGAGGCGTCGAGCATCCGCAGCACCCCCTCGATGGGCTCGACCGCACCCTCGGCGTCGAGGATGCCGTTGAGGTCGTTGCCGGTCTCGTAGTCCGGCGACTGGAAGACGACGCGTCCGTCGGTGAGGTGACCGACCACCTGGGCGTCGCGTCGCATGCTCGTCCTGGCGGTCTCCTGCTCGGGCGTCGCCTGGACGATCGTCCAGGCGTCGCCGTCGACCTCCGTCCAGGCGGCGTGCTCGCCCGCTGCGTCGACGACCAGGTTGGCGGCCGGGAACTCGTCCACGACCCGGTAGTCGGCGTCGAACCGGACCAGGTGGCTGCCGTTGTCCGTGTCGTCGTACTGGCCCAGCGCGAGCCCGATCCAGCCGTCGCCGAACCGCTCGACCTGCTGCAGGCCGTCGGGCAGCTGCCGCTCCCCCTCGGAGGTGTGCAGGACGCTGTCGGCGAGGCTGACGTAGCCGGTGACAGGGGCGGTGCCCTCCGGAGCCTCGAGCGGCGTGAGCGGGAAGGTGCCGTCGGCGCGGGGGGTCGGGGCCTCGTCCACCATCCGGGTCGGGCTGGGGCTGGTCACGTCCGGCGTCGTGTCGGTGCGGGCGCCGAGGCTGATCCCGACCGGGACCGCGACGGCGAGCACCGCCGCGGCGACGACGCCGGAGGTCAGCGCCTGCCGGCGACGCCGGATGGTGCGGGCGCGACCCTGCACCCCCGCGAGGGTCAGCGGGGCGTCCTGCCAGCCGTCGACCTGGTCGTGCAGCTGCCGGCTCAGCCGGGTGGTCAGCTCGTCGTTCATCGGTCCTCCTCCCCGGGGCTCTCGCTGGGGTGCTCGTGGGGGTTCAGCGTCTGGGGGGCGCGCCCGCGCAGGGCGGCGAGCGCGCGGCTGGTCTGGGACTTCACGGTGCCGGTGGAGATGCCGAGCGTCTCGGCGACCTCGGCCTCCGACATCTCCTCGTAGTAGCGCAGCACGACCACGGCGCGGGCCTTGCGGGGCAAGGTCTGCACCAGGTCCCACAGCTCGCGGCCGGCGCCCCCGTCGTAGGTGTCGTGGTGGGGCCGCTCCGGCATCTGGTCCGTGGTGAGCTCGCGGCGCTTCCACGCCCGGCGCCACAGCGAGTTGTGCTCGTTGACGACGATCCGGCGCACGTAGCCGTCCAGGGAGCCCTGGTCGCGGACCTTGTCCCAGGAGAGGTAGAGCTTGGCGAAGGCGGTCTGCACGAGGTCCTCGGCGGTGTGCCGGTCCCCGGTCAGGAGGTACGCCGTGCGCAGCAGGCTCGCCTGCCGGGCCGCCATGTACGAGGCGAACTCGCGGTCGCGAACGGTGTCGCGTCCGCCCTCCTCGGTCGACGTGCCCCGGCCCGGGTCGGCCATGGTCACCCCCGATCCTGCGAGTGCGTGTGAGCTGCTCATCTGCGGCTCCACCTCCATTCCATCGTCCCCAAGACGCAGAACGGGGGAGGATGGTTGCAAACGGCGCGGGTGTCGGCCCGCCGGGCGGGGTCCTATCCTCGTGACGTGAGCATCCCCGTGGAGATCTCCGCCCTCGCCGAGGCGCTGGCCGGCCGTGGTCCGGGCTACCTGCTGACCGCCGCAGCCGACGGCCGGGTCAAGGCGGTGACCGTGGAGCCGGACCTGCGCGACGGTGTCCTGCACTGCCCGCCCAGCGGCGGCTCGGCCCGCAACCTCGCCGGCAACCCGGCCGCGACGCTGCTCTTCCCGCCGCCGGTGGCGCGGGGTCACACGCTGCTCGTCGACGGGACCGCCACGGCCTCCGAGGGCGGCATCGCGTTCACGCCCGTCACGGCCGTGCTGCACCGTCCCGCCGATCATGCCGACGGGCCGGATGCCGTCGCTTCCGGCGACTGCGGCCACGACTGCGCCCCGGTCACGTGACCCCGTTCTGGACCAGCGCGTTCCTCGACCTCGCCCCGGACGCGCACGACGCCGGGCTGTCGTTCTGGCGCGACGTCACGGGCTGGGCGGTGTCGCCGGTGCGCGGCGAGGCGGCGGAGTTCGTGACCCTGGTGCCACCGGAGGGGGAGGACCACCTGCGGGTGCAGCGGCTCGTCTCGGGACGCTCGCGGCTCCACCTCGACCTCCACGTCCCCGATCCGCGGGCCGCCGCCGACCGCGCGGTGGGGCTCGGGGCGCGAGAGCTCGCGGACCTCGGGCACGTCGTGCTCCGGTCGCCCGGTGGGCTGCCGTTCTGCCTGGTCACCCACCCCGCCTCCGTGCCCGCTCCGGCCACCGAGTGGCCCGGCGGCCACCGGTCGGTCGTGGACCAGGTCTGCCTCGACGTGCCCGCCGAGCTGTTCGACCGCGAGCTGGAGTTCTGGCGGACAGTGACCGGCCGGGAGCTCAGCGCGACCACGGGGGGTGAGTTCCGCCGGCTGCTGCCCCCCGCCGACCAGGCGCTGCAGCTGCTGCTCCAGCGGCTCGGGGAGCCGCTCGGCGAGGTCCGCGCCCACCTCGACCTCGCCACCACCGACCGTGGCGCCGAGACCGAGCGGCACGTCGCGCTCGGGGCGACGGTGGTCGACGAGCGATCCGGGTGGACCGTGCTCACCGACCCCACCGGGGCTGCGTACTGCGTGACCGACCGGGTGCCGCCCCGATGACCGGGCCGGTGCTCCGCGACGCGACCGACGCCGACTGGGACGCGATCTGGCCGGTCTTCCGCGACACCGTCGCGGCCGGCGAGACCTACGCCTTCCCCGAGGACCTCACCCCGGAGCAGGCGGTCGGGTGGTGGCTGGAGCGACCGCCCGGGCGGACGGTCGTGCTCGAGGAGGGCGGCCGGTTGCTCGGCACCGCGAAGATGGGCCCCAACCGACCCGGTCGGGGCGACCACGTCGGCACCGCGTCGTTCCTGGTCGCCCCGGACAGCCGGGGCCGCGGCGTCGGCCGCCGGCTGGGCGAGCACGTGGTGGCCTGGCACCGGCAGCAGGGCTACCGCGGGATCCAGTTCAACGCCGTCGTCGAGACCAACACCGCCGCCGTCCGGCTGTGGCACGCGCTCGGTTTCGTCACCGTCGGCACCGTCCCCCGCGCCTTCCGCTCACGCGAGCACGGGTACGTCGGGCTGCACGTGATGTACCTGGACCTGACCTGACGGGTCGGCTCGCCTCACTCGGCGAAGCCGGGGAGGTGAGCCTCCAGGATCGCGCGGAACGGGGCCTCGGCCTCGAGCTGGCTGAGCACGCCGAGCCCGCCGAGCCAGGTGCGGTGGATGAGCAGGTAGGACGTGGGGAGGTTCAGCTTCGTCGCGACCGTGAACGCCGGGTTGCGCGGGTTGTTGACCCGTTCGAACTGCTCGCGCATCCACTCGCGGGTGAAGTGGAACGTCTCGTGCCGGGCCGGCTCGATGAACGGGGAGAGGTAGTCGAGGACCAGCTGGGGGTCGACCTGGATCCGCTCCTTGATGAAGCCCTCGGCGCGCAGTCCCTCGACCAGCTCGCCGGCACTGCTCTGCGAGGCGATCCGGATCAGCCGGCCCATCGCCGAGGGCAGGCCGTGCTCGGGCAGCCGGGCGACCGCCCCGAAGTCGAGGACGCCCATCCGTCCGGGGCCACCGTCGGCGGCGGGCAGCACGCGGTAGTTGCCGGGGTGGGGGTCGGCGTGGAGCATGCCGGTGCGCCGGGGACCCTCGAAGAGGAACGAGACGAACAGCCGGCCGTAGTGGTCGCGCTCGGCCTGGGTCCCCTCCCGGATCACCTTCGAGAGCGAGTACGGGCTGTCGAGCCACTCGGTGACCAGCACCTGGTCGCCGACGTCGACCACGTCGGGCACGACGACCTCGGGGTCGTCGCGGAACGCGGCGGCGTACGTGCGCTGCGCCTCGGCCTCCAGCGTGTAGTCGAGCTCCTCGGCCGCGCGTGCCTGCGCCTCCTCGATCAGCGGCTTGATGTCGATGCCCGGGAAGACGGGGGCGATGCTGCGGGCGACCCGGGCGAGCTGACGCAGGTCGGAGAGCAGCGCCTCACCGGCGCCGGGATACTGGACCTTGACCGCGACGTCGCGGTCACCGACCCAGGTGGCCCGGTGGACCTGCCCGATGCTGGCGGCCGCGGTGGGTGCGCCGTCGAGCCACACGACGCGCTGCTGCCAGTCGGCGCCGAGCGAGCGCGCGAGCTGCTCGCGCACCGTCTGGGTCGGCATCGGGGGCGCGGAGTCCTGCAGCGCGGTGAGCTGGTCGCGGTAGGGCGCCGCGACGTCCTCGGGGAGCGCGGCCTCGAGCACGCTGAGCGCCTGCCCGAACTTCATCGCCCCGCCCTTGAGCTCGCCGAGGGTGCGGAACAGCTGCTCGGCGGTGCGCTGCTGCACGTCGCTCAGCACCGACTCCGCCGACCTCCCGCCCAGCCGCCGACCGAGGCCGACCGCCTGGCGGCCGGCGTACCCCAGGGGTAGCGCCGCGAGCCGTGCGGTCCGCACGGCGGCCCTGCGGGGCAGCTCGGTCATGGGCCCATTGTCACTGACCCCTGGTGAGCCGTCATCCGGCTTTCGGCACACTGGTGTCGTGCCACGTCTCGTCCTCGCGACCGCCGCCGCGCTGAGCCTGCTGCTCACCGGCTGCTCCGAGGACTCCAGCGTCCCCTCCGGGCACAGCCACGCGGGGGGCTCCGCCATCATCTCGCTCCCGGTGGGCGACGGCACCGCGGCCGAGCAGGTCGGCTACTCGCTGGTCGACGTGAGCCTCCCCGAGCGCGCGGGGCGGACCGGGGAGGTCTCCTTCCGGATCGACACCTACACCGGCCGCCCGCTCACCCGCTACTTCGAGGAGCTCACGCGCGACCTGCACCTCTACGTCGTCAGCGCCGACCTCACGGTCTTCCGCCACCTGCACCCCACGATGGCCGAGGACGGCACCTGGACCGCCCCGGTGCAGCTGCCGACGGCGGGTGACTACCGGGTGGTGGCGGAGTTCGTGGCCCGCGACAGCGGGGGCAACGGCGACCACCTGGTGCTGGGGGAGCAGGTCCCGGTGCCGCTGGGCCCGACGGCGGCGGAGCCGCAGCCCGACCCGATGATGGCGGTCGAGGCGACCACCGAGCCGGTCGCCGGCCCGGACGGCCGGATGGAGCTCACGGTGACCGACGCCGAGGGGCGTCCGGTCCGGCTCGGCACCTACTTGGGGGCCTACGGCCACGTCACCGGCTTCCACCGCGAGACCGGTTCGATGGTGCACGTCCACCCGCTCGACGCGCCCGCCGTGACCGAGGACGGCTCCACGCTCACCTTCCACACCGAGATCGAGCGGCCGGGCGACTACCGGCTGTTCGTCCAGGTCCGCGTGGACGGCTACCTCCACACCGTGCCGGTCGCGGTCACCGTCGCGGACGCCGCCTGACGGCGAGCGTCCTCAGCGGGGCGCGACCTCGAACTGCACGGTGGTGACCGGGTTCTCGAACCGGTCCACGCGGAGCCCGACCTGCACCTCCCAGGTGCCGGGCTGCGGCAGCAGCACCTCGGCCGCCCAGGTCCCGGGATCGGTGGTCGTGACCGGGACGCTGCCGAGGTCGAGGCCGCTGGTGCGCAGCTGGACGTCGGGCGCGCGGTCGGTCACCACCGGCTCCCCGGTGTCGTCCTGGAGCTGGACCAGCAGCGTCGTCCGGCCCTCCCGGCGCGGACTCATCAGCACCAGCACCTCGAGGTCGGAGATCGAGCCGTCCCGGACGCCGGTACGCCCCTCGGGCACGACCACCGGGGCCGGGCGGGGCGACTGGTTGACCAGGAAGCCCGTGACGCCGAGCAGCACCACCAGCAGCAGGGCCTCGACGCGTACGGCGCGGGCCACCAGGCGCGCGGCCGCGGTGCGGTCACCGTGCCCCGCGGCCGCACGGACGCGGGGCAGCATCCGGAACCTGTTCCAGCCGCCGAGCGCGGCGACGACCAGGGCCAGCGCGACCTTCACCAGCAGCAGCCGGCCGTACCAGGTGCCGACGAGCGGCTCCCACCCGGCGAGGATCCGCCACCCGAGCACGGTGCCGGTGGCCGCCACCGCCAGCACCAGGCCCCCGGCGACCGCGGAGAACCGTGCCAGGGTCAGCGCGGCCAGCAGCTCGCGACCCGCGAGGGCGCGCAGCGACAGCGTCAGGGCGACCAGCCCTCCCAGCCAGGTCGCCCCCGCGACCAGGTGCAGCGCATCGGTCGCGACCAGCAGCGTCGAGGGCTGGTAGGCGCGGGTGTGGCCGACCAGCGGGGGGCCGAGCAGGGCGAGCGCCGCGCCGACGAGGGAGAGCACGCGGGGACGGCCGAGCAGCGGGCCGTCGCCCAGCTGGCTCACCGCGAGGCCCAGCCCGACGACCACCAGGACCGCCGAGAGCAGCTCGCCGGTCACGAGGCCGAGGTCCAGGCCGCCCGCGACGTCCCACAGCTCCGCGCCCTGCGCGTAGACGGAGGCGACCGGGACGGCCACGAGCGAGGCGACGGCCGCCACCACAGCGGCCCAGCGCGCCAGCCGGCGCAGCCGGAGCCGCACCACCGGGCCGTCGTACGCCGCCGGCAGCACGAGCGCGAGGAAGCCGACGAGCCCGGCGGCCAGCAGCAGGCCGAGGTAGGTGGCCGCGGTGACGGCGCCCTGCACGGCGGTCACCGCGCCGGACGACGTCGGCGGCGGGGGAGGGTCGGTGACGCTGGCGCTGCGCTCGCCCACCGAGAAGGTCAGCGACCCGGAGATCGGATGCCCGTCGGCGGACACGACGAACCAGCCCACCACGTAGGTCCCGCGGAGCGACGCGGTGTCCTCGAGCGCGATCGCGACGTCACGGCCGGAGGTGGAGGCGGTGCTCGCGACGGCCTGCCCGTCGGCGTCGTAGACCCGGATCTCCTGCGACGTCAGCCGTACCGGCTCGTCGAAGCTCAGCGTCACCTGCGACGGCGCCGTCGCCAGCAGCGCACCGTCGGCGGGGTCGGTCGAGACCAGCTGGGCGTGCGCCGCGGCCGGTCCCGCCGTGCCGAGCAGCGCCAACGCGCCGAGCAGGACGGCGAGCGCGAGCCTGGTCGGCCCGCGCCCCCGTCCTGCCCGACGCCGGTGGTGCGTCATGCGGAGGTGCGGCTCCTCGCGAGCGCGACGCCGCCGACGAGCAGCCCGAGGCCGCCGAGCACGACGCCGGCCCAGCCGACCATCCCGCCGTCGTCCTCGACGGAGGCCTCCTGGGTCTCCCCGCCCGACTCGCCGTCGGACTCGCCGTCGGACTCGCTGTCGGCCTCATCCGCGTGGCCGTGACCGTCACCCTCGGCGGCCGTCACCTCGAACATCGGGGCCGGGTACTCCAGCTCCTCGGCGTCCTGGCCCTCCTCGGGGATCTCGATCCAGCCGGTCCGTCCCTTCTCGCAGGTCTGGATCGTCGGGAAGGCGAGCATCTCCCCCTCCGCGTCGGGGACCTGGAAGGAGAGCTCGAAGGTGTCGCGCTGCCCCTCGGGCAGCGGCGTGTCCGTGGTGTAGACGACCGAGGCCACCCGCTCGGTGACCTCGTTGCCGTGGGCGTCGGTGGTCGGCTCGTCGAGCTCCTCGATGTTCTTCTCGAGGTCGTAGAGCGCAGTGCGGGTCGGCGTCACCGAGAGCACGGACTCGGGGAGCTGGATCTCGATCTTGGTCGTCGGTGAGCCCTCGCAGCCGTGCGGGACGCTCATCGTGAGCACGGTGTAGGAGCCGGCCGCGGTGGTCGACGGGGTGCCGCTCACGTGGGCGGCCGCCGGGCCGGCGGTCAGGGCGACCAGCCCGAGGGCGGCGAGCGGGGCGCCGAGACGGGCGAGCGGGCGCGCGGGGATACGTCGGTGGGTCATGGGGTCACTGTCTTTCCTGGGTCGGTGGGTCTGGGTGGTGTCACGCGAGGCGCGGCAGCACCGGTGGACCCCGACGGGGAGCGGCGGTGACGTGGAACAGCTGGGCGAGGGTCCGCGGGGCCGTGGCGGCCGGGAGCGGGGCCGGCCGGGGCTCGACGATCGAGGCCACGCTGGGCAACGCGCTCAGCAGCACGATCGCGGCCCGGTCGGTGAGCCGCCACACGACGGCGGTGAACACGGTGACCACGGTGTGGGCCAGCAGCATCTGCCAGGTCCAGAGGTGGTCGGCGTGGTGGACGTGGTGGCCGGCGGCGGGAACGCTTGCGAACGCGGTGTGCAGCCCCACCTGGCCCAGGGCGACGGCGGGCAGCAGCCAGCGGGCGGAGACCACGCCGTGGGTGAGCAGCAGGCTGCCACCGAGGACCAGGCCGCCGAGGGCGACCAGGGCCGCACCGTCCGGCACCCGGCCACCGGCGGCGGTGTGGGCACCGACGGCGCCGCACATGACCAGGACGGTCGCGGCCAGGGCACGCCATCCGGCGTACGGCGCCCGGCGCAGCTCGACCGTCATGTGCGACATCTTCTCACCCGGCGCTGGAAGGATGCAGGGGTGCACCACTTCCGGACCGTCGACCCCGCCTCCGCGCCCGCCCGGTGGGCGATGGGCCAGTACTTCGCCGAGCTCTCGCTGCGGTTCGGCTTCGAGGTCGGCAGCGCGCTGGACGACGCCGCGACGGCGTACTCCCCGCCGCGCGGGGTCTTCGTGCTGTACGGGCCCGAGGTGGTCCCCCGGGCCTGCGGGGCCGTGCAGCTCCTCGACGAGGACCGCGGCGAGATCAAGCGGATGTGGGTCGCGCCCGAGGCCCGCGGCCAGGGGCTGGCCCGCGCCCTGCTGGCCCACCTGGAGTCGGTGATCACCGACTCCGGGCGCACCGTGGCACTGCTCGACACCAACAGCGCGTTGACCCCGGCGGTCTCGCTCTACGAGTCCAGCGGCTACCGACAGGTCCCGGACTACAACGGCAACCCGGATGCGGACGTGTGGTTCGAGAAGGACCTGGGCTAGCGGCTCAGGGGCTGTGCCGCCATCAACAGGTTGCCGTCCGGGTCCCGGAAGGTGAGAAAGCACAGGCTGCCGATGTCGGAGATGGTGGACACCTCGTCAGCGCCCAGGTCGTGCAGGTGGTTGCGCGTGGCCTCGAGGTCGTCGGTCAGGAAGAAGCAGCGCGCCGGACCGGATGCCGCGAAGTCGGGCTGGTTGGCGTCGAGGCAGAGCGAGGGCGAGCCGTCGGTCGGGATGTCGAAGATCGTGTCCTCGTGACCGAGCCGCCCCGCCTCGACGGAGAAGCCGAAGAGCCGGGCGTACCACGACACGGCGGCCGGCATGTCCCGGACGGGGATGAAGACCTGACCGACGCGTGTGCTCAAGGGGCTGTTCACGGCGTGCCAGCCTAGGGGGGACCGACGCGTGGTGGGGCACCGCCTCAGGCGTCGGGGAACCTCACGCCCGTGTTGGCGTGGCAGCGGTAGCCGAACGGGTTCTTCGCGAGGTACTGCTGGTGCGGGTCCTCGGCGTAGTAGTACGGCGTCTCGCTGGCGGGGCGGATCTCGGTCGTGATCGCGCCGAGCCGGCGGCGCGCGAGCTCCTCGCCGTAGATCTTCGTCAGCTCCTGCGCGGTCTGCTCCTGCTCCGGCGTGGTCCAGTAGATCGCCGAGCGGTACTGGGTGCCGACGTCGTTGCCCTGCCGCATCCCCTGGGTGGGGTCGTGGACCTCGAAGAACCGCTTGACCAGGTCGGCGAAGGAGACGGCGGAGGGGTCGAACACCACCCGCACGGCCTCGGTGTGTCCGGTGCGGCCCGAGCAGACCTCGTCGTACGTCGGGTGCTCGCTGTGGCCGCCGGCATAGCCGACCGACGTCGACCAGACCCCCGGCAGCTGCCAGTAGATCTCCTCGGCGCCCCAGAAGCAGCCGAGTCCGAAGATCGCCACCTCGTGGCCCTCGGGAACGTCGTCGCTCACGACCGGCGTGTGCAGCACGACGTGCTCGCCCAGCTGCCACGGCCGTGCGTCACGGCCGGGGAGCGCCTGCTCGGCGCTCACCATCTCGGTCTTGCGGCCCAGTCCGAACATGTCGTGCTCCTCCTCCGGAGGTGGTCTGTGGTCCCTCCAGCATGTCCAACGCCCGGTGACCGCCCAACCTTCCCGGCTGAGTAGCCTCGGACGGGTGACCCAGGAGCATGCCCAGAAGGCGGGGTTCGAGACCCGCGCCATCCACGCGGGATACGAGCCGGACCCGACCACGGGCGCGGTGATCCCGCCGATCTACGCGACCTCGACCTACAAGCAGGACGGGGTGGGTGGGCTGCGTGGCGGCTACGAGTACAGCCGCAGCGCCAACCCGACCCGCACCGCCCTGGAGGGCGCCCTGGCCGCGGTCGAGGAGGGGGAGCGCGGCTTCGCGTTCGCCTCCGGCCTCGCGGCCGAGGACACGCTGGTCCGCAGCGTGTGCGCACCCGGTGACCACGCCGTCATCCCGGACGACGCCTACGGCGGGACCTTCCGGCTCTTCGACAAGGTCGAGAAGGTCTGGGGCCTCGACCACAGCCCCGCGGCGGTCTCCGACCTCGACGCGGTACGGGCGGCGATCCGCCCGGGCCGGACCAGGATGGTCTGGGTCGAGACACCCACCAACCCGTTGCTCACCATCGGCGACATCGAGGCCCTGGCCGCGATCGCCCACGACGCCGGTGCCCTGCTGGTCGTCGACAACACCTTCGCCTCGCCCTACCTCCAGCAGCCGCTCACGCTCGGCGCCGACGTGGTGCTCCACTCGACGACGAAGTACGTCGGCGGCCACTCCGACGTCGTCGGGGGAGCGATCGTGGTCCGCGACCTCGACCTCGCCGAGAAGATCGCCTTCCACCAGAACGCGATGGGCGCCGTGCCCGGCCCGTTCGACGCCTTCCTGACCCACCGCGGGCTGAAGACCCTCGGCGTCCGGATGGACCGTCACTGCGACAACGCCGAGGCGGTCGTCGACTACCTCGCCGGGCATCCCTCGGTCAGCCAGGTGATCTACCCCGGCCTCGAGGAGCACCCCGGTCATGCCGTGGCCAGTCGCCAGATGAAGCGGTACGGCGGGATGGTCGCGTTCCGGGTCGCCGGCGGGGAGGAGCAGGCGCTGCGGGTGTGCGAGCGGGCGCAGGTGTTCACGCTCGGCGAGTCGCTCGGCGGCGTCGAGAGCCTGATCGAGCACCCCGGCCGGATGACCCACGCCAGCGTCGCCGGGACCGACCTGGAGGTGCCGGCCGACCTGGTCCGGCTCAGCGTCGGGATCGAGACCGCCGCCGACCTCGTCGCCGACCTCGAGCAGGCCCTGGGGTGAGTCCCCCGGCCGACGGGCGCGTCGTCGTCTGCGTGGACTTCGGGTCGACCTTCACCAAGGCCGCCCTGGTCGACCTCGACGACGGCCGGATCCTCGCCTCGGCCAGTCACCCGACCACGATCGGGACCGACGTGCTCGACGGCTTCGCCGCGTGCCGCGCGACGCTGGCCGGCTCGGACCCGCGTGCGGACGACGCACCGGTGCTCGCGTGCTCGAGCGCGGGCGGCGGGCTGCGGATCGCGGTGCTCGGCAACGAGGAGCTGGTCACCGCCGAGGCGGGTCGCCGCGTCGCCCTGTCCAGCGGCGGCAAGGTCGTCGCCGTCCACGCCCTCTCTGCGCCGCGTGTGCCCCAGCACGGGCTCCAGACCGTCCTGGGGCACACGCGGCCGGACGTGGTGCTGCTGACCGGTGGCACCGACGGTGGCAACGCCGACTCGCTGGTCGAGGGTGCCCGGGCGCTGGTGGACGCCGGCTGGCGCGGGCCGGTCGTGGTCGCCGGGGCGGTGGACGCCCGCGACGAGGTGGGCGAGATCCTCGCCGGCGTGCCCCACGTGCTGGCCGACAACGTGGTGCCCCGGATCGGGGTGCTGGCGCCGGAGTCGGCCCGCGCGGCGATCCGTGAGGTCTTCCTCGAGCACGTGATCGGGGGCAAGCACCTCAGCGCCAGCGACGACTTCCGGCAGATGGTGCGCGGCGCCACGCCCGACGTGGTTCTCGCGGGCGTCGAGCTGCTCGCCCGGGGCCTGGACGACGACCGGCCGGGCGCCGGAGACGTCGTCGTCGTGGACGTGGGGGGTGCCACCACCGACGTGCACAGCGTCGTCGCGCTCGACCCCGAGGAGGCCGGGCTCTCGCGGGAGGTCGTGGCCGTCACCCCGGTGACCCGCACCGTCGAGGGCGACCTCGGGATGCGCTGGTCGGCGGTCTCCACCGTCGAGGCCGCAGGGCTCGAGGACCTCGCCGACGCCGCCCGGGCACGCCACGACGACCCGGGCTTCCTGCCCGGCGACGACGCCGGGGCCGACGTCGACGAGGCGATCGCCACGGCCGCCGTCGGCCTCGCCCTGCGCCGCCACGCCGGCCGCTCGCGGGTGGTCGTCAGCCCCGAGGGTCGCGTGCTCGAACGGACCGGCAAGGACCTGCGCGAGGTCGACCTGCTGGTCGGTTCCGGCGGGGTGCTGCGCAACGGCCGCCCGGGCGTTGCCGAGCGGGTGCTCGGGCCGAGCCTGGGCGACGACCACGAGGGTGGCTGGCAGCTGCCCCGGGCGCCCCGGGTGCTGGTCGACCACGACTACGCGCTCTGCGCGGTGGGGCTGCTGGCAGGACCCGAGCCGGAGGCGGCGCACCGGCTCGCCCGGCGACTGGCGGGGCCGGCGGGCGATCCGGCCGTAGCGTGTCCGTCGTGAACCAGGAGCGCGAGGAGCGCGAGCAGCGGGAGCGGCGGCGACAGCGCTTCGGCGACCGGATCGCCCAGCAGTGGGCCCAGGGCCGCGCCGAGCGTCGCCCCGCGCCGCTGCCGATCCAGGCCGGCACCACCAACGTCGCCAAGGCCGAGGTGCCCTACGGCATCGACCTCGCCGCCGCCTGGTCCTGGCGGCTGCTGGTGATCGCGGGCGCCAGCTGGCTGGTGCTGACCCTGATCGCCTACTTCTCGATCCTCGCGGTGCCGCTGGCGGTCGCGCTGCTGGTCAGCGCCCTGGTCTCCCCGCTCGTACGCCGGATGGCGGCCGGCGGGGTGCCCCGCCCGCTCGCGGCCGGGCTCGTGGTCCTGACCGGGATCGCCACCATCGCGCTGCTGCTCACCTTCGTCGGCTCCCAGGTCGCCGCGGGCGCCACGGACCTGGCCGACTCGGTGGTCGAGGGCATCGGCCAGATCAAGAGCTGGCTCAAGACCGGCCCCCTCAACGCCAGCGACTCCCAGATCAACACCGCCCTGGGCCAGCTCCAGGACGCGATCACCTCCTCGACGGCCGAGGGCGGGGTGCTGACCCGCACCGTCGAGGTCGGCACCGCGCTGGGCCACGTGCTGGCCGGCTTCTTCATCGTGCTGTTCGCCACCTACTTCTTCCTCGCCGACGGCGAGCGGATCTGGGCGTGGCTGGTGCGGATCGCGCCCCGCGCGGCCCGGGCGCGGGTCGACTCCAGCGGCCGGGTCGCCTGGCGCAGCCTCACCCTCTTCGTGCGGGCCACCGTGCTGGTGGCCGCGGTCGACGCGATCGGCGTGATGGTCGTGGCCGGCGTCCTCGGCGTCCCGTTCGTGCTGGCGCTCGGCGTGCTGGTCTTCCTCGGCGCCTTCGTGCCCGTGATCGGCGCGACCATCGCGGGCTCGGTCGCGGTCCTGGTCGCGCTCGTGGACCAGGGCCCGGTCGACGCGCTGCTGATGCTGGCGGGCGTGATCGTGGTGCAGCAGGTCGAGGGCCACCTGCTCCAGCCGCTGCTCATGGGACGCTTCGTCTCGGTGCACCCGCTCGGCGTGATCCTCGCCCTCGGTGCCGGCGTGCTGGTCGCGGGTGTCGTGGGCGCCCTCGTGGCGGTCCCGCTCGCCGCCGCCGCCAACGCCGTCGTCCAGCACCTCGCCGCGACCGCCCCGGCCCGCGGCGACCCCGAGACCGTGCCCGTACCCGACCCGAACCCAGGAGGTGCCGGATGACCCGGCTGCCGACCGCCGCGGAGCTGACCGCCGCCCGAGAGGTGCTCGAGGGGGTGGCCGTGCGCACCCCCATGGAGGAGTCGCGCTGGCTCTCCGCGCTCACCGGCAGCCCGGTGAGCCTGAAGTGCGAGAACCTCCAGCGCACGGGGTCCTTCAAGATCCGCGGCGCCTACGTCCGGATGGCCCGGCTCAGCGAGGAGGAACGCGCCCACGGCGTGGTCGCGGCCTCGGCCGGCAACCACGCGCAGGGGGTCGCCCTGGCCGCCCAGATGCTCGGCATCAAGGCCACGGTCTTCATGCCCGAGGGGGCCCCGATCCCCAAGGAGAAGGCGACCCGCGGCTACGGCGCCGAGGTCGTCTTCCACGGCCGCTACCTCGAGCACGCGCTCGCCCGCGCGCGACAGTTCTCCGAGGAGACCGGGGCGGTGCTGATCCACCCGTTCGACCACGCCGACATCGTGTCGGGGCAGGCCAGCTGCGGGCTGGAGATCCTCGAGCAGGCGCCCGAGGTCGACACCGTGGTGGTGCCGACCGGCGGCGGCGGGCTGCTGGCCGGCATCGCGCTCGCCATCAAGCAGCAGGCCCCGCACGTGCGGCTCGTCGGCGTCCAGGCCGAGGGCGCCGCAGCCTTCCCCGGCTCCCTCCGGGCGGGCGCACCCGTCGCGCTGGAGTCGATGCAGACCATGGCCGACGGCATCGCGGTCGGGCTGCCGGGCGACATCACCTTCAGCGCCGTGCGCGAGCACGTCGACGAGATCATCACCGTCAGCGAGGAGTCGCTCTCACGCGCCCTGGTCGCGCTGCTGGAGCGGGCCAAGATGGTGGTCGAGCCGGCCGGGGCCGCGGCCGTCGCCGCGCTGCTGGACCGACCCTCGGCGTACGCCACGCCGACGGTGGCGGTGCTCTCCGGTGGGAACATCGACCCGCTGCTGCTCGGGAAGGTGATCCGCCACGGCATGGCCGCGGCGGGACGCTACCTCTACCTGCGCGTCATCATCTCCGACCGCCCGGGCGGCCTGGCCCGGCTGCTCGCCGAGGTCAGCGACGCCGGGGCCAACGTGCTCGACGTGACCCACGAGCGGATCTCGCCCGGACTCGCCGTCGACGAGGTCGAGGTGCGGATCCAGGTGGAGACGCGCGGCCCGGAGCACGCCGACGCCGTGGTGACGCGGCTGCGCGAGTGCGGCCACCACGTCATCGAGTGAGGATCACTCCGAGAACGGCACCGCGTCGATGATCTCGATCTTGAGGGTCTTGCCGTTGGGGGCCTCGAAGTCGACGGTCGTGCCCTTGGTGGCCCCGAGCAGCGCGGCGCCGAGCGGCGACTGCGGGGAGAACACCTCGATGTCGTGGTCGTCGTCGACCTCGCGGGCGCCGAGCAGGAAGGCATCCTGGTCGTCGTCACCGGCGTAGCGGTAGGTCACGACCTTGCCGACCGAGACCGCACCGTCGTCCTCGGAGGGCGCGGTGGAGACGTGGCTGAGCATCTCCTCGAGCTGGATGATCCGGGCCTCGATCTTGCCCTGCTCGTCCTTGGCGGCGTGGTAGCCACCGTTCTCCTTGAGGTCACCCTCGTCACGGGCGGAGCTGATCCGCTCGATGATCTCCTGGCGCCGGGGGCCCTTGAGGTCCTCGAGCTCGGCGGTGAGCCGGGCGTGGGTCTTCTCGGTGAGCCAGACCTGGGTCGGCTGTGCGGGCGTCGTCATGGGTGTCTCAACTCCTGTGCAAAAGGAAAACCCGCCGGGCGCCTCCGAGCTGTGGGGACGGCCCTGCGGGGTGATCGATCTCGACTCTATCAACCAGGCGTGACAAACGCAGGTCTTCTGCCGCTCACCGGGACGCTCAACGCGGTCGCGGCTGGCCCGGGGCGGTGCACCCCAGCAGCGTGACCGACGTCGCCCGGCGCTCGGTGCGGACCTCGACCCGGTTGGTCCCGTCGACCGGCTCGAAGGCCACCTCGCCGACCGTCGAGTGGTCCTCGGCGTAGGCGCGCAGCGCGCAGCTGGCGGTCACGCCGTCCTCGAGCGCGACCGAGACCGTCACGTCGACGGTGCCGTCGTCGACGACCTCCCAGCCGCCGATCTCCGAGCTGACGGCGGGGGTGGCGTGGAACAGCGTCGTCCAGGCCAGCCAGCCACCGAAGAGCAGCACCACGGCGCCGACCCCGAGCAGCAGCGTGCGGCGCCGGGCGGGCGACGGGGCGCCGTACCTCGCGGCCAGGTCGGTGGTCACCGTTCCATGGTCACACACCGGATCCACCTAGACTTCGGGGCATGTCGCAGCACCCCCGGGCCGGCTCCCGTGCCGGACTTCGCCTGATGCACGTGCACGCCCACCCCGACGACGAGTCGAGCAAGGGGGCGGCGTCGACGGCCCGGTACGTCGCCGAGGGCGTCGACGTCCACGTCGCCACCTGCACCGGTGGCGAGCGGGGCTCGATCCTCAACCCGAAGATGGAGCGGCCCGACATCCTCGCCAACATCTCCGAGGTCCGTCGGCAGGAGATGGAGCGTGCCCGCGACATCCTCGGCGTCCGGCAGGACTGGCTGGGGTTCGTCGACTCCGGCTGGCCCGAGGGAGACCCCAAGCCGCCGCTGCCCGAAGGCTGCTTCGCGCTGGTCCCGGTCGAGGAGGCCGCCGAGCGGCTGGTGCGGTTGATCAGGAGCTTCCGGCCCCACGTCGTCACGACGTACGACGAGCGCGGGGGCTACCCCCACCCCGACCACATCGCCTGCCACCAGGTGTCGGTCGCGGCCTTCGAGGCCGCCGGCGACCCCGAGCGCTACCCGGACGCGGGGGAGCCGTGGCAGCCGCTCAAGCTCTACTACCACCACTCGTTCAACCGGCCCCGGATGCTGGCGCTCCACGAGGAGATGCAGCGTCACGGCCTGGAGTCGCCGTGGGGGGAACGGCTCAAGGAGTGGAAGCCCGAGCCCGAGTGGGACGCCCGGATCACCACCCGGGTGCCGTGCGCCGACTACTTCGGCGTCCGCGACCAGGCGCTGCTCGCCCACGCGACCCAGATCGACCCCGACGGCCACTGGTTCGCCGTCCCGCGCGAGATCCAGGAGCGGGTGTGGCCGACCGAGGACTACGAGCTGGTCGTCTCCCACGTCGAGACGCCCACCCCGGAGGACGACCTGTTCGCCGGGATCACGGGCGACCTCCCGACCACGACCTGAGTGGGGCCACCTGAGAGGATGGGAGCATGCAGGCCCAGCTGACGTTGTTCCTCGTGCGCCTCGCCGAGGGTCTCCCGGAGGACGGTCCCGAGCCGGAGGACGTGAAGGCCGGATGGCTCGGCTTCGGCGTCTTCCTGCTGCTCGTCGCGGCGGTCGTCGTGCTCTCCTTCAGCCTGGTCAAGCAGCTGCGCAAGGCCCAGGCCGCGAAGGACGCCGGCGTCTACGGCGACGCGCCGGTCGAGCCGGGCGGGTCCGCCGACCGCGACTGACCCTCACCCCACGCGGCGCCCGACGACGCTGACGGTGTCCAGCTCGTCGAGGATGTTGCGCAGGTTGATGATGAGGGCGCCGTGCACCGGCCAGTGGGGCGGCGTGCCCTCGGCCTCGACCTCGGCGACCAGCTCCTCCAGCCGGCGGCGCACGTCGGCCACGCCGGCCGGGTCGGCGTCGTGCACCGCCCGGCCGGCGGCGACGAGGAGCTCGGGCCACACCCGGCCGAAGGGAGCGGCCCAGGGCGCGTTGCTCGGGACGGCGGTGCCGAGCGTGCGCGCCATGCTCCGCACCTCGGCGAGCGCCTGCTCGCGCCGAAGGAGCCGGTCGAGCCACTGCTGCGGGTCGCGCACCTCGCGCGCCTGACGGCGGGGGTTGAGGTGGGCCGCCTCCCGGCTCTGGCGGACCAGCGTCCAGGCCTCGTTCACGGTGCTCTCGAGGTCGCGGGTGCGGTCCACCCAGCCCGCCACCTCGTCCTCGACGGGCCCGCCGGCCAGCCGGCGTCCGATGTCCTGCAGCAGCTGCCCGATGCCCTGGTCGAGCCGGGCCATGGCCTCGACCGCCGTGTGACGCAGCAGCGGGGGCCAGACCGCCGCGTTGACCACCAGCCCCACCGCGACGCCGATGCCCGTGTCGAGCAGCCGCGCGACCAGCAGCGAGTCCTCCGACCAGCCGGTCGTGAGCACGATCAGCGCGGTCGTCGTGATCGTGATCGACTCGGGGCCGAACCACGGCACCCAGCCGATCAGCATCGCCAGGGTGAGGAGCACGGCCAGGCCCACGGGGTCCAGGCCGAGGACCTCGCCCACCCCGGCGGCGAGCAGCACGGCCACCACGGTGGCCGCCACCTGCCGTACGCCCCGGGACATCGACCGGTAGACGGTGGCGTGCACCACCAGCAGCGCCGACCAGGGGGCGAGGAACGACTGGGACAGCTCGAGGACCTGGGCGGCCAGCACCCAGGCGATGACGGCGGCGGCCACCGATTTCAGGAGCTGGATCAGGTCGTTCCACATGACCGAGTCGTGCCACTTCCTGCGGACCGCCTGCACGAGCCGGCTCCGGGGCGTCGTCTCCATGCTCGCGAAACTAGGAGGGTCGGGCACGTCCCCGCAACGCCCTCACCCCGGGGGACGGAATAGCGTGGTGGTGCGTGCCGTTGCGACGACTGGTTCGCCATTCAACCAGTCAGGAGCGTGGATCCTCGTGATGCAGTTCGGGATCTTCTCGGTCGGCGACGTGACGACCGACCCCACCACCGGTCACACCCCGACCGAGCACGAGCGGATCAAGGCCCAGGTCGAGATCGCGCGGAAGGCCGAGGACGTCGGCCTCGACGTGGTCGCCGTGGGACAGCACCACAACCCGCCGTTCGTGGCGTCCTCGCCGACGACCACCATGGCGTGGATCGCCGCACAGACCGAGCGGATCGTGCTCTCGACCTCGACCACGCTGATCACGACCACCGACCCGGTCCGGATCGCCGAGGACTACGCCACGCTGCAGCACCTGACCGACGGTCGGATGGACCTGATGCTCGGGCGGGGCAACACCGGTCCGGTCTACCCCTGGTTCGGCAAGGACATCCGCGAGGGCATCAACCTCGCGATCGAGAGCTACGCGCTGCTCCACCGGCTCTGGCGCGAGGACGTCGTGGACTGGCAGGGCCGGTTCCGCACGCCGCTGCAGGGCTTCACCGCGACGCCGCGGCCGCTCGACGGGATCCCGCCGTTCGTGTGGCACGGCTCGATCCGCAGCCCCGAGATCGCCGAGCAGGCGGCCTACTACGGCGACGGCTTCTTCTCCAACCACATCTTCTGGCCGTCCTCGCACACCGCGCAGATGGTGGCGCTCTACCGGCGCCGCTTCGAGCACTACGGGCACGGCCGGGCCGACCAGGCGGTGGTCGGGCTCGGTGGGCAGTTCTTCATGCGGCCGAGCAGCCAGGACGCGGTCCGGGAGTTCCGCCCCTACTTCGACAACGCCCCCGTCTACGGCCACGGCCCGTCGCTGGAGGAGTTCACCGCGCAGACACCGCTGACCGTCGGCTCGCCGCAGCAGGTGCTCGAGCGGACCCTGGGCTTCCGGGAGCACGTCGGCGACTACCAGCGCCAGCTGTTCCTCGTCGACCACGCCGGGCTGCCGCTGAAGACGGTCCTCGAGCAGCTCGACCTGCTCGGCGAGATCCTGCCCGACCTGCGGGCCGGCTTCGCCGAGGGGCGTCCCAGCCACGTGCCCGACGCGCCGACCCACGCCGCGGCATGACGCGGGTCGCGGTGGTCTCCGCCGGCCTCGGCGTCCCCTCGGCCACCCGGTTGCTGGCCGACCGGCTGGGCCAGGCGGTCGTGGCCGCGCTGGGCGAGCGCGACGTCGAGGTCGACCACGTCGAGCTGCGGCCGCTGGCCCACCCGCTGGCCGACCGGGTCCTGACCGGCTTCGCCGGTGAGGAGCTGCGCGTCGCGCTCGACACGGTCACGGCCGCGGACGCGGTCGTGGTGGTGACGCCGGTCTACGCGGCGTCGTACTCCGGGCTGTTCAAGATGTTCCTCGACGTGCTCGAGCCCGGCTCGCTGGAGGGCGTCCCGGTGCTGCTCGCCGCCACCGCCGGCACGGCCCGGCACTCGCTGGTGATCGACCACGCGCTGCGGCCCCTGTTCGCCCACCTCAAGGCGGCCCCGGTGCCGACCGGTGTGCTCGCCGCGACCGACGACTTCGGCACCGACGCCGACCTGTCGGGTCGCATCGCCCGGGCCGCCGCCGAGCTCGCGCTCGCCGTACGCCCGGGGTCGGGGCCGGCGCAGCAGGTCACGCCCCGGCCCCGGCTCGCCGCCGCCCGGGCCGACGACCCGGTGCCGTTCGAGGAGCTGCTGCGCCGGGCCTCCGGCCGCTGATCCCCGTGCTCCCGCGGTCGGCGGGTCAGCGCCGGGTCAGCCGGACCAGGCAGTCCCACGCGGTGCGGTGCGGCTCCCCGCCGTGCTCGGGCTCGAGCCGCCGGGCCACCCGTTCCGCGCGCTGCACCTCGACGTCCAGGCCCGCGACGTCGGCCAGCACGTCCTCGGCCGTCATCAGCACCTCGGGGTCCTGCGGTCCGCCGGTGCCCTCGGTGAGGTTCGTGGAGTCGTGGGCCACGAGCAGGAAGGTCCCGCCCGCGGCGAGCGAGGACACCGCCCCGCGAACGGCGGCGCGACGCTGCTCCGCCGGGAGCTGGAGGTAGGCGAGCAGCACGAGGTCCACCGGCGCCTCCGGCCGCCACGCGGTGGCGTCGGCGCAGACCCACGCCACCTCGGTGTCCCCGGCCAGCCGACGCCCCTTGTCGAGGGCGACCTGCGAGAAGTCGACGGCGGTGACCCGCCAGCCGCGGCGGGCGAGCCAGATCGCGTTGCGGCCCTCGCCGGCGGCGAGGTCGACCGCGACCCCGGGTGAGAGGTCGGCCAGCTCCTCGGCGACGAAGCGGTTCGGCTCCGCCGACCAGACCAGCTCGCTGTCGGCGTACCGCTCGTCCCAGTCCCCAGCGTCCATGCTCCCGATTGAAGCACCCCACTAGGTTGGACGCATGTCCGACCGCACCGCCCTCGTCCTCGGGGGCGGGGGGATCTCCGGCATCGCCTGGGAGATCGGCATCCTCCACGGCCTCGCCGAGGCCGGCGTCGACCTGAGCCGGGCCGACGTCGTCGTGGGGACCTCCGCCGGCTCGGTGGTGGGCTCCCAGATCACCTCCGGCATCCCCCTCGCCGAGCTGTACGCCGAGCAGCTCGCCCCCGCCGACGCCGAGCTCGGTGGCGCCTTCACCCGCTCCGGGGCGCTGCGGCTGGCGCTGCCCTACGTGCTGCCCGGCAGCGGCCGCGACAAGCTGCGCCGGGTCGGTGACCTTGCGCTGAAGGCGCACCCGCCCGGCTCCGCCGACCGCGAGGGCGTGATCCGGGCGCGGCTCCCCGTCCAGGACTGGCCCGAGCGGGACCTGCGGGTCACCGCCGTGGAGGTGGAGACCGGCCGTTTCACCGTCTTCGACCGGGACAGCGAGGTCGACCTGGTCGGCGCCGTCGCCGCGAGCTGTGCCGTCCCCACCGTGTGGCCGCCGGTCGCGCTCGGTGACCGCCACTACGTGGACGGCGGGATGCGCTCGAGCACGAACGCCGACCTCGCCGTGGGTGCCGACCGGGTGGTCGTGCTGGCACCGCTGCCGCGCTCGTTCAGCAAGAAGACCTCGATCCGGGCGCAGCTGGAGAAGGTGGCACCGCGGGAGTGGTCGGTGGTGACCCCCGACCCGCAGGCGCTGGCCGACTTCGGCAAGAACCTGCTCGACCCCGCCTTCCGCGCCGACGCGGCCCGCTCGGGCCTGCGGCAGGCGCAGGACCTCGTCGAGGAGATCCGGCACGTCTGGACCGGCTGAGGCCGGTCGCGGAACAGATGAGAGAGGTCTCACCCGGACCTCACGCACATCCCACGCGAGGGCCGCAGGGTTGCTCCCACGATCACCGCAGCACCCACTCGAGGGAGAAGACCATGGACCGGACCCGTACCCGCACCGCCGCCCTGCTGTTGGCCGCGGCGTTCCCGCTGAGCGCACTCGCCGCGGCCGCCCCCGCTCAGGCGGGCAGCGACGAGCAGATCGCGCGCGGCTCCTGCTCGGCCGGCAGTGACTGGAAGCTCAAGGTCAAGACCGACGACGGCAAGCTCGAGGTCGAGGCCGAGGTCGACAGCAACGTCAACGGCCAGACCTGGCGCTGGTCGTTGCGCCACGACGGCGGTCTGGTCGACCGGGGCCGCAAGCAGACCCGGGGCCCCAGCGGCTCCTTCGACGTCGGCCGCAAGGTCGCGAACCATGCCGGCGCCGACCGGTTCCGGTTCCGCGCGGTCAACCGGAGCACCGACGAGGTGTGCGTCGCGCGGATGCGCTACTGACCCCCGGGCCCGCCGGTCAGTCCGGCTCGATCGGGGACACGGTCGGGGCCGCCCGGTGCACCCGCACCCGCGTGATCCGGCGACCGGCCATCTCCTCCACCTCCAGCGTCGTGTCGTCGACCGCGACCACGTCGCCCACGTCGGGGATCCGGCCGAGCCGAGCCAGCACGAAGCCGGCGACGGTCTCGTAGTCGCCGTCGTCAGGCAGCGCCACGGCCGTCCGCTCGGCGAAGTCCTCCAGCGAGATGCTGCCGTCGATGCTGGAGTCGGGCTCGCGGTCGGCAGCCTCGCCGGCGTCGTACTCGTCCTCGATCTCGCCGACCAGCTCCTCGACGAGGTCCTCGAGGGTCACGATGCCGTCGGTGCCGCCGTACTCGTCCACGACGACGGCGAGGTGGGTCCGGGTCTGCCGCATCAGCTGCACGGCCGGCAGCACCATGTTGGTCCGCGGCACGACCAGCACCTCGCGGGCGACGTCGCCGACCGTGCGCGGGTCGTCCCCGTCGATGTCGAGCAAGTCGCGGACGTGGAGGAAGCCAAGCACGTCGTCGAACCCCTCGCCCACGACCGGGTAGCGCGACCACGCCTGGTCCTTGACCCAACGCTCCGCCTCGAGCAGCGGCGTCGACGCATCCACGAACGCCACGTCCGCGCGCGGGGTCATCACCTCGCGCAGCGTGGTCTGCGAGGCGTTGAAGACCTCCTGCAGGATCCGGCGCTCCTGCTCCTCCAACCCCTCGTGGGTGGAGACCAGGTCGCGCAGCTCCTCCTCGCTGAGGTCCTCGCCCGTGGCGTGCGGGTCGCCACCGAGCAGCCGCACCATCGCATTGGTGGAGATCGACAGCAGCCAGATCACCGGCCGCATCAGGCTCGCGAACCGGTCGAGCGTGGGCGTGACCAGCTGCGCCAGCCCGGCGGACTTCTGCAGCGCGAGCCGCTTGGGCACGAGCTCGCCGAGCACGAGGGAGAGGTAGGCGATGAGCAGCGTCATCGCCACCAGCGCCGTGGTGTCGGCGGCTCCGTCGGGCAGGCCGAGCGCCCGCAGCGAGGGGGCGAGGTCGGGGGCGAGCGTCGAGCCGCCGTACGCCGCGGAGAAGAACCCGGCCACGGTGACGCCGATCTGCACCGCCGCGAGGAAACGGTTGGGGTCGCGGGCCACGGCGGCCACGCGCGCCCCGCGGTGGCCCGCGCGCTCCATCTGGGTCAGCTGGCTGTCGCGCAGCGACACCAGGGCGATCTCGGTCGCGGCGAACACTCCGCCGACCGTCACGAAGAGCAGGACCAGGCCGAAGTTGAGCAGGGTCTGGGTGTCCATCAGGCCCGTTCACCCCCGGGGAGGGCGGGTGAACGGTGGCGACATCGGGACTCGTCCATGGCGGCCACGGTAACGAAGCGCGAGCCCGTCCGCCGAGTCGGCGCGGTCGGGCCGCGAGGTCAGCCGGAGGTGAGCCGGGCCGCGTGGCGCAGCATCTCGTCGAGCACCGCCAGGTCCAGCGCCTCCCGCGCGCCGAAGCCGAGGCTGGCCGAGCCGGCACGCACGCGCCCGAGCCGTTCGGCGTACTGCTGTCCGAGGTAGCGGCCGTCCTCGACAGCGTTGACGTACAGGCTGTAGTGGCGGCGCTGACGTGCCAGGCCGACCACGAACCACTCCACTCCGGGCCCGCGGGGCCGCGGCTGCACCAGGTCGCCGTAGCCGACGATCTGCTGGTCGGTGCCACCCCAGAACCGCCCGGTCCACACCTGGCGGCTGCACCCCGGCATCGCGGCCCGGATGTCGGCGTCGAGCGCGGTCAGCGTGGCGTCGTCCTGCTCTGCGAGCCAGGTGTCGACGTCGAGGTCAGGGCGTTTCTCCACGCCCCGAGCCTACGGCGGCGCGGTCCAGCAGGGCGGCGACCTCCTGCGCGGTCGCACGTGCGGTCCGTCCCACACCGATCAGCGTCGCGGACGCCGGGCCGGTCCAGTCGCCGTACCCGACGAGGAAGAGTCGCGGCTCGCGCGCCGACCGGGTGCCGGACGGCCCGTCGACGGCCACGGTCCCGTCGGGCTCGCGCAGGCCGAGGCCCGCGAGGTGGCGCAGCGCCGGGCGGAAGCCCGTGCACCACAGCACGGTGTCGCACTCGAGCGTCGAGCCGTCGTCCCAGGCGACGCCGGTCGGGGTCAGCCGGGAGAACATCGGCCGCGCCGTCAGCACCCCACGGTCCCGGGCGGCGCGCACCGACGGGACCGCGACGATGTCGCCCAGCCCACCCACGCCCTCGTGCTCGCGACCCTCCCGTCGCGCCTGCACCCGTGCGCTGGCGGTCTCGAACAGCACCCGGCCGTCGACGTCGTCGGGGAGGAAGCGGGGCGGCCGGGGCGTCACCCAGGTCGTGGCGGCCGCCGTGGTCGAGACCTCGGCGAGCACCTGGGCCGCGGAGTTGCCGCCGCCGACCACGACGACCCGGCGTCCGGCGTACGGCCGGGGCGAGCGGTACGCCGCGGCGTGCAGCTGGGTGCCGCGGAACTCCCCGGCGCCCGGGTAGGCGGGCCAGAAGGGCTGGTCCCAGGTCCCCGTCGCCGAGACCACGGCCCGGGCGGCCACGGGTGGGCCGGTGCCCTCGAGCAGCAGCCGCTCCCCGGCGGTCGAGACGCGCCGGACCCGGACCGGCCGCTCCACGGCGAGCTCGTAGCGCTGCTCGTAGGCGGTGAGGTAGTCCACGACGTGGGCCCGCGAGGGTGCGCCCCGGGTGCCGGCGCGCGGGTCCGGGGGCATCAGCCAGCCCGGCAGCGAGGAGTAGGCGGCGGGGGAGAACAGCCGGAGGTCCTCCCACATCCGCGACCAGGCGCCGCCGGGGGTGGGGGAGGCGTCGAGCAGCAGGACGTCGCGCCCGGGGACCAGCCCGAGCCGCCGCAGGTGGTAGCCGGTGGCGAGGGCCGCCTGGCCGCCGCCGACCACCGCGACGTCGACCTCGCGGAGCTCAGGCAACGGAGCTGCGGCGCTCGAGCAGGACGGTGTCGCGCCAGACACCGTCGAGCCGCGCGATCCGGGTGCGGACCGCGAGCGTGCGGTAGCCGGCGGCGTGGTGGAGCGCCAGGCTGGCGCGGTTCTCGGGGAAGACGGAGGTCTGCAGGGTCCACAGCCCGGCCGCGTCCGCCTCGTTGACCTGCCGGTGGAGCAGCGCCGTGCCCACGCCGCGGCCGCGGGCGGCCTCGGTGACGTAGACCGAGGTCTCGCCCACCCCGGCGTAGCAGGCGCGGGCCGAGGTCGGCACCACGGCGGTCCAGCCGACCACCCGACCCTCGAGCTCGGCGACCCAGGCCAGGTCGGGCAGCCACCGGGCGCGCAGCTCCTCGGCCGTCGGCAGGGTCGTCTCGAAGGTGGCGTTGCGGGTCGCGAGCCCCTCGTCGTAGATGGCGAGCACGGACGCCAGGTCGGCGTCGACGACCGGCCGGACGGTGACGTCGGTCGGCAGGTCGGTGGGGCAGCACGGCTGGGAGGCGAGGGTGCCCATCACCACGTCGGCGGCGTGGGGCAGGCCGGTGCAGCAGGCGGCGTTGACCGAGACCATGCTCGAGGTGCCGACTTTGTCGACGACGACGAACCCCACCTTGCGCAGCAGCTCCACGTGGTGGGAGCAGGTGGACTGGCTGATCCCCAGGCCACCGGCCAGCTCGCCGACGCGCAGCGCGCCCGCGGGCGACGTCGAGAGCAGGTGCAGCAGCCGGACCCGGGTGGGGTCGCTGAGCACCGAGAACCACTCGGCGTACTCGGCGGCCCGGTCGGCGGTCAGCGCCGGGCCGGGGGAGCGGGTGTCGACGGTCATGGGCATAGCCTACCTTGTATTCATCGACCAGGGTCGATAGAGTCGCCGCACCATCTACATCGACCTGCATCGATCAAACGTCTGGAGTCATCATGGAGCACCCGCTCGTCGTCATCGGGGCCGGGCCGGTCGGCCTCGCCGCCGCCGCCCACGCCGTCGACCGCGGCCTGCCCGTCGTCGTGCTCGAGTCCGGCCCGGGTGCCGGCGCCGCCGTCGCCGAGTGGGGCCACGTCCGGCTGTTCTCCGCCTGGCGCGAGCTGGTCGACCCGGCGGCGCGCCGGCTGCTGGAGGCCGACGGCTGGGACGCTCCGGCCCCCGACGCCTACCCGACGGGGAGCGAGTGGGTCGCGGCGTACCTGCGTCCGCTCGCGGACCTGCTCGCCGCGCACGGTGGGGCCGAGGTGCGCTACGACGCCCGGGTGGTCGGCGTCGGCCGGTCCGGGCGCGACCTGCTGGTCGACTCCGGTCGCGCGCGGGACCCGTTCGCCGTCCACGTCGAGACCCCGGCCGGCCGCGAGCGGGTGCTGGCCAGCGCCGTGGTCGACGCCTCCGGCACCTGGCGCCGCCCCAACCCGCTGGGCGCCGACGGCTACCCGGCGCTCGGGGAGGTCGAGCACGCCGACCGGATCGTCCACGGCACGCCGGACTTCGCCGACCCGCGGGTCGCTGCGCGCTACGCCGGGAAGCACGTCGCCCTCGCCGGCAAGGGCGCCTCGGCGCAGGGCGCCCTGGTCGGGCTCACCCGGCTGGCGCAGGACCACCCCGGCACCCGGGTGACCTGGCTGCTGCGGCGTCCCAGCGTCGGCGACGCCTTCGGTGGCGGCGACAACGACCAGCTCGAGGAGCGGGGCCGGCTCGGTCAGGCGGCCCGCGAGGCGGCGTCCGCCGGCGTGGTCTCCCAGGTGACGCGGTTCCGCACCGCGGCGGTCCACGAGCAGGCCGACGGCCGGCTCACGCTCGTCTCGGGTGACGGCCAGCGCGTCGACGACGTCGACGAGGTCGTGGTCGTGACCGGCTTCCGGCCGGACCTGTCCTTCCTGTCCGAGGTGCGGCTCGACCTGGACCCCGCGCTCGGCTCGCCGCGGGTGCTCGCCGACCAGATCCACCCCGACCACCACTCCTGCGGCGACGTCGCGCCCCACGGGCACCGGGAGCTGGCCCAGCCGGAGCCGGGTCTCTACCTGGTCGGGATGAAGTCCTACGGCCGGGCGCCGTCGTTCCTGGCCATGACCGGGTTCGAGCAGGTCCGGTCCGTGGTGGCCGCCATCGACGGCGACCTCGAGGCGGCCGACCGCGTCGACCTGGTGCTGCCCGAGACGGGGGTCTGCAACGGCGCAGCGGCCTTCGACGCCCCCGACGCCGTGGCCACCAGCGGTTGCTGCGGCAGCGACACCGGGCCCGAGCTCGTCGCGCTGGGCCGACCTGCGTCGTGAGCCTGGCCGCGCTGGAGCTGCGGCGCGTCGTCGCGGTCCTCAGCCTCGGCCAGGTCGTCTCGTGGGGCTGCCTCTACTACGGGTTCGCCGCGTTGCAGTCGTCGATCACCAGCGACACCGGCTGGTCGGCGACCGCGGTGACGGCCGCGTTCTCACTCTCCCTGCTGGTGAGCGGGGTGGTCGGCGTGCGCGTCGGTCGGCACCTCGACGCCCGGGGGCCGCGCCGCGTGATGACCGGCGGCGCCCTGCTCGCCGGGCCGGGGATGCTCGTGGTCGCGGCCGCACCCACGCTGCCGTGGTTCTTCCTGGGCTGGCTGCTGGTCGGGATCGCGATGGCCGGCACGCTCTACCCGCCGGCCTTCGCCGCGGTCACCCGGTGGGGAGGGGCGCAGCGGGTCCGCGCCCTGACGACCGTCACGCTGGCCGGCGGCCTGGCCAGCACGGTGTTCGCGCCGCTCGCCGCCGCGATCGACGAGGTCGCGGGCTGGCGCACGGCGTACGTGGTGCTCGCGGTGGTGGTGCTCGCGGTGACCGTGCCCCTGCACTGGTGGGGCCTGGACCAGCCCTGGCCCACCACGGCGACCGACCGGCCCGACCTCCCCGGCGGGGGTGGCCGAGTCCTGCTCACGCGGCCGTTCGTGCTGCTGACCGCGGCGAACGCGCTCGCGGCGCTGGCCGCGTTCGCGGTGGTGGTGAACCTGGTGCCGATGCTGCGCGAGCAGGGCCTCGACACCGGGACCGCTGCGGTCGTGCTCGGGCTGGGGGGCCTGGGCCAGGTGCTCGGCCGGATCGGCTACCCACGGTTCGCGGCGGGCACCGGCGTGACCGCCCGGGGGGTGTGGGTGGTCGGGGCGATGGCGGTGCTGACGGCGGCGCTGGCCCTGGCGCCCGCCGGGCTGCTGCTGGTCGTCGTCCTCAGCCTCGTGCTCGGCCTGGCCCGTGGCCTCTACACGCTCGTGCAGGCGACCGCCGTGACGGACCGGTGGGGCCCCGCGGCGTACGGCCGGCTCAACGGGGTGCTGACCGCGCCGGCGCTGGCGGCGTCGGCGGCGGCGCCCTTCGCCGGTGCGCTGCTGGCCACGGTCACGGGCTCCTACACCCTGGCCTTCCTGGTGCTCGCCGGCGTGGCCGGGGCGGCGGCCCTGCTGCTCAGCGTGGCCGACCGGTCCCTCGACCTGGCCTGACACCGGAGTTGCGCGGCGCATCGACGGCTGTCAACATTGACGGGTGTCGAACTCTTCGGGCGTGATCGCCCTTCCCCTCGCCGATGATCCGCTGGCGTCCTGCACGCCCCTGGCCCGCGACCCGCTCGGCGCGGAGGCGGCCGCGGCCATCGTGCCGATGCTGAAGGCCGTCGCCGACCCGGCCCGGCTGCGGTTGCTCTCGCTGGTGCTCTCCCACGAGGGTGCCGAGGCCTGCGTGTGCGACCTGCTGCCCCACTTCGACCTCTCCCAGCCCACCATCAGCCACCACCTCAAGGTGCTCCACGAGGCCGGCCTGCTCGACCGCGAGAAGCGTGGCACCTGGGTCTTCTACCTCGCGCGGCCCGAGGCGATGACCGCGCTCGCCCAGCTGTTCACGGCGGCCGAGGCAGGTCCCGCATGAGCGACACGGTACGCGACGTACGCGCCGACGAGGCCGACGTCCTCCACCGGCTCTCGACCCTGGACCGGTTCCTGCCGCTCTGGATCGGCGTCGCGATGGTCGTCGGTCTGCTGCTCGGTCGGCTGGTCCCGGGCCTCGACGACGCCCTCGCCGCGGTGGAGGTCGGCTCGGTGTCGCTGCCCATCGCGATCGGGCTGCTCGTGATGATGTACCCGGTGCTCGCCAAGGTCCGCTACGACGAGCTGGGACGCGTCACCGGCGACACCCGGCTCCTGGTCAGCTCGGTGGTCCTGAACTGGGTGCTCGGTCCGGCGCTGATGTTCACGCTCGCGTGGCTGCTGCTCCCCGACCTGCCCGACTACCGCACCGGGCTGATCATCGTCGGCCTCGCGCGCTGCATCGCGATGGTGCTGATCTGGAACGACCTCGCCTGCGGCGACCGTGAGGCGGCGGCGATCCTGGTCGCGCTCAACGCGGTCTTCCAGATCCTGGCCTTCGCCTTCCTCGGGTACTTCTACCTCGAGCTGCTCCCGGGCTGGCTGGGTCTGGCGCAGAGCGGGCTGGAGGTGTCGGTGTGGACGATCGCCTCCTCGGTCCTGGTCTTCCTCGGCATCCCGCTGGTCGCGGGCTTCCTCACCCGCACCCTCGGCGAACGGCGCCGGGGTCGTGAGTGGTACGAGGCGCAGCTGCTCCCGCGGATCGGCCCGTGGGCCCTGTACGGCCTGCTGTTCACGATCGTGATCCTGTTCGCGCTGCAGGGGGACACGATCACCCACCAACCCTTCGACGTCGCGAGGATCGCGTTGCCGCTGCTGGTCTACTTCGTCGTGATGTGGGGCGGATCGATGGCTCTCACCCGGGCCCTGGGTCTGGACTACCGTCGCGCCACCGCGGTCTCCTTCACCGCCGCCGGCAACAACTTCGAGCTCGCGATCGCCGTGGCCATCGCGGTCTTCGGCGTCACCTCCGGCCAGGCGCTGGCGGGAGTCGTGGGGCCCTTGATCGAGGTCCCGGTGCTCGTCGGCCTCGTCTACGTCAGCCTCTGGGCTCGACGCTTCTTCCCCGACACCGTCCCCGACCCGGCCCACACCGCCACCTCAGGAGCCCGCCCGTGACCACCGCCACCGCCCCCCAGGTCGTCTTCGCCTGTGTCCGCAACGGTGGCCGCTCGGTCATCAGCCGGGTGCTCACCGAGCACTACGCGGAGGGTCGCGTGGTGGCGCTCTCTGCCGGGACGCAGCCGGGCGAGCACATCCACGCCGAGGTCGCCGAGGTGCTCGAGGCGCTGGGCCTGGACACCTCGCACGAGACGCCGACCCGGCTCACCCGCGAGACCATCGCCGAGAGCACGATGGCGATCACGCTCGGCTGCGGCGAGGAGTGCCCCTACGTCCCGGGGGTGCGGTACGTCGACTGGCCGGTCGCCGACCCCGGTGGCCAGGACGAGGAGACGGTCCGCGCGATCGTCGCCGACCTCGACGCCCGGGTCCGGCGGTTGCTGGTCGAGCTGGTGCCCGACCTCGAGCTCCCGCCCTCGGTGCTGACGCGCTGAGGGCCCGGCTCCCGGTCCTCAGCCTCAGTGGGAGGGCAGCGAGCCGGTGAGCCGGGCGTGGCGCTCGGCGCTGGCCTCGTTGAGGCCGACGATCTCCACCGTCGTCCCCCGGCGTGCGTACTTGGTGACGATCGCGTCCAGGGCGGCGACGGTCGAGGCGTCCCAGACGTGGGAGGCGCTGAGGTCGATCACGACCCGCTCGGGGTCCTCGGCGTAGTCGAACTGGGTGTAGAGGTCGTTGCTCGAGGCGAAGAACAGCTCCCCGGTGACCCGGTAGACCGCGGTGGCGGCGCCGTGCTCGTCCTCCACCAGCTCGCGGTGGGTGCGGGTCAGGTGCGCCACCCGGCGGGCGAACAGGGTCATCGCCACCAGGACACCGACCACCACGCCGATCGCCAGGTTGTGCGTGGTGACCGTGACCACGACCGTGGTCAGCATGACCATGGTCTCCGACTTCGGCATCCGCCGCAGGGTCGAGGGCTGCACGCTGTGCCAGTCGAAGGTGCCGACCGAGACCATGATCATGACCGCGACGAGGGCGGCCATCGGGATCAGCGCCACGACGTCGCCGAACCCGACCACGAGGACCAGCAGGAACATGCCGGCGAGGAAGGTGGAGATCCGGGTGCGGGCCCCGGAGGCCTTCACGTTGATCATGGTCTGGCCGATCATCGCGCAGCCGCCCATGCCGCCGAAGAAGCCGGTGATCACGTTCGCGGCCCCCTGGCCCCAGGCCTCGCGGGTCTTGTCCGAGCGCGAGTCGGTGACGTCGTCGACCAGCTTGGCGGTCAGCAGCGACTCCAGCAGCCCGACCAGCGCCATCGCCAGGGCGTACGGCGCGATGATGTTCAGCGTCTCCAGGGTCAGCGGGACGTCGGGCACGAACAGCGACGGCAGGCTGTCGGGCAGCTCGCCCTCGTCGCCCACGTCGGGCAGCGCGAGCCCGGCCAGCAGCGCGAACCCGGTCAGCGCGACGATCGCGACCAGCGGCGAGGGGACCACCCGGCTGAGCCGGGGCAGCAGCACGATGACGGCGATCCCGACCGCGACCAGGGGGTAGACCAGCCACGGCACGTCGACCAGGTGCGGGACCTGGGCGAGGAAGATCAAGATGGCCAGCGCGTTGACGAAGCCGACCATCACCGAGCGCGGGATGAACCGCATCAGTCGGGCGACGCCGGTCAGCCCCAGACCGATCTGCAGCACGCCGCCGAGCAGCACGGTGGCGATCAGGTAGTCCAGGCCGTAGGTCCGGGCCACCGGCGCGATCACCAGGGCGATCGCCCCGGTCGCCGCGGAGATCATGGCCGGGCGACCGCCGAGGAAGGCGATCGAGACCGCCATCGTGAACGAGGCGAACAGGCCGACCCGCGGGTCGACGCCGGCGATGATCGAGAACGAGATCGCCTCCGGGATCAGGGCCAACGCCACCACGAGACCGGCGAGGACCTCGGTGCGCAGCAGCCGGGGGCTGCGCAGGGTCTCGCGGACGGTGGGCTGCGTGGGGGCGTGCGCGGGCGCGGTCGAGGGCACGGGGCTCCGATCGGAGGGGGCTGGGAGGATGGCGGTCCGCGAAGCAGGCTAACCTCACGCCGCGTGAGGGTTGGAATCGTGACCGGGTCGGAGGGCGCTGCTGTGAGCAAGGACACCGAGCGCACCGCGGGGCACGGCCCCACGTCGATGCACATCGGCGAGGTGGCGGCGCGTACCGGGCTGTCGCTGCGCAGCCTGCGCCACTGGGACGAGGTCGGGTTGGTGCGCCCCTCGGCGCGCAGCGAGGGCGGCTTCCGGCTCTACACCGAGGGTGACGTCGAGAAGATCCTGGTGATCCGGCGGATGAAGCCGCTCGGCTTCACCCTCGAGCAGATGAGCAGCGCGATGCGCGACCTCGAGGCGGTGCTGGCGGGGGCCGCCGGGCCGGACGCCGACGCGGCCCGCGAGCGGCTCACGGCCGTCCTCCGTGACGCCGGGGAACGTCGGCACGCGCTCGCCCGCCAGCTCGAGATGGCCGACGAGTTCCTCGACCTGCTCGGGTCGCGGCTGCGGGGTGGACCCGAGGACCGACCACCGGCTGCGTAGACTCGGGCCATGATCGGATTTCTCGTCGCCGGCCTCATCATCGGTGCCCTCGCGCGGCTCATCAAGCCCGGCAAGCAGAACCTCGGGATCCTCGCCACCCTGGGACTGGGCCTGGTCGGCTCCGTCATCGGCGGCCTGATCGCGCAGGCGTTCAACGCCGGCAGCATCTGGGAGCTCAACGTGCTCGGCTTCGTGCTGGCCGTGGTCGCCGCCGTCCTCCTGATCGGGGTCGCCGAGTCGGTCGCGGGCAAGAAGACCAGCGCCTGAGGGGGAATGCCCCGCGGGGGTGAGCGGGTTGCCTCGGGGACAGCAGACCCCGATCGATGATCTCGGAGGAGACATGCCCCGCATCCCCGTCCACACCACGGACGACGCCCCGGAGCCGAGCCGCGACGCGCTCAAGCAGCTCGAGGCGAAGTACGGCAAGGTCCTCAACATCCACGGCGGGATGGCCCACTCCCCGGCCGTCCTCCACTCCTACGTCGCCCTCCAGGACGTGATCCGCGAGCACGCGACCCTCGACGGCCGGGTCCGCGAGGCGATCGCGCTGGCGGTGGGCAACGAGGACGGGTGCCTGTACTGCCAGTCCGCCCACACCGGTGGTGGCAAGGCCGCCGGGCTGAGCCACGACGAGATGATCGCGATCCGTCGCGGGGCGGCCGACTTCGACCCGGCCCTCGACGCGCTGCTCACGCTGGCGCGGGAGTACACCGCCGAGGTCGGCAACACCAGCGACGCGGCGTGGCAGGCCGCGCTCGACGCGGGCTGGAGTGAGGAGCAGCTGACCGAGCTCTCGGTCCACGTGACCCTCAACCTGCTGACGAACTACTTCAACCACCACGTCCACACCGAGCTCGACGTCCCGGAGGCTCCCGCGGTCTGAGGGCCGGCCCCGGTCCGGCGGCTCAGCCGTCGAGGCGGGAGGCGAGCTCGACCAGCGAGGACGCCTCGACGTCGGCCCGGGGGAAGTGGTCGGGATACCCGGCGCCGGCACGGCTGAGAAAGGCCGTGCGCAGTCCGGCGTGCCGCGCGCCGGCGATGTCCCAGGGGTGGACCGCGACCAGCATCGCGCGCTCCGCCGGCACCGAGGTGATCGCCAGGGCGTGGGCGTAGGCGCGGGGGTCGGGCTTCCAGGCTCCGGCGTCCGCCACGGACAGGTAGTCCTCGATCACGGGGCCGGCCTCGGTGTCCTCCAGCAGCGCGCGCGCGACGGCCGCGGACCCGTTGCTGAGGGTCACGATCCGGCAGCCGGCCGCTGCCAGCGCCTGCAGGCCAGGCACCACGTCGGGGTGCGGGTCCAGGCTCGCGAAGCGTTCGATGACGCGTCGGGCGCCGGCCTCCGGGTCGGCCGCCCCCGCGGCCGCCAGCCGGACCCGCAGCGAGGCGCTCCCGATCTCGGCGAACGACGGGTTGTCGCCGAGCACGGTCAGCGCGAACGCGTCGCGCAGCACCCCGGCGAACCAGGCGCCCACCGCGCTGCTGTCGAGACCGACCTCGGTGAAGGTCTCGGCCATCGGCGAGAGGTCGGACAGGGTCTCGTTGACGTCGAGGACCACCAGCTCGGGGTGGGTCGTGTCAGGCTCGTCAGATGCGTGCGACATCCCAGCTCCTTGGTTCGGCTCCACCGGCACCGTACGCCGGGGCCGAATCGCCTGCCGTGTCCGCCGCCGGGTCTGGAACAGATCCGGGCGGTCGACGGGTTCCCGTGGCATGAGCGAGGCGAGCACCCGGGCCGAGGTCGAGCGTCGCCGTGCGTTCGCGGAGGTGGTCGAGCCCGAGATCGAGGTCATGCTGCGCGTGGCGCGCAGCATCACCGCCGGCGCCGCCGACGCCGAGGACCTCGTCCAGGAGTCGCTGGTGCGCGCCTTCCGGGGCCTGGACCGGTTCGACGGCCGGCACCCCCGGGCGTGGCTGTTGACGATCCTGCGCAACACCAATGCGAACCTGCACCGTCGACGCCGGCCTCTCGCCGTCGACGACTGGGAGCTGATCCACGCCTCACGTCCCGCGTTCGGTGCCGAACGGTCGCCGGCAGCGGAGGACGTCTTCGTCGCCGAGGAGCTCGACGGGGCCCTGCGCGACGCCGTCAGCGACCTCGACCCCCGGTTCCGGTCCGCCCTGGTGCTCGTCGACGTCCACGACCTGTCCTACGCCGAGGCCGCCGCCGTCCTCGACGTGCCCGTCGGCACCGTCATGTCCCGGCTGAGTCGCGCGCGGCACCGCGTCCGCACGGCACTCGGTCCCACCTTCACCACCACCCGAGGAGAGCAGTGATGAGCGGAGCGCTCCGGCAGATGCTCACGTGCCACTGGACGGCACGACGCATCCAGCGGTACCTCGACGCCGACCCCGCGGCCCCCCTCACCCCGGGTGAGGTCACCCGGCTGGAGGAGCACGTCGCGTCCTGCGAGAAGTGCAGCGAGGTCATGCGCCAGCACCGGCTGCTGCACCGTGCCCTGTCGCTGTGGTCGGGTCGCCGCCCCGTGGACCCCGCCACCGTCGACCGGATGCGGACCGTGCTCGACGACCTGGTCGACGGGCGGCGCGAGTGAGCGCGCCGGACCGCTGGGACCTGCTGGTCCTCGGCGGTGGCACGGCCGGCATCGTCGCGGCCAAGACCGCTGCCGGTCTCGGCGCGCGGGTCCTCCTGGTGGAGCGCGAGCGCACGGGCGGAGACTGCCTGTGGACCGGGTGCGTGCCCTCCAAGGCGCTGCTGGCCGCCGCGGAGGTCGCCGCGAGCGCTCGCGGTGCCGGACGGTTCGGCGTCGTCGTCGACGGGGTGTCCGTCGACTTCCCGCGCGCCATGGAGCACGTCCACGCCGCGATCGCCCGGATCGCCCCCGTCGACTCCCCCGAGGCGCTGACCGCGGCGGGGGTGACCGTCCGGTCGGGCAACGGTCGTTTCCTCGGGGAGGGGACGCTCGACGTCGACGGCGAGACCGTGCACTTCACCCAGGCGCTCCTCGCCACCGGAGCGGCACCGGCAGTCCCGCCGATCCCGGGACTGGCCGACCTCGAGACCCTGACCAGCGACACCGTGTGGGACCTCACCGAGGCTCCGCGCCGGCTCGCGGTCCTCGGCGCCGGCAGCATCGGCTGCGAGCTGGGACAGGCCCTCGCACGGCTCGGGAGCGAGGTGACCCTGGTCGAGGGGGCGCCCCGGGTGCTGCCGCGCGAGGACGCCGAGGCCGCCGCCGCCGTCCACCGCGCGCTGGAGTCCGAGGGCGTCACGATCCGGGTGGGGCAGTCGGTGGCGTCGGTCGCGCCGTCCGGACCGGAGGCCGGGACGCTGTGCCTGGAGGACGGGAGCACCGTCGACTTCGACCGGTTGCTCGTCGCCGTGGGTCGCACGCCGCGGACCCGGGACCTCGGGCTGGACGCGGTCGGGGTCGAGCTCGACCCGCGAGGCTTCGTCGTCGTCGACCCCCGGCTGCGGACCACCAACCCCCGGATCTGGGCCGCCGGGGACCTCACCGGCCACCCGCAGTTCACCCACGTCGCGGGGGTCCACGGCAGCCTCGCCGCCAGCAACGCCGTGCTGGGCGTCCGGCGGACGGTCGAGACCTCGGCGGTGCCGCGGGTGACCTACACCCATCCGGAGGTCGCGGCCGTGGGCATCGACACCGGCCGCGAGCGCGACGGCGTCCGGATGCTCACGCTGACCCACGAGCACGTCGACCGCGCCGTGACCGAGGGCCGCACCGACGGGCTCACCCGGCTCGCGGTGGACCGCAAGGGGAGGATCCTCGGTGCCACCGTCGTCGGGCCCCGGGCGGGGGAGACCCTCGGCGAGCTGGCCATCGCCGTACGACGTGGCCTGCGCACGCGGGACCTCGCGGGCATCACCCACGCCTACCCGACGTGGAACGACGGGCCGTGGAACGCGGCGGTCGCCGACGTCCGCGAGCAGCTCGCCCGGCCGGCGACCCGCCGGGCGCTGCGGACCCTGGCGTGGACCCGCCGTCGCTGGCTCGGGCGCCGTGCCGGCTGAGCGTCGGCTGCTCCTGGTCGGCGCCGGGCACGCCCACCTGCACCTGCTCCGGCACGCCGCGCGGCTCGCGGGGGCCGGCTACCGGACCACGCTGGTGGCGCCCCGCTGGTTCGACTACAGCGGGGCCGCGGCCGCGATCGCGGCCGGCGGACGGGATCCCGGCGAGGGCCGGATCGACGTCGCCGCCCTGACCCGGGACGGCGTCGTCGACCACCGGCAGGGCCGCGTCACCCACCTCGACCCGGTCGCCCGGACCGCGACCACCGACGACGGGTCCGTGCTCGCGTGGGACCTGCTGTCGCTCAACATCGGCAGCACCGCCGCCGTGCCGCCGGGGGTGGCGGTCGCCGACGGGGTCGTCGGGGTCAAGCCGCTCCACGACCTCGGTCGGCTGCGCGAGCGGCTGGCGCAGCCGCGGGCCGGGCGCGGCCACCACGTCACCGTGGTCGGCGCCGGCCCCAGCGGTCTCGAGCTCGCCGCCCAGCTCGCCGCGCGCTCCGACACCGACCGGGTCCACCTGCTCGAGGCCGGACCCCGGGTGGGTGGCGGGCTCCCGCCACGGGCCGCGGACCGGCTGGTCAGGCTGCTCGGCGAGCGGGGGGTGCGAGCCACGACCGGCGCCGAGCTCGAGCGGGTCGACGAGCGGGAGGTCGTGCTCCGCGACGGGACCCGCGTGCCGCACGACACCGTCGTCCTGGCCACGGGGCTCGCGCCGCCACCCCTGGCCACCCGGTCCCCGCTCGGGGGCTCCGACGGGTTCCCGGTCCGGGACACCCTCCAGCACCGCGACCACGACGACGTGTACGCCGCCGGCGACTGCGCCGACTTCCTCCCGGGCCCGCTGCCTCGGATCGGGGTCCACGGGGTGCGCCAGGGGCCGGTGCTGCTCGCGGCCCTCCAGGCCCGCATCGCCGGGGCGCCGGCTCCGGTCTACCGGCCGCAGCGGCAGGCACTCGCGATCCTCGATCTCGGGGCCGGCACCGGCCTCGCGGTCCGCGGAGGGTGGTGGTGGCTGGGTCGTGCCAGCCTCGCCCTCAAGCACCGCATCGACCGGCGCTGGATCGACGGCTACCGCGGCTGAGCCGGGTGGGGGTCGGGTCGACGCCGGGTCGGCATCGGCAGCAGCGTCACGAGCTGCCGGTTCTGCTCAGGGTCGAGCACCGAGTGCTGGACACAGGCAGGCACGAGCTCACCGGTCTCGGGGTGGGCCATGGTGTAGACGCACGCCTGCAGCCGCTCCTGGGTCGCCCGGACGTCGGGGTCGCTCGCTGTCTCTCCGCGGCTCTGGGCCTCCCAGGCGGGGATCACGCTGGCGGCGTCCATGAAGGCGTGGACCACGAAGGTCATCCCTCGCACGCGTCTGCGGGCGACCGCACGCGCCAGCGCAGCCCCGCCACCCGCCCGTCGGACCATCCGCACGCCCCACGCCACGGCCCGCAGGGCCAGGCCCGGGTGGGTCGTGACCAGCCGGGCCACCCGCACCGCCACGACCCAGGGCTCGTCGCCGGCGAGGGAGACGCCCGGGATGCGGGCGAACACGGCGTCCCGGAACGCCAGGTCCGCCGGGTCGGCCGGGTCGAGCAGCGGGACCCAGGTGTCGTGGACCAGCACCCCGAAGGCCGAGCGGTTGCAGCGCGAGTCGCCGAACTGCAGGGCCTGCCACGCCACGGGCTGCCCCAGCGCCGCCTCGATCCGGTCCCAGACCTCCTCGATGCCGACGCCCTGGCCGGGGTCGTCGGTCCAGCGGCGCGGGTCACCGACCCGGGCTGCGGGCTGGAACGACATCATCGAGTAGCGCAGGGGCACGACCGCGGCCACCACGTCCCCGACCTGGTCGAGGTTCGCGCGGGTCACGGTCATGGAGTGGGCCAGGAAGTAGCGCAGACCGGTCTCTCGGCCGAGCCGCTCGAACATCGCCACGAAGCCCGCCCGGTACTGGTCGAGCTCGTGCTCGAAGCGGGGACGGGGGATGCCGCGTCGTCCGCGCATCAGCGAGTCGACGTGCGCCGCAAAGGACACCCGCGGCAGCCGGAGCCCGCCGTCGGGACCGGTGACCAGGGCTCGCAGGTAGTCGTCGTCGAAGTCCCCGTGGGTCATCGACATGGGTTCTCGCCCCGCCGACCGCATCGCCGACAGGGCGGCGGCGTGGTCGTCGGGAGCCAGCAGCGAGACCTCACCTCCGATGAGCTGGGCGTGCGCCCGGGGACCCCGCAGCCGCCGGAGCAGTGACATCTGGCGGGTGACCTCCCCGACCGTGTGGGCACCGTCGACCCGGACCTTGTTGGCGTCCGCGGAGTGGTAGCAGGGGGAGCAGGTCAGGTTGCACCTCGGGAAGACACCGTGCGTGCCCTCACAGCCGACGCCGATGCGCCCCACGGTCTGCGCGGGGGACTTCGCCGTCGCCGGGAGGCCGGCCCACCGACGGCGCATCACCGCCACCGTCTCGGGGTGGACGGGGTCGGTGCGCTCGAGGATCCGGCGACCGTACGTCGCCAGTCGCCGTGCCCAGGACGTGGTCATCCAGATCAGGGTCCCACGGTTCTCAGCAGCCGGCGGCCGACCGTGCCGCCGAGCAGGGCCAGCAGCACCAGCCCGCCGACGCCGAGGGCGATCCCGACCGGGTCGGCCCCCGAGGCGCCGACCGCGGCGTAGGCGAGGGCGCCGGGCACGATCCCGACCGCCGTGCCGAGGACGTAGTCGCGGGCCCGGACGCCCAGCAGACCGGCCGCGTAGTTCAGCGGCGTGAAGGGGAACAACGGCAGCAGCCGGACCGCGAGCACGGCGACCAGGCCGTGGCGGGTCAGCACCTGGTCTGCCTGCTGCAGCCGGCCACGCAGCAGCCGGTCCACCGCGGGCCGCCCGAGGCGGCGGCCGAGCAGGAAGCCGCCGAGGGCCCCGAGCAGCGCGCCCGCCCAGGCCAGCAGGGTGCCCCACCACAGACCGAACAGGGCCCCGCCGAGGATCGTGAGCACGGATGCCGGCGTGGGGGCGAGCACCAGGACGGCGTACCCGACCACGAAGACCGCGACACCGGCCCAGCCGGCCGACTCGACCAGGGCCTGCAACCGTTCCGGGCCGCTCCACCCGCTGAGGTGCAGTCCGACGGAGACCAGGACGAAGACGAGGACGAGCGCCGCGAGCCGGCCGACGGCCACCCGCGGCGGTGCCTCGGGACGTGGTGCGTCGGCGTCGACGTCGGCGCGTGCTGGGGAAGTCGTCACGTCCTGGGAACCCGGTGGCCCCCTCCCGGGCTTCCCGAGCCGGACCGGCTCAGCGGTCCGCGGCTGCGGGACCGCGCAGGGTCCGGTAGCCCACCGCGATCCGGTGGAGGCCGCTGACGCCCACCACCACGGCCCACACCGAGGCGATCAGCGGGGCGTGCGCGGGCAGCAGCAGCCACAGCGAGTGCACGAGGATCGTCTCGGCGCCCTCGGCGAGGCCGCCCAGGAAGCTCAGGGAACGACCGTCATCGATCCGGCGCCCGGAGCGCTCCGCGATCGAGGAGAACGCCAGGAACGCGGTGCCGTTGACGTAGTAGGCCAGCAGCACGGCGGCGAACGGCAGCCAGTCCGCCGGCGTCCCCGGCGCGGTCGTCACCCCGACGGCCACCCCCACGACCGTCGCGCCGTAGACCAGGAAGTCGGCGGTGATGTCGAGGAAACCCCCAGCGGCCGAGCCCTGCCCGGCCGGGGCCCGTCGCCGCGCCAACGGTCCGTCCAGGCCGTCCATGACCCGCGAGAGCAACCAGGCGGCCAGCGCCCACCCCCACAGCTGTCCGGCCGCGAGCCCGGCACTCGCCAGGCCCAGCGCCAGGCCGGCGCCCGTGAGCCGGTCGGGAGTGACCCACGGCCGGTCCAGGTGGCCGGCGACCCGCGCCAACGGGCCGTCGAGGCGGCGGCGCAGCAGGACGTCGAACATCAGCGTCCTTCCTCCTCGCGTGGGCTCGCGGGTGCCCCGACATCCTCCCCGACCCCGTCGCGGGCCCGGTCACCGAGCAGTCGCCGCCCGACCAGGCCGCCCACGACGACCAGGGCCACCAGCACCGCGAGGCCGGCGAACAGGCCCCACGGCTCGGTCCCCCAGGCGCCCAGGGAGGCATAGGCCAGGCTCCCGGGCACCATGCCGAGCGCCGACCCGAGCAGGTAGTGGGGCCACCGGACGCCCGTGAGGCCTGCGGCGTAGTTGATCGCGGTGAACGGCAGCACCGGCACCAGCCGGACCGCGACCACGGCCCCGAAGCCGTGGTCGGCCAGCACCCGGTCGGCGCGCGCCACGCGGCCACCGGTGAGCCGTTCCACGGGCCCCCGACCCAGCGTGCGGCCCAGGCCGAAGGCCGCCGCCGCACCGATGAGGGCGGCGACCCACGACAGCAGCGCGCCGAGCCACAGCCCGTAGAGCACGCCGCCGAGGGCGGTGAGCAGGGCCTTGGGAGCCGGGAGCAGGACCAGCACGGCGTACCCGGCGACGAAGGCCGCGGCGCCGAGCGGTCCGGCGGCCTCCACCTGGTCGCGCAACAGCCGGACGTCGTCCCATCCGCGCAGCTGCTCGGCGACGAACACCCCCAGCAGCAGGGCAGCCAGGACGCCGAGGCGTACCCAGGCCCCCGACCGCGCTGTCATTCCCGTCGGCTCCACGAGGGTGGAAGTCCCCAGGACCCCTACCGTGTTCCCGCTAGGACAGGGGAGTGCCCCGTACTGTGCATCGTCGATCCGAGGAGACGCCGTCGCCATGAGTTCCCGCCCCCTCGCCGCAGCCGCGGTGGCCCTGGCCTCCGCCCTGCTCGTCGGGGGCTGCGCCGCCCCGGCCGCCGAGAGCCCCACGGCCGCCGACCGGCCGTGGGACGAGGTGCTGGCTGAGGCCCAGGGACAGACGGTGGACCTGTGGATGTACGGCGGGGACGACCGTGGCAACGCCTACGTCGACGACGTGCTCGCCCCGGCCGCGGCGGAGCTGGGCGTCACGCTGCGCCGGGTGCCGGTCGCCGACACCAAGGACGCCGTGCGCCGGATCCTCGCCGAGCACGCCGCCGGCTCCGAGGACGGCTCGGTGGACCTGGTCTGGGTCAACGGCGACAACTTCGCGACCGGTCAGCAGGCGGGCGCCTGGTTGTGCGGCTGGTCCGACGACCTGCCCCACATGGCCGACGTCGCCGCCGACGACCCGCTGGTCACCGAGGACTTCGGGGTGGCCGTGGCCGGCTGCGAGGCGCCCTGGCACAAGGCCCAGTTCACCTTCGTCTACGACGCGGCCCGGGTCAGCGACCCGCCCGCGACCGTCGACGGGCTGCTGGACTGGGCGGAGGCACACCCCGGTCGCTTCACCTACCCAGCGCCGCCGGACTTCACCGGTTCCGTCTTCGTCCGGCAGGCGCTCTACGCCGTCTCCGGGGACGCCGACGCGGTCCCGACGAGCTTCGACCAGGGAGCCTACGACGAGCTGACGCCGGCCCTGTGGGAGCGGCTGCGCGACCTGGCGCCCTCGCTGTGGCGGGAGGGGCGCACCTACCCGCGTGACCAGGTGGCCCTGGACCGGCTCTTCGCCGACGGCCAGGTCGACCTCACGATGACCTACGGCCCCGCCACCTTGACCGAGCTGGTCCGGGACGGCACCTTCCCGGAGACCACCCGCGTGCTCACCGTGGCGGACGGCACCGTCGGGAACGCCAGCTTCCTCGCGATCCCGGCCAGCTCCCCGGACCAGGCGGGGGCGATGGTGGTCGCCGACCTGGCACTCTCACCGGAGCAGCAGGCGGCCAAGGCCGACCCCGACGTCTGGGGGCAGTTCACCGTCCTGGACACCGACCTGCTCGACGCACCTGCTGCGTCGGCGTTCGACGACCTCCCCGACTCGCCGGTCGTCCCGGCGTACGAGGAGCTGTCGGCGAACGCCCGGCCGGAGCTGTCCTCGGCGTGGGTGGCCCCGCTGGACGAGGGCTGGCGCCGCGAGGTCCTGGGCCGCCGATGACGGGCCGGGGTGCAGCCGGCGCGGCGCCGGGGATCGTGACCATCACGCTGGTGGCCGGCACCGGCATGGTCGCGGTGGTGGCCACCTCCGTCGGGTTGATGCCGCTCTTCGGACAGCCGACCCCGGGCCTGGCCGGCTGGCGCGCCGCGGCACCGGACCTGGTCGCGGGCATCGGAGAGTCGCTGCTGATCGCGGTGCCCGCGACGGTGCTGGCGGCCGTGGTCGGGCTGCTGCTGGCGACGCTGATGCTGCGGGGCGGCCGGTCGGCCGCGGTGGTCCGGGTGGTGTGCCTGGCCGTGCTCGCCGTCCCCCACCTGGTGGGGGCGACCTCGGTCTCGTTGCTGCTCGGCGACGGGGGCGTGGCCGCCCGGCTGGCGGCGCCGGCCACCGACGGCAGCTGGCCGGCGCTGGTCGGCGGGGCGTGGCCGGTCGCGACCGTGCTGGAGCTGGCGTGGAAGGAGTCCGCCTTCGTCGCCCTGGTCGTCCTGGCGGCCGTCGCGCCGGGACACCGCGCCCGGATGGAGGTCGCGGCGGGGCTCGGCGCGCGCCGCTGGCAGCGGGTGGTCCGGGTGCTGGTCCCGACCGCAGCTCCGGCCCTGGCCGCCGCCTCGCTGGTCACGCTCGTCTACGCCATCGGCTCCTACGAGGTCGCCTGGCTGCTCGGTCGCACGGTCCCGGAGCCGCTCCCGGTCCTGGCCTTCCGGCTCTTCGGCTCCCTCGAGCTCGCCGACCGTCCGGCCGCCGCGGCGGCCGCGGTGACCGGGGCCGCGCTCGCGCTCTGCGTCGCGGTGCCCGCCCTGGCGGCGCTGCCCCGGCTGCGGGCGCTGACCGCAGGAAGGACGTCGTGAGCCGCCCGGCCCGGACGGTGCCCGTCGCCCTCGCCCTGCTGTGGCTGGTGGTCCCGCTGCTGCCGGTGCTGCTGTGGACGGCCGCGGAACGCTGGACCTTCCCGGACGTGCTGCCCCGGGAGTGGGGCGTGACCGGCTGGCGGGACGCGGCCGAGGCCGGACTGCCGCGGGCGCTGCTGCGCTCCCTGGGGCTGGGCCTCGCCGTCGCCGCCGTCGCCACGCCGCTGGGCGTGATGACCGGGCGGGTCCTCGGCTGGCGGCTCACGAGACGACCACGGCTGGTCGTGGGGTTGCTGCTGGTCCCGCTGGTCCTGCCGCCGTTCGCGGTCGCCATGGGGCTCGACGTGGTCCTGATCCGGATCGGGCTCCCCGAGCTGCTCTCGGTGGTGCTGCTGCTCGCCGTGGTGGCGATCCCCTACACGGCCTACACCAGCGCGACCGGCTTCGCCCGCACGTCTCCGGAGCTGGAGGCGCAGGCGCGCGCCCTCGGGGCCACCGCCCGGCAGGCCAGGCTGCGGGTCGTGCTGCCCGCGATGCGCGGCAGCATCCTCGTCGCCGCCCTGCTGGCCTTCCTGGTGGGATGGAGCGACTACGTCGTCACGCTGCTGGTCGGCGGCGGGCAGCTGGTCACCGCCCCGGTCCTGCTCGGATCGGCGGCCTCGGGCTCCGGCAACGACGCCATGGTCTCGGCGATGGCGCTGGCGACGCTGCTGCCCCCGGTGGTGCTCGTGACCGTCGCGGCCGGCCTGCGACGACGGGTCCGGATCCCCGAGACTCCCGATCCCATGCCCGCACAGGAGAGGATGCCGAGATGAGCACCGTCGAGATCCGGGGGGTGTCGCACCGGTACGCCGACGCGGCGGACGACGCCCTGCGCGACGCCACGGTCACGGTCGCCGACGGCGAGATGGTCTCGGTGGTCGGGCCGTCGGGGTCGGGGAAGAGCACCCTGCTGCGCGTGGCTGCGGGCTTGCAGCGCGCCACGACGGGGCAGGTGCTCGTGGACGGCCGCGACGTGGCCGACCAGCCGACCGAGCGCCGCGACCTGACCGTCATGTTCCAGAGCCCGCTGCTCTTCGACCACCTCGACGTCGCCGGGAACGTCGGCTTCGCGCCCCGGCTCTCGGGTGCCGGACGGCGGGAGGCCCGCCGGTGCGCCCAGCGGTACCTGCGACTGGTGCACCTCGAGGGTTTCGACCGGCGCGAGGTGGCCTCGCTGTCGGGGGGACAGCAGCAACGGGTCGCGCTGGCCCGCGCCCTGGCCGCCGAGCGTGGGGCGCTGCTGCTCGACGAGCCCTTCAGCTCCCTGGACCGGGAGCTGCGGTCCTCCATGCACGACCTGCTCGGCGAGGTTCGTGCGGCACTGGCCCCGACGATCCTGATGGTCACCCACGACCTCGACGAGGCGGCCCTGGCCGAGTCGACCGTCGTCCTGATCGACGGGACCGTCCACCAGCAGGCACCGATGTCCGAGCTGTACGCGCGTCCCGCGAGCGTCCCGGTGGCCCGGTTGCTGGGCGGCTTCACCGAGGTCCGGGGCGTCGTGCGCTCCGGCGTCCACCACAGCGCCTGGGGCCGGGTCCCGGTGGCCGGGGACGGCGCGGGGTCGGGCGCTGCGGTGCTGCTCGTGCGCCGGGAGTCGCTGCGGGTGGTCCCCCTCGACGCGGCGGCCGACGGCGCCGGGATCGAGGCTCGCGTGGTCCGGCGCCGTCCGACCGGCACCCGCGTGGTCACCTCGCTCGTGGGTGACGACGACTCGCGGGTCGAGGTCGAGCTGCCGGCCGGGGACGACGTCCGGCCGGGCGCCCGGGTCCGGGTCGTCCTGCCCCGGGAGGGGGGACGGCAGTGGTCCGTCGCCGAGGCGTCACCGGCCCCGAGCGCGGGTACCGGCCGGCGACCGGCCACGGCGCCCACCGACAGCACACGCGAGGTTCGCCCACCCCTGGAGGAGACCCGGTCATGACCCATCCCACCGCGAGCGCCACGGCACAGCGTCGCGACGTGACCTTCCGGGGCAGCAGCGGCGAGGACCTGGTGGGGACCCTGGACCTGCCCGGCGGTCCCCCGCACGCGGTGGCGCTGTTCGCGCACTGCTTCACCTGCGACCGCACCTCCCGGGCCGCCTCCCGGGTCTCCCGGGCCCTGGCGGGTGCCGGCTACGCCGTGCTGCGCTTCGACTTCACCGGTCTCGGCGACTCGGACGGCTCGTTCGCCGAGACCACCTTCACCACCAACCTCGAGGACCTCCGTGCGGCCGCCCGCTGGCTGGGGGAGGAGCTCGAGCCGCCCCGGCTGCTGGTCGGCCACTCGCTCGGCGGGGCCGCGGTCCTGGCCGTCGCCGGGGAGCTGGAGTCCGTCGACGCCGTCGCCGTCCTCGGCGCGCCCTCGACCCCCGACCACCTCACCCGGCTCCTCGACGGTGCGGAGCCCGCTTCCGACGGGCACCTCGACGTGGTCATCGGCCACCGGAGCCTCCACGTCAGCCCCGAGCTGGCCCGTGACCTCGCCGCCCAACCCCAGCTCGAGCGCATCGCCGCGCTGGGCAAGCCGCTGCTCGTCCTGCACTCGCCGCGTGACGAGGTGGTGGGCATCGAGGAGGCGCGCACGATCTTCGAGACCGCCCGCCATCCCAAGTCCTTCGTCGCGCTCGACGAGGCGGACCACCTGCTGCTGCGCCCCGAGGACGCCGACTTCGCCGCCACCATGATCGCGGCCTGGGCCGGCCGGTTCCTCCCGGCCGCGGAACCTGCGTCGCCGTCGGCACCCGACGTGGCCGACGAGGTCGTGGTCGAGGAGGTGAGCGGTACGGGCGGGTACGCCCACCGGGTCCGGTCGGGCCGGCACAGCTGGCTGCTGGACGAGCCTGCCGACGTCGGTGGCGGCGACACCGGTCCCGGTCCTTACGACGTGCTGCTCTCGGCGCTGGGGGCGTGCACGTCGATGACGATGCGGATGTACGCCCGGCGCAAGGGCTGGGAGTTCGCACCGTCGCGGGTCACGCTGCGCCACGGGCGGGTCCACGCCTCCGACTGCGAGACCTGCGAGACCACCTCGGGCCACGTCGACCGGGTGCAGCGCCACATCGAGCTCGACCCCGCCCTCTCCGAGGAGCAACGAACGGCGCTGCTCAGCATCGCGGACCGCTGCCCCGTGCACCGCACGCTCCTGGGCGAGATCGACGTCGTGACCACCCACGGCACCGAGCTGCCCTGGACCTGAAGGACCCATCCCACCACCTGGAGGACCGACATGATCCCGACATCCGTCGCCCGGTTCATCGACGCCGAGGTCGCGGCCGCGACCACCCGCTACGACGACCTGAGGGTCGTCGTCCTCAACGGCACCCTGAAGCGGTCGCCCGAGCCCAGCCACACCGACGGGCTGCTGTCCGTGACCCGGCGGGTGCTGGAGGGCGTGGGCGCCCGTGTGGACGTGGTCCGCCTCGTCGACCACGTCGTCCCGCCCGGCGTGCAGCCGGACATGCGCGAGCAGGGCTGGGAGCGTGACGACTTCCCTGACCTCTACCGCTCCCTGGTCGAGCCGGCCGACATCCTCGTGCTCGCCACCCCGATCTGGCTCGGGGACCAGTCCTCGATCACCCGGCTGGCCGTCGAGCGGCTGTACGGGTGGTCGGGCGAGCTCAACGCCCAGGGGCAGTGGAGCTACTACGGCAAGGTCGGCGGTGTGGTGGTGACCGGCAACGAGGACGGCGGCAAGCACTGCGCGGCCCAGCTGCTCTACGCGTTGAGCCACATCGGCTTCACGATCCCGCCGCAGGTCGACGCCTACTGGGACGGCGAAGCGGGGCCCGGCCCCTCCTACCTCGACGACGGCGTGGGGGCCCGCAACCACTGGACCACCCGCAACGCGGTCTTCGCGGCCTGGAACATGCTCCACACCGCGCGGCGGCTCAAGGACGACGGGGGCGTGCCCGCCCACGGCAACGTCACGTCCAACTGGGACCTGTCCGATCCCGACCACCCCAACCCGGAGTACCGCTGAGCCGGGAGGTCGAAGGCTAGGGCGCGTCCGGGGATCCGGCGAGCCGGCGCAGCCGCGCCCGGTCGCGGACGGTGATCCGCGCGCGACCCAGCGAGATCAGGGACAGGTCGGCGAACTCGCCGAGGACCTTGGTCGTGGTCTCGCGGGAGGTGCCGGCCAGCGCGGCCAGCTGCTCGTGGGTGAGACGGAGCTGCGGGTCGCGTCCGAAGCTGGTGGCGGAGCCTGCCGCGAGCGTCACCAGGGCGCCGGCGATGCGTTCCGGGACCGACTTGAACACCGCGTCGGAGAGCCGCTGCTCGAGCTCTCCGACCCGCCGGCCCAGGGTCTCGGAGATCCGGGTGGCGATCCGGGCGTCCCCGAGCAGCAGCCGCCGGACGTCGGCCGTGGACATCACGCACACGACGACGTCCTCGAGGGCCTCGGCGAAGCTGTCGTGCATCTGCTGCCCCACGATCACCATCTCGCCGAAGATCGTGCCGGGCGTGACGATGGCTGTGGTGAGCGCCCGCCCCTCCGGCGACACCCGGAAGATCCGGATCCGGCCCTCCTTGAGGATGAACAGCGCCTCGAGCGGCTGGTGAGGGGTGTAGACCAGGTCCCCGGACCGGTAGCGCCGCATCGGCGCCGCCTGGGACAGGGCACCCATCTCCGCCGCGTCGAGGTCGCAGAAGATGTCGACCTCGGCCATGCACCAGGGTCGGCCCGGGCCGTGCTCGGCGGCCCGCTCGATGTCCACGACTTCCTCCCTGCGGCCGGGGGACCACGGCCGGCCGCCCCCGGCGAGGTCCTCGGGTCGGCCGGAGCTCGCACAGATGATTGGTTCTGATCCCATGGTCGCAGCCTTGTCGAGGGTGAGGGCGCTCAGCGTGCCGAGGCCCGGCCGACCTCGCGGCGCGAGCGTGCCGCGACGAGCAGGCCGAGCACGAGACCGAACAGCAGGTGCTCCACGACGAAGGTCCCCCAGCCGGCCATCTCGGCCATGTTGCTGATGGGGTCACCCGCGTCGAAGATCGCGGCAGCCAGGGGCAGCCCCACGAAGGCGCTGACCACGAAGACCAGGCCGCCGTACCCGGTGCCGAGCGCGACCAGCAGGCCGCGACCGACGGCGAGTCGGGAGACCAGGAGACCGAACCCGGCCCCGTACGCCGCTCCGGTCATCAGGTGGATGAGGGTGCCCAGCACCGCGGTCCCGGCGCTGATCTGGAAGTCGTTGCCGGCCATCGCCTCCTGCATCGAGGTCATCATCGGGTCCGGCGATGCCCACAACGAGGCGATGTGGTGCAACGGGGTGAAGAAGCCGGTGCCGTCGACCCAGGCCGCTCCCATGGCGTACATCGCCATCACGAGGGAGGCGAGCACGCCTGCCACGGCGCCCACGACGAGCGCTCCGCCCACGCTGTTCCGGTCGCCTCTCATGGTGCCCTCCCGGTCGTCGGTGCCGACCCTGCGGAGGCCTGGGCGGCGAGGCGGGCGACCAGCTCGTTGAGCTCGGCGTCGTCGAGGTACTGCTCCGCGATGATCTCGCCCTCGTCGTCGATGACGGTGTAGCTCGACTGGGCGGTGACCCGGAAGTGTCCCCAGACCTCGCCCTCGGCGTCCACCACGTGCGTGACGTGCGGGATCCGCGCTGCGAGGTCCCCGATGGCCGTGGCGTCGTCCAGTCCGCCCACCCCGATCACCGCCACCTCCCCGTCGTACTGGTCGGCGAGGGCGGAGACGTTGGGGCTCTGCGCGCGGCAGGTGGGGCACCACGGAGCCCAGAACCACAGCACGGCGGGGCGCCCCGCCAGGCTGCTCCCCTCGAGGGTGGCCCCGTCGAGGGTCTCGGCGGTGAACGCGTAGTCCGCCATCTTGCCGGTCCCGATCACGTCCGCGGCCCCGGACGTCCCAGCGGGGGACGTGTCCGACCCGCAGCCGCTGAGCAGCAGCAGGGTGGACGCGACGAGGATCGCGAGCGGTCTCATGGGCCGAGTCTGTCCGGTCGCCGCCCGGCCCTCTGTGAGCGGGCTTACTGAACGTCGGGGGAGATGCGCGCAAGGTCGTCGCATGGCAGGCGCTGCGCGACGCTCGATGATCGTCGGGGTCGGCCTCGCCGTCGTGGCGGTCGTGGCGGTGGTGGGGCTCGCGCTGCGCGACGCCCCGGCCGATCCACCGGCGCCGCAGGACGCGTCGACGCCGAGTCCGTCGTCCAGCCCGGCGCCGCGGCGTGACGAGGGCGACCTGCCGTCGGCGCTCGAGGACCCCGGCAGCGACGCCTTCCCCGCCCCGCTGATCGACCTCGACGACCTGGTCTCCGGGGGGCCACCACCCGACGGCATCCCGCCGATCGACCAGCCGAGGTTCGAGGACGTGGCCGACGTGAAGTGGCTCGGTGCCACCGACCCGGTGCTCTCACTCACCGTCGACGGTGAGACGCGGGGCTACCCGGTGGCCATTCTGACCTGGCACGAGATCGTCAACGACGAGGTCGCCGGGACGCCGGTCGCGGTCACCTACTGCCCGCTGTGCAACTCCGGGGTCGCGTTCCTCCGCGTCCTCGACGGGCGCCGGCTCGACTTCGGCACCTCGGGCATGCTCTACGCCGACAACCTCGTCATGTACGACCGGCAGACGCAGTCGCTGTGGCCCCAGCTCACCGGCGTCGCCTCCGTGGGAGCCCTGACCGGCTCCGAGCTCGAGGCGATCCCGATGGGTGTCGTGGGGTGGGACCAGTTCCGGGAGTCGCATCCCGACGCCCGCGTCCTGACCCGGGAGACCGGGCACGACCGGGACTACGGCACCAACCCCTACGTCGGCTACGACCAGCCGGACGGGGGGCTGATCGCGCCGATCCCGGGTGGCACCGACGACCGGCTCCTGGTCAAGGAGCGGGTGGTGGGTCTCGGCGCCGGCGATGATGCCCCGGTGGCCGTCGTCCGGGCTCTCGTGGCCGACGACGGCGTCCTGGTGGTCCCGCTCGACGGGCAGCAGGTCTCGGTGTGGCACGCGCCCGGCCAGTCCTCGGCCCTCGATGCCGAGCGGATCACCGAGAGCACGGACGTCGGCACGGTCGCGGCGTTCTCGCCACGTGTCGGCCGTCGTGAGCTGACCTGGCGACGGGCCGGCGAGGAGTTCGTGGACGACCAGACCGGATCGCGGTGGGACATCACCGGCAGGGCGGTGGCGGGGCCGCTGCGGGGCACCCGCCTCGAGCCGGTCCGCCACCTCGACACCTTCTGGTTCGCCTGGGTCGCCTTCCAGCCCGAGACCCGCGTGGTCGGGTGAGCCAGGCTCACAGCAGGTCGTGCAGACCCGCGTAGCCACCCTCGGCCAGCCGCTCCCCGGAGGTCTCCAGGTAGTCCGCACCCGCGGTCACGCCGAGGCCGTTGACCAGCCGGTTCATGAAGCTGAACAGCGCGCACACCGACACCGCGTCGTGGAGCGCCCGCTCCGACCAGCCGGCCGCGAGGACGGCCTCGGCCGCCGCGGGCGTGACCCGGTCCGGGGTCCGGGTGAGCGTCGCGACGTACCGCAGCAGCGGCCGCAGCCGGTCGTCCACGTCGGCGGTCTCGACGTCCGCGATCAGGTCGGCCAGCAGCCCCTCCTCGATCCCGAACCGCGCGGCCGTCACCGCGTGCACCCCGTGGCAGTAGCCGCAGTCGTTGAGCCCGGACACGTACGCCGCGAGGAGTTCCCGCTGCGCCACGGTCAGCTCCGAGCTGCCGCGCATCAGCACCTCGTGGTAGTCCAGCAGCGGTCGGGACGTCTCCGGGAACGCGCGGAAGACGTCGAGCAGCCGAGCATCCTCGGGCAGGGAGGGCAGGAAGGTCATGGATCTCCAGGGACGCGGGCGGTCTGACCGGGCCGGGCCAGCGTAGGCCGCGTGGGTACGGTGAGGGCCGGAGGTGCCGATGTCGAACCGGCTGGCGAACGCCACGTCGCCGTACCTGCTCCAGCACGCCGACAACCCCGTCGACTGGTGGGAGTGGGGACCCGAGGCGTTCGAGGAGGCCAGGCGTCGTCACGTGCCGGTGCTGCTGTCGGTCGGCTACGCCGCCTGCCACTGGTGCCACGTGATGGCCCACGAGTCCTTCGAGGACGAGGCCACCGCGGCCTATCTCGCGGAGCACTTCGTCAGCGTCAAGGTCGACCGCGAGGAGCGGCCGGACGTCGACGCGGTCTACATGAACGCGACCACCGCGATGACCGGTCACGGCGGCTGGCCGATGACCTGCGTGCTCGACCACGACGGCAACCCGTTCTTCGCCGGGACCTACTTCCCGGACCAGCCACGGCACGGGCAGCCCAGCTTCCGCCAGGTGCTCGCGGCCGTGGTCGACGCCTGGGAGAACCGGGCCGAGGACGTGCAGCGCGTCGCCTCGCAGCTGCGGGAGCACCTGCGGCAGCCGCTCGCCGCGGCGCCCTCGCCCGTCGACCGGGCCGTGGTCGACGGTGCGGTCGAGCTGCTCGCCCGGGAGCACGACGCGGAGCGGGGCGGCTTCGGGGGAGCGCCGAAGTTCCCACCGTCGATGGTGCTCGCCTTCCTGCTGCGGGTCGGTGGGGAACCGGCCACGCGGCTGGCGGCGCACACGCTGGAGGCGATGGCGCGCGGCGGGATCCACGACCAGCTCGGCGGCGGCTTCGCTCGCTACAGCGTCGACGCGGACTGGGTGGTACCCCACTTCGAGAAGATGCTCTACGACAACGCCCTGCTGCTGCGCGTGTACGCCGAGTGGGGGACCGACCTCGGTGTCCGGGCCGCCCGGGGGATCGCCGACTTCCTGCTCGCCGAGCTGCTCACGGCCGAGGGCGGCTTCGCCTCCGCGCTGGACGCCGACTCCGAGGGCGCCGAGGGCACCTACTACGTCTGGACCCCGGCGCAGCTCGTCGAGGCGCTCGGCCCCGAGGACGGGGCGTGGGCCGCCCGACTGCTGTCGGTCACCGGCACCGGGACCTTCGAGCACGGCAGCTCGGTGCTGCAGCTGCGCGAGGAGCCCGACGACCCGGTGCGGTGGGCCGGCTGTCGGGTCCGGCTGCTCGAGGCCCGCGACCGGCGGGAGCGTCCCGCCCGCGACGACAAGGTCGTGGCGGCGTGGAACGGCCTGGCGATCAGCGGGCTCTGCACGGCCGGGACCCTGCTCGACGTCCCGCGGTACGTCGACGCGGCCGTCGCCGCCGGCGAGCTGCTCTGGGGGGTGCACGTGGTGGACGGACGGCTGCGCCGCGTCTCCCGCGACGGCGTGGTCGGCAACCCCGCCGGCGTGCTCGAGGACCACGGGTGCGTGGCGGCGGCCTACCTCGACCTGCTGCAGGCGACGGGCGACCCGGTCTGGCTCACCCGTGCCGAGGCGGTGCTCGAGGTGGCCCTCACGCACTTTGCGGCCGAGGGCGGCGGCTTCCACGACACCGCCGACGACGCCGAGACGCTGGTGGCCCGCCCCCGCGACCCCTCCGACAACGCCTCCCCGAGCGGGACGTCGGCGATGATCCACGCGCTCGCGACGCACGCCGCGCTGACCGGCTCGGGCCGGCACCGCGACGCCGCGGAGGCGGCGCTCGCCGGCGTGGCCGCGATCGCGACCCGGGTGCCCCGCTTCGCGGGCTGGTCGCTCGCGGCGGCCGTGCCGATGCTCCACGGTCCCGAGGAGATCGCGGTCGTCGGACCTCCCGGTCCCGCGCGAGACGCCCTCGTCCTGGCGGCCCGCCGCCGCCTGGGATCGGTGGTCGTGGTCGCCGACGCGGCACGCGACGACATCCCGCTGCTGGTCGGCCGCCAACCCGTCGACGGTCGTGCGGCGGCCTACGTCTGTCGGGGCTTCGTGTGCGAGCGGCCGGTCACCGACCCGGCGCACCTGTGACTGCCCGCCACTGACGCAGGGGAGATGTGGCGCCCGCCCCCATAGGTACGACGCGGGGTGGCTGGCACGGTCGGATGTGACCGGGGTCACTCGGGACCCCGGCCGACCGAGGAGCCGCCATGCGCCACCGGATCGTCGCCCTGCTCGCCCTCGCCCTCACGGTGCTGGGGCTCGCCCCACCCGCCCCCGCCCAGGCCGCGTCCCTCGTGACGGTGACCGGCTTCGGCAGCAACCCGGGCAACCTCACGATGCACCTCTACCGTCCCTCCGGGCTCCCGGCCGGGGCGCCGCTGGTGGTGGCGCTCCACGGCTGCACCCAGACCGCGCAGGACTACTACGCCAACAGCGGCTGGGCCGAGCTGGCCGACCGCCACGGCTTCGCCGTGGTCTTCCCGCAGACGTCCTCGGCCAACAACGGCAACGCGTGCTTCAACTGGTTCCAGACCGGCGACACGACCCGTGGCCAGGGCGAGGCGCTCTCGGTCCGCCAGATGGTCTCCCACGCGGTGTCGAGCCAGGGCCTCGACGGCGCCCGGGTCTACGTCACCGGCCTCTCCGCGGGTGGCGCCATGACCGCGGTGATGCTCGCGACCTACCCGGAGGTGTTCGCCGGCGGCTCGGTCGTCGCAGGCCTCCCGTTCCGCTGCGCGACCACGGTCGGGGCGGCCTTCGGCTGCATGTCGAGCCCGCCGGACCGGACCCCCCAGCAGTGGGGCGACCTCGCCCGCAACGGCCACCCCGGCTACGGCGGCGCCCGGCCGGTCGTCTCGATCTGGCACGGCACCTCCGACACGACGGTCGTCCCGGCCGCCGCCCGCGAGTCCCGCGACCAGTTCACGAACCTCGCCGGCGTGGGGCAGACCCCCACCGCGACCCGGTCGCTGCCGGGCGGCACCACGCTGGAGGAGTACGGCGGGGGAGCGGTGCGGCTCTACTCCGTGCAGGGGATGGGCCACGGCACCCCGGTCGACCCCGGCCCGGGCGCCGACCAGTGCGGCCACGCGGCGGCGTACTTCCTGGACACGATCTGCTCCGCCCACCGCGATGCGGTCGCCTTCGGGCTGGCCACGGGCGGCTCGGAGCCCGACCCCGACCCGGACCCGGACCCCGACCCGGAGCCGACCTGCGTGACCGACGACAACTACGCACACACGGTCGCCGGCCGCGCCTACCAGTCCGGGGGGTACGCCTACGCCGTCGGCTCGGGGGACCTGCTCGGGCTCTGGAACACCTACACGACCACCTCGCTGGCCGAGACGTCCCCGGGCCACTGGGAGCTCGGCTGCTGAGCCGGGCGGTGTCGGCGCCCGGTGCGACACTCGAGCCGTGGCGATTCCTCGGGTGCAGCCCCAGCACGGCCGCTTCTACGACGGCGGGACGGCCGAGCAGCCGCCCGACCGCGGTGCCGAGCCGCGGATCGTCCTGGAGCGGGTGACCGACCGCGGCGGGGAGTCGTTCCGGCTGACCCGGCGGTTGGGCTACGACGACCGCCACCTCGGCGAGCTGCTGGTGCCGGCCGACGACGACTTCCGCACCGACCTGACCTCCGTGCCGTGGCTGTTCACGTGGCTGGTGCCCAAGACCGGCGAGCACCTGCCCGCGGCGCTGCTCCACGACGGGCTGGTCGCCGGCCGGCACGACCCGGCCTCCTACGTCTCGACCGAGGGCCACCTCGTCACCCGTGACGAGGCCGACCGGGTCTTCCGCGACGCGATGGCCGACACCGGGACGGGGGTGGTCCGGCGCTGGGTGGTGTGGGCGGCGGTGGCCACCGCCACGATCCTGCTGGGCTCGCGGGCGTGGTCGCCGGCGCGGCTGTGGGGCTACCGGCTGGCGGCGGCCACCACGATCCTGGTGGTGGTCCTGCTCGGCACGCTGGCGACCCTCGACCTGTTCGACCTGGGGGTGCGGTTGCCGTGGATGGGGGAGCGTGCGTGGTGGAGCGAGCTCGTCGGCGGGTTCGCGGCCGCGATCGTGGTCCCGGTCGCGCTGGCCCTGGCGTGGGGCCGGTTCTGGCGGGCCGGGGTGGTCCTGGGCGTGCTGCTGGCGCTGCTGCTCCACGTCACCGTCGCCCTGCTGCTGCTCACCGGCCTCTACCAGGCGCTGGAGCGGCTGACCCGTGCGGCGCCCGCGCTGGCCGCCGCGGCCGTGGCGGCCCTGGTGGCGCTCGCGGTGGTGACCCTGGCGGTCTACGCCTGGCCCTGACCCAGGCCCATCTCGGCGAGCAGCCGCGTGGCGAACGCGTCGGACGGGAGGTCCTGGAGCACGAGGTCGAGGCCGGCGTGGAAGGCGACCCCGACCAGGCCCAGGGCCAGCGCGCCGATGACCACCGAGCGGAGCCGGGTCGGCTCCCGGCGCACGGTCAGCTCACGCGCGCGGTGGAGCCAGCCGGCGAGGGCGGCGGCGACCACCGCCGACACGATGCTCGCCAACGCCGCGCCGGTGATGGTGCCCAGCACGCCGAGCCGGCTGCTCAGTGCGGCGGCGGTGGCGGCGGCGACCGAGCCCCCGATCAGCTGGGGGACGGACAGGTCGACGGTGCGCGTGCTCTGCTCGGACATCACCGGATAGACGAACCGCGGGGGCGTGCGGGTTCCCGGTCGTGACCGGACTCACGCCCGGCCGGGCACCGGCGGACGGCTCAGCGCAGCGAGTACGTCGCCAGCGAGACGCCGACGTAGTGGGTGACGAACGCCAGGATCGTGAGGGTGTGGAACACCTCGTGGAACCCGAACCAGCGGGGCGAGGGGTCGGGGAACTTCGTGCCGTAGACGAGGCCGCCGACGGTGTAGAGGGCCCCGCCCACCACGATCAGCACGATCACGGCGGTGCCGATCGCACCCAGGTCCCGGGCGCCGTCGACGAAGTCGGCGAAGAAGAACACCGGTGCCCAGCCGAGCGCGATGTAGATCGGCGCGGACAGCCAGCGCGGGGCACCCGCCCAGAAGACCTTGAGGCCGACACCCGCGAGCGCGCCGCCCCAGGTGACGCCGAGCATCGCCCACTGCTCGGCACCCTGGAGCAGCAGGATCGCGAAGGGCGTGCAGGAGCCGGCGATCAGCACGAAGATGTTGGCGTGGTCGAAGCGTCTGAGGAAGGCGTGCACCCCGGGTGACCACGTGCCGCGGTGGTAGATCGCGGAGACCGTGAAGAGCACCAGGGCCGACGCGGCGAAGACGGTCGAGCCGAGCCGGGTGGCCGCGGTGGGGGAGAGCGTGATGAGCACGATCCCCGCGGCCAGGGTGAGCGGGGCGTTGACGAGGTGGAGCCAGCCGCGCAGCCGTGGCTTCAGCTCCGCCGCCACCTCGGCGAGGTTGTCGGCGAGGTGGTCGAGTCCGCTTCGCACCTGCTCACGCATGAGCGCAACCGTACCGACCCGGGCCGACCCGTGGTCCAGAACGGGACGCAGGTCACGGCGTCGGGAGGCGGGTCGGACGGGTCTACCATCAGATCCGTGTCGACGACGAGGCGAGTGAAGGACGCCGTACGCCGACGCCTGTACCCGGCCTACGAGGCACGGATGGTGCGGTCCCTGCCCGCCGACCAGCTCCCGAAGCACGTCGGCGTGATGCTCGACGGGAACCGGCGCTGGGCGAAGGCCGTCGGCCACGACACCGCCCACGGGCACCGCGCGGGCGCGGCGAACATCGAGCCGCTGCTCGACTGGTGCGAGGAGGTCGGGGTCGAGGTGGTGACCCTGTGGCTGCTCTCCACCGACAACCTCAACCGTGCCCACCAGGAGCTCGAGCCGCTGCTGGAGATCATCGAGGAGGCCGTCGCCACGCTGGCCGAGCAGCGCCGGTGGCGGCTCCACCCGGTGGGGGCGCTCGACCTGCTGCCGGCGGCCACGGCCGCGCGGCTCAAGCAGGCCGCGGACGACACGCGCGACGTGGACGGCCTGCTGGTCAACATCGCCGTCGGGTACGGCGGCCGCCGCGAGATCGCGGACGCCGTACGGTCCCTGCTCACCGAGCACGCCGCGAAGGGCACCAGCCTGGAGGAGCTGGCCCAGGTGCTCGACGTCGAGCACATCGCCGACCACCTCTACACCAAGGGCCAGCCCGATCCGGACCTCGTGATCCGCACCTCCGGCGAGCAGCGGCTCGGCGGCTTCCTGCTCTGGCAGAGCGCCAGGTCGGAGTTCTACTTCTGCGAGGCCTACTGGCCCGACTTCCGGCGCGTCGACTTCCTGCGTGCGATCCGGGCCTACGCCCAGCGCGAGCGCCGGTACGGCTCCTGATCCGGCTCGGGCGACGTTACGCAGGGTTCACCCTGCATTCGGGCGTGTCGTCGCCGACGGGCCGGTTCCCCGGCGTACTTTCCGAGGTATCGGCGAGTGGGGAAGCTCGCTGAGCTGGGAGGACAGTTCGTGAGGACTCACGACCGAGGCGCACCGCGGAGATCCCGTGGCGTGCCCGGGGGCCGGCACTCCGGCCCACCGCGCCACTCCCGGTCCGACCAGGATTGACCAGGACCGGGGCGAGGAGTGCGCGCGCCGGTCCGTGAGGGGTGACATTGTGCCGACCACGGCCAGCAACACCGCCCAGACCAGCGGCGAGACCGGCGGGGCGCCCGCCTCCGGACGGTCCCGCACGGAGGCCTCGGCCCCGCCCGCCCGCACCTTCGTGCTCGACACCAGCGTGCTGCTCGCCGACCCGGCGGCCCTGCGCCGGTTCCACGAGCACGAGGTCGTGCTGCCGGTGGTCGTCATCACCGAGCTGGAGGGCAAGCGGCACCACCCCGAGCTGGGCTACTTCGCCCGGTCCGCGCTGCGGATGCTCGACGAGCTGCGGATCACCCACGGCCGGCTCGACCACGCGGTGCCGATCGGTGAGGAGGGCGGCACCGTCCGCGTCGAGCTGAACCACACCGACGCCGCGTCGCTGCCCAGCGGGTTCCGGCTCGGCGACAACGACACCCGGATCCTCGCCGTCGCCCGCAACCTCGCCGACGAGGGTCACCACGTCACCCTGGTCTCCAAGGACCTGCCGCTGCGGATCAAGGCCTCGGCCGTGGGGCTGGACGCCGAGGAGTACAAGGCCGAGGCGGTCAGCGACTCCGACACCGGCTACACCGGCATGACCGAGCTCGACGTGACCGCCGCGGACCTCGACGAGCTCTACGACGACGGCACGCTCGACCTCGCGGAGGCGCGCGAGCTGCCCTGCCACAGCGGCCTGGTCCTGCTCTCCGAGCGGGGCACGGCGCTGGGCCGGGTCGGTCCGGACAAGCAGGTCCACCTGGTCCGCGGTGACCGCGAGGCCTTCGGCATCCACGGGCGCTCCGCCGAGCAGCGGATCGCGCTGGAGATGCTGCTCGACCCGGAGGTCGGGATCGTCTCCCTCGGCGGTCGCGCCGGAACCGGCAAGTCGGCACTGGCGCTGTGTGCGGGCCTCGAGGCCACCATGGAGCGTCGCCAGCACCAGAAGGTCGTCGTCTTCCGGCCGCTGTTCGCGGTCGGTGGCCAGGAGCTCGGCTACCTGCCCGGCTCGGAGGCCGAGAAGATGGGCCCCTGGGCGCAGGCCGTGTTCGACACGCTGGGCGCGATCACCTCCCGCGAGGTGATCGAGGAGGTGCTCGACCGCGGCATGCTCGAGGTGCTGCCGCTGACGCACATCCGGGGCCGGTCGCTGCACGACGCGTTCGTGATCGTCGACGAGGCGCAGTCGCTGGAGCGCAACGTGCTGCTGACCGTGCTCTCGCGGATCGGCGCGAACTCCAAGGTGGTCCTGACCCACGACGTCGCCCAGCGCGACAACCTGCGGGTCGGTCGCCACGACGGCGTGGTCGCGGTCGTGGAGAAGCTCAAGGGGCACCCGCTGTTCGCCCACGTCACGCTCAACCGCAGCGAGCGCTCGCCGATCGCGGCGCTGGTCACCGAGATGCTGGAGAACGTCACGCTCTGACGGGGTGGCGGCGGGGCTGTTGTGACGGATGTGGGACATGTGACTGGAGTGACCGCGATTTGACGATGTCTTGTCGAGTTCGGTTTGCATGCAGTCGCTTCGTCGGTCATGGTGTCTCGTGACCTTTTCGTGACCTTTCCGGTTCCGGCCGGCCAGGACACGGGGAGCTACCCCCGTAGTACGACCTGTCGCCTACCCCCGTACCCCCACCGCCTCATGCCCCTTGCGAAGACCCCCCGTCCGAAGCACGCCCCCAAGCATCGTCAGCAGCGCGAGCGCACGCTTGCGCAGCAGGCCCAGCGGACCGTCGTCCGCAACGCCGCCCTGCTCTCCACCGCGGCGATCGCCGCTACCGGCGTGACGGTGGCCAACGGCGTCGTCTCCGGCGACGTCGCGACGAGCAGCCTCGGTTCCTCCCTGGGGGCCGTCGACGGAGGCTCGAGCGACAAGGCCGACGCCGCCCAGCTGAGCGCGGCCGAGATCCAGGACCGCGCGCAGACGGTCTCCCGCTCCGACAGCCGGGAGCGCACCGACGCGAGCAAGGAAGCGGCGCTCGACCAGGAGTCGGGCGGCGCGGTCACGGGGAGCGAGAGCCTGGACGCCGCCGACCCGCGTGACATCGCGCGGGCGCTGCTGCCCGAGTACGGCTTCGCCGCCGACCAGTACTCCTGCCTGGACTCGCTCTACGTCAGCGAGAGCAACTGGCGCATCGACGCCGACAACCCGACGTCCTCGGCCTACGGCATCCCGCAGGCGCTGACCGAGACCCACGACATGCCGCCGGGCTACTTCACCTCCGCCGAGGTGCAGATCCGCTGGGGCCTGGAGTACATCGCCGACTCCTACGGCTCCCCGTGCAGCGCCTGGTCGTTCAAGCAGGCCAACAACTGGTACTGACCCGCCCCCGCTCCGCGGGGGTGGTCCTCAACTTCCCGGGTCGCTACGATCCGGGGCGCGGTCGCCGCCCAAGCGACTGAGAACCCCCCACAACCGAACAATGAACCTTCTCGGGTTCCCCCACAGCCCACCCCCCGGCCCGAAGGAAATCCCCCCATGCACCGTCACGCCCGGCGAATGGTGACTGCCGTCGTTGCAGCACTCGCCACCACCACGATCTCGCTCGCGACGTCGAGCACCACCGCCACGGCCGACCAGCCCCCGGGCATCGGTCCCTCCCACCCCTTCGACGACTCGATCATGCCCGACGACGGCCCCCAGCCGAAGGTGACCGGGCACCAGGCCCTCGTCCGCCGCACGAACCACGGCTACCGGTTCATCTCCGGTGCGCAGGGCGCGCGGCTGCGGGTGAAGGTGGTCAACGGTCGGCTTCGCTTCCGTGACACCAGCGTGTGGTCGTGGAAGTCCCTGCCGGGCGCGTGCAAGAAGCTGCGGGTGAGCCCGGGGTCGGCCATCTCCTGCCGGATCCCCGACGGCGCCAGCCTGGCCGACCCGGTCCTCCTCGAGATCCGCCCCCGGCTGGGCAACGACCGGGTCGACGGTCGCGGGCTGCCCGCTCGGTTCCAGATGGCCGTGCTCGCGGACGCCGGCCGGGACCGCCTGTTCGGCGGTCGCGGCAACGACTACCTCGGCGGTGCCACGGACAACGACTTCGCCAGCGGCGGGGCCGGCCGGGACTGGATCCGGGGCGGCGAGGGCCGCGACCGGCTCTTCGGCGGCAAGCACGGCGACGCGGTCGTCGGGATGGCCGGACGCGACGTCGTCCGCGGCGGGAAGGGCGACGACCGCACCTCGCAGTGAGTCGGCGCCTGCCTCACGGGTGGGTCATCGACTCCACGTCGAGGGCTGCGTCGAGCTGCTCCTCGGTGAGGTCGCCCCGCTCGAGGTAGCCCATGCCCACCACCGTGTCGCGGATCGTGGCGCCGTCGGCCATCGCCTGCTTGGCGATGGCCGCGGCCGCCTCGTACCCGATCAGCCGGTTCAGCGGCGTGACGACCGAGGGTGAGGACTCCGCGTAGCCGCGCATCCGGTCGACATCGGCGGTGATGCCGTCGACGCACCGCTCGGCGAGGGTACGGGTGGCGGTCGACAGCAGCCGTGCCGACTCCAGCACGTTGCGGGCGATCACCGGCATCTGCACGTTCAGCTCGAAGCTGCCGCTGGCGCCGGCCCAGGCGACGGTCGCGTCGTTGCCGACCACCTGGGCGCAGACCATGAGGGTCGCCTCCGGGAGCACCGGGTTGACCTTGCCGGGCATGATGCTCGACCCCGGCTGCAGGTCCGGCAGCCGGATCTCCGCGAGCCCCGTGGTCGGCCCGCTGGCCATCCACCGCAGGTCGTTGCAGATCTTGGTGAGCCCGACCGCGACGGTCCGCAGCACGCCGCTGAGCTCCACGAGCGAGTCGCGGGTGCCCTGGGCCTCGAAGTGGTCGCGCGCCTCGGTGAACGGCTGTCCCGACAGCTCGCCGAGCGCCGCGATCGCCGCGGCCGCGAAGCCCTCGGGAGTGTTGATGCCGGTGCCGACGGCGGTACCGCCGAGCGGCAGCTCGCGCACCCGGGGGAGGACGCTGTCGAGTCGCTCGCGCGCGAGCGCCAGCGTGGCGGCGTAGCCCCCGAGCTCCTGGCCGAGCATCACCGGCGTCGCGTCCATCAGGTGGGTGCGCCCCGACTTCACGACGTCGGCGAACTCCTCGGCCTTCGCCGCGAGGCTGTCGTGGAGCACGCCGAGGGCGGGCTGCAGGTCCTCCACCACGGCGAGCGCCGCGGCCACGTGGATCGCGGTCGGGAAGGTGTCGTTGCTGGACTGGCTCGCGTTGACGTGGTCGTTGGGGTGGACCTCGGCCTCGCCGGTCGAGGCGAGGCTCGAGAGCACCTCGTTCATGTTCATGTTCGAGCTGGTGCCGGAGCCGGTCTGGAAGACGTCGACCGGGAACTGGTCGCCGTGCTCGCCGGCCGCGACCGCGGCCGCCGCCTGCTCGATCGCCTCGGCCCGGTCGTCGTCGAGGACGTCGAGCTCGCGGTTGGCCCGGGCGGCGGCCTGCTTGACCAGTGCGAGCGCGCGCACGAGCCGCGGCTCGAGGGGGGTGCCGCTGATCGGGAAGTTCTCCACGGCCCGCTGGGTCTGGGCCCGCCACAGCGCGTCGGCGGGGACCCGCACCTCACCCATGGAGTCGTGCTCGGTCCGGTAGTCGTCAGCCATCCCGCCGAGGTTACCGGGCGCCGGCTCAGCCCCCTCGCGGCTGGGCCGCGCGGACTCGGTTGTTGCGTGCCTGGTGCTCGAGCTCGACCAGGCCGAGGTGCTCGAGCACCGGCGGCACGTAGGTCGCGAACCGGCCCCGGTACCCCGTGCGCAGGCCGTACCAGCCCCCGACGGGGTTGTCGGGCGAGCGGCCCCAGGCCTCCACGGTCTCGGGCTTGGCCGGCCGCTGCTCGTCGGCGTTGCCGAGCGCCATCCAGTCGCCGTGCTCGACCAGCATGGCGTGCAGGTCGGCGACGCACCGCCACCGGTAGCTCAACGTCGTGGACCCGACGCGGATCACGAGCGCGTCCTTCTCGGCGTCGTGCCAGGCGTCGAACTCCGAGCTGCCCGGAGGCGTCGTCAGGATCCAGGGGTCCTCGGGCGTGCCGTCGCCCTCGACGTGCTCGATCATCGGTGGTCCTCCTCGTGGTGGGACTCGGCGTCGCGCCGCAGCCCGTCGACGAACGCGTCGAAGGACGGCTGCAGGTCGGGGATGGAGCGCGCCACCAGGCCGGCGAGCGGTCCGGCGTAGGTCTCCCGCATCGTGAAGCCCGTCCGGTCGTCGGCCAGCGGCTCCAGCAGGTAGCGACGCGTGCCGCTGAACAGCCCCAGCGGCATGCCGCCGCGCAGCACCAGGCGGCGGTCCGGCTCGAGCTCCACCACGCGCAGCCGGAAGGCGCGGGGGTTCCCCGTGACGTGGAGGGTGACCCGGCCGTCGGGGACCAGGGCGCCGTCGACCCGCTCCAGACTGGTGTCCCACGTGGGCCAGGCGGCCAGGTCCAGGAGCCGCTCCCAGACCCGGGGGGCGGGGGCGGCGATGTCGGTGCGGGCCTCGAAGGTCGTCATGGGGACCATGCTGCCGGGCAATACCTGACATCATGTGTCAGTGTTCCAGGACCTTCCGTGAGCGCCCGCCGGCTGCTGAGCCTGCTGCTCCTGCTGCAGAACGGCGGCAGGATCACCGCCGCCGAGCTGGCGCGCCGGCTCGAGGTCTCCGAGCGCACCGTGCTGCGGGACCTGGACCGGCTCTCGGTCTCCGGGGTGCCCGTGTACGCCGTCCGGGGCCGCCATGGGGGCTTCGAGCTGCTCGACACCTTCGATCACGACGTGCCCGCCCTCCCGGCGGGGATCGTCGCGCCGACCGGTCCGCTGCGCCGGGTCCGGGTGCGGCTCTCACCGGCCGCGCTGCAGCTCGCGCTGGTCCAGGGACGTCCGGAGGCGTGGCGACCCCGTCCGGGCGCCGAGCCCACCCCCGACCGCCAGGGCTGGCTCGAGGGCTCCTTCCGATTCCCCTCCTACGACGTCGCCGCCCAGGAGCTGCTCTCCCTCGGGGCGGAGGTCGAGGTGCTGCTGCCCGTGGGGCTGCGGCGGACCATGGCGGAGCTGGGCCGACACATCGCCGCCCTCCACGCGTGAGGAAGCCTGCGGACCCTTGACGCAAAGGTAACTAATAAGTTACCAATAGGGGTATGGACGTGTTCGCCGCGCTCGCCGACCCGGTGCGCCGGGACCTGGTGCGTCGGCTCGCCACCGGCCCGGCGCGGGTGGTCGACCTGGCCGCCGCCCACCCGATCAGCCGGCCCGCGATCAGTCGTCACCTGCGCGTGCTCGCCGAGGCCGGTCTCGTGGGTGCCGTCGACCACGGCCGCGAGCGGCACTACGCCCTGCGACCGGGTGGGTTGCGTCCCGTCGTGGAGCTCGTGTCCGAGCTCGACACGGCAGTCCGCTTCGACGCCGGGGTGCTCGACGGACTGGACCTGGAGGTCCGGCGCACCTCCCGCGACCGACGCGCCACCGCCACCACCGACCCAGCAGAGGAGACCGCATGACCCCGACCGCCACCGGTCGCCGCGAACGACGCGGCGACGCGACCTACCTCGTCCTCGAGCGCGAGTTCCGAGCACCCGCCGAGGACGTGTGGGCGGCCCTCACCGATCCCGGTCGCCTGGTGCGCTGGATCGGGACCTGGACCGGCGACCCCGCGTCCGGCGAGGTTGCCTTCCGGATGACTGCCGAGGGGGAGGACGCCCCGGAGGAGACCCACCGGATCATCGAGTGCGACCCACCTCGGCGGCTGGTGACCGAGTCGTCCCCCGACGCCGACTCCGCCGTCTGGCGCCTCGAGCTCGACCTCGCGGAGGCCGGGGGGACCACCACGCTGAGCTTCGCCCAGCGACTCGGGGAGGGCATCCCGGTCGACAGCGTCGGTCCCGGGTGGGACTACTACCTCGACCGGCTGCGGGCCGCGGAGACGACCGGTGAGGTCGCCGCCGTCACGTGGGACGACTACTACCCGGCACTCGCCGAGCACTACCGGGCGGAGTTCGGCTGACCCTCCCGGCCGATGATCAACCAGTACTGCTCGTCGCGGTCCTGCAGCCGCACCGGGTGCAGGACGGCCTGGCAACCGCCGAACACCTCCGCCATCGCGCGCTGCAGGTCGGGCGCCTGGTCCATGGACCAGATGACGAGGACGCCACCGGGACCGAGGATCCGGCGCACCTCGGTCAGGAACGGGGCCTGGTAGATCGCAGCGTTGCTCTCGTGGACCAGGAAGTGGGGGCCGTTGTCGACGTCGAGCAGCACCAGGTCGTACGACGCGGCCTCGACCTCGGCCAGCGCGACCGAGATGTCGGCGACCACCAGCCGGGCGCGCTCGTCGGCGATCATGGTCCGGCCGTGGGGGATGGTGCCGTCGCGCATCCAGCCGACCAGCGCCTCCTCGATCTCCACCACCGCGCAGCGCTCGACGCGCGGGTCGGCGAGCACCCGGTGCATCGTGAAGCCGAGCCCGAGCCCGCCCACGAGCACCCGCCGCGGCTCGGCGACCAGCTCGAGGGCCGCGCTCGCGAGCGCCTCCTCGCTGGTGAACTCGGCGTTGTCCATGACGAAGACGCCGTTGGCGCGCAGCTCCAGGAAGGAGGGGCCGCCCTCCTCGCGCCGCTCCCGCAGCACCAGCTCGCCCCGCTCGGACTCCGCCCGCGCCACCTCGACGTACTCCACGGGGAGCACGCTAGCCCGCCACGCCCTCAGGGTGCCCGAGCAAGGCTAGGCGCATGACACCGAAGCCAGACGACCGCGACGGCCAGGTCTCCGAGGTCGGGCGTATGGACCCCGCGGACGCCGACACCCCCATCCAGCCCGACCAGTCCGTCGCGGGCGCCCCCGACTCCGAGAGCGGCGAGGTCGACGAGGGGCCGCAGGGGCCCAATGCGCGGCCCGACTGGGACGACGACCCCGGCGAGACCAGCACCCGCCCCTCGCGCGACTGAGCGCTACTCCGCGGAGCGCACCCGGATGCCGGTCAGCGGGACGGTGACGGTGCCGGAGGGGTCGGTGAAGAAGTCGTTGCCCTTGTCGTCGACGACGATGAAGGCGGGGAAGTCCTCGACCTCGATCCTCCACACCGCCTCCATGCCGAGCTCCTCGTACTCGAGGACCTCGACGGAGCGGATGCAGTCCTGGGCCAGCCGGGCGGCGGGACCGCCGATCGAGCCGAGGTAGAAGCCGCCGTGGGTGTGGCACGCCTCGGTGACGACCTTGCTGCGGTTGCCCTTGGCGAGCATCACCTTCGAGCCGCCGGCGGCCTGGAAGCGCTCCACGTAGGAGTCCATCCGGCCGGCGGTGGTCGGCCCGAACGAGCCCGAGGCCATCCCGTCCGGCGTCTTCGCGGGGCCGGCGTAGTAGACCGGGTGGTCGCGGAGGTACGACGGCATCTCCTCGCCGGCGTCGAGCCGCTCCTGGATCTTGGCGTGGGCGATGTCGCGCGCGACGACCAGCGGGCCGGTGAGGGAGAGCCGGGTCTTCACCGGGTGCTTCGTGAGCTCGGCGAGGATGTCGGCCATCGGCTGGTTCAGGTCGATCGGCACGACCTCGCCGCCGGAGATGTCGTCGGCCACCCCGGCGTCGGGCATGTAGTGGGCCGGGTCGGTCTCGAGCTGCTCGAGGAACACGCCCTCGGGCGTGATCTTGCCCAGCGCCTGCCGGTCGGCCGAGCACGACACCGCGATCGCGACCGGGCAGGAGGCGCCGTGGCGCGGCAGCCGGACGACGCGCACGTCGTGGCAGAAGTACTTGCCACCGAACTGGGCGCCGATCCCGAACTCCTGCGTGAGCGTGAAGACCTCGCCCTCGAGCTCGAGGTCGCGGAAGCCGTGAGCGGCCGGGGAGCCCTCGGTCGGGAGGTGGTCGAGGTAGTGGGCCGAGGCGAGCTTGGCGGTCTTGAGCGCGTACTCCGCCGAGGTGCCGCCGATGACGACCGCCAGGTGGTACGGCGGGCAGGCGGCCGTGCCGAGCGAGCGGAGCTTCTCGTCGAGGAAGGAGAGCATCCGCTGCGGGTTCAGGATCGCCTTCGTCTCCTGGTAGAGGAACGACTTGTTGGCCGACCCCCCGCCCTTCGCCATGAACAGGAACTTGTACTCCGGCGTCGCGCCGGCCGAACCTGGGGTGGCGTACAGCTCGATCTGGGCCGGCAGGTTGGTGCCGGTGTTCTTCTCCTCGTACGTCGTGAGCGGCGCGAGCTGGGAGTAGCGCAGGTTCAGCTTGGTGTAGGCGTCGTACACGCCGCGGGAGACGGCCTCGGCGTCGTCGGCGCCGGTGAGCACGCCTTCGGACTTCTTGCCCATCACGATCGCGGTGCCGGTGTCCTGGCACATCGGCAGCACCCCGCCGGCGGAGATGTTGACGTTCTTGAGCAGGTCGAGGGCGACGAACCGGTCGTTGCCCGACGCCTCGGGGTCGTCGATGATCCGCCGCAGCTGGGCGAGGTGGGCGGGGCGCAGGTAGTGGGCGATGTCGTGCATCGCCTCGGCGGTGAGCCGCCGGATCGCCTCGGGGTCGACCTCGAGGAAGGTGCGGCCGTCGGCCTCGAAGGTCGAGACGCCCTCGCTGGTGAGGAGCCGGTACGGCGTCTCGTCCGGGCCGAGCGGGAGCAGGTCGGAGTAGTGGAAGTCGGGGTCGCTCACGGGGAGAAGGCTAGTAGGCCGCACCTGGTATGTCGTACTCTTGACGGTCGTTGAAGAGGGGCCATACGTTGCCGGGATGGACCTGCTGCCCTCCGCGCACGTCGACACCTTCTGCCGCGACCACCTCCCCCCGGCCGAGCAGTGGCCGGAGCTCGGCTTCGACCTGCCGGACCTCGCCTATCCGGACCGCCTCAACTGCGCGACCCGGCTGCTGGACGACGTGATCGCCGAGCACGGCGCGGACCGGCCGTGCCTGCACGCGCCGGGTGCGGACACCTGGACCTACGCCGACCTGCTGGCCGCCGCGAACCGGGTGGCGCACGCGCTGGTGGAGGACCTCGGCATCGTCCCGGGCAACCGGGTGCTGCTGCGCGGCCCCAACAACCCGTGGCTGACCGCGTGCTGGTTCGGGGTGCTCAAGGCGGGCGCGGTCGCGGTGACCACGATGCCGCTGCTGCGGGCGGGTGAGCTGGCCACGATCCACGAGATCGCCTCGCTCGACCTGGCGCTGGTCGACGCGCGGTTCGTCGAGGGCACCGAGGGGCTGTCCGGGGAGCACGGCGTGCGGGTGGTCGCGTTCGGCGGGCACGCCGAGCTCGACGACCTGCTGGCGGACAAGCCGGCGACGTACGAGGACGTCGTCACCTCCTCCGACGACGTGGCGCTGCTGGCCTTCACCTCGGGCACGACCGGCCGTCCCAAGGCCACCATGCACTTCCACCGCGACGTGCTCGCCATCTGCGACACGTTCTCGCGCCACGTGCTCCGGCCGACCCCCGACGACGTGTTCACGGGGACCCCGCCGTACGCGTTCACGTTCGGGTTGGGAGGGGTGCTGCTGTTCCCGCTGCACGCGGGCGCCTCGACGGTGCTGGTCGAGAAGGCGTCGCCGGTCGAGCTGGCCGCCATCATCGACGAGTTCGCGGTGACGACGTGCTTCACCGCGCCGACGGCCTACAAGGCGATGCTGGCGGCCGGCGCGACCCTGCCCTCGCTGCGTGCCGCCGTCTCCGCGGGCGAGCACCTGCCCGCCGCCGTCTGGGAGGCCTTCCGCGACGCGACCGGCGTGCGGATCATCGACGGGATCGGCGCCACCGAGATGCTCCACATCTTCATCTCGGCCGCCGGCGACGACATCCGGCCGGGTTCGACGGGTCGGGCCGTGCCGGGCTACACCGCCACCGTGCTCGACGTCCACGGCGCCGAGGCGGCGCCGGGTGAGCCCGGGCGGCTGGCGGTGAAGGGGCCCACGGGCTGCCGCTACCTCGAGGACCCGCGGCAGGCGGCCTACGTGCAGGGCGGCTGGAACATCACCGGCGACACCTTCAGCCGCGACGAGGACGGCTACTTCTGGTACCACGCCCGCAGCGACGACATGATCATCTCCTCGGGCTACAACATCGCCGCCCCGGAGGTGGAGGAGGCGCTGCTCAAGCACCCGGAGGTGACCGAGTGCGCGGTGGTCGGGCGTCCCCGACGAGGCGCGGGGTGCGCTGGTCAAGGCCTACGTCGTGCTGGCGTCGCCGGCCGGCGAGGTCGCGGGGAAGGCGCGCGAGCTGCAGGACTTCGTGAAGGCCGAGATCGCGCCGTACAAGTACCCGCGAGCGATCGAGTTCGTCGAGGAGCTGCCGCGGACCGCGACCGGGAAGCTGCAGCGGTTCCGGCTGCGGCAGGAGGCCTGACCACGTGGACCAGGCGCCGCGGCAGCTGATCCTGTCGCTCTACGGTCTGTACGCCCGCGAGGAGGGTGACTGGCTGTCGGTGGCGTCGCTGATCGCGCTGATGGCGGACCTGGGCGTCGACTCGCCGGCGGTCCGGTCGTCGGTGTCGCGGTTGAAGCGGCGCGGGGTGCTGGAGTCGGTGACCCGAGACGGTCAGGCCGGCTACGCGTTGTCGGCCGGTTCGCTGGCGGTGCTGCGCGAGGGTGACCGGCGGATCTGGTCGCACCCCCGGGCCACGGCCGCCGACGGCTGGCTGGTGGTGGTGTTCTCGGTGCCGGAGTCGATGCGGGAGCGCCGGCACGCGTTGCGCTCGGAGCTCTCGCGTCTCGGTTTCGGCACGGCCGCGCCGGGGGTGTGGGTGGCTCCCGCGACGCTGTACGACGAGACGCTGCGGGTGCTGGACGGGGCGGGGCTGACGGCGTACACCGAGTTCTTCCGGGGCGACTACCTCGGCTCCGGTGACGTGGCCGCGCGGATGCGGGAGTGGTGGGACCTCGACCAGCTGAGCGGCCTGTACGAGGACTTCTGCGCCGCGTGGCGCCCGGTCGCCCGGCGCCGGTCCGCGTGGTCGCCGGAGGGCGCGTTCGCGGCGTACGTGCCGATGCTCACGGCGTGGCGTCGACTGCCCTACCTCGACCCGGGCCTGCCGCTGGAGCACCTGCCGGCCGGGTGGCCGGGGATCGAGGCGGGGGAGCTGTTCGCGTCGTTGGACGCCCGGCTGCGGGAGGGCGCGCACGCGCACGCGCATCGTCGGGTCGGGAGGCCGCAGGCACGGTCCGATGCTGTGGACCGGAGGACGAACGGCTAGACATGGGGGCGTGACCCGCGACCCGCACGACCACTTCGTCCACGTGCGGGGAGCCAGCGAGCACAACCTCAAGAACATCGATGTCGATCTGCCACGGGACGCACTGGTCGTCTTCACCGGGGTCTCCGGCTCCGGCAAGTCCTCGCTCGCCTTCGGAACGCTCTACGCGGAGGCGCAGCGTCGCTACTTCGAGTCGGTGGCGCCGTACGCCCGCCGGCTGTTGCAGCAGGTCGGGGCCCCGCACGTGCAGGAGATCACCGGACTACCGCCGGCCGTGGCGCTGCAGCAGCGGCGCGGTGCCCCCAGCTCCCGCTCGACGGTGGGCACGCTGACGACGTTGTCCAACCTGGTGCGGATGCTCTTCTCGCGAGCCGGCACCTATCCCCAGGGTGCCGCGCGGCTCGAGGCGGAGGCATTCTCGCCGAACACCGCGGCCGGAGCCTGCCCGCGCTGTCACGGCCTGGGTGAGGAGCACGACGTCAGCGAGGAGCTGATGGTGCCGGACACCTCGTTGAGCATCCGTGAGGGCGCCATCGCCGCCTGGCCGGGGGCGTGGCAGGGCGCGAACCTGCGCAGCATCGTGACCGGTCTCGGCATCGATGTCGACGCACCGTGGCGCACGTTGCGGAAGAAGGACCGCGACTGGCTGCTCTTCACCGAGGAACAGCCCAAGGTGTTGGTGAAGCCTGAGCGCGATCGGATCGACCACGGCTACTACGGCCTGTTCTGGAGCGCCCGCGCGCACGTCCACCACGTCCTCGCCACGTCGAAGAGCCAGATGATGCGGGACAAGGCGATGCGCTTCGTCCGCAGCGTCGGCTGCTCTGCCTGCCACGGGACCGGTCTGCAGGAGGGCTCGCTGGCCGTCACCTTCCGCGGGCTGAGCATCGCCCAGGTCAACGACCTGTCCTTCGCCGACCTGGTCGCACTGCTGCGCCCCGTGGCGGAGCTCACCGAGGCCGCCGCGGCGACCTCGTCTGCCGACTCGGGGGAAGGGACCGAGGTGGCGGTGCGCATCTGCGCCGACGTGGTGGCCCGGGTCGAGGTGCTGCTCGGCCTGGGGCTGGGCTACCTGTCGCTGGGCCGTACGTCGACGACACTGTCACCCGGTGAGGCGCAGCGGCTGCGGATCGCCACCCAGCTGCGGTCGGGCCTCTTCGGGGTGGTCTACGTCCTCGACGAGCCGTCCGCGGGCTTGCACCCGGCCGATGCCGAGCCGCTGCTCGACGTGCTCGACCAGCTCAAGGGCTCGGGCAACTCGCTGTTCGTCGTCGAGCACGACCTCGACGTCGTACGCCGCGCTGACTGGATCGTCGACATCGGTCCGGGGGCCGGCGAGGGCGGGGGGCAGGTGCTCTACTCCGGGCCGGTCGCTGACCTCGAGCACGTCGAGGGGTCGATCACCGCCGACCATCTCTTCGGTCGCGCCGAGCCGCTCGAGCGACCCCAGCGCTCGCCGCACGGCTGGTTGCACCTGCGCGGGGTGAGCCGCCACAACCTCGAGGACCTGTCGGTCGACGTCCCGCTGTGCGTGCTGACGGCCGTGACCGGGGTCTCGGGGTCGGGCAAGTCGACGCTGGTGACCCAGGTGCTCGCCGAGCTGGTGCGCCGCCACCTCGGGCAGTCGGCCGACGACGAGGAGGACAGCGAGCTCGAGATCGACGTCGACGACGTCACCGGCCTGGAGGCTTTCGACCGGCTCGTGCGCGTCGACCAGCGCCCGATCGGGCGCACGCCTCGCTCCAACCTGGCCACCTACACGGGGCTGTTCGACGCGGTGCGCAAGGTGTACGCCGCGACCCCGGAGGCCCGCGAGCGCGGATACGGGGCCGGCCGCTTCTCCTTCAACGTCAGCGAGGGACGGTGCGAGACCTGCCAGGGGGAGGGGTCGGTCTCGGTCGAGCTGCTCTTCCTGCCCGGCACCTACGCTCCCTGCCCCACCTGCGGTGGAGCCCGGTACAACGCCGAGACGCTCGAGATCCGCTACCGCGGCAAGAGCGTCGCCGAGGTGTTGGCGCTGTCGGTCGACGAGGCCGCTGACTTCCTGGCCGAGGTGCCGGCCGCCGCGCGCAGCCTCACCACGTTGCGCGAGGTGGGCCTGGGCTATCTGCGGCTGGGGCAGCCGGCGACCGAGCTCAGCGGTGGTGAGGCGCAGCGGATCAAGCTGGCGACCGAGCTGCAGCGGGCTCGTCGTGGGCACGCGTTGTACCTGCTCGACGAGCCCACCGCTGGACTGCACCCAGCCGACATCGCGCTGCTGGTGCGCCAGCTGCACCGGCTGGTGGACGCGGGAAACACCGTGGTGCTGGTCGAGCACGACCTCGACACGATCGTCAGCGCCGACTGGGTGATCGACCTGGGCCCCGGTGGTGGGGACGACGGCGGCCGTGTGGTCGCCACCGGCACCCCGGAGACGATCGTCACGGTCAAGGGCAGCGCGACGGCGCCGTACCTGCGCTCGCGGCTCTCGGCCCACGGGACCGACCGGTAGTCGTCGCACGCGCCTCACACGGTCGGCGGCAGCGCGGGCGGGGCGTGGGAGCGGTAGGTGTGTCCGGTCGGGGTCCGGATCTCGACTCTGTGGCGCCCGGGCGTCGGGTCCACGACCCGGCTGCGCCAGCCGGGCAGCTCCTTGACCAGGTTGTGTGCTTCGCAGAGGCCTTGGCCGTTGTGCCGGAGGGTCGGGCCGCCGTCGGCGACGCGGACGACGTGGTCGTGGTCGGCGATCGCACTGTCGCAGCCGAGATGGCGGCACGTCTGGTCGCGGAGGTCGAGGAAGCGCGCGTCCTCACCCGTGAACCGGCGGCGCCGCGGGTCCGCCGCCGTCGCGACCCCCGAGACCGGGTCGGTGAAGAGTCGGCGCAGCCAGCGAGGGGCGTCGGTGCGGCCGGCGAGGTCGCGCGCGGTCCGTGCCGGGACCACGCAGTCGCCGATGCGGGCGGGCCGCTCGGAGGTGCCGAGGAGCGAGTCGGGGGTCATCACGAGCTGGATCTCGACCGGGACCGCAGTCGCGGTGGCCTGGCCGGTGAGGCGCTGCACGAAGAGGTCGGCCATGAGCTGGGACTCGCTGCGCTCGTCGCCGGCGGCCTTCTCGGCCCTGGCTGCGCTCCTGAGGCTGGCCCACACCGCGACACCCTGGGCGACGGGGAGCAGCCCGGTCACGTAGGCCATGGTGTCGGGCGCCGGCCGGATGCTGACCCGTCGGTCGCCCGCGGCCTTGGCGCTGCGGCGTACGGCGGACGCCGGGTCGAGCTCGGCGGCCAGCGCACGGGCGGCGCCGGCGACCCTCCGCGGTGTCCAGCCGAGCACCAGCGGGTCGCTCACCTCGCCGGTGGTGGTGTCGACGGTCATCGCGCACAACCGCTCGTCGACGAGCCGGCGATCCTCGAGCGAGAGGATCGCGGTCTCACGGACCAGCAGCGTCGCGGTCCACTCGTCGAGGTGACCGTCGCCGAGCAGGGCGAAGGTGTGGGGCATCTCGGCCATCGCCGTCGCGAACCCGAGGTGGCGCGCCCCCTGCGAGGACGGGCACCCCCGCGCCAGCGCGACCTGGTCGCCGATGCCACGGCCGCGCTGGTCGCGGCGCACGCCGGCGGCATCCTGCTGGGCCAGCTGGGACCGCTCGAACGCGACGGTGATCGCGGCCTGCGCGGCGGCCGCGGCCGCCTTGACCTCCTCGAGGAGTCGGAGCTGGTCGATCCGGTGCGCGTCGGACATGCGATCGCTGCGCCCGGGATCGCCCGTGATCGCCGCGAGCTCCTCCCGAAGCCGCGCCAGCCGCTCCGTCCCCGCGTGCTCGAACACCGGGTGGATCCCGGGGCTCTCGAGCTGCGAGGTGGTCATGTTCAACAGCCAAGCACTCACCACTGACAGCCCCGATGGTTCGGCCACAGCCTGCCGCCGCAGCGTGGGTGTGGCCGACGAGCGTCGCACCGCCGCCAGTCGAGGAGCAAGGGTCGTGATCTACGCTCGCCGCATGGCCGACGGCATCCGATTCAGCTCCGTCACCATCGCGTGTCCTCGGCCCTCCGAACTGGCGGCCTTCTACGCCGACCTCACGGACGGGGAGGTGACGTTCGTCCATCAGGACGAATGGGCCACGATGCGGTGCTCGGGGGGGCGGATCGAGTTCATGGGAGTCGAGGACTATCGAGCTCCCCAGTGGCCTGAGGATTCGTCGCTGATCCACCTCGACTTTCACGTCGATGACCTGGAGGCGGCCGGCGCGCGGGCAGAGCTGGCCGGAGCCACGCGCTTTGCCACCCAGCCGAACGCCGCCCACTGCATCGTCTACGCCGACCCCGCAGGCCATCCGTTCTGCCTCTCGCTCATCGACGCAGTCGGGTGACGAGCGGGGCGTCGCGCTGAGGAGCAGCTCGAGGCGCTGGCCACCAGCCGAGAGCGGATGCTCGAACGCCTCGCCCTCCCCGGGCGGCAGGCTGTCGCCTGGGCCGTCGTCATGAACGCGTGCATGATCGCGCTGGTGGCGCCGATCATCCTGTCTCCAAGCTGATCCACGAGCCCACACGGCTTCAGCTGTGCGGGCTCCTCGTGGCCGTCAGGGACGTCGAGTTCGCGACGCTCCGCGACTCCCTCGCCATCGCGGACTCCGTGACGAGCAAGCACCTCAAGGCGCTCCAGGAGGCCGGCTACGTCGAGCTCGACAAGCGGCGCGCGGCGATGGGCCGCCCTCGGACGTGGGTCGCGCTCACCGACCGTGGGCGGTCTGCCTTCGCCGGCCACGTTGCTGAACTCAAGCGGCTGGCTGCGCTGAGTCCTCCATGATGGGACCGCCGACGGGAAGGCGGCCGGCGTTCAGGCCATCGTCGGCAGCCTGGAGAGCGAGTCGGCCAGGGCGGACTGGATGTCGGCGTCCTCCCACCGGTGGTCGGCGACGTTGCCGGACAGGTAGGCGTCGTAGGCGGGGAGGTCGAGGTGGCCGTGCCCGCACAGGGCGGTGACGATCACCTTCTCCTCTCCGGACTCCTTGCACCGCAGCGCCTCCTCGATGGTCGCCGCGAGCGCGTGGGTCGGCTCGGGGGCGGGCACGATGCCCTCCGTGCGGGCGAACTGCACCCCGGCCGCGAAGCACTCGGTCTGCGGCTTGGCGACCGCGTCCATCTCGCCGGTCTCGTAGAGGTGGCTGATCAGCGGGCTCATCCCGTGGTAGCGCAGACCACCGGCGTGGATCGGGTCGGGGACGAAGTCGTGGCCCAGGGTGTGCATCTTCATCAACGGCGTCAGCCCTGCGGTGTCGCCGAAGTCGTAGGCGTACGTGCCCTGGGTGAGTGAGGGGCACGCGGCCGGCTCCACCGCGAGCACGGCCGGGTTCATGCGGCCCGCCCACTTCTCCCTCAGGAACGGGAACATCAGCCCGCCGAAGTTCGAGCCGCCACCGGTGCAGCCGATGAGCAGGTCGGGGGTCTCCCCGGCCTTGGCGAGCTGGAGCAGGGCCTCCTCGCCGATGATCGTCTGGTGCATCAGCACGTGGTTGAGCACGCTGCCGAGCGCGTAGTTGGAGGTCGGGTCCTGGGCCGCGACCTCGACCGCCTCACTGATGGCGATGCCCAGTGACCCCGTCGAGTCGGGGTGCTCGGCCAGGATGCGCCGACCGGCCTCGGTGAGCTCCGAGGGGCTGGGGTGCACCGTGCCACCGAACGTCTCGATCATCATCCGCCGGTAGGGCTTCTGGTCGTACGACGCCCGCACCTGCCAGACCTCGCAGGCCAGGTCGAACTGGGCGCACGCGAAGGCCAGTGCCGTGCCCCACTGGCCGGCCCCGGTCTCCGTGGTCAGCCTCCTGATCCCGGCCTTGGCGTTGTAGAACGCCTGCGGGACGGCGGTGTTGGGCTTGTGCGAGCCGGCGGGGGAGACCCCTTCGTACTTGTAGTAGATCCGCGCCGGCGTGCCCAGCGCCTTCTCGAGCCGGTGCGCCCGGTACAGGGGGCTCGGCCGCCACAGCCGGTAGACGTCGAGCACCTCCTCGGGGATGTCCACGTACTGGTCGGTGGACACCTCCTGGAGGATCAGGTCCATCGGGAACAGGGGTGCCAGGTCGTCCGGGCCGACCGGCTCTCCGGTCCCCGGGTGCAGCACCGGCGGCGGTGGGGTCGGGAGGTCGTGCAGCACGTTGTACCAGCGCGTGGGCATCTCGCTCTCGGCGAGCTCGAACTTGTGCTGCGGCGGGTGCGACATGGCCGGCTCCTGACCTGGCGAGGGCTGGTGCTGCCGACAGTAGCGTGGGCGAGCGCGCGTCAGGAGCCCTCGGCCGGGCTGTCGCCAGCGGTCTCGCTGTCGTGCTTGAGCGCCTGGGCGAACTGGTCGAAGGAGGCCTGGAAGTCGGGCAACGACCGGATGATCAACCCGGAGAGTGGGCCGGTGAAGTCCTCGGCCATGGTGAAGGTGCAGCCGTCGTCACCGGTCGGCTCGAGGGTGAAGGTCCGTCGTCCGGTGCACAGCCCGAGCGGCATGCCACCGGTCCAGGTCATCAGCGACGGCGCCTGCATCTCGGCGACGGTCAGCGTGAAACCGCGCTTGGGCTGCATCTCGGAGAGGAGCTCGATCCTCTCGCCCGAGGCGATGGTGCCGGTCACGCGGATCACGCCGTTCTGCGCGCTGTTCCACCACTCCACATCGGTGAGCAGCTGCCACACCCGATCGGCCGGCGCATCGATCTGGACCGTCGTGCTGGTGGTCGTCGTCATCACCCGATCGTCCCACAGCGGAGGGAACGACGCGGAGACGCGAGGTCACCCCTCGGGGAGGAGGTCGTGACGCAGCGCGATCGCCGCGGCCTCCGTACGGGTGTGGACGCCGAGCTTCTCGAGGATGTGTGACACGTGCACGCTGGCGGTCTTGGGCGAGATCACGAGCACACGGGCGATCTCGCCGTTCGTGCGCCCGGCCGCCACCAGCCGGAGCACCTCCAGCTCGCGCGGCGTCAACGGGAGTGCCGGGCGCTGGTCGGCCGGCTGCAGCCCGATGTCGAGCCGCGCCGGCCGCGCGACCCGCGCGACCGCCTCGACCAGGGGCACGGCCCGCAGGCGTCTGCCGATCCGGAGCGCTGCCTCGAGCGGCTCCACGGCCTGTGCGCGGTCCCGGGCGCGGACGTGGCACGCACCCAGGCGGAGCGACGCCCAGCCCTGCTCGTGCGGTCGCTCGACCCGCCCCCAGGCACGGACCGCCTGCCGCCACGGCTCCGGGTCGCTCACCCGGGCCAGGCGGCACAGCTCGCCGTCGAGGTGCGCGGTCCACGCCGCCCCGACGTCGCCGTGGGCGGGGACGGTGGCGGCCAGGGAGCGGAGCCTCGTCGACCACCTCTCGGGGTCCGGCACCCCGGCGTCGGCGACCACGCGCGCGGCCAGCAGCAGGTCCGCCCATCCCGGCCCCTGGCCGCCGACCGGCTCGGTCGCGACCCGGTCCACCAGTGCGACCGCGTCCCGGTGTCGTCCCCGGGTCTCGGCCAGCTGGACCTCCGCCCAGGTCCGGAGCGCCGTGGGGACGACCGGTGTTGCGGTCCGCCACAGCAGCTGGGTGGCGTCTGCGAGAGCCCGCTCGGCCCCGGCAGGATCCCCGCGTGAGCACGAGAGCCGGCACTGCGCGAGGTGACGGAGCCCGGCCCGGACGCCGGTGAGCTGGAGGTCCCCCGCCACGTCGAGCCAGTGCTGGGCCTCGTCCCACTCGCCGAGGTCGAGCAGGGCCTCCCAGACCGCCTCCATGGCGTGGAACGCGTCGGTCTTGTGCAGCCGCGGGTGGTCCACCCGCGCGAGTGCCTGCCGCGCCACCGCGAGCGCTTCCCGGTGGCGGCCGGCCGTGGACAGGGCAGCGCTGTGCACCGTCGGCAGCAGCAGGGAGACCCAGCCCGGGTAGTCCGCCACCGCCGCCTCGCCACACACGCGTCGCAGCTCCGCGAGCGCCTCGTCGGTCCGGCCGGCCTCCAGGGCGCGCTCCGCCAGCGAGCACTCGGCCATCCAGAGAGTCTCGGTGGCGTTCCTGAGGTAGTCCGGATGGGCGCCCTGCGTGCGCTCGGGGGCCAGGTTCTTCCGGCTCACCCGCAACGCGTGGTCGAGCAACCGGTCGGCGTCCGCCGTCCGACCGGTCCACCGCACCAGCTCGCTGTAGTGGAGCAGCGTCCGGCTCAGCAGGTTGTTCTGGCGCTCGGGAGGGGTGCCCAGCAGCGTCTCGATGTCGGCCTCGAGGGTGACCGGCGCGTCGGCCTCCAGCCCCAGCTGCTGCCGGAATCCGATCCGCTCCATCTCGAGGTTGATCCGCCACACCGGGTCGGCGGCGGCGTCGGGGTGGCGCAGCTCCCGCTCGGCGAGGGCCAGCCCGGCCGCCCAGTCCTCGCAGGCGCCGGTCGCCGCGAACGCGTCCCACGCGTAGTCGAGCCGGTCGCCGGCGCGTTCGCGGGCATCGGGGACCCGTGGCCACAGCTCCAGCACCCGGAGGTCCAGCAGTGCATGCTCGGGTGCTGCCTGGATCCGCTCGGCGGCCGCCGCGGCCCTCGCCGCCGACTCGAGCGCGGCCACGGTGTCGTCGGTGTGGTGCCAGTGGTGTGCCGCCGCGATCTCCGCCTCGGCGGCGCCGAGCGGGCCCGGGTCGGCGGTGAGCTGCTCCGCCCACCTCCGGTGCCACGCGTTCCGCTGGCCCGGCAGCAGCGAGTCGGCCACCGCCTCACGGAGCAGCGCGTGCCGGAACCGGTAGCCCTTCCGGGAGTCGTCCACCTCGAGGACGTACGCCGCGACGGCGTCTGCCGCCGCCGCCCCGGCCGCGTCACTGTCGACACCGAGCACGCGGGCGAGCAGGCTGTGCCACAGGTGCCCCTCGCCCAGGGAGGCCGCGTGGACCAGGTCGCGGGCCCGCGGCGGAAGGTCGGCGACCCGCGACAGCATCGACCTGCCGATGGAGCCGACGCCGCCGCGCGGGCCCGCGACGACCTCCTCGGTCAGGAACGGGTTCCCCTGGCCGAGCGTCACGACGTGCTCGAGGAGCGCTGCCTCGGGCTCCGCCCCGAGGATGTCGGCGACCTGCACCCGGACCTCCTCGGCGCGGAGCCGGCCGAGCTCGAGGTGGTCGGCGTTCGGGCGGCGCACCAGCTCGGAGAGGAAGCGCTCGAGGTCGGCCGACGGTGGCTGGTCGTGGGTGCGTCGGGTGACCAGGACCAGGAGCTCGCCCCCGGTCACGACCCGGACGAGGTAGTCGACCAGGTCCCGGCTCGAGCCGTCGGCCCAGTGGACGTCCTCGAACACCAGCCACAGCAACCGGTCCGTGGCCAGCCGCTCCACGAGCGTCGCGAACGCGTCGAACACCTCGGTGCGGTTCCGACCCTGCAACGCGGCCACCGCGGCATCGAGGCCGCCGGGATGCTGCTGGCGGACGAGGTCACGCAGCAGGTCCGAGGCGACACCGAACGGGATCGCCCCGCCCATCGCGAGCCCGCGACCGGTGGCCACCAGGTCGGTCGGCTGCCGCAACGCCCGCACAGCCTCCTCGACCAGCCGGGTCTTGCCGACGCCGGCCTCGCCGTCGACGACCAGCAGGCGTGGCTGCCCCTCCCGGGCCAGGGCGACGCTCTCCCGCAGTGAGTCGAGCTCGGCCTCCCGCCCCACCAGACGCGCGCTGCGCATCCTACGCACGCCCTCAGCATCCTCCTGATCTCGAAATAGGGCGACTGCCTGATGTGCCCCGGGGGGCCTTATCCGCAGGCTCGGAGTCGAGCCCACGAAACCCCAGGAGGTCGACATGTACGTCGGAGACGTCTATCTGGCGAAGGCGATCATGGCCGAGCGGATGGCGGAGGCAGAGCGCTATCGGCGCTCCGCCCCCGTGCGACGGCCGCGCCAGGCTCGACCGGGCACCCACCGGATCGCCCGGCTCCGGCACCGGATCCACGTGCCCCACGTCGTCCGTCACCGGCCGGTGTAGGGCGCGCCGGTCGAGCGCCGCTCGTCCTACGGCAGGACCGCGAACCCCTGGACCTCGACCACCGCGTCGTCGTCCCAGAGCCGGGAGACCCCGATGCCGGCCATGGCGGGATAGTCGGAGCCGACGAGACGCTTCCAGACGGCGCCGATCTCCCGGGCGTGGGTGCGGTAGTCGGCCATGTCGACGATGTAGATCGTCAGCGACGCGAGGTCGCCCGGCGCGCCGCCCGCTTCGGACAGGGCGGTCAACAGGTTCGACAGCGCCTGCTCGAACTGCGGGACCACGCCACCCGGGACGATCGAGCCCGACGGGTCCATCCCGGTCTGGCCGGCGAGGAACACCGTGGTGCCGGTCGCCACCACGGCGTGGGAGAAGCCGGACGGGGCGGCGAGGGACGGGGGATTGATGCGCCTCATGACTGCACTGCCCCTCCGTCGACGTTGAGGCCCTGGCCGTTGACCGCTCCGTTGTCGACGCAGAGCATCGCCACCGACGCCACCTCGGACGGCGTCACCAGACGCCCGATCGGCTGGTTGTTCGCGAGGATCGAACGGGCCTCCTCCGCCGACCGGCCGGTGCCCGCGGAGATGTTGGCGACCGACTCGTCGGTCATCGGGGTGTCGACGAACCCCGGGCAGACCGCGTTCACCGTGACCCCGGTGCGCGCCACCTCCATCGCCGCGGTGCGGACGAGGCCGAGCACGCCGTGCTTGCTGGCGGTGTAGGCCCCGATCCGGGCGCCGCCGGCCTTGCCCGCGATCGACGCGATCACCACGACGCGCCCCCAGCCGGCGTCCGTCATGCCGGGCAGCGCCCGGCGCAGGCAGCGGAACGGCGCGGTCAGGTTGAGGTCCAGCATCCGCTGCCAGTCCTCGTCCGTCGTCCTCACGACCGGCGCGGACATCGCGGCGCCGGCGTTGACCACCAGGATCTCGACCGGGCCCCACGTCGCCTCGACCTGCGTGAAGGCCGCCTCGAGGGCGGCGGGATCGAGGACGTCGGTCGGGATCACCAGCGACTCGCCGGGAAGCGAGGCCGCCACCGCCTCCAGCGACGAGACGCTGCGCGCGACGAGCGCCACCCGGTGCCCCGCCTCCGACAGCGCGAGCGCGCACGCCGCACCGATGCCCTGCGAGGCGCCCGTGACCAGCGCGATCCGAGAGGTCATCGGCCGGTCCACTCGGGAGGCCGCTTCTCGTTGAAGGCTGCGTGGAACTCCGCGTGGTCCGAGGTGGTCATCAGCAGCGCCTGGGTCATCGCGTCCAGCTCCATGGCAGCCCCGATCGGCATGTCGAGCTCGCGGGTGATCAGTGACTTGGTCTGTGCGAAGGCCAGCGTCGGCCCGTCGGCGAGACGCCGCGCCAGGGCAGCGACGGCGTCGTCGAGCTCGTCGTCGGTGACCAGCTGCGACACCAGCCCGTAGTCACGCGCGGTCGTGGCGTCGATGGTGTCGCCGAGCATCAGCAGCTCGGTGGCCCGGCCGGCACCGACCAGCCGGGGCAGCAGGTACGCCGCCCCCATGTCGCCGCCCGAGAGCCCCACCTTCGTGAACAGGAAGGCGAACCGTGCGGACGTCGAGCAGACCCGGAAGTCGGACGCGATCGCGATCACCGACCCCGCACCGGCGGCGATCCCCTGGATGCCGGTGACGATCGGGATCGGGCACTCGCGCATCGCCTTGATCACGTCGCCGGTCATCCGGGTGAAGCCGATCAGGTCCCGCGCGTCCATCGCGATCAGCTCGCCGATGATCTCGTTGACGTCACCACCGCCGCAGAAGCCCTTGCCCTCGCCGCGGATCACGAGCACGTCGGTGTCACCGCGGTGCGGCAGCTCGTGGAGCAGGTCGCGCAGGTCGGCGTAGGACTCGAAGGTGAGCGGGTTCATCTTCTCGGGCCGGTCCAGGGTCACGGTGGCGACCCGGTCGGCGACCGAGAAGCGGAAGTGCTGCCACGCCTGCGTGATCGGGACGCTGCCTCGGTAGCGGGTCACTGCTGCCCTTCCTCACGGTTCTGCCGGGCACGCACCAGGCTGCGGCCGATGATCGTGCGCTGGACCTCGGACGCCCCCTCGTAGATGCGCGGCGCCCGCACCTCACGGTAGAGCCGCTCGAGCAGGTGCCCGCGCTCCAGCCCGCGCGCGCCGTGGATCTGCACCGCCTGGTCGACGACCCACTGCGCGTTCTCGGTGGCGAACAGCTTGGCCATGGCCGCGCTGCGGGTGATCCGGGCGGCCGGTGCGCCGTCGTCGTACGCCGAGGCGGCGGCCCGGACCAGCAGTCGCGCGGCCTCGGTGCGGGTGGCCATCTCGGCCAGCGTGTGCTCGACCGACTGCTGCCGGACCAGCAGGTCGCCGTACACCTCACGCGTCAGCGCCCAGTCCAGGGCGGCGTCGAGCGCGGCCTGGGCCATCCCGACGGCGAACGCGCCCACGCTCGGCCGGAACAGGTCGAGGGTGCGCATCGCCACCGCGAAGCCGCCGCCCACCTCGCCGAGCACGTCGTCGGCGGTGACGCGGACCCCGTCGAAGACCAGGCGTCCGATCGCGTGCGGGGCCAGCAGGTCGAGCGGTTCGCCGGAGAGGCCCTCGGCGTCGCCGGCCACCGCGAACGCGGTGACGCCGCGCGACCCGTCGGGGCCGGTGCGCGCGAACACGGAGTAGACGTCGGCCTCGGGGGCGTTCGAGATCCAGGTCTTCTCCCCGTGCAGCCGCCACGACCCGTCGCTGTCGGGGGTCGCGGCGAGGGAGAGTGCGGCGGCGTCCGACCCGGCGCCGGGCTCGGAGAGCGCGAACGCGGCCACCGCCTCACCGGTCACGACGGGCGGGATCCACCGCTCCACCAGCGCCGGCGACCCCGCCTGCAGGATCGGGTAGCTGCCCAGTCCCTGCAGCGCCAGCGCGGTCTCGGCCTCGGTGGTGACGCTCGCGAGCGTCTCGCGCAGCAGGCACAGCTGCAGGGCGGCGGCGTCACGCGCCGGCTCGCCGGGCTGGCCGCCGAAGAGGCCGCGGAGCAGGCCGTGCTCCCCGAGGGCGAGCAGCAGCGGCCGGTTGACGGCGCCGTGGACGGCCGGGACCGCGAGCAGGTGGTCGATCGCGACGGCGCGGACCCGGGCGACGTACTCCTCCGTCTGCCCGACGCCCATGTCGGCGACCGTATTGCGCCTTGACAACTTCCGTCAAGAACGCACTATGGTCTCGACAGGCTCGACCAACGGAGGTGCCATGCGGATCGCGGTGGTCGGCGGCGGCCCCGGCGGGCTGTACTTCAGCGCCCTGGCCCAGCAGCTCGGCGAGCGCACGGGACGGCCCCACGACATCACCGTGTGGGAGCGCAACGCGGCCGACGACACGTTCGGCTTCGGCGTCGTGTTCAGTGACGAGACCCTGGGCGGCATCGAGCACGCCGACCCCGAGGTCTTCGCCCGGATGCAGCGCGAGTTCGCGGTCTGGGACGACATCGACGTCCACTTCAAGGGTGAGGTGGTCACCAGCGGCGGCCACGGCTTCGCCGCGATGTCGCGACGGCGGCTGCTGGAGATCCTGCAGGAGCGGTGCCGCGACCTCGGCGTGACGCTCCACCACCGCACCGACGCGCCCGACGTCGACGAGCTCGCCCGCACCCACGACCTCGTCGTCGCCTGCGACGGGCTCAACTCGGGCATCCGGGCCCGGTACGCCGACACCTTCCGGCCGACGCTCGAGCAGCGCGACTGCAAGTACATCTGGCTCGGCACCGACAAGGTGTTCGACGCGTTCACCTTCCACATCGCCGAGACCCCGGCCGGCGTGATGCAGATCCACGGCTACCCCTACGACGCCCACGGCAGCACGTTCATCGTCGAGATGACCTCGGCCGTGTGGGAGAAGGCAGGCTTCGCCACGCATGCCGACCGCGCGTGGGCGCCGGGGGAGTCCGACGAGCGGTCCATCGCGCTGATCCGCGAGCTGTTCGCCGACGTCCTCGGCGACCACGAGGTGATGGCCAACAACTCCCGCTGGATCAGCTTCACCACCGTGCGCAACGAGCACTGGGTCAAGGACAACGTCGTGATCCTCGGCGACGCCGCGCACACGGCCCACTTCTCGATCGGCTCCGGCACCAAGCTCGCCATGGAGGACGCGCTGGCGCTCGCGGCGTGCGTGCACGAGGAGGAGTCGCTCCCGGCCGCGCTCGCGACGTACGAGACCGAGCGGAAGGCGGTCGTGCTCTCCACCCAGCGTGCGGCCCAGGCCAGCCTGGAGTGGTTCGAGAACCTCGACCAGTACGTCGACCAGGACCCGATCCAGTTCGGGTTCAACATCATGACCCGCAGCCGACGGGTCACCTACGAGAACCTGCGGCTGCGCGACCCGGAGTTCGTGGCGCGCTGCGACGCCTGGTACGCCGAGCAGGTCGGCGCGGGCGACGTACGACCGCCGATGTTCCAGCCGGTCCGGCTCGCCACTCCCGACGGCACCGGCCTCGACCTGGTCAACCGGGTCGTGGTGTCGCCGATGGACATGTACGTCGCCGTCGACGGCCTGATCTCCGACTTCCACCTGGTCCACCTCGGCGGCAAGGCCCTGGGCGGCGCCGGCCTGGTGATGACCGAGATGGTCTGCACCTCGCCCGAGGGGCGGATCAGCCCGGGCTGCGCGGGGATCTGGGACGACGAGCAGCAGGCGGCGTGGCGGCGGGTGGCGGACTTCGTGCACACCACGACGTCGGCGCGGATCGGCCTCCAGCTCGGCCACTCCGGCGCCAAGGGCTCGACCCGGCTGATGTGGGAGGGCATCGACCAGCCGCTCGAGACCGACAACTGGGAGGTCGTCGCGCCGTCGCCGGTCGCCTACCGCGAGGGCGTCAACCAGGTCCCCCGGGAGCTGACCCGCGACGGGATGGACGCGATCCGCGACGAGTTCGTCGAGTCGGCCCGACGCGGCGCGGAGGCGGGGTTCGACCTGCTCGAGCTGCACTGCGCCCACGGCTACCTGCTCTCGGGCTTCCTCTCCCCGGTCACCAACCGCCGCACCGACGAGTACGGCGGCGACGTCACCGGTCGGCTGCGCTTCCCGATCGAGGTGTTCACCGCGATGCGGGAGGTCTGGCCGGCCGGGCGGCCGATGACGGTGCGGATCTCGGCCACGGACTGGGTCGACGACGGCCAGACCCTGGACGACGCGTTGGTCATCGCCCGCGCGTTCGTGGACGCGGGTGCCGCGGCGATCGACGTCTCGACCGGGCAGGTCACCGCGCGCGAGCGGCCGGCCTTCGGCCGCTCCTACCAGACGCCGTACGCCGACGCGATCCGCAACCGGCTCGACGTCCCGACGATCGCCGTCGGCGTCATCTCCTCCTACGACGACGTGAACTCGCTGCTGCTGGCCGGACGCGCGGACCTGTGTGCGCTGGGCCGCTCCCACCTCTACGACCCGTCGTGGACGCTGCATGCGGCGGTCGAGCAGGACTACGACGGCCCCGGCGCGGTGTGGCCGCTGCCCTGGCGGGCCGGACGGCGCAAGCCCCAGACCGGCCGCAGCGACGGCCCCCGGCCCCGGCTGGACCTGATCCGCGAGGGCGAGACCGGGACCCGCCACCGTCGCTGGCGACCCCGCGACGACGACTAGGCTGACGGCATGGGAGACCTCGAGAGGCCGGACCCCTCACAGCTGCGGATCTCCGACGAGGACCGCCACAAGGTGGCCGAGCTGTTGCGCGACGCGGCCGGCGACGGGCGGATCGACCTCGAGGAGCTCGACGAGCGGCTCGAGGCGACGTACGCCGCGAAGACGTACGCCGACCTGGTGCCGATCACGATCGACCTGCCGGCCCATCCGCAGCAGGCCACCCCGGCGGTGCCGCGGGAGACCCTCCCGACCACGTCGACCTTCGAGAACTCGATCTCGATCATGGGGGACTGCACCCGCAAGGGCGCCTGGCTGGTCCCGCCCCGGCACAACGCCTTCGCGCTGATGGGCGGGGTCACCCTCGACATGCGGGAGGCGACCTTCGCGGCGAAGGAGACGGTGGTCTACGCCAACGCCGTCATGGCGGGGATCGACATCTACGTCGACGCCCGCACCCACGTGATCGTGGAGGGCGTGGGGATCATGGGCGCCTTCGACCAGGGCCGTGACAAGGTGCCGGCCGAGATCACCGCCGACTCGCCCGTGGTGCGGGTCAAGGGCGTCGCCCTGATGGCAGGCGTCACCGTCACCCGCAAGGGTCCGCGCGGCGAGCTCAAGCGGCGGCTGCTCGGACGCTGAATCACGACGGCGGTGGGGCCGTGGAGCCGCGGACGACCAGCTCCGCCTCGCGGACGACGAAGCGCTCGGCCACCGCACCGTCGCGCAGCAGCGACACGACGGTCGCCGCCGTCCGGGCCGCCTGCTCGGCGACCCCCTGGTCGAGCGTGGTGAGGTCGAAGACCGAGGCCAGCGGGTGGCCGTCGAACCCGACGACCGAGACCTGGCCCGGCACGGCCACGCCGCGGCTGCGCAGCCGCTGCAGCGCGCTGACGGCGATCTCGTCGGAGTAGGCGAAGATCGCGGTCGGGGGTTCGGGCAGCGCCAGCAGGTGGTCGACCCCGTCGGCGCCGGCGGCCACGCCGAACGGTCGCGTGACGACGTAGTCCGGTGGGGCCGGTGCCTCGGCGTCGGCGAGGGCGTTGCGGTAGCCGCGGAGCCGCTCGACGTCGGAGGACCAGCGGGTCCCGTCGGTGTCGCTGGTGCGGATCATCGCGATCCGGCGGTGTCCGAGCGTCAGCAGGTGCTCCACGGCGGTGCGGGCCGCGGCGTGGTCGTCGACCCGGACGTGGGGGCAGTCGCGCAGCCGACCGCCGGCGACGACCACCTCGGCACCCATCAGGTCCAGCCGCTGCTCCTCCTCGGCCAGCACGGGCAGGGCGACCAGCACCACCGCGTCGACCTTGCGGCGCGAGGGCAGGTCCCGGAAGAACCGGCTGCGGGCCGCCTCGCCGTCCACCTGGTAGAGCAGCACGTCGAGGCCGTGCCGGCGCAGCGCGGCCTCGAGGCCGGAGAGCATCGCGCCGTAGAACCACACGTCGGCGCGGGGGACGACCACGGCGACCCGACCCGTGTCGCGGCGGGCGAGCCGGGAGGCCTCGGGGGAGACGACGTAGGCCAGCTCGTCGGCGACCTCGCGGATCCGCACCCGGGTGCGGTCGCTGACGCCGGGCAGGTCGCGCAGCGCTCGTGAGACGGTCGCGATCGAGACCCCGGCGCGTGCGGCGACGTCGGCCATGTTGGCGGTGCCCGCCCGCGCGCCCGGACCGGGGACCGGGGGCGACGGCGTGGTCATGGGCTCACCGTACCCATTCTGCAAACGTTTTCGCAGCCCCTCTTGACGAACAGTGTGACCTGGGCCACGATCGACGTAAACGTTTGCGGACGTGGTCATCCGGCGGGGGACGACGCTGGAATCCGGCCTCGACAAACTCCGTGGATGTGACTAGACAGGTCAGGCACGGGTGTGGCGGCGGTCACGGGTTCGCACGGGCGGACGCACGCACCTACAGGAGCGGGTGGGGGCGCCGGTCCGGCGTCGTTTCCTCTGGGGACTGGACGGGAGTGGACATGACGACACGAAAGCGACGCCGGCTCACAGCGGTGGGACTCGCTGCGGTGACTGCGATGGCCCTGTCGGGCTGCCTGCAGAACCCGAACGCCGGCAGCGGCGGTGAAGGCGGCCTCGACGGCTACGTCGACAACGCCGAGAGCGACGGTGACGGCACGGTGACCATCCTGGGCGCCTTCGGAGGCCCCGAGCAGGACGCCTTCGAGGAGTCGCTGACGACCTTCGAGGAGGAGTCCGGCCTCGACGTTCGCTACACCTCGGACCCGAACTTCACGACCACGGTGAAGCAGCGGGTCGAGTCCGGGTCGGCCCCCGACATCGCGCTGTTCCCGCAGCCAGGCGGCCTGCTGGAGCTGGCGGCCGACGACTTCGTGCAGCCGATCGACACCTTCCTCGACTACAACACGCTCAACCGGACCCTGATCCCGGGCTTCCTCGACGCGGCCAACCTCAACGGTCGCATCTACGGCGCCCCGATGAGGGCCGCGGTCAAGAGCGTCGTCTGGTACCCGAAGAAGGCCTGGGACGCCGCCGGGTACCCCAAGCAGTTCGACTCCGTCCAGGAGCTGATGGACTTCAGCGAGAAGCTGATCGCCGACGGTGAGACCCCGTGGTGCCAGGGCTGGGAGTCCGATCAGGACACCGGCTGGGTCGGCACGGACTGGCTCGAGGAGTACGTCCTGCGGGTGGCCGGCCCCGACGTCTACGACCAGTGGGTCACCCACGAGATCCCGTTCGACGATCCGGAGATCGTGAAGTCGCTGGATGCCTACGCAGAGATCGCCAAGGGTGACGACATGGTGCTGGGCGGCTCCAAGGGGATCCTCAACACCGCCTTCGGGGAGGCCATGCTCCCCGCCTTCGAGGACCCGCCGAGGTGCTGGATGGAGCGGCAGGGCAACTTCGTCACCGGGTTCTACCCCGAGGACATCCAGGCGAACCTCGACGAGGAGGTCGGCCAGTTCGTGTTCCCGCCTTACGACGGTGGGTACGCCGGACAGCCGGTCCTGGGCGGTGGCGACATCGCCGCCCTCTTCAACGGCAACGACGACGAGGCGATCGAGGTCATGCGCTTCCTCACCTCAGACACGTTCGGGGCCGAGTGGGCGGCAGCGGGTGGGTGGCTCTCCCCGCACGCGACGTTCGACGTCTCCCAGTACGCCGACGAGACCACGCGGTCCGTGGCCGAGCTCGCCGCCTCCGCGGACGTCTTCCGCTACGACGGCTCCGACGCGATGGTGAAGGAAGTGGGATCCGACTCGTTCTGGGACGGGATGGTCGACTGGATGAGTGGAGACTCCACCGAGGAGGTCCTCACCCAGATCGAGGACAGCTGGCCGGAGGAGTCATGACCAGCGACACGATGGCGACGGCGCCACCGCAGCCCCCCGACGGGGTCGATCACGTGGAGGACCCCGAGGCGGAGCCCGGGAAGCCACGCACTCGCGGTTCGCTGCTGGCGGTGGGCCTGTTCGGGATGGTGCTCGTCGGCTGGTTCATGATCAACGCCTTCCTGGCGATGGCCTACCACTCGGAGTGGTTCTTCGACAGCCGGCTGCTGATCGGCCTGCTCTCGCTAGTGATCGGCGTCGGTGGCGCGGCCGTGTTCTTCTACTTCCTGAACATGGCCATCGAGGGGCTGCCCTCGGGGGCGTCCCAGGGGCTGATGCCCTACGCCTACCTGCTCCCGGCGTTCGGCCTGATCACGTTGATGCTGCTCTACCCGACCATCCAGACCATCAACTACTCCTTCGCCAACGCCGACTCCACCGCGTACGTCGGGCTGGACAACTATCGAGAGATCTTCACCAGCTCGGACTTCCGCAACTCGCTGTTCAACAACCTGTTGTGGCTGCTGGTCGTGCCTGCGGTCACGGTCGCCTTCGGCGTGGTGGTCGCGGTGGTGGCCGACAAGCTCTCCGCCCGCGGCGAGAAGATCAGCAAGTCGATGATCTTCTTGCCGATGGCGATCTCCTTCGTCGGCGCCTCGGCGATCTGGAGCCTGGTCTACGCCTACGACAACCCGGGCGCCGACCAGACCGGGTTGCTGAACGCCGTGTGGACGCTGCTGGGCGGTGATCCCCAGACGTGGCTGCAGATCGACACTGCTCGACTGAACTCGCTGCTCATGATGGTGATCCTGGTCTGGTTGCAGGTCGGGTTCGCGATGATCCTGCTCTCGTCGGCGATCAAGGGTGTCCCGGAGGACACCCTGGAGGCGGCAAGGATCGACGGCGCCTCGGAGTGGCAGATCTTCTGGCGGGTGACCATCCCGCAGGTGAAGGGCACCATCATCACGGTCTTCATCACCGTCGTGATCCTGGTGCTGAAGGTCTTCGACATCGTCTACGTGCTGACCAACGGGCGCGCGAACTCCAACGTGATCGCGAACCTGTTCTACAACGAGCTGTTCGCCCGCAACCAGGCCGGCACGGCGTCGGCGATCGTGGTGGTCCTGCTGCTCGCAGTGATGCCCGTGCTCTGGTACCAGGTGCGTCACTTCCGGGCCGAGGAGGCGGGATCATGAGCGACCCCAAGCAGGCGATCGCCGTGGGTGACCAGATGGCCCACGACAACCGGCAGCAGCGCAACCCCAAGATCATGAGCGACGGGCGGCCACGCAGCGTGGTGTCGATCGTCACGATGGTGGCCCTGGTCGTGCTGTGGACGATCCCGACCCTCGGGCTGCTCGTCACCTCGCTGCGACCACGCGAGGACGCGGCCTCCAGCGGCTGGTGGACGGCACTGTGGAACGGCGGCTGGACCTTCGACAACTACCGCGGCGTCCTCGAGGACGGTCTGGGGACCGGGTTCGTCAACAGCGTCATCGTGGCGGTCCCGGCGACGATCCTGCCGATCATGTTCGCAGCCTTCGCCGCCTACGCCTTCACCTTCATGAGCTTCCCGGCCAAGGACCTGCTCTTCATCGCGATCGTGGCGGTGATGGTGGTTCCGATCCAGGTGGCCTTCGGGCCGATGCTCGACCTGCTCGGTCCCAACGGGCTGGGGATCTCCCAGGAGTTCGTGGCGGTGTGGTTGCTGCACACCGGCTTCGGCATGCCGCTCGCGATCTACACCCTGCGCAACTACATGACGACGCTGCCCAAGACCGTGATCGAGTCGGCGAAGATCGACGGGGCGACCCACTACCAGACCTTCTGGAAGCTGATCGTGCCGATGTCGGTGCCGGCGCTGGCGGCGTTCGCCATCCTGCAGTTCCTCTGGGTGTGGAACGACCTGCTGATCGCCTCACTGTTCCTGAGCCAGAGCAACACCACGGTCATCGTCCAGCTCCAGCAGCTGCTCGGGGCCCAGGGCCAGGGGGCCGAGCTGCTGACCGCGGGCGCCTTCATCTCGATGCTGCTGCCGATGATCGTGTTCTTCACGCTGCAGCGCTACTTCGTCCGCGGCCTGACGGCAGGAGCGGTCAAGGGATGACCTGGACGCCTGAGACCGCCCGTGTCCTGCGGGTGGCTCAGGCCCTAGGGTGACGGGCGTCACTTCACTACGGATCGTCCGGCACGTACCTGCCGGTGAAGGAGAGAACAGAACATGGCAACAGTGACGTTCGAGAAGGCCCAGCGCTGGTATCCCGGGGCGGACAAGCCCGCGGTGCCCGGCATCGACCTCGAGATCGCCGACGGCGAGTTCATGGTCCTCGTCGGACCCTCCGGGTGCGGCAAGTCCACGACCCTGCGGATGCTCGCCGGGCTCGAGGAGGTCAACGAGGGCAAGATCTTCATCGGCGACCGGGACATCACCCACATGCCGCCCAAGGACCGGGACATCGCGATGGTGTTCCAGAACTACGCCCTCTACCCGCACATGACGGTCGCCGACAACATGGGGTTCGCGCTGAAGATGGCCAAGGTGCCCGAGGCCGAGCGCAAGAAGCGTGTCGCGGAGGCCGCGAAGATCCTGCAGCTCGAGGAGTTCCTCGAGCGCAAGCCGAAGGCGCTCTCGGGCGGGCAGCGCCAGCGCGTGGCCATGGGGCGCGCGATCGTGCGTGACCCGCAGGTCTTCTGCATGGACGAGCCGCTGTCCAACCTCGACGCCAAGATGCGCGTGCAGACCCGCACCGACATCGCACGGCTGCAGGCCGACCTCGGCGTCACCACCGTCTACGTCACCCACGACCAGGTCGAGGCGATGACGATGGGCGACCGGGTCGCGGTCATGAAGGACGGCTACCTCCAGCAGGTCGACACCCCGCTGAACCTCTACGACAAGCCGGTCAACCTCTTCGTCGCCGGCTTCATCGGCTCCCCGCAGATGAACCTGCTGTCGGCCAAGGCCAAGGACGGTCAGGCCCAGATCGGCAACTACCTGGTGCCGGTCGACCCCACCGCCTCGAGCAAGCTCGGCGCCCAGCACCACGACATCACCGTCGGGGTGCGTCCCGAGGCCTGGCGCCTGGTCTCGGAGAACGAGGGCGGTCTGCCCGTCAAGGTGACCGTGGTCGAGGAGCTCGGCGCCGACGGCTTCGTCTACGGCACCAGCGACGTCGAGGGGGTCCCCGGCAACATCATCGTCCGGGTCTCCTCGGCTCGCGACTCGGTGCACAAGGGCGACGTCATCCACGTCACCACCGACCCCCAGCACGTCCACGTCTTCGACACCGAGACCGGGGAGCGCCTCTCCGACTGAGGGTTGAGTTGGGCTTCTGCACCACTCCAGTTGGGCCCCTGCAACACGGTACGTGTTGCAGGGGCCCAACTCATGTGGTGCAGAAGCCCAACTCAACCTGCGCGGGCAGCAGGTTCCTGGCGGAGCGGTCGCTCAGCTGCCCGAGCGGTCCTCGAGCAGCTCGGAGGGGAAGTCGCTGGGCAGCTCGTCGTACGGGAAGTCCGAGGGCAGGTTCTCGAGCAGCTCGCTCGGGAAGTCGCTGGGTAAGTCGCTGGGCAGCTCGTCGTACGGGAAGTCCGAAGGCAGGTTCTCGAGCAGCTCGCTCGGGAGGTCGCTCGGCAGCTCGTCCTCGAGGTCGTCGAGCTGCGAGCTGAGGTCCGTGGGGAAGGTCGAGGGGCAGAGGTCCTCGGCGTAGGAGGTGAAGTCCTCCGCGGCGGCCTGCTCGTCCTCGCTGAGGTCGCGCTCGAGGTCGTCCAGGTCGGCGGTGGTGACGTCGTCGGGCAGGTCCTGCACCGCGTCGACGAACACCTCGTAGCCCTCGCGCGCCTCGTCGGGGATCCCCTCGGGGGTGCCGGCGGCGGCGAGGTCCTCGGCCCAGGCGCGCACTGCGTCGGCCACCTTCTGGGCCTGCTCCTCCTCGGTGGCGCCGAGGTCGAGGTCCTCGAAGACCCGCTCCTGCAGTGAGGAGTACGCCTCGCAGAAGTCGTCCTCCGAGGCGTCGGAGGGTGCGGAGGTGCCGGGACTGCCGCTGCACGCGGACAGGCTCAGCCCGAGCGCGGCGGCCGCGCCGATCGAGGCGAGCCGGCGGACGGGCGGGACCGGGGTCGGGCGGGGCGGGCGGGCGCGGTGCAGGGTCATGGCGTGCCTCCGATGGTGCAGTTCTGGGCGACGTACCCCCAGGAGGCCTCGGTCTTCTCAACCCGGCCCCACCGCCGGTCTCGTCGAGCTTCGCCAGCTCCGACTCGTCGGCGTCGTCATCGAGGTTGTCGCCGAGCACCTCGATCCTACGCCTGCTCGGCGGCCGAGACCTCCGACGCCTCGTCGCGCCGACGCACCCGCACGGTCAGCGCGAGGTGCGGAAGCCCAACTCAACCTGCGCGGGCGATGGTGCGGGTGATGGCGTCGACGAGGGCGGGGAACAGGTCGCGGGGCAGGTCGTGGCCCATGCCGTCGACCAGCAGCAGCTCGGCGCCGGGGACGGCGCGGGCGGTCGCCCGGCCGCCGGAGACGTGGACCATCCGGTCCCGGGTGCCGTGGACGACCAGGGCGGGCATCGTCAGCGCCCGCAGCCGGGGTCCGCGGTCGGGCTCGGCCAGGATCGCGAGCATCTGCCGCATCACCCCGCTGGCCGAGACCCCGCGGTCGAAGGTGTCCAGCGCCCGGCCGCGCACCTCCTCGTCGGTCTGGGGGTACGCCGGGGAGCCGATCAGCTGCCACATCCGGGCCGAGCTCGCGGCGTACGCGTCGCGGCCGGAGCCGCGCGGGGCGAGCATCAGCGGCAGCAGCCGCGGGTGCTGCCAGCCCACCGTGCGCTTTCCGGTGGTCGACATGATGCTGGTCATCGACCACACCCGGCTCGGGGCGGCGATCGCCATCGCCTGCGCGATCATCCCGCCCATCGACACCCCGACGACGTGCGCGCCGTCCAGCCCGAGGTGGTCGAGCAGGCCCACGCCGTCGCGGGCCATGTCGGTGAGCGTGTACGGCGCACGCACCGGCCGACCGGTGAAGGCGCGGATCAGCGCCCCGCGGCGCACCCGCCCGGTGACCCGGCTCGAACGGCCGCTGTCGCGGTTGTCGAACCGGACGACGTAGCAGCCGCGGGCGGCGAGCTGGCGGCAGAACTCCGGGTCCCACCAGGTCATCGGGCCGCCCAGGCCCATCACCAGCAGCACCGGGGTGCCGTCGGGGTCGCCGAAGGTCTGGTAGCACAGCTCGATCCCGTCCTCGACCGGGGCGAAGAGCTCCTCGGAGACGGGGACGTCCGCGTCGGGCCGGGTGGCGGGGTCGCGGGCAGCCATACCGGCAGTATCGCCCACGCCTGAAATCCGGCGCCAGCCGCCCGATCCGCCCTAGGGTCGGGGGATGGCACCCACCCTGGGCACCTTCCTGCTGCCCGAGGGCTTCGCGCCCCCGGGCCTGCGGGCCGTACTGCGCGAGGGCAGCCTGGCCAGGGAGGCCGGCCGCCACGCCGTGTGGGCGGTGGGGGAGCGGCGGACCCGCCGCACCACGCCGTACGCCGCCCGCACGACCGTGCGAGGAGAGCCGGTCGTGCTGGTGCCGGGTTTCCTCGCCGGCGACGCCTCGCTCTCCCTGATGGCCCGCTCGCTGCGCCGGCGCGGCTTCCGGACCTACCGCTCGCAGATCGGGATCAACGTGGGGTGCACGATGAGCGCGGCCGCCGAGCTCGAGGCGAGGCTGGAGGCCGTGGCCGTGCGCCGCGGCTGCCGCGTCCAGCTGGTCGGGCACAGCCTGGGCGGCATGCTCGCCCGCGGGCTCGCCGTCCGCCGACCCGACCTGGTGGCCGGGATCGTGACCCTGGGCAGCCCGATGCTGGCGCCCGCCGCCCACCACGTCTCCCTGACCCGCAGCGTCGACGTGCTGGTCCGGCTCAGCCGGGCAGGCCTGCCCGGGATGATGGCCGCCGGCTGCGTGGCCGGGGCGTGCGCGCGCGAGAGCTTCGAGGAGAGCCGGCAGCCGCTGCCGCCCGGCGTCGGGTTCACCGCGGTCTACAGCCAGCGTGACGGCATCGTCGACTGGCGGGCGTGCGTCGACCCGCTGGCCGTCGACGTCGAGGTCAGCGCCTCCCACCTCGGGATGGCGGTCGACCCGGAGACGATCGAGGCGGTCGCGGCGGCGTTGCAGCGCCACCGCGCCCTGGACACGGCGCGCTGGCCCCTCGCCGGCTCGGCGTGAGCCGAGCCCGCGGGCTTCAGCGGTCGAAGTCGATCGAGGCGAACGTGCGCAGCTTCTCCAGCCGGTGCTCGGAGCTGATCAGCCGGATCGTGCCGCTGCGCGCGCGCATCACCAGCGACTCGGTCGTGCAGCCGCCGGCGCGGTAGCGCACGCCCTGCATCAGCTCGCCGTCGGTGATGCCCGTGGCGACGAAGAACGCGTCGTCGCCCGCGACCAGGTCGTCGGTGGAGAGCACGTGGTCGGGGTCGAGGTCGTGGCCGGCGTCCAGCGCCTTCTGCCGCTCCTCGTCGTCCCGCGGCCACAGCTGGCCCTGGATCACGCCGCCGGTGCACTTCATCGCGCAGGCCGCGATGATGCCCTCCGGCGTACCGCCGATGCCGAGCAGCAGGTCGATGCCGGTGTTGGCGCGCGCGGCCATGATCGCGCCGGCGACGTCGCCGTCGGAGATGAACTTGATCCGGGCACCCGTCCGCCGGATCTGGTCGGCGAGCTTGTCGTGGCGGGGCCGGTCGAGCAGCACCACGGTCACGTCCTCGACCTGCGACCCCTTGGCCCTGGCGACCGCGGCGATGTTCTCCGCGACCGGCTTGCGGAGGTCGACGACCTCGGCGGCCTCGGGCCCGGTGACCAGCTTCTTCATGTAGAAGACCGCGGACGGGTCGTACATCGCGCCGCGGGGGGCGACCGCGAGCACCGCGATCGCGTTGTTCATGCCCTTCGCGGCCAGCGTCGTGCCGTCGATCGGGTCGACCGCGACATCGCACTCGGGACCGGTGCCGTCGCCGACCCGCTCGCCGTTGTAGAGCATGGGGGCCTGGTCCTTCTCGCCCTCGCCGATGACGACGGTGCCGTCCATGTTGATGCTGGAGATCATCACGCGCATGGCGTTGACCGCCACCTCGTCCGCGCCGTTCTTGTCGCCCTTGCCGACCCAGCGGCCGGCTGCCATCGCCGCCGCCTCGGTCACGCGGACCAGCTCCATGGCCAGGTTGCGGTCGACCTTGCCGGCGTTCAGGGGGAGCTGGTCACTCGTCATGGCGTGACTGTACCCAAGGTCGCGGGGTCTGCCTCGTAGCGACGGACCGCCGTCTCCTTCACCGACAGCCACACCTCCCGACCCGGCACCAGGCCGAGCTCCGTGGCCGATCCGGGGGTCACGTCGGCGATCAGGTCGGGGCCTGCGGAGGCGGTGTGGACCAGCACCCGGACGGCGTCGCCGTGCGGGGAGACGTCGGCGACCCGGCCCGGCCAGCGCAGCCGGGGCGAGCCGACCGGCTCGCTCAGCGACACCGCCACCGACTGGGGGGTGAAGGCGACCAGCCCCCGGTCCTCGCGCACGACGTTGAGCCCGACCAGCCGGGCGACGTGCTCGGTCGCCGGGCGCTGCGAGACCTCGGCCGGCGTCCCGAGCTGGGCGACCTTGCCCTCGTCGAGCACCAGCACCCGGTCGGCGACGGTGAGGGCATCGATGGCGTGGTGGGTGACGAGCAGCGTGACCCCGTCGTACGACGCGAGGTGGCGGCCCAGCTCGATCCGCAGCGCCATCGCGACCTTGACGTCCAGGCCGGTCAGCGGCTCGTCGAGCAGCAGCACGCGCGGGTCGGTGGCGAGGGCGCGGGCGATCGCGACCCGTTGCGCCTGGCCGCCGGAGAGCTCACGCGGCCGACGGTGGGAGAGCTCCCCGATGCCGAACCGGTCCAGCCAGGCCTGGGCGGTCGTCTCGGCCTCGACGCGGGCGGTGCCGCGCGCCCGCGGGCCGAAGGCGACGTTGCCGAGCGCCGTGAGGTGGGGGAAGAGCAGCTGGCCCTGGAACACCAGGCCGACCCCACGCTCCCGGGCGGGCCGGGCCAGCAGGTCCTGGCCCTCGAGCAACGCCTGGCCCTCCGCGACGACCAGGCCGGCGAGTGCCTGCACGAGCGAGGACTTCCCGGCGCCGTTGGGGCCGATCACCGCCAGCACCTCGCCGGGCCCGACACCGAATGCGGCCTCGACCCGGCCGGGGACCCGGAGGTCGACCTCGAGACCCGCCTGGGGAGCGCTCACCTCACGCACCCGCTCCCAGCCACCGGTCGCGAAGCGCGAGCAGCACCGCCACCGAGACCAGCAACATCACCAGGCTCAGCGCCAGGGCGGCGTCCTGGTCGGACTGTCGGGTGACGTAGATCAGGTTCGGCATCACCTGCGTGGTGCCGGGGTAGTTGCCGTTGAAGGTGATGGTCGCCCCGAACTCGCCGAGCGCCCGGGCCCAGCCCAGCACCAGTCCGGCCGCGATCCCCGGCAGCGCCAGGGGCACGCTGACGCGGCGGAAGGTGGTCCAGCGGCTGGCGCCGAGGGTCGCCGCCGCGGCGTCGTACTCCCGGCCGGCGGCGCGGAACGCGCCCTCGACGGCGATCACGACGAAGGGCAGCGAGACGAAGACGTGGGAGAGCACGACCCCCCAGGTGGTGAAGGGGAAGCTGAAGCCGGTGAGCTCGAGGATCGGCTCGCCGAGCACCCCGCGTCGGCCGAAGGCGGTGCGGAGGGCGACGCCGGCGACCACGGGGGGCAGCACCAGCGGGACGGAGACCAGCGCCCGGAGGACGCCGCGGCCGCGGAAGTCGAGCCGGGCGAGCACCCATGCCAGGGGGAGGCCGAGCACGAGGCAGCACAGGGCCGCCGCCGTGGCCGTGGTGAGCGAGAGCCACAGCGCCTCGCGCAACGGCTCCGAGCGCAGCTGTGCGGGGAGACCGGCCCAGTCGGTGGCGGCGACCATCGCGGCCAGCGGGACCAGCAGCAGGGCGGTCGCGAGCGCTGCCGGGACCAGCAGCAGGGCCGGTGCCCGGCCCAGCGGATCTCTCACGGGACCGTGAACCCCGCGTCCTCGAGGACCCGACGCCCCGTCGCGCTGGTGAGCAGGTCGACCCAGTCGTCGGCGAGCCCGGCGTCGGTGGACTGGGCGAGCGGGGCGACGTAGTAGACCGCGGGGACCTCGGCGGCGCCGGCGATCGGCACCGTGGCGACGTCGTCGCCCGCGGCGGCCGCGTCCGAGGCGTAGACCAGTGCGGCGTCGACCTCGCCGCTGGTGACCTTCTCCAGGGTCGCCTTGACGTCGACCTCGAGACTGAGCGGCTCCGCGGTGACCCCGGCGGCGTCGAGCAGCTCGACGGCGACCCGGCCGCACGGCACCTCGTCGGCGCACCGCACCCAGTCGACGTCCGCCAGGTTCCGCAGCGAGGCGATGTCCGCAGGGTTGCCCGGGGCGGTGACGACCACCAGCTCGTTCTCGGCGAAGACCACCGGGTCCGCCGCAGTCACCCCGGCGTCGACCGCGACCTGCATCGCCGTACGGTCGGCGGTGGCCAGGACGTCGCCGGGAGCGTCGTCGGCGACCGTCTCGGCCAGGTCGGTGCTCGAGCCGAGCTGGAGCTGGACGTCGACCCCCTCGTGGTCGGCCTCGTAGTCCTCGGCGAGCGTGGTGAAGGACTCCGTGAGGGACGCGGCGCCGAGCACCTGCACCGTGGTCTCCCCGGACCCGCTGCACCCGACCAGGGCCAGCGGGGCGGCCAGGGCGAGGACGGTCCACCGGATCCTCACGGACGCTCCACGACCACGTTGGTGGACTTGACCGAGGCGATCGCCCGGGCGCCGGGCTCCAGGCCGAGCTCGTCGGCGGCCTCGGCACTCATGAGGGACACCAGCCGGTGCGGGCCGCAGATCATGTCGACCTGGGCCATCACGGTGTCCTTGACCACCCGGGTGACGATGCCGGGCAGCCGGTTGCGGGCGCTCACCGCGCTGGCGCGGGTCACGTCCCGGTCCGGGTGGTCGGCCAGCTCCTCGGCCAGCCGGGCGACGTCGGTCCCGGCGACCCTGGTCCCCCCGGCCTCGGAACGGGCACGCCAGCCGGCCGCCCTCGACCCAGCGGCGGACCGTGTCGTCGCTGACGCCCAGCACCTCCGCCACTTCCGCGATCCGGTACGTCGTCACCCAGAAACTGTGTCGCACGTGCGGGGGATTGGCAAGGAATCACCCGCATCTGCGGATGTGGCTCCTGTCGCTCCGTCACGGGTGGTGGGGGGTTGGCCTCACCCTCCCTGTGAGACTGGACCTGTGAGTGAGCAGCCCGGCCGTTACCAGCGTTCCTTCTCCGGCATGGTCGGTGCCCTGGTCATCCTGCTGGTGGCCATCGGCGCCTTCATCACCTTCCGGGCCGTCACGCGCGACGACCTGGAGGTCGGGCCGGAGGCTGTCGACTACCTGGAGGCGGTGGGCTTCGCGCAGCAGGCGGACTGGGAGGTGGTCTACCCCTCCGCGCTGCCGGCCGACTGGCGCGCGACGAGTCTGGAGTCCCAGCCCGGCCGGACGTGGGGGATCGGCTTCCTGGGGCCGGAGGGGTTCGCCGGGCTGCACCAGTCCGACCGGCCCGTGACGGACCTGCTGGCGACCTACGTCGACGAGGAGACCGAGCAGGCCGAGCCCGTCGAGATCGGCGGCGCCACCTGGACGGCCTGGCGCGACGACGCCGGCGACCTCGGCTACGTCGGCGAGGTCGACGGTCACCAGGTCCTCGTCTACGGCTCCGCCCCCGCCCCCGCCCTCCGTGACCTCGCCGCCTCCCTCACCACCGACCCCCTCCCCACCGGTTGAGTTGCCAGTGCGGCGGGTCGAGTTGCCACTGCGGCGGGTCGAGTCGCCACCGCGGCGTACGACGGCCAGCGCGACTGGCGACTCAGGCCGCCGCGCTGGCAACTCAACCTTCTGGGGGGTCGTCGGCGAGGGTGGCGTCGAGCCGTTCCCGGGCGCCGTCGAGCCAGGTCTGGCAGGTGGTGGCGAGCTTCTCGCCGCGCTCCCAGAGGGCCAGCGACTCCTCGAGGGTGAGGCCGCCGGTCTCGAGGGCGCGGACGACCTCGACCAGCTCCTCGCGGGCCTGCTCGTAGGGGATCTGCTCGCTCACGGTGACTCCTCGGACTGGTCGGGGCTGCTGGTCAGGGGTTCGGTGCCGGTGGTGGTCGCCAGCACCCGGCCGTCGGCGAGGCGCACCGTGACCGCGCGTCCGGCCTGGAGGCCCGCGACCGAGGCGAGCACGTGGCCGGCGTCGTCCTGCAGGACGGCGTAGCCGCGCTGCAGCGTCGCCAGCGGGGAGAGGGCGCGGGCGCGGGCACGCTGGTGGTCGAGGTTGTCGGCCGCGCGGTCCAGGGAGTGGCGCAGCGAACGCCGGGCGCGCTCGCGCAGCGCCGCCACCTCCAGCGCCCGCTCCTCGACCAGGGTGCGGGGGTCGGCGAGCACGGGACGGGAGCGGAGCGCGTCGAGGGCGGACTGCTCGCGCGCCACCAGCGCTGCGACGCCCGCCCGGAGCCGGTCGCGGGCGTGGTGGACCTGGCGCAGCTCCTCGAGCATGTCGGGGACCAGCAGCTTGGCGGCGTCAGTGGGGGTGGAGGCGCGGACGTCGGCGACCAGGTCGAGCAGCGGCGCGTCGGGCTCGTGGCCGATCGCGGAGACCACCGGGGTCCGCACGGCGTGGACGGCACGGACCAGGCCCTCGTCGGAGAAGGGCAGCAGGTCCTCGACCGAGCCACCGCCGCGCGCCACCACGATCACGTCCACCTCGGCGTCGCGGTCGAGCCGCTCCACCGCCTCCATGACCTCCAGCGCGGAGCGCTGGCCCTGCATGGCGGCGTACGCCGTGCGGAACCGGACCGCGGGCCAGCGCCGGGTGGCGTTGTCGACGACGTCACGCTCGGCCGCGGAGCCCGGGGCGGTGACCAGGCCGATGCAGCCCGGCAGGAACGGCAGCCGGCGCTTGCGGGCGGGGTCGAAGAGGCCCTCGGCCGCGAGCAGCTGGCGGCGCCGCTCGAGCCGCGCCAGCAGCTCGCCGAGCCCGACCATCCGGAGGTCGGAGGCGGCCAGCGAGAGGCTGCCGTTGCCGGCGTAGAAGCTGGGGCGGGCATGGACGACGACGCTGGCGCCCTCGACCAGGGGCGGGTTGAGGGAGTCGAAGAGGGTGCGCGAGCAGGTGACCTGCACCGAGACCTGCGCAACCGGGTCGCGCAGGGTGAGGAACACGGTGGCCAGGCCGGGACGCCGGGTGAACTGCGTGACCTGTCCCTCCACCCACACCGCGCCGAGCTGGCCGATCCACTGCGACAGCGCGTTGGAGACCGCGCGCACGGGCGCCGGGGACTCGGCGGTCGCGTCGCGCAGGGAGGCTCGCTGGGAAGACATCAGGCTCACCCTAGGGCGTGGGTGCGACGACTTCGGCCTGGTGCCGCCGGTCCGTAGACTCGGGCCCATGACGACCGACCTGGGAAGCCCGCGCCTGCTCAGCGAGGACGAGCGGTCGGTGCTGTTGGCCGCGCCCCGCGGCTACTGCGCCGGCGTCGACCGGGCCGTGGTCACGGTCGAGCAGGCGCTCGACCTCTACGGCGCGCCGGTCTACGTGCGCAAGCAGATCGTCCACAACAAGCACGTGGTCTCCGACCTGGAGTCGCGCGGAGCGGTCTTCGTCGAGGAGCTCGACGAGGTGCCCACCGGCGCGACCGTGGTGTTCTCCGCCCACGGGGTCTCGCCGGAGGTCCACCGGCAGGCCGACGTGCGCGAGCTGAAGACCATCGATGCGACCTGTCCGCTGGTGACGAAGGTCCACCACGAGGCGAAGCGCTTCGCCGTCGAGGACTACGACATCCTGCTGATCGGTCACGAGGGCCACGAGGAGGTCGAGGGGACCGCCGGCGAGGCGCCCGAGCACATCCAGCTCGTGCAGAGCCCGGCCGACGTCCCGGGCATCGTGGTCCGCGATCCCGAGAAGGTCGCGTGGCTCTCCCAGACCACCCTGAGCGTCGACGAGACCCTCGAGACCGTGGCCGCGATCCGCGAGCGTTTCCCCGCGCTGCTCGACCCGCCGAGCGACGACATCTGCTACGCCACCCAGAACCGCCAGCTGGCGATCAAGGAGATCGCCCGCGAGGCGGACCTGGTGATCGTCGTGGGCTCCGGCAACTCCTCCAACAGCGTCCGACTGGTGGAGGTGGCGCTGGAGTCGGGGGCCCGTGCGGCCTACCGCGTGGACGACGCGAGCGAGATCGACGAGGCGTGGCTCGAGGGCGTGCGCAAGGTCAGCGTCACCAGTGGCGCGAGCGTGCCGGAGGCCCTCGTCGAGGGCGTGCTCGACTTCCTCGCCGAGCGCGGCTACCCCGACGCCGAGGCCGTCCACTCCGCGGAGGAGTCGCTGATCTTCTCGCTCCCCAAGGAGCTGCGCCGCGACCTGAAGGCCGCGCAGGCCGCCCGGGCCGGGAGCTGAGCGTGGCGCGGTACGTCGACCTCCACCCGGTCAACCCGCAGCCGCGCCTGGTCGGGCAGGTCGTCGAGGCGCTGCGCGACGACGCGCTGATCGCCTATCCGACCGACTCCGGGTACGCGCTGGGCTGCCAGCTGGGCAACCGGGACGGCCGAGACCGGATCCTGCGGATCCGCGAGCTCGACGACCGGCACCACTTCACACTGATGTGCAAGGACTTCGCCCAGCTCGGCCAGTTCGTGCACATCGACAACGCCGCCTTCCGCGCCATCAAGTCGGCGACGCCCGGCCCCTACACGTTCATCCTGCCGGCGACCGGCGAGGTCCCGCGACGGCTGATGCACCCCAAGAAGCGGACCGTGGGGGTCCGGATCCCCGACCACGTCGTGGTGTGCGCGCTGCTCGAGGAGCTCGGTGAGCCGATCCTGACCAGCACCCTGATCCTGCCCGGCGAGCCGGAGCCGCGGACCCAGGGCTGGGAGATCAAGGAGGACCTCGACCACCAGGTCGACGTCGTGGTCGAGGCGGGCGAGACCGTGGCGGAGCCGACGACGGTGGTCGACTGGTCGGAGGGCTATCCGGAGGTGCTGCGCGTGGGTGCCGGCGACCCGGAGCGGTTCGTGGCCTGAGCCACGCCCGTGGCGCGACCGGCGACGAACCGGTGGCGGATCGCGAGCACGACGAGGCACAGCACGTACCCGGTGACCAGTGCCCCCACGTGGTGGGCCAACCCGGTGACGACCGACTGGACCGCCCCGTCGCGGGGCTCGCCGAGCACGCCGGGGTTGGTGGCCTCCACCAGCACCAGCACCGAGAGCATCAGCAGCGGCGGCAGCACGCCGACGGTGAAGAAGTCGCGGGGCCGGACCAGCAGCGCGGTCACCACGCAGAGCCCGACGAAGCACAGGTCGAAGAGCAGGCCGAGGTCGCCACCCAGGGCGAGATCGAGGGTCACCCCGGACAGCGCCAGCGCTGCGGCGAGCGCGACCACTTGCCGACCCGGCTCGTGACCCTCTTCCCAGAGGGTCCGCCCGGCCAGCTCCGAACTATCGGGCACGGGGCCAAACTAGGGGCGCGTCGGGCTCCTCGGGGGGCGCCGCGCCGAGCGAGCGGACGCCGGACTCGACCTGGCGAGGCGCCGGCAGCGGCTCGTCGGTGACCGAGAGGTCGCGGAACCGGCGAGCCGAGACGAGCAGCCGCTGCTCGAGGCTGCCGACCGCGCTGTTGTAGTGGCCCACCGCGGCCCCCAGGCTCCGGCCGACGGCGTCGAGGTGGCCCGAGAACGTCCCGAGCCGGTCGTGGAGGTCGCGGCCGAGCGCCTGGATCTCCTGCGCCTGGTCGGCGAGCGCCTCGTGCCGCCAGCCGTGGGCGACGGTGCGGAGCAGCGCGATCAGGGTGGTGGGGGAGGCGAGCACCACCTGCCGGTCGGCGGCGTACTCGATCAGGTCGCGATCGGCGTCGAGCGCCACCGCGAGGCAGGACTCGGCCGGCACGAACAGCACCACGAACTCGGGGGTCTCGTCGAGCTCGCGCCAGTAGGCCTTCGAGGCGAGCTGGTCGACGTGGGTGCGCAGCTGGCGCACGTGTCGACGCACGGCCTCCTCGCGGGCGGCGGCGTCCTCGGTCGAGGTCGCGTCGAGGTAGGCGTCGAGCGGGACCTTGGCGTCGACCACGACCCGGCGGTTGCCGACGAGGTGGACGACCAGGTCGGGGCGCAGCGCTCCGTCGGCGACCCGGACCTGCTCACGGAAGTCGCACCGGTCGACCAGCCCGGCGAGCTCGACGGCCCGCCGCAGGTGGAGCTCTCCCCACCGGCCGCGGACCTGCGGCCGCCGCAGCGCGGTCGAGAGCGTGCGGGTCTCCTGCTGCAGGTCACCGACGTGCTGGCGCAGCTCGCCCTGCCAGCTCGCCCGCTGCCGGTCGAGCTCGAGCAGCTGGTCGCTGAGCCGGTCGAGCCCCTGCATCACCTCGGCCCGGTCGAGGGCGCCCTCGACCATCCCCGCGGCCAGCTGCGGCCGCGACCGCACCCAGAGCACCCCGATCAGGCACCCCAGCGCCAGGCCCACGAGCAGCGCTCCTCCGACCATCACCGTCTCCATGGCTCCACCCTGCCCGTGCCCACTGACAACCCCCGTCGGCGTGGGGCCTGCGCTCACGGCACAATCGCGGACGATGACCCCGACGCGTGCCCGATCCGGTCGCCGGCAGACCACCGCGCTGGCGGTGGGCTCGCTGGCCAACGGGCTGCTGGCCTACGTCTTCTTCGCGCTCGTGACCCGGACCCTGGGGGCCGCGCCGGCGGCGCCGGTCGCGGTGCTGTGGGCGTGGTGGAGCTTCGCGGGTGCCGCGCTGACCTTCCCGGTCCAGCACTGGATCACCCGGACCAGCGCGACGGCCGCCGGCGAGGCCGCCGTACGCCGGGGGCTGCCGCGGGTCGCCGCGGCGGTCGCGATCGCCTCCCTCCTGTCCGGGGGTCTCGCCTGGCTCTTCACCGGGCGGCTCTTCGGACCCGACGGTGACTGGTTCCCGCTGCTCGTGATGGGCGTGGGGCTCGGTTCGGGCCTGCTCGGCGTGGTCCGCGGCACCCTCGCCGGCCGCCAGCGCTTCGGCGCGCTCGGGGTGGGCCTGACCGCCGAGAACGGCCTGCGCTGCCTGGCCGCCGCGGTGCTGATCGGCACCGGCCAGGACGCGCCGGTGGCCTACGGGCTCGCCCTCCTCTGCGGGTACGCCGCAGCGGTGCTCTTCCCGCGAGCCCTCCGACCCCGCCGGACCGGCGAGGGCGGCCTGGGCTCGCCCCTGTCCTTCGTGACCGGGGCGTCCTCGGGCCAGCTGCTCGCCCAGGTGACGCTCACCGGCGGACCCGTGCTGCTCGCCGCGATCGGCGGCGCGCCGGCCGAGGTCACCGCCCTGTTCGCGGGGCTGGCGCTGTTCCGGGCCCCCTACACCCTGGCGCTGGGGCTGGTCTCGGCGCTGACGGGGCGGCTGACGGCCCTGGTCGAGGCGGGGCGTCTCGACCGGCTCGCCCGGATCCGGGCCGGTCTGGTGGCCGCCACGCTGGTCCTGGCCGTGCTCGGCGGCCTCGGCGGCGCGTGGCTCGGGCCGTGGCTGATGGAGCTGGTCTTCGGTGCCGGGGTGCGGCTGGACCCGGGCGACACGGCCGTGGTCGCGGTGGGCAGCGTCCTCGCGCTGGCCAACCTGGTCCTGACCGTCGGGCTGCTCGCGCGGGGTCGCCCGGGCCTGGTGGCCCGTACCTGGCTGCTGGCGCTGCCCGCCGCGGTGCTGGTGCAGCTGCTGGCCCCCGGCGACGACCTGGCCCGGACCTGCTGGACGTTCCTCGCGGTCGAGGCCGCCGCGTGGCTGACGTTCGTGCTCCTCGAACGGCGCGCCGACCGGGCGTGAGCCCTCAGCCGTGCCGCTCGACGGCCCGCACCAGGGCGTCCGCCACCCGCTCGACCTCGTCGGCGCCCAGGGTGTTGAAGAACGGCAGCCGGACCAGCCGCGAGCTGGCGTCGACGGTCACCGGGCACTCCGTGGGCCGGCGGGCGAACCGGCGCCCGCCCTCGGAGTCGTGCAGCGGGACGTAGTGGAAGGTGGTGGCGATGCCCTGCTCGCGCAGGTCGTCCATCACCGGTCGACGGACCGACGCGTCGGGCAGCAGCACGTGGAACAGGTGCCAGGCGGGGCTCGCCCCCTCGCGCACCACGGGCAGCCGCAGCCCGAGCCGCTCGGCGTGCGGGGCCAGCGCTGCGGCGTACCCCTCCCAGACCGCGCGGCGCCGCGCCTGGATCGAGTCGGCCGCCTCCAGCTGTCCGACCAGGCAGGCCGCGAGCACGTCGGAGAGGCCGAAGGAGGAGCCGGTGTCACGCCAGGAGTACTTGTCGACCTGGCCCATGAAGAACGCCTGCCGGTCGGTGCCCTTGTCGTAGAGCACCCGCGCCCGCTCGACGTCGGCCGGGTCGTTGAGCAGCAGCGCCCCGCCCTCGCCGCAGGTGAAGTTCTTGGTCTCGTGGAACGACAGGCTGGCGAACCGGCCGATGCTGCCGAGCCGCTCCTCCCCGAGCGCGCCGTGCAGCGCGTGCGCGGCGTCCTCGACCACGACGACGTCGGGCCGGTCGGCCAGCACCTCGCGGACGCCGGCGACGTCGCAGGCGATGCCGGCGTAGTGCACGATCACCACCGCCCTGACGCTGTCGTCGAGGAGCTCGGCGAGGTGGCGCGGGTCGAGGCCCAGGGTCTCGGGCTCGACGTCGCAGAACAGCAGCCGGGCGCCCTGCCGGGCGAAGGCGAGCGCACTGGTGGTGAAGGTGAACGACGGCACCACCACCGTGTCGTCCGGGCCGAGGTCGAGCAGCATCGCGCTCAGCTCCAGCGCCGCCGTGCACGAGGTGGTCAGCAGCACCTCCCCGGCGTCGGTCGCCTCCGCGAGCAGCTCGCCGGCCCGGCGGGAGAACGGACCGCCGGAGGAGGTGTGGCCGCTCTCGATCGCCTCGCGGACGAGCTCGAGCTCGCGACCGGAGACCTCGGGGCGGTTGAAGGGGATGCTGGTGGTGGTCATGCGTCCTTCCCGGTGGTGCGCCAGGGCAGCGCACGCCCCAGCATCGCGGCCAGCGCCTGGTCGCTCTCGCGGTAGTGGTCGCGCAGCTCGGCGAGGAGGTCCTCGCCGAGGTCGCGCTCGGCGGTGGAGCTGGCGTTGACCGGGGCCGCGCCGACGTCGGGACGGACCGAGGCGTCGACGCCGAGGAACGCGTAGAGGTCACCGAGGACGTCGCGGTCGGCCAGCAGGTCCTCGAGCAGCTGGACGTGGACCGAGGCGGCGCCGAAGTGGTCGCGCCAGCGGGCGATGTCGGCGGCGTACCGGCCCCGGGAGACATAGGCGTACGGCGAGACCGACGCGCTCGAGCGGTCCCACTCCTGCGGGCCCTCGAGGTCGGCCCGGAGCGCCTGCTCGAGGCTGCGCCGCTCGACGCCGTGGTCGCGGCTGAAGCTCCAGTGGGAGACCGCGCGCGCCACCGGGTCGCGCAGCTGGACCACGATCCCCGGGGAGCCCAGGCACGCCGCGACCCGCTCGGGGACCTCCGGCACCTCGAGGTAGGAGGTGCTCTTCTCGCCCAGGACGTCGTCCGCGCCCGCGTGCCCGAAGAACTCCGCGCGGTAGCCGGCGGCGTCGACCGGGCCCTGGCGCAGGAACACCTTGGGCTCGGGACGGACCGGGCGCGCCATCGCGATGCCGGGGTGCCCGGCGAGCAGGTCGTGGAGGAGGGTCGTGCCGCACCGCTGGGCGCCCACGACCAGGAAGTGCCGGGGCATCAGCGGACCCGGCGGGTCACGTGGAAGGAGTCGTCGGTGCTGACGGTCTGCAGGGTGCGCACGACGTACTCACCGATCATCGAGAGCAGGGCGATGATGAAGCCGGCGAACAGCGAGACCAGGACCATGATCGAGGTCCAGCCGGGGAAGACCGTGTCGCGCACCAGCGCGCGGATCACCAGGACCCCGCCGAGCAGGAAGCTCATCGCGGAGATCGCGAAGCCGAGCACGGCCGCGGCACGCAGCGGCCAGGAGCTGTAGCTGAACAGGATCGTCAGCACCAGCCGCGCGATCCGCACCAGGCTGTAGGTGCTCTTGCCGACCGGGCGCGGGTCGTGGCGGACCGTCACGTTGGCGCGGTCGCCGGAGAACATCAGCGCCTGGCCGGTGATGTAGGGGAAGGAGGTGCGGTGGGCGATGATCCGGTCGACCACGTCGCGGCGCAGGATCCGGAAGTTGCTCACCACCAGGTCGGCCGGCTTGCCGAAGATCCGGCTGTTCATGGCCCCGATCAGCCGGCTGCCGACGCGGCGTACGCCGGCGGCCTGCTTCTGCTGGAACTCGCCGAAGACCACCTCGTGGCCGTTCATCGCGGCGTCGATGAGCAGCAGCGCCTGGTCGGGCGGGTTCTGCAGGTCGTCGTCCATCGTGATGACGTAGTCGCCGCTCGCCTCGGTCAGGCCGGCGAGGTTGGCGTAGTGCTGGCCGTAGTTCTTCATCAGGTCCAGCGCGACGACGCCGGGCAGGCGCGCGGCGCGCTCGGCGATCACGTCCCAGCTGCCGTCGGTGCTGCCGTCGTTGACGAGCACCACCTCGAAGCGCAGGTCCGCCTGCGTGAACACCTCGACCACGCGGTCGACGGTGTCGCCGACGATCCGCTCGCTGTTGAAGACCGGGATCACGATCGAGTAGAGGAAGGCGGTGCGGTCCAACGGGTCCGCGGGCGTGCCGGTCATGGCAGGGATCGTCGCACAGCGACGCGGTGGTCGATCACGGGCCGCTGTTCAGGATCCGGGTCAGCTCGGTGATCTTCTCCTCGCCGACCGACCGCTCGACGTACCAGGTGAAGTCGAGGGTCGTGCCGATCTTGCGGTAGTGCTCGAGCAGCACCGGCCGGATCCAGCCGTACCAGGTCGGGTGGTCCATCGTGATGAACGTGGGCCGGTCGCGCTCGACGACCGCGGCCATCGCCTCGAGCCCGCCGGGCCAGGTCTCGTCGAGGTGCTCCTGGAGCCCCCCGACGAACATCTGGTGCTGCAGCGGGTTGCGCAGCTGCCCGAACACCAGCGGCTGTGGGGCACCGATCGACAGCGCCGTCGCGAAGGGCCCGGCCGCCGCCAGCACGGCCTCGGTCTCGGCGCGCATCGGGTCGAGCTCGTCGGGCCGGGTCAGCCAGGTGTCGACGGCGGTCGCCCCCAGCACCAGCACGACGTACGCCGTGACCAGGGCGGTCGCGCGGCGCGGCGCGAACCGATCCGCCAGCACGTGCACGAGGCCGCCGAGTCCGACCGCGGCGAAGGGGAGGATCACGACCGCGTCGGCCCAGCCGTTGAACACCCCGACGGACCAGGCGGTGTAGCCGAGGGTGCCCGCGCCGATGGCGACCACGGCGGCCCGGCGCGGGTCGGAGCGGTCACCGCGGCGCCAGGCCCGGACCGCCAGCACCACCGAGGCCAGCAGACCCGCGACGACCAGCCACAGCGACCAGCCGAAGCCGCCGAGCAGCTCCTCCGGGTGGTCCCGGAGCAGCTCCAGGAGCCCGATCTGGCGGGTCGAGGTGGCGTTGAGCAGCAGGAAGCCGTCGGCGAAGTCCTCGAGCGCGCCGGCCCACCAGAAGTAGGCCACCATGGCCGCGGTCGTGGCGAGGCCGCCGACGCCGACCCACGCCAGGCCGCGGAACCAGTCGCGGCGCGACTGGCCGACCAGCACCCCGACCGCCGCGACGACGATGACGGCCCAGAAGGCCGGCTGCCAGGCGAGCGTCGCCAGCGCGATGGAGACGCCCGCCCACGCCCACCGCCGGTGGGCCACGGCCAGCAGCGCGCACACCACCAGCAGCATCATCGTGGTCTTCTCGCGGGGCCCGCCTCCGGCGTACGTCACGAAGCCCTGGAAGGTCAGCAGCGACGCGGAGGTGGCCACGCCGGCGAGCCGGGACGCGAACAGGTCGCGGCCCAGCAGGTAGGTCAACCACACCGCGACGACGGAGAGCACCATCATCAGCACCCGCATCGTCATCAGGTCGTCGGTGCCGAGGACGCGGGCGATCATCGCGCCGAAGCCGGGGACCATGTGGGCCAACGGGCCGGCACGGTTCATCACGCCCTCGTAGGGCGGGACGCCCTCCGCGAACTGCTGGCCGGCGTAGGCGTAGAGCGCGAGGTCTCGCGTGAGCAGGCCACCGAAGCCGTGCAGCAGGAAGATCGCGGTCCCGACCACGGCCATCAGCGGCCCGAGCGGGTCCACCCGGATCCGGGACCAGGTCCGCGCCGGGGCCTCGCTCTGCGTCAGCACGCCGCAAGACTAGGGGGCGGCCACGACCCGGAGGTGAACGGGCGGTCTCACCCGTCGGCGAGGTCGACCACGACCGGCGCGTGGTCGGACGCGCCGGTGCCGGACCGCTCCTCGCGGTCGATGAAGGCACCGGTGACGCGGCCCGCCAGCGCCGCCGAGGCGAGCACGAAGTCGATCTTCAGGCCGCGGTCGCGCTCGAAGCGCTGGCGGTAGTAGTCCCAGTAGGTGTAGCCGGGGGCGTGCTCGCGGGTCACCTCGGCGTACCCCTCGTCGAGGAACGCCTGGAAGGCCGCCCGCTCCGGTGGCGTGACGTGGGTGCTCTTCCGGAACTGCGCGGGGTCGAACACGTCGTCGTCGGTGGGGCAGATGTTCCAGTCGCCCACCAGGGCTGTCGGCCCGTCGAGCCATCCGGTCGCGGCCTCACGCAGCCGGGCCAGCCAGTCGAGCTTGTAGACGTAGTGGGGGTCGTCGGGCTTGCGCCCGTTGGGCACGTACAGCGACCACACGCGTACGCCGCCGCAGGTCGCCCCGAGCGCCCGCGCCTCGGCCACGGCCGGGTCGCCCCAGCCCGGCTGGCCCGGGAAGCCGACCTCGACGTCCGCCAGACCGACCCGGCTCAGGATCGCCACGCCGTTCCACTGGTTGGTGCCGGCGGCGGCCACCTCGTAGCCCATGGCCTGCAACCCCATCAGCGGCAGCTGGTCCTCGCGGGCCTTGGTCTCCTGCAGCGCGAGCACGTCGACCTCGTGGCGGGTCAGGAAGGCCTCGACGCGGTCGATGCGGGAGCGGAGGGAGTTGACGTTCCAGGTGGCCAGGCGCACCCGGGGAGGCTAGCGCGACTTGCCTCATCTCCTCGCAGCGCTCATTTCTGAGGCAGTCGGACGCTGGCTCCGGGTCCGCTCTGCGGGTTTCACTCACCCGGTATCCGATCCCCCGTCCGAAGGAAGTCCGCATGAACCTCCGCAAGACCCGCGCCGTTGCCGCCGCCACCCTGGCCGCCGGCGCCCTCACCGCCTCCATGCTGCCGGCGAACTCGGCGGCGGACGAGGGCAACGTCCCCTCCTACCAGGAGTTCCGCGCCAGCACGCTGGTCGACGTCGACGACCAGTACGTCGTCAACGGCGACGAGCCGGTCGCCACCGACGGCAAGCTGCGCCAGTTCTACGACGACATGGTGGGTGACAAGCACACGGGCAAGAAGCTCGAGGGTGGCCTCATCGTCAACCGCGTCAGCGGCCAGGACGACAAGTGGAGCGCCTCGCAGGCCCTCAACCTGACCTACTGCGTCTCGACCAAGTTCGGCAGCGACCACGCGCGGATGGTCACCGCGATGGCCAGCGGCGCCGGCCAGTGGGAGGCGGCGTCCTCGAAGGTCGACTTCGTCTACGTCCCGTCGCAGGACGCGAGCTGCACCACTCGCAACAACACCGTGCTGTTCTCGGTGGAGCCCGTCAACACCAACTCCTACATCGCTCGGGCCTTCTTCCCGAGCAGCCCCAAGCGCTCCCGCAACGTCCTGGTGGACGACTCGATCTGGACCTCGGGCTCCTGGACCCCGTCCAACATCGTCGCCCACGAGCTCGGTCACACCCTCGGCTTCCGGCACGAGCACACCCGCCCGGAGTCGGGTACCTGCTTCGAGGACAACAACTGGCGGGCACTGACGCCGTACGACTCGGCCTCGATCATGCACTACCCGCAGTGCAACGGCTCCTCCAGCGACCTGAGCATGACCGACCAGGACCGCGCCGGCATCCGGGCGCTCTACGGATCCTGAATCGTCGCCCGGGGAGGCGGCGCAGAGCCAGACCGGCGTGCCGACCGTCGGCGACGCTTGCGGCGACGTGGGAGGCTCGGACGGTGAGGGAACACCGGGTCAACCCCGTCGACGCGATCTGGCTCGGCATGGACCGTGCCAAGAACCTGATGGTCATCGAGTGCCTGATGTTCCTGGAGGGGCCGGTCGACCGCGCCCGGTTCGACCAGGTGGTGCGCCGCCGGCTGCTCGACGTCTACCCGGTCTTCTCCCGCCGCCCCGTCCCCCACGGCCGGGGCGGTCGGCGTTCCCGCTGGCGCGACGTGGCGGAGCTCGACCTCGACCAGCACGTCCGCGAGGTCCAGCTGCCGGCCCCCGCGGACGACGCCGCGATGCAGGAGTACGTCGGCAGGTTCCTCGGGACACCGCTGCCACGCGACCGACCGCTCTGGGACATCCACCTCGTCGAGGGGCTCGCCGAGGGCACCGCCATCTATGTCCGGCTGCACCACGCGCTGGCCGACGGGATCGCGCTGACCCAGGTGCTGCTGTCGCTGACCGACGAGACGGCCGAGGGCGACCGGGACGGCTCGCACCACGAGGCGGTGCGGCACCACACGCTGGGCGAGGTCGTGCAGGCGGCGCGGCGGGTGGCGCCCGAGGTGCCCCACCTGATGACGCCGCAGCGGGTCCGCTCGGGGGTGCGGGCCGCCATCGGGTACGGCCTCAGCGGCCTCGGCGTGGTGCGCAAGCTGCTGATGACCCGCAACCCCGAGACCTGCCTGGCCGGGGAGGCCGGCGAGCACAAGCGCGCCGTGTGGTCCGCCCCGGTCGACCTGCAGCAGATCAAGGACATCGCCGCCCGGACCGGCGCCACGGTCAACGACGTGCTGGTCGCGGCGCTCGCGGGCGCGATCGACCGCTACCAGCTCGAGCACGGGGGCACGCCGGTCGACGTCCCGACGATGATCCCGGTCAACCTGCGGCCGATGCACCTGCCGTTGCCCCGTGAGCTGGGCAACCGGTTCGCGCTGGTGCTGCTGCTGCTGCCGTCGGGCCTGACCAGCGCCTCGGCCCGGCTGGCGGAGACCAAGCGCCGGATGGACCGGATCAAGCGGTCGCCGGAGCCGGTGATCACGTTCGCCCTGATCCAGGGCATCGGGCTGCTCGGCGCCCGGCTGAGCCGGCTGCTGGTGACCTTCTTCGCCGGCAAGGCGAGCGGGGTCACCACCAACGTCCCCGGCCCCCGCGAGGACCGCTACCTCGCCGGCTCCCGGATCACCGGGCTGCTCGGCTGGGTGCCCGGCTCCGGTGACCAGACGCTGGGGACCTGCATCTTCACCTACGCCGGCACGGTGCGGGTCGGGTTCAAGACCGACACCCGGGTGATCCCCGACCCGGAGCGGATCCTCAGCGCCTTCCACGCCGAGATCGAGGCCCTGGCCACGGCCTGAGCGTCCCGGCGCTGATTGGGTGGCCCTCGGGCGACGCACCTAGACTCGCGCTCCGTGGCTCTCACCATCGGCATCGTCGGACTGCCCAACGCCGGCAAGTCCACCCTCTTCAACGCCCTGACCAAGAACGACGTGCTCGCGGCCAACTACCCGTTCGCCACGATCGAGCCGAACGTCGGCGTCGTGGGCGTGCCGGACGACCGGCTCCCGCGGCTCGCGGAGGTCTTCGGCAGCGCCAAGGTGCTGCCCGCCACCGTCGAGTTCGTCGACATCGCGGGCATCGTCCGCGGCGCCTCGGAGGGGGAGGGCCTCGGCAACAAGTTCCTCTCCCACATCCGGGAGTCGGCCGCGATCTGCCAGGTGACCCGGGTCTTCCGCGACGAGGACGTCACCCACGTCGACGGCAAGGTCGACCCCGCCAGCGACATCTCCACCATCCAGACCGAGATGATCCTCGCCGACCTGCAGACGGTCGAGAAGGCCGTGCCGCGGCTGGAGAAGGAGGCGCGGGCCAAGAAGGACCTGCAGCCCGTCGTGGCTGCGGTGAAGGAGGCGCAGGCGGCGCTCGAGGCGGGCACGCCGGTGATCGCCACGTCGATCGACCGCGCGCTGCTGCGCGAGCTGTCGCTGCTGACCGCCAAGCCCTACATCTACGTCTTCAACTGCGACGCCGACGAGCTCGGTGACGACGAGCTCAAGCAGCGGATGCGCGACATCGTCGCCCCCGCCGAGGCGATCTTCCTCGACGCCAAGTTCGAGGCCGAGCTGGTCGAGCTCGACGACGACGAGGAGGCCCGCGAGATGCTCGCCGAGATGGGCGTGGACGAGTCCGGCCTCGACCAGCTCGCCCGGGTCGGCTTCGACACCCTCGGCCTGCAGACCTACCTCACCGCGGGCCCCAAGGAGTCGCGCGCCTGGACGATCCCGAAGGGCGCCACCGCCCCCGAGGCCGCCGGCGTCATCCACACCGACTTCCAGCGCGGCTTCATCAAGGCCGAGGTGATCGGCTTCGAGGACCTGATCGCCACCGGCTCCATGCAGAAGGCCAAGGAGGCCGGCAAGGTCCGCATGGAGGGCAAGGACTACGTCATGCAGGATGGCGACGTCGTGGAGTTCCGCTTCAACGTGTGAATCGACGTAAAACCGCAGGTCAGAGGGGGTGTGAGTGCTCCCAGTCCGCACACAGTCCGCAAGAAATTTGGCCGCGTGGGTCCAACGAGGGCACTTCTGAGGTGCTCCGAGCGACGTCTTGGGACCGTTCGGAGCATGCTCGACGGCGCTGCTTTGGCGGCGATAGGACTGCATGGTGGTTCTAGACCCTGAGCCGGACGCGGTCAGCGCGGCACTGCCTTGTCCGTTTGTCTGTTGTGTTGGCGCTGGGTTTGGACGACGGTGCAGCTCTCGGTGCCGCCGGCTACATGAGGTTCAGCGCGCAGTTCCTCCCGGCCCTTTTCAGCACCTTCTGGCTCTCGTCTGGCACCGCCCGGGCGCCTCGCTCCGCAGGATCCTCTCCGAGAGGTACGTCGCTCGCCCGATGTCGGGCAGTTCGCCTCCCACCTCAGTGGCGGTCGACGTATGACCCGAGCGGTAGGTCGGTCTTGCGCACGGTGGTGCGGATTTGGGTGGCGCTCGCTGTCAGTCGGGTTTCGTGGGTTTCAGCCACCATGTGGCGCGGCGGGGCTGCCCTTCAGGCGCGCGAGAAGGTCGAGGCCCGCTCGATCTGGTCCTCGGTCGGGGCCACGCCGGTGTAACGCTGGAACTGACGTGCTGCCTGGATGGCGATCACTTCGGCGCCCGTGATGGCCGGGATTCCCATCGTCGTGGCCGCCCGGATGAGCGGGGTCTCGGCCGGGTAGGCGACGACGTCGAACACGAGCTGGGCGGCCGCCACGTGGTGGCGAGAGAAAGAGAGAGCGTCGGCACCGGCACCGGCCATGCCCAAGGGGGTGACGTTGACGATCACGGCATGACCCGGGGCGGGAGGGTCGGTGACGGCCCGGTAGTCGTACTTGGCGGCGAGGGCTTCGCCCGCCTCGGCGTTGCGGGCGAGCACGGTCAGGTCGTCGAACCCGGCCCCCCGGAAGGCAGCGACCACCGCCTTGGCCATGCCACCCGACCCGTGTACTAGCACCGAGAGTGACCGGTCGACGTGATGTCGATCGAGGAGCTCGGCCACCGCCTCGTAGTCGGTGTTCGAGGCGGTCAACCTGCCGTCGTCGTTCACGATCGTGTTCACCGACGCGATGGCCACCGCAGAGGGCTCCATGATGTCGACGAGCGGGATGACGGCCTCCTTGAAGGGCATCGACACCGAGCAGCCGCGAATGCCCAGCGCTCGGACGCCGCCGATGGCCGCGGTGATGTCCTCGGTCGAGAACGCCTTGTAGATGAAGTTCAGGCCGATCTCGTCGTAGAGGTAGTTGTGGAAGCGGGTCCCGATGTCGGAGGGGCGTCCCGAGAGCGAGATGCACAGCGACATGTCCTTGTTCAAGATCGGCATCGCCCAAGTCTGCGGCACCTCGCCCGAAGGGATCAACGACCGTCCACGACCTGTGGCTGAGGCCGACTGCTGGGGTCCGCGAACCTGCCCGCGAAGGGGCGGTGACCAACGACCAGGTCCACTCGGTCCCCAGGTCGACGACGTCAGCGGTGGACCCACGGGCCCGCCAAGCGGACTACACCAACCACTAGCTCGACACGCCGCGCCGCAACCCCGGAGCATGGAGGTCGCCCGACTTGCGGCGGCATGACCGACTCGCGTCGGCGACGATCTCGCGCGGTAGTCACGACCTTCCGAGGTTGTCCCGCAGGTGATCGTCGAGTGGGAGGTGTGTCCTCTATGTTGTCCCTACCTACAGGAGGGGTTCTGATGCGCATCGCAATGGCGAGCGACCATGCCGGCCGTGCACTCAAGGTGGAGATCAAGGCGCTGCTGCTCGCCGATGGACACAAGATCTCGGACTACGGCACCGACACCGACGACGCCGCAGACCTCCCCGACCACGTCTACCCGGCAGCCTTGGCCGTCGCGCGCGGCGACGTTGACTGCGGGATCTTCGTTGACGGTGTCGGCTACGGGAGCGCGATGATCGCGAACAAGATCGCCGGTGTCTATGCCGCTGTGTGCCAGGACCCCTTCTGTGCCGAGCTGGCACGCTCGCATTCGGACGCCAACGTCCTGTGCCTCGGCGGCAAGATCATCGGCTCGGCGATCGCGCTGGAGATCGTTCGCGTCTGGATGGCGACAGAGTGGCTCGGTGAGGGCGAGGGCGGCGAGAAGTACGCGCGACGGGTCAACAAGGTGAAGGACATCGACGCCCGGCACCTCGTGCGCGTGGACTGAGGACACAGGCGGCACTGATCACATCGCGAGGGTCGCGCGCCATCCTCAACTGAGTCGATCCCCGCGCTACATGGCATGTGTCGCCCGGTGCCCGAAAGGCGGCGGTGACGCACATCGCGGCTACCCCTGCCGTACCGACAGCGGCGCGGCAGCACGGCTGCAGCGTTGCAGGCCGTCTGCGGGGTGGGCCGGCCGCCTCGACTGATGACGTGAGTGGTGTGTGACCTTGCGGCCGGCCGATGCAACCCGTACTCAAATCGACGCAGATCAGGTGTCGCCGATCCGTACAGCAGACCCGGCTCGTCGATGCACTCAGCCGCTTCGCGCGGAAGTTGTCGGCCGCGCGCAGAACGGACCCTTGACGAGTGACCCGGACCACATCTACTCTGCCTAAACGATTAGCCTAAACGTTTAGGCAACCTCCTCGGGCACACAGATAGGGCAATGTGATGGGACAGGAACTTCCGGGCGCAGCACGTCGGTCGAGGCTCGGCCGCACAGTCGGCGCCGCAGCGACAGCGCTGGTGATGGCAGCGGGACTGGCCGCTTGCGGCGCAGGCGGGGATGACTCGTCGAGTGACGGGGGCAAGACGGTCACGGTCCTGGTAGAGGGCGGCGGCAAGGCCGAGCTGGAGCCGGTGGCCAAGGCGTTCACCGAAGAGACGGGTACGAAGGTTTCGCTGGTCGAGCTGCCCTATGACGGGTTGTACGACCGCCTCGCGGGCGAGTTCTCGTCGGGCTCGGTGTCCTTCGACGTCGCCGCCCTCGACGCCATCTGGCTGCGGGGATTCGCGGATGGGGTAGAGCCACTGGACGAGATGTTCACTGACGAGGTCCAGGCTGATCTGTTCCCTGCGCTGGTCGAAGAGGCCCAGGTCGACGACACCTTCGTCGGGATGCCGGTATGGACCAACGCTGAGATCCTCTTCTATCGCACTGACCTCTTCGAGGATCCGAAGCAGCAAGGGGCCTTCGAGAAGGAGTATGGCTACCCACTCGCGCCTCCGACTGACTGGGAACAGTTCCAGGACATGGCCGCGTTCTTCACCCAGGACACTGACGGCGACGGCACAACCGACCTGTACGGCACCGATGTCAAGGGCGCGGTCGAGACCGAATGGCTGGCGCACGTGGCCCAGGCGGGTTCGCCAGGGATGGTCCTCGACGAGGACGGCAACGTCATCATCGACAACGCCGAGCACTTGGCTGCCCTGGACTTCTACACCAAGGCGGTGGCGGATGCGCCCGAGGGCGCGTCCCAGGTCGACTGGGCGGCAGCGCAGAACCTGTTCAACCAGGGGCAGCTGGCGATGACGAAGTTCTGGGCGCACGCCTACCCGCAGATCCCGGACGATGCGTCGGTCAAGGGCAAGGTCGGTGCCGCGCCGATGCTGGCCGGAGCCGCCGGGATCGGCAGCGTCCCCGGTAACTGGTACCTCTCGATTCCCAAGGCGGGTGACAACAAGGACCTCGCCCAGGAGTTCATCCAGTTCGCCTACGACCACAACGACCTGAGCATCGACTCCGCCCTGGGGCTGGCGGCACGCAAGTCCGCCTTCGAGAAGTACGCCGGCAAGCCTGGGTACGAGCACTTCGACGCGCTGATCGCCACCCTCGAAGGCCCGGCCACCATGCCACGTCCGGCGAACGCGAAGTGGCAGCAGATCGTCGACACCGCGCTCATCCCGATGATCCAGAAGTCCGTCGAGCCAGGTGCCGACAACCAGGAGCTGCTTGACGAGGCCAAGACCCAGATCGAAGAGATCCTGGGCTGACACAGTCCGGTCGGCGCCCACCTCACAAGGTGGGTGTCGACCGGACACACGCCCACCCGTCACGCCCAGGAAGGAGAGCCATGAGCGTCAGCGAACGAGGACAGGTCGCCACCACGCCCCGACGAACTACTGCCAGTCCCCGCCGTGGTGCTGGCAAGGGATCCGGCATGAACGACCACCGCTTCGCGCTGCTGCTGATGGCCCCAGCCGCGCTGTTCATGCTGTCGTTCGTGGCGTGGCCAGTGCTGAAGCTCGTCATCGACAGCTTCTTCGAGATCTCCGCGATAGCCGGCGGGCCGCGCGACTTCGTCGGGTTCGCCAACTACTCGGAGGTGCTCGCTTCGTCGAGCTTCCGGGCCGCCAGTTGGCGGACGCTTGGCTACACAGTGCTGGTGGTGACCTTCGAGTTCGTATTCGGGCTCGCCGCGGCGCTGCTGTTCAACAGTCTGGGCAAGCGGTCCCGGTGGCTTCGCACGGGATTCCTGTACCCGTTGATGATCGCACCGGTGGTCGCCGGCCTCCTGTGGCGCTTCTTGCTGATCGACAACTTCGGCATCGTCAACGAGCTGTTGTTCCGGGTAGGGATCCTGGACGACCGCAACGGCATCGGCTGGCTCAGCAACCCGGATATCGCGCTGTTCGCGGTGGCGCTGCCGGACATCTGGCTGACCACCTCGTTCATGACGCTGATTCTCTTCGCCGGCCTGCAGAATCTTCCGGGCGACGTGATCGAGGCGGCACGCATCGATGGCGCCGGGCCGACCTCCCTGCTGTTCCGGATCATCCTTCCTCTGCTGCGGCCGGTGATCGCGGTGGCGCTGGTGGTGCGTGGCGTGGACGCGGCCAAGGCGTTCGACATCATCCTCATCCAGACCGGCGGCGGGCCGCAGAACTCCACGGAGACGCTGAGCCTGCTGATCTACCAGACAATGGTGCGCTTCGGTGAGCCCGGCATCGCCAGCGCGATGGGCACGCTCTATCTGATCGCCATGCTTGCGGTTGCCGCGGTCGCGGTGGCAATGATCTGGCGCCCGGGACAGGAGGACACATGAGCACGCTCGAGGTCCGACGCACACCGACCCGCATGCTGCTGTGGCTGTTGCTGGGCACGATGGTCGTCGTCTACGCCTTTCCCTTCGCCTACCTCCTCCTCACGTCCTTCAAGACGCCCCTGGACGCGCTGGCCGTGCCGCCCAAGGTGCTGCCGGACCAGTGGACGCTGGAGAACTACAACAGGGCGCTGGGTCGTGAAGGTGTCGTCGACTCCTTCATCAACAGCGTGTCGACCGCCGCGATCAGCACCCTGCTGTCCTTGATCCTGGCGGTCCCGGCGGCGTACGGCGTCGCCAGGTTCAAGACCGTCACCGGCCGCTGGTTCGTCATGGCGGCCCTAGTGACGCGGATGATCCCGCCGGTCGCGATCGGGGTGCCGATGGTCGGAATGATGCGCACGCTCGGGCTCACGGACACCCCTCTGGGCCTGGCGATCGCGCACACGACGATCTCGCTGCCACTGTCGATCTGGCTGATGTCGAGCTTCCTCGAGTCGGTGCCCAACGAGCTGGACGAGGCGGCCCGCGTGGACGGCGCGGGAAGGCTTGCGGCACTGTGGTACGTGATCTTGCCGGTGGTGAGGGGCGGGGTGGCGGTCACCGCCATCTTCGCGTTCCTCGCCTCGTGGAACGAGTTCCTCTTCGCGCTCTTGCTCACTGCCATCCGGGCCCAGACCACGCCGTTGGTGATCGCGAACTTCCAGACTCAGTTCGGCCTGGAGTGGGGGGCAATGACCGCGCTCGCGACGGTCTACTCGCTACCGGTGATCTTGCTGACGATCGTCCTCCAGCGCTACATCGTGGCTGGGATGACCGCGGGCGCCGTCAAGGGCTGACCCCTCCGCACTTCAACACCACACGCAAGGACGAGTGACATGAGTCGACCCGATTCGAAGGAACCGCAGCGGGGACCGGGGAAGCGGCCGGGCATCAAGGACGTTGCCAGCGTGGCGGGCGTCTCCGCGGCGACCGTCTCGCAGGTGCTGAACGACGTGCCCGGGTCCCGGATCAGCGTGGAGACGCGGCAACGGATCCACCGGGCCGCGGCGGAGCTCGGCTACGTCCCCAACAGGCTGGCCCGTGGGATGCGCACCGGGCGGTCCGGGATGCTCGGGCTGATCAGCGACACGATCGCGACCACGCCGTTCGCCGGCAGCATCGTGGTCGGTGCCCAGGACGCGGCACTCAAGCACGGCTGCACCCTGGTGCTGGTCACGACCGACGGCGACCCGACGGTGGAGCAGGAGTCGGCCAATGCGCTCCTGAAGCACCAGGTGGACGGGTTCCTCTACGCAACGATGTTCCACCGGCGGGTGGACCTTCCTACGGCACTGGAACAAGTCCCGACGGTGCTGCTCGACGCTGCCTCGGACCGAGCTGAACTGCCGTCGGTGGTCCCCGACGAGGTCGGCGGAGCCGAGGCCGCCGTCGACGAGCTGCTCGCCCACGGACACCGACGGATCGGGTTCATCACCAACGAGGACGACGTACCTGCTACCCACGGACGTCTCGAGGGGTATCGCAACTCACTGACCCGGGCCGGGATCGAATTCGACCCCGGACTGGTGCTGGACGATGAGTCGGTGACCGCGGGTGGCTACCGCACCGCCCGCCAGATCCTCGACCGCGACGATCGTCCTACTGCGCTCTTCTGCTACAACGACCGGATGGCGATGGGCGCCTACCGCGCTGCCGCCGAGCTGGGGCTCCGGATCCCCGACGATCTGTCCGTCGTGGGGTTCGACAACCAGCTGCTACTGGCGGAGGGGCTCTATCCTGCCCTCACGACGGTGGCCCTCCCCCACTACGAGATGGGCGCGTGGGCAGTCGACGCCCTCGTCGCCCTGCTCGACGGGCGCCCCGTGGTCGACGACGGCGTGAGCTATCCGGTCGCCCTGCCCTGCCCGCTGGTGCGGCGATCCTCTGTCGCTGCACCGTCCTGAACCCACGACGAAAGGCACCATCGTGTTGAGACTCCCGGCCTCCTGGACGTGGGATTTTTGGCTGGCACAGGACCAGGGGAGCTACCACCTGTTCTTCCTGAAGGCTTCGCGCGCCCTGCACGACCCCGACTTGCGGCACTGGCGGGCGACGATCGGGCACGCGGTCAGCGACGACCTGCGGTCCTGGACCGAGGTGGCCGATGCGCTCGTGCCCTCCGACAGCCCGGCGACGGACGACCTCGCCACCTGGACCGGTTCTGTGGTCCGAGACGACACAGGCCGCTGGTGGATGTTCTACACCGGCGTCGACCGCGCAGGTAGCGGCGAGGTCCAGCGAATCCGAGCCGCCACCTCGGCGGACCTGATGAGCTGGCACAAGCGACCCGACCTGGTCCTCGAGAGCGACCCCCGCTGGTACGAGAAGCTCGCCGATGACAATTGGCAGGACGAAGCCTTCCGCGACCCCTGGGTCTACCGCGAGGCACCTGAGGGGCCCTGGCACATGCTGATCACCGCACGAGCCCGCAGCGGTCCGCAGTATGACCGCGGAGTTGTCGGACATGCCACATCTCCCGATCTCGAGAGCTGGGATCTACAGCCCCCACTGAGTCAGCCCGACGCCGGGTTCGGTCAGCTGGAAGTGCTCCAGATCGAGGAGGTCGACGGGCGCCGGGTGCTGCTGTTCTCCTGCCTGCACACCGAGATGTCCCACGATCGCCGCACCGCAGGTCAGCTCGGGGGCATCTGGGGCGTCCCGGTCGACACAGCCACCGGGCCCTTCGACATCACCAAGGCTCGGCGCCTCACCACCGAGGCCGCCTACAGCGGACGGCTCGTCAAGGACCCGTCCGGGCGTTGGGTGATGCTGGCGTTCCGCCACATCGGCAGCAACGGCTCATTCGTCGGTGAAATCGCCGATCCGATCCCGGTCGCCTGGAACGAGGACGGGACCGCACTGCGACTGGTCGATCCACCTGCGGAGTGGGTCCCCGATGAGGTCGACGCGGTCCAGGCCGCGAGCCGCTCCTAGCCCCGAAGGAAGACATGTCAAGCAGCAACTACTACGACGTCACCACGTGGCCCGTGGGCAACCCGTCCGATGACGTGGGCGCAGTAATCAACAGCATGATCGCTGACATCAAGTGCCGCCAGATCGTGACCGATGCGAACGACGGAGGAAAGCCAGGTGCGGTCATCTACATTCCTCCCGGGGACTACCGCCTCCGTACCCAGGTAGTGATCGACATCAGTTTCCTCAAGATCCAGGGCTCCGGACACGGCTTCGCGTCGTCGAGCATCCGGTTCAACGTCCCCGAAGACGAATGGCCCGACTTGCATGAGCTGTGGCCCGGAGGGAGCCGCATCCTGGTCGACATGCCGCTCGAGGCCGACGAAGAGGAGGCGAAGGGAGCTGCCTTTTGCGTCGAGCGAAGCGGGCACCCACGCATCAGCTCAGTCGAGTTCTCCAACTTCTGCATCGACGGACTGCATTTCAACCAGGACTCCTCCGGGATGCGTCCCGAGAACACCTACGTCAACGGCAAGACGGGCATCTATGTCGCGAGCTCCAACGACTCACTCCGCGTCACAGGCATGGGCTTCGTCTACCTGGAGAACGCCCTCACCGTCTACAACGCGGACGCCCTTTCGGTACATGACAGCTTCGTCGCTGAATGCGGAAGCTGCATAGAGCTCCGCGGGTGGGGACAGGCGTCGAAGATCACCGACAACCTGATCGGGGCAGGATTCCGAGGCCACTCGATCTATGCCGAGAGCCATGGCGGCCTCCTGATCACCGCGAACAACGTCTTCCCTCGGGGTGCGAGCAGCGTCTGTCTCGAGGGCGTCACGCGTTCAAGTGTCACGAACAACCGTTTGCATTCGTTTTACCCCGGGATGCTGATCCTTGGAGCGGGCAGTTCGGAGAACCTCGTGGCCACCAATCACTTCCTGCGCGACCACGAGCCTTGGACACCGTTCCTGGGAGTCGACAACGGGCTGGACGACCTCAACGGACTTCTCTGTATCAATGGCAGCAACAACTCCGTCATCGGAAATCACTTCTCCGAAGTCATCGACTCACAGAGCATCCGGCCGGCCGGCGCGACGCCTGTCATCATTCGGCTCACGGCTGGAGCTGGCAATCTTGTCTCCAACAACCACGTGGTCGCGCTGGACGCTAATCCGACGTCCAGTGACTCCTGCTTCACGGCGCAGGTGGACGCTCTCTTGACGACCGAGGCTGCGGCCGGGCTCTCCGTTACGACCGTCCTGATCGATTCCGAATCATCTGGAAACACGATCCTTGACTCGGGAACCGACGCCCAAGTGGTCGCAGACAGGTCTGCCAACGCCTTGAGGCTCACCCCCTCGGTCGGCTTGTAGGCGAAGCCAGGCACGAGTCTCGTCGGCAATCGGCAGTCCCCGGCAATTGATCACACGGCCCCTGTCGACTCGGCGCATCATCGGCCCCGAGGAGAGCCCATGCACGCTGGCACCAGCGCCTGATCTCCACGGCTGTAGGCCGTAAGGGACGGAAACCTGACCGAAAGCTCCCCGGCGCGGAGCCGCACGCAGCCGCGTCATAGTGGGCGAAGTGGGCGCCCTATCTGAGCGCTGTGACGCGCCACCGGCGCATGCCCTGGGAAGTACGTCTGCGATCCGAGGCCACGGCTCATTCAGCCGGACTCGCCCCCAACTTGGCCAGGGTCGCGGACGGCTCGCCGAGCGACGCGTACATGATCGACTCCGCTGCCTTCCTCGTGCGATCCTCGGCAGTCGGCCAGAGGTGGGCGTAGGTGTTGAGGGTCGTCGTCGCTTTCGCGTGGCCGAGTGAGCGCTGGACGGTCACCACGTCGCACCCGGCCGCGATGAGGCCGGAGGCGTAGAAGTGCCTCAGGTCGTGGAGCTTGATGCCCGCCAGGCCAGCGTCCCGCAGCGTCTTGCGCCACCAGTAGCCGACGGTGTTCTGGTGCGGTGGGTCGTCGTCCTCGCCGGCGAATAGCCACCGATCCTTGCCGGTAGTGCCGTGAGCGGTGACGTGGTCGGCGAGCACGTTGATGAGGCTGTCGGCGAGGTAGACGACGCGCTCTGATCCGTACTTCGGCGCCCGTACGTCGATCGCTCCGCCGTTGACGCGCTGCACCTGGCGGGACACCTTGAGCGACTTGCGGAGGAAGTCGATGTCGCCGAGTTGGACCCCGGCGGCCTCGCCCAGCCGTAGGCCGGCGAACGCGCAGAGGGCGATGAACGGCTGGAACCGCTCGTCGGCCACGGCCATGAGTTGCCCGACCTCCTCAGGGGTGGGGATCGACATGGCCACGTCCGCGCGTCGGCCGCGGGGGAGGCGTACGCCGTCGGTCGGGTCGGAGCCGATCACCCTGTCCTTCACGGCGGCGCGGAACACCGACCTGACGTTGACGTACCGCGTCTTGATCGTGCCGGGGGCGAGTCCGGCGGCGTTCATCTGCTTGATCCAAGTCTCGACGTCCGAGCGGCGGACCTGCTTCATGGGCTTCCCCGCAAACGGCACCGATCTGGCCGCCAGCGACATCGCGAGCACGGTGCCGGGTGCCCAGACCTGGCGGGCCGACCACTCCCCGAAGAACGCCGCGAAGGTGATCCGGCCGGCCTTGGGATCGGCGTAGGTGCCGGTGACCACCGCGGAGGTGACCTGGTCCAGCCACTGCTGGGCGTCGATCTTGCGGTCGAAGTGCCGCGAGTGCTCCTTGCCGGCCTCGTCGCGGTACCGCGCCCGCCACCGGCCGTTGGCTCGCTTGGCGATGTTTCCCGCCATGGTGATGCTCCTTCCAGGATCGCTCCATCGTCTCTCTGAGATCCGACGGTGGGCAGGGTCAGCTGCGGTTCTGGGGACGGTTGGTCTGCTCGGTGAGCCAGAGGATGAGGTCGGCGCGCCAGTAGCGGACGTGGCGGCCGACCTTGAAGCTGCGGGGTCCGGCGCCGAGGTGGCGCCAGTAGCGCAGCGTCCCCTCGGGCACGCGGAGGTAGCGGCACGCTTCCTGGAGGGTGAGCATGTCGTCGCCGGGGTTCTGGCGGGGTCGTGGGGCGTTGGATTGTGCGGTCATGGCGGCCTCCTTGTGGCTGGGTTCCCGGCGTCGTTCGTCGCCGGTCGTGATGGGTGGGTGTCTGTCGTCGAGAGGTACGCGCCCTACGGTGCGCGCTGGGGGGCACCAATTCGCGCCCGTCCTGGCCCCGCCCGTCCTCGGGACGGGCGCCCCCGTCTGGTGGCGTTTTCGCAGGTCAGGCGGCGCCCGTCCGAAAGTTCAAGAACTTATCGGGTGCTCCTCGCTGGTTGTCGTCGCGAACGACCTGTACGTGTTGATCAGCATGGGGCGGCAGGTTCCCCGGAATCGGGGGAACCTGAGGGGGATACCTGCCAGGGGACCTGTGTTTCCGCAGGTCAACAGGTATCCCTAAGTCGTTTCCCCGCGGACTTGTGAAGGTGTTGATTCACGCCGATCAGCGTGGGCGAGGGGCGTTACCGGAATGCGGTAACAATGGAGGTGAACGCGTGGGGGAACGCTGCGTTCGTGCAGGTCAACGGCGTTCCCTAAGTCGTTGGCTGCACCTGCTTCTCAGAGGCCGATTCCGGAGGGCCGTGAGATGGGCGGCCGGTACTCCGGGACCGGGAGTCGTGGCGTGGGAGGCGCTACGGCGGCCGCGCCGTACCGGTCGATCGCGTCGACGGCGAGCCGTCGGGCGTGGGCGGGGCCTAGGTCCGCGCGGTCGCGGCTGAAGACATCGACCCACTGCTCCCGTGCGTCCTCGAGCGTCTCGGCGACAAGGTGGGCAGTGTTGGATTCGCGGCCGCGCGTCATCGCGACGTACGCCGCGGCGGCGCCGGTGGTTTCGCCGATGGCGACGTGGGCGTGGTCGACGGTGTCTCCTTGGGCTCCGTGGACGGTGGTGGCGTAGGCGAGCTCGACGAACCGGGTGGCGTACTCCGCCGGGATCTCGCGGTCGCGCCCGTGGCCGTGAAGGATCAGGCTGTCGTCCTCGCCGATGCCGGTGACGGTCCAGGTCTGGCGGTTCGCGACGCCGAGGTCGGGGTCGTTGCGGCGGGTGGCGACGCGGTCCCCGAGCCCGACCCGTTCGCCTCGAGCGGTCACCAGGGACGGGTCTGCGTCGGCCGAGTTGCCCGTGGCGGGGTCGGCGCGACGCTGGTCGCGGATGGCGGCGTTGAGGTTGGTGACTTGCTCGCGGGTGTCGGCGACGACGAGGCCGCCGGCCGCTCCCGCCTCGGCGAGGGCGGCGGTGCGTTCGCTGTCGCTGGGGTGGATGACGATGGACCCGCGGCGGTGCAAGCGCGTCGAAGACGGCGCCGGGGTCGTCGCCGGTGCGCATGCGCAGGGAGAGCGCGGCGTAGTCGGGGTCGGTGAAGCGGTGCACCTTCTCCAACGACACGACCGCGGTCGGGTGGGCCCACGCGAGGGCGTGGTCCAGGACGCCGCCGCGTCCGACCGCCGGGAGCTGGTGGCGGTCGCCGACGAGCGCGACCCGCGCCCGGGCCTCGTCGGCGACCGTCAGGAGCGCGCGGGTGGTGTCCTGGTCCAGCATCCCCGCCTCGTCGACCAGCAGCAGGTCTCCTGGTCGCAGTCGGGCGGCCGGGTTGGGTGTGGCGTCGGGGCGGCGGGCCCAGTGCCCGTCGTCGTCCCAGCGCCAGCCGTGCTGGTGGATCAGCCAGGCGGCCGAGTGCCCGTGGGCGCCGGTCTCCGCGGCGGCGATCTGGGCCGCCTTCAACGTCGGCGTCACCACCACCAACCGGTGTCCCTGCCGTGCCAGCACGGTTTGCGCCGACTTCAGCGCGGTTGTCTTGCCGGCACCGGCCGCGCCCTCTACGACCACCAGCTGGCCGTCACCGGCCAGGGCGCCGACGACGGCGGCTTGAGTGGGGTCGACCCGAGTCAGCCCTCGCCCGTGCAGCCGGGCCCGTCTGGCTGGCTGCTCGGCGCGGCGGGCGACGCGGTGGAGGAGCTCCGCCTCGACCTCCATCACCTGCTGGGAGGTCAGTGAGCGGATGTGTTCGGGCACGTCGGGTGAGGTGAACAGCCGGACACAGCGTGCGGCGGCGCGGGCCGTGACGTCCTCGGCGAGCTCGATGCGCGCGGCGGGCTCCGCCACCAGGTTGGCCTGCGCCAGCAGGACCTCGACCTTCCCGCGGATGTCGGCGGCGTTCCACGCCGAGCGCTTCGCTCCGAGCTGGGAGATGATCCAGTCGGCCGTTCCGTCTCGGTCGATCCAGGCGACCGGCGTTGCCTCCAGCACGGCGGGGGCGGCCGGGTCGCGGTAGCCCAGGGCGCGTAGCTCGTCGTTCCACCGTGCGACCAAGTCAGCGCCGTCGGTGGGGACGACCTTGTCCGGCCGGGCGTCGGCCCACGCCCGCCGATCCCACGCCTCGCGCAGCCGCGGCCCCGGTTCCTCACCGGGATGCTCGCGCCGCCACTCAGCTTCGTACCGGTCGATGTTGCGGTGGATCTGACCGGTTCGTGCGCTGAACGCCCCGACGTACGGCACGAGCTGCTCGATCTCCGCCGTCACGGGGTCCAGGGTGAAGCCGCGTGCGGCCAGGGTCGCCCGGAACTCCGGGTCGGTGACGACCGCGGCGTGCCCGATGCCGTTGATCGCCTCGATCATGTCGCGCACACCCACCGAGTGCAGCCCCCGCCACGCGCCCGCCGCCCACACGCGGGCGTTGACCTGCAGGTGCAGGTGCCGGTGCGGATCGCCGGCCCGCGACGTGTAGTGCCTGATCACGGCTGCCTCGATCTTCTCGACCGATACCTGCACCTGTCTTCCTCGCGGACCGACCCGGGTCGTCGCGTGTTGTGCGACCCAGCTGACGATCTCGAAGGCTGCCGTGTCCTGGGCTTCGTCCAGCGCAGCCGAGATGTCTGGATGAAGCGCGGCGGCCAGTGACCAGGTCTTCGGGCCGTTGACGGTGACCTCGACGAACCGCAACGCGTTCGCGTCTTCGCGAACCCGACCCTTCTTGCGACCGGTGTCGACGTCGACCCCCGCGACCCACTGCTCGTAGGCGTCTCCGTCCATCGAGCCGGCATGCTCGACACCGCCCGGGGTCGCTGTGAGCCGGGCAGCCACTCCGCAGCCCTCGCCGAGGTAGTAGTCGTCCGCCCGGGAGCGATCCCTCTCGACGTAGGCGCGCGCGGCCTTCGCCGCGCCGCGGTAGAACTTCACCCCGCCATGCACCCGGACCACCGCCTCCACGACGTCCGTCGACAACCAACGGACCCCTAGAAATGCCGCGTGGGCCGCCCGATCACGGGCGACCCATCTACGAACCTTCGTAGCATGCGTGCCGCTTGAGGGGAGCTGTTGAGAAGGCGATGGGCGGTGGAACCTGGGGAGATTCTGGGGACCGATGAGAGTCGATGATTGTCAGTCAAGTGGAGAGCGGCGGGCCAGGTTGTCGGCAGGGGGGATGGGGTTCGTCAGATACTGAGTCCATGGCCGTCCCGGAGACCGATCTCGCCCGGATCCGTCGGTTCTGCGAGAAGCAGGTCCCGCCCGAGATGCGGGACCAGGTGCGGGTGGAGCACCGCGTACGTGGTCGCACCGTGACGATCGTCGAGCATCGGCCGCCGTGGAATCCGGCGCCGGGCCCGGAGTGGACCGACACTCCGCAGGCCCGGATGAAGTACGACGAGCAGACCAAGGGCTGGACCTTGTACTGGTTCGACCGGAACTCCCGGGCCCATCGCTACGACTTGTTGGAGCCCGACCAGCCGATCGAGCGGCTGCTAGCGGAGTACGGCGAAGACCCGACCTGCATCTTCAAGGGCTGATCCGGACGCGTCGGCGACGATCTGGGTTCGGACGCGCTCTTCAAGGTGTGCCCTCGACGTCAACCAGATCGCTGACGACGTGGTCGCACGTATCCACTCTGACCCAGACTTTCGCGGCGCAGGTCGCACAGCAAACTCCGGGGGGGGTGCGGAGACGTTGCGGTGACGTCGACGGCTGCCTCTGTCAGTGCGCTGCTCCGAGGGCCCGTTCAAGAGCCGGAGTCCGTCGAGATCTCAGAAGAGAACAAGGCCGTGGTGCGGACCCCTCGATCGGTCTGACCTGGACGAACTGGACGCGCGGCTGGCTTCGCGCTGGGGCCAGCCCGTCTGGCCGAGAAGGCACGGGAGTGTTTCCCATTATTGACTTAGTGGATTGAATGACTAAAATGAGAAACATGCCAGCCCCTAGCCCGTACACGAGCCCCGAGCAACAGGCGGACCTCGAACGTCTAGGCGCCCGGCTGCGCGAACGCCGAAAGGCCCTCGGAGTCACGGTAGTCGCCTGTGCCGAAGCTGCTGGCGTTTCGCGTGTCACCCTGCACAGGATCGAGGCCGGCAACCCCTCGGTCACGATCGGCGCCTACATCAACGTTGCAGCCGCACTCGGACTCCACCTCGTCGTCCCGATCCTCGATGCTCCAGCAGCAGAACCGGCGACGATCACGGTCGGCGACTACCCCGGCCTGCGCACGCTGGCCTGGCAGACCGACGCCGGCACCACCATCACCGAGACAGAGGCACTCAACCTCTACGAACGCGGCTGGCGACACCTCAACCAGGAAGCCCTCACCGACCACGAGAAGGCGTTCATCCAGCACCTCGCGGACACCTACAGCAACGGGAGGCTCCTTGTTTAGGCGGCTGCACCACCAACAGGTGGCCGAGGTGCTGTCGATGCTCGACGCACCGCTCCTGGCAGAGCACAACTGCTGGTTCGGAGGCGGCACCGCGATAGTCCTCGCCAACGGTGAGTTCCGCGAATCGGTCGACATCGACTTCCTGGTCTCCGACCCGAAGTCCTACCGCGAGCTGCGCCAGATGGTCAGGGACCACGGGCTCGACGCTCTGGCTACACGCGAACTGGACCTGGGTCGAACACCCTCTGTCGACGGTTACGGGATCAGGACCTCGGTGCTCGTTGCGGGGATTGCGATCAAGTTCGAGATCATCCATGAAGGTCGCATCGACCTCGACACTCCCTCCCCGGACGATGAGATCTGTGGCTTACGGATCCTGACGCGAACAGACCAGGTCGCAACCAAGCTGCTCGCCAATGACGACCGCTGGGCAGACACGTCGACGTTCAGCCGCGACCTCATCGACCTGGCCATGATGAAACCCGACACCGCCGCCCTGAAGGCCGGCGCGCGCAAGGCGGTCGATGCATACGGCAACACGGTTGGCGAGAGCCTCAACAAAGCAGTCACCTACCTCCGAGATCGCCCGCAACGTCTCGACGAATACCTCCGAGCACTCAAGATCGACGTGCCCCGAGCAGCTGTCTGGCAGAGCATCCGCGACTTGTCCGCAAGGTGCGCGAAGATCGAAGGTCTGGGTCGGGGGCTCGGACTAGCCTGACCGTCCTGCGGTCCGCAAACAGTCCGCAAGAAGTCACGCGGAGCCCGTTTCTGACCAACGGCTGCCAACGACTCGCTGACGGCGTTTGCCCAGGTCAGAGGCCCTTTTCCGGCTGTTTTCAACGATGATCGAAGGTAGCCGAAACACCCGGTTTTCGTTCCGCTTCAACGTCTGAGGGTCGCCGTGTCTCAGCCGACCAGGACGATCTTCCCGAAGTGCTGGGAGCGGGCCAGGTGCTTCAGGCCGGTGGCGACCTCGGCGACGGGGAGGACGGTGTCGATCTGCGGCGTGATGCCGTGCTGGTCGATGAAGGCGACCAGCTCCTCGAGCATCTGGCGTGAGCCCGTCTCGATGCCGTGCAGCGTGATGTTCTTGGACATGAACTCGCCGACCGTGATCCGGGCGTCGAGCAGCCCCTCCATCACGCCGACGAAGCTGATCTGGCCGTTGACCTTGACCGCGTCCAGCGACACGTTGAGGTTGGCGGCGCCGACGGTCTCGAGCACGAGGTCCGCTCCGCGGCCGCCGGTGATCTCGCGGGTTCGCCCCGCGACGTCTTCCTCGCGGTAGTTGATGGTGGCGGTGGCACCCAGTCTGGTGACGCGCGAGAGCTTCTCGTCGCTACTGGAGGTGATGATGGTCCGCAAGCCACGGGCGTGGGCGATCTGCAGGGCGAGCAACGCGACGCCGCCGGTGCCGTGGATCAGCACCCAGTCGGCGGGGGAGGAGCGTGGGCGCTGAAGAGCGTGCCACGCGGTGACCCCCGCGATCGGCAGGGTGGCGGCGGCCTCGTCGCTCAATGACTCCGGGGCCGATGCGGCGGACTGTTCGTCGATGATCACGAAGTCGGCCAGCATCCCGGCATTGACGGGGCCGCCGATCGGCAGCCGCTTGAACTCGGCGACCAGCTCGCCCTCGCGCCAGAACGGCAGGAAGTTCGGCATGACCCGGTCGCCGACGTGGAACCGGGTGACTCCCGTCCCTGTCGCGACCACCCGGCCGACGGCATCGGAGATCGGCACGACGTCGGAGTCCGGCTTCCACCCGCCGACGCCATTGATGATCAGCAGGTCGCGATAGTTCAGTGAACGGGCCGTGATGCGGACCAGGATCTCGGTGTCGCCGGGCGTCGGGGTCGCCACGGTGGATTCACGGAGGTTGTCGATGCCGTCGCCTCGGGTGGTCATCGTGCTCATCGTCGCGGGGTGGGAGGGCATGTCAGGCTCCTGTTCGGGAGAGCGTCGGCCGCGTACGACTTCGATGCTAGGCACGGAATCTCATCACGACTAGTTACCGTTGAGGGACCGGACGCATTAGTGTTGATGAATGATTGATCCCGTTGCTCTGCGCATCCTGGTGGCGGTGCATGACACCGGATCGGTCAGGGGCGCGGCTGACCTGCTGGGGTACACCTCGCCCAACGTCACCCAGCACCTGCGCAAGCTCGAGCGGCGACTGGGCGGGCCGATGGTGGAGCGCGCCGGACGCGGGCTCGTCATGACACCGAGGGGCGTGAGCCTCGTCGAACGCGCTCGACCGCTGATCGACGGCCTCGAGCAGCTGGACCTCACGTCCACCTCCGAAGTCCTCTCCGGGGTGGTGCGGATCGCCGCGTTCCCGACGGCCTTGCGAGGTCTGCTGCTGCCCGCGATGGCCGCGATGGATGAGGTGCATCCCGAACTGTCCATCGTTCCGATCGAGTCCGACCCCGCAGGTGCCCTCGACGCGCTCGGCGTCGGCCGCCTCGACGCCGTCATCTCCAAGAGCTGGGGAACCACCGAGCCGGCCACGGGCGCACGCCGACCGCTGACGAGGATCGAGCTCGGCCGGGACCGCCTCGATGCCGTGGTGCCCGCGGGGCACCCCCTCGCCGATCGCCACGAGGTCGGTCTCCGAGACCTGGCCACCGAGCGGTGGGCCATCACGCCTCCGGACGACCCGTTCGGAACATGGATCTCGGCTCACGCCCCGGCCCTGCTCGACCCCATCATCAACGCCTTCCACGCCGTCGAGTTCCAGTCGTTGATCCGGTTCGCCGAGACGGGCCTTGCCGTCACGGTTGTTCCGCGGCTTGGTCGTGGTGCGCTGCCGGACACCGTGGTCGCCGTTCCGTTGAACGACGCGGACGCCTTTCGCGCCATCCACCTCTACGTCCGACCGATGGCCGCCCGCTCGCGGTTGACCGAGATGATCGTCGAGCGGTTCAGGAAGGATCTGGCGACCTGACCCTCACGGACCCGCTGCCCCCCGTGGCCGGCAAGGAAGGCGTGCACGCCGCGACGGACGACTCGATCCGTAGGACCCGCTGGGTGACCCAGTCCAGGTCCCCCTTGCTGTGGCCGTTGCGGTTCTCGCTGGTGCCGCGCTGGTCCAGAACGCCACCTGGCCGGTCCGCGGGTCGATCAGCCATCGGTGCTCCTCATCGGTCTGATCCGCGAGCGCGGTCGCGATCTCCTCGATGTCGAACACGTCCAGGTCGAGCATTCACTCAGGGGAGAGCCGAGGCAGGCGTCCAGAAGCGCTGCTCGCCTGACGTCAGGGCTGGCGCCCTGCTAGCGGAAGGACGCGCTCAGCGGCGTAGCGACCGGGGGTGCTGGACCGGGGAGCCGGTCGCTGGGCGTGCGCCCGGCAGCACGGATTCTGGTAGAAACGAGACGCGTCGGCAGTGGAGGTGACGAGGTGACCAGCGGCCCTGGAGGGCACACGGTCTTGGCGATGGCCGAGGGTGAGGCGTTCGGCTCGCTCCGGAAGCGACCGACGTCTCGGCTGGAACGATTCGCCCTTGGCCGAGCGCTGCGCAAGCAGGTGCCCCGCAAGGCCTTGGGGGGATGGGAGGCATCGGCTGGCCGGCGGGACCCAGTCCAGCTGATCCAGGCATCGCATCGGGGACGAGTGGACGAACTGATCCCGATCCGAGTCAGCCGGATGGTCAGCTCGCCGTACGGCTTCCTTCGCGGGACCGCCATCGTGATGGCCGAGGACGTCGCCGGGTTGCCGGCGACGGGGATCACTCCGGTGATCTGCGGCGACGCGCACCTCGGGAACTTCGGTTTCTACGCATCGCCCGAGGGTGAGCTCGTGATCGATCTCAATGACTTCGACGAGGCACATCCGGGGTGCTGGGAGTGGGATCTTCGGCGACTCGTCGCCAGCATCTGGGTGGCCGGGCGTGAGAACTCCTCCAGCGAGCAGCAGTGCTCGGATGCTGTCACGTCGTGCGTGTCGGCCTATCGGGCGGAGGTGAACTTCTTGGCAGAACAGCCTCTGCTCATGCGTTCCTACAATCGGCTGGACGTGAAGCGCCTGCACGAGACCGCCACCGAGAAGACGCTCCGGGCCGAGATCGGACGGTCTGCCAAGCGGGCCCGAAACAGGACAAGCGATCGCGCGCTACCGCGCTTCACCCGCGAGCACGAGGGACGTCGGCACATCGTGGACGAGCCGCCTCTGATCACCCACGTCCCGGAGCAGGACGGTGAACTGATCGCGGCCGCGCTGGATGAGTATCTGACCACCCTGGCTCCGCACTGGCGGCGGGTGCTGGGCGGCTACACCTTGGTGGACATGGCTCACAAGGTCGTCGGCGTCGGCAGCGTCGGCTTGCGTGCCTACGTGGCGCTGCTCGAGGGCAGCAGCCCTGAGGACGTCTTGTTCCTCCAGCTGAAACAGGCGCGTCGATCAGTGCTGGCCGAGCATGTGCACGGCGAGTCGGCCTGGCACGCTCACCAGGGCCAGCGAGTGGTGGAGTACCAGCAGGCCCTGCAGACAGTGAGTGATCCACTCCTGGGGTGGACCACCGTTGACGAGCGACAGTATTACGTTCGGCAGTTCCGGAACATGAAGGGCACCATCCCGCTCGACGCCATCGATCCCGCGGCGCTGGCTGACTACGCCGGCATCGTCGGACACCTGTTGGCCAAGGGCCACGCCCGCACTAGCGGCGCTTCCATGATCGCGGGGTATGCCGGCCGCTCTGAGAAGCTGGACCGCGCGATGGCTCGATTCGCTCGGGCGTACGCGGACCAAACCGAAGCCGACCACGCCGAGCTGGTCCGGGCGGTCCGGAGGGGAGCGGTGCCGGTCACGGAGGGCGCTCTGGATCGCGCCGGCTCGGCCTTCCGCCCCTGAACTGTCGAAGCTTGCCTCCTCCACCGGCGTGCCAGGTTCGGATCGTGGAAGGTCTGCCCGATCGCGGCAACAGGACGCGGGCTCTGCGTCTGGCAGGGCAACCAACGCTGGGATGTCGAGGCGCCCGTGAAGCGGGCCCTCCTTGTCGCCGCGCTCCTCAAGACCGGGGAGGGCGGCCCTGCCCGTACGGCGTCGTGCGTCTAGTCGGGCTGCCCCGCCGCGGGTGGAGACGCAGACCCATCGAGTGTGAGGGCGGCCCCGTTGATGCACCATCGCTGGCCCGTGGGCGCCGGACCGTCGGCGAACACGTGTCCCAGGTGCCCTCCGCAGCGGGTGCATGTGGCCTCGCGCCGTGGCACCAGCATCTTGAAGTCGGTGCGGACGCCTACGGCGTCCGGGGTCGCCGAGGAGGTGAAGCTGGGCCACCCAGTCCCGGAGTCGAACTGGTCGTCGGCGCGGAACAGCCCGGCCCCGCAGCCCACGCACCGGTAGACCCCGGCTGGGTTCGCGGGCGGGTGCTCGTAGGGGCTGGTCCGGGGGGCCTCCGTGCCTGAGCGGCGAAGTACCCGGTAGGCCTCGGGTTCGAGGCTCGCGCGCCACTCGGCATCCGAGCGGACAACCTCGGGCTGTGGTCGGGAGCGGCGCCTGAACATGTGACCAGACTAGGGAGGGGGTCCAGACGGCGAGCTGGCTCACGAAGACCATCTCGATACTGACCGGGGGCACTTGGCATCGGTTGATTCTCGGCGTTCGTGGTGGATGGCCCCGTTCGGCTCCCGACGAGATCGCCAGGGCTGACGTGGCAGCACGACCTGCCCACCTTCCCGGGGCGTGCGGCGATCTCGGGCGCAGGGCTTGACGGATGGATCGCCCACCGCATGTAATATATTGCATGCCGCTGCCTGATGTTCCCGCCACCATCGATCGCAGGCTGCTCCGCGACGACGTGTACGCCAGGCTGCGGGACGCCATCGTCGACGGCACCCTCGCGCCGGGAGAGCAGCTGCGCGACCTCGAGCTCGCCGAGTGGCTGGGCGTCAGCCGTACGCCGGTGCGCGAAGCGCTGCTCCGGCTGGCCGGTTCCGGGCTCGTCGAGTCGAGTCCGGGTCGCTCCACCGCCGTGACCGCGGTCGATCTGCGCGCCGTGCGCGAGGCCCGCGCGGTCGTGGCCGCGATGCACCAGCTCGCCGTGCGTGAGGCCGTGGCTCGCCTCACGCGCACCGACCTTGCCACCATGCGAGCGGCCAACGATCGGTTCCGAGCCGCGATGGCGGCCAACGATCTCGATGCCGCCCTGCGCGCCGACGACGAGCTGCACGGTGTGGCTGTCACGGTGGCGGCCAACAGGGCGGTCGCCTCGGTCCTCGACCAGCTGACCCCGGTGCTGCGCCGCGCTGAGCGCGTGTGGTTCGCCGCGTCCCGCGGAGAGGCCTCAGCCGTGCGCCACGACGACCTGATCCGGCTCTGCGCCGAGGGTGACGGCGACGGCGCCGCTGCTGTCGCGTTCGACACCTGGCACACCCTGCCGACGGCGGAAGATCTCACGCCGACCGATTCATCCACCACCCAGGAGTGACCATGCACCTCGACGACTTCCCGCGCTACCCCCTGACCTTCGGGCCGAGTCCGGTGCACCCCCTCGAGCGGCTGTCGGCCCACCTCGGTGGGGCGACGGTGTGGGCCAAGCGTGAGGACTGCAACTCCGGTCTCGCCTACGGCGGCAACAAGACCCGCAAGCTCGAGTACTTGATCCCCGACGCGATCGCGTCGGGCGCCGACACCTTGGTCTCGATCGGTGGCTACCAGTCCAACCACACGCGGCAGGTGGCCGCGGTGGCGGCGAAGGTGGGCATGAAGGCGGTCCTGGTGCAGGAGAACTGGGTCGACTGGCCCGACTGCGTCAACGACCGGGTCGGCAACATCCAGCTCAGCCGCATCATGGGCGCCGAGGTGCGCCTGGACCCCGCCGGCTTCGGGATCGGGGTCAAGGACTCCTGGCACCGCGCCATCGAGGACGTGAAGGCTCGCGGCGGTACGCCGTACGCCATCCCCGCCGGTGGCTCCGACCACCGGCTCGGGGGGCTTGGGTTCGCGAACTGGGCGCGTGAGGTGGAGAGGCAGGAGCAGGAGCTCGGCGTCTTCTTCGACACCATCGTGGTCTGCTCGGTGACCGGCTCGACCCACGCCGGCATGATCGCCGGCTTCGCGGCGCTCGAGGAGTCGGGCGGTCGCCCGCGCCGCGTGATCGGCATCGATGCCAGCGCGAAGATCGACGAGACGCGCGACCAGGTGGCCCGCATCGCACGCAGCACGGCGTCCCTGATCGGCCTGGAGCGCGACCTGCGCGACGAGGAGATCACCGTCCTCGAGGGGTGGGCTGGTGACCTGTACGGCATCCCGGTCGAGTCGACGATGCACGCCATCCGGCTCACCGGCGAGCTCGAGGGCGTCATCATCGACCCGGTCTACGAGGGCAAGTCGATGGCGGGTTTGATGGACCTCGTGGCGAGCGCCGACATCCCGCGTGACTCCACCGTGCTCTACGCGCACCTGGGGGGTCAGCCTGCTCTGAACGCCTACAGCGGGCTGTTCACGCACAGCCAGCCGTTGGCCCGCTGAGCGCCACCGGCACCACGACAGGCACTGCGGAAACGACGAGGGGAACCAAGCCATGACAGCGATCAGCGAACCGCCGACGTCGGTCCTGCACGCACCTGCGTCGGTCGACGAGCAGGTGCTGCAGCAGATCGCGCGCCGGGTGCTCTGGCTCTCGGCCGCGATCGTCGACTCGGCCAATGCCGGTCGGCCGAACGACAGTGGCGTCAAGGTCGGCGGCCACCAGGCCTCGAGCGCCTCGATCGTCGACATCATGGTGGCGCTGTGGTTCGCCGAGCTGACCGAGCACGACCGGGTCTCGGTCAAGCCGCACGCCTCGCCGGTCCTGCACGCCATCAACTACCTGCTCGGCGACCTCGACCAGGCCTACCTGCCCACACTGCGCGCCAAGGGCGGGCTGCAGTCCTACCCCTCGCGGCTCAAGGATCCCGACACCGTCGACTTCTCGACCGGCTCGGTCGGCATCGGTGCCACGGCCGCGCTGTGGGCAGCGATGGCCCACCGCTACGTGGCCTCCCAGTTCCCGAGCGCGCCGCCGGCCGGTCGGTTCGTCAGCCTCCTCGGTGATGCCGAGCTCGACGAGGGCGCGATCTGGGAGGCGGTCGCGGACCCGGCGGTGGCCCGTCTCGGGGAGCTGTTGTGGGTCGTCGACCTGAACCGGCAGTCCCTGGACCGGGTCGTGCCGGACATCCAGATCGAGAAGCTGCAAGGCATGTTCGCGGCCGCAGGCTGGCAGGTGCTGATCCTCAAGTGGGGGCGGCTGATCAGCGAGATCTTCGAGCGACCCGGGGGAGCGGAGCTGCGTGCTCGGCTCGAGGCGATGTCCAACGAGGAGTACCAGCGGATGCTGCGGGTCGACCCTGCCGAACTGGTCGATCGTGTCGTCGGCGATGCCGGGAGCGCCCAGCTGCGCACGCTGCTCGACTCGATGACGCCCTCCGAGCTGTCCGCTGCCGTGCGGGACCTGGGCGGGCACGACCTCGGGCTGCTCGTCGACACGTTCCGGGGCGTCGACGACACCCGCCCCACGGTCGTCTTCGCCTACACCGTCAAGGGTCGCGGGCTGCCGACCGAGGGTCACCCCAACAACCACTCCGCGCTGCTGACCGGCACCCAGATGGAGGCGTTGGCGGCCCACTCCGGCGTGGACAGGTCCGCGCCGTGGCAACGCTTCGAGGCCGACACTCCGGCCGCGCGGCTCTGCGAGGAGCGCTCCGCCGCCCTGCGGCGCGAGGCGGTCGGAGCCCCGGCGGACGTGGCGATGCCGACGTCGCTGGGGCATCCGCACCGCAAGCCGGCCTCGACGCAGGCGACCCTGGGCCGGTTCCTGGCCGACCTGAAGCGTGACGCCCCCCAAGCGGCCGCGCGGGTCGTCACCTGCAGCCCCGACGTGGCCTCCTCGACCAACCTGGGGGGCTGGATCAACAAGACCGGGGTCTGGTCGGTGGAGGATCGGCGTGACTGGTTCGCCGACGACACCGAGCGCGTCCTGCGCTGGCACGAGGTCCGCAACGGCCAGCACATCGAGCTGGGCATCGCCGAGGTCAACCTGGTCTCGCTGCTCGGTGAGCTGGGCGCGACCTGGTCACGCTGGGGCGAACGGCTGATCCCGATCGCCACGATCTACGACCCGTTCGTCTCTCGTGCGCTCGAGCCCTGGTCCTACGGCATCTATGCCGGTGGCCAGTCGATCCTCGTCGGCACCCCGTCCGGGGTGACGTTGGCGCCCGAAGGCGGCGCGCACCAGTCGATCACCACCCCGTCGATCGGGCTGGAGCAGCCCGGTTGCGTGGCCTGGGAGCCCGCCTTCGCCCAGGACCTCGAGTGGTGCTTCCTGCACGCCATGGACCGGGTCGGCGTCGAGGGCGGGACCTCGGCGTACTTCCGGCTCTCGACGCGGCCGATCGACCCGGCCCTCGCCCGGGTGCCCGAGGACCCGGCCCTCGCCGAGCGCCGACGCCAGCAGGCCGTCGCCGGCGGCTACCGGCTGCCGGCCGACTTCGCGCCCGGCGAGGAGGACGTCACCCTGGTCGGGGTGGGCGCGATCATGCCCGAGGTCCTCTCCGCTGCGCAGGCGCTGGCGGCTGAGGGTGTCAACGCCGGCGTCGTGTGCCTGACCAGCCCGGACCTGGTCTTCCGCTCCTTCCAGCAGCGCGGGCGTCGTACGCCGGGCGTGGGCGGGAGCATCATCGACGAGCTGTTCCCGGCCGACCGCCAGGCGCCGCTGGTCACCGTGCTCGACGGCCACCCGCACACCCTGGCGTTCCTGGCTGCGGCTCGCGGCGACCGGATCCGTTGCCTGGGGGTCACCGACTTCGGCCAGTCCTCCAGCCTCGAGGACGCCTACCGGCTCCACCGGCTCGACGCAGGCTCCGTCACCGATGCGGCGTTGAGCCTCCTTCGCCGCTAGGAGCAGACGCCTCGGGGGCACCACGCAGGGTGGATCGACGGTGTGCTCATGATGTGGTCGAGGAGCGGCACGCCTGGCCTTGGCGCTCTCACGCCCGAGCGACCACGATGTGTGCCGAGGTGTCGAAGACCATCGCTCCGTCCGGGGACCTGTAGGCCCTGAGCTCATCCTCGGCCTCGTCGAGGATGGAGTCCACGAGATCATCAGCAAGGTGAACCCCCATCACGGGAAGCCAGCCTCTGAGGTCGGCCTCGACCATGGAGCGCACGCTCGGGAACGTTGCCGTGCCGTGCTGAGTGTCCATCGACACCACCACCGCTCCGGCATCCTCGAACAGCCCTCGGAGATCACCGGTGTCACCCAGCACGAACGGAGCGCGAAGCGCGTCAGCAGCGGCCGAGCCGGCCCTCCTCTCCAGCAGGTCGACGGAGATCGGGTAGGCCTCCGAGTGCTCCAGGCCGTCCCACACTGCCACCGCGACCAGTCCGCTGGGCCTCAGGCAGCGGAGCATCTCGCGGATCGCCCGCTGCTTGTCAGGGAAGAACATCAGGCCGAACTGGCTGACCACGACGTCGAACGTGTCGTCATCGAACGGCAGCGCGCAGGCATCGCCCTCGATCCAGGTCACGCCCGACTCGATGTCTGCAGCGACAGCGAGCATCCCGGGGGCGACGTCCAGGCCGGTCACCGCACCTGTCGAACCCACGCGCGCACAAGCGGCTCGCGCCAGAACACCAGTGCCGCAGGCCACGTCAAGCAGGCGATGCCCGGCCACCACCTTCGCGGCGTCCAGCACAGGTTCAGCCCACTGGCCGAAGAGTGCCTTGACATGCAGACGCTCGTAGTCGCGCGCTGCATCGATGGCTCGACCCAACGAATCCGACATCACAGCCTCCACGGACCACGGGTGGTTTGCACTTTACCCGTGGGAGCGGGGTCTAGGCGCCCCACGCTGTGGCACGACTGCTAGTCGATACGGTGAGCAGTCCGGTCGCACAGGGGGAGCCATTCCTCGCCGGGTTTCCACTCCCAGGAGATCTCTTGGGTACGCCCGTCCTCGCTGAATCGGTGGGCTGCGCGCTCATGCTCGCCCCACAGTGTCCAAGAAAGGCCGTCTGCGATCATCGTGTAGTCGCGGGCGAAGCCGTGGTTCTCGATCGTGCGCGCGAAGTAGCGTCCGGCCTCCGCGTCCCAGCCCATCAGGCTCAAGGTGTCGAACGGCCCGTTCGCTCGCTCGTCCTGCACGATGAAGTACTTGCCGGAGTGCCACCGAGCCGAGTGGATGCTGCTCCACGGTGTCGGGTCGGCGTGTGGATTGTCCGGCGATTGCTCGTCGCCGCCGTAGGACGTTCCTTCGGCGTGCCAGTCACCAAGAAAGGCCGCCAGCATCTCGTGGGGCTTGGGTTCGACATCGATCGGGTCCATCGTCGCTCCTCTTCTGTGGGATGCCTCGCTGTGTAGACGGGTGCACAGCGCAGCACTCATCGGAGCTTGGTCTATCCGCGACGTGTCGCCGACTCGGAGGGCACCCTCAGATCACCGAGCTGATCGCCGAAGTCCCGATCACCGATGGTCACGCGGAGCGTGCCCGGGCGGGACGGGTGACCGGGACGGCGAAGCCCCGTCATCGCCGGGGTGCGGTAGAGCGTCTGTCTGATCGCCAGAGGCCCGAAGATGAACTCGACGCACCCCGTGGCGATCTTCTCGGGTGACCGCTGTCGATCGCGTTCGGCTCGCGCCGTGACTCGGACGGCGCGGCACGCCGTCCGACCGGGCCCAGCCTTGGAGGTGCGCCGTGACCGCGCTGCTTGTCGGATACGCCTGAGACTCCGGGCACCACATCCACCGGGACAGCCCGAACGCAGTTCTGACCGCCTTGGCCCCAGTGCTGCGCCGGGACGCGTGATCGCACGGATAGCGCCGTCGCCGGGCTCACGCGCCGTGCTGGGCGCGAACGGTCCCGCGGTCCGGGCTGGTCGCCGGGGTCGCCGAGACTGTGGTGCGGGGCCAGGTCCAGGCGTACCGCAGGATGAGGGCGAGGAGGGCCACCTCCAGGACGACGCCCAGGCCGTAGAAGTACGTCCAGGACTCGCCCACCACGTTGAATGCCGCGTAGGGGATCTGGACCGAGGCCACGATCAGGTTCGTGAGGCGGTTCGCCCGGGCGGGCAGCGTCATCGACAGCACGATCATGAAGATCGGGATCGCCATGAGCGCGAGGAACGTGGTCAACAGCGACTGGCTGACGTCGAACTCCCAGACCTTGCCGACGAGGATGTCGTCGACGACCCCGGGCTTGAAGAAGGCGATGATGTCCACGTAGGCGTACAGGAACATGACGCCTGTCCACGCTGCGGCGAGCTTGGCTCCCACCGGGATCGGCTGGTCTTCCAGTACGGCGGTGGGCTGAGGTGTGGTCATCGGGGGCTCCGTTGCTGTGGTGAGGATCGGTAGGTCCACCATCGCTGAGCCCGGCGGCGAGGTCACCGGCCAGGAGGCCGGACTCTCCTGGCCGAAGGGATGATCTCTCCCGGGGCGCACGGACATTGCCCTCCGGGTACGTGGGTCGGTCGGGGTCGAGCCAGCCTCTGGGGCGACGCCCACGTCGCGGACCCGGCTCTTGGCCGTGCCCTGGGGGAGCCCCGGTAGGCGCGAGGCTCCACGAGTGGTCAGGCCGTCGACGGTGCTCAACCGTGGGCGGGGAGGGTGGCGACGAGGACAGCGAGCCAGCCCGCGACCGCACCCCCGTCCCGCGACTACGGTGGGGTGATGGGATCCAAGGCCGCCGACCTGCTCGACTCCCTGGCCGGGGCACTCCCTCGGGTGCTGCTCGCGGTCGCCATCGTCGTGGTCGGCTACCTGCTCTCCCGAGCGGTCCGCTGGGCCTTGCGGCACCTCCTGGCTGGCCGCCAGACGCCGAGCTTCGCGACGGTGATGAGCAAGCTGGCCGGCTGGGTGCTGCTGTCGCTGTCGGTGATCGTCGCGGTCGTGGTGGTCTTCCCCTCGGTCAAGCCGGTGAACATGCTCGCCGGTCTCGGCTTCTTCTCGGTGGCGGCCGGATTCGCGTTCCAGGACATCTTGGAGAACCTGCTGTCGGGGCTGCTGCTGATCCTGCGCCAGCCGTTCCGCTCCGGGGACCAGATCACCGTCGGTGAGGTCTCCGGGACGGTGGAGGCGATCACCATCCGTGAGACCCGGCTCAAGACGTTCGACGGGCAGCTGGTGCTGATCCCCAACCGTGACGTCTACAAGTCCGTCATCACCGTGCGCACCCACTTCCCCAGTCGGCGGATGAGCTTCGTCGTCGGCATCGCCTACGAGAACGACGCCAACGAGGCGCGCCAGGTGATCCAGGCCGCCCTCACGGAGGGGCTGCCGCGCCTCGACGACACGCCCGAGCCGGAAGCCGTCGTCACGCAGCTGGGGGTCTCCACCGTCGACATCGAGGCTCGCTTCTGGTGCGGCCCCGCGCAGCACGACGTCGTCCTGGCCATGGACGCGGCCATCCGGGCAGTCAAACGTGCGCTGGACGAGGCCGGCATCGAGATGCCCGCCGACATCATCGCCCTGCAGGCGACACCGAGCCTGCGAGCCGCCATCTCGGGCGAGGCGGAGGTGACGCCGGGCGGAGGCGTCGTCCCGTCGACTCTCGACTAGGCCATGAAGTGAGCGCTGGGGCCGCTCGGGGTGGTAGGCCGGGGCCCGGTCACCAAAGGTCGTGGGTCACCGAGTGGCTCTGGCCTGCTCGTGGCGGACAGCGGCGGGGGAAGGTGTGAGCCGGGTCCAGGCTCAGGGCTGCCACGTGCCGTGGGTCGCTATCCCGTCCGAGGTGATGTCGACGGCGTCACCCCCGTCGGCTGGGATGGCGGCGAGGGTGCGCTCGCTCGCGGTGACCGAGGTGAACACGATCCACGCTCCGTCGGGGGTGTAGTGCGGCTGGGTGGCGCGCTGATCGGCGCCGTACGTGGTGAGCTGCTCCAGCCCGGTCCCGTCGGCGTGGATCCGGTAGAGGTTCGACACCCCGTCCTCGAACTCCAGCAGGGGGCGGGTGGCGAAGACGATCCAGTCCCCGTCGGGGGACCAGTCCGCCTCGCCTGCCTCCAGGGCCAGCTTGGTCAGGCGACGCTCGTCGCTGCCGTCGGCGGCGACCGTGTAGACCGCAGTGCTGCTGGTCCTGCCGTCGGCAGACGGCGCGCGCCAGTAGGTCAGGCGCTCGCCGTCCGGCGACCACCGCGGGTTGTACTCGCGATCGCAGCCCGAGCCGTTGTCGGTGAGCCGCCGGACCTTGCCGCTGTCCCGGTCGCCGACCCACAGCGAGCAGTCGGCGGGCGCGTCGTCGACGATCGGTCCGAGGTAGCGGATGAACGCGACGGTGGATCCGTCCGGGGAGTAGGCGGGCTCGTCGTCCCCGAGGCAGGGCGCCGAGCAGTCGAACAGCTGTCGGCTGGCGTCGCCCTCGAGGTCGTACTCGACGAGGGGCTCGGTCTTCCCGCCGCGCGTGTACGGCAAGGTCATGGCCACCCGGGAACCAGTCCGGCAGCAACGCGTTGGGGAGCTCGGTGAGGACCTGGTGGTCCTCGCTCCCGTCCGGGTGGACGAGCCACACGCTCTCATCGCCGGTGCGGTCGGTCTGGTAGGCCACCCACGCGGAGTCGCCCGCGAACGGGTGCTCCGGCGCGGTCGTCGAGGAGGACGGCGTGACGGCGGGGGCGCTGCTGTCGCCGCAGCCGGCGAGCAGCAGCAGCCCCACCACAACGGCGGAAGCTCGTGGGAATCTGGGCATCTCGGGTACTCCTTCGGCTTCGTGCTGAGGCAGGGATGGTGGTGCAGGTGAGGATCAGCGAGGGTGGGCTGGGGCTTCCGTGAGCACCAGCAGCAGGCCCAGCCCGGCGGCCAGGGCCAGCGCGGTCCACCACCCACGACTCTCGGCCCAGGGCCCGAGGGCGGTGTAGGGGAACAGTGGGACCCGCTCGTGGAACGGACGGGCCAGGGTCAGGTACGTCGTGGCCGCGACGATGCCGGAGCTGAGGCTGCGGGCGGGCGTCGCGACGCCTCGACCCCGCAAGGCGGTCGCCACTGCCGTGCTGGCGAGTACGGCGCTCACCCCCTGCCAGGCGACGTCCGGTGCGTGGCCGAAGTAGCCGCTGCGGGTCCAGTGCACGCTGGCCAGCCACCACGCCAGCAGTCCCGCCACCCCGAGGCAACGGGCCGCCGTACGCCAGGCGAGCCCGCGCGGCAGGGTGTCGACCACGTCCGCCGCCGGCTCGTCGAAGGCCCACGTCGCGGCGCCGGCCAGCAGCCCCACCGCGAGACCGGCCAGGGGCCACATCGTGTACGGCCACTGCTCGACGATGCGCACGAGCACCGTCACCAGGGCTGCAGCGCCGGCGAGGATCCACCACGGGATCGCGCGCAGGGCATGGCGAGTCATGGCGGCGCTGCTCATCCGTCGGAGGAGCTCGGCAGGGGGTTGGCGATGTCCTCCTGCGGGCCCGTGACCATGGAGAGGGTGCCGAGAGCGAGTGCGACGACAGCGACTCCGGCGACGAGCCCGCGGAGTCCCTGGCGCGGCTGCTCGCGGTCGTGGAGCAGGGCGACGAGCACGCCGAGACCGCACAGCGCGACCAGGTAGAGGCAGTAGACCTGCGGCGATCCCGTCAGCATCAGCCAGCGCCCGGGATCGCCCTCGACGCCGAGGGGGCCACCGAAGTAGGTCCACGGCACGAACACCCTCACGTAGCGCAGCGGCTCGATGAGCCCCTGCATCACGACAGTCACCATCACCAGGACGACGGCTGCCAGCGCGGCGGCGCCCCGGAAGTGTGCCCATCGGCCGATCACCAGGCCCAGGATCGGACCGCCTGCGGTCGAGAGCGTGCCCAGCGCGAACATGATGGCGTAGGCCCACCCGTCGCCGGCCTCGCCACCGAACGGGATGGCGCTGGGGGCGGGCGGGCTGTCGTTCCACGCCCACACGGCCCAGGCGAAGAACGCCAACCCGGCGCTGAACGGCACCACCACGGCGCTGGCGAGTGCCAAGGTCCGGACCCGTTCGGTGACGACCACGGTGCCGGCGGCCTCGTGGGCCTCGTCGGAGCGCCGGACCATGCCGGTCATGATGACCAGCCCGAACACGCCGAGGGCTGCCCCGGGGATGATCACGTGGTAGAGCGACGACGAGGTGGGGTCGGCGCCCATCGCACAGCCGACGACGGTGAGTCCCAGACCGACCAGGAACAGAGGATGCCGCAGGTAGTGGACGATCTCCTGGCGGGCGAGGGCACCGAGCACGCCAGCGTTCGCGGGGGTCGTGACCTGACTCATGGGATGACTCCCTCTCGGGACGGGGTGGTGGCGCGCATGAGGAGATACGCGTCCTCCACCGCCGGCTCGACCGGTCGTGCGTCGGGCCCCGGCGTGCCGCCGATGGAGCGGGTCGCGCCCGTACCGGTGCGCCAGGATGTCAGGGCTCCGGGGTTCGGCTCGGGTCCGATCCAGACCTGTCCGGCGGCGGTCGCGACCAGCTCGGCGACGGTCCCGTCGAAGCAGATGGTGCCGGCGTCGAGCACGATCACGCGATCGCACAGCGCCGAGACATCCTCGGTCTGGTGGGTCGAGAGGAGCACGGCGCTGCCGCGGGCCTGGTGCGAGAGCAAGGCGCGCAGCGAGGCGCGCTGCTCAGGGTCCAGACCGGTGGTCGGCTCGTCGAGGATGACCAGGGCCGGGTCGCCCATCAGCGCCTGGGCGATGGCGAGCCGGCGTCGCTGCCCTCCGGAGAGGGCCGAGATCCGCTTCGGGCCGAGCGCGCCGAGGTCGACCAGGTCCAGCACTCGGCGCACCTCGGAGTGACGCGCCGTCGTGTCCGACCACTCCTTGAGCACGGCGATGTAGTCGAGGAAGTCGAAGGCGGTGCTCCGCCGCGGGAGCCCGACCTCCTGGGGCAGGTAGCCCAGCAGTCGGCGGGCGCGGGTGCGCTCCGCCAGGGTTCCGGTCACGTCATGTCCGGCGACGGTGATGACGCCGGTGGACGGCGGCTGGGCGGTGGCGAGCAGCCGCAGCAGGGTGGACTTGCCCGCGCCGTTGGGTCCGAGCAGCCCGACCACACCGGCGCTGAGGTCGAGATCGGTGGCCCCCAGGGCGAGCGTGCGACCGTAGCTCTTGCTCACGCCGCGAAGCCGGGCGATCGCGCTCATGGCCGGGCCTTCTGGACGGGGACCACCTCGAGCCGGAGGGCGAGCAGCGCCCCGGCGGCGAGGAGCACGGTCAGGCTGGTCAGCTGGCCGGCGAGCCCGTTGATCGCGGCGAGCTCGCCCTGGGTCCGGACGGTGACCACGACGGCGATCCACACCAGCGAGACGGCACTCCCGGCCAGCTGCGCACGCCACCACGTCATGACGGTGACGGTGAGCACGGCGAGCATCAGCGAGGGAAGCAGCCAGGTGGCCAGCAGCAGGTCGATGGTGGGGACGACGCTCATCGCCAGCACCAGCGGCAGCGCGCCCAGGACGGCCACGATCGTGCGCAACAGGGCGACGCGCAGCTTGCTGAACGGTGTGGTCTCCGCGAGATCGCGCAACGGGTCCGTGGTGTCGTAGGCGGCGGCCACGAGCACGGTCGGCAGCAGCGGCGCGAGAGCCAGGTAGAAGAGCTCCTGCTGCGGGGTGCTCAGCTGTCCGGCCACGAGGGCGAACCCGACGGCCGCGATGGTGGCCGCGACCAGAGCGAGAACCAGGTTGGACGAGGACCGCAGCACCATCACGTCGGTGTCGCGCACCCCGAGGCGGACCAGGAGTCTGGCCGACCGGGGAGGCGTGGGCCGGCTCACGGACACCGCCACCCGGTCCCATATCTGCTCGAGGTCGTCGTGGCGGGCGACGGCCACCGCGTCGCGGCGGCACTCCGGGCAGGCGCTGACGTGGGTCTCGACGGCGGCCTGACCGACCTGGTCGAGGAATCCACCGGCGTAGCGACGGAGGAGCTCGGGGCCGGCGTGCCACGGGGTCTCGGTCATGACGACCTTCCGGTCTCGGCCAGCAGGTGGCCTCGTAGTTGGGACTTCGCGGCGCGGACCCGGCTCTTGACCGTGCCCTGGGGGAGCCCCAGCAGGCGCGACGCCTCACGCGTGGTCAGGCCGTCGATGACGGTGGCCTGGACGACGGTGCGCAGCTCGGGCGGCAGCGATCGCATCGCAGCCCCGACGTCGCCGTACTCGACGGCGACGAGCAGCTGGTCCTCGGCGCTCTGCACGGCGGGCGAGGCGCGCACGATGACACCTTCCTCCACGGGCTCGGGACCACGGCGGGCTCGGAGGCGGGACAGGAGACGACGGATGGCGATGCCCCAGATCCAGCCGCCCACATCGCCGTCGCCGCGGTAGGTCGCAGCCGACGTCCAGACGGCGACGAACGTGTCCTGCAGCGCGTCGGCCACGAGGTCCCGGTCGGAGGTGCGGCGTTGCAGCCGCAGCTGCAGCCACGCTGCGTGGCGGTCGAAGAGCGCCCGCAACGCCGCCTCGTCGCCGGCCGTGACCCGCTGCAGCAGGTCTCGGTCGGTGACGTCGTCTCTCCTCACACCTTGACTGTCGCAGCGCCACCCGCCAACGGATCGTCCGGAGGCAGACTTTTTCCACGAGTTGGAAGTCGGCCGAGGAAGAGCCTGAGGGTTCGTTCCACGTCAAGGAGCCGAGCCACCGGTCATCGCACGGGGGTCCCAGCTCACGGCGCCCGCAGCAGCTCGCGGGCCACGAAGCCCATCCCGACGGCGGTCATGGTCCAGGCGACGAAGTCCAGCTGCGGGCTGCCGAGGACCACGGTGGCGACGAAGTGCAGGGGTTGGGACACCGTGATCGCCCACGCAGCCCACGCCGGGATCCGGCCCGAGCGCAGCATCGCCAGTCCGAGCAGCACTGTGCCGACCACGTGGCCCACGACGAACACGGCGACCGCGACGTCCAACGACGGGTGGCCGGCGTCGACCACGGCCACGGCCTCCCCGGTGGGCACCCCGGCGCGCCAGGTGCTCCAGAGCAGGTGGTCGGCCCCCGCGAACATGCCGAGCGAGAGGTAGCCGGGCACCCCGAGCCCCAGCGCCCACGTCGTCAGCCGGGGGGCCGCGTCCGCGCAGACCCGCGCCGCGGCGAGGAGGCCGGGCACGAGGGTGAGGACCGCGACGTAGGTCAGCCAGAGCACCACGCCCTGCCGCCCCGGGTCCGCCTGGACCGCGGCGACCATCCCGGACGGCTCGGTCTCGGTGTAGTAGGGGAGGAGCAGCCGGAGCACGGCGACCGCGGCCGGCCCGACGGGCAGCAGCAGAGCCACGGCCCAGCCCGCCACCGGGATCCCCGCGCTCCTGCGTCCAGCGGTGCGGAGCAGCGTGCTCCGCGTGGTGTCTGCGGTGTTCGTCATGGTGTCGATCCCTTCGAGGACGTCGGGTGACCGTCATCGTCCGGGCTGTCTCGCTCCGAGGAGCAGAGAAGGGTGCCCGGACGGTCCAGGAGGTCCCCGGGTCGATCGGGAAGATTTCCTGGTCGCCCCCGCCCGGCGCGGCGGTATCTTCAGGCGAGACCGAAGGGGGCCCGATGCGGAGCCGATCGCTCGCTGCTGCACTCGGCCTCGTCGCCGCGCTCGCCGCCCTGGGCTCCCTCGCGTGCGTGCGGGCGGTGGGCTGGACCTTCGCCGACACGCTCGAGACCTTCGTCGTCAGCAACCTCGTGATCGGCGTCAGCTTCGGTCTGTGCGGGGTCCTGATCGCCTGGCACCGTCCTTCCTCGGCGCTCGGGTGGCTGTACGCCGTCGGCGGGGCGTTGCAGGCGATCTCCGCGCTGGCCGCGCCCCTGGCCCAACTGCTCGACGACCGCGGCGCCGCCGAGGAGCTCGTCCGGGTCGCCGCGACCGGAGTCCAGTGGGGGTGGCCGGTCAACATCACGCTGATCCCGATCTCGCTGCTGCTGCTGCCCGAGGGCCGCTTCCCGACGGGACCGTGGCGGCCGGTGGCACTCGCTGCGGTGGGCACCGCTCCGCTGTTCGTCCTCGAGATCGGGCTGGCGCCGGAGCACCTGCCCGGTCTCCCCGGCGGGTACCTCGCGCTCGGCGCGGGCGCCTACGAATCCCTGACCTGGCTCTGGACGGTCAGCGAGGTGCGGTGGGCGCTCTCGGTGGTGATCGGGGTGGTGTACCTGGGCGTCCGCTACCGGTCCGGCAGCGAGGTGGTGCGCCGTCAGCTGCTGTGGTTGGTCGCCGCGGCCACCGCCGTCGCCCTGACGGTCATCCCCTGGGCCCTGGTCGCCGGCACCCCGCTGGTCGTGCTGTTCACGATCCCGCTGCTGCCCGCAGCCGTCGCGGCCGGGGTGCTGCGCCACCAGCTGCTCGACATCCGGTTGGTCGTGGCCCGCGGGCTCACGTACGCGTTGCTCTCCGGGCTGGTCCTCGCGGCCTACACCGTGCTGGTGGTCCTGCTGTCCGGTGTCGCCTCCGCCCTGGTGGTGGCACTGCTCGCCCTCCCGCTGCGCTCGCGGCTCCAGCGGGCGGTCGACCACCTGCTCTACGGCGAGCGCGGCAACCCGCTGGGGGTCGCCTCGCGCGTCGGCCGCTCGCTGGGGGCCGGCCTGCCCGAGACGCTGGAGGAGATCAGGACGGCGCTGCGTCTGCCGTACGTCGCGGTGCTGGTGGACGGGGAGCCGCTCGCAGCCGGCGGCGCACCCGAGGGGCCCTCGGTCGACCACCCCCTCCCGGGAGGCACGCTCGTGGTCGGTCTGCGTCGGGGGGAGTCCCGGCTCGACCCCGCGGACGAGCACGTCCTCGCCCTGCTCGCCGGACCCCTGTCCACGGCCGTGCGGGCGACGGTGCTGCTCGAGGAGCTCCAGGGCTCGCGTGAACGGATCGTGGTCGCCCGCGAGGAGGAGCGCCGACGGCTGCGACGCGAGCTGCACGACGGGCTCGGGCCGCTGCTGACCGGGGTGGCGCTGTCCGCGGACACTGCCGCCAACCTCGCCGGGGGAGCGCCGGACGCACCCCTCCAGGAGCGGCTCGCGGCGGTGCGGTCCGACACGCGGTCCGCGATCCGGGAGGTGCGTCGGATCGTCGACGACCTCGGCTCACCCGCCCTGGACTCCTTCGGGCTCGTGGAGGCGCTGCGCCTGCGTGCGGACCAGGTCACCAGGCGTGCCGACGGGGCAGCCCTGCGGACCGTGGTGGAGGCGGACCCGCTGCCGAGCCTCCCCCCGGCCGTCGAGCAGGCGGCCTACCGGATCGCCACCGAGGCGCTCAACAACGTCGTCCGACACTCCCGCGCTGCCGGGGTGGCGATCCGGCTCGCCGCTGACGAGGCCGGGCTGCACTGCGAGGTGCTCGACGACGGTGGCCCCACGAGCGCGTGGCGCCCCGGGGTCGGGATCGCCGGGATGCGCGAACGGGTCTCGCAGCTGGGCGGCAGCTGCGAGGTGGGCCCGGGTGCCCGGGGTGGGGAGGTGAGGGTGTGTCTGCCGACCACGCTGGCGTGATCCGGGTGCTCGTCGTCGACGACCACCCGGTGGTCCGGTCGGGTCTGGTCGGGCTGCTGTCCTCGCTCGAGGGGTTCGAGGTCGTCGCCGTCGCCGGCGACGGCCGGGAGGCCGTCCGCGAGGCGGTGCTGGCGCGACCGGACGTCGCGCTGATGGACCTGCACATGCCCCGCGCGGACGGCTTCACCGCCATCCGCGAGCTGGCACGGGTGGCGCCGGCGGTGCGGGTCTGCGTGCTCACGATGTACGACGACGACGACTCGCTCTTCGCCGCGATGCGGGCCGGGGCGCACGGCTACCTGCTCAAGGGCGCCGAGCAGGAGGAGATCGCGCGCGCGGTCCGGGCGATCGCGGCCGGCGAGGCGATCTTCGGCCCCGGCATCGCCGTACGGGTGCTGCACCAGCTGACCGCCCCTCCCGCGGAGCAGAGCCCCCTCGCCTTCCCGGACCTCACGGCTCGAGAGCGCCAGGTCCTCGACCTGCTGGCCTCGGCGACGCCCACCGTCGCGATCGCCCGGCGGCTCGACGTCACCCCCAAGACCGTCAGCAACCACGTGTCCACCATCCTCACCAAGCTCCACGTCGCCGATCGGACCCAGGCCGCGATGGTGGCGCGCGAGGCGGGGTTGGGCCAGGACGGCCCCGGCGGCTCGCGGTGATCGGCCGACGCCGAGGTCTGATCAGTCCTGCGAGGCCAGCGACCTCAGCACCTCGGCCTGCGTGACGAGGAACGCCCGCTCGTCCAGCTTCCTGCGGCGCATCCAGGCGGTGACCTCGGTGTTGCACTTGCTGGCGTTGCAGGACCCGCAGGCGGGTACCACGTTGGCCAGGCAGTAGCGGCCCCCCACGGAGATCGGCAGCAGGCAGTCCTTCTGCAGTGGGACGTCCTGCGCGTGGCAGTAGGCGCAGCCGCCCCAGGCCGCCTGCAGGGCGAGCCACTCGGCGGCGGTCAGGTCGTGCACGACCCTGGCCATCCGGCGCCTGCGGCGACGCGCACGGGTCGCTGCTCGGCTGCGGGAGACCACGCGCCGAGCGTAGGGCGCCGGCCGCTCGGGACCCGGGAGCCGCGCGGAGGAGCGGGTCAGGGGCCCCTCGTCCGGCACTCGCCTGGGGTCGTCACCACCCTCCTGACCAGCGGGGGTGGTCGGGTAGGACTACTCGCGGGCGACGCTCGCAGCGACTTCGGATCGCGGCGTCACGAGGTGACGCGAAACCACTCCGGCGCCCGTCCCGGGCCACTACCTTGAGGCCCTCTGAAAGGTGGGCTTCATGAGTGAGATCCGGATCAGCCGCGGTCGGCGGGGGCAGCAGTGGCGCGCGGGCCTGATGCTCGGACCCCTGGTGCTCGCGGCGGCTGCGTGCGGCACCGTCGACGGCACCGGCTCGGCGACGCCCGGAGCGACGCGCCCCACCGTGGAGCACACCACCGCCTTCCTGGACGAGGGCTGGGGCGACGACTCGACCCGAGAGGACGAGCAGGCGTCGGAGGAGACCGGGACCTGGGAGCCCAAGGACGACCTGGGGTCGCTCTACACGTCCCAGAAGTGGTACGGCGCCCACAAGGCCTGGGCCAAGTCGGACGCCAGGAAGCAGAAGGTCACCGGACGCGGCGTCGACGTGGCGCTCATCGACACCGGCGTGGCCCCCGTGGCCGGGCTCACCGGAACCAACAAGGTGGTCAACGGACCCGACCTCTCCTTCGAGAGCCAGCACGACGGCACCCGCTACCTCGACGGCTACGGGCACGGCACCCACATGGCCGGCGTCATCGCCGGCCGCGACCCCGACGTCGAGAGCGGCGACGAGGACGACGACGAGGTCTTCGTCGGCATGGCTCCGGACGCCCGGATCGTCAACCTCAAGGTGGGGACCGCAGACGGTGGTGCCGACGTCAGCCAGGTGATCGCGGCGATCGACTGGGCCGTGCAGCACCGGCGCCAGGACGGCCTGAACATCCGCGTCATCAACCTGTCCTACGGCACCCACTCGACCCAGCCCTACACCGTCGACCCGCTTGCCTACGCCGTGGAGAACGCGTGGAGCAAGGGGATCGTGGTCGTGGCTGCCGCCGGCAACGACGGGTCCGGGCAGCAGCTCACCATGCCCGCGGCGGACCCGCACGTCCTGGCCGTCGGCGCCGTCGACCACCTCGGCACCTCCTCGCGGAAGGACGACGTCACCGGCGACTTCACCAACTCCGGCACCTCGGAGCGCCGCCCCGACCTGCTGGCGCCCGGGAAGTCGGTGGTCTCGCTGCGGACGCCCGGCTCCTACTCCGACCGCGCCCATCCCGAGGGCCGGGTGACGGGCGACGACGCCGGTCGGTTCTTCCGTGGCAGCGGGACCTCGCAGGCGACCGCGATGGTCAGCGGCGCGGCGGCCCTGCTGCTGCAGCAGCGTCCCGAGCTCACCCCCGACCAGGTCAAGTACCTGCTCACCTCGACGGCCGAGCCGCTCAAGACCGGAGGCTTTGCGCAGGGTGCCGGCGTGCTCGACGTCAATGACATGCTCAAGGAGGACACGCCGTCCGCGGCCGTCGCCGCGCAGCCCTGGGCCCGTTCGACGGGCACCGGGAGCCTCGAGGCGTCGCGAGGGGACAGCCACGTCGTGGACCCCCTGGACGGGACCGCGTTGACCGGCGAGGTCGATGCGATGGGCGCGCCGTGGGTCGCCCGGTCCTGGCGGGACCTGACGGCGACCGACCAAGCCTGGAGCGGAGGCGCCTGGAACGGCCGCACCTGGACCGGCGCCGGCTGGAGCGGTGGCTCGTGGACCGCCCGGTCCTGGCGGGAGGCCACGTGGAGCGGAGCCTCGTGGACCGGTGGTGACTGGTCCGCGCGCAGCTGGCGCGGCGACCAGTGGACCGCGAACGGGTGGTCGAGCATCAACCTCTCCGGACGCAGCTGGTCGCAGGACGCGTGGAGCTCGCGGTCCTGGCGCGACTACTGGGGCACGGCCAGCTCCGTCTGGTGACCTGCACCCGGCGGATGTGGGCGATCCGGCCACGCGAGCGGACCCGCGGTCCTATGCTCGACGGACGGACCCGGCCGTGCCCGTCCGAGTCTCTAGAAGGAATGGGAATCGTGGACGTCATGCACCCCTCCCGGTCCTGGACCCACCGGTGAGATGACGATGGACATCGCAGCGGCAGACCCGACGGAGCAGTCAGGACGCCGTCCGCAGACGCTGATCTGGCTGCTGACGCTGGGCATGGCGGCCCTCGCCGCCCTCATCGCCGCCCCGGGGCTCTCCTCCGACCCCGAGGCCGCCATGCCGGGCGTGACCTGGTTCGTGCTGCTGCCGGTGTTCGCGCTCGCCGAGGTCGCGGTCATCCACCTGCCCACCGTCCGCAACGCCCACGGTCACACGCTCCGCGAGATCCCCGCCGTGCTCGGGCTCACGCTGCTGTCCTCCCAGCAGTACGTGACGTGCTACGTCGTGGGTGCCATCCTGGCGCTGCTCGTGGCCGCCCGGATGCGTGGCGTCAAGCTCGCGTTCAACGCGGCGATGTTCGCCCTCGAGGCCGCCCTCGGTGCTCTCGTCTACCACGCGATCCTGCAGGGGGGCGACCCGCTCTCGCCGGCGGCGTGGGTCGCCGTCCTGGTGGCCGTCCTGGTCACCGACCTCCTCTCGGCCGGTGCCGTGACCCTGGCGATCAGCCTCACCGAGGGCGCCTTCGACGGGGAGGTGCTGGACGAGGCCCTCCGCTCGGGCTCGGTCGCGGCCTTCATCAACACCTGTGTCGCCCTGCTCGTCGCCACCCTGGTCCTCGTGCAGCCGTCCGCGCTCCCACTGCTCGCGGTCCTGGTCGTCCTGCTCGTGTTCGGCTACCGCGCCTACATGGCGCTGGCGCGAGGGCACGCGCGCACCCACCTGCTCTACCGGTTCGTGGACCGCACGTCCCAGGCCCGGTCGTTGGAGGAGGTCACCCAGGCCGTTCTGAAGGAGGCCACGGACCTGATGCACGTGGAGCGGGCCTACCTGGTGGAGGCCGTGGGCGACCGCCAGGCCCGGTGCCAGAGCCTGGAGTCGGGCGCGGTCCGCACCGAACTGCTCACGGTCGGGGAGACGACGCCCTGGTGGTGGGCCGCGTTCGGGTCGGGCATCGTGCGGCACCAGTCCGCGCCTCGCGCGAGCCACGCCGGGGACGCGACGCCGGTCGAGGGACCGCCGTTGCTGCTCGACCCCCGTGACGGCCTCGCCGCGTCGCTGCGCGGTGCCGGAGCCGCGACGTACGCCCTCGTCGTGCTGGACCGGTCCTTCGAGAAGGAGACCTTCGACGACGAGGACGAGCACGTCTTCGAGGTGCTGGCAGCCCATGCCGGCGTCGCGGTCGAGCGAGCCCGGACGGTGAGCGACCTGGAGTCCCTCGCCGGGGAGCTGCAGGCCGCTCGGGACGCGGCGCTCGCGGCGTCGGAGGCCAAGTCGATGTTCCTGACGAACTTCGGGCACGAGGTCAGGACGCCGCTGAGCACGGTGCTCGCTGCCGCGGAGCTCCTGGACGACTCGCCCCTGGACGCCGGTCAGACCGGGCTGCTCTCCAGGATCAGGCGGTCCGGGGGGCTGCTGCTGGCCCTGGTCAACGACGTCCTGGACTTCTCACGCAACGAGTTCGACAGCCCGGCCGCACGACCGGCGAGCTTCGACCTGCACGCCGTCGTGACGGGGGCCGTCTCGGCCCACCAGGCGACGGCGCACGACCGGGGGGTCAGCCTCGAGTGCCACTGGGACGACTGCGTCCCGCGCGTCGTCGAGGGGGACGTGGTCGGCGTGGCCAAGGTCCTGGACCACCTCCTCGACAACGCGGTGAAGTTCACCAAGGACGGCCGCATCGACGTCGCCGTCCGTGCCGCCCAGGACGACCGAGGGGTGTGCCTCTCCGTCTCCGACACCGGCATCGGCATCCACGAGCGCGACCGCGAGGCCATCTTCGAGGTCTTCACCCAGGTCGACGGATCCACCACGCGGAGCTATGAGGGCACCGGTCTGGGCCTGGCCATCTGCAAGCAGCGCACCGAGCTCATGGGCGGGACGATCTCCGTCGACGGCGAGCTCGGGGTCGGCAGCACCTTCACCGTCTGGCTGCCGCTCCGCCCGGCGAGCGAGTCATCGGAGACCGGGGCCTTCACCCCCGTCAGTGGGCGCCGGCGAGGTTGAGGCCGACGACGCCGAGGACGATCATGCCGAGCGAGGCGGCCTTGAACAGCGACATCTGCTCGCCGAGCCACAGGTAGCCGACGACGGCCACGATGGCGGTGCCGAGGCCGGACCACACGGCGTACGCCGTCGAGACCGACATGGTGCGGACCACGATCGCGAGCAGCCAGATCGAGGCGGCGTACCCCCCGAGCACGAACACCGACCACCACAGGTCGGTGAAACCGACGGTGCGGGGGAGCAGGGCGGTGGCGGCCACCTCGATGCCGATGGCGGCCAGGAGCAGCAGGACTGCGGCGAACATCTCTTCCTCTCACGCGTAGCGGTCGCTACATGCGCGCTACTGTAGCACTCGCTACAGTGGAGTCGTGAGTCGTCGTGAGGAGCTGCTGGAGCAGGTGACCGACCACGTGCTCGGGCACGGGTTGATCGGGCTGACGCTGCGCCCGCTCGCCGCCGCCATCGGGACCAGCGACCGGATGCTGATCTACCACTTCGGGAGCCGCGACTCGCTGGTCTCCGACGTCGTCTCGGCGGCGACGGCGCGCGCGATCGCGGAGGTCGAGGCGCTGCCCGCCGCGCCCACCGTGCGGTCGGCGGTCAACCGGCTCTGGGAGGCCTACTGCCGCGCACCGCTCGGCCCGTTGCTCACGCTCTACTGCCAGGCCGCCGCGACGGGGCTGATCGGGGAGGAGCCCTACCTCTCGGCCGCCCGGGCGACCAACGAGCTGTGGGCGGCGGCGCTGCGCGACTACCTGCTGCGCTCGGGCGCCCCGGTACGCCGGGTCGGGCGGATCGTCACCCTGGTGGACTCCGCGCTCTACGGCTTCCACCTCGACCTGACGACCGACCGGCCCGAGGAGCTGGCGCGCGGGGTCGACGACCTCGCCGCCGCCGCCCAGGCGCTGGCCCGGTAGTTGCGGGGTGCTCAGGTCCGGGCGCCGGCCAGCCAGTGGTCGAGGACCGTGGAGAGGGCCTCCAGCGAGAGCGGCCGGCTGACGTGGTCGTCGATCCCGGCCGCGCGCAGCTCCTCGGTCGGGTCGGTGGGGTCCTCGGGGTCCTGGGCGGTCATCGCGACGACCGGCACGTGGGCCTCGCCGCCGTGGAAACGGCGGATCTCCGCGACGGTGCGGACCTCCTCGCTCAACGGCAGCCGGCAGTCGATCAGCACCACGTCGTACCTCGTGCGCGCCAGCGCGATCAGCGCCTCGACCTCGTCGCCGGCGGTCGAGGACTGGTGGCCGAGGTACTCGACCATGCCCGCGGTGATCAGCTGGTTGGTCGGGTTGCCGTCGACGACCAGCACCCGCGCGGTCCTGGGCTCGACCTCGGCCGTGGCCTCGGCCACGGTGGCCAGCACCTCGCGGAGCTGGCCGGAGTGGACCGGCTTGGTCAGCGTGGCCGCGAAGCCCGACCGTGAAGCCCTCGCCTGGCCGACCGACGGGTCGGAGGTGAGCAGCACGAGCTGGGGGGCGCCGGAGGTGGACAGCTGGATGCGCGCGGCGAGGTCGAGACCGGTCATCACCGGCATCATCAGGTCGAGGACGGCGACGTCGTAGTGCCCGTTGGTGGCGAGCAGCTCCAGCGCCGCGATCCCACCGTCGACCGTGTCGACCTCGGCGCCCCAGCCGCGCAGCAGGTCGCCGACGACCAGCCGGTTCGTGGCGTTGTCGTCGACCGCGAGGATCCGCAGGCCGTCGAGCCGGGGGAGGGCCGCGGGGTCCTGCCGGCCCAGGACCTCGAGCCGCAGCTCGACCCAGAACCTGCTGCCGGCGTCCGGGGCCGAGTCGACCCCGATGTCGCCGTCCATCAGCCGCACGAGCTGACGTGCGGTCGCCAGCCCGAGGCCGGTGCCGTCGTACTGGCGCGTGTGCGAGGAGTCGCCCTGCGAGAAGGCGTCGAAGAGCTGGCCCCGGAGCCGCTCGTCGATGCCGATCCCGGTGTCGCGGACCTCCAGCCGGATCGTCGCCCAGCCCTCGGACTCCTCGACCACCCGGGCACGCAGCGCGACCTCGCCGGCGGAGGTGAACTTCACCGCGTTGCTGGCCAGGTTGAGCAGGATCTGGCGGATCCGCGCACCGTCACCGCGGACCAGGTCGGGCAGCCGTCCGTCGGTCTGCGTCACGACCTCGAGCCGCTTGGCGTGCGCCGCGGGCGCGACCAGGTCGGCGGTCTCCTCGACGACGTCGACGAGCACCACCTCGCCCAGCTCCAGCTCGACCTGGTCACCCTCCACGCGGGCGAAGTCGAGGATGTCGTCGATCAGGTTGAGCAGCATGCCGCCGGCACCGTGGACGCCCTCGGCGTACTGCCGCTGCCGTTCGTCGAGCGGGGTCTGCATCAGCAGCTGCGAGAGGCCGATGACGCCGTTCATGGGGGTCCGGATCTCGTGGCTGATGGTGGCCAGGAACTCCGACTTGGCCCGCGAGGCCTGCAGGGCGGCGTCCCGGGCGGTCGCCAGGTCGACCTGTGCCTGCTCCTGCGCGCGCAGCAGCCGCGCGGTCCGCACGACCGAGAGCAGCAGCAGCATGCTGGAGCCGAGGATCAGCGGGGCGGCACTGACCGGCCGGTCGAACACCACGTCGTAGAGCAGCAGCACCGGGACGGCGAACAGCGGTCCGATCGCGATCGCCAGCCGGGCGACCGTGTGGTCGGCGGCCTCGCTCGCGCGGGACCGGACCGAGCCGCCGCGGTGGAACCGGGCCATCAGGATCGCGCCCAGCATCCAGCCGGCGTTCTCCCAGTTCTCGTGGGCGTCGGTGAGGGGCAGGGTCAGGAACCCGAGGTCGGCGACCAGCCACGCCACGACGCCGACACCGAACCACGGGTCCACCCACTGCCGGGCCAGCCGGTCGGTGGCGATCCGCAGCACGAGCGCCAGCAGCACCGCGTCGGCGATCGGGTAGCTCGACCAGACCAGCTTGATGAACGGGGTCAGCGACGGGTCGCCGGCGATCTCCGCGAGCGAGATCGTCCAGAGCACCATCACGCTGACGGTGACGATCGTGGTCGCGTCGATCAGCGAGTCGACGTCGCGGGCGTGACCGATCCGCGAGCGGTGCAACGAGACGACCAGCGCCGCGATCAGGAAGACGTAGGCGACCAGCCAGCCGACGTCCGCGAAGGAGGCGTCGGTCGTCTCCGACCCCTGCACCCACAGGTAGTAGGACAGCTCGCCGAAGGCGTTGCTCGCCAGGCCGGCGGCGACCAGCCGCGCCGGGAGCCGCCGCTCGGGGGCGGAGGTCAGGCTGCCGAGCCAGGCGAAGAAGGCGGACCCTGCCTGCACGCCGACGAACGACACGCCGACCCAGGTGTCGGAGGGGCGCACCACGTGGATCAGCACCGCGACGACCCACACGAGCGTCACGGTGGCAGCCCACAGCACCCGGCGGGTCGAGAACGCCGGTGCCTCCGCGCGGTGCGGGCCGGTCATGGGAGGTCCCCCTGTCTGTCCCGAGTGCACTGATCATGGGGCTCCGGGGGCCTCCGGGGCGCCGGAACCGAGGTATTTGTTACCCAGCTGTGGTGGCGGGTGCGGGCGCTGGGGTCAGTCGACCCGGGACCGCGGCACCGAGAACACCCACCGTCGCCGGGGATGCTCGGAGACCGACCAGAGCCGGTCGGTGGAGGGCCAGTAGCTGAGGTCCTCCGGCCCCATCGGTACGGCGAACCGGTGGGCACGGAAGTCGCCCGGCCCGCCGGCGTACACGGTGCCGGGGACCCAGGGCCCGCGGGAGACGGTGACGTGGAGCTGTCCCCGGGCGCGCACCGCGCCCTGCATCTGGACCACCCCGCGGTCGTCGAGCTCCACCGGTCGGGCGGCGCCGTCGTCGTCCGCGCGCAGCAGGGCGGAGCCGGGATCGATGTCGAACCGGGCCAGCCTGCGGCTCGCCCCACCCCGGCCGTACTCGCCGGCCACCAGCGTCGACGGCTGGTCGGAGCCCGCGCCCCGGTCGAGGGAGAGGAACGAGTAGCGCAGCTTCTCGCACCCGTGCTCGGTGTGGGCGCGGTAGGAGAAGCGCACCGGGAGCAGCAGGTCGTGCCCGAAGGACTCCACGCCGGGGCCCGCGCGCACGACGTCCTCCAGCCGGCAGGTCACGAAGCCCCGCGAGGTCGCGGCGACGTGCACGTGCGGACCGCACCAGACGATCCCCCCGGCATGGACCTCGAGCGGCTCGACCCCCGCTCGGCCCTCGTCGTCGAGGCCCGGCACCACCAGCAGCACGTGCCGGTAGCGCAGCGTGTCGAGGTCGAGGAAGGTCAGCCGGGAGCCGTGCCCGGCGCCGGCGAGGTGCTTGGAGTACCAGCTGACGACGAGCAGCCGGCGGCCGAGGACGGTCTCGGTGTCGGAGGCGTCGGCCGAGCTGGAGATGCCCTGCGGCCACCAGCGGGGGTCGCGCCCGTCGCGTCGCTCCCAGGCGTACGCCGCATCCACGGCCCGGCCGGCCAGCCGACCCGTCCAGGAGCGCCGTGCCTGCCGGTCCAGGCCGTCGAGCACGCCGGCCAACCCGGTCCGCCCGCCCAGCAGGTCGGCGAGCGCGTCGATCTCCGCGACGCTCTCCGCGGTGCGTGTGAGGTGGACCCCGTGCGGCCCCCCGGGCCCGTCTCCCGCCATGCCACCGGACGCTACCCGCTGCGCGCCCGTACCCTCCACGTCGTGGAGCGTGTGCTGGTGGTGGGGGCGGCGGTGCTGCGGGACGGGAGCGTCCTCGCCGCCCGACGTACGGCCCCGCCGGAGGCGGCGGGGCGCTGGGAGCTCCCGGGCGGCAAGGTCGAGCCCGGCGAGGAGCCGGCCGCCGCGGTCGTGCGGGAGGTTCGCGAGGAGCTCGGCTGCGAGGTCGCCGTGACCGGGTGGCTCGACGGGGAGGTCGCGATCGGGGACCGGCACCGGCTGCGGGTCGCGGTCGTGCGGCTCGTCGACGGCGAGCCGGAGCCGACCGAGCACGACCGGGTGCGGTGGCTGGGGGCCGCCCAGCTCGGCGAGGTCGACTGGCTCGAGCCCGACCGCCCCTTCCTCGCCCAGCTGGCGGAGGGGAGGATGGAGCCGTGAGAGGCATCTTCTTCGACGAGGACCACGCGTGGGCCGCGGCGGCGCGGCTGCGGGCCGACGGCTACGACGCGCAGGTCGCGCGGGAGCCCCTGGCCGGCGAGGACGACGACGAGGACCATCCCTGGGCGGTGACCACCGACGCGCCCGAGATGGCGCTGGACCTGCTGGTCGACCGCTACGACGGCTGGCTCGAGGTCGAGCCGGACCCGGCGCCCCGGCCGCCCCTCGACCTGCCCGCCGCGCCGAAGCGCCACCACCGTCCCCCGACGTCGGCCGGACCCCCGGTCTGAGTGCGGTGTCAGGCCCGATCGCTAGGTTGGAGGGCGTGCCCGACATGCCTGACACGCCCGACCATCGGATGCTCCTGGTCCACGCCCACCCCGACGACGAGACGATCAACAACGGCGCCACGATGGCCCGCTACGCCGCTGAGGGTCGCGGCGTCACGCTCGTGACCTGCACCGCCGGCGAGATGGGGGAGGTCCTGGTCCCCGAGCTCGAGCACCTCGCCCACGCGGCCGAGGGCGGTCTCGGCGAGCAGCGCCGGAGCGAGCTCGACGCCGCGATGCGGGTGCTGGGGGTCAGCGACCACCGCTTCCTGGGCGGCTTCGGCGCCTTCCACGACTCCGGCATGGCCTGGCACGAGGACGGCCACGCCGTCGCCGGCGAGCACGTCCCCGACAGCGCGTTCTGGCACGCCGACCTGACCGAGGCGGCCGACCACCTGGTCCGCGTGATCCGCGAGGTCCGGCCCCAGGTGCTCGTCACCTACGACCAGTTCGGCGGCTACGGCCACCCCGACCACATCCAGGCCCACCGGGTCGCCACGTACGCCGCGGACCTCGCGGGCGTCGCGTCGTACCGGCTCGACCTCGGCGAGCCGTGGGAGATCGCCAAGATCTACTGGGCGGCGATGTCCGAGGGCAGGATGCGCGAGAGTCTCCGCGCGCTGCGGGAGAGCGGCGACACCGAGACCTTCGAGGGCATGGACCCCGACGGCGACCTGCCCCCGTTCGTCACCCCGGACGAGCTGATCTCCGCCGAGGTCGACGGCGGCGAGTTCGTCGAGCGCAAGATGGCCGCGCTCTTCGAGCACCGCACCCAGGTGCGCGGCGACGACGCGTTCTTCGGCGGTGGCGAGAGCGGTCACGCCCTCTGGGGCACCGAGTCCTACCGCCTCGCCCGCGGCACCGCGGCACCCGGTCCCGACGGTCGCGAGACCGACCTGTTCGCGGGCCTGTGAGGGGCCGAGCGTGCTGCGTGTGCTCGCGGCCGTGGGACTGCTGCTGGTCGGTGCGTTGACCGGGGCGGCGGCCGCGGTCTCCCACGAGCTGTGGTGGAGCCTCCCGCTGGCGACCGCCGGCCTCGGCGCCGCCTACCTCGCCGTCGGACCGGGCTGGCTGACCCGGCTCCCGCTGGCGGTCGGCTTCGGCGGGATCGTGCTGCTGGCGCTGCGCACCCGGCCCGAGGGGGACTACCTGGTCTCCACCAGCACCCGCGGGCTGCTGCTGCTCGGGGTGGTGCTGCTCGCGTTCGTGACCGCCGTGGCCACGTTGCCGCGCCCGGGCAGTCACGACCTACGATGGCGCCCGTGACTGACAAGGGGCGGGAGACGGCCGGCGGACGCGTCGTCCTCCTGATGCTGCTCGGGCTCGTGCTGCTGGCCGGCGGTGCCTACGCCGCCGCGTACCTCGCGGCCAGCGACCGGGTCCCGCGCGGCACGACCGTGGCCGGGATCGAGATCGGCGGCCAGACCGAGGACGAGGCGGTCGCCAGCCTCGAGGAGGGTCTGGCCGACCGCACGTCGGGACCCGTCGAGGTGGCCGTGGCCGGCCGCACCGAGCGGCTGCGGCCCGAGGCGCTCGGCCTCGAGGTCGATCTCGACGCGACGGTGGAGGCCGCCGGTGGCGGCCGGTCCTGGGACCCCGCCCGGCTCTGGGACTACTACACCGGGGGCGACGAGCTCGACCCCGTGCTCGCCGTCGACGACGAGGCGATGACCACCGCGCTCGAGGAGCTCTCCGAGCAGGTCGGCACCCCGGCCCGCGACGGCGCCGTCGGCTTCACCGGCGGCCGGGTCGACGTCCGGGAGCCGCGGCCGGGCCAGCGGCTCGACACCGACGCTGCGCGGGCGGCGATCGAGGAGCAGTGGCTGGCCGCGGAGGACGGCGACCCGGTCGCCCTGTCGCTCACGATCGCCGAGCCCGCCATCGACGCCGCCGACGTCGCCGCAGCGGTCGAGGAGTTCGCCAACCCCGCCGCCGCCGCCCCGGTCACGCTGCTCTTCGGCGGCTCCGAGATCCGGCTCTCCCAGCGCGAGTACCTCCCCGCCCTCGAGCTGCGCGCCGAGGACGGCGAGCTGGTGCCCGCCCTGAAGCGGAAGCGGCTCACCAGGATCCTGGACTCCCGGATCAGCTCCGGGGAGCCGGTCGACGCGACCGTGCGCCTGGTCGACGGCAAGCCGCGGGTGATCCGGGCCAAGCCGGGCGTCACCTACCGCCCGGCCGACGTGGAGGACCAGTTCCTCAAGCTGGTCACCCGCCCGCCCGGGAAGCGCAAGACCCGGATCGACTCCGTCACCGCCAAGCCCGAGGTGTCCACCCGCGAGGCCCGCCGGTGGGGGATCCGCGAGCGGGTCTCCACCTTCACGACGTACTACCCGCACGCCGACTACCGCAACACCAACCTCGGGCGCGCGGCCGAGCTGGTCGACGGCACCGTCCTGGAGCCCGGCGAGGTCTTCTCCCTCAACGAGACCGTCGGGGAGCGCACCCGGGCCAACGGCTTCACCGAGGGCTTCATCATCTCCGACGGCATCCTGGTCGAGGACCTCGGCGGCGGGGTCTCGCAGATGGCGACGACGTCGTTCAACGCGGCGTTCTTCGCGGGGCTCAAGGACGTCGAGCACAAGCCCCACTCCTTCTACATCGACCGCTACCCGATCGGGCGCGAGGCCACCGTGGCCTGGGGCGCGGTCGACCTGCGGTTCCAGAACGACACCGACCACGGCGTGCTGATCTCCGCCAAGGTCACGCCCAGCACCCCCAGCAGCTCCGGGGTGGTGACCGTGAGCATGTGGTCGACCAAGACCTGGGACATCACCACCCGCACCTCCGGCCGCTACAACCTCACCCAGCCCGAGACCCGCCGCATCGACACGCCCGACTGCCACGCCAACGAGGGCTACGGCGGCTTCGACATCGACGTGTGGCGCTACTTCCGCAGGCCCGGGTCCGACGAGCTGGTGCGGTCGCAGAAGTTCCACACCACCTACACGCCGAGCGACACCGTCATCTGCACCAACCCGCGCGCGGACGGCTGAGCCGGCGACGCCTCAGCCGCCCGGCGTGAGGTAGCGGTAGGAGTGGTGGGCCGCGAAGCCCATCGGCTCGTAGAGCCGCCGCGCGGCCACGTTGTCGCCCAGCACCTGGAGGAACGCCGTGGTGGCGCCCTGAGCGGCGCCCCACTCCACGAGCGCGGCCATCACCGCCAGCGCCAGGCCGCTGCCCCGGTGGTCGGGGTCCGCCTGCACGCTGCGGAAGCCGACCCAGTCCTCGGCGTACGCCGCGACCCCGCTCGCCACACCGTCCAGCTCGGCGCGCACCAGCCCCGGTCCCTCGGGCGTGAGGGTGGCCGGCGGCAGGTCCGGGGGCAGCGCGCGGACGACCCGGGCCACGGAGGCGAGCATGAAGACGGTGTCGGCCTCGTGCCCCTCGGTGACCCAGCCGCGGGAGCGGAACAGTGCGTCCTCCTCGGAGTCGGGCAGCACGTTGGCGACGGGGCGCTCGTAGTGGGCGACCACCCGCTCGTAGGCGTCGGGCACCCCGGCCGGGCCGAAGGCCATCACGGAGTTCGCCCGGCGGGCGGTCGAGGTCGCGGAGTCGCGCAGCAGCCACTCGCCGAGCGGCTCGGTGACGGTGTCGGGCCACAGCGCGAGCGCGCGGCGCTGGCACTCCCGCGGCGTCACCCGGAACCGCACGGACGCGCGCGGCGGCACCGGCTTGCCCGAGACCACCAGCGCGAGCGGGATGGTGACCGCCGCCCCGGAGGCGGGCTGCACGACGCACTCCCCGTCGGACCAGCGCAGGCACACACCGAGCACGTCGGTCATCGCCGGCCCGCCGCTCGGGCCGGTCTCGCCGGGCAGCAGCCGGCGGACGACGACCCGCTGGCCGACCACGTGGGGACCCAGTCGGTGGGCCTCGGACGACTCGGGCACAGCGAGAGACTAGGCTGGATCCCGCAGTGGATTCCGCACCGTCTCAGAGGAGGATCTGGTGACCTACGTCATCGCCCAGCCGTGCGTCGACCTCAAGGACCGGGCCTGTGTCGACGAGTGTCCGGTGGACTGCATCTACGAGGGCAAGCGGATGCTCTACATCCACCCCGACGAGTGCGTCGACTGCGGCGCCTGCGAGCCGGTCTGCCCGGTCGAGGCGATCTTCTACGAGGACGACACCCCGGAGGAGTGGAAGGGCTACTACGACGCCAACGTCCACTTCTTCGACGACCTGGGCTCGCCCGGCGGTGCGGCCAAGATGGGCGAGATCGACCACGACCACTCCCTCGTCGCGGCGCTGCCGCCGCAGGAGCACGACGAGTGACCTCTCGCACCGGTGCATGAGGTGCGAGCGCAGCGGGCCCTGACCCCGGTCTCCCGGCGGCTCCCCGACTTCCCGTGGGACCAGCTGGCGCCGTACGCCGTCACGGCGCGCGCCCATCCCGACGGCGTGGTCGACCTGTCGGTCGGGACCCCGGTCGACCCGACGCCCGAGGTCGTCCGGTCGGCGCTGCGCGACGCCGCGGACGCGCCGGGCTACCCCACGACGCTGGGCCTGCTGGAGACCCGGCAGGCCGCGGTCGACTGGCTGGCCCGGCGCCACGGGGTCACCGGGCTGGGCCCGGCCGGCGTGCTGCCCGTCGTCGGCTCCAAGGAGCTGATCGGCTCGCTGCCGTTCCACCTCGGGATCGGGGCCGGTGACCTGATCGGGTATCCCGAGCTCGCCTACCCGACCTACGAGGTGGGGGCGGCGCTGTGCGGGGCGCGCGCGGTGGCGGCCGACTCGCTCACCTCCTTCGGGCCCGAGACGCCGGCGCTGCTGTGGCTCAACAGCCCCTCCAACCCCTCCGGCCGCGTGCTGCCACCCGACCACCTGCGCAAGGTGGTCGACTGGTGCCGCGAGCGGGGGACGCTGCTGGTCTCCGACGAGTGCTACCTCGAGTGCTCCTGGGAGGGCACCCGGCCGGTGTCGGTGCTGCACCCCGACATCAGCGGCGGCAGCCACGACGGGATCCTCGCGGTCCACTCGCTGTCGAAGCGCTCCAACCTCGCGGGCTACCGCTGTGCCTTCGTGGCCGGTGACGAGGCGGTGCTGGCCGAGCTGCTCGCCGTCCGCAAGAACCTCGGGCTGATGATGCCCACCCCGCAGCAGCACGCGATGGCCGCGGCGCTCGCCGACGACGAGCACGCCACCGCCCAGCACGCGACCTACGCCGCCCGCCGGGCGGTGCTGCGCGAGGCGCTCGAGCAGGCCGGCTTCCGGGTCGACCACTCCGAGGCCTCGCTCTACCTCTGGACGACGCGCGGCCCCGACACCGGGTGCTGGGACCTCGTGCAGTGGTTCGCCGAGCGCGGCCTGCTGGTCGCCCCCGGCGCGTTCTACGGCGCCGCCGGCCGCCACCACGTCCGGATCGCCTTCACCGCCACCGACGAGCGCGTCGCCGCCGCCGCCACCCGCCTCACCCAGTGAGTCGAGTTGCCACGCGCGCGGGTCGAGTCGCCACGTGCGCGGGTCGAGTCGCCAGCTGGGTCAGTGCGGGCCGTCGATCGGGGTCCGGGGCTCGGCGCCGGTCCAGGGATCCGGGTCGGTCTCCGTCAGCGGCTCCTCCGCGTGCACGCGCACCGCGGCGACGTCCTGGATCCGTACGACGTGGTGGTCAGAACCCTCTCCGGTGAGCACGACGCCGTGCCCGTCCACGTCCGAGACCAGGCCCTCGATCCAGTGTCCGGCGACCAGGACCTGTACGACCACGCCGTGCTCGCGGGCGCGGCCCAGCGCGGTGCCGATGGTGTACAGCGTCGACTGCATGCGGTTCCCTCCGTGTCCCGGTACGTCCCCACGACCCCGAGCTTCCCCCTGACGGTAGGGCAGCGGAACACGTAGGTCACCCGCTCCGGGCAAAGTCTGGCCGGACGCCGGGCGACATGGCCCGAACGGGTCAGGAGAAGACGTCGACGTGGACGTGGTCGCGGTGCTCGAGGACCGCCGCGGTCGCCGCGTCGCGACCCGAGGTGTCGGGCCGGTAGGGCCGCCAGCCGTCGTCGGAGCGCCAGCCGGCGGTCCAGATCCGCCCGTCGAAGATGACGGTGCGGATCTCGAGCCGCGCGGCGTGCGCCACGAGGTACTGGGCGAGCGCCCAGCCGCGGTCCTTGCTCGCCTCGTTGACCGGGCGGAAGAAGACGTCGACGGCGCGGCCCTCGTAGTGCGCCGAACCGGACATGTGGCCGTCCCGGACGCCGCCCGGCGCGAAGCCGCCGAGCGACTGGGGGCCGAAGACCGCCTCGACGTCACGACGTACGCGGGCCGCCCGATCGGTCAGCCCCGCGTCGTCGAGCCGGGTGGAGGCCGCCTCGGGCTCGTCGGACTGGACGCAGGACAGCGCGGCCCACGACTCCCCGGTCAGCGCGCTGGCCAGCACCCGGGCGTCGGCCTCGTGGTCGGCGTAGGCGTCGGGGTAGGCCGAGCGCTGCACGGTCTGCGCCGCGACGGTGACCTCCATCCCCTCGTAGCCGTCGACACCGACCAGCGCGTCGTAGAAGGCGTTGGTCGCGTAGACCGGGTCGGTCAGCTGCTTGGGCGTGCCCCAGCCCTGGGACGGACGCTGCTGGAACAGCCCGAGCGAGTCGCGGTCACCGAAGTCGATGTTGCGGAGCTTGGACTCCTGGTAGGCGGTCGCCAGCGCGATCGTCGCCGCCCGCGCGGGCAGGCCGCGCCGGACCGAGATCGCCGTGATCAGGGCGGCGTTCTCCGCCTGCTCGGGGGCCAGCACGACGGTGCGGCCCTGGACGGTGGCGCGGCAGTCGTCGGCTCGGAGCCGCTGGGTGACGTCGTCGCCGACGAGCTGCCAGGTGAGGACGCCGGCAGCGACGACACCGATCGCCGTGGCAGCGGCCCAGACCCGCCTCATGGTCGGTCCATCAGTTCGCGTGCAGGGCCGCGTTGAGGGCGATGCCCTCGCCCTGCCACGGGACGGCCTCGACGGCGCCGCTGACCGAGTTGCGGCGGAACAGGACGTTGCTCGCGCCCGAGAGGCTCGCGGCCTTGATGACCTTCGGCTTGCTGTCGATGTCGGAGATGGTCACCTTGGTGCCGGCCGTGACGTAGCAACCTGCCTCGACCACGCAGTCGTCGCCGAGCGAGATGCCGATGCCGGAGTTCGCCCCCAGCAGGCAGCGCTCACCGAGGGAGATGACCTGCGTGCCGCCACCGGAGAGGGTGCCCATGATGGAGGCGCCGCCGCCCACGTCGGTGCCGTCACCGACGACCACGCCGGCCGAGATCCGCCCCTCGACCATGGAGGAGCCCAGGGTGCCGGCGTTGTAGTTGACGAAGCCCTCGTGCATCACCGTCGTGCCCTCGGCGAGGTGGGCGCCCAGCCGCACCCGGTCGGCGTCGGCGATCCGTACGCCGGTCGGGACGACGTAGTCGACCATCCGCGGGAACTTGTCGATGCCGAGGACCTGGACCGGCCCTGACGAACGCAGCCGCAGCCGGGTCGCCTCGAAGTCGTCGACCGGACACGGGCCGTGGTTGGTCCAGGCGACGTTGCTGAGCACCCCGAAGATCCCCTCGAGGTTCTGGCCGTGGGGCGCGACGAGCCGGTGGGAGAGCAGCTGCAGCCGCAGGTAGGCGTCGACGGCGTCCTTCGGCGGGTCGGCGAGGGCGATCTCGACGGTCACCACCTCGGTGCGCACCCGCCGCTCGGGGAAGTCGCCGGCCTGCTCGGCGAGCTCGGCGGGCGGCTGGTCGTCCGCGGGTCGGCTGCCCAGCACGGGGGCGGGGAACCAGGCCTCGAGGACGGTGCCCTCGGAGGCGCCGCTCGTCACGATCGTGGCCAGGCCGTGGCCCCAGGCGGAGGAGGGTGCAGCAGTCGCAGTCTCGGTCACGGACCAAGCCTACGGAGTGGGCCGTGGCGTCCCGAGGGTGGTGGCGAGCCAGCCGAGCATGTCCAGGGTGTGGTCGTTCCAGTAGACCCGGGTGTGCCCTCCGGGGCCCTCCACGAACGTCTCGGGCTCCGGGGCGGCCGCGACCAGGGCGCGGGCGCCGTCGTGGAACGGGTCCCGGTCACCGCACCACAGCCCCCACGGCACCCGCTCCAGCGCCGAGAGGTCCGCCAGCGCGGGGTCCGCCGCGTGCAGGGCCGGGCTGAACAGCGCCAGCCCCCGCGCCCACCCCGGGTGGGCCTGGACGAACCGGAGTGCGCCGTACCCACCCCGGGACCAGCCCCACAGCGCCCGCGCGTCGCCGAACCCGCGCTCCTCGAGCCACAGCGGCAGCTCGTCGCGGAGCATCGCCTGGGGGTCCACCCCGCCGCCGGGGACCCACCCGGCCGGGCCGTCGTCGGTACCGGCGAGGACGAACGGCGGCGCCCCCGCCGCCACCGCCGCCGTGACGAACCGGGGGAGCCCGAGCCCGGGGAGCGCGGCTGCGGTCGCGGAGGACCCGTGCAGCACGACCACCACCGGGAGCCCGGCGCCGTCCCCGTGCCCGGCCGGCACCGCCGTGAACAGGTCGAGGTCGCCGAGGTGCCGTGAGGTGCGGGACTCGACCCGGACCTCGCCCTCCGCGACGTCCGGTACGAAGGGGGCGGGAGTCAGGCCGACCGCGTCCCGGATCCGCCAGGTGACCGCCGGGGGTGCCAGCTGCCAGCCCGCGACGGTGGCGGTGCCGAGCACGCCGGCCGCGGCGGCGCCACCGAGCAGGCGGCGGCGGGTGATCACCCGCCGAGGATAGGCGCCCTCGGCGTACGACGGGAGCGTCCACGGCGGGTGACGGCGAGCGCGACGCCGAGGACGGCGACCAGCAGGCCGGCGAGCTCGCGCAGGCCGAGGGTCTCGCCGAGCACGAGCCACGCCATCACGGCCGTGACGGGGGGTGCGAGGAAGAAGACGCTGGAGGCGGCACCGGCGCCGCCGCCGCGAACCACGGCGCCGAGCAGGATCAGGCCGACGATCGAGTTCACGACCGCGAGGAACACCACGACGATCGCGCCGCGCACCGGGTCGTGGACCGTGGAGGTGCCCTCGAGGGTGAGCCCCAGGACCAGGCAGAACGGCGTGGACACCGCGAACTGCAGGCTGGCCGACCACCAGGGATCGACCGTGGCCGGGATCCACCGCTGTCCCATGGTGCCGAGGCTGAGGGCGAGCATCCCGAGCAGCCCGAAGCCGAGCCCGACGACGCCGCCGGCCTCCTCGATGTCGGGGCCGAGCACCACGAGGACGCCGGCCACGCCGATCGCGAGGCCCGCGACCTGGGCCGGGCGGACCTGCTCGCCGAGCAGCAGCCCGGCGAGCACCACGGTCAGCACGGGGGAGAGGGAGTGGAGCAGCGCGCCGAGGGTCGCGCCCAGGCCGGCCGCGAAGGCGACGTACATGAACCCGAACTGGACGCCGTTCATCACCAACCCGACCAGCAGCACCCGGGTGAGGGCGCGCCGGCCGATCCGCAGCGGCCCCCGCAGCCACCGGGTCAGCGGGACGAGCAAGGCCGTGGCGAGGGCGAACCGCATCGCCAGCAGGCTGAACGGCTCGACCACCTGCACCCCGGCGGGGCCGGCGATGTAGCCCGAGGACCACACCAGGACGAACGCTCCGGCCGGCAGCCACGGGAACGTGGAGTCCGCCCGGGCCGTCACCCGGGCAGCCTCGCACGGGTCACTTGCTGGTCGAGCGGCGGTACTGGCGGACCGAGAGCGGCGCGAAGACCGCCACGATGGCCGCCGACCAGATCAGGGTGTAGACGACGGGATGCTGCAGCGCCCACGAGTCGGGCACCGGGACGCCGGGCGCGGTGTTGCCGAAGAGCTCGCGACAGGCCTGGGTGACGGTGGAGACGGGGTTCCACTCGACGAAGGTGCGCAGCACGCCCGAGAACGACTCCAGCGGCACGAACGCGTTGGACACGAAGGTCAGCGGGAAGATCACGACGAAGGAGGCGTTGTTGACGACCTCGACGCTGGGGACCAGCAACCCGACGTAGGCCATGATCCAGCTGATGGCGTAGGCGAAGACCAGCAGCACGAGGAACCCGAGCGCCGCGTCGACGACGCCCTCCCGGATCCGCCAGCCGACCAGCAGCCCGGTCAGCGCCATGATCACCAGCGAGATCACGTTGTAGGCGACGTCGGAGGTGGTCCGCCCCACGAGCACGGCCGAGGGCGACATGGGCAGCGACCGGAACCGGTCGATGATGCCCTTCTGCATGTCGTCGGCCAGGCCGTAGCCGGTGAACGTCGCCCCGAAGACGACGGTCTGCGCGAAGATCCCCGCGATCAGGAACTCCTTGTAGTCGACGTCGCCCGGGACCTCGATCGCGCCGCCGAACACGTAGGCGAACAGCAGCACGAACATGATCGGCGAGATCAGGACGAACACCAGGATGTCGGGCACCCGCTTGATCTTGATCAGGTTGCGCTTGGCGACGACCCAGCCGTCGATCAGGGCGCGGACGGGACCGTGGGTGATCTCGGTGGTGCTCATGCGCTGGCCTCCTCGATCTGGTCGCTGGTCGTCCCGGCGTCCTCGGCGACGTGACCGGTCAGGGAGAGGAAGACGTCGTCGAGCGTCGGCCGGCGCAGCCCGATGTCGAGCACCTCGATCCGCTCGTCGGCGAACTGCTGCAGCACCTGGATCAGGGCCTGCTGGCCGCCGTCGACGGGAGCCACCAGGGTGCGCCCGCCCGGGTCGCCGTCGTCGGTCACCTCGCGGCCGGAGATCGTCGACAGCACCCGGACCGCGGCCTCGCGCTGGCTCGCGTGGGTCAGGACCACCTCGACCCGCTCACCGCCGGTCTGCGACTTCAGGTCGTCGGCGCTGCCACGGGCGATCTCGCGGCCGTGGTCGATCACGACGATGTCGTCGGCCAGCCGGTCGGCCTCCTCGAGGTACTGGGTGGTGAGCAGCAGCGTGGCGCCGGAGGCGACCAGCTCGCGGATCACCTCCCACATCTGCTGCCGGCTGCGCACGTCGAGGCCCGTGGTCGGCTCGTCGAGGATCAGCACCGGAGGCTCCGCCACCAGGGCGCCGGCGAGGTCGAGCCGCCGCCGCATGCCGCCGGAGTAGGTCTTGGAGGGCCGGTCGGCGGCGTCGACGAGGTCGAAGCGCTCGAGCAGCTCGCGGGCACGCTGCCGGGCCCGCGCCTTCGGGAAGCCGTAGAGGCGACCGACCATCTCGAGGTTCTCGTGGCCGGTGAGGTGCTCGTCGACCGCGGCGTACTGGCCGGAGAGACCGATCCGCGCCCGGACCCCCGCGGGATCGGCCAGCACGTCGACGCCGGCGACCTCCGCACTTCCTGCGTCGGGCTCGATCAGGGTCGCCAGCACCCGCACCGCCGTCGTCTTGCCCGCCCCGTTGGGGCCCAGCAGCGCCAGCACCTTCCCCTCGGGCACCGACAGGTCGAGCCCGCTGAGCGCCTCGACCTCCTTGTAGGTCTTCACCAGCCCGCTGGCCCGGATCATGTCCGCCATCTCGCCCTCCTGTGGTCGGTCCCACCCTAGGGACCACCACCGACCAGCCAACTCATCGCCGACTGTGGGGGCAAGAGGTTTCTGAGGGCGGGGGGAGGACGCGGGACTACCCACCACCACCCCTCCACCAGGCAAACCGATTGGCGGCGCCGCCGGAGGGCGCCGTAGGCTGGCCGGACAGGCGTCCGAGCCGTCATCAGCGGCGAGCCTCCGGAAGAACAGCGGCCCCGAGCAGGCGGGGGCCGCCCACTAGACCCGGACGGGTAGGCCCGTCACAGCCGTGAACGAGCGGTCGGTGCGTGCGCCGGCAAGCGAGGTGGTACCGCGGCGGATCCAGAGCCTGGAGCGTCGTCCTCGTGGGGAGACCGAGACGACCCGCAGGACCGAGCCGCAGGAGAACCACCCATGACCTACCCGAAGGTCGCCACCGGACAGTCCGGGGAGCACGCCCACGTCCCGAGCCAGCCCAACTTCCCGGCCATCGAGGAGCGGGTGCTGGCCTACTGGAAGGACGACGCGACCTTCGAGGCCAGCGTCGAGCAGCGGGCGACCGGCGACGACGGCGACAACGAGTTCGTCTTCTACGACGGCCCGCCCTTCGCCAACGGGCTCCCGCACTACGGCCACCTGCTGACCGGCTACGTCAAGGACCTGATCCCGCGCTACCAGACGATGCGCGGGCGCCGGGTCGAGCGCCGCTTCGGCTGGGACACCCACGGCCTGCCCGCCGAGCTCGAGGCGATGCGGGTCAAGGGCATCAAGACGACCGAGGAGATCGTCGAGATGGGCATCGACGTCTTCAACGACGCCTGCCGCACCTCGGTCCTCACCTACACCGACGAGTGGCGCGACTACGTCACCCGCCAGGCCCGCTGGGTCGACTTCGACCACGACTACAAGACGCTCGACCTCGACTACATGGAGTCGGTCCTGTGGGCGTTCAAGAACCTCCACGACAAGGGCCTGGTCTACGAGGACTTCCGGGTCCTGCCCTACTGCTGGAACGACGAGACCCCGCTGTCCAACCACGAGCTGCGGATGGACGAGGACGTCTACCAGAACCGCCAGGACCCCGCGGTCACCGTCGGCATGCGGCTGGAGGACACCGGCGCCGGCGGCGCCCTCGACGGTGCCGTCGCCCTGGTCTGGACGACGACGCCGTGGACGATGCCCTCCAACCTGCTGGTCATGGTCGGCGAGGACATCGAGTACGCCGTGGTGGAGTCCGACCTGCCGACCGGCACCACCGAGCGCTACCTGCTCGGCGCCGAGCGGCTGGCGGCGTACGCCCGCGAGCTGTCGCCGACCGGGTCGGTCGAGGACCTCGTGGTCGTGGCGCGGGTGCGCGGCAAGGACCTGGTCGGCCGCTCCTACACCCCGCCCTTCTCCTACTTCCAGGGCACCGCGCACGCGCACCGCGTCGTCGAGGCCGACTTCGTCACCACCGCCGACGGCACCGGGCTGGTCCACAGCGCCGGCGCCTACGGCGAGGAGGACAAGGTCATCACCGACCGGGAGGGCATCGAGCTCGTCGTCGCCGTCGCCAAGGACGGGACGTTCACCTACCCCGTCACCGACTACGCCGGGATGCACGTCTTCGACGCCAACGGCCCGATCGTCGAGCACCTCAAGAACGCCACGCGGGGCGAGGGGGAGACCGGGGCGGTCGTGCCCGGCACCGTGCTGCTGCGCCGGGAGACCTACGAGCACTCCTACCCGCACTGCTGGCGCTGCCGGCAGCCGCTGATCTACATGGCCGTGTCGTCCTGGTTCGTCGACACCCGCAAGATCCGGGACCGGATGCTCGAGCTCAACCAGGAGATCCGCTGGGTCCCCGACCACGTGCGCGACGGCCAGTTCGGCCGGTGGCTGGAGAACACCCGGCCCTGGTCGATCTCCCGCAACCGGTTCTGGGGCAGCCCGATCCCGGTGTGGCGCTCCGACGACCCCGCCTACCCCCGGATCGACGTCTACGGGTCGCTCGACGAGCTCGAGCGCGACTTCGGCGTACGTCCGGACGACCTGCACCGGCCGTTCATCGACGAGCTGACGCGCCCCAACCCCGACGACCCCCGCTCGCCGGAGGAGGGCCGCTCGACGATGCGTCGCGTCACCGATGTCTTCGACTGCTGGTTCGAGTCGGGCTCGATGCCGTTCGCGCAGGTGCACTACCCGTTCGAGAACGCCGAGTGGTTCGAGGACCACTACCCCGGCGACTTCATCGTCGAGTACATCGGCCAGACCCGCGGCTGGTTCTACACGATGCACGTGCTCGCGACCGCGCTGTTCGACAAGCCGGCCTTCGACACCTGCGTCAGCCACGGCATCGTGCTCGGCTCCGACGGCAACAAGATGTCGAAGAGCCTGCGCAACTACCCCAACGTCTACGAGGTCTTCGACCGCGACGGCGCCGACGCGATGCGCTGGTTCCTGATGTCGAGCCCGATCCTGCGCGGCGGCAACCTGGTCGTCACCGAGCGCGGCATCCGCGAGTCGGTCCGGCAGGTGCTGATCCCGCTGTGGAACACCTGGTACTTCTTCGCGCTCTACGCCAACGCCGCCTCCGGCGGCGAGGGGTACGCCGCCGCCGGTGGCACCGCCTCGAGCCACGTGATGGACCGCTACGTGCTGGCCAAGCTGCGCCGGTACGTCGAGGACATGACCCGCCAGCTCGACGACTACGAGGTGGCGAACGCGTGCGACTCGACGCGGGCGTTCCTCGAGGTGCTGACCAACTGGTACGTCCGGCGCTCCCGCGAGCGGTTCTGGGACGAGAGCCCGGAGGCCTTCGACACGCTGTGGACCGTGCTGGAGACGGTGTGCCGGGTGGCGGCGCCGCTGCTGCCGCTGACCACCGAGGAGGTCTGGCGCGGGCTGACCGGCGAACGCTCCGTGCACCTGGCGGACTGGCCGGAGGCCGACGCGCTGCCGGCGGACGAGGCGCTCGTCGCGGCGATGGACGAGGTGCGCGACGTCGCCTCGGCCGGCCTGGCGCTGCGCAAGGCCCACGGGCTGCGCACCCGGCTCCCGCTCGCCTCGCTGACCGTGGTCGTCGACGACGCGGACGCGCTGGCGGGCTTCGAGCCGCTGCTGGCCGACGAGCTGAACGTCAAGCAGGTCCGGCTCGTGCGGGCCGGGTCCGCGGAGGCCGCGGCGTACGCCGTGGAGCAGCGGCTCACCGTCAACGCCCGGGCCGCCGGACCGCGGCTGGGCCGCGACGTGCAGACGGTCATCAAGGGCTCGAAGTCCGGGAACTGGTCGGTCGGTGCCGACGGCACCGTCACCTGCGCCGGGGTGGTGCTCGAGGAGGGCGAGTTCACGCTCGAGACGGTCGCGGGCGAGGGCGGTGGGGACGCCGCCACGGCGGTGCTGCCCCGGGGTGGCTTCGTGGTGCTCGACACCGCCACCACCCCCGAGCTCGAGGCCGAGGGTGTCGCCCGCGACCTGGTGCGTGCGGTGCAGCAGGCCCGCCGCGACGCCGGCCTGGACGTCTCCGACCGGATCGCGCTGGTCGTGGCCGGTACGGCCGAGGTGCTCGCGGCTGCGCGCAGCCACGAGGCGCTGCTCGCGGGGGAGACCCTCGCCGACGCCGTGTCCTTCGAGGAGGCGCCCGAGACCGCGGTACGGGTCGTCCGCGCCTGACCGGCGGCCAGGGGGTCCGGTGGGGACGGCGTGGCAGGCTGGCCGGATGAGCCAGGACTCCACCCGCGAATCGCGCGGCACCGCTCCCGTCGTCGTCGTCACCGGGGCCAACGGCCTGGTCGGCGCCCGCACCTGTGCCGCCCTGGTCGGCCTCGGCGCCACCGTGCGCGCCGTCGTACGCCGGCCGGGGACCGCGCCGCAGCGGCTCGGTGGTGCGGGCGGGGAGCACGTCGGCGACTTCGGTGATCCCGCGTTCGCCGCCCACGTCGTCGCGGGTGCCGACGCCGTGGTCACGACCGTGCACCCGATGGGCAGCGACCGGGACACCCAGCACCGGGTCGGGGTCGAGGGGACCACGGTCCTGGCGCGAGCCGCCCGGGACGCCGGGGTGCGGCGGCTCGTCCACGTCTCGACCGCTGCCGTCTACGACCGCTCCCCGGGCACCGGTGACGTCGACGAGGCCTCCCCGCTGGTGGGTGACGACGCGGACGACTACGCCGTCACCAAGCGCGACGCGGACCGGGCGCTCGACGAGATCGCCGGAGGCGGCCTCACCGTCGTGCTGCTGCGCCCGCCGGCGGTCCTCGGCCCCGGCGAGACCTCGGTGTGGAACACCCGGCGACCGGCGGCGATGCGCGAGCACCCCGGTGCCCGCCGGGCCAACCCGGAGCAGGCCTTCGCCTGGGTGCACGTCGACGACCTCGCGCGGCTGGCGGCCACGGTGGCCGCCGGGCAGGTCCCCGCGGCCGACGATCCTGCCCGTGGCCCGGTCGCGGATGCGTGCACCCCCCTCAACGTCGCGGCCGCGCCCGCCGCCGGCCGTGACTACGTCGGGACCGTGACCGGGGCGCTGGGGGTCGAGCCGAGCTGGACCGAGGACCCGGTGTGGACCGGCCGGCTGCTCGCGGACCGTGCCCACGGCTGGGGCTGGTCGCCCGAGGTCGGGCTCGACGCGGCGCTGGCCGAGCTCCGGCAGGGGTTGGCCTAGCAGCACCGCGGGTCAGCCCGGTCGGCGTCGCCGCGGCTGGTTGGATGGGGGCATGCTCGACCTCACCGCCGACCCCGTGACCCTCACCCGCCAGCTCGTCGACATCGAGTCGGTCAGCCGCAACGAGCAGGCCATCGCCGACGCCATCGAGCAGGCGCTGCGTGCCCTCGGCCACCTCGAGGTGACCCGCCGCGGCCACACGGTGGTGGCGCGCACCCACCTGGGCCGGGCCGAGCGGGTGCTCATCGCCGGCCACATCGACACCGTCCCCCTCAACGACAACCTGCCCGCGCGGCTCGAGGACGGCATCCTCCACGGCCTCGGCAGCTGTGACATGAAGAGCGGCGACGCGGTCCTGCTGCACCTGGCGGCCACGCTGCGCGAGCCCGACCGCGACGTCACGTTCATCCTCTACGAGGCCGAGGAGATCGAGGAGGAGTTCAACGGGCTGCGGCTGCTCAGCGAGAGCGACCCCGAGCTGATGGCCGCCGACTTCGCGATCCTGATGGAACCCTCGGGCGCCATCGTCGAGGCGGGCTGCCAGGGCACGATGCGCGTCGACGTGCGGACGACGGGGGAGCGGGCCCACGCCGCGCGGAGCTGGAAGGGCGTGAACGCCATCCACGGCGCCGCGGAGGTGCTGGCCCGGCTCAACGACTTCGAGCCCCGCAGGCCGGTCATCGACGGGCTGGAGTACCACGAGGGCCTCAACGCGGTCGCCATCACCGGCGGCGTCGCCGGCAACGTGCTGCCCGACGAGTGCGTCGTGTCGGTCAACCACCGCTTCGCGCCCGACCGCTCCGAGGCGGAGGCGGAGGCCTTCGTGCGGGAGTTCTTCGCCGGCTTCGAGGTCACGCTGCGTGACAGCGCCCCGGCGGCGCTGCCGGGGCTCGGGCTGCCGGCGGCGAAGCAGTTCATCGACGCGGTCGGCGGCGAGGTGCGGCCGAAGTTCGGCTGGACCGACGTCGCCCGGTTCAGCGCCCTCGGCGTCCCGGCGGTCAACTTCGGTCCCGGCGACCCGATGCTCGCCCACAAGCAGGAGGAGCACGTGCCCGTCGAGCACATCGAACGCTGCGAGCGGCAGCTGCGCGCGTGGCTGGGGGGTGCGTGATGGTGCAGCAGCCCGGACCGGCCGACGGTGGACGCCGCGGCACCACCGCCGACCAGCGGCTGCTCGACCGCGGCACCCGGCTCGACACCCACCACGACTACTGGCGGGTGCTGCGCATCCAGGCCGAGTTCGTCGAGGGCTTCGGTGCCCTCGCGGAGCTGGGACCGGCGATCGCCGTCTTCGGCTCGGCCCGCACCAAGCCGGAGTCCCCCTACTTCGACATGGGCGTGCAGGTCGGGCGGGGTCTGGCCGAGGCCGGCTTCGCCGTCATCACCGGGGGCGGTCCCGGCGCGATGGAGGCGGCCAACCGCGGCGCCCGCGAGGCCGGCGGCACCTCCGTCGGGCTCGGCATCGAGCTGCCCTTCGAGGCCGGGCTCAACCCCCATGTCGACCTCGGCATCAACTTCCGCTACTTCTTCGCCCGCAAGACGATGTTCGTGAAGTACTCCCAGGGCTTCGTGGTCCTGCCCGGCGGTCTCGGGACCTTCGACGAGCTGTTCGAGGCGCTCACCCTGGTGCAGACCCAGAAGGTGACGTCGTTCCCGGTCGTGCTGCTGGGCACGTCGTACTGGCAGGGGCTGCTCGACTGGTTGCGCGACACGGTGCTGGAGGTGGGCAACATCGCCGCCGGCGACCTCGACATGCTGACCGTGACCGACAGCGTCGACGAGGCCGTGGCCGCCATGGTGGCGGCGCGCAACGACGGCCGGCCGACGCCACCGGCACACCGGGCGGAGTGAACCGCGGTGACCTGGGTGTTCGCGATCCTCGCCGTCCTCGCGCTCGGCGGGATCGCGGTCGTCGCCGCCGGGCGCGGCACCCCGCTCGCCGAGGCCTACGACGACCGCCCCGACGCCGTCGTGCCCGCGCACGGTCGGCTCGCCGGTGAGGACCTGCGCCGGGTCCGGTTCTCCCTGGCCCTCCGCGGCTACCGGATGTCGGAGGTGGACGCCCTGCTCGACCGCGTCGCGCGCGAGCTCGAGGACGCCGAGCCACCGACCGGGCCCCCGCCCGAGCAGCCGGTCGAGCAGCCGGACGAGGAGCCCCCGGCGGTTCACCCCGACGACAGCCGGTCGCCACGCCCCGACGGTCGTGGCGACACCGACGCGCACTAGGGCACACTGCACGCGTGTCCACCGAGGTGATCGTCTACGTCCTCACCGGCCTGGCAGCCGTCGTCGTCGTGCTCACCCGGGTCCGCCTCGGCAAGGACAGCGGCGGCGCCGGCCGGGTCAACGTCGGCTCCACGCTGCTGAACGTGCACACCGCCGCGGGTGCCGTGGCACTGGTGACCTGGGTGGTCTACCTCGTCGCCCCTGAGGACTCGACCCTCGGCGGCGAGCTGTTCGGGGTGGTCGCCCTCGCCTTCTGGTGGATCGTCACCCTCGCCGGCCTGCTGGTCCTGGTCCGCTGGCTGCCCAGCCACGGCAAGCACGCGACCGTCGCGCAGGAGGACAGCTGGTCCGACGGCCCGGGGCTCTCGGTCCTCGCCCACGTCGGCATGCTGGTCGGGGTGCTCGTCTTCACCTACGCCTACGCCACCTCGCTGGTGTGAGCGTGCGAGCGACCGCGACCGGCCTCGCGCTGCTGCTCGCCGCCGCGGGCCCGGCCCTCGTCCCGGGGGCACCCGCGTCCGGGTCCGTCCCGGCGTCGACCGCCTCCGCGGCGTACGGCCCGGCGTCGGGGGAGGACGCGGTGGTGCGCAAGCGCAAGCTCGGGGAGTCCGTCGAGGGCCGGGCGATCATGGCCTACCGGCTCGGCGACCGCACCGGGAAGCCGGTGGTGCTGATCTCGACGATGCACGGCGACGAGCCCCACACCCGCCAGATCCTGACCTCGCTGCGGGACGGGCGCAGGATCGTGGGGATCGACCTGTGGGTGGTCCCGACCTACAACCCCGACGGGCTCGCCGCCGGCACCCGCAAGAACGCGCACGGCGTCGACCTCAACCGCAACTACCCCTACCAGTGGGCCGAGCTCGACGGTGAGACCGAGTCGGGTCCGAAGCCGAAGTCGGAGCCGGAGACACGCGCGATGATCCGGTTCCTCAAGGACGTCCGGCCGCGCCGGATCCTCAGCTTCCACCAGCCGTTGTACGGCGTGGACCAGGACACGAAGAACCGCAGGTTCGCCCGCCGCGTGGCGCGGGTCCTGCACCTGCCGCGCAAGACCTTCGACTGCGGTGGGACCTGCCACGGGACGATGACGTCCTGGTACAACCACACCTTCTCCGGCGCCGCGCTGACGGTCGAGTACGGCGCCTCCCCGCGCCGCCGGACGATGCGCCGGACCGCGCCGAAGCGGGTGCTGGAGATCTTCGACGCCCGCCGGACGGTGCTGGTGAGCGACATCGTCGACGACGCGGACCAGCGGGCCTAGCGGCCCTCGAAGACCGGCTTCTCCTTGGCCAGGAACGCCGCAACGGCGGCGGCATGGTCGGCCGTGCCGCCGGTGAGGGTCATCATCTCGCTCTCGAAGCCGAGGGCCTGTTCGAAGGAGTGGCCCGCGGCGAACGCGACGGCGCGGCGCATCGCGCCCAGCGCGACCGTGGGCCCGGCGGCCAGCCGGGCGGCCACCTCGCCGACCCGGCCGGCCAGCTCGTCGTCCGGGACGACCTCGGTGGCCAGCCCCAGCTCGAGCGCCTCGAGCGCGGGGACCGTGCGCGGGAAGTAGAGCAGCTCGATCGCCTTCGCCCGGCCGACGAGCCGCTGCAGGTGGTAGCTCGCGCCGGTGTCGCAGGAGAGCGCGACGCCGGCGAAGGCGAGGTTGAAGCCGGCACCCGCCGCGACGTAGCGCAGGTCGCTGGCGAAGGCCAGGCTCGCGCCCGCGCCCGCGGCGACCCCGTTCACGGCAGCGATCACCGGCTTCGCCATCGTGGCCAGGGCGGTCACGGTCGGGTTGTAGTGCTCGTCGACGGTCGCGAACAGCTGGTCGCTGCCGCCGTTGTGGAGCAGCTCGACGTGCTCCTTGAGGTCCTGCCCGACGCAGAAGGCACGGCCCGAGCCGGTGAGCACCACGCACCGGGCGGCGGGGTCCTCGGCGACGGCGCGGACGGTCTCGAGCAGCGACTCCTTGGTGGCCACGTCCAGGCTGTTCATGGCGTCGGGACGGTGGAGCGTGATCGTCGCGACGCCCTCGGTCAGGTCGAGCAGCACGGGTGAGGTCATGGCCGCAGTCTGCCGCACGCTCACTCGTCCAGGCACCGCGCGACGAAGCGGTCGGCGGCGGGCTTGAGCCGACGCGCCTCGCTCGTGAACAGCTCCGCGGCGGCCAGGCCGGGCCAGTCCTGCGGGAGCAGGTCGCGCGGGAGCCCGGGGTCGGTGAAGAGGAACTTGCGCCACTCGTGGACCAGCCGGAACCGGGCCGCGAAGGCCGCCTCGTCGTCGGTCCCGGCCTCCGCGAGCAGCGCGTCGGCCTCCGCCAGGAACGAGCGGTACGACGCGGCGAGGTCCGGCAGGTCCCAGGCCTCGATGGGCGTCGGCTCGACGAGGTCGGCGCGCACCCGTCGGGCCGAGGCGCCGGCCCGGTCGAGCACCTCCGCGAGGCCGGTGCGCGAGTAGGGGCTGATCCAGGTGTGGGGGGTCAGCTCGGCGTACCCGACGAACTCGAGGTCGGCCCGCAGCCGCTGCCGTTCCGGGCGCTCGCCGGGCTGGTCGACGAGGACCAGGTGCCAGTGGCCGTCCCACGGCTGCTCGTCGCCGCGGTAGACGCGGGCCGCGACGTCGTCGAGCCAGCGGATGGTGCGCGACGTCGCGCGGTAGCCGCGCCCGGCAGGGAGGCCGACCGGCTCCAGCCAGCCCTCGGAGACCATCCGGGAGATGGCGGTCCGGACCGCGGGGCCCTGGATGCCGACGGGTTCGAGCAGCCGCACGAGACCGGCCACGGGGGCCTGGCTGCCGCGGCTGCGCAGGTGGTCGCCATAGACGTCGAACAGCGCGGACCGGGCGTGCATGGGGCGAGTGTGCCACCCGGTGGCGGAGCGACACCTGAGGGACACCGGGGACCTGTGGTCGGCATCACGCCGGCCATGGGGGATAATGGACCGGCATAGACCGACCGTCGCCACTGCGACGGGAAGGTCCCGGGGACAGAACAAGGAAGAGGTGCGCGGATGGCGGCGATGAAGCCCCGGACGGGCGACGGTCCGCTGGAGGTCACCAAGGAGGGGCGCGGTCTGGTGATGCGCGTCCCGCTCGAGGGTGGTGGCCGGTTGGTCGTGGAGCTCAACGTCGACGAGGCGACAGAGCTGCGACAGGCGCTCGAGGGCGTCACCAGCTGATCCGCGAGTCGTCCCTGTGAGCCACGCCGTCGACCAGATACCCGCCCAGGTCACCCCACCCCAGTTCGCGCTGAGTCCCGACCGACCCCACGCCGTGCCCGGGGTGGAGGTCGTCGCGGTCGCCCTCGCTCCGGGGGGCGGCGAGGGGGAGCACACCGACGGCGTCGTGCTCGGTCCCGGCGCGGAGGAGCTGGCCGCGGCCGTCGGGACCGACCTGCTCGAGGCAGCCGTGATCCAGGGCGCCACCGGCCGTACCGGCGAGGTCACGGCCCTCCCGGTGCCGCTCGGGACCGCGGACAACCCGGCGTTGCGGCTGGTGCTGCTCGTCGGGGTCGGTGCCCAGACCGAGCGGGACCTGCGGCGCGCCGGCGCGGCGCTGGCTCGGGCGGTCCACGACCGCGACGGCCTCGCCACGTCGGTGGCCGCCGGCAGTGACCTCGAGGGGCTGACCACGTTCGTGGTCGGCATGACGCTGGGGTCCTTCGGGTTCCACCTGCGCTCCACGGGCCCCGAGCGGCGTCCGGTCGGGAGGGTCGTGCTCGCCGGCACCGGTGACGACGACGCCGCCACGGCCGCCGTGCGCCGCGGGGTCGCGCTCGGCGGTGCCGGCTGGCAGGCACGGATGCTGGCGACGGTCCCCTCGAACATCAAGAACCCGCCGTGGCTGGCCGAGCAGGCGGAGCGGCTCGCCGCCGACTCCGGCCTCGAGGTGACGGTCTGGGACGAGCAGCGACTGGCGAAGGACGGCTTCGGCGGCATCCTCGGCGTGGGCCAGGCCTCGGCGACGCCGCCGCGGCTGATCCGGCTCGACTACGTCCCGCCGAAGGGTCGTCGAGCCCCGCGCGTGGTGCTGGTCGGCAAGGGCATCACCTTCGACACCGGTGGCCTCTCGATCAAGCCGGCCGAGGCGATGACCACCATGAAGCGCGACATGACCGGCGGCGCCGTCGTGATGGCCGTGATGGGGGCCCTGCGCGAGCTCGGCTGCCCGGTGCGGGTGACCGGTCTCGTGGCGGCCGCCGAGAACGCCGTGAGTGGCAACGCGCTGCGCCCCGGCGACGTGCTGCGCCACTACGGCGGCCGCACCACCGAGGTCACCAACACCGACGCCGAGGGCCGGCTGGTCCTCGCCGACGCCCTGGCCTACGCCGTGGCGGAGCTCGACCCCGTGGTCGTCGTCGACATCGCGACCCTGACCGGTGCGATGAAGGTCGCGCTGGGCCAGCACACGGGCGGTTACTTCGCCAACCACGACGCGCTCGCCTCGGCGCTGCGCGAGGCCGGTGCCGCCGCCGACGAGCCGTTGTGGCGGATGCCGCTGGTGTCCGACTACGAGCACTACCTCGACTCCTCCGTCGCCGACGCCGACAACGCCCCGCGTCACGCGGGCGCCATCTCGGCCGCCCTGTTCCTGCAGCACTTCGTCGGGTCCACGCCGTGGGCCCACCTCGACATCGCCTCCGTCGGCGACGCCCCCGAGGACCGGCACGAGTGGACGAAGGGGCCGACCGGCTTCGGCGTCCGGCTGCTGCTGCGCTGGCTCACCGGGCCGCAGCCCGTGGACGGGATCGCCTGATGCGTGGCCTGACCGTGCGCTGGTCGCTGGAGGAGGCCCCCGAGGGGGTCGAGGAGCAGCTCGCCCAGTACGTCGAGCAGAGCTCGCACGGCCGTTTCAACGACATGGACGGGCTGCGGTTCAAGACCTGGCGGATCCGCCCGGGCCAGTGGTTCGAGGGCTGCTACGTCTTCGCGAGCGAGGCGGACCGCGAGGAGTTCCAGCGGACGTTCAGCCAGGGTGCCGCGGAGTCCGCGGGCTCGCAGATCATCGGCAGCGCACCGATCCTCATCGAGGAGTGCGAGATCGTCGCGATCGCCGAGGGCCGCGACGGGTTCCAGTCCGCCGCGCGCTACTGACCCGGCTGCCCGGCGTCGGGCCTCAGTCGCCCGCTTCGGGGGACCAGACCTTCTTCGCGCACAGCAGGCCGTCGCCGACGGGCAGCAGCACCGAGACCAGGTCCTCGTCCGCGGCGACGCGCTTGCCGAGGTCGCGGACGGCGACGGTCTCCTCGTCGCGCTGGGCGGGGTCGGCGACCCGGTCGTGCCACAGCGCGTTGTCGAAGACCACGACACCGCCGGGGCGCAGCAGTCGCAGCGCCTCGGTGAGGTAGGCGTCGTACTCGCGCTTGTCACCGTCGCAGAAGACCAGGTCGTAGTGACCGTCGGTGAGCCGCGGCAGCACGTCGAGCGCGGCGCCGGAGATGGTGCGCGCTCGCTGCGAGGCGATGCCGGCCTCGACGAAGGACTGCTTGGCCAGCCGCTGGTGCTCGGCCTCGATGTCGACCGTGGTGAGGATGCCGTCGGCGCGCATGCCGCGCAGCAGCCACAGTCCGGAGACCCCGGTGCCGGTGCCGATCTCGACGACCGCGCGGGCCTCCAGCACGGAGGCGAGGAGCTGCAGGGCGGCGCCACCGCCCTGGCCGATCGGCGCCACACCGACCTCCTCGGCGCGGGCACGCGCGGCGGCGAGCACCTCGTCCTCGGCCACGAACGACTCGGCGTAGGACCAGCTGGCGGGCGTGATCGAGCTGCTGATGGTGGGCCTCCTGGGTCCGGCCGCCGGCGCGGCACTGACAAGCGTGCCGACCCTATCGCGTGGCACCGGCCCGGCACGGGAACACCGGCGCCGGGCGGCTCGTTGGGGAGATCGAGGGGCTGCTCACAGGTTCCTCTCAGCCCCGACGCCTAGCGTGTCACTCATCGGAGGAAGGTCCCCGCTGTTCTCCAAGCGCACCCGTCAGGAGCCCGCGATGAGCGACGTGCAGTCCCCGCAGGCGGTTCCGTCGTGGGAGGAGATCGTGGAGCGGCACTCCGACCGCGTCTACCGACTGGCCTACCGCCTCACCGGTGACCGCCACGACGCCGAGGACCTCACCCAGGAGGTCTTCGTCCGGGTCTTCCGCCGCCTCGACACCTACACCCCCGGCACCTTCGAGGGCTGGCTCCACCGGATCACGACCAACCTGTTCCTCGACCAGGCCCGCCGCAAGCAGCGGATCCGCTTCGACGCCCTCTCCGACGAGCGCGCCGGCACCCTGCGCAGCAACGGTCCCGCGCCCGACGTGGCGCTGGACGACCGGCTCTTCGACGACGACGTCGAGGCCGCCCTCGCCTCGCTGCCCCCGGACTTCCGCGCCGCCGTCGTGCTCTGCGACGTGGAGGGCCTCTCCTACGACGAGATCGCCGACATCCTCGGCGCCAAGCTCGGCACCGTCCGCTCGCGGATCCACCGCGGCCGCGCCATGCTGCGCCGGGCGCTGGCCCACCGAGCCCCGGTCGAGGGCCGGGTCCGCTACTCCGGGCCGGTGATGGTCCCCGAGGGCGTGTCGTGATGGGACACCTCGGCACCCGCGTCAGCGCCCTGCTCGACGGCCAGCTGCCCCCGGCGGAGGCCGACCGCGCCTGGGCCCACGTCCACGGCTGCCACGTGTGCCGCGACCTCGTGGAACGCGAGGGCTGGGTCAAGACCCGGCTCTCCGGCCTGGCCGTCACCCCGAGCGCCCCGACCGGTGCCCCGGACCACCTCAAGGGTTCGCTGCGGTGCGGCGCCCCGCTCGCGGCCGAGCCCGCCGAGGAGGAGCGTCTGCGTCGCACCGCGGTCGTGCTGCTCGGCGGCTCGGCCGCCGGCGTTGCCGTCGTGGGGGTGCTGGCCCTCGGGCTCGGCCAGCCGGGCTCGCCGGCCCCCGAGCGCCGCGCCCCGGTGACCGAGATCGGCGGCTCCGGCACGGAGCGACCCGTCCCCGTGCTGGTCCCCGGGCGGCTGCTGCGGCAGTCGGGCCCCAGCCCGCTCCGGTAGCACCCGCTAGGTCTGTCACCACCCTCGGGTCACAATGGGCCGGTGACGCACCACGAGGACGAGGGCACCGAGCCGACGCAGCCGATCCGTCCGGCGAGCCCTCCGGCTGCCCCGCCGACCCCCGGGTCCGGTCCGGGTGCGTCGTGGCTGCCGCCGGTCAACCAGCAGCCCCCGGGGCAGTGGGTCGCCCCCGAGACCCGGCCGCTGCCGCCGTACTCGGGGAGCTATGCGCAGCCCGCGCCCCAGCCCGACCGGTCGCCACGGGCGGGACGCTCCGCCCCGGGATGGTTCTGGCCCGGTGTCGCGGCGCTGGCGCTCGTGCTCGGCGTCGTCGGCGGCGCCGTGGGCGGCGCCCTCGTCGAGTCCGTCGAGCAGGGCTCGCGTCCCGGCGCCGTCTCCAACGGGCTCGAGGGCGTCGACACCGAGAACACCGCCCCGCTGACCGCGACCAACCGCTCGGTCGTGCGGGTGGCCGACCAGCTGCTGCCGAGCACCGTCCAGATCGTGGCGGAGTTCGGCGGCCAGGCCGGTGGCGCCACCGGTTCCGGCTTCGTGCTGGACCGGCAGGGCCACATCGTGACCAACAACCACGTCGTCGCCTCGGCGGCGCAGGCCGACGGCCAGATCGAGATCGTCGACCAGGAGGGTGAGCGCTACGCCGCCACCGTGGTCGGCCGGAGCCCGGTCTACGACCTCGCGGTCCTCTACTCCAAGGACGCCGCGGGGCTGCGGCCTGCCGCGCTCGGAGCCTCGCGGCGCCTCAGCGTCGGGGAGCCCGTGGTCGCCTTCGGCTCGCCGCTCGGGCTGAGCTCCACGGTGACCTCCGGGATCGTCAGTGCGCTCAACCGTCCGGTGACCACCGGCGACTCGGCCAACGACTCCTCCTACATCAACGCCGTGCAGACCGACGCCGCGATCAACCCCGGCAACTCCGGCGGACCGCTGGTCAACCTCAAGGGCCAGGTGGTCGGGGTCAACAGCGCGATCGCCACCACCGGCGGCAGCCTCGGCGGCGAGAGCGGCAACATCGGGGTCGGCTTCGCCATCCCGATCGAGCAGGTCCGGATCACCGCCGACCAGATCCTGCGCACCGGCGAGGCCCGCTACCCCGTCATCGGCGCGAAGGTGCAGACCGGTGGCGACGAGGACGGCACCGGGGCCCGGATCGACGAGGTCATGCCCGACACCCCGGCCGAGGCCAGCGGCCTGGTCACGGGCGACGTGGTCACCGCGGTCAACGGCCAGCGGGTCACCGACGGCATCGCCCTGATCGTCGCCATCCGCACCTACCAGCCCGGCGAGACCATCGAGTTCACCGTCCGTCGGGACGGCGACGTGCAGACCGTCGACGTCACGCTGGACTCCGAGATCGGCTGAGAGCCCGCGCGCTCAGGCCTGCTGGTCGGAGTCGGCCTCGGAGTCGAGGAAGGGGTGGGCGTCGACGAAGGTGCGGGTCTCGGCGTACATCCGCTGGATGTAGTCCTCGAGCTGGGCGGACTCCACGCGCCACTGGCCGCGGCCGCCGATCTTGATCGCCGGGAGGTCGCCCCGGCGGACCAGGGCGTAGACCTGCGCGCTGGAGGTGTTGAGCACCTCCGCCACGTCGGCGAGCGTGAGGAAGCGGGGCGTTCCGGCCATGGGGCCATCGTCGCACCCGGGCCCGACCGGTGCTCACGGCGACCCGCGGAGCTGTGGAGGAGGGGCTGGCCGGGAGCGTCGGCTCGGTCCATGATGTCGGCGTGAGCAGCCTCGGGGGTCTCCAGGAAACGTCAGCGCCGCCACCCGCCACCCGTGTCACCCGGCCGGGGTGGCGCGACCCGCGGCTGTGGATCGGGGTGGCCATCGTCGCGGTGTCGGTGGTCGCCGGCGCGCGGCTGCTGGCCTCCGCCGACGACTCGGTCGCCGTGTGGACCGCCGGCACCGACCTCGCCGCGGGTGCCGAGCTGTCGGGGGCGGACATCGAGGCCCGCCGCGTGCGGTTCGTCGAGGAGGCGGACCTCGACCGCTACCTCCCTGCCGACGAGGCGCTTCCGGGCGACGCCCTGCTGCTGCGGGGCGTGGGGGCGGGCGAGCTGCTCCCGCGCGCCGCCCTCGGTGACCGGGGCGACGCCGAGGTGCTCCACCTGCCGCTCGCCGTGGAGCCCACGCTGGTGCCCGACAGCGTCTCGACCGGCTCCGTGGTCAGCGTCTACGTCCGCGACACCGGCCGGTGCGCCCGGTGCGAGGGGGCGGCGCTGTCGTCGGTGACCGTGGTGGACGCGCCCTCCGTCGACGACCTGACCGGGGCCCGGCAGCTCGTGGTCGCGGTCGACCAGGCCCAGGCCGACGCCTGGTTCGCCCTGCTCGCCGGGCTCGAGGCCCCCGTCGTCACCGTCACCGGGAGCTGAGCGTGGTCGTCACCCTGGTGCTCGCCGCCGGCGCGGCGTGGGAGTCGCCGGCCCTGACCCTGCTGGCCGACCGGGGCGACGTGGTCGTCCTGAAGCGCTGCGTCGACGTGCCCGACCTGCTCGCCTCCGCCGCGGCCGGACAGGCCGAGGTCGCCGTCGTCGCGATCGACGCGCCCGGCCTGGACCGGGCCGCCGTCGACCACCTGCGCGGTCACGGCGTCCGTCCGGTCGCCGTGGTGCCCGGCGGCCCCGAGCTCGACGCCGCGGCGCTCCGCGCGACCCGGATCGGCGTCCGCGCGCTGGTGGGCGACCACGAGCTGTCCGAGCTCGGCGACCTGGTCGCCGCCGGTGAGGAGCCCGAGGACACCGAGGCGCGGCCCCCGGCCGAGGACGCCGTGCCGCCGCCGGCGGGCGGGCCGAGCCCGGTGGTGGTGGTGTGGGGTCCCGCCGGGGCCCCGGGCCGTACGACGCTCGCGGTCGGACTGGCCGCCGAGGTGGCCCGGCACCGGCGGGCCGTGCTGGTCGACGCGGACCCGTGGGGCGGCACCGTCGCCCAGCAGCTCGGCATCGTCGACGAGGTCAGCGGGGTGCTGGCCGCGACCCGGCTGGTCGCTGCGGGCCAGCTGCCCGAGCGGTTCGGCTCGGTGCAGCGCTCGCTGGACCACCGGCTCACGGTGGTGACCGGCCTGCCGCGCGCCGACCGCTGGGTGGAGGTCCGGTCCGGCGTGGTCGACCACCTGCTCGACGTCGCGCGCGGTCACGGGGTCACGGTCGTGGACACGGGGGCGAGCCTCGAGCGTGACCCGGCGCTCGACGCCGGGCGTGCCGGTCGCAACTCGATGACCCTGGAGGCACTGGAGGCGGCCGACGAGGTCGTGGTCGTCGGCGCCGCCGACCCGGTCGGGCTCTCCCGACTGGCCCGGGGTCTGGTCGAGCTGCGCGAGACCCTCGCCGGCGTCCCGCACCGGGTGGTGGTCAACCGGATGCGTCCCACCCTGGGCTGGACCGAGCAGCAGATCGCGACCATGCTCGGCGCCCTCGCGCCGCCGGGCCGGCTGCACTTCCTGCCCGAGGACCGGGCGGCGGCCGACCGTGCCCTGGTGGCCGGTCGTTCCCTCGCGGAGGTCGGCGACTCCGCGATCGGTCGCGCCGTCGCGGCGGTCGCCGCCGAGCTGGTGCCGCGGCCTCAGGCGGCGAACAGCAGGTAGAGCCCACCCACCGTGAACGACACCATCACCGCCAGCATCGGCAGCTGGCCGGTGACCTGGTGGCGCCGCGGCAGGATCCGCACCGCCCGGTCGTGGGCCGCGACGGCCGCCACCACGTGGCCGAGGACGACGGCGGCCACCTTGAGCGTGGCGAGGAACGTCGGGTGCTCGGAGAACCAGGTGATCCGGTCCAGGTCGGCGGTGCCCAGCCAGTTCGAGCCGTTGCCGAGCGGGTCGCTGGCCAGCACCAGGGTGTCCCAGCCGACCTCGACCAGGTAGTTGACGTAGTGGGCGACGATGTAGCCCACGATGATCGGGACGATGGAGTGCGAGAACAGCGCCGGCAGCTCGCGCCGGCTCCGACCCGGCCCGACCCCCGTCGCGGCACTGCCCACGGCCAGCAGCCCGGTGACGCCGGCGCAGAAGGCCAGCAGCGCGAGGTTGTTGAGCAGCAGCGTCGACACGCCGGAGGACTGGGTGAACCGGATCCAGGCGAGGCTGTCCCGGAAGGAGTCGAACGCCGTGCTGCCGAACAGCACCCCCACCACGGCGACCAGCCCGGCTCGCGGCGTCACCGTGTCGAGGTTGGCCAGCGGGCTGCGGACCACCAGGCCCCCGTCGCGGCGGCCCCAGACCGAGAGCTTGGCGCACAGCGAGGAGTACACCTCGAACGGGTCGGCCCGCGCGTAGAACGTGGAGCCGAACAGGGCGCCGCCGAGCAGCATCGCGGCCAGGTAGGCGGCGCACCACAGCCGGACCGGTCCGAGCTCGGTGGAGAACGGGTAGACCAGCTCCATCCACACGAACGCGTAGAGCCCCAGTACCGCCGGCCAGTGGCCCCACCGCTCGGGATAGTCGAACACCCCGCGGTCGGGGTCGCTGCCGGTCAGCCTCGCGAACGCGGAGTTGATCGTCCGGACCGGGCTGATCGCCTTCCAGACCGGTCCCAGCAGCACCGAGGCCGGCACCAGGCCGACCCACCACCAGACGTAGAACATGCCGAAGATCGGGTTGGTGAGCAGGTCGCGCCCGAACACCGCCGCGAGCACGAACCAGGCGAGGCCGAGCAGCCCGAGGCCGCGCAGCGCCAGCCCGTACGCCGGATGGTCGACGAGCCGCGCCAGCCGAGCCGGCGCGCGGCGACCGCTGGTGGCCGCGTCGTAGCGCGGGTGGCGCCAGGCGACCGCGAGCACCGTGAAGGAGACGACCAGCGCGGCGACCGCCCCGGCGATCGCGAGCTCGGGGGAGATGGGCAGGTCCGCGGGACCACCCAGTCCGTGGGCCAGCGAGGACCAGCCGTCAGCCTGGGGAGGGGAGGCGGGCACGGGCGAGCGGATGGGTCAGCTCACTTCGAGCTGGAGCACGAGCGCCTCGGGCTCGTGGCGTTCGACGTCGACGACGCCGGGGCGGTCGATGGTGAGCTTCTGCGTGGTGGTGCCGGCCTCGTACTCGATCTCCTGCTCGGGGTCGGAGTGGATGTGGAGCTCGCCGGGCTCGTCGGACTTGATCACGATCTCGACCTCCTCGCCGACGTCGACCTGGACCCGCTCGGTGGCCGGCGCGTCCTCGCCCTCGAAGACGATCTCGATGCGCTCGGGCGAGCCGCTGCTCGTGGGGTCGGTGTCCGGGTCGGTCTCCGAGCCGCAGCCGGTCAGGGCCAGCAGCGTGGTGAGCACGGTCGCCAGCAGGGCCACTCGTCGCACGTCTCAGTCCTCTCGTCATCGGGGACGGGCATCGGGGCGCCACGTCACCTCTGCCAGAATCCCACGTGGAGCAACCCCGGGTGCCCGCCACCCCGCCGGTTGCCGCCCGACCGCCACGACGGGGCCGGGCACGGACAGAGCCACGCAACGTCGAGAGGGGACCGGATGGGCCAGCGACTGCGGCCGCGCGACCTGGCGCTGCTGGCCCTGGAGTCGACCAGCTCGCCGATGCACCACGCCACGGTCGAGATCTTCGAGCCCGGTGACTCCGGCTTCGACCACGACCGCCTCGTCGGGTTGATCTCGGAGCGGATCGCCTTCGTCCCGCGCTACCGGCAGAAGGTGCAGCCGGTGCCGGGCCGGGTCGCCAACCCGGTGTGGCGCGACGACCCCGACTTCGACCTCGGCTACCACGTACGCCGCTCGGCGCTGCCCCGCCCGGGCAGCATGGACCAGCTGCGCGAGCTGGTGGCTCGGATCGTCTCCCGGCCGCTGGACCGCGACCGGCCGTTGTGGGAGGTCTACTTCGTCGAGGGGCTGGCCGAGGGCCGGGTCGCGGTGCTGACCAAGTCCCACCTCGCGCTCGTCGACGGGATCGACACCGTCGACCTCGGCCAGGTGCTGCTCGACGCCAGCGCGGAGCCCAAGTCGCTCGGCGAGGACGCGTGGCGCCCGGAGCGGCGCTCCACCCCGCTGGGCCTGGTCGCCGAGGCGCTGGGCGACACCGCGGCGCAGCCGTCGCTGGCGCTGGACACGCTGCGGGGCAACACCGCGTCGGTGCTGCGGCGGGCCGCGGCGGCGGGTGACCGGGTCGGCCGGGTCGCCGACGCGCTGGCCAACCGCACCCCGGTCCCGGAGTCACCCCTCACCGGCGGGCTGTCCCAGCAGCGGCGGATCGTCACGGTCCGCAGCTCCCTCGCCGACCACCGCACCATCCGCGACGCCCACGGCGGCAGCGTCAACGACGTCGTGCTCGCGACCGTGACCGGTGCGCTGCGGGGATGGGCGATGGCCCGGTCGGAGTCGCTGGCCGGGATGCGCAAGATCCGCGCCGTCGTCCCGGTCTCGGTCATCGACGAGGAGCTCGAGGCCACCTCGCTGGGGAGCCAGATCGCCGCCCACCGGGTCTCGCTGCCGGTGGGCGAGCCGAGCCCGGTGGTCCGGCTCCACCAGGTCTCCTACTCCTTCCAGGTCCACCGGGACACCGGGCGGGGCGTCGCCGCCGACCGGCTGGCCGGCATCTCCGGGTTCGCGCCGGCCACGTTCCACGCGATCGGTGCCCGGGTGGCCGCGGAAGAGCTGCGCCGGGGCTTCCAGCTCGAGGTGACCAACGTCCCGGGGCCGCAGACGCCGCTGCACGCCGCCGGCGCCCGGATGGTCGAGACCTACCCGGTCCACCCGCTGCTCCCCGGCCACGCGCTCGCGATCGGCGTGACGTCCTACGACGGGCAGGTCTTCTACTGCCTCACCGCCGACCGCGACCTGCTGCCCGACGTCGACGTGCTCGGCCAGTGCCTCACCGAGGCGCTCGAGGAGCTGCTCGACACGACCTCGGCCACCCGACCACGGGCCCCGCGCGGTCGCCGGCGATCGCCGAAGAAGTCGTGAGCACCCGGGTCTACGTCCCGGCCACCCGCGACCTGCTCGCGGCGTGGCACGCGGCCGGCGAGGTCCCGGCCGAGGCGGAGCGGGTGGTCGCCCCGGACGACGACGAGGAGTCCGAGTACGCCGCGCTGATGACCGCCGCCGCCCTCGCCGCCGACCTCGCGGCACCCGACGGACGCCGGGTGGTCGTGGTCGCCGAGGGCGAGGCCGATGGCGAGGGATCACTGCCGCGGCGCAGCTGGGCCTCGGTCCACGCCGACGTCGCAGACCGGCCCGTCGGCGCCGACCCCGACGACGACCTGGCGTGGTTCGGCGTGCAGGAGATCCCGGACCTGATCTGAGCGCCGGACCCGGCTACTGTCGCCCCCATGGACGCCATCACCTTTCCGCCGGTCCCGGTCAACGAGCCCACCCTGACCTACGCGCCGGGCACTCCCGAGCGGGAGACCCTGGTCGCCGAGCTGGAGCGCCAGGAGCGGCGTCAGCCCACGCTGCGCGCCGTCGTCAACGGCCGCCGTCGCAGCGGCGGCGGAGCCGAGATGCAGGTCGTGCAGCCGCACGACCACCAGCACGTGCTGGCGACGTTCAAGAACTCCACCACCAAGGACGCCGAGGCCGCGGTCAAGGCCGCGCTCGACGCCGCCCCGATGTGGCGGGCGATGCCGGTCGACGAGCGGTGCGCGATCCTGCTCAAGGCCGCGGACCTGCTGGCGGGTCCCTGGCGGCAGCGGATCAACGCCGCCACCATGCTCGGCCAGTCGAAGACGGCCTTCCAGGCCGAGATCGACTCCGCGTGCGAGCTGATCGACTTCTGGCGGTTCAACGTCCACTACGCCAAGCAGATCCTGACCGACCAGCCGATCGCCAACAGCCGGGGGATCTGGAACCGCACCGACCACCGCCCGCTCGAGGGCTTCGTGTACGCGATCACCCCGTTCAACTTCACCGCCATCGCCGGCAACCTGCCGACCGCCCCGGCGCTGATGGGCAACACCGTGATCTGGAAGCCCTCGCCGACCCAGCAGCTGGCCGCGTCGCTGACGATGGAGCTGCTCGAGGAGGCCGGCATGCCGCCGGGCGTGATCAACATGCTCCCCGGCGACGGGCTGGACGTCTCGAAGGTCGCGTTGTCGCACCCCGACCTCGCCGGCATCCACTTCACCGGCTCCACGCCGACCTTCCAGCACCTGTGGCGCACGGTCGGCGAGAACATCTCCGGCTACCGCTCCTACCCGCGGATCGTCGGGGAGACCGGCGGCAAGGACTTCATCGTCGCCCACCCGAGCGCCGACCCCGACGTGCTGCGCACCGCGATGATCCGCGGGGCCTTCGAGTTCCAGGGCCAGAAGTGCTCGGCCGCCTCGCGTGCCTACGTCGCGAAGTCGGTCTGGGACAAGATGAAGGACCAGCTGGTCGCCGAGACCGAGTCGATCGCGATGGGCGACGTCACCGACCTCCACAACTTCATGGGTGCGGTGATCGACGACCGCGCGTTCGCCAAGCACAAGAAGGCGCTGGGCCGGGTGCGCGCCAACAAGCACCTCACCACGCTCGCCGGCGGCCAGCTCGACGACTCCGTCGGGTACTTCGTGCGCCCGACGATCGTGCAGTCGACCGACCCGACCGACCAGATGTTCAAGGACGAGTACTTCGGCCCGATCCTCGCGGTCCACGTCTACGACGACAGTCGCTACGAGAACGTCGTGCGCCAGATGGAGTCCTTCGCGCCGTACGCCCTGACCGGTGCCGTGATCGCCCAGGACCGGCAGGCCATCGCGTGGACCCGCAAGGAGCTGCGCTTCGCGGCCGGCAACTTCTACATCAACGACAAGCCCACGGGCGCGGTCGTCGGCCAGCAGCCGTTCGGCGGCGCCCGGGCCTCGGGCACCAACGACAAGGCCGGTGCCCCGCAGAACCTGATGCGCTGGACCAGCTCCCGGTCGATCAAGGAGACCTTCGACCCGCCGACCGACTACCGCTACCCCTACATGGGGTGAGGCTCGGGGTGAGAGACTGGTCCCGATGATCCCGCTGCACCTCGGCGCGCTCCACCCCGTGGAGCAGGCCCTCACCTTCGGACTCGCGTTCGGGCCGTTCCTGCTGCTCGCGATCGTGATCCTCGTGCGCCGCAGGCAGGACACCCGCGAGGACGCCGCAGCCGTAGCGGCCGGATCAGCCGACGCGGTGCCGGAGGGTCAGCCCCGCGAGAGGTAGTCGCGCCCGACGGTGTTCTCCGCCCTGAGGGCCTTGAGCAGCAGGTCGGCGATCAGTCCCTCGAGCTTGCCCCCCACGAGCGGGATCGAGACCTTGACCGTGAGGTCGACGGTCTCGGTGGTGGTGCCGTCCGACTCCCGGAGCACCGCGGTGCCCTGTATCTCCCCGGGCTTGCCGGGGATCTCGATGACGAGGTCGGCGTGGTCGAGCGCGGTCCAGACCTCGCTCTGCTCGATCCGGATCTCCTCGCCCACGATCTTCTGGGCGAAGGGCGGGATCCCCCGCGAGGCCTGTACCTGCTCGACGCGGACCCGCATCCCGGCGCCGGAGCCGGTGATGTCGACCTCGGACCGCAGCACCCGCTGGTGGTCGCACACCTGCTTGCGGAAGGCCGGATCGGCCAGCATCGCGGCCACGTCGGCCAGCGGGGCGTCGTAGGTCAGGTCGTGGGTGATGCGCTTCGCCATGCGCACATCATGGCCCACCCCCGGGGAAGCCGGGGGAGCCCCCGACCCCGTGTTGTGGGCGTTGCTGGGGGGCCATAGTGTCGGCTTCGTGGCGACCAGGCTCGACGACGAGAAGTCCGCACTCCTGACGGCTGCGGCGGAGCAGGACGACGCCGCCGAGGGCGATCGTGGGGCGCCCGAGGTCGCGCCGCTGGTCCGGCCCTACTACCGCAACGTCGCGGCCGAGGACGTGTGCGAGTTCTCCGCCGAGGACCTCGCGGGGGCGCTCGGGTCCCACCTCGAGCTCGCCCGGACCCGCCCCCAGGGCACCGCCAAGGTCCGGGTCCTCACACCCGGCCCCGAGCTGGGCTGGTCCGCCGGCGGCCACAGCGTGGTCCAGGTCGTGACCGACGACATGCCGTTCCTCGTCGACTCCCTCACCATGGAGCTCGCGCGCCTCGGTCGCGACACCCGGATGGTCATCCACCCGCAGATGGACGTCGTCCGCGACATCACCGGCGAGCTCTCGGAGGTGCACGGCGTCGAGGACGGGTCCGTCGCCGTCGCCGCCGGCGCCGTCCGTGAGTCCTGGATGCAGGTGGAGGTCGCGCGGGTCGGCGACCGGGAGGAGGCCACCCGGATCGAGGAGGCGCTGCAGCGCGTCCTCGGCGACGTCCGCGTGACCGTGGAGGACTGGCCGAAGATGCATGCGCAGGCGCTGCAGATCGTGGCCGAGCTCGGCACCGAGCCGCCGCCGCTGCGGGTGGCCGAGGTCAGCCAGGGCCAGGACCTGCTGCGCTGGCTCTCCGACGACCACTTCACCTTCCTCGGCTACCGCGAGTACCGCCTCGAGACCGTCGACGGCGACGACGTGCTGCGGGCCCTGCCCGGCACCGGCCTCGGCATCCTGCGCTTCGACCAGGACATGTCGTCCTCGTTCGGCAAGCTGCCGGCCGCCGTACGTGCCAAGGCACGCGAGAAGACCCTGCTGGTGCTGGCCAAGGCCAACAGCCGCGCGACCGTCCACCGCCCGGCCTACCTCGACTACGTCGGCATCAAGACCTTCGACGAGGCCGGTGAGGTGGTGGGCGAGCGGCGCTTCCTCGGGCTCTTCTCCAGCGCCGCCTACACCGAGTCGGTGCTGCGGATCCCGCTGCTGCGTGACAAGGCCCGCGAGGTGCTCAAGCGCGCCGGCTTCGACCCGCGCAGCCACGCGGGCAAGGCGCTGATGGACACCCTGGAGAACTTCCCGCGCGACGAGCTCTTCCACACCCCCACCGAGGACCTGGTGAGCACCGCGGTCCAGGTGATGCAGGCGCGCGAGCGCCGCCAGGTCAAGATCTTCATCCGGCAGGACACCTACGGCCGCTACGTCACGGCCCTGGTCTACCTGCCGCGCGACCGCTACAACACCGGCGTCCGCGAGCGGTTCTCCCGGATCCTGCAGGAGCAGCTCGGCGGCGAGCACGTCGAGTTCTCCGTCCGGATGGGGGAGTCCGCGACCGCCAACGTCCACTTCGTCGTCCACCCGCCCAGGGGGGAGCAGGTCCGTGACGTCGACCCCGCCGAGATCGAGCGGCTGCTGGTCGAGGCCTCCCGCTCCTGGCGCGACGACTTCGTCTCCGCCGCGATGGCCGAGCTCGGCGAGGACCGTGGCGCCGCGCTCGCGCGGGAGTACGCCGACAGCTTCCCGGAGGCCTACAAGGAGGACTTCCCCCCGGCGATCGGGGCCGCCGACCTCGCGCTGCTCGACTCGCTCGGCGACGAGGGCATCGACATCCGGCTCTACCGGCCCGACGACCGCGCCACCGACGGCCGGCTGAAGGTGTTCCGCACCGGATCGCCGCTGTCGCTGTCCGAGGTGCTCCCGATGCTGTCCTCCATGGGCGTCGAGGTCGTCGACGAGCGTCCCTACGTGCTGTCCGGGGTGCCCCGACCGACGTTCGTGTACGAGTTCGGGCTGCGCTACGACAAGCAGGCCACCCCGGACTCGCCGGACCGCTTCCAGGACGCGCTGCGCGCGGTGTGGGACGGCTACAACGAGATCGACGGGTTCAACCGGCTGGTCCTGGAAGCCGGGCTGACCTGGCGCCAGGCGACCGTGCTGCGGGCCTACGCGAAGTACATGCGCCAGGGCGGCAGCCCCTTCGCGCAGGACTACATCGAGGACGCGCTCGTCGGCAACGTCGACATCACCCGGCTGCTGGTGCAGCTCTTCGAGACCCGGTTCGACCCCGCCGGCAAGGACGACGACCGTGCGGAGCGGACCACGGCGCTCGAGGAGCGGGTCGACCGGGCGCTCGAGGACGTCGCCAGCCTCGACCACGACCGGATCCTGCGCGCCTACCTCACCCACGTCCGGGCCACGCTGCGGACCAACTACTTCCAGCCCGACCCCGACGGCGCGCCGCGCCCCTACCTCGCCCTCAAGCTCGAGCCGTCGGCGATCCCCGACCTGCCCGAGCCGCGGCCGTCGTACGAGATCTTCGTCTACTCACCCCGGGTCGAGGGCGTGCACCTGCGCTTCGGCCCGGTGGCCCGCGGTGGGCTGCGCTGGTCCGACCGCCGCGACGACTTCCGCACCGAGGTGCTGGGTCTGGTGAAGGCCCAGATGGTGAAGAACACCGTGATCGTGCCGGTCGGTGCGAAGGGCGGGTTCTTCTGCAAGCAGCTGCCCGACCCGGGTGACCGCGACGCCTGGCTGGCCGAGGGCGTGGCCTGCTACAAGACCTTCATCTCGGCGCTGCTCGACATCACCGACAACCTCGTCGACGGCGAGTCCGTCGCGCCGCGCGACGTGGTCCGCCACGACGGGGACGACAGCTATCTCGTCGTCGCGGCCGACAAGGGCACCGCGACCTTCTCCGACATCGCCAACGACGTCGCGAAGGACTACGGCTTCTGGCTCGGCGACGCCTTCGCCTCCGGCGGCTCGGTCGGCTACGACCACAAGGCGATGGGCATCACCGCCCGGGGCGCGTGGGTCTCGGTGCAGCGGCACTTCCGCGAGCGGGGGATCGACTGCCAGGTCGAGGACTTCACGGCCGTGGGTGTCGGCGACATGTCCGGGGACGTCTTCGGCAACGGGATGCTCTGCTCCGAGCACACCCGGCTGGTGGCGGCCTTCGACCACCGCGACATCTTCCTCGACCCGACCCCCGACGCCGCCACGTCGTACGCCGAGCGCCAGCGGCTGTTCGCCCTGCCGCGCTCGAGCTGGCAGGACTACGACCGGTCGCTGATCTCCGAGGGTGGCGGCGTCTTCCCGCGGTCGAAGAAGTCGATCCCGATCACCCCGGCCGTCCGCTCGGCACTGGGGCTCGACGAGGGCGTCACCAAGCTGACGCCCGCGGAGCTGATGCGGGCGATCCTGCTGGCCCCCGTCGACCTGCTGTGGAACGGCGGCATCGGCACCTACGTCAAGGGCGCGGAGGAGACCCACGCGGATGCCGGCGACAAGGCCAACGATGCGATCCGCGTCGACGGCCGCGACCTGCGCGTGCAGTGCGTGGGCGAGGGCGGCAACCTGGGCCTCACCCAGCGCGGCCGGATCGAGTACGCCGCCCGCGGCGGTCGGATCAACACCGACTTCATCGACAACTCCGCCGGTGTCGACACCTCCGACCACGAGGTGAACCTGAAGATCCTGCTCGACCGCGTCGTCGCCGGCGGCGACCTCACCGAGCAGGCCCGCAACACCCTGCTCGCCGAGATGACCGACGAGGTGGCACGGCTGGTGCTGCGGGACAACTACGAGCAGAACGTCGCGCTCGCCAACGCGGTCGCCCACTCCCCGTCGCTGCTCCACGTCCACGAGGACTGGATGAAGCAGCTGGAGCGGCGTGGCGTGCTCAACCGCGAGCTGGAGGGGCTGCCCTCCTCGCGGCAGGTGCGCCGCCGGCTCGAGCGGGGCGGCGCGCTCACGGTGCCCGAGCTGTCGGTGCTGATGTCGTGGACCAAGATCGTGCTGGCCGACGAGCTGCTCGCCAGCGACCTGCCCGACGACCCCTACTGCGACGTGGACCTCCAGGCCTACTTCCCCGAGCCGGTGCAGGAGCAGTTCCTCGCCCAGGTCCGCGACCACCCGCTGCGCCGCGAGATCATCGTGACCCAGGTGGTCAACGACCTCGTCAACGGTGCTGGCATGACGTTCGTGCCGCGGCTCTCGGGTGAGACCGGCTCCAACGCCGCGGAGCTGACCCGTGCGAACTTCGTCGCGCGGGAGATCTTCGGGTCGCTGCCGCTGCGCGAGGAGCTGCAGACCTGGGACAACCGGATCGACGCCGGGATCCAGACCCGGCTGCGGATCCAGATGCGCACCCTGGTGGAGCGCGCCTCGCGCTGGCTGGTCAACAACCGACGCCCGTCGATGGACAGCCAGACCACGGTGGACCACTTCCGGGAGCCGGTGCAGGCGCTGATGGCGCGGCTGCCCGAGCTGATGACCGGGCGCGAGCGCGAGGACCTCGAGGCCCGGCGCGACGCCTGGGTCGAGCAGGGGGTTCCGGAGGACCTCGCGACGCGCGTGGCGGTGCTCGACCCGGCGTACGCCCTCCTGGGGATCGTGGAGGTCGCCGTCCGCGACGGCCTCGACCCCGCAGACGTGGCGCGCGTGCACTTCGCGCTGGGGGAGCGGCTCGGGCTGCCGGCGCTGGTCCGGCGGATCTTCGCGCTGCCGCGCGAGGACCGGTGGCAGACGATGGCGCGCGGTGCGCTGCGCGACGACCTGTACGCCGTGCACAGCCAGCTGACCGCCCAGGTGCTCGACGCCACGCCCGCCGAGGACTCGGCCGCCGCACGGATCGCGCAGTGGGAGGAGGCCGACCAGGTCACGGTCGGCCGTGCCAGCGTCACGCTGCAGGAGATCTGCCGCGACGAGGAGGCCGACCTGGCCCGGATGTCGGTGGGGCTGCGGGTCGTCCGCAGCCTGCTGCAGGGCTGAGCTGACAGGGGAGCCCTGCCCATGACCGAGCCGGGCGCAGCCGAGACGGCCGCGGCGATCGCCGCGGGCGAGACCACGGCGCGGGCCGAGACCGAGGCCGCGCTGGCCCGGATCGAGGAGCGCGACGGCGAGCTCCGCGCGTTCAGCGTGGTGCTGGAGCGGCAGGCGTTGGCCGAGGCCGCGGCGCGCGACGCCCACCAGCGGGACGGCGGCACGCTGGGTCCGCTCCACGGCGTCCCGGTGGCGATCAAGGAGGAGCTCGACGTCGCCGGCTGCGTGACGACCTTCGGCGGCCGCGGCAACAGCTCCCCGGTCCCCGTGGACGGCGAGGTGGTCCGTCGGGTCCGGGCGGCCGGCGCGGTCGTCATCGGCAAGACCGCGATGCCGGAGTTCGGCGCCTGGCCCTACACCGAGTCCGAGGCCCACGGCATCACCCGCAACCCCTGGGACCCCTCCCGCACCCCGGGCGGGTCCAGCGGCGGGACCGCGGCGGCCGTCTCCTCGGGCATGGTGCCGGCCGGGCTCGGCGGCGACGGCGGCGGGTCGATCCGGATCCCCAGCGCCTGCTGCGGGCTGTTCGGGCTCAAACCGCAGCGGGGCCGGGTGACGACGGCGCCGCACCCGCACCTGTGGTGGGGGCTCGGCACCGTCGGTCCGCTGACCCGCACCGTGCTGGACAGTGCGCTCGTCTACGACGTGCTGCGCGGCAACCTCGAGGGCGACCTGTTCCGGGCCGGGCCGACCGGGTCGTTCGTCGACGCCGCCCGCCGCGACCCGGGCAGGCTCAGCATCGGCTGGTCGACCCGCCCGGTCGCCCGCGGCGTACGACCCGACCCGGCGCACGTGCAGGCGGTCGCCGACACGGTCGCGCTGCTGACCGGCCTGGGTCACGACGTGTTCGAGGTCGACCCGGCCTACCCGGACCCGACCCTGGCCTTCGTGCCGCAGTTCTTCGCCGGCATCCGCTCCGAGGCCGACGAGGTCGAGCACTACGACCGGCTCGAGCGACGCACCCGCCAGACCTGCCGGCTCGGCTCCTGGGTGACCGCGGGGGTCCGCGACCGGGCGCTGGCTGCCGGCGAGCGGGTCGCGGAGAAGGCCAACCGGGTCTTCCAGCGCATCGACGTGCTGCTGACCCCCGCGATCGCCCACCGGCCGCCCGCCACCGGATTGCTGCAGGGGGTCGGGCCCGCCCGCGCGGCGCTGCGTTCGATGCCGGCGATCGCGTACGCCGCGCTCTGGAACGTCGCCGGCAACCCCGCCGCCTCGGTCCCCCGCGGCACCGGCGACGACGGGCTCCCGCTGGCCGTCCAGCTGGTGGGGCCGACCGACGGCGAGGAGGTGCTGCTGAGCCTCGCGGCCCAGCTCGAGGCCGCCGACCCGTGGCCGGCGACCGCTACCAAAGTAGGTTGAGGCGGCCGGGGGCCAGCGACAGGGTGGGGTCATGGGAGCGATCGAGGTCCACGACGTCGTGATGACCTACGGCGACCTGCGGGCCGTCGACGGGGTCGGCTTCGAGGTGGCCGAGGGCGAGTTCTTCGGGATCCTCGGCCCGAACGGAGCCGGCAAGACCACGGTCCTCGAGATCGTCGAGGGCCTGCGGAAGCCGGACGCGGGCACGGTCACCGTGCTGGGGGAGCAGGTGTGGCCGCGCAACCCGCGGCTGCTGCCGCGGATGGGGGTGCAGCTGCAGGCCTCGTCCTTCTTCGAGCGGTTGACGGCCCGTGAGCAGATCCGCACCTTCGCGTCGCTGTACGCCGTACCGGCTGCCCGGGCCGACGAGTGGCTCGAGCAGGTGGGACTGGTGGACAAGGCCGACACCCGGGTCGAGGACCTCTCCGGGGGGCAGAGCCAGCGGCTCTCCATCGCCTGTGCGCTGGTCCACGACCCCGAGCTGGTCTTCCTCGACGAGCCCACGGCCTCGCTCGACCCGCAGGCCCGGCGCAACCTCTGGGACCTGCTGCGCAGCATCAACGAGGCCGGCCGCACGGTCGTGCTGACGACGCACTACATGGACGAGGCCGAGGTGCTCTGCGACCGGGTCGCGATCATGGACCACGGCCAGCTGCTGCGGCTCGACACCCCCGCTGCGCTGGTCGACGCGCTGGACGCGCCGGTGCGGGTGGTCGAGAGCAGGGGCACCCTCGAGGACGTCTTCCTCGGGCTCACCGGCCGCGAGTACCGCGCATGAGCCGCGCCCCGTCACCGGAGGGACAACGATGACCGCCTTCACCTCGCTGTCGACCGCGATCCTGCGCGGCTTCCTGCGCGACAAGGCGTCGGTGTTCTTCGCGCTGGTGTTCCCGCTGATGTTCCTCGTCCTCTTCGGGGGGCTGCTGGGCGACCAGGGGACCTCGAAGGTCGATCTGGTCCAGGTCGGCGCCGTCTCCTTCCTCGACGAGCTCCCGCCCCCCGCGCGGGAGGCGTTCGAGGCGACCTTCGAGGTCTCCCGGGAGGACGACCTCGACACCGCGGTCGCGGAGGTCCGTGGCGGTGACGCCGACGTCGCGGTCGAGGAGCGCGACGGCGAGATCGTCGCCCACTACACCCAGACCGACCAGACCAAGGCCGCGATCACGCAGGGCGCGCTGCGGGCCTTCGTGGACGGGGCGAACGTCGCGGCGACGGGGGAGCCTCCGACCTGGACGCTGACCACCGAGCGGGTGGAGGACGACAGCCTCAGCACGATCCAGTTCGTCACCCCCGGGCTGCTCGGCTGGGCGGTCGCGATGAGTGCCGCGTTCGGGGCGGCCGCGACGCTCCAGGGCTGGCGGCAGAGCAAGCTGCTGCGACGGCTCCAGCTCGCGCCCGTCTCGACGCGCACGATCGTCGCGGCTCGCGTCGCGGTCACCATCGGCATCGCCCTGGTGCAGATGGCGGTCTTCGTCGGCCTCGGCGCCGGCGCCTTCGGGCTGACCCTCACCGACTCGTGGTGGTCCTCGGTGCCGCTGCTGGTCGTCGGCACCCTCTGCTTCATGGCGGTCGGGCTGTTCGCCGGCGCCACCGCCCGTACGGTCGAGGGGGCGGTCAACATGGCCAACTTCCTGGTGCTGCCGATGGCCTTCCTCAGCGGCTCGTTCTTCCCCCTCGACGCCGCCCCGTCCTGGCTCCAGGCCTTCGCCCACGTGCTCCCGCTCTACTGGCTCAACCAGGGGATGCTGGACGTGCTGGTCCGCGGCCAGGGCCCGACCGCCGTCCTGCTCCCCATGGCCGTCCTCGCCGCCTTCGCCGCCGCCCTGACCCTCCTCGCCGCCCGCCTCTTCCGCTGGGACACCCCCTGACGCCCCACCGGAGAGGTTGAGATGGGCGCGCGCATCACGTGAGCTGGGCCTCCGTAGCACCGAAGGTGCAACGGACGCCCAACTCGCTGTTCCGGAGGCCCAACTCAACGAGGCGGGGGTCAGAACATCGCGAGGGCGGCGATGACGCCGGCGGTCACGACGGCCCCGCGGAAGACGGGGTCGGGGAGGCGGCGGCCGATCCGGGCGCCGACGTACCCGCCCACGAGGGAGCCGGCGGCGAGCAGCGCCACGGCGTCCCAGCGGGGCTCGGCGGCGACCACGAAGATCAGGCCGGCCACCACGTTGCCGGCCATCAGCGAGACCGTCTTGAGGCCGTTGACGACCCGCAGCTCGAGGTCGGTGCCGAGTCCGAGGACCGCCACCATCATCACGCCGGCGCCCGCGCCGAAGTAGCCGCCGTAGACGCCGGTGAGGGTGGCAAAACCGGTGGTGAGCGGCGAGAGGTGTCGCCGCTCGGCGTGCGCCTCACCCCGACGGCGCCGCAGCCGGGCGGAGATGGTCGGCTGCAGCCCGACGAGCAGGCAGGTGAGCAGGATCAGCCAGGGGACGACCGCCTCGAAGACCCCGGGCGGCAGGCCGAGCAGCAGCGCCGCCCCGCCGACGCCGCCGACGGCGCACACGACCAGGATCACCAGGGCCACCCGCGGTGCGGCCCGGACCTCCTCGCGGTAGCCCACGACGCCGCCCAGGCCGCCGGGGATCAGGCCGAGGGTGTTGGAGACGTTCGCGGTCACCGGCGGCAGCCCGAGCGCCACCAGGGTCGGAAAGCTCAGCAGCGAGGCGACGCCCACGGTCGAGGAGAGGATCCCCGCGCCGAGCCCGGCGGCCAGGACGAGCACCGACTCCAGACCACTCACGTCTCCTCGCGCAGCAGCGCGACATCACTGACCATCTCGACGTGGGCGTGCATCGCGCGGGCAGCGACGTCGGGGTCGCCGTCCCGGATCGCCCGGGCGATCGACCGGTGGCCGGCGAGGGAGTCCTGCGGGCGGCCGGGCTGTCCGAGCGACTCCAGCCGGGACTCCCTGATCAGGTCACCGATCTCGTCCATCAACCGGGCGAGCAGCAGCGAGTGGGCGGCCGTGGTGACCGCGCCGTGGAAGCGTTCGTCGCCCTCGACACCGCGGCCTCCGGCCTCGATGTCGGCGGCCATCGCCTCGAGCGAGTCGTCGATCCGGACCAGGTCCTCCTCCGTACGCCGGACCGCGGCGAGGGCGGCGATCTTGGTCTCCAGCGCATCGCGGGTCTCGATGATCTCGGGCAGCCGGTCGGCGTGGTCGCGGATCGCCTCCACGATCCGGCCCGCCTGCCGCTGCCGGCCCGTGACGACGGTCCCGTCGCCGTGCCGGACCGCGACCACCCCGATCACCTCGAGTGCCACCAGGGCCTGGCTGAGGGTGGCGCGGCTGACGCCGAGCCGCTGGGCGAGCTCCCGCTCGGGAGGCAGCCGGTCCCCGGCCTCCAGGCCGTTCTCCTCGATCCAGGTCGAGATCTGCCCGGCGACCTGCTCGTAGAGGCGGGTGCGCAGCAGCCGCGGTGGGAACGAGTCAGACATGGCCACCACCCTATTGACGATCGGCTCATTGTGCTATTGGCTAGGCCACTGTGCCAGTACGTGACGTCGGTCACCGCGTCCGACCGGCTGGCGCCGCAGGCCCGATCTCGGGAATGACTGACCGAAAGGTTTCGACATGGGTCCGGAATGGATCGCGATCATCGCGCTGGTCGCGCTGTTCGTCGTCGGCACGCTGCTGCCGATCAACATGGGAGCGCTCGCCTACGTCGGCGCGTGGCTGGTGGGCATGTACTCCCTCGACCTCGACGAGAAGGAGATCCTGGCCGGCATCAGCGCCGACCTGGTGCTGACCCTGATCGGTGTCACCTACCTGTTCGCGATCGCGCGGCAGAACGGCACGGTCGACCTCATCGTCCGCAAGGCGTTGGGGCTCGTCGGCGGCCGCGTGGCCCTGATCCCGTGGGTGATGTTCGCGGTGACGGGGGTGATCACGGCCATCGGCGCCGCCAGCCCGGCCGCCTGCGCGATCATCGGTCCGATCGCGCTGGGCTTCGCCGGCCGCTACAAGATCAGCCCGCTGATGATGGGCATGTTCGTGGTGCACGGCGCCCAGGCCGGCGGCTTCTCGCCGATCTCCATCTACGGCATCATCACCAACTCCGTCGTGGCGGACGCGGGCCTGCCCGAGTCGCCGCTGACGATCTTCTTCGCCAGCCTGGCCGTCAACACCGTGCTGGCCGCGATCCTGTTCGTCGTCCTGGGTGGGCGGCAGCTGATGTCGATGCGGTTGGACGCCGAGGGCGAGCTGGCGCCGGCCGGGGTCGGGCCCGGCGCGGCCCTGGCCACCGAGCGCAGGCAGCGTCGCGACCGTGCCTCGACCGCCTCCGGCACCGGTGCCACCCCGACCACCGGCACCCCCGACGTCGACCACCTCGGCTCCACCCCCGAGCACGTGCTGACGCTGCTCGCCTTCGCCGCGGTCGCGACCATCGCGCTCGCCTTCGACAAGAACATCGGCTTCGCCGCGATCACTGCCGCCGTGCTGCTCTCCGCGCTGTTCCCCAGCTCCTACAAGGACACCGTCAAGCAGATCGCGTGGCCGACGGTGCTGCTGGTGGCGGGGGTCAGCACCTACGCGACGATCCTCACCACCGCGGGCTCGCCGCAGTTCGTCGGCACCTGGGCCGCGAGCCTGGGCGCCGCCGCGATCGGCGCACTGATCCTCTGCTACGTCGGCGGCGTCGTCTCGGCGTTCGCCTCCTCGACGGCGCTGCTGCCGGTGATCATCCCGATCGCGATCCCGCTGATCGCCGAGGGCGGGATCAGCGCAGGGCTCTTCGTGGCCGCGCTCGCGGTGAGCTCCACGATCGTCGACGTCAGCCCGTTCTCCACCAACGGTGCCCTGATGCTGGCCAACAAGCCCGAGGGCATCGGGGAGCGTGTGTACTACCAGCAGATCCTCACCTACGGCGTGATCGTGACCCTCGCCGGTCCGCTGCTCGTGTGGGCCGCCCTCGTCCTCCCAGGATGGTGACACCGATGCCCGGACCGCTCAGTGACCTGCTCGTCGTCGATCTCACGCGCGCCCTGGCCGGGCCGCACGCCACCCAGATGCTGGGTGACCTGGGGGCTCGTGTGATCAAGGTCGAGGCGCCGGGCGCCGGCGATGACACCCGCGGCTGGGGGCCGCCGTTCGTCGGCGACCCGGACGAGCGGCAGTCGACGTACTTCCTGTGCACCAACCGCAACAAGGAGTCGATCGCGCTCGACCTCAAGGACGCCGCCGACAAGGACCTGCTGCTCGCGCTGGTCGACCGCGCCGACGTGCTGGTCGAGAACTTCCGGACCGGCGTCCTCGAGCGGCTCGGGCTCGGGATCGAGGACCTCCAGCGGCGCAACCCGCGGCTGGTGGTGCTCTCGATCACCGGCTTCGGCCACGACGGCCCCGAGGGCGGTCGGGCCGGCTACGACCAGATCGCCCAGGGCGAGGCGGGCCTGATGTCGCTGACCGGGTCCGGGCCGGACGACCCGCAGCGCGTCGGCGTACCGATCGCCGACCTGCTCTCCGGGATGTACGGCGGCTACGGCGTGCTCGCCGCGCTGCACGAGCGGCACCGCACCGGACGCGGCACCGTCGTCCGCACCTCGCTGCTCGCCTCGGTGGTCGGGGTGCACGCCTTCCAGGGCACCCGCTGGACGGTCGCGGGGGAGGTGGGTCGCGCCCAGGGCAACCACCACCCGTCCATCGCGCCCTACGGGTTGTTCCACTGCCGCGACGGGGCGGTGCAGATCGCGCTCGGCAGCGAGGGGCTGTGGCGCCGGTTCTGCGAGGGCTTCGGGCTCGACCCCGCCGCCGACGGGCTGGCCAGCAACCAGGAGCGCGTCGGCCACCGCGACCGGGTGATCGAGGTGGTCGAGCGCGCCTTCGCCGACTGGGACGCCGAGCCGCTGCTGGCCCGGCTCGCCGAGGTGGGCGTGCCGGCGGGCAAGGTCCGCTCCCTCGACGAGGTCTACGCGTGGGACCAGGTCGCGAGCCAGGGGCTGTTGGTGGACGTCGAGCACCGCACGCTCGGATCGGTCACGCTGCCCGGTCCGCCGCTGCGGTTCTTCGACGCCGACGGCGCCGAGGTCACCCGTCGCGACCACGTCGCCCCGCCCCTGCTCGACCAGGACGCGGACGCGATCCGCGCCTGGCTGGCGGGCGACGCCGACGGCGAGGCGGGGGCGTGACCCGCCGCTGGACGGCCCACGAGCTGCTCGACCTGGTGCTCGACGACGGCACCTTCGAGTCCTGGGACTCCCCGGTGGACCTGAGTGGCCTCGACGAGGAGTACCGGGCGGCGCTGGCGGCCGCGGCCGAGAAGGCCGGGACCGACGAGTCCGTGCTCACCGGGCGCGGCGAGGTCCGCGGCCGGCCGGTCGCGGTGGTGGTCAACGAGTTCGGGTTCCTCGCCGGGTCGATCGGTCGCGCGGCGGCGGACCGGATCACCGGCGCCGTACGCCGGGCCACCGCCGAGGGCCTGCCGGTGCTGGCCAGCACCGCCTCCGGGGGGACCCGGATGCAGGAGGGCACCCCGGCGTTCGTCCGGATGGTCGAGATCTCCCGGGCGCTGATGGACCACCGGGCCGCCGGCCTGCCCTACCTGGTCCACCTGCGCCACCCCACGACCGGCGGCGTCTACGCCTCGTGGGGCTCGCTGGGCCACGTGACGGTGGCCGAGCCCGGTGCGCTGGTCGGGTTCCTCGGGCCGAAGGTCTACGAGGGGCTCCACCGCCGGCCGTTCCGACCGGGCGTCCAGGTCGCCGAGAACCTCGCCGCGGCGGGCGTCATCGACGGTGTCGTCGCGGTCGAGGACCTGCCGGCGATGGTCGACCTCGCGCTCGCCGTGCTGGTCGACCCGCCCGGCCCCGGCCGGCTGCCGGTCCGCGAGCCGCAGCCGATCGGTCGGCTCTCCGCCTGGGCGAGCGTCCAGCACACCCGACAGCCCGACCGCGCCGGCGTGCGCGACCTGCTCCAGCACGGCGCCTGCGGGACGGTGCAGCTGCGGGGCACCGACGAGGGCGAGCGCGACTCGACGGTGATGGTGGCCCTCACCCGGATCGACGACCAGCCGTGCGTCGTGGTGGGACAGGACCGGTCCCGGCAGGCGCCCGGACACGCCATGGGCCCGGGCGCGCTGCGCGAGGCCCGGCGGGGGATGCGGCTGGCCGAGGAGCTCGGGCTGCCGCTGGTCACGGTCATCGACACCCCGGGCGCCGAGCTCTCCCCGCGGGCCGAGGAACGGGCCATCGCCGGCGAGATCGCCCGCTGCATCGCGACCCTGACGACGATGACGGTGCCGAGCGTGTCGGTGATCCTCGGCGAGGGCTGCGGGGGAGGGGCGCTCGCGCTGCTCCCGGCCCGGGTCGTCGTCGCCACCGAGCACGCCTGGCTCTCCCCGTTGCCGCCCGAGGGTGCCAGCGTGATCGTCCACGGCGACACCGAGCACGCCGCGGAGATGGCCGGCCGGCAGCGGGTCCGGGCCGCGGACCTGCTCGCCGACGGGGTCGTCCACCACGTCGTCCCCGAGGTCGAGGGCGAGTCCGCCCGGGACCTCGCCGTCGCCGTCGCCGCCGAGATCGGCGTCCGGCTGCGGGCCCTGGCCCCGGGCTGACGCCGCCCTACGCGAGCACCTCGACGGGCTCGGCCGGCGCCTCGTCCGGCAGCGTCCGCGCGGCGAGCCAGGCCAGGCCCATCAAGGCGGCGACGGCGCCCAGCACCACCTGGAACGCCGGGCCGAACAGCTCCGAGGGGACCCGCGTCTGCTGCCGCGAGGCGACCTCGAAGAAGAGCGTCCCGAGCACCGCGATGCCGATCGCGTTGGCGAGCTGGGTCGTGGTGTTGAACAGGCCCGAGGCCGAGCCCGCCTGCGCCACCGGGACCTCCGCGATCGTGAACATCCCGATCGGGGCGACCATCAGCCCGAAGCCGGCGCCCGTGACGACCAGCCCGGGCACGAACCACCAGAACGACGTCTGCGCCCCCGCGCCGTGGACGACGGCGGCCTGCAGCGCGAGCCCGAGCGCCAGCACGGCGGCGCCGCGCTGCAGCACGCGCCGGCCGATCCGCGCTGCCAGCACCGTCACGCCGTAGCCCGCGAAGACCGCCGTCGCGACCGCGAACGGCACGCTCACCAGTCCCGCCTTCAGCACCGACCAGCCGAGCCCGACCTGGAAGTAGACCGTCTGGGCCAGGAAGTACGCCGCCATCGACACGAACAGCACCAGCAGCACCGTGCTGCCACCCGCGAACGCGCGACCGCGGTAGAGCGAGAGCGCCACCAGCGGCTCGCGTCCTGCGTCCTCGGCCCGCCGCTGGCCGCGGGCGAAGCCGGCCAGGACGAGGACGCCCAGCGCGATGAGGGCGAAGCCGCCCACGGGCCAGCCCTGCTCCCGGCCCGTGGTCAGCGGGAGGAGCACGGCCAGCAGGCCCCCGCCCAGCGTGAGCGCACCGACGACGTCGAGGTCGGGTCGCCGCGCGGCGTGCGACTCGGGGATGAAGCGCAGCGCCGCGACCAGGGCGAGCACGCCCACCGGGATGTTGACCAGGAACACCGGCCGCCAGCCGCTGCCGGCGATGTCGGCCTGGGTCAGGACTGCCCCGAGGACCGGGCCGAGCACCGTCGCGAGGCCCGCGAGGCCGCTGAAGGCGCCCATCGCCCCCGCCCGCTCGTGGGGGGCGTAGAGCACCTGGATGCTCGACATCACCTGCGGGATCATCGCCGCCGCCGCAAGCCCCTGCACGGCACGGAAGCCGACCAGCGCCTCGGCGGTGGGGGCGAACCCGCAGGCGGCCGAGGCGAGGGTGAAGCCGACCAGGCCGGTCACGAACAGCCGTTTGCGGCCGAACCCGTCACCGAGCCGCGACCCGGTCACGAGCGCGACGGCGAAGGCGAGCGGGTAGGCCGCCACCATCCACTGCAGCTGGGCGCTGCTGGCGCCGAGGTCCGCCTCGATGGTCGGCAGCGCGACATTGACGATGCTGACGTCGATCAGCTCCATGGTGGAGGCGAGCAGCAGGCTGATCAGGGCCGCGGTGCGGGCGCGGCCCGTCACGGTCGTGGTCGTGCGCGGTGATGGGGTGTCGAGAGTGAGTGCCATGAGCTCGACGCTAGGAGGACTTGCGGCCACATCCTGACCGGTTGATGGGCCAGACTGGAGCCATGGCGAACACGAGCTCGCGGACCCTCCGGCTGCTGTCGCTGCTCCAGACCCACCGCTACTGGCCCGGCACCGAGCTGGCCGGGCGGCTCGAGGTCTCCGAGCGGACCCTGCGCCGCGACATCGAGCGGCTCCGTGACCTCGGCTACCCCGTCCACTCCAGCCGCGGCACCGCCGGTGGCTACCAGCTCGCCCCCGGCGGCTCGATGCCGCCGCTGGTGGTGGAGGAGGAGGAGGCGATCGCGATGGTGGTGGCGCTCGGCTCCGCCGCGAGCGGGTACGCCGGGACGCTGTCGGAGGCTTCGCTCTCGGCGCTGGCCAAGGTGGTGCAGGTGCTGCCGGCGCGGCTGCGCCGGCGGGCGGAGTCGCTGCGGGCCGCGACCGTCGACGCCCCGTTCTCCCAGGCCCCCGAGGTCGAGGCCGGGGTGCTCGCCACCGTCTCTCAGGCGATCCGCGACCGCGAGCGGATCCGCTTCGGCTACACCGCCCGGGGCGGCAGTGCCCCGGGCGAGGACCTGCGCCGCCACGTCGAGCCGCACCGGCTGGTCACGGTGGGACGCCGCTGGTACCTCCTCGGCTACGACCTCGACCGCCAGGACTGGCGGTCCTTCCGGCTCGACCGGCTCCGCGAGCCGGGCGGCACCCGGGCGGTGTTCCGGCCCCGCGAGATCCCCGGCGGGGATGCCGCGGCCCACGTCCGCGCGGGGATGTCCCAGCGCGAGCAGGAGCTCCGCTTCACCGTCGCGGTGACCGCGACCGAGGAGCACGTACGCCGCAGGATCGGCGCGTGGGCCCAGGTGACCCGGGTCGACGGGGAGACCGTGACCGTGACGTTCGAGGCCCACGACCTGCGGTGGGCGGTGTTCGGGATCGGCTGCCTCGAGGCCCCCGTGCGGCTGGTCGAGGCCCCCGCCGAGGTGCGGGAGGCCGTGGCGGCCTGGAGTGGGCGGCTCGGCGCCGCGGCCGCCCCGGACGGTGTCGGCTGAGAGCCCTCAGCTGGCCTTCTTCTTCGCAGTCTTCTTGGCCGTCTTCTTGGCGGTCTTCTTCGCCGGAGACTTCTTCGCGCCGGAGTCGCCGGAGTCACCGGAGTCCGTCTCGCCGCGGGCGGTCTTGGCGGCCTCGACCGACTTCTGCAGCGCCGCCAGCAGGTCGACCACCTCGCCGGAGGACTTGGTGGAGGTCGGGGTGCGCTTGATCTCGCCGCCCTCGATCTTGGCCTTCACCAGCGCCTGCACGGCCTCGGCGTAGTCGTCCTCGAACTCCGAGGCGTCGAAGTCACCGGCCAGGGTCTCGACCAGCATGCTGGCCATCTTCACCTCCGAGTCCTTGACCTCGCCGGGCTCGACGTTGAAGTCGGGGGTGCGGATCTCGTCGGGCCACATCATCGTCTGGAGCACGATGACGTCGTCCTTGACCCGCAGCACCGCGATCGTGGTCCGCTGCCGCAGCGCCACCGTCACCACGGCCATCCGGTCGGCCTCGACCAGCGCCTGCCGCAGCAGCGCGTAGGGCTTGGCGCCGGTCTTCTCGGGCTCGAGGTAGTAGGACTTCTCCAGCAGCATCGGGTCGATCTGGTCGGTGGGCACGAACTTCTCGACCGCGATCTCGCGCGAGGACGTCACCGGCAGGTCGGCCATGTCGTCGTCGGTGAGGATCACCATCTCGCCGTCCTCGGTCTCGTACCCCTTGGCGATGTCGGCGTAGGCGACCTCCTCGCCGTCGATCGAGCAGACCCGCTGGTACTTGACGCGGCCGCCGTCCTTGGCGTGCACCTGGCGGAAGGAGACGTCGTGGGACTCGGTCGCGGAGTAGAGCTTCACGGGCACGTTGACCAGCCCGAAGCTGACCGAACCCTTCCAGATCGCACGCATGGGTCGAGGGTATCCCCGGGCGGGCTCAGAACCGCTCGACCAGGTGGGCACGACCCGCCGGCGGCTCGTACGGCTCGGGCCAGAAGTCGTCGACCCGGCTGACCAGCCCGTCGGCGACGGTGAGGAAGTGCAGGCCCGTCATGGACTCCTCGCCGACGTCGAAGCGGGTCCAGACGGCGCCGCCGCTCGCGTCGGCGACCACCCGCACCACCGTGACGTGCCAGTCGCCCGGGAACTCCCGGTTGAACCGGACGTAGGCCTCCCGGCCGGTGACCCGCTCCCGGGTCTGGTGGACCACGTAGACCACGTCGGGCGCCAGCAGCGCCCCGAAGCCGTCCCAGTCCCGGGCCTCGCAGGTCTCCCAGTAGCGACGCAGCAGCGCCTCGGTGGAGCCCCCGGTGCTGCTCTCGTCGTCGGTCATGCGCCCAGTGGAGCACAGGCCACCGACAGCCCTAGGTTGGACGCCATGTACCTGGAGAACGTGGTGGTCGACGCCCGGTTCCCGCAGCTGCTGGGCCGGTTCTGGGAGGCCGCGCTGGGCGGTGAGACGCTCACCGACGAGCCGGACATCTTCGAGACCCGGGTGGCGGTCGAGGGCGGCCCGGCCCTCGACCTGTGCTTCCAGCCGGTCCCGGAGGCGGCGCCGGACCCGCGGTCGCAGCCACCGCGCCTCCACCTCGACCTGCGCGGCGCGGAGCAGCAGGCCGCGACCGTCGAGCGGCTGCTCGGCCTCGGTGCGACCCACCTCGACCTCGGCCAGCACGCGGGGCCGGGGGTGCCCTGGGTGGTGCTCGCCGACCCCGAGGGCAACCCGTGCTGCGTGATGGAGGACCGCGCCGCCTACGCCGACACCGGGCCGATCGCCGCGCTCCCGCTCGACTGCGCCGACCCCGGGCGCGACGCCGTGCTGTGGTCGTGGCTGACCGGCTGGACCGAGGCCCCCGGGGTCGCACCGGTCAGCCTGCGCCACCCCTCGCGCCGCGGCCCGCTGCTGGAGCTGGTCCCGCAGCGGCGGCCCAAGGGCACGGGGAAGAACCGGGTCCACCTCGACGTCCGGCTCGAGGCCGGCGAGGACCCCGACGAGGTCGCTGCCGGCATCGCCGCCCGGGGTGGCCGCGAGCTCCACCTCGGCTTCGGTGAGCTGCCGTGGCGGCACTTCGCCGACGGCTCCGGCAACGAGCTGTGCGTGCTGCCCGCGCGGGCGGAGCCGTGAGCGAGCTGCGGCCGATGCTCGCCACCGCGACCGACCACCTGCCCACCGGCGACGACTGGGTGCACGAGGTGAAGTGGGACGGCGTGCGGGTGCTGGTCGACGTCCCGGCAGGGGCCGCGGTCGCGCGGATGCTGAGCCGCAACGGCAACGTCGTCACGGCCGCCTGGCCCGACCTGAGCACTCCGCCGGCGGGCGGGCGCGACCTCCTCGTCGACGGCGAGGTGATCGCCCTCAACGCCCGGGGGATCCCCGACTTCCGGGTGCTCCAGCACCGGATGCACGTGCGCCGGGCCGCGGACGCCGCCCGGCTGGCCGAGGACATCCCGGCGACGCTGATGGTCTTCGACCTGCTCCGGCTCGACGGCGAGGACGTCACCTCCCGGTCGTACGCCGAGCGCCGCGAGCTGCTGGCCGGACTCGGTCTGGAGCAGTGGCAGGTGCCCGCGGCGTACGACGACGGGGAGATGCTGTGGGAGGCGACCCGGCAGCAGGGGCTGGAGGGCGTGGTGAGCAAGCGGGTCACCTCGCGCTACCGCCCCGGCACCCGCAGCCGGGACTGGCTCAAGCGGGCCCACCGCCACCGCGGGACGTTCGTCGTCGGCGGGTGGCGCCCCCAGGTCGGCTCCACCGATCGGCTCGCGGCGGTGCTGGTGGGGGAGGTGACCCCCGAGGGGCTGAGCTACCGCGGCCGGGTCGGGAGCGGCCTGACCGGCGCGACCGCTCGCCGGCTCCAGGAGCTGTTGGCCCCGCTGCACACGAGCGCCAGCCCGTTCGTCGACGAGGTGCCCCGGGTCGATGCCAGCGGGACGACCTGGGTCGAGCCGGTCGTCGTGGTCGACGTCGACACCCACGGCCTCGGCTACGATCGGCTGCGCCAGCCGTCGTTCCAGGGCATCCGCTCCGACCTCTCCCCGGAGGACCTGTGAAGCCGCTCCTCACCCTGTTGCTGGCCCTCGGGCTGGCCCTCGCGGCACCGCTCCCGGTGCCGGCGACCACGGTCGCCGCGAGGCCCGGCACCGTCACCCTCGACGGCGTGAGGGTCGACCTGCGTCCCGGCACCACCCAGGTCGTCACCGTCAACCGGACCGCGGGCTGGCACGCGCGGGTCACCTTCTGGTCGCGCGCGGAGGGTCGCTGGACGCAGCGGTTCCAGGCCGCCGACGGCCGGATCGGCTACGGCGGCCTGGTCCGGCCGCGCCGGCGGGTGCAGGGCTCGGGCAAGACGCCGCTGGGCACCCACCGGCTGCCGTGGGCCTTCGGCCGCCACCGGCAGCGCGACGCGTGGGACCCGAGCTACCGCAAGGTCCGCGCGGGCGACTACTGGGTGCTCGACAACTCCTCCGACCACTACAACCGGTTCCGTCACAAGTCCGACGGCGGCTTCCGCTGGTGGCTCGACCCCGGCCACCCCGACGCCTCCGAGCGCCTCAAGGACTACCCCCGGCAGTACGAGTGGGCGGTCGTCACCGGCTTCAACCGCGCCCAGGTCCGGCACCGCGGCGGCGCGATCTTCCTGCACGTCAACGGCGACGGCGCGACCGCCGGCTGCGTCAGCACGCCGCGCTGGTTCATGAAGCGGCTGATGCGCCGGCTCGACCAGGACCGGGTGCCGTTGATCGCGATCGGCCGCTGAGGTGGCCGGGTCCGAGATCCGGGTGGAGGTCGAGGGGCGCACCCTCACGCTGAGCAACCTCGACAAGGTGCTCTACCCCCAGACCGGCACCACCAAGGGCGAGGTCCTCAACTACTACGCGCAGGTCGCGCCGGTGATGCTGCCGCACCTGAAGGACCGCGCCGTGACCCGGGTCCGCTGGCCGCACGGCACCGGGGGGTCCAGCTTCTTCGAGAAGAACGCGCCGCAGGGCACGCCGTCATGGGTCCGCACGGCGCGGGTCCCGACGACCGGGTCGAGGGGCGCGTCCCGTCACGGAGACCACCTCGACTTCCCGATCTGCGACGACCTCGCCACCCTCACCTGGCTGGCCAACCTCGCGGCGCTCGAGCTGCACGTCCACCAGTGGACGGTCGGCCGCAACGGCCGGCCGCGCAACCCGGACCGGCTGGTCATCGACCTCGACCCCGGGGAGGGTGCCGGCCTCCACGAGTGCGCGAGCGTCGCGCTGCTGGTCCGTGAGCGGCTGGCCGAGCGCGACCTCGAGGCGTTCGCGGTCACCAGCGGCAGCAAGGGCCTGCACCTGTACGCCGCGCTCCCCGGCAGGCTCAACCCCGACGGCACGACGGGGGTGGCGAAGCAGGTCGCCGAGGAGCTGCAGCAGGCCCACCCCGCGCAGGTCACCGCCACGATGACCAAGGCGCGTCGCTCGGGAAAGGTGTTCCTCGACTGGTCGCAGAACGCGGGCTCGAAGACCACCCTCTCGCCGTACTCGCTGCGCGGGAGGGACCGGCCGTTCGTCGCCGCGCCGCTGTCGTGGGAGGAGGTCGCGGCCGGTGCCGAGGACCCGCTCGCCCTCGAGCAGCTCCGGTTCGAGGAGGTGCTGTCGCGGGTCGCGGAGCAGGGGGACCTGCTGGCCGGGCTCGGCTGAGGCTGCTCGGCTGCATCCCCGCGCGGTTACCCAACTGGTGATGCGTTGTGGTGTCGGCGTACCCCGCGGGACACCGGTCTGTGGTGCGGGCCCCCCTAGGTTGGGGACGTCTTCGTGACGCGGCTCCGACCGGGGGGTGTGGAGCCGCAGCGGGACGTGGCCAGCCCCTCTGAGGGGGGTGGGGCGGGCCTAGACGAGGGAGGACCGTGCGGTGGATGGTCCGCGCCGACGACCTGGGGAGGGAGCGGCCCGACCATCCACCGCCGTCCCGCTCGCCGCACGTCCGCCACGAGGAGCACCCCATGGAGATCACGGCTCGGCCGCGTCGTCGCGGCTGGTGGCGTGCGCTCCGGGCGCTGCTGATCACCACGGCCGTGGTCTCGGCGGCGCTGCTGGTCCCCCCGGCGCTGGGCTACACCACCCACGTGGTCGTCGACGACGCGATGGCCGGCGCCTATCCGCGCGGTGCGCTGGTCTTCGACGATCAGGTGCCGATGGGCGAGCTGGAGGTCGGGGACGTCGTGACCTTCACGCCCCCGGGCTCGACCGAGCGGGTGACCCGACGGGTGACCGGGGTGGCCGAGGGGCTGGTCGCCACCCGCGGCGACGCCGTCGACACGCCCGACCCCTGGCGGGTCCCGGAGGCCTCGACCGCACGCGTGGCGCTGGCCGTCCCGTGGTTGGGCCGGCCGCTGCTGGCGGTCGACTCGGTGTCCGTCCCGCCGTGGGTCCCCGCCGGGGTCGCCCTGGGCGTGGCAGGGCTGCTGGTGCTGCTGCGCCGTACCTCCCGGGGTGGCGAGGAGGAGCCCGACGCCGCCCTCGTGGAGGGGGTTCGGGCCGCGACCTCGACGCGAGCGGCCAGGTGATCGGGCGGTGAGGCCGGTGGCGGCATCCCGACACCCGTCAAGGACCGACGGGCCCCGGGCCTATGCTCTCGTCTATGACGCGTGTGCTGGTGGTCGAGGACGAGGAGGACATCGCCTTCCCTCTGGTCCGCACCCTCGAGCGTGAGGGCTACGAGGTGATCCGGGTGGACAACGGCGAGGTCGCGCTGGACTTCATCGACGACCACGAGACCGACGTCATGATCCTCGACCTCGGACTGCCGGGCATGGACGGCCTCGAGGTCTGCCAGAAGGCCCGCGGCCAGGGCTTCGGCGGCGCGATCCTGATCGTCACCGCCCGGGCGGGCGAGCTCGACCGGGTGGTCGGCCTCGACTACGGCGCCGACGACTACCTCTCCAAGCCGTTCGGCCTGGCCGAGCTGCAGGCCCGGGTGCGCGCCCTGCTGCGGCGCACGGGCCAGCAGGCGGCGGCCGCCGAGCCGGAGCGCCGCAGCGACCAGCTGCACATCGACCAGGCCGCTCGCCGGGTCTTCTACGGCGACACCGAGGTGATGCTGACCGGCAAGGAGTACGACGTCCTGGACAACCTGGTCGCCCAGCGCGGCAAGGTGGTCTCCCGCGACCGGCTGATGGCCGACGTCTGGGACGAGAACTGGTACGGGTCGACGAAGACCCTGGACGTGACGGTCGGGCGGCTGCGCGCCAAGCTCGAGGGCGCCGAGGTCGCGGAGAGGATCGTCGCGGTTCGCGGGGTGGGTTTCCGCCTCGAGGGCCCACCCGATGCGTGAACGGATCGCCGGCTCGTTCGTGCTGCTGGCGCTGGTCCTGATCGTGCTGGTGGTGACGGTCCGCGGCTACACCTTCCAGGGGTTCCTGGTCGAGCAGGAGGCTGCTCACGAACGGCAGGAGGCGGAGCTGGTCGCCACGGTCATCACCGACCGGGTCGACGCCGGCCGCCGCATCGACCGGGGGCTGCTGATCGAGCTCGTGGACCTCGAGTCGCGGCTGGAGTACGTCGGACCGGAGGGCGGCTCGCTCGTGGTGGAGGGGGCGGCGTACTCCACCGAGGACGGCATCGTCGAGGCCGAGGTCCCGGCGGGGGAGGGCACGGTGGTGCTCTCCAGCACCGCCCGGGAGCTGCTCGACGTCAACGACCGCCAGCTGACGTCGCTGATGGTGCTGGCGCTGCTGCTGGTGCTCCTCGCCGGGCTCTCGGGCTGGTGGCTCGCCGCGCGGCTCTCGGCGCCGTTCACCGCGCTCGCCGCGGCGGCCGGGTCGCTGGGCCGGGGCCGGGTCGACATCGAGGTCCCGGACTCGCGGATCCCGGAGGCGCTCTCGATCGGCCACGCGCTGCGGGCGAGCGCGGCCCAGCTCGGGACCCGGCTGGCCCGGGAGCGCGAGTTCGCCGAGTACGCCTCCCACGAGCTGCGCACCCCGCTCACCGCCCTCCACCTCGAGCTCGACGACCTCTCCGTCCGCGACGACGTGCCGGACGACGCGCGGGCTGCGGCGGCCCGCTGCCTGCAGCGGGTCGAGGACGTCAACGCCGCGGCCGGCCACCTGGTCGCGATCACGCGGCAGGGCGCGCTGGTCGAGGGCGGGCAGGTCGCGCTGGCCGACCTCGCCACCCAGGTCACCCAGGCGTGGGGGGAGCGGCTCGCCGACGACCGGCGTCAGGTCACCGCCCGCGCCGACGGCGACCTCGAGCTCGGCTTCACCCCCGGACCGGTCGAGCACGTGCTGGAGCTGGTCCTCGACGAGGTCGTCGGGGGTGAGGGCCCGGTCCGGCTGCGGTTCGTCGGCGGCTCCGACCACGTCCGGATCGAGGTGCCGCCCGGGCTCGCCTCCCCGCTGCCCCACCTCGGTGTCACCGCCGCCCGCGAGCTCGCCGAGCAGCAGGGCGGCCGGGTCACCGGCGACCTGGTCGAGGCCGGGCTCGCCATCCACATGCCCCGCCGCTGACCCTCCCCGGGCAGGGAGCGCGGTCAGGGGTTGGCGACGAACATCCCGCGCAGCTGCCAGGACCCGTCGGAGCTGAGCACCGTCGGGGTGCCGGTCACGCGGCCGCCGGAGAACGGCACCGAGCGGAGCGACCCGTCGCTGGAGCCGTAGAGGATCCGGCCGCTGGCCAGGGTCAGGCCCGCGGTGCTGGCGAAGCTCACGCCACCGGCGTCGGCGGTGAACGTCTGGGCCCCGACCACCTGGCTCTCGGGCGTGAAGTAGCGGTAGAAGAGCCGGCTGTCGCCCTGGACGGTGTAGTAGATCCGGTGGCTGCCGGCGTCGAAGAACATCCCGGACATCGAGGAGATCGCGAACGGGATCCGGGTGCCGTTGTCGGGGTCGTCGTGCAGGTCGACCGGCGACGGAGCGCCCAGCGCCCCGGTGGCCGCGTTGAACGAGCGGCGGTAGAGGGCGTTGTCTGAGCGGCCGTAGTAGAGCGTGTCGCCGAGCAGGAACGCCCCGCGCACCGCCGACCAGTCCTCGGCTCCGTCGACGGTGGTGGCGGACCCGGTCGGGACGCCGCTGCCGTTGACGGGTCGCTTGACCAGGCCGCCGGGCGTCGCCCCGGGCTGGTTGTTGTCGACGATCTCGATGGCGTTGACCAGGGCGTTGTCGGTGACGTTGCGCAGGTCGACGTCGACGTTGCCGTCGCTGGTGATCGAGAACGAGCGCATCGTGCCGACCTGGTGCCCCGCCGCCGCGGCGATGTCGAAGTCGTCGAGCCGCAGCACGTTGTCGATGTAGACGTCGAACCTGCGCTGGCCCGGCTGGGAGGTGCCGGCGTACTGGTTGGCGAAGTAGAGCCGGACGGTGATGGAGCGGCCGGAGGGGACCGAGAAGTTCCAGTCCTGCAGCCCGTAGCGCTCGGTCTGGAAGACCGAGGTCGGGGTGCCGGCCGGGACCGTGCCGTCGCGGGTGACGCTGGTGCTGTAGCTGGCGCTGCTGCCGCCGCTGACGCGGCCGGAGTGGCCCGACCACGAGGGTCCGCCGTCGGTGGCGGCGGTGGTGGAGGTGGTCCCGGCGTTGACCCGCCACAGCACGTTCTGCGGGGCGGTGCCCGCCTGGGCGCCGTAGAGGTCGCCGGGCAGGGTGGTCACCGGGTCGGCGGGCAGCGTGGTGCCACCGGCCAGCGGCAGGAACGCGATCCGGCCGCGGCGCTGGTTGGCGAACAGGGTGGTGTCGCTGCCGACCCACAGGCCGGTGCTGGTCGCGAACATGGCCTGGGCGCCGACGCCGCGGTCGCGCCCGGGGTTCCAGCTCAGCGGGAGGCCGTTCTTGGCGTCGAGCGCCGCGATGCCCTCGCGGGCCACGGCGCCGGGGCCGGCCTGGTCGCCCTGGAAGGGGTTGTTCTGCCAGCGCATGTGGCCACCGATGTACACGGTGTCGCCGGTGACGGCGACGCCGTAGCTGGTGTCACCGCCGGTGTAGTCGATCCAGGTCGGGTCGTTGCCGGTGCTGGCCATCTCCCACCGGGTGGTGGTGTCGCACAGACCGCCGCCGTTCGCGCCGCCGCCGAAGGCTCCGGTGGTGGAGATGACGAAGAAGCTGCCGTCGGGGGAGATGTCGAGGTCGCGGGTGAAGGTGTCGAACGCGCCGGAGCACACGCTGTGGCTGCGGTCGAAGCGGTTGGTCGCCCAGGGGGCGAGGGTCGAGGTGGCGCCGCCGGTGTTGAGCACGACCACCTGGTTGCGGGCCTGGCCGTCGACGGTGGCGAAGTTGCCGACGGCGACCAGTCGGGTGCCGTCGGTCGAGACGTCGAACCGCTTGACGTTGGTGGTGCCGGGGTTCTTCTTGCCGGGGTTGTAGACGCCGGCGAAGGTGTGGCCGAACGACGAGAGGGGCGTGCCCCGGGTGCCGTCGAGGGCGGCGAGCTGGCCGACGGGGTAGGTGGTGGTGCGGGACTTCACGGTCTTGAACGCTCCGCCGATGTAGACGGTGCCGTTGCGCACCACCACCTCGTTGACCACGGCGTTCGGGATCGCCTTGAACTCCGTGACGGGCGCGCCGTTCAGGTCGAGCTTCACCACCTTCTTGAACCCGGTCTTGCCGCCGACCGAGCCGAACGCGCCCGCGACGTAGACGTGGGTGCCGTCGGTGTCGAGGGAGTTGGCCGCGCCGCCGAGGTTCGGGTTGAAGGTCGGGTCGATGACGCCGGTGGCGGCGTCGAAGGCGAACAGCCGGTTGCGCACCAGGTCGTCGGAGGTGTCGGTGAAGGTCTCCGAGGGGCTCACCCGGGTGAAGGTGCCGGCCACGATGATCTTGGTGCCGACCTGGGTGATGGCGGTGACGGTGCCGTCCATGACGTGCGGCGTGCCCCGCTCCGGCATCGCGGAGACCACCCGGTTGCCGTGGTCGCTGCTGACCGCCGCTGCCGGTGTGCTGACCAGTGCTGGCAGCAGCAGCGCGCCGGCGGCCAGGACAGCAAGGGATCGGGTGGTTGTGCTCATGTGTGCCCCCAGGTATGGCGCCAGGCCCCCACGGACCGCCGCCAGGCTGAGCGTAGGGACCACCCACCCCTCGCGCGTCACTGTTATTGGGTACATCGCTGCTCCGCGAGAGCCGCGTGGTGCACGAGTTGTCCACGGGACGCCCTCAGTCGCCCCGGAGGGCCGGGTCAGCCCAGCGCGGCGAGCAGCCCCGGCACGTCGGCGACGGTCAGCGTGGCGCCGGGGTGCCGGATCCGGCCGGTGGGGTCGATCGCCGGCACCGGCTCGTGGAAGCTCACGCACGCGGCGTCGTCGCCGTTGGTGCAGAAGCTGACCCCGCGGTCGGTGAAGGACAGGTGCGGGGGGCCGGCGGTCTTGAGGAAGCCGAAGCCGCCGGTGCGCTGGACCTCCGCGACGTTCGACCGGGGCGTGCGCAGCGACCACGGCCCGTACCGCACCCGCAGCTCGTCGTCGCCCACCTCCACCCATGCCGAGAGAGGGGTGATGCCGAAGACCAGCCCCGGCAGCCGGTAGGCCGTCGCGAAGCGGAACGGGAATCGAAGGTCGCTCATGCCCCCACCCTGCACCACACCTCCCACGCGGCGTGTGCCTGAGACCGAGCCAGGGCTCGTTCTCAGGCACACGCGCCTAGTTTCCTGCGCAGCGGCCCTGGGGGTCGGGATCACCGGCGGCGCAGATCCCCATGCCGACGTCGTAGTCGGCGACGTGGTCCTCCCCGTTGACGGAGTAGTGCACCCTCAACGCGTCGAACCCGATGTGAACGCTCCGCGTGCGGGGAAACTCCACGGCGAGCACGGGTGAGCTGGTGCCGCCTCCGCACGGTGCAGGACGACCGCGGCCCGGAAGCTCCGCGAAGCGACCGGGGGCTGGGCCGGCAGCCGAACCGACCCGCACCGGCGTCGAGGCGGTCGGCCACGCGACCTTCCACGTCAGCTCCGCGTCGGACCACCGATCCAGAGCTTCCACCCGGTTGACCACGAGCTCGAGGTCGTCGGCTCCCTCCACGCAGGTGGTCAGGGTCATGAAGGTGCGTCGCTGGGAGGGGGCCATGACCGCTCGGTAGCCGTCGGGCAGCGTGAGCGGACCCTGCTCTGCGCTGTTCCTGCCGGGCGGATCGGTCGCGCTGTCACACGACATCGCAGAGACGGCGAGCAACAGGCCGATCACCATGGCTCCCGACGATCGAGTCGGGCGCCGTCCGCTGGTCCTCGTCACGCTGGGGAGGCTAACCCGGCTCGGCGGCGTGTGCCTGAGAACGAGCCAGGGCTCGTTCTCAGGCACACGCGCCGATGTCCCCGTCCGTCCACAGGCCTGGGGGTGGGTGGTTCCGCTCGTGGGTAAAGAGTTCTAGGTTCGTGGGCACGCCAGGCTGCAGCAGTCACTCGGGACGGGGGTCGCCATGGCTGTGTCGTCGTTGACCGGCGCCCACGCGGCGCTGGTGGAGACGCTGGACGCACAGGTGCGCGACCACGTGCGCCGCGAGGGCGTCGACCCGCAGCGCGACGCCCTCGTCGTACGCCGGATCGCCGAAGGCGTCGTCCGCGACCACGACGAGCGGTCCCTGGCCGGGCTGGTCGCGCCGGTGGCCGACGTCGACTCGGTGGTCGGGGAGCTGGTGGCCCGGGTCTCCGGGTTCGGGCCGCTGCAGCCCTACCTCGACGACCCTGCGGTCGAGGAGATCTGGATCAACGATCCCAGCCGCGTGTTCGTCGCGCGCCACGGACGTCACGAGCTGACCAACCTGATGCTGACCACCGCGCAGGTGACCGAGCTGGTCGAGCGGATGCTGAAGTCCAGCGGCCGCCGGGTCGACATCAGCCGCCCGTTCGTCGACGCGATGCTGCCGGAGGGGCACCGGCTCCACGTGGTGCTGGAGGGCATCAGCCGCGGCTTCTCCGCGGTCAACATCCGCAAGTTCGTGCTGCGGGCGACCAGCCTCCACGGGCTGGTCGAGCTCGGCAGCCTGACCCCGCAGGCCGCGGCGTTCCTCGACGCCAGCGTGCGTGCCGGTCTCAACATCCTGGTCGCCGGTGGCACGCAGGCGGGCAAGACCACCTTCCTGAACGGGCTGGCCTCCGCGATCCCCGGCGGGGAGCGGGTGGTCAGCGTCGAGGAGGTCTTCGAGCTCCGCTTCCCCCATCCCGACTGGGTGCCGATGCAGACCCGCCAGTCCGGGCTGGAGGGGACCGGCGAGATCACGCTGCGTGACCTGGTGAAGGAGAGCCTGCGGATGCGCCCGAGCCGCCTGATCGTCGGCGAGGTCCGGGCCGAGGAGTGCATGGACCTGCTGCTGGCGCTCAACGCCGGGCTGCCCGGCATGTGCACCCTGCACGCCAACTCCGCGCGCGAGGCGCTGGTCAAGATGTGCACCCTGCCGCTGTTGGCAGGTGAGAACATCTCCGCCCGGTTCGTGGTGCCGACCGTGGCCGCCAGCGTGGACCTCGTCGTCCACCTCGCCCTCGACCCGCGCGGCGGACGGCGCGTGCACGAGGTCGTCGCCGTCCCGGGGCGGGTGGAGGCCGACGTGATCGAGACCGAGACCGTCTTCGAGTACGCCGGAGGCGAGCTGCGCCGCGGCAGCGGGATGCCCCCGCGGCGCGACCGGTTCGAGCGGCTCGGGGTGGATCTGACGGCCTTGCTGGGTGATCGCTGATGGGGGCGGTGGTCGGCCTCGGGGTGGGGGTGGGGCTGCTGCTGGTGTGGTCGGCGTTCGTGCTGCCCCCGACGGAACGGGTTGCGCCGCGACCGGGTCGCCTGCGGCGTACCCTCGCGGCGGCGGGACTGGCCCACGTCAGCTCGTCGAGCCTGCTGGCGATGTGCGTGGTGCTGGCTGCGGCCGCGGGGTTGCTCGTTCAGCTCGTCTCGGGCACGCCGCCGGTCGCCGCGTGCTTCGCGGCGATGGCGGGCTGGGCGCCGGTGGCGCTGGTCCGTTCCCGTGCCCGGCGTCGTACCCGCGAGCTCGCCCAGGTGTGGCCGGAGGCCGTCGACAACCTCGCCAGTGCCGTCCGGGCGGGCATGTCGCTGGCCGACGCGCTGACCAACCTCGGCGACCGTGGTCCGGAGCCGCTGCGCCCGGCGTTCGTGGCGTTCGGCGCCGACTACCAGCTCTCCGGCCGCTTCGGGGAGTCCCTGGACCGGCTCAAGGACCGGCTCGCCGACCCCGTCGGCGACCGTGTCGTCGAGGGCCTGCGGATCGCGCGCGAGGTCGGCGGCGGTGAGCTGGGTCGGCTGCTGCGCAACCTGTCCGGCTACCTGCGCGACGAGGCCCGCACCCGTGGCGAGATGGAGTCCCGTCAGGCGTGGAGCATCAACGGCGCCCGGCTCGCGGTGGCGGCGCCGTGGGTGGTGCTGCTGTTCATGAGCTTCCAGTCCGAGGTGGTCCGCCGCTACGCCTCGCCCGGGGGTGTCGCGGTGCTGGTCGCCGGGGCGGCGGCCTGTGTCGTCGCCTACCGGCTGATGATGTGGATCGGCCGGCTCCCGACCGAGCAACGGGTGCTGTCGTGACGCCGGCCTGGTGGGGTGGGCTGCTCGGCCTCACGACCGGCCTCGGGGTGCTGCTCGTGCGCGCCCGGCTGCTGGCCATCCGGCGCCCGCAGCTCTCGGCCCGGGTGCTGCCCTACCTGCGCGACCTGCCGCAGTTCGCCGGCGTCGCGGGAGCCTCGCCCGCTCCGGCGGTGCGCGGGGTGCTGGGTCCGCTGCTCCAGATGGGCGCCGGCTGGGTCGAGCGCGTGCTCGGCGGCACCGCCTCGGTACGGCGGCGCCTCGAGCGGGCGGGGCTCGACCTGACCGTCCACGAGTTCCGAGTCCAGCAGGTGGTGTGGGGCCTCGTGGGCTTCGCCGTCACCGCCGCCTTGGGCGTCCTGCAGTCCCTCGGCGGTCGCGGCGACGTCGTCTCCTCCGGGCTGCTGTGCGCCGTCGGGCTGGCCCTCGGCGTGATCGGCCGCGACCAGCACCTCTCCGGCCAGGTCCGCGACCGTGAGCGGCGGGTGCTGCTGGAGTTCCCAGCCGTGGCCGAGCTGCTCGCGCTGGCCGTGGCCGCGGGGGAGGCCCCGGTGGCCGCGCTCGACCGCGTCGTACGCCGGAGCGGCGGAGCGCTCTCCCGGGAGCTGTCCCACGTCCTGGCCGACGTCCGCACCGGGGTGCCGGTGGGTGACGCGTTCGACCAGTGGGCGGCGCGGTCCGGCCAGCCGCTCGTGGCCCGGTTCGCGCAGGGCATCGCGGTGGCCGTCGAGCGCGGCACCCCGCTCGCCGACGTGCTCCACGCGCAGGCCGCCGACGTCCGCGAGGCCGGGCGTCGCGAGCTGATCGAGACCGCGGCGCGCAAGGAGGTCGTGATGATGGTTCCCGTCGTCTTCCTCGTGCTGCCCGTGACTGTGTTCTTCGCGTTCTGGCCCGGCGTCGTCGGGCTCTCGCTCACCAGCCCCTGACCCGCAGAAGAAGGAGACCGACATGACCACCCTGCACGTGCTGATGATCCGCTGCTTCGTGCAGCTGACGCTGCCCCGCGAGCGTGACGAGCGCGGCGACGTCCCCGGCTGGGTGCTGATCACCGTGATGACCGCCGGACTGGTCGCGGTCATCTACGGCGTGGCCAAGGAGGAGCTGCGCGACCTGCTGCGCGCGGCGCTGAACAAGGTCAGCTGAGGTGCCCGGACGGTGGGCCACGCAGCGCGGGGCGGCGGTCGTCGACTTCGTGCTGGTGCTCGTCGTCCTGGTGCCGCTGTTCCTCGGCATCCTCCAGGTGGGGCTGGTGCTGATGGTGCGCAACACCCTCGCCAACGCCGCGGCCGAGGGCGCGCGCCACGCCGCCTCGCTCGACCGGGACCTCGCCGCCGGCGAGCAACGGACCCGCGAGCAGGTGGCGGGGGTGGTCTCCGGGCGGTTCACCCGCGACGTCGACGCCCGGCTGGTCAGCCTCGGCGGCCGCCCCACGGTCGAGGTCGTGGTCCGGGCCCGGGTGCCCGCGCTCGGCCTGGGCGGCCCGGCCGTCGAGCTCGAGGTCGTGGGCCACGCGGTCGAGGAGTCCCCGTGACCCGCCGGCGAGACGAGGGCGGCAACGCGATCGTCGAGGTGATCTGGCTCGGGATCCTGCTGCTGGTGCCGCTGCTGTGGATCGTGCTGTCGGTCTTCGAGGTGCAGCGCGGGGCTTTCGCGGTCACCAGTGCCGCCCGGTCGGCGGCCCGCGCCTACGCGCTGGCCGACTCCGACGCCGCCGGTCGCGAGCAGGCCAGGGTGGCGATCCGGCAGGCGCTGGCCGACCAGGGCGGCTCTGCCCAGGCGTTCACCTTCGACGTCAGCTGCGGCGGCGGTCCCTGCCACGAGCCCGGCGCGGTGATCACGGTGCGGGTCTGGTCGGGCGTCGACCTGCCGATGCTGCCGGCGGTGCTCGGTGGTGACGCCCCGAGCTTCCGGCTCGACTCGACGCACACCGTGCCGGTGGGCCAGTTCCGGGACCTGGGATGAGCAGGCACGGGGAGCGCGGCCAGACCACGCTGCTCATCGTCGGCCTCGCCGTGGTGCTGCTGATGATGATCGGCGTCGTGGTCGACGCGACGGCGGCGTACCTCCACCGGCAGGAACTGACCACCCTCGCCGACGGCGCCGCGCTCGCCGGGGCCGATGCGGGGTCGCGCCACGAGGAGGTGCTCTACGCCGAGGGCATCGGAGCGGCTGAGCGGCTCGCCCAGGCACGGGCGGCCGCCGAGGCCGCGGTCGTCGACCACCTTCGCGCCACGGGCGCCCACGCCGACTACCCCGGCCTGACCGTCCGGGTCGGCTTCGACGCCTCCCGCGACAGCGTGGTCGTCACCGTCCGCGCCCCGCTCGACCTGCCGTTGACCGTCCCGGGCTCACCCGAGCGGGCCACCGTCAGCGCCCGCGCCGCCGCCACCGTCCAGCTGGACTGACGAGCCTGGCCGCCGTACGTCGTAGCGAGGTCACTCGTCCCCGCGCCAGCTCCGCGCCAGCCACGACGCCTCTCGCCAGCTGCGTGCCTCCCAGTTGTCGCCGCGCCACGAGCGCGCCTCCCACTGGTCGTTGGAGAACTCGTAGCGCTTCCAGCGCCGCCCGGTCCAGGAGCGACCGGTCCACCTGACGGCCCGCAGCTTCTTGTTGACCCACCTGGTGCCGGTCCAGGCGCGCCGGTTCCAGGTGCCCCCGTCCCAGCTCCGGCCCTTGGCCTGCAGACGCATCCACCGCTTGGCGCGCCAGGGCGAGCCGAGCGCGTCGACCTCGCCGACCAGGGCCTCACCGGTGTCCGGGTCGACCACGTGCTCACCGGCCCGGGTGGCCTCCAGGGTGCCCAGCCCGGTCGAGACCCGGCGCGGTGTCCGCGCCGAGGGCAGGAGCCGGGCGGTCCGTGCGAAGGAGACCGCGGCGTCGATCGCGACCAGACCGCGTCCCTGCGCCGGGTCGAGGCTCACCAGGGGGCGGGCGCTCTGCATCAGGACCGCCTTGGCCTCGGCGGGGGTGAGGTCCGGACGCGCCTCGAAGAGCAGCGCTGCGGCGCCGGACATGGCGGCGGCCGCCTGCGAGGTGCCGCTGCCGCGGAAGTACCGCTGTGCGGCGTCCCCCGGCACCAGGCCCTCCGGGTGCAGCTGGTCCGCGAAGGACCCGGGCACGCGCAGCGAGACCACCGACTTGCCCGGGGCCAGCAGGTCGGGACGCCGAGCGGAGCTCCCGCTGTTGGAGAACGAGGCGACGCGGTCGTCGAGGGTGAGGGCGGTCCCGGCGTGGTCCGCGGCGCCCACCGCGAGGACGTGCGGGTCGATCGCGGGCATGAGCAGGGGCTGGCCGGCACCGTCGTTGCCTCCGGAGACCACGACCAGGATGCCGTTGCGCCCGGCGTTCTCGACGGCGGCGGCGAGCGGGTCGACCTGCCACGACTGGGTCGAGAGCGTGCCGTAGGAGAGGTTGAGGACGCGCACGTCCATGCCCTTGTCGCGACGGTGCGCGACCACCCAGTCGATGGCGGCGATGACCTGGGAGACGTCGGCGCCGCCGTCGCCGGTGGCCACCTTGAGGCTGAGCAGCTCCGCTCCCGGGGCGACGCCCGCGAACGTGCCGGGGGAGGGGCTGTCGGGGTCGAAGTCGGCGTCGCGGCCGGCGATGATGCCGGCCATGTGGGTGCCGTGACCGAACCCGTCGAGGTAGCGGGTGCCGGCCCGCTGGCTCTCGTAGGAGAGGTCGGGCCCGTCGACGACCTTGTCGGGATCGTCCAGTCCTGACACCGGCGCCACGCCGGTGTCGATCAGGGCGACGGTGACGCCGTCCCCGGTGATGCCGCGGCGCCACACCTTCTGGGCGCCGATCCGCTTGGTCAGCGAGAACATCGACCCCTGGTCCTTGGAGGCGTCCCAGGTGCCGTTGCCGGAGGCGCCGGCGCCCTGACCGGTGTCGTCGTCGCCCCACAGGCTGTCACCGAGGCCGCCGGCGGTGCTGAGGAGGGAGAGGATGCTCCCCAACGGCAGCAGGTCGTCGATGAGTCCGTCGTTCTCCGCGCTCGCGGGTGCCGCCGCGCCGGACGTGACACCGGCGGCCACCACCGCCGACAGCAGACCGTACGAGACCTTCTTCCACGTGCTCCCCGCCATGGCACACACACCCCACATCATGGTTCTGGATGGCCCACCCATCCGGGTGCAGCATGCTCCTCGAACCTCGCCTCCGGTGGCCGATCACGGGTAAAGAACCCATCGGGCTAGACCGATCCCACCGACGCGGCGTGTGCCTGAGAGCGAGCCAGGGACCGTTCTCAGGCACACGCGCCGACGAAAATCGGTCGCGGACGGGAATCGGGTCGTGGTGCGATGAGTTCACGCCCCGTGCCCGGTCTCCTCGGGCATGTCCACGACCAGCGGCGCCGTCCCGCGGCGCACCGAGGGAGATCCCGTGCCCGAGCACTCCGCCACGCCCGCCCCTGAGGCACCGGCCCGTGTGGAGCAGCCGTACGCCGTGCTCCGCTGGCTCGTCCTCGCCACCTTCGTGGTCATCCTGAACGAGACGATCATGGTCAACGCGATCCCGCGGCTGATGGTCGAGCTCGACGTCACGGCCCGCAGCGCCCAGTGGCTCTCGACCGCGTTCATGCTGACCATGGCCGTGGTCATCCCCGTGACCGGCTGGTTCCTGCAGCGGGTCACGACCCGGCAGGCCTTCACCACCGCGATGACCGTCTTCCTCGTCGGGACCACCCTGGCGATGCTGGCCCCGACCTTCTGGGTGCTCGTCGTCGGCCGGATCGTCCAGGCCGCCGGCACCGCGGTGATGCTGCCGCTGCTGATGACCACCCTGATGACGATCGTCCCGGTCCACGACCGGGGCCGGGTGATGGGCAACGTCACGCTCGCCATCTCGGTGGCGCCGGCGCTCGGCCCGGCCGTCTCCGGCGTCGTGCTCCAGCTCGCCTCGTGGCGCTGGCTGTTCGGGCTGGTGCTGCCGATCGCGCTGGCCGTCACCTGGCTCTCGCTGCGCCGCCTCACCGACGTGGGGGAGACCCGCCCGGCCCGGCTCGACGTCGCCAGCGTGGCGCTCGCGGCCCTCGGCTTCGGCAGCCTGGTCTACGGCCTGAGCCGGATCGGCGCCGAGGCCGGCACCGGCGTGCCCGCCCCGCTGCTGGTCCTCGGCGGCCTCGCCGTCGTGGCCGGCTTCGTGCTCCGCCAGCTGGCGCTGCAGCGCCGCGACGCGCCGCTGCTCGACCTGCGCGTCCTCACGCACCGGACGTACGCCGTCGGCGTGGTCGTCCAGGCGATCTCCTTCCTGGCCATGATGGGCGCCATGATCCTGCTGCCCCTCTACCTGCAGGACCTCCGCGGCCTCAGCCCGCTCCAGACCGGCCTGCTGGTGGCCCCCGGCGGCATCGCGATGGGGCTGCTCGGCCCGCACGTCGGCCGCGCCTTCGACCGGTTCGGCGCCCGGCCGCTGGTGGTGCCCGCCTCGGTCGGCATCCTGACCGGGCTGGTGCTGCTGAGCCGGGTCGACCTGAGCACGCCGTACGGCTACGTGCTGGGCGCCCACGTGCTGCTGATGGCGAGCCTCGCCGCGCTGTTCACGCCCGTGTTCACGCTCAGCCTCGGTGCCCTGCCCGGGCACCTCTACTCCCACGGCTCCTCGCTGCTCGGCACCACCCAGCAGGTCTCGGCCGCCATCGGCACCGCCGTGTCGGTGACGGTGCTGTCGTGGCGGTCCACCACGCTGGCCGAGGGCGGGGCGAGCCCGGCCGAGGCGTACGTCGGCGGCGTCGAGTGGGCCTTCGGGGCCGCCGCCGGCATCGCGGTCGCGGTCGTCGGGCTGGTGCTGCTGCTGCCCTCGCGGGTGGCCGACGAGGACCCCGGCGCGGGCGCCGCGGCGCTGGAGGAGCAGGCCGGGGCGGTCTAGAACCCCGGACGGGTAGTCCAGGACCCCCTGACGGGCGGTCTTTGCCTTCGTTACAGTCGGCCCACATCTTCTTTCCCCCCGAAGAAGGAGCCCTCCGTGACCCTCCCCCCGCGCACCGCCCTGGTGGCGGTGCTGTTCGCCCTGGTGGCGACCCTGCTGCCGGCTCCCGCCCAGGCCCAGGCCCCGGACAAGTACGAGAGCCAGGCCCGCTCGGTCACCAACGCCAAGCGGCACCACCACGACCTCCACAAGCTCTCGCGCGGCGCCTGCGTGCAGAAGGCGGCCCGCCGGCAGGCCCGGCGGATGGCCAACCAGGACCGGATGTTCCACCAGGACATCGGCCGCGTGCTGCGTCGCTGCCGCCTCGCCGGGGTCGCCGAGAACGTCGCGGCCGGCTACCCGACCGGGCGTTCCGCCGTGCGGGCCTGGATGAACTCGCCCGGCCACCGGGCCAACATCCTCGAGCCGGGCTACCGGCTGCTCGGGATGGCCGTGCGTCGTGCCGACGACGGGACGCCGTACGCCGCGCAGGTCTTCGGCAGGAAGTGACCCTGCTCCCCGACGGGGAGCAGGTCACCAGCCAGACGAGTGGCCGGTCACCAGGCCCAGGTGAAGGACCCGACCAGCGCGTCGTGGTCGGAGAGCAGCTCCAGCTTCGTCTGGCTGTTCGCGGTCACGCCCGCACCGGGCTGGTAGAGCAGGTAGTCGATGGTGGCGCCGCCGTGGTCTCCGGTGCCGCCCGCCGGCATGCCGTGGACGTCGTAGGTCGGGGCGAGCCCGGCCGAGGACAGCGCCGGGCGCGGGAAGCGACCGGAGGTGTAGTGGGCGTTGAGGTCGCCGCCGACGAACACCGGTCCGTGGGCCCCCAGCTCGCGGACCAGGGTCGCGAGCCCGCCCATGTAGACCGGCAGCAGCCCGCGGCTGCTCGGGCCCTCGGGGGAGGGGTGGGCGGAGACCAGCGAGAGCTGCTTGCCGGTCGCCCGGTCCTCGAGCACCACCCAGTTGACCGCGCGGGTGCCCCAGGTGCCGGAACGGCGGTGGAGGTAGCGGGTGCCGGTGGAGATCGACTCGAAGCGGTCCTCGCGCCACATCACCGTGGTCTCCATGGTCCACCGGCTGTCGTAGCCTCGGTAGTGGTCGTAGCCCTCGCGGGCGAGCATCGCGTCGGGGCGGACCGCCTCGTTGAGCGTCAGCAGGTCGGGCTGGGTGGCGAGCACCCGGCTCAGGTCGGTGGCGAAGGCGCTGGCGCTCTGCCGGCTGGTGATGTTGGCGTGCGCCATCCGCAGGTCCAGCGAGGTGACGGCCGGCACCGCGCGCTCGGCCCGGTCGCGCAGCGGGACGGGGGCCACGGCGGGTCGCTGCGCCGGCTCACGCACGGGGGCGAGCAGGACCTCGGGCGCCTTCTGCACCAGCAGCCCGGGGACGACCTTCTGCGGCGGGGGCGGCTCGCCCCAGGCCGTCGCCGTCGCGGGGGAGACCACACCGAGCGCGCCCAGCACGACCACCGGGACGGCGTACGACCTCCACCGACGACCACGCACGACCACGGACCCGACCTCACTGCTCTGTTGTTCCACCGACGTCCCCGCCATTCTCCCCCATCGGGCGTCGCCGCGGACCCAGTTGGGGAAACCGCCCGGTCGGGACACAATGCCCGTCGTCGACATCGGACGGGACGGGGGAGCGCGTGAGCACCTGGCTGCGGCTGCTGCTGCCCGTCCTCGCCCTGGTCAGCGGGTGCGCGGCGCCCGCGGCCGGGCCCGGGGCGGTGCCTGCGGACCCGGCAGGGTCGACCCGGGAGGTCGACCTGGGGGCCCGGCCCTTCCTGCTCACGGTCCCGGACGGGGTGGGTCCGGGGGAGCCGAGGCCGCTGGTGGTCGGCCTCCACGGCTGGGGCGGCTCCGGCGCGAAGGTGGCGGCGCAGCTGGGCCTGGCGGCGGCGGCGGAGCGCCACGGCTTGCTGCTGGCGCTCCCGGAGGGGACCGTCGACTCCACCGGTCGACGCTTCTGGAACGCGAGCCCGGCCTGCTGCAACCTCGACGGCCGGTCCGTGGACGACGTGGCCTACCTCGCCGACGTGGTGGCCGCGGTCTCCGAGGAGCAGGCCGTCGACCCCGACCGGGTCTACGCGGTGGGCCTGTCCAACGGCGGCTTCATGGCCCACCGGCTGGCGTGCGAGCGGGCCGACCTGGTGACCGCCGTCGTGTCGGTGGCCGGTGCCCGCACCACGGAGCCCGAGGCCTGCACGCCCTCGCAGGGGGTCAGCGTGCTCCAGGTGCACGGCACCGCCGACGCCGTGATCCGCTACGACGGGGGCACCCTGATCCCCGGGCACCCCTACACCTCGGCCGCCGCGACGGTGGGCGCCTGGCGCGGCGTGGAGCACTGTCGTCCCGGCCCCGGGGCCCCGGGCGCCCCGCTGGACGCGGACTCCAGCCTGCCCGGCGCCGAGACCACCCGCACCACGTGGCGGGGCTGTGACGACGGGGCCGCGGTGTCGATCTGGAGCGTCGACGGCGGCCGTCACGTCCCGCACGTCACGCCCGGTTTCGGCGACGCCGTGGTCGCCTGGCTGGCCCGCCGCGATGACGCGGCTCGACCGGCCCAGCGGTAACGTGCCCTCCGTGGCTGGCCCCGACTTCGACTCCGCGATCAAGCAGCTCCAGGCGACGATGAAGACCATCGGCCAGGTGCTCGACCTCGACGACATGCGCGTCGAGATCGCGGACCTCGGCGAGCAGGTGGCCGCCCCCGACCTCTGGGACGACCAGGAGAACGCCGCCCGGGTCACCAGCCGGCTCTCGCTGCTCCAGAACGAGCTCGAGCGCTTCTCCACCCTCGCCGGCCGGATCGACGACCTCGAGGTGATGGTCGAGCTCGGTCGCGAGGAGGACGACGCCGAGACGCTGGCCGACGCCGAGCGCGAGCTCGGGAAGATCCGCAAGGCCGTCGAGAGCCTCGAGATCCGCACCCTGCTCTCGGGTGAGTACGACGCCCGTGAGGCGCTCGTGACCATCCGCTCCGGCGCCGGTGGCGTCGACGCCGCGGACTTCGCCGAGATGTTGATGCGGATGTACACGCGCTGGGCCGAGCAGCACAAGTACCCCATCGAGGTGTTCGACACCTCCTACGCGGAGGAGGCGGGACTGAAGTCCGCCACCTTCGCGATCCACGCGCCCTACGCCTACGGCACCCTCTCGGTCGAGGCCGGCACCCACCGGCTGGTCCGGATCAGCCCCTTCGACAACCAGGGCCGGCGCCAGACCAGCTTCGCCGCCGTCGAGGTGGTCCCCGTGCTGGAGCAGACCGACGAGATCGACATCCCCGACGAGGAGATCCGGGTCGACGTCTACCGCTCCGGCGGCCCCGGCGGCCAGTCGGTCAACACCACCGACTCCGCGGTCCGGCTGACCCACATCCCCACCGGCGTCGTGGTGTCCTGCCAGAACGAGAAGTCGCAGCTGCAGAACAAGGCCAGCGCCATGGTGGTGCTCAAGGCCAAGCTGCTGGCGCGCAAGAAGGCCGAGGAGAAGGCCCAGCTCGACGAGCTCAAGGGCGACGTCCAGGCGTCGTGGGGCGACCAGATGCGCAACTACGTGCTGAACCCCTACCAGGTCGTCAAGGACCTGCGGACCGGCTTCGAGTCGGGCAACCCGCAGTCGGTCTTCGACGGCGAGCTCGACGACTTCCTGGAGGCCGGCATCCGCTGGCGCCGGGGTGCGGACCGCGCTGCCGCCGACGCGTAGGGTCGGCGAGGTCGTCCCCTCTCGGAAGGACCTCGCATGGAAGCGATCGACCCGGTCTACGGGACCACCACGCTGCTCCTCATCGCCGCTGGTGCGGTGGCCCTGCTGCTGGGACTGATCATCGGCCTGAAGCTGCACGCGTTCGTGTCGTTGGTGCTCGTGAGCGTGGTGACCGCGCTGGCCGTGGGCTTCGAGCCCGCCCAGATCCCCGACGTCCTGCTGTTCGGCTTCGCCGACACCCTCGGCTCGGTCGCGCTGCTGGTCGCCTTCGGGGTGATGCTCGGCCGGCTGCTGGAGGTCACGGGTGGGGCACAGGTCCTCGCGGACACCCTGATCTCCCGGTTCGGTGAGCGCCGGGCCCCGCTGGCGCTGGGCATCGCCGCCCTGATCTTCGGCTTCCCGATCTTCTTCGACGCAGGGCTGGTGGTGTTCCTCCCCATCATCCTCACCGTCGCGCGCCGGTTCGGCGGCTCGCTGCTGCTGTACGCCCTGCCCGCCGCCGGCGCCTTCGCCGCCATGCACGCCATCGTGCCGCCCCACCCCGGGCCCGTGGCGGCCGCCCAGCAGCTCGACGCCAGCATCGGGCTCACGCTGCTGCTCGGCCTGCCGATCGTCGCCGTGTCCTGGTTCGTGGGCTCCTACCTGGTCTCGCGGTTCCTCGGTCGGCGGATCGAGGTGTCGGTCTCCGACGTGGTGTTCGGCAAGGTGCAGGACGGGTCGGACGCCGAGGACCGGCTCGGCCAGCGGCCGCCCGCCTTCGCCACGGTGATGGCACTGCTGCTGCTGCCGCTGGTGCTGATCTCCTTCGACACCGTGCTCGACACGATGGTCGCGGCCGGCGTCCTCGAGCAGGCGGCGTGGATCGACTGGCTCGGCCTGCTCGGCCAGGTGCCGGTGGCGCTGCTGCTCACCGTGCTCGTCGCGATCGTGCTGCTGGGCCGCCCCCACGCCTCGATGTCCCGGATCTCGGGCATGTTCGACGACGCGCTGGGCCCGATCAGCGCGATCATCCTGATCACGGGAGCCGGCGGCATGTTCGGCGGCGTCCTGGAGCTGAGCGGGATCGGCAACGCCCTCAGCTCCTCGCTGTCGGGCCTCGGCTTCTCCTTGATCCTGCAGGCGTTCCTGATCGCCACGCTGCTGCGGGTCGCCCAGGGCTCGGCCACCGTCGCGCTGACCACGACCGGTGGCCTGATCGCCGGACCGGCCGCGGCGGCCGGCCTCGGTGAGGTCCACCTGACCCTGCTCGTGGTCGCGATCGCCGCGGGCGCCACCGTGCTCTCCCACGTCAACGACTCGGGCTTCTGGCTGGTCAGCCGGTTCTTCGGCATGGACGAGAAGACCACCCTGAAGACCTGGACGGTCATGGAGACCACGCTCGGGGTCAGCGCCTTCGCCGTCGCGGCGGCGCTGTGGGTGGTCCTGTGACGACGCACGTGGTCTTCATGGGCGTGTCCGGGTCGGGCAAGTCCACGATCGCGCGGGCGGTGCGCGACCGGCTCGGCTGGGACTTCGCGGAGGGAGACGACTTCCACCCACCCGCCAACGTCGCGACCATGGCGGCGGGCCGGCCCCTCACCGACGCCGACCGGTTCCCCTGGCTGGGGGCGCTCGCGGCCTGGATCGGTGAGCGCGAGGCCGCGGGCCGGCCCAGCCTGATGAGCTGCTCGGCGCTGCGACGCAGCTATCGCGAGGTGCTGCGCAGCGGGGCCGAGCGGGTGACGTTCGTGCACCTGGCCGGGGACAAGGGGATGCTGCTGGAGCGGATGGACGCGCGCGACCACTTCATGCCGCCCACCCTGCTGGAGTCCCAGCTCGCCACCCTCGAGCCGCTGGGCGACGACGAGGCGGGGCTGACGCTCGACGCCGCGGCCGCTCCCGGGGCCCTCGTCGACCAGGTGCTGGCCGGGCTCGATCTCGGGTGAGGTCAGCCGCGGGCGGCCTCGACCACGGTGACGCACCACTCGCTGGTCCGCAGGTCGAGCTCCCCGCTGCGGTCGCCGGCCCTCGCGAGGGTGCAGGTCAGCCAGGCGTCGCCGAGCCGGCCGGCGTACCGCTCCTCGGTGCCGCTCTCGGTCCCGCACTCCCACGCCACCGAGGGTCGGCCGAGCCGCTGCCCGTCCATCCGGGAGCAGTCCTCGTCCGGGCGCATCCCGCGCAGCTCGCGGGCCTCGGCGGCGGTCACCGGCGGCACGAAGACCCACGCGGCGGCCTGGCTGCCGTCGGCGGCCGTCCAGCGGCAGCCGTACTCCTGCACCCGGTCGCGGCTGCCGTCGGGCAGCCGGACCCGGTCGCCGTTGTCCCACACCTCGTGGTCGGCCGGGACGTCGCCGAGCGCGTGCTCGATGCCGGTGGGGGAGACCCGGTCGCAGAACGGGCCGCGGACCACGCGCACCCCGGCCGTGCCGTACGACGCCAGCGTGGTCGGCGGGGGGTCGGCGGCGGGCCTCGGAGCGGGTGCGGGGTCGGTCGTCGGCCAGGTCCGCGCCGCCACGACGCCCCCCACGACGAGTGCGGTGACCGCGAAGGAGGCCACGAGAGCCGTCGGACCGCGCATGGCGTCACTGTGCCAGCCCCGCGGGAGGTCCGTGAAACGACGGCTCGGTCGTTTCGGAGCCCACAGGCTCCTGGACTACCCTCGATCCGGTGATCCGCTTCGAGAAGGTCCTCAAGGCCTACCCCGGCCAGGGTGCTCCCGCCCTGGACCACATCTCCGTCGACGTGGAGAAGGGCGAGTTCGTCTTCCTCGTCGGCGCCTCGGGCTCGGGCAAGTCCACGTTCCTGCGGCTGGTGCTGCGCGAGTCGCGCCCCACCTCCGGCCGGGTCTACGTCGCCGGCAAGGAGATCAACCGGCTGGCCGGGTGGAAGGTGCCGCGGCTGCGGCGCCAGATCGGCACCGTCTTCCAGGACTTCCGGCTGCTCCCCAACAAGAACGTCACCGAGAACGTCGCCTTCGCGCTGCAGGTGATCGGCAAGGGCGCCTCGGAGATCAAGCAGCTCGTCCCCGAGACCCTGGAGATGGTCGGGCTCGACGGCAAGGGCGACCGGATGCCCGACGAGCTCTCCGGTGGCGAGCAGCAGCGGGTCGCGGTGGCCCGGGCCTTCGTCAACCGGCCGATGATCCTGATCGCCGACGAACCGACCGGAAACCTGGACCCGGCGACCTCGGTCGGCATCATGAAGCTGCTCGACCGGATCAACCGCACCGGCACGACCGTGGTGATGGCCACCCACGACTCCGGCATCGTGGACCAGATGCGCAAGCGCGTCATCGAGCTCGAGGGCGGACGCGTCGTGCGCGACCAGGCCCAGGGCGTCTACGGCTTCCAGCACTGACCGCACCGGGCAACTGCCCGTCCGACCCTTCCTCGACCTTCCCCTCGACCAGGAGCGAAAACCCCCACCATGCAGCTGCGCTACGTCTTCTCCGAGCTCGGCCAGGGCCTGCGACGCAACCTGTCGATGCACCTCGCGGTGATCCTGACCCTGTTCGTCTCCCTCACCCTCGTGGGCCTGGGGGTGCTGCTGAACCAGCAGGCGTCCCGGATGGCCGAGCAGTGGGGCAACGAGCTGCAGGTGACGGTCTTCCTGTGCCGCGACGGCGACGAGAACCCCGCCTGCCCCACCGAGGTGACCCCGGCCCAGCAGGACGCGATCGAGAAGGTCGTGGAGGACAACCCCGAGGTCGCCGACTGGTACGTCGAGTCCAAGCAGGTGGCGTTCGCCAAGGTCAAGGAGCTCTTCGGCGAGGAGAAGTTCGAGGGCCCCAACGCCGCGGCCACGGCCGACGACATGGCCACCTCGCTCTGGATCACGCTGGAGGACCCCGACCAGTACGAGGGCGTGATCAGCGCCGTCCAGGGCCTCGACGGCGTCGGCTCGGTCCGTGACCAGCGCGCCACCGTGGGTCCGATCCTCAACGGCATGGACATGCTCCAGATCGGCTCCTTCATCACCGCGGTCTTCCTGGTGGTCGCCGCGCTGCTGCTGGTGGCCAACACGATCCGGCTGGCCGCGCTGGCCCGACGCAAGGAGATCGGCATCATGCGGCTGGTGGGGGCCTCGACGCTCTACATCGCGCTGCCGTTCCTGCTCGAGGCGCTGGTGACGGCCCTGCTCGGGGTCGCGCTCGCGGCCGGTTCGATGGCGGCGTTCATGTACTTCGGGGTGGAGCAGCGGTTGAGCGACTTCGCGCGGTTCATCCCGTGGGTCGGCTGGAGCGAGTACCTGCAGGCGATCGTGTGGATCGCCGCCCTCGGTCCGGTGCTGACGTTGCTGCCGACACTCGTGTTGACACGGAAATACCTCAAAGTCTGACTCCGCTGGTCTACGGTCGTCTCGGCCGACTTCCCCGAAAGACCGAAGGCAGACCGGTGCGACTCTTCCCCCGTACCGCCCGACGACGCCTGGCCGCGACAGGTGTCGCGACCGCGCTGGCGCTCGGGGCGGTGAGCATTCCCCTGGCCCATGCCGACGACCTCAAGGACCGTCAGCAGAAGGTCGAGAAGCGGATCGACTCCGCCGACCACGCGCTGGAGGACTCCAGCGCCCGCTACCGGCGCGCCTACGGCGCCCTCCAGGCCGCGCAGGGCCGGCTCGACGACGCCCGCGCCCGGCTCGAGCAGACCCGGACCCGGCTCGGCGCCGCCCGTGAGCGCGACGCCGAGATGCAGGAGGCGCTCGAGCTCGCGCAGGCCCGGCTCGAGCAGGCCGAGGCCGACCTCGTGCAGGGGCAGGCCGACCTGGAGGACCAGCGTGAGGCCGTGACCTCGATGATCGCCGAGATCTACGAGGCCGGCGACCCGCGGCTGGAGGCGTTCGCCTCGATGATCCAGGCCGAGGACCAGGCCGACCTGACCTGGACCCAGGAGGGCCAGAGCGTCATGGTCGGTCAGGAGACCCAGGCCTACGACGAGCTGCGGGCGGCCGAGGTGCTGCTCCGGGTCCGCCAGGACCAGCGCGCCGAGGCCGAGGCGGAGGTGGCCCGGCAGCGGAAGGCGGCCGCCGAGCACCTCGTGCTGATGCGCGAGCTCACCACCCAGGCCCGCGAGCAGCAGGCGGCGGTGCGTGCGGTCGTCGTGGAGCGCCGGGACGCGAAGGCGGCCGCGGCGAAGGCGAGGGCCAAGGACCTCGCGGCGCTGCGCCGGCTCAAGCAGCGCGAGCAGGCGATCAAGGACCGGATCGCGCGGCTCGCGGCCCGGACCAGCGGTGGCGGCTACCGCGGCTCGGCCGACGGCTTCCTGGGCTGGCCGGTCCAGGGCGGCTACGTCACCTCGCCGTTCGGTTACCGGACCCACCCGATCTACGGTTACTACGGCCTCCACAACGGCACCGACTTCGGTGGCGGCTGCGGGCTGAACATGCTCGCCGCAGGGTCCGGCCGGGTCGTGGCGAAGTACTACTCCTCGGTCTACGGCAACCGGCTGTTCGTCTACGTCGGGAAGGTCAACGGCGCGAACCTCACGGTGGTCTACAACCACGCGTCGTCCTACAACGTCTCGGTGGGCCAGCAGGTCTCCAGGGGCCAGGTCGTCGGGAACGTGGGCGACACCGGCTGGTCCACGGCCTGCCACCTTCACTTCACGGTCCTCGCCAACGGCAAGCCCGTGAACCCGATGAACTACCTGTAGGGCCTCCAACCCGGTTGCACGCTGCTGCGAGAATGAGCGGATGGCCAAGGAGCAGGGACGCAAGGTCGTGGCGCAGAACAAGAAGGCGCGCCACGACTACCACATCGACGACACCTACGAGGCCGGCCTGGTCCTGGTCGGCACCGAGGTGAAGTCGCTGCGCCAGGGCCGTGCCTCCCTGGTCGACGGGTTCGCCGAGATCGACGGTGGCGAGGCCTGGCTGCACAACGTGCACATCCCGGAGTACTCGCAGGGCTCGTGGACCAACCACGCGTCGCGTCGCAAGCGCAAGATGCTGCTCAACCGCAGCGAGATAGACAAGATCGAGCGCAAGACCGCCGAGAAGGGCTTCACGCTGGTGCCGCTGGCGATCTACTTCAAGGACGGCCGCGCCAAGGTCGAGATCGCCGTCGCCCGCGGCAAGAAGGCCTACGACAAGCGGCACACGATCGCGGCCCGCACCGCCGACCGCGAGAAGGAGCAGGCGCTGGGGCGCCACCTGAAGGGCATGCGTGACTGAGCCGTCCCGACGGCTCTTCGACCTGCACACGCACTTCCTGCCGCCCCGGGTGATGGCGAAGGTGCGGGCGCAGTTCGACGTCGCCGGCCCGCTCATCGGGCGGCCCTGGCCGCTGCGCTACCGCGACACCGACGAGGCGCTGGTGGAGCTGCTGCGCGGCTTCGGCGTCCGGCACTTCACCGCGCTCGCCTACGCCCACCGGCCGGGTATGGCGGAGTTCCTCAACGACTGGACCGACGGGTTCGCCGACCGGGTCCCGGAGGCGCTGCGCTGCGCCACCTTCTTCCCCGAGCCCGGCGCTGCGGCGTACGTCGCCCGCCGGATCGCCGCGGGTGCCCGGGTGTGGAAGCTCCACGTCCAGGTCGGCGGCTTCGACGTCCGCGACCCGCTGCTCGACGACGCCTGGGGGCTGCTCGCCGAGGCGGGGTCGCCGGTCGTGGTCCACGCGGGCAGCGGCCCGGTCGGCACCCGGTTCACCGGGCCCGGGCCGGTCGCCGAGCTGCTGGACCGGCATCCGCGGCTGCGGCTGGTGGTGGCCCATGCCGGGGCCCCGGAGTACGAGGAGTTCCTGACCCTCGCCGAGCGCCACGAGCGGGTCGGTCTCGACACCACGATGGCGTTCACCGACTTCTTCGCCGAGATGGGCGCCCCCTACCCGGACTCGCTGCTGCCTCGGCTGCGGGAGCTCGGGCTGGCGGGGAAGGTGTTCCTCGGCAGCGACTTCCCGAACATCCCGTACGAGTACGGCCACCAGGTCGCGGCGCTGGAGCGGCTCGACCTGGGGCAGGACTGGCTGGACGCCGTCACCTGGGACAACGCCGCCTCGCTGCTGCTGACCTGAGGCGCGGCGCCTCCGGGTCCGGCCGTCGACACCCTTGCGGGGGAATCGGGTGGGTTCTCGCGGCGTTCACCCCTAGACTGGCCACGTCCGGTCCGCCGGACTGCTTGACAACACCAGAGGGGCTGATCGGTTTCGACTTGGGACGCTAGTTCCAGGGGAAGCGGGTCGAGAAGCCAGCGCCATCTCGTAAAAGTCGCTGGAAACCAACAACTGCCAACTCCAAGCGCAGTTCCTTCGCTCTCGCCGCCTGAGCGGTGATCGAAGCGTCAGACCGGGTACCCGTCTCCGACCCGGATCCTGGCGTCGACTAGGAGACTTGCTGCTCAACTCCTGTCAGGAGGGTTGAGCGGGACTTTTTCCTGACTGAGCCTGTCGGGGACGTGTCCGTGCGAGCCCCGGGGCTGAGAAAAGCGACATCACGGACTGCACCCGGAGAAGACCTGGTTCGGCGCTCGAGGACCGGGGTTCGATTCCCCGCAGCTCCACTGACTGTGTGATCTCCCAAGAGATCCCGGACTACCCGGACCCCGGTTGGGGTCCGGGTTTTCCTGTGTCCGGGGTCTGGTCCGCGGGTTCGGCCGGTGGGCTGGTAGTTGCGCACGTGGCGCAGGAGGGCCTCAGGGATCAGTGGGGCTGGTCGAGCTCGTCAGCGAGCAGGTCCATCAGCAGGCCGTCGTGCCACCCGGTGCCGTCGGCGTCACGCTCGTAGCAGCGCATGATTCCGACCTCCCGGAAGCCGACCGCCGCATAGCAGCGGATGGCTGGAGCGTTGTCCGCCGCAGGGTCGATCACCAGCCGGTGATGGTTCCGGTCGTGCACGAGGTGGCGGGCCAGCGTAGCCACGGCATCGCGGCCCAGACCGCGACCATGGACCGCGGGGTCGATGAAGATGTCGATGGAGGCGTGCCGATAATCGGGCTCGTCCTCTTCGCTGTACTGCACCATGCCCCGCACGGTGCCGTCGAGCAGGACAGCGAAGCGGGTGGCCGAGGGATCGTCGAAGGGCCACTGCGCAGAGGCGTCCTCGTCCCGCCAGCGCACCCGCACCTCGGGCGCCGCGAGGATGCGGCGGAGCGCCGGCACGTGGCCCTCTGTGACAGGCGCCAGCGTCACCCGCAGTCCACGGAGCGTCGGGGGCTCCGTCACGTTGGCCCTCGGTGACACGGGAACAGCCACCACCGACCCACCGTCGACCCCCCACCGCTCACGACGACGTCCTCCACGGGGCCATCATCGCTCCACAGGTGACCCTCGCCAAGCATCAGGTACGCATCAGCGAGTGGTGCCTGGTTCAGCGTCGGTGGTGGGCGCAGACGGCGTCGGGTCGATGGGGGACGGTCTCGACGCGGAGGGCAGCTTCAGGGCGAGCTTCGGCGGTATTCCTCGTTCGCTGCGGTGCGGTGGTCCTGCATCTGTCGGGCAGCCACGACCAGTCCCGCACGCCATCCGGGGGCCCGGCCCCGCGGTGGGGGAGCGAGAGCGTCGGTGTCGTGACCGCTGCGGGCCAGCAGCCAGGAGACCAGAGAGTTCGAGTTCCACATCTCGCCGACCTTCTGCTCGTCGCGTCCCCAGGTCGCCCGGGGCACCTCGGGGACGAGGTCGAGCAGTCGGCCCGCGCGAGCGGCGTCACCGCTCAGGCGCTGGGGGCTCGCGACCGCCTCGGTCACGTCCGGGATCACCCCGCCACGCCATCGGCGTACCTCGTAACGGAACAGCCGGCTGCGCCCCAGCCACGGGGACCCCACCGGCCCGTCGCAGACCACACCCCGTCCGGGGTCCGGAACGTTCCACACCGGTCCCTGCTCGATGACGTAGCGGTCCGCGCCGTGTCCCACCTCCAGCGCCGAGTGGTACAGGTCGCACGGTCGACGATGGTGGAGGGCCGCATCCACGGCCTCGAACACCCGTCCGTTGAGCCGGACGAGGTGTCCGCCGGCGCCCAGCGGCAGCCAGTAGAGGTCCACGTAGGCAGGCGACGACGCGCTGTCACGGCTCGGGGTCATGACCGACACCTCCGCCTTCATCTGACCGCTGGCTCGCGTGCCTGTCCAGGGTCCAAGGTCAGGTCCCGGCGGGCGGGGCGACGGTCGCGTCGCGTCGTCCGGACCGTGCGAGGGCGTCGGCGACGAAGCCGCTGGCCTTCAGCTCCTCGACGGTGGTCCGCAGGAAGCCGATCGCCTCGGCGCTGCGGGAGCGAGGGGTGCCGACGGCCTGCGCGATCTCCATGAACCGCGGTTCGAGCACCCGGGTGCCGGGGTGGTCGCCGACGAAGTCGACGAGCGGCTGCCGGATCCCGGCGGCCACCTCCAGCTGCTCCTCGACGAAGACCGTGGTGCCCTCGGTCCCGCGCACCACCTCGGCGTGCTGCAGGGTGCGGGTGAGGAACAGGTCGTAGGCGGACCCGCGCTTGACCCCGACCCTGACGCCGGGACGGTCCACGTCGGCGGCCGAGGTGAGGGGAGAGTCCCCGGGGACGGCGAAGACCCCCTCGATCACGGCGTACGGCGCGGTGAAGGCGACCGTCTCCTCGCGCGCCGGGTCCACCGCGAGGAAGCACAGATCGGCTCGCTCGGCCGTGATCGCCTCGCACGCGTCACGCGCTGCGTCGACGCAGGTCAGCTCGACGTCGGTGCCGAGCCGGGCGCCGAGCTCGCGGGCGATGTCGACCGTGACGCCGCTCGGTGACTCCGCCGATCCCTGGGCCAGCACCGGGTTGCCGAGGTTGATGGCCACCCGCAGGCTGCCGGTGGGTGCGAGGGCGCGGGTGACGTCCATGGCCGCATCGTGTCAGGAATCGTGTCAGGGCTCGTGTCAGGGCTCGTCAGTGAACGTGTCAGGGCTGGGCCCCGGGCGCCATGGTCCGATCAGGCCACCCGGGGGTGGTCGGCTCGGGGCATCTTGGGGCGTGGGGGCAAAGGATTGACAGGTTCGGACCACTGCGGGCCGTGGCGGCCCCCACGCTGTGCCCATGACCGACCTCGGGGGTGCAGCACCCACGCGCGCCACCCGGGTCGTCATCGCGATCCTCAGCGTGCTGGTCCTCGTCGTGGGTTGCTTCTGGCTCCGCAGCCTGACCCCCGACCCGCCGTACCCGGACGTGCCGCAGTGGACGGTGGGCCTGGTCGTCGTGGGGTTGCTCGTGGGGCTGGCCGAGGCGGTCAGCCGTCTCCACGACCGGGCTCCCTGACCCGGGACTCCTGCGACGGCTCGAGGTCCAGGCGCCGCATCGCCGGGGTGGCGAGCGTTCCGTGGACCACCACGGAGGCGAGGATGGTGAAGGCCGTCGTCGACCACAGCCAGTCGTAGTCGAACCAGGCGACCTCGCCTGCGGCGTAGGCGAGGTAGAACAGCGAGCCGACCCCGCGGACGCCGAAGAAGGCCGTGACCAGCCGCTCCGAGCGGCTCAGGCCGCTGCACCCCCTCACCTGGGTGCGGTGGGCGCGCAGCGCGACCATCCCGGCGACGGGACGCACCAGCAGGACCAGCGCCAGGCCCACCACGACGCCCCGCCAGTCCAGCGCGTCCAGCAGCCCGCGGCTGACGGCGACGCCGAGCATCAGGAGCACGAACAGGGTGAGCAGCCGCTCCAGCCGCTCGATCACGTCGTGCATCGCGGCGTGGTAGCGGTGGCCACGCTCCTGGGCCCGGATGGTGAGGGCGCAGCAGAACACGGACAGGAAGCCGTAGCCGCCCATGACCTCGCCGGCACCGTAGGCCAGCGTCATCGCGGCCAGCACGAAGAGCGCGTCGCCACGCTCCGCCACCCGCAGCGAGGCACTCGAGGCGCGGAACGCGAGCGCTGCCAGCACCCAGCCGACGAGCACCCCGGCCGCGACGCCGGCCACGGTCTTGAACACCAGGTAGAACCCCAGCCACTCCAGGAGCACGCCACCGGAGAAGCCCTCCGCGGCGAGCAGCACGGCGGCGTACACGAACGGGAACGCGAGGCCGTCGTTGAGCCCGGCCTCGGTGGTGAGGGCGAAGCGCACCTCGTCGTCCTCGTCGTCGTCCTGGTCGTCGTCGTCGCCCCGGTCCCCGGTCCGGGGGCCGGCGACCTGGACGTCGGAGGCGAGCACCGGGTCGGTCGGCGCCAGGACGGCCCCGAGGAGCAGCGCGGCCGGGAGCGGGACGCCGAGCGACCACGCGAGGAGGGCGACGGCCGCGATCGTGAGCGGCATCGCGATCCCCAGCATCCGCCACGTCACGCCCCACGCGCGCCAGCTGGCGCGCTGCAGCGGCCGGAGCGGACGGTCGAGGGCCAGCCCCACGCCCATCAGCGCGACCAGGACCACCACCTCGGTGACGTGCTCGATGCTGGCCCGGTGGACCGTCGGGTCGATCGGGAGACCGTCGGGAAGCGGGCTGAGACCGATCAGCACCCCCACCCCGACGAGCACCAGGGGTGCCGAGACCGCCCACCGGTGCAGGGCGGTCGGCAGGATGACCGCGAGCAGCAACCCGCCCCCGGCGACGAGGAAGATGACGTCGGACCTCACGCTGCGCTCCCATGCTCACTCGAGATCGTGCCGGGTGCCGCCATCCGCGAGCAGGCCGGAGGATGCACAATCTTCCACATGGTCCTCGGGAGACGCCTCACCCTGCCCCTCGTCCCAGCACTGGTCCTGGCCCTCGGGCTGGGCCTGGCGGCTCTCGGCCTGCCAGCGCACGCCGCCGATCCGGTGCCCACGACCCTGACCCTGACCAGCGAGCGGGTCCCGGCCGACGCCGAGACCCCGCTGGTGGTGACGCTGACCGCGCAGAGCGACCCGGAGGCGCCGGTCCCGGGCGCGACCGTGCACCTCGAGCGACGCGTCGACGGCGACTGGGCGGAGGTGGCCGTGCTGGTCACCGACGAGTCCGGCCAGGCCGAGGCGCCGCAGACGTTGGCCCGCGACGCCGCCGACAACGTGTTCCGGGCGCGCTACGACGGCGACCCGACGTACGCCGCGGACCGCAGCAGTCGCTGGCAGGCGCCGATGAAGCGCCGCACCGGGGTGGTCACCGTGGGCGGGCCGAAGAAGGTCGTCGACGAGCAGGCCGTCGAGGTCCGGGTCCGGTGGCGCACCCGCTCCGGCGAGCCGGTCCGCGGGAAGGTCGAGCTGCAGCGCCGGCTGCCCGGCAAGGACTGGAAGCGCTACCGCTCCCTGCGCACCGACGCCGAGGGCCGCGCGACGCTGGCGGTGCGCCCGCGCGTCGACACCCGCTGGCGGGCGAGGTCACCGCGGCTGGACTGGGTCAAGGCGGACCGCAGCCGCGTGCACCGGGTCGACAACCTGCCGCCCGGCACCCCGGTGCGGCTCCCGCGCGCCGCGCCGCGGCCCCGGATCAACCTCCCCGACCAGGCCCACGCGGTCGGCGCGGGCGCCAACCCGCGCATCACCCCCATCCCGAACGGCGTCTGGAACCAGATGACCGGCCGCTCCTGGCACCAGGGCTGTCCCGTCGGCCGCTCCGGGCTGCGGCTGCTGCGCATCAACTACTGGGCCTACGACGGCTACCGCCACCGCGGCGAGCTGGTCGCCCGGACCGACGCCGTGGACAACATGCGCAACGCCCTCGCCGCCATGTACCGCCGCGAGCTGCCGCTGCGCTCGCTCTACCGGGTGGACCGGTTCGGCTGGTCCGACCGGCTCCACGGGGCCGACGACTACCGCTCGATGCGCGCCGGCAACACCTCGGCCTTCAACTGCCGCGACGTCGTGGGGCGCCCCGGTGTCCGCTCGCCCCACGCCTACGGACGGGCCCTCGACATCAACACCTGGGAGAACCCGTACCACTCCTCCCACGGCTGGACGCCCAACGGCTGGTGGCCCAGCCGCAGCCACCCGCGGGTGGCCTGGCGCTCGCGCCAGCACGCCGTCGTGCGGATCATGCTGAACAACGGGTTCCGCTGGACCTACGGCACCTCGGACTCCCAGCACTTCGACGTCCCGGCGCCGTCCGGTCGGGTGACCCGGGTCCCCGCCCGCCTGTGCGCCGACGAGGTCTGCCACTAGATGGGGGTCGCCGGCTGCGTCTTCTGCGCGATCGTGGCGGGGGAGACCCCGGCCGACACGGTGCTCGAGGACGCCGGCTTCGTGGCGTTCCTCGACACCCGGCCGGTGTTCAAGGGTCACGTCCTGCTCGTCCCGCGCGAGCACGTCGAGACGCTGCCCGACCTGCCGGCCGCGCTCCGCGACCCCTTCCTCGCCCACGCCCAACGGCTCGCGACGGCGATGACGGAGGCCCTCGGCGCCCAGGGCAGCTTCGTCGCCGTCAACAACACCGTGAGCCAGTCGGTGCCCCACCTGCACCTCCACGTCGTGCCACGCACCAAGGGCGACGGGCTGCGCGGCTTCTTCTGGCCGCGCACCCGGTACGCCGCGGGCGAGGCCGCCGAGCACGCCGCCCGGCTCCGCACGGCCCTGGAGTGAGGGACGGAGCGGTCGCGTCACATACGGTGTGCCCCATGATCCGCACCCGCCACACCCCCCAGCTCCTCGCCTCGCTGCTCGCCGCGACGGTCCTCGCCCTCGCCGGCTGCTCCAGCGAGTCCGACGGCGGTGGCGACGGGAGCGGCAGCGACGGCGGCTCGGGCAACGAGTTCAGCGCGCTGGGGGTCTCCTTCGAGGCGCCCGAGGGCTGGGAGTCGCTCGACCCGGAGGAGACCGGCCTGTCGGAGGAGGAAAGCGGCAAGATCGCCGAGGGGCTCGGGATGACGGCCGAGCAGCTCACGCAGGCCGTGCAGTCGGTCGACCTGTTCGTCGTCGACGGCGGCGGCCCGCAGGACGGCTTCCTGTCCAACATCAACGTGCTCGGCCAGCCGGGCCAGCTGCCGCCCGAGGACCAGATCGAGGAGCAGTTCACCGCCCTCGGCGCCCAGGTCGTCGACGTCACCACCGAGGACACCGAGGTGGGCGAGGTGACCGCGGTGCAGTACTCCCTCGACGTGCAGGACAACACCGTCGAGGGCGTCTCCTACCTCTTCGCCCAGGACGAGGAGGTCGTCGTGACCATCACCGTCAGCACCCAGGACCGCGCCACGAGCACCGAGATCGGCGACGCGATCGTCGACTCCCTCGCGACCGCGTCCTGACGCCCCGAGGACACCTCCGCCGGCCGCCGTCCTAGAGTGGCCGGTCGTCACCCGCCGACCTACACGTCAGGAGTCACCACCATGGGCCGATTCGACGGACGCGTCGCCGTCATCACCGGAGCCGCACGCGGCATCGGGTACGGCATCGCCCAGCGGTTCGCCGCCGAGGGCGCCCGGATCGCCGTCCTCGACCTCGACGCGGAGGCGGCCGGCAAGGCCGCCGCCGCCCTGCCGGGGGCCGACCACCCCCGGACCAGCCACGTCGGCACCGGCTGCGACGTCAGCGACAACGCCAGCGTCGAGGCGGCCATCGAGAAGGTCGTCGCCGAGCTCGGCGGCATCCACGTGCTGGTCAACAACGCCGGCATCACCCGCGACAACCTGCTGTTCAAGATGACCGAGGACGACTGGGACCTGGTCATGAACGTGCACCTGCGCGGCGCCTTCCTGATGACCCGGGCGGCCCAGAAGCACTTCGTGGCCCAGAAGTACGGCAAGATCCTCAACCTCTCCAGCGTCTCGGCGCTCGGCAACCGCGGCCAGGCCAACTACTCCGCCGCGAAGATGGGTGTGCAGGGCTTCACCCGGACGCTGGGGATCGAGCTGGGCCCCTTCGGCGTGAACGCGAACGCCATCGCCCCGGGGTTCATCGCCACCGACATGACCGACGCCACCGCGGCCCGGCTGGGGATCGCGGTCGAGGAGTTCCGCCGGATGAGCGGGGAGTCCAACCCGGTCCGCCGGGTCGGCTACCCCGAGGACATCGCGGCCGCGGCGGCGTTCCTGTGCAGCGACGAGGCGTCGTACATCACCGGCCAGACGCTCTACATCGACGGCGGCGCCACGCTCGACTGACCGCGGGACCGGGCGCGCCTGCCGCCGGGGCGCGTCCCGGGCCCGCACACTGGATACTGCTGTCTGCACCAGGCACCACCCCTGAACGAAACGGAGCACACCCCCGTGCGTCGACTGCGCTCGATCAAGACCCTTCCGCTCGCCGCGACGCTGGTCGCCGCCACCGTGGTGCTGGCCGCCTGCGGCGGGGACGAGGAGACCCCCGAGGAGCCCACCGCCGGCCAGGAGATCGCCGGCGGGTCGCAGTTCCTCCAGAGCTGGCCGCTCACCGGGCTCGAGGTCAAGGGCGACGACACCTCGGCCCGGACCCACCCGGTGATGGTGACCAAGATCGACAACACCTCCTCCAGCGCCCCGCAGGTCGGACTCGGCTCCGCCGACCTGGTGGTGGAGGAGCTCGTCGAGGGCGGTACGACGCGGCTCGCGGCGTTCTTCTACTCCGAGATCCCCGGCACCGTCGGGCCGGTGCGCTCGATGCGCGCCAGCGACATCGGCATCGTCTCCCCGGTCGACGCCGACGTCGTGACCAGCGGCGCCGCCCCGGTGACGATCAACCGGATCAAGCAGGCCGGCATCGCCTTCTTCGGGGAGGGCTCGGCCGGGTTCTCCCGGGCGAGCGACCGCAGCGCGCCGTACAACCTGATGGCGAACCTCTCCGACCTGCTCGACGCCCAGAAGGAGGACGCGGAGGCCCGCCCCGACGACTACCTGCCCTGGGGCGAGGCGTCGGACCTGCCGAAGGGCAAGAAGGCCGCCACGATCAACGCCGACTTCGGCAACCACGTGACCACGTGGAGCTACCGCGACGGTGGCTACGTCAACGACAACTCCTTCGCCGCCGACGGCGACGAGTTCCCCACCGACACCGTGCTGGTGCTGCGGGTGCAGGTCGGCGACGCGGGCTACACCGACCCCGCCGGCAACCCGGTCCCGGAGACCAGGCTCGAGGGCACGGGCGCCGCACTGCTCTTCCACGGCGGCCAGGTCGTCAAGGGCACCTGGAAGAAGTCGGGGCTCGAGGACGCGATCAGCCTCTCGACCAAGCAGGGCCGGCTCACCGTCCCCGCCGGCCACACCTGGATCGAGCTCGTGCCGCAGCAGGGCGGCCAGGTCACCTTCAACTGACGGTGACCGCCGCTCAGTCGGGGACCGACGGGGGAGCGGAGCCGGCCTCGGCCAGCGACTGGAAGCCGGCGAGGATGAAGGTGATGGCCGCCTCGACGCGCAGCGCCGCGGCGACCGGGTCCTCGCTGGTGGAGACCGTCTCGCCGGCCGAGGACATCGCGCCGAAGAAGATCCGGGCGAAGGTCTCGACCATCGGCTCGTCCAGCTCCCAGTCACCCGACTCCAGGACCGACTTCACGATGTCGTAGACGTGCGTGTAGGCCGAGCGCTCCTCCTGCTCGCGGAACCGCGCGTAGCCGAGCACGGCCGGACCCTCGAGGATCACGATCCGGCGGTAGGCCGGCTGCTGGACCACGTCGAGGAAGCAGCGGAGCCCGGCGATCGCCTTCTCCCACGGGTCCTGCTGGTCGAGCAGCGAGTCCTGGATCGTGCGTGAGGCCTCGCCCTCGACCTTCTCGAAGACCGCCTCGAACAGCGCCTGCTTGCCACTGAAGTGGTGGTACAGCGCGCCCTTGGTGACCTCGGCGCCGGCCACGATCTGGTCGAGCGACGCGGCGGCGTACCCGTGCTCGGCGAAGAGCTGCTCGCCGCGCTCGATCAGGGCCTGCCGGGTCGCGGCCGAGAACTGCTGCCGCCGGGACGGCACCCGGGGCACCAGCTTGGACACCGCAGCCTTGCTCATTCGGCCGAGTGTAAGGCCTCTGCCGTGAGCGGGCTCACGCTCGCACGACTTTGCATACCGTGAGTACGGCTCCGTACTCTGGGTACGTACCGACGGTATGTGACCGCCGGTCCCACCGAAGGAGCAGACCATGACCTGGACCGCCCCGAAGTCCCGCGGAGAGATCCTCCGCGACGTGTCCGCGGTCGCCGACCAGCGCCGCGACGGCACCCTGCCGCTCGACGTCGAGGGCGTCGCGACGGTGTTCCGCGACGAGCTCGACCTGCTCGGTGCGCTGCAGCTGAGGTGGCACACCCGCCTCGCCGGCCGCATCGAGCGCGAGCTGATGAGCCAGCCGCTCGACCTCGAGGCCGCGGTGGTCGCCGCGTGGCGCGCCACCGCCACGGACCTCCCCGGCATCCGCGCGATCGTGGACCGGCACCTCGACCACCCGCTCGACGGCGACATGGCCGAGGCGATGACCACCGCGACCCGCAAGGAGCGCTCGTGGCTGGCCGTGATGGCCGGCCGGTCCGGCCTCGCCGACCCCCGCGCCCACCTGGTCGGCGCGGACATCGAGACCAGGGCGCGCGCCGGCCACCGACCGCCTCCCACCTCCCACCGCGGGGACCGCGGCCGAGGTCTCGTGCACCGGCTCCGGGCGGTCCTCGCCGCCTGACCCGCACCAGCGCGCACCAGCACCCCCGACCAGACACCGCGAACCAGGCACCCCGAACCAGGCAGCCCCGGTTCGACGCACTCCCGCCGCGACCTCCTCCCTCCCGGTCCGCGGGCCTCCCACCGCGTCGGCCGGGGCTGTCGGCATCTGGCTGACCCGGTCCCCACCGGTGCGCGATGATGGGACCATGGCGTCCGAGCGGCAGCACCCCCGTCCCGGGATGCTGCTCGTCGCCTCGCCGCAGCTGCTCGACCCCAACTTCGTCGACACCGTCGTGCTGCTGCTCGACGTCGGCGAGGACGGCGCCCTCGGTGTCGTGCTCAACCGGCCCACCCCGGTCCACGTCGACGACGTCCTGGCCGGGTGGGGCGAGGTCGTCGCCGAGCCCGAGGTGCTCTTCCAGGGCGGCCCCGTGAGCACCGACGGCGCGCTGGCGGTCGGCTGGCTGCGCGACGCCGGTGACGTGCCGGTCGGCTTCCGGGAGGTGGCCGGGGAACTGGGGGTGGTCGACCTCGACACGCCCGTGGAGCTGGTCGACGGCTCGCTGTCCGGGATGCGGATCTTCGCCGGGTACGCCGGCTGGGGTGCCGCGCAGCTCGAGGGCGAGATCGAGGAGGGCAGCTGGTACGTCGTCCCGGGTGTCCCGCCCGACGTCTTCCGCGTGGACGCCACCGAGCTGCGGCGCGAGGTGATGCGGCGCCAGCCCGGGGAGCTCGCCTGGCACTCGACCCGTCCGGTCGACCCCGACCTCAACTGACCTCCCGCCGGGTGTGTGGGGCTGCGGTGGACCGGCCCTCGGTGACGTAGGCTGGTCGCACCATGGCACTCGGATTCGGCACCAGCACGGACACGGTCGAGGACCGCCGTACCGTCCCGACGGACGACGGTGACCACGAGCGGTTCTCCCACTTCGTCGAGAAGGACAAGCTCACCGAGGCGATGGTGATGGGCACCCCGGTGGTCGCGCTGTGCGGGAAGGTCTGGGTGCCGAGCCGCGCCCCGGAGAAGTTCCCGGTGTGCCCGAGCTGCCAGGAGATCTGGGATCAGATGAAGCCCGGGGGCGACGGGAACGACGACGAGTGAGTGACCGGCTCGAGCCGGTCCCCCTCTCACCCGCGTGGCCCGACCGCGCGGCCTGGGGGACGGCGCCGTCGCTGCGCGCCTGGCAGACCGCGGCGATGCAGGACTACTTCGACCGGCAGCCCCGCGACTTCCTCACCGTGGCCACGCCCGGCGCCGGCAAGACCACCTTCGCGCTCTCGGTCGCCGCGGAGCTGATCGGGCGGCGGATCGTCGACCGGGTGGTCGTGGTCGCGCCGACCGAGCACCTGAAGAACCAGTGGGCCGAGGCGGCCGCTCGGGCCGGCATCCCGATCGACCCGACCTTCAGCGCCGGCAAGGGCAAGACCTCCTCCGACTTCGTCGGCGTCGCCGTGACCTACGCCGGAGTCGCTGTCAACCCGCTCGCGATGCGGATCCGCACCGAGCGGTTCAAGACCCTGGTGATCCTCGACGAGATCCACCACGCCGGTGACGCCCTCTCCTGGGGCGAGGGTGTCCGCGAGGCGTTCGAGCCGGCGGCCCGGCGGCTCGCGCTGACCGGCACGCCGTTCCGCTCCGACGTGAACCCGATCCCGTTCGTCACCTACGCGCCCGCGCCCGAGCAGGGGGCCGGAGCACTGGTCTCCGTCCCGGACTTCACCTACGGCTACGCGCACGCGCTGTCCGACCACGTCGTGCGCCCGGTGCTGTTCCTCGCCTACTCCGGCGACATGACCTGGCGCACCCGCGCCGGCGACGAGGTCGCGGCGCGGCTGGGGGAGCCGCTCACCAAGGACCTCACCGCCCAGGCGCTGCGCACCGCGCTCGACCCGCAGGGGTCGTGGATGCCGTCGGTCCTCGCGGCCGCCGACAAGCGGCTCTCGGAGGTACGGCGCCACATGCCCGACGCCGGCGGCCTGGTCATCGCCAGCGACCAGGACTCCGCCCGCGCCTACGCCGCGCTGCTGTCCCGGATCACGGGGGAGAAGCCGACGGTGGTGCTCTCGGACGAGAAGGCGGCGTCCAAACGGATCTCGCAGTTCAGCGAGAACGACCAGCGCTGGATGGTGGCCGTCCGGATGGTGTCCGAGGGCGTCGACGTCCCGCGCCTGGCCGTCGGTGTCTGGGCGACCACGACCGCGACGCCGTTGTTCTTCGCGCAGGCGGTCGGCCGCTTCGTGCGCGCCCGCGCCCGCGGCGAGACCGCGTCGGTGTTCCTGCCGTCGGTGCCGACCCTGCTCGGCTTCGCCACCGAGCTCGAGGCGCAGCGCGACCACGTGCTCGGCCGCAAGGTCCAGGACGAGGACGACCTCTTCGCCGCCGAGAACGACCTGCTGGCCGCCGCGAACGCCGGGGACGCCGCGTCCGAGGAGCTCGCGCTGCCGGGCTACCAGGCGCTCGGCTCGGAGGCGCGCTTCGACCACGTCCTCTACGACGGGTCGCAGTTCGGCCACGCCGGGGAGGTGCACGTGGGCTCGGAGGAGGAGATGGACTTCCTCGGCATCCCCGGCCTGCTCGAGCCCGACCAGGTCCGCGAGCTGCTCCACAGCCGGCAGCAGTCGCGGCGCAGCGTCCAGGCCGCCCGGCCCGGGCCGGACCCGGTGACCGAGGAGGTCACCACCCACGAGCAGCTGGCGGTGCTGCGACGCGAGCTCAACGGCCTGGTCGCCGCCTGGTTCCACCGCACCGGACAGCCCCACGGGGCCACCCACGCCGCCCTGCGCAAGGACTGCGGCGGCCCGGCGGCGGCGATCGCCAACTCCGAGCAGCTCCGCGCCCGGATCGACCGGGTGCGGGAGTGGGCGGCCCGGCGCTCGGGCTGAGCGCCGGCGGGGGTCGGACCTCGCTAGAGTCCGGTCATGGCGGCCGAGACGTCCCAGACGCTGGATCGCGGGATCAGGGTGTTGATGGTGCTCGCCGCCGCGCCCCAGGGGCTCTCCGTGACCGCCCTCGCCGCCCAGCTCGGCATCAACCGCACGGTCGTCTACCGGCTGGTGAGCACGCTGGAGCTGCACGCGCTGGTGCGCCGGGACGGACAGGGCCGGCTCCACGTCGGGCTCGGCGTGCTGCACCTGGCGACCGCCGTCCAGCCGGTGCTGCGCGACGTCGCGATCCCGGTGCTGCGCCAGCTCGCCGAGCGGGTCGGCTGCACCGCGCACCTGACCGTCGCCGAGGGTGACGAGGCGCTGGCGCTCGCGGTCATCGAGCCCTCGTGGACCGACTTCCACGTCAGCTACCGCGTCGGTGCCCGCCACCCGCTGACCCGCGGGGCGGCCGGCAAGGCGATCCTCGCGCTGCGCGAGACCGGCGGTCCGGCGTACGTCGCCACCTCGGGGGAGCTCGAGGCCGGCGCCCGTGGCCTCGCGGCGCCGGTCCGCGGGGTCAGCGGGCTCGCGGCCAGCGTCGGGGTGGTCACCCTCGTCGACCTGGACGTGGCGAAGGTCGGCCCCATCGTCGCCGAGGCCGCCGACCGACTGGCGACGCTGCTGCGCTGACCCGCCGGTTGAGTTGCCAGCCGCGCTGGGTGAGTTGCCACTCGAGCCGATCGAATCGCCAGTCGTGCGCGCACGAGAGGCAATTCAACCCGCCGGGGTGGCAACTCAACTCAACTGAGGGCGAGGGGGAGCACCCGGTAGGGGACCTGGGTGGCGAGGGCGATCACGGTGGAGGAGCGCACGATGGCGTCGTTGCCGAGGACGAGGTCGATGACGCGCTGGAGGTCGGTGTTGGAGCGGGCGACGACCCGCGCCCACATGTCGCCGGCGCCGGTGATCGTGAACGCCTCGAGCACCTCGGGGATCGTCTCGAGGTGGCGGGCCACGGTGTCGTGGCCGGCGCCCTGCCGGATCTCGAGGGTCAAGAACGCGGTCACCGGATAGCCCAGCGCCTCGGCGGAGAGGTCCGGCCCCCAGCCGGTGACGACCCCGGTGGCGGCCAGCTTGTCGAGCCTCGCCTGGACGGTGCCGCGGGCGACGCCGAGCCGCCGCGAGGCCTCCAGGACGCCGATCCTCGGCTCCTGGCTGAACAGGTCGAGCAACCTGCTGTCGAGATCGTCCACGCACCCCTCCAGAACTGTGCAACCTGACCAGCGTATCGACGTACTGTTGCACAGGTTGATCCATCCTCGGCACGCTGGGGCCATGACTGACACCGTCTCGTCCCAGTCCGACAGCACGCTCACCGTCCTCACCCACGAAGAGGAGCAGGCCGGACTCACCCTCGACCAGCTCAAGCAGCTGGTCGGCCTGGTCGAGTACGACGCCAGCAACGACCCGTTCCCGGTCGTCGCCCAGGACGCCGTCTGCTTCGTCGTCGGCAACGCCACGCAGACCGCGACCTTCTACCAGCTGGCCCTCGGCATGGAGCTGGAGGCCTACCGCGGCCCGGAGACCGGCCACCGCGACGCCAAGTCCTACGTGCTGCGCTCCGGCTCGGCCCGCTTCGTCTTCACCGGCGGCGTCACCCCCGGCAGCCCGGTCCTCGACCACCACCGCAAGCACGGTGACGGCGTGGTCGACCTGGCCATCGAGGTCGCCGACGTGGACCGCTGCATCGAGCACGCGCGGGCCCAGGGCGCCACCATCCTGGTGGAGCCGCACGACGAGTCCGACGACCACGGCACCGTCCGGCTCGCCGCGATCGCGACCTACGGCGAGACTCGCCACACCCTGGTCGACCGCAGCCGCTACGACGGCCCCTACCTGCCCGGGTACGTCGCCGCGACCACCAAGGTGACCCGGCGCGAGGGCCACCCCAAGCGGCTCTTCCAGGCCGTGGACCACTGCGTCGGCAACGTCGAGATCGGCCGGATGGACGAGTGGGTCACCTTCTACAACAAGGTCCTCGGCTTCACGAACATGGCCGAGTTCATCGGCGACGACATCGCCACGGACTACTCCGCCCTGATGTCGAAGGTCGTGGCCTCCGGCAACCACCGCGTGAAGTTCCCGCTCAACGAGCCGGCGATCGCGAAGAAGAAGTCGCAGATCGACGAGTACCTCGAGTTCTACGACGGTGCCGGCTGCCAGCACATCGCGCTCGCGACCAACGACATCCTGCGCACGGTCGACATCCTGCGCGACAACGGCATCCAGTTCCTCGAGACGCCCGACTCCTACTACGACGACCCCGAGCTCCGGGCCCGGATCGGCGAGGTGCGGGTGCCGATCGAGGAGCTGAAGAAGCGCAAGATCCTCGTCGATCGCGACGAGGACGGCTACCTGCTGCAGATCTTCACCAAGCCGATGGGGGACCGGCCCACGGTCTTCTACGAGTTCATCGAGCGGCACGGGTCGCTGGGCTTCGGCAAGGGCAACTTCAAGGCGCTGTTCGAGGCGATCGAGCGCGAGCAGGACGCCCGCGGCAACCTGTGAGGGCGGTCCTCACTCGCCCAGCGGGGCGCCGTCGCAGCAGTTGGCCTTCATGTGGCAGTGCGGGCACAGCCACCGGGTGCTGATCGGGTCGAACTCTCTCCCGCAGTAGTCGCACGGCATGGCGGCACCGTACGCCGCAGCGGCCGCGTGGTGCGCGAGGCTCGACCGACCCGGCGTCGGCATCGGGCAGGATGAGCGCGTGCCCACCTACGTCGCGTTCCTGCGCGCCATCAACCTCGGGGCGACGCGCAAATTCCCGAAGGCCGACATCGTCGCGGCGACGCAGGCCGCGGGAGCGACCGACGTCGCCACGCACATCAACACCGGCAACGTGCTCCTCACCACCTCGCTGCGGTCGCGGGCGAAGGTGGAGGCGACTCTGGAGGCGGCCTACGAGGCCGATCGCGGCTTCACGGTCCCGACGGTCGTGCTGACGCCGAGCGAGGTGCGCGAGGTGGTCGCCGACGCCGACGAGCTCGACGCCACCCGGGGCGAGGGTGGCCGTCACTACGTCTCGCTGCTCAAGCAGCAGCCGGACGCCGAGGCCGCCCGCCGCCTGGAGGCCATCAGCCGGAAGGGCGCGCGGGCGGTGGTCCGGGGCCGCGGGGCGCACCTCTTGATCGACGGGGACTATCACACCGCGCCCCTCACCAACGCCCAGGTCGAGCAGGTGCTGGGCGTGGCCACCAACCGCAACCTCACCGTCCTGCGCGCCGTGGCGACGAAGTGGTGCGACGGATGAGCACGCAGGCGCCCGAGGGGTGGTACGCCGACCCGCAGGACCCGACGCCGGGTGCGGAGCGATGGTGGAACGGCCACTCGTGGACCGCCCACACCCGCCGTCAGCCCGCGCCTCCCCCCGCGTCCCCCGAGTCGGAGCCACCGGCGGCCCCCACGCCAGCCGCACCCCCGGCGCCGCCCGCGCCGACCGTGCTGGCCGACGGCACGCCGTTGGCCGAGCTCGGGCCCCGGCTCGGCGCCTACGCGATCGACGTCGCCCTGGTGTGGTTCGTCGCCTCGATCGGCGCCGTCATCCTCAGCCTCACCACCGCGATCGCCGACGGGCTCGGTGTGCCCGGACAGGGCTGGCTCTTCGACGGGGTGCCGGTGAAGGCGTTGCTGATCGCGGCGCTGTGGCTGGCCTACCAGCTGGTCGTGCTCACGCGCGGCGGCCGCAGCCTGGGCAAGCGGATCCTGGGGCTACGGGTGCGGCCCGTGGACCGGGAGGGCCCGATCGACTCCGCCACCGCCCTGCGTCGCGCGCTGGCCGGCAGCGGTGGCGTGCTGTTCGTGATGTTCCCGGGCTCGCAGCTCGTCGGCGCGGCCCTGCTGGGACTCGACGCCTACCGGATGCAGCAGGACGTGCTGAAGCGACCCTGGCACGACCAGCTCGCCGGCACGGCCGTCGTCAGCGAGTCGACACCGGCTCGCTGAGCGGGATCCGCTCGAGGTCTACTCGCCCCGGAAACCGGGCGGTCGCCGCTGCGAGAACGCCCGCACCCCCTCGGCCGCGTCGGCGGTGCGCAGCAGCACCGCCCGGCAGGTGCGCTCGCGCTCGAGCGCCTGCTCCAGGGCCCCCAGGGTGGCGGCGTTGACCGCCTTCTGGTGGCCGCGTGGCGGGCGGCCGGCGGCGAGGCGCCGTACGACGAGCTCGACCGCGGCCGCGAAGAGCGGGTCGGCGACCACCTCGGCCACCAGCCGCGCCCGTGGGGCGCCAACGCGAGCACGACCACCCACAGCCAGGTCGTCGTACGGAACAGCGTCCATCCCTCGCGGAGGTCTCCCCCGACGCGGATCGGCCACCGTGGCGGTGCGGCCGTCCGGGCATCAGCAGCAGCAGCGCGACCAGCCAGGTGGCGGCGTCGACGGCCAGCGCCCAACCCGGCCCGACGGTGACCACGAGCAGCGCCGCGGTCGTCGGGCCGATCGCGAACAGTCCGCCGCGGGCCATCGACAGCAGCGCGTTGGCCTGCTGCAGCTGGGCACGGGGCACGAGCTGCGGGATCATGCCCTGCATGGCGGGAAACGCGGTCGCGGCGGCGGTGCCGTTGACCGCCTCGATCACGACGAGCTGCCAGATCTCGGCAGACCGGAGATCACCAGCGCGGCGGCCGCTGCCTGGGACAGCACCGAGACGGCGTTGGAGACCTGGATGACCAGGCGTCGTCCGAGTCGGTCGGCGATCACCCCGCCGAGCAGCAGGAACAACACCATCGGGATGCTGCGTGCGGCCAGGACCTGGCCCAGTGCCGAGGCGCTGTCCTCGACGGCGAGGACGGCGAACGCCAGTGCCACCGGTGCCATCGTCGTGCCCCACAGGTTGACCGCCCGGGAGGCGAAGAAGAACCGGAACCGCCGGTCGCGCAGCGGGGCGAGCGAGTCGTGCCAGGTCACGACGGATCCATCTCGAACAGTGCTGCGGTCATCCCCACCTTCAGCGTGCCAGCGGTGCGGGGCGGCCGGGCGGCGGCGTGCAGCCGGTGGGAGGCCTCCATGAGGGACGCGCGGACCTCCTGGTAGTCCTCCTCGCTGACCCAGAGCTCGGCATCGGTGAAGGTGCCGGGGCGTGTGCCCCACTGCCCGACCCGGCGGACCAGCTCGCCGGCCATGGCACGTGCTGCGGCCAGCCGCTCGGCTGGCGTCGACGTCGTACGGGCGTCGGCCTGTGCCTGCCACGGATGCCGGTAGCGCTTGGCCACACCGCCGCGGATCCGTTCCTCCGAGGCGACCTCGACCTCTCCGGCCTGGAGCAGCACGCGCAGGTGGTAGGAGGCGTTCGCGTGGGTGAGGTCGAGCTCGCGGGCGACCTCGGCCGCGCTGAGCTCCGCGCCGGTCAGCAGCGAGAGGATCCGCAGTCGCAACGGGTGCGCGGTGGCACGCAGCGCCTGGGTGGCCTCGTCGGTCATCGACCCTCCAATGGTCATTGGGGAGTGTGCCTTCAGCGTCGACCGACTGTCAATCAGTCCTTGGAGGGTCGGCCTTCCCGCTCAACCGACGGTGACGCCGGCCTCGGCCATCTCGGCGACCGCCGCCCGCGACGACTCCTCGGCGACCCCGGCGCAGAGGTCGGTGAGCAGCCGGGTCGCGAACCCCTCCCGCACCGCGTCGAGCACGGTGGCGCGGACGCAGTAGTCGGTCGCGATCCCGCAGACGTCGACCTCGGTGACGCCGTGCCCGCGCAGCCAGTCGGCGAGGCCGGCGCCCCCGGTCTCGGAGCCCTCGAATCCGGAGTACGCGGCCTGGTGCTCGCCCTTGAGGAAGACCGCGTCGAAGGGCTGGGGGTCCAGGTTGGGGTGGAAGGCCTCGCCGTCGGTGCCGACCTTGCAGTGCACCGGCCAGCTGTCGCGGAAGTCCGGCTCGCGCGACCAGTGGTCGCCGGGGTCGATGTGGTGGTCCTTCGTGGCCACCACGTGCGCGTACCCCGGCGCGTGGTCGTCGCGCCGGCTCCAGTGGCGCAGCAGCTCGCCGATGTCGCTCGCGACCCGGGCGCCGCCCTCCACGGGGAGGGATCCCCCCTCGCAGAAGTCGTTCTGGACGTCGACGACGATCAGGGCGCGCTTGGCGGTCCGGTCGGGGGAGTCGGTCATGGACCGACCCTAGTCAGGCTGCGGCAGCCAGGCGAGGACGTCGGCGATCAGGTCGTCCCAGAGCGACCACTCGTGGTCACCGGGACGGAGGTCGGTCGTGACCCGGGCCCCGCGGGCGGTCGCCTCCTCGGCGAACCGGACGCTGCCGCCCAGCAGCGGGTCCTCGGTGCCGCAGGAGACGTGCAGGGGCGGGAGGTCGCCGGCGGCCGCGAGCAGCTCGAACAGGTCGTCGCGGGGGCCGACCTGCCGGTCGAAGACCCGGCCGTGGACGTCGTCGCGGTCGGCGTGCGCGAGGAGTGCGGGCAGGTCCAGCGCGCCGGAGAGGGAGGCGGCCGCAGCGAAGCGCTCGGGGTGCGTGAGCGCCAGCTTGAGCGCGCCGTACCCGCCCATCGAGAGCCCCGCGACGTACGTCGTCGCGGGGTCGCGCGAGACCCGGAAGAACTCGCCCACGACGCGCGGCAGCTCCTCGGAGACGAACTCCCAGTAGCGGTGACCGTGGGCCTCGTCGGCGTAGAAGCTGCGCGCGACCGCCGGCATCACCACGGCCACGCCTCGCTGCGTCGCGTAGCGCTCGATGGAGGTGTAGCGCAGCCACGCCGTGTGGTCGTCGGAGAGGCCGTGGAGCAGGTAGAGCAGGGGCGGTGGCCCGCCCGGGTCGGTCCCCGCCACGCCGATCTGCTCCTCGGTCGGCTGGGGGAGCACCACGCTCATCGAGGTCCCCATCGCCAGCGCTTCGGAGAAGAAGTCGACGCTCAGCAGTGCCATCGGTCACCCCTCCAGGTGGAGCGTCTCGACGACCGGTTCGCCACGGCTCATCTGCTGGGCACCGAGGGGCAGCTCGGACCGGGCGGCGGTGTGGCGCTCCCGGGCCGTCGCGAGGTCCTCGCGACCGACGACCTCGCCGCCGCGGACCAGCGCCACCAGCAGCGGGCGGTCGTCGCCGTCGTCGACGGGGGCCTCGCCGATGCCGATGACCTCCGCCTCGGCGGTTCCGGACGGGCTGCGCCGTCGCAGCGCGTACTTGCGGCCTCCCACCGAGATCTTGTCGGTGCTCTTCTTCGCGACCGAGACCATCGCGCCGTCCTCACCCTCGCGAGAGACCAGCTTGTAGACGAAGCCGCAGGTGGGGTGGCCGCTGCCGGTCACCAGCTGGGTGCCGACGCCGTAGGCATCGACGGGGGCGCTGGCCAGCGCCGCGATCGCGAACTCGTCGAGGTCGCTGGTGACCACCACCCGGGTGCCGGTCGCTCCCAGCCCGTCGAGCTGGTCGCGCACCTGCCGGGCGAGGACCCCGAGGTCGCCGCTGTCGATCCGCACGGCGCCGAGCCCGGGTCCGGCCACCTCGACGCCGAGCCGGACCGCCTCGGCGATGTCATAGGTGTCGACCAGCAGCGTCGTGCCCACGCCCAGCGAGTCGACCTGGGCCCGGAAGGCGTCGGCCTCGGTGTCGTGCAGCAGCGTGAACGAGTGGGCCGAGGTGCCTGCGGTGGGGACCCCGTAGCGGTGTCGCGCCGCCAGGTTGGAGGAGGAGGCGAAGCCCGCGACGTACGCCGCCCGCGCCGAGGCCACCGCCGCCTCCTCGTGGGTACGCCGCGAGCCCATCTCGATGCACGGGCGTCCGCCGGCCACCAGCGTCATCCGGGAGGCGGCCGAGGCGATCGCGGAGTCGTGGTTGTAGATCGAGAGCAGCAGCGTCTCCAGCAGCACCGCCTCCGCGAAGCTGGACTCCACCACGAGCAGCGGGGAGTAGGGGAAGTAGACCTCACCCTCGGCGTACCCCCAGATGTCGCCGGAGAAGCGGAAGCCCGCCAGCCAGTCCAGCGTCGGCTCGTCGACGACCTCGCCGGCACGCAGCACCTCGAGCACCTCCTCGTCGAAGCGGAACGCCTCGAGCGCGTCCAGGGCACGGCCGACGCCGGCCACCACGCCGTAGCGCCGGCCCTCGGGGAGCCGGCGCGGGAACAGCTCGAAGACCGCGCGCCGCTCGGCGGTCCCGGCCGCCAGCGCCGCCTGCAGCATGGTGAGCTCGTAGTGGTCGGTCAGGAGCGCCGTGGACGGCGCAGCGGGCTGCGGCGTGTGCGAGTTCACGACGGTCACTGTGCCACCATGAAGCCGTGTCCGCCCCCAGCCCCGTCGAGGTCGACCCCACCCAGGTCCCGGACGAGATCACGCTGGTCGCCAAGCCCTGGGTGACCATCGTGTGGAACGACCCGGTCAACCTGATGTCGTACGTGACCTACGTGTTCCAGAAGTACTTCGGCTACGACAAGGCCAAGGCCGAGAAGCTGATGATGGAGGTCCACGAGGACGGCCGGTCCGCGGTCAGCAACGGCAGCCGCGAGGAGATGGAGCGCGACGTCCAGGCGATGCACGGGTACGGCCTGTGGGCCACGATGGAGAAGCAGTGAGCGGCTTCCACCGCCATCGCCGCAGCGGACACGTGATCGCCACGTTCTCCGGCTTCGAGGCCGACCTGCTCCGCTCGCTCGCAGGACAGCTGGTGGAGCTGCTGCGCAACGAGGCCGCCGTCCCGACCTCGCCGGAGGACTCCCTGGAGGCGATGCTCGACTTCAGCGGACCGACGTCGGAGCCCGAGGACCCCGTCCTCGCGCGGCTGTTCCCGACCGCCTACCAGCACGACGAGGAGGCGGCCTCGGAGTTCCGGCGCTTCACCGAGGGCTCGCTGCGCGACGGCAAGGCGCGGGGGGCGGCGGTGCTGATCGACACCCTCGAGGAGGCGGGGCTGCCGCCCGAGCTGACCGAGGACGGGCTCACGATCGACGTCGAGGTCGACGCCGGGGTGGCCGAGACCTGGCTGCGCACGTTCACCGACCTCCGGCTCGCGCTCGCGACCCGGCTCGGGATCGAGGACGGCGACGACGACGCGTGGCTGGCGATGCCCGACGAGGACCCCCGCGCGCAGGCCTACGACATCTACCAGTGGGTGGGCTACCTCCAGGAGACCCTGGTCGAGGCCCTCACCACCGACCTGGGCCGCTGACGTGCCGATCCCCGACTACGTCGTGGAGATGCGCCGCCTGGTGGGACGCCGCGAGCTGTGGATGCCGGGGGTGACCGCCGTCGTACGCCGCCGCGACCGCGACGGTGAGGAGGTGCTGATGGTCCGGCGGGCCGACACCGGGGAGTGGACGCCGGTCACGGGGATCCTCGACCCCGGCGAGGACGCCGCCGTCGGAGCGGCCCGGGAGGTGCTGGAGGAGACCTGCGTGGTCGCCCGCGTCGACCGGCTCGCCTCCACCTCGGTCGTGCGCGACGTGGTCTACGAGAACGGCGACCGCGCCGCCTACCTCGACCTGTGCTTCTCCTGCAGCTACGTCTCCGGCGAGGCCGCGGTCGGGGACGACGAGAGCAGCGACGTGGCGTGGTTCCCCCGTCAGGCGCTGCCGGACATGAGCGACCACCTGCGGGCGCGGGTGGACGCGGCCCTTGCCGACGAGGTGGCGGCCCGCTTCGACCGCTGACCCCGGGCTCCCCCATATTGGTGACGTAGTCTGTCAAGACGCCAGATCGGCGCACGGACCGGCGCATCGTCAGCCCTACGGGGCCGGTGGCACGGACCGGCCCACCGAACGGGGGGCACACATGAGCACACCGACGACCACTCCGGCCACGCCGGCCACGACCCGACCCGGCCGCATCGCCTCGCGGCGCCGCGGCCGGGTCCGCGCGCTCGGCACGGCACTGCTGCTCGTCGGCGCGGGCTGGGCCGTCGTCCCGCCGGCCGGGTCGGCCTCCGGCGCCGCTGCGGCGTCTCCCTCCGAGACCACGGCCGGTGTCGTGCTGCGGTTCGGCTACGACGGGCGGGCGACGCTCCGCGGCGGCGCCAAGGTCAAGAACACCGCCGGGAAGGGCAAGGGCGTCGTCCGGGTGGCCGACGGGGGCCGGTTGAAGAAGGTCCGGGGCCGTCCGGGCAAGGCGGCGCGGTTCCCGCGCTCGGGCTTCGCCCTGATCGAGGCCCCCGACCGCAAGGCCTGGGACCCCCGCCGCCGCGACTTCAGCTACGGGTCGAAGGTCAAGATCCGCAGGAACGCCGTCGGCCGACACACGAACGTGGTGCAGAAGGGCTACTACCGCCAGCCCGGCGGTCAGTGGAAGCTCCAGATCGACCGGGGTCGCCCCAGCTGCGTGGTCAACGGCGACGAGGGCCGGCTGCTCGTCCGGGCGGGCTCCTCGGTCGCCAACGGACGTTGGCACCGGCTGGTGTGCGCACGCACGGGTGACCAGCTGACGTTGCGGATCGACGGCGAGGTCGTGGCCAGCGCGACGGGCGACACCGGCAAGGTGTCCAACGGCTCCGTCGTGAGGGTCGGCGCCAAGAAGCTGGGGCCCGGGCGGGTCGACCAGTTCCGCGGTCGCCTCGACATGACCTTCCTCAGCATCGGCTGAGCGCCGGCCGCCCACTGGCCGTACCGCCCGCACCGCCCACATGGTGGGCGGGGTGGGCCGCCGCAAGGGTGCTCCCTACGCTGGGGGGCGTGCTGAGCATCGACCGAGCGACGTACGACGGCATCGTCGCGCACGCCAAGCGGGACCACCCCGACGAGGCGTGCGGCGTCGTGGCCGGCGCCGCCGGCAGCGACCGCCCGGAGCGGCTGGTGGAGATGGTCAACGCCGCCGGCAGCCCGACCTTCTACGAGTTCGACTCGACCGACCTGCTCCACCTCTACCGGGAGATGGACGACCGGGACGAGGAGCCGGTGGTGATCTACCACTCCCACACGGCCACCGAGGCCTACCCGAGCCGCACCGACATCGGCCTGGCGATGGAGCCCCACGCCCACTACGTGCTGGTCAGCACGCGTGAGCACGGGAATAACGAGGGCCCTGTGGAGTTCAGGTCGTACAGGATCGTGGACGGCGAGGTGACCGAGGAAGAGGTCGCCGTGACCGACGGTCCCGTCCCTGCAGCAGACTGAGAACAGGAGCACCCCCCATGGCCATCGAGGTCCGGATCCCGACCATCCTGCGCACCTACACCGGCGGCGAGAAGGCCGTGACGGGCAGCGGCGCGAGCCTGGCCGAGCTCATCGACGACCTCGAGGCGAACCATCCCGGACTCCGGGAGCGGTTGCTCGAGGACAAGGACGGCAGCGAGGACCTGCGCCGTTTCGTCAACGTCTACGTGAACGACGAGGACGTGCGCTTCCTCGGCGGGCTGGGGGCGGAGCTGAGCGACGGCGACCAGGTCGTCGTGCTGCCTGCTGTCGCTGGCGGCTGATCGGCGCCGTGACCCGGTACGACGGACTTCTCGCGTCGGTCGGCAACACCCCGCTGGTGGGGCTGCCGGCGCTCTCGCCCAGCCCCGACGTGCGGCTGTGGGCGAAGCTCGAGGACCGCAACCCCACCGGCTCGATCAAGGACCGCCCGGCGCTGAAGATGGTCGAGATGGCCGAGAAGGAGGGCCGGATCCGTCCCGGCACGACCTTGCTCGAGCCCACCAGCGGCAACACCGGCATCTCGCTGGCGATGGCCGCGAAGCTCAAGGGCTACCGGCTGGTCTGCGTGATGCCGGAGAACACCTCCGAGGAGCGGCGCCAGCTGCTGCGGATGTGGGGCGCAGAGATCGTCTCCAGCCCGGCCGCGGGTGGCTCGAACGAGGCGGTGCGGGTCGCGAAGCAGATCGCGGCAGAGCATCCGGACTGGGTGATGATGTACCAGTACGGCAACGACGCGAACGCCCTCGCCCACGAGGAGGGCACCGGTCCCGAGCTGCTCGCCGACCTGCCCTCCATCACCCACTTCGTCGCGGGCCTCGGCACCACCGGCACGCTGATGGGGGTCTCCCGGTTCTTCCGGCGGGAGAAGCCCGACGTGCGGATCGTGGCCGCCGAGCCGCGCTACGGCGAGCTGGTCTACGGGCTGCGCAACCTCGACGAGGGCTTCGTGCCCGAGCTCTACGACGCCTCGCTGATCGACTCCCGCTTCTCCGTCGGACCGCACGACGCCGTGCGCCGGGTGCGGGAGCTGCTGGAGTCCGAGGGCATCTTCGCCGGCATCTCCACCGGTGCGATCCTCCACGCGGCGCTCGGCCAGGCGGCGAAGGCCGTGAAGGCCGGAGAATCCGCAGACATCGCCTTCATCGTGTGCGACGGTGGCTGGAAGTACCTCTCGACCGGCGCCTACGAGGGCACGCTCGACGAGGCCGAGGACCGGTTGGAAGGGCAGCTCTGGGCATGAGGACGCTGGTGGTGGGCCTGACCGTGCTGCTCGCCACGCTGCTCCCGGGTGCCGCCCCGTCCGCCTCCGCGGGCACCCCGACGCCCGTCGCGACCTCCGCGCCGACCGTGTCCGGCGATCCCGTCTACCGGGGGCGGCTCACCGCACACCCCGGCACGTGGGAGCCCGCCGAGGGGCTGACGTTCGGCTACCAGTGGCTGCGGGCCGGCCGGCCGATCGACGGCGCGACCGACCGGCGCTACCAGCCGCGGCTCGACGACCTGCGGCAGCGGCTGTCCGTCGAGGTCACCGCCACCGACGAGGGCGGGACCAGTGGGGTCGCGACCAGCGAGGCGACTGCGCGGGTGCGCAAGGCCGACCTCGAGCTGGTGGTCCGGCCGCGCGTCTCCGGCACCCGGCGCTGGACCCACCGACTCACCGCTGACCGCGGCGACTGGAAGCAGCCGCGGGTCGCCGTCGGCTTCCGGTGGCTGCGCGACGGGAAGCCGATCAAGGGTGCCCGGCAGCGCCGCTACCGGCTCGACCACACCGACGTGGGCCACCGGGTCCGGGTCCGGGTCACCGCCCGCAAGGAGGGCTACCGCGTCGCGCGGGTCACCTCCCGACCCGGGGCCCGGGTCGGCCACCTGGTCGGGGTCCGGCGCACCGCGACGTACCGGATCGAGACCCGGGGCTCGATCACCACCAGCATGCGCACCTTCCGCCGCCAGGTGGCCGAGACGTTCGCCGACCCGCGCGGCTGGCGCTCGGCCGGCGTCGCCTTCCGGCGGGTCTCGCGGGGCGGCGACTTCTCGGTGGTCCTCGCCCAGGCCGAGCGGGTACCCGACTTCTCGCCCGTCTGCAGCGCCCAGTGGAGCTGCCGGGTCGGCCGGTACGTGATCATCAACCAGCTGCGCTGGAAGCACGCCTCGCCCTCGTGGAACGAGGCCGGCCAGCCGCTGCGCGGCTACCGGCACATGGTCGTCAACCACGAGACCGGTCACTGGCTCGGCCACGGCCACCGCGGCTGCACCGGCCGGGGCAACCCCGCTCCGGTGATGCAGCAGCAGTCCAAGGGTCTCGACGGCTGTCGCCACAACCCCTGGCCGCTGGCCTCGGAGCGCTGGCTCGGCTAGCGTCCCGCCGCGGACACGTCCAACGGGGAGTCGGAGCCGAACTCGCTGCCGGGCACGACGCCCAGCCCGAGCAGCCGGCTGGCCAGGTCTGCCACGTCGGCGTTGCGGACCGGCTGCCGCTGCGCGGCGTACCGCGTCCGGCGGCGGCCCGGGTCGCGGTAGTCGGGGTTGAGGTCGTACAGGTCGGCCCCGTCGCTCACCCCGGCGCCCCACGCCACGAAGGGGATCCGGAAGCTGGCCGGCACGCTCGGGTCGCGGTGGCCGGACCCCGTACCACCGTGGTCGGCGGTGACGACCAGCGTCGTGTGGCGCCGCAGCCGGCGGTGGGAGCGGATCGTGTGGACCAGCGTCCCGAGCAGCCGGTCGGTGCGGGCCGCGGCCCGGCGGAACTGCGGGGAGTCGAAGCCGTGGGCGTGGCCGGCGTCGTCGGACGGCGTCAGGTGGAGCAGGGTCAGCGGCCGGTGGTGTCGCAGCAGGTCCCGGCGTACGCCGCGGGCCAGCCGGGCGGCGTCCTCGCGGACCACCAGCCGGGAGACCCCGCGCGGCCAGGAGCGGTCGAAGAGCGAGAGCTTCTGCTTGCCGGTGAACAGGGCCGGGCGTCCACCCCCGGCACGCGCCACCGAGAACATCGAGGCGACCGGGTGGCCGGCCGCACGCTGCACGGTCCGCGGCCGTCGTCTGTCGTCGTTCCACGTCACGCCGTGGCCGCCGTGCCGCGACGCGATCCGCCGACCGGTCACGATCGAGGTGTGGTTGGGCAGGGTGGCGGTCTGCTCGCGCGCGGTCCGGGCCTCCAGCGTGCCCGCGCCGTGGCGCAGCAGCCGGTGAAGCACCGGCGCGCGTCGCGGACCGAGCCGCCGGACGGCACGGGAGCCGAGGCCGTCGAGCGTGACGACGACGACCCGGGTGGTGCGCGCGGTCGGGGCCCTCTCGCCGGCGGCGAGGACCGCGTGGGCCGACGATGCGGGCAGCAGCACGCCGAGCCCGAGCAGCACGGCGAGCGCCAGCGCGAGGGCGGGGTGGCGACCGGGGTGACGCACCGCGCCAGCGTACGCCGCGCCGGACGCGGCGACGTGCCTCCAACGGCACGGGGCCGTAGCCTTCGGGCTGTGGCAGCACTGTCCGCCGACGCTCCGATCGGCATCTTCGACTCCGGGTTCGGCGGGCTCACGGTCGCCCGGTCGGTGATCGACCAGCTGCCCCACGAGTCGGTGATCTACCTCGGGGACACCGCGCGCCAGCCCTACGGGCAGAAGCGGATCGCCGAGGTCCGCGAGTACGCCCTGGAGTGCCTCGACCACCTCGTCGAGCGCGGGGTCAAGGCGCTGGTCATCGCCTGCAACTCCGCCAGCGCGGCGGTGCTGCGCGACGCCCGCGAGCGCTACGACCTCCCGGTCGTGGAGGTGATCCTGCCGGCCACCCGCCGCGCGGTGGCCGCCACCCACGACGGCCGGATCGGGGTGATCTGCACCCGCGCGACGGCCGAGTCGATGGCCTACGAGGACGCCTTCGCCGCCGCCCCCCACGTCGACCTGCTGGTGCGGGCCTGTCCCCGGTTCGTCGACTTCGTCGAGGCCGGCACCACCGGCGGCGAGGAGCTGCTCGTCGTCGCTCGCGACTACCTCGCGCCGCTGTCCGAGGCTGGCGTCGACACCCTGGTCCTCGGCTGCACCCACTACCCGCTGCTCACCGGCGTCATCCAGCTCGTCATGGGCGACGGCGTCACGCTGGTCTCCAGTGCGGAGGAGTGCGCGAAGGACGTCTACCGGATGCTCACCGACACCGGCCTGATGCGGGAGAGCGGCGAGCCGGCGTACGACTTCCTCACCACCGGCACCCCCGACGACTTCGCCACCGTCGGCCGCCGCTTCCTGGGCAACGAGCTCGCGGCCGCCACCCAGTTCGCCGGGGGCCTGCGATGAGGCTGACCGTGGTCGGCTGCTCCGGCTCCTACCCGGGCCCGGACTCGCCCGCGAGCTGCTACCTGCTCGAGGCCGACCACGACGGCCGTACCTGGCGGATCCTGCTCGACCTCGGCTCCGGCGCGCTCGGCCCGCTGCACCGGTACGCCGACCCGCTCGCGATCGACGCGGTCTTCCTCAGCCACCTCCACGCCGACCACTGCCTGGACCTGTGCGGCTACCACGTGCTGCGCCGCTACCACCCCGACGGCCCGCAGCCGCGGGTGCCGGTCTTCGGCCCCACCGGCACCGCCGACCGGATGGCCCGCGCCTACGACCTGCCCACCGACCCCGGCATGCACGAGGAGTTCGACTTCCGTGGCTACGACGAGGTGGCCGAGGTCGGGCCGTTCCATGTCGAGGCGATCCGGGTCGAGCACCCCGTCGAGGCCTACGGGCTGCGGGTCACCGCCGACGGGGTGACCCTCGGCTACTCCGGCGACACCGCTCCCTGCGACGGCCTCGACGAGGTCGCCCGCGACGTGGACCTGCTGCTGGCCGAGGCGTCGTTCCACACCCTGGCCGAGAACCCGCCCGGCATCCACCTCACCGGCGCCGACTGCGGCGCCACCGCCACCCGCGCCGGAGCCCGGCGGCTGCTGCTCACCCACGTGCCGCCCTGGCACGACCCCGACCAGGCGCTCGCCGAGGCGCGTGCGGCGTACGACGGCCCCGTCGGCCTGGCCCGCCCCGGCGACACCCACGACCTGAAGCAAGGTTGAGTTGGGCGTGTGCAACGCCTGAGCTGGGCGTCTGCAACAGCGAGCTGTTGCAGACGCCCAGCTCGGCTGTTGCACACGCCCAACTCAACCCCCGGTGGGGGTCAGTCCAGCCCGGCGTCGTGCACCAGGATCGCGATCTGCACCCGGTTGGTGACCTGCAGCTTGTCGAAGACCCGGGACACGTGGGCCTTCACGGTCGGGACCGAGAGGTGCAGCCGGGCGCCGATCTCGGCGTTGCTGTGGCCGCCCCCGATCTCGCGAGCCACGTCGAGCTCGCGCTCGGTGAGCAGCCGCAGCGCATCGCGCGCCGTGGTCGCCCGCTGGTCACCGGTCTCACGGCGGAGCCGGTCGATGAGGGTGCGGGTGGCGGCGGGGGAGAGCATCGGGTCGCCGGCCGCCACGGTGCGGATCGCGCCGACGATCTCCGGTGGCGGGGTGTCCTTGAGCAGGAACCCGTCGGCGCCGGCCGCCAGCGCTTCCACCACGTGCTCGTCGGCGTCGAAGGTGGTCAGCACGATGATCCGCGGCGGGTCCGGCCGTCGGTGGAGCTCCCGGGTGGCCTCGAGGCCTCCCAGCACCGGCATCCGGATGTCCATCAGCACCACGTCGGGGGAGAACCTGGCGCAGGCCGCGATCGCCGCCCTGCCGTCCGGGGCCTCCGCGACCACCTCGAGATCCGGCTGGCCGCCCAACATCAGCGACAGGGCCGAGCGCACCAGCGGGTCGTCGTCGACGAGGAGCACCCGAGTCATGTCCGCCACGGTATCCAGCCGTGGAGCACGAAGTCGCGCCCGTCGCGCCGGTGCTCGATCCGCCCGCCGCGCAGCTCGGCACGCTCCGAGAGCCCGATCAGCCCCAGCCCGCTGCCGGGGGTGGCGGTGGGCCCGAAACCGAGCGGGTTGCGCAACCGGACGTCGATCCCGCCCTCGGGGTCACCGGCGACCTCGACCCTCAGCACGGCACCGGGCGCGTGCTTGCGGGCGTTGGTGATCCCCTCCTGCACGATCCGGTAGACGGTTCGTCCGACGACCTCGGGGACCGGCTCGGCTCCCGCGACCCCGTCGTCGTCGAAGGTGACCGACAGCCCGGCCGCTCGGGCCTCGTCCACGAGGTCCACCACGTCGGCGTACGTCGGCTGCGGCCGCTCGGCCAGCTCGCCGGTGTCGGGGTCGCGGAGCACACCGAGCACGTCGCGCAGCTCGGTCAGCGCCTCGTGGGCCTGGTCGCGCACTACACGTGCGGTGTCGCGCAGGGCGGCGGAGTCGAGGTCCTCGCGGTAGGCCATCGCCCCGGCGTGCAGGGAGATCTGCGAGATCCGGTGGGCCAGCACGTCGTGCATCTCGCGGGCGATCCGGGAGCGCTCGGTGGTGCGGGCCCGGGCCACCCGCATCGCCTGCTCGGCCTCCGCGCGCAGCGCCCGTTGGCGCAGCGACCACACCAGGACCCGCCGGGAGCCCAGGTACATCCCCCAGCCGAAGATGGCGAGGGTGATCACCACGTTGAAGGTGAAGCCGATCCAGAAGGGGTCCTGGTCCCGGATCGGCTGGGTGTCGACGTACCCCTGGGAGCACACCAGTCCGACGGCGGCGGCGACGGCGATGGGTCCGAGCCGCTGCCGGGTCGCGAGGGACACCGCCGCGAGGGTGCTGGGGCCGGCCGCGACGCCGGAGACCAGCAACATCGCCGCCGTGAGGACGGCGACGGTCAGCGGCCAGCGGCGCCGGAAGTGCACCACGACGTACGACGCGACGCCGACCGTGAGGTCCAGCCACCACAGCCAGCGGTGGTCCGCCCACTGGCCCGGGAAGGCGGTGCTCCACACCGCCGCCGAGAGCGCCAGGCAGACGGTGTAGCGCCAGGCATGGCCCCACGCGGTCAGCCGCGGCTGGTACTCCTCGGGGTCGGGACGCTCCACGGCGCCCAGCGTAGGAGGCGCCGGGGTCGGCAGGGATCGTGCCCGGGTCGCCGGGCACCCCCTACTTTGGTCGCAACCTCGGTCTCCCGGGTTCATCCCTGCGACGGATCTCTCCGCGCCCCGCATCCGGTTGGCTGGTGGGCATGATCGAGGTATCCGGCCTGACCAAGGCCTACGGCGGCTTCCTCGCCGTCGACGACGTGTCCTTCCGCTGTGAGCCCGGGCGGGTCACCGGCTTCCTGGGCCCCAACGGCGCGGGCAAGACCACGACGATGCGGGTGATGGCCGGGTTGACTCCCGCCACCCGCGGCAGGGTGACCATCGGCGGGCTCGACTACCGCGACATCCCCAACCCCGGCCGCCACGTGGGTGTGCTCCTCGATGCCTCCGCGCAGCACGCCGGGCGCACCGGTCGTGAGGTGTTGACGCTGGGCGCGCGCACCATGGGCCTGCCCGCGGGCCGGGTGGAGGAGATGCTCGAGCTGGTCTCCCTCTCCGGCGCGGAGGGCAAGCGGCGGGTGCGCGACTACTCGCTCGGAATGCGCCAGCGACTCGGCATCGCCCACGCCCTGCTGGGTGACCCGTCGGTGCTGATCCTGGACGAGCCCGCCAACGGTCTCGACCCGGCTGGCATCCGATGGATGCGTGGCCTGCTCAAGCAGTACGCCGATCGCGGCGGCACGGTCCTGCTGTCGAGCCACCTGCTCAACGAGGTCGAGCTGATCGCCGACGAGATGATCCTCATCGGCAAGGGCCGGATCGTGGCGCAGGGTGACAAGCGATCGCTGCTCGCCGGCCGGGACAGCGGAACGCAGGTGTCCGCCGTTGACAACGATGACCTGGGCGCGGCTCTCGATCATGCCGGCTACCACGTCATCGTCGCGGGCGACGGGCTGACCGTCTCCGCGACCCCGCGTCAGGTGGGGGAGGTGGCGGCCGCCCGCGGCGTCGTGCTCACCGAACTGCGCTCCACCGACGGCGGTCTCGAGGAGCTCTTCCTCGAGCTGACCGCGGACGCCCAGCGCGACCAGCCCACCACGACGGGAGCCCCCGCATGAGCACCATCGACTCCGGTCGGACCGAGCCTTCGACCCTTGACGTCTCGGGCACGCCTCGCGTCCCGTTCGCCCGACTGGTCGCCGTCGAGGCCCGCAAGATGACCGACACCCGGGCCGGCTTCTGGCTGCTGCTGCTGACGGGCCTGCTGATGCTCGCCGTGGCCGGCATCGCGCTGCTGGTCATCGTGCTCAACGATCTGTCGCCGGCCTACATGACCTGGGCGACCCAGATCATGACGCTGCCGGTCTCACTGCTGCTGCCGGTCTTCGCGATCACGACCGTCACCAGCGAGTGGGGCCAGCGCACCTCGCTGGTCACCTTCGCCCTCGAGCCTCACCGCTCGCGGGTGCTGCTTGCCAAGTTCGTCACGGTCCTCGCGCTCGCCGTCACGACGATGGTCCTCGCGCTGCTGCTGGCCGCGGTCGGCGCCGCGCTGCAGGGTGCGTTCGGCGAGAGCGCGAGCTGGGAGGTCGACGGCGGCCCGCTGTTCTGGGCTTTCATGACCCAGCTGCTCTACTTCGTGATGGCCTTCGGCCTCGGGCTGGTGCTGCTGAACAGCGCTGGTGCCGTCGTCCTCTACTACGTGGTGGCGCTGCTGCTGCCGGTGATGGTCTGGGGACCGGTCTACGGCCTGGTCAGCTGGGGCCCGGACGTGATTCCGTGGTTCGACCTCGGCTTCGCGATCGCGCCGTTGACGGGCCCGGGGATGCTGCGACCCGACGAGGTCTATGCCCAGATCGCGACGAGCACCCTGATCTGGGTGGTGCTGCCCGTAGCGATCGGCCTGCGGCGCGCGCTGCGTACCGAGCTGAAGTAGCGGGGTCGGACGGCGGCGTACGCCGCACCACGAGCCGGCGGGCTGGGTCTTCCACGGGGGTGGGGCCCGGCCCGCCTTCGCGTCCGGACGGGTCACTAGGGTCGAGCCATGAGTGAACTTCGCGCCGACGGCCGCACCGACGACCAGCTCCGCCCGGTCACGATCACCAGGAACTGGCTCGACCACGCCGCCGGGTCCGTGCTGGTGGAGTTCGGTCGCACCCGGGTGCTGTGTGCCGCCTCGGCGTCCGAGGGTGTCCCGCGCTGGCGGAAGGGATCGGGCCTGGGCTGGGTGACCGCCGAGTACGCCATGCTCCCGGCCTCGACCAACACCCGCTCCGATCGGGAGTCGGTCCGCGGCAAGATCGGCGGCCGCACCCACGAGATCTCGCGGCTGATCGGCCGGTCGCTGCGCGCCGTCATCGACTACCAGGCGCTGGGCGAGAACACGATCGTCCTGGACTGCGACGTGCTGCAGGCCGACGGCGGCACCCGCACCGCGGCGATCACGGGCGCCTACGTCGCGCTCGCCGACGCGGTGTCCCACCTGCGGTCCACCGGCGCGCTCCACGGCGAGCCGCTGACCGGCTCGATCGCCGCGGTGAGCGTCGGCATCATCGACGGCGTGCCGCGGCTCGACCTGCCCTACGAGGAGGACGTCCGTGCCGAGACCGACATGAACGTCGTGATGACCGGCGAGGGCACCTTCGTCGAGGTGCAGGGCACCGCCGAGGGCGCCACCTTCGACCGCGCCGAGCTGGACGCATTGCTCGGCCTCGCGGAGAAGGGGTGTGCCGACCTGACCCGGATCCAGCGCGAGGCGCTGGATGGCTGAGGTCCGCAGCGTCTTCCTGGCGTCTCGCAACGCCAAGAAGCTGGGCGAGATGGAGCGGATCCTCGGCCCGCTGGTCGAGGGCGTGAAGGTGCTCGGGCTCGACGACGTCGCGGCGTACGACGAACCGGTCGAGGACCAGCCCACCTTCGAGGGCAACGCGCTGCTCAAGGCGCGGGCGGGACTGGCCGCCACCGGGCTGCCGACGCTGGCCGACGACAGCGGGCTGTGCGTCGACGCGCTCAACGGCATGCCGGGCGTGCTCTCGGCCCGCTGGTCCGGGCCGCCGAAGTCCGACGCCCGCAACAACGAGCTGTTGCTGGCCCAGCTCGCCGACGTGCCCGAGGACCGCCGGGGTGCCCACTTCGCCTGCGCCGTGGCCTTCTGTCACCCCGACGGCACCGAGCTGGTCGTGGCCGGTCGGATGGACGGCCGGGTGCTCCGCGAGGTCCGGGGGAGCGGCGGCTTCGGCTACGACGTGCTGTTCGCCGCGGTCGAGCACCCCGAGCTGGCCACGGCGGAGCTCACCCCCGAGGACAAGGACGCGATCTCCCACCGCGGCCGGGCGCTGCGGGAGATCGCGCCGCTCGTCGCGAACGCACTCAGCCGGTGAGCCTCACGCGAGGCTGACCACGACCTTGCCGCGGACGTGGCCCTGCTCGGAGAGCCGGTGGGCGTCGGCGATCTCGTCGAGCGGGAGCACCCGCGCGACCTCGACCCGGAGCTTCCCGTCGTCCGCGAGGTCCGCCAGCGCCTGCAGCCCGGCGCGGTCCGGGCGCACGAACACGTAGCGCCCGCCGAGGGCGAGGACGGTCTGGGCGTCCACGATCGAGGCGATCCGGGAGCTGTCGCTGACCTGCTTGGGGGCGTCCTCGAGCGCCGGACCGCCGACCAGGTCGACGACCGCGTCGACGGGGGTCGAGAGCAGCTCGCTCGCCGGTCCGGCCGCGTAGTCGAGCACCTCCGTGGCCCCGAGCCCGCGCAGGAAGTCGTGGTTGGCCGGGCTCGCCGTGGCGACCACCTCGGCGCCGAGCGCGACCGCGATCTGCACCGCGACGTGCCCGACCCCTCCCGCGCCGGCGTGCACCAGCACCCGGTCGCCCGGCCCGACCTCGAGCGCCTCGGTCAGCACCTGCCAGGCGGTGAGCCCCACCAACGGCAGGGCGGCGGCCTCCTCGAAGGAGAGCGAGGCGGGCTTGCGGACCACCGTGCGCTCGGGGGCAGCCACGAGCTCGGCGGCCGTGCCGAACGAGACGTCGTCGCGGCGGACGTAGCCGAAGACCTCGTCACCCTGACGGATCCCGGTGACGACGGCCGGGCCGACCTGCTCGACCACGCCGGCGACGTCCCAGCCGGGCACGATGGGCAGGTGGTGGGGGTAGGCGGCCTGGAGGTAGCCCTCGCGGACCTTCCAGTCGACGGGGTTCACGCTCGTGGCCCGGGTCCGGACCAGGACCGTGTCCGGCCCCACGGGCGGGTCGTCGACCTCGCGGACCTCGATCACGTCGGCGTCGCCGTACCGGTCGTAGGTCGCTGCACGCATGCTGCTCACACCTCTCGCTGGGGTTGCGGTGACCAGAGCGCCACCGCAGGGCCCAACGACGACAGCCCCCCGATCCTTCCGTGCGGGCACGTGATCCGCCGCTCAGGTGCGCCCGGCGAGAGTCGAACTCGCACTGGTCAGGACCTAAACCTGATGCCTCTGCCGGTTGGGCTACGGGCGCGCGTTCCCCATTCTGTCGCCGCGTGTGCCTGAGAACGGTCCAGGACTCGCTCTCAGGCACACGCCGCGACCGTAGCGCCGCTAGTCGAGGCCGAGGTCGCGGCGGAGCTTGGCGACGTGGCCGGTGGCCTTGACGTTGTACTGGGCGAGCTCGACCCGGCCCTCCTCGTCGAGGACGAAGGTGGAGCGGATGACGCCCTCGACGACCTTGCCGTACAGCGACTTCTCGCCGTAGGCCCCGTAGGCGCGGTGGGTGGCGAGGTCGGTGTCGGAGAGCAGGGTGAGGGTCAGCGCGTCACGCTCCCGGAACGTCGCCAGCCGTGCGGGAGCGTCCTTGGAGACGCCGAGCACCTCGTAGCCGGCGCCGCGCAGCGAGTCGAGGGACTCGGAGAAGTCGCAGGCCTGCTTGGTGCAGCCGGGCGTCATCGCGGCGGGGTAGAAGTAGAGCACGACCTTGCGGCCCCGCAGGTCCGCGAGGTCGACCTGCTCGCCGGTGTCGGACTCGAGGGTGAAGTCGGGGGCGGGGTCCCCGGGTGACAGCCGCTCGCTCATCGGGTGGGTGCTCCTGTCCGGTCGGTGGGTGGGCCGGTGCCCTTATTGCAATCCATGTGCAACAACGTAGTCTGGGCGACATGCACGTTCCCGACGGCTTCCTCGACGCGCCCACCTCGATCGCGACCGGCGCCGTGGCCGTGGCCTGCGTCGGTGTGGCGCTGCGCGGCGCCCGTCGTGAACTCGACGACCGTACCGCCCCCATGGCCGGCCTCGTCGCGGCGTTCGTGTTCGCCGCCCAGATGATCAACTTCCCGGTCGGGGCGGGCACCAGCGGCCACCTGCTGGGGGGTGCCCTGGCGGCCGTGCTCGTCGGCCCGTTCACCGCCGCCCTGTGCCTGGCCGTCGTGCTGCTGGTGCAGGGGCTGCTGTTCGCGGACGGCGGCATCACCGCGCTCGGCACCAACATCACGCTGTTCTCCGTCGTCGCGGTCGGCGTCGGCTGGCTGGCCTTCCGCGGGCTCCAGGCGGTGCTGCCGAAGCGGCTGGGACTCGTGCCCGTCCTCGCCGGTGTCGGCGCGCTGGTGTCGGTTCCCGTGACCGCCGTGGTCTTCGTGGGGCTCTTCGCCCTCGGCGGCCAGGTGCCGGTCCCGCTCGACTCCGTGCTCACCGCGATGCTCGGCTGGCACGTCCTGATCGGGTTGGGGGAGGCCCTGATCACGGCGGCGGTCGTCAGCAGCGTGGTCGCGACCCGACCCGACCTCGTCCGTGGTGCCCGGCCCGCGCTGCGCGCCCGCACCCTGACCATCCGCACCGCTCCGGCCGTCACCGGGGAGGCGGTCGCGTGAGGACCCGGACCTTCCTGCTGACCGGCCTGCTCGCCGCGCTGCTGCTCGGTGGCGTCGTGAGCTACTACGCCTCCAGCCACCCCGACGGCCTCGAGCACGTCGCGGAGCAGGTCGGCTTCCTCGACAGCGCCGACGAGCACGCCGCCGCCGACGGGCCGATGGCCGACTACGCCGTCAGGGGCGTCGAGGACGACCGCCTCTCCGGCGGCCTCGCCGGGGTCGTCGGCGTGGGTGTGACGCTGCTGCTCGCGAGCGGGCTCGCCCTCCTCGTACGCCGGCGCGGATCCGACGGCGACGCCTGATGGGCGCCGGTCACGGCCACCGGCTCCACTTCCACGGCCACTCGCGCCTCCACCGGGCCGAGCCCCACCACAAGATCCTCGCGCTGCTCGGCTTCGTGCTCGTGGTCGTCGCGACCCCGCGCGACTGGTTCGCGGCGTACGCCCTCCACCTCGCGGTGCTGCTCGGCGTGATCGCGCTCAGCGGCGTCCCGCTCGGCTACCTGCTCAAGCGCCTGGTCGTCGAGGTCCCGTTCGTGGTCTTCGCCGTGCTGATGCCCTTCATCGCCCACGGCCCGCAGGTCGAGGTGCTGGGGCTCTCGCTCAGCGAGCCCGGCCTGCTGGCCGCCTGGGGCCTGCTGGCCAAGGGCACCCTCGGCGTCCTCGCCTCGCTGACCCTGGCCGCGACCACCGAGCCGCAGGACGTGCTCCGCGGCCTGGAGCGGCTGCGGATGCCCCGGCTGGTGGTGGAGATCATGGGCTTCATGATCCGCTACCTCGACGTGGTCTCCGGCGAGCTCGGGCGGATGCTCACCGCGATGCGGTCGCGCGGCTGCGAGCCCCGGCACCCGCGGCACTGGCCGGTCCTCGCCCGCTCGCTGGGCGCGCTCTTCATCCGCTCCTACGAGCGCGGCGAGCGGGTCCACCTCGCGATGCTGTCGCGCGGCTACACCGGGAGGCTCCCGCAGTGACGACCCCGACCCTCGACGTGCGCGGGCTCGCCTACGCCTACCCCGACGGCCACCAGGCACTCCACGGTGTCGACCTCCACGTCCACCCCGGCGAGCGGGTCGCCCTGCTCGGCCCCAACGGTGCGGGCAAGACCACCCTGGTGCTCCACCTCAACGGCATCCTCACCGCGGGCGCCGGCTCCGTCGCGGTCGGCGGTCTGCCGGTCGAGAGGGCGAACCTGCAGGAGATCCGGCGCCGGGTCGGCATCGTGTTCCAGGACCCCGACGACCAGCTGTTCCTCGGCACCGTGCGCCAGGACGTCGCCTTCGGCCCCGCCAACCTCGGGATCCGGGGCGAGCCGCTGCAGCGCCGGGTGATGGACGCCCTGGAGCGGGTCGGCATGGCCGACTTCGCCGACCGGCCGCCCCACCACCTCTCCTTCGGCCAGCGGCGCCGGGTCGCCGTCGCGACGGTGCTGGCGATGGAGCCGGAGATCCTGGTGCTCGACGAGCCGTCGTCCAACCTCGACCCGGCCTCGCGCCGCGAGCTCGCCGACATCCTGCGCTCGCTCGACGTGACGGTGCTGATGGTGACCCACGACCTGCCGTATGCCCTCGAGCTCTGCCCGCGCTCGGTGGTGCTGGCCGACGGTGTCGTCGTGGCGGACGGGAGGACCTACGACGTCCTCACCGACGACGCACTGATGCGCGCGAACCGGCTGGAGCTGCCCTTCGGGTTCGACCCGAGACGCATTGGTAACCTTCCCGGGTGACCAACGAGCTGACCGCCCTCGAGCGCGACATCGAAGAGACCCGCGAGCGGCTGGCCCACACGATCGACGACCTGCTGCACCGGGCCCACCCGAAGACGATCGTGTCCCGCGAGATCACGAGCATCAAGCAGTTCTTCGTCGACGTCGAGACGGGCGCCCCGCGCACCGACAACATCCTCAAGGTCGCCGGCGGCGTGCTCGGCACGGTGGCGCTGTTCGTCGCCGTCCGCCGCGTCGCGCGCTGAGGCGGGGGGACCGGGTGTCGGAGAAGGCCCCCATCAAGATGCTCCACGACCGGGTGCTGGTCGAGGTCGACCGCGACTCCGGGGAGCGTCGCTCCAGCGGCGGCATCGTGATCCCTGCGACCGCCGCCATGGGTGCCCGTCGGCTCACCTGGTCGAAGGTGGTGGCCGTCGGACCGCATGCCCGCGCCGTCGAGAAGGACGACCGGGTGCTCTTCGACGCCGAGGACAAGTCCGAGGTCGAGGTGCAGGGCGAGCTGTTCATGGTGATGCGCGAGCGTGACGTCCACGCCGTCGCCGCCGACCGGCTGGCCGACGAGCCCGGCCAGGGCTCCACCGGCCTCTACCTCTGAGCCCGCCGGGCACCGCGGACTCGAGACGGTCGGTTACCGGTCCGTAACCACGCGCCGACGGCGGCGTTGACCCGCACATGGAGCGCACGCAGCACCGTCTCGCAGTCCTGGTCACGCTCGCTCTCGTCGTCCCGCCCGTGGCCACCCTCACGAGCACGGAGCGGTCGGCCCCGGCGGCTGCGGCACCGGCCGCCCCGGCGTACACCGCGACGATCGAGCGCACCTCCCACGGCATCCCCCACGTGACGGCCGACAGCTGGGGCGACCTCGGCTTCGGCTCCGGGTACGCCGCGGCGGAGACCTCCACCTGCACCCTGGCCGACACCCTGCTGACCGGGCGAGGTGAGCGCTCACGCTGGTTCGGCCCGCAGCGGCGCTACCACGACCAGGTGACGCTGCAGGCCAGCAACCTGCAGGTCGACGCGTTCGTGACCGACCTGCGCGACCGGGAGGTCGTCGAGGGGCTGCTCGCCGACCGCGAGCACGGCCCGAGCGCCGAGGCCCGCGCGATGGTGCGCGGCTACGTCGCCGGCGTCAACGAGTACCTGGACGCCGTCGGTCCCGACGGGGTGGGGGACCGGCGCTGCCGGGGTGCGGGCCACCTGGCGCAGGACGCCACCGCGCTCGACGTCTGGTACGGCGTCTACCTCGCCAACCTGCTGGCCTCCGGCGGGGTGTTCGTCAAGGAGATCGTCGACGCCGACCCGCCGTCACCGGAGGATCCCGGCCTCCCGCAGGCCCCGCTGTCCGCGGACCGGGTCGGCCCGGCCGACCGCGACGCGCTGCTCACCGCGCTCGGACGTGACCCGGAGGCGCCGTTCGGCTCCAACGCCACCGCCGTCGGCGGCGAGCACACGACGACCGGGCGCGGCATGCTGCTGGGGAACCCCCACTTCCCGTGGCGCGGCCGCTACCGGTTCACCCAGCAGCACCTGACGATCCCCGGGCGGTACGACGTCGCCGGTGCCTCGCTGATCGGCTCGCCGGTGGTCAACATCGGCTTCAACGACCGGGTCGCCTGGAGCCACACCGTCTCCACCGCCTACCGCTTCACGCCCTACGAGTACCCGCTCGCGAGCCCGCTCACCCCCACGACGTACCTCACCGACGACGGCCCGCAGCAGCTCGAGCGTCGCACCGTCGAGGTGACGGTGCGGACGGCCGACGGTCTCGAGCAGGTCGAGGAGGACCTCTACCGCACCGCCGAGGGGTACGTCGTCGACAGCCCGGCCACGCTGATGCCGTGGTCGCCCCAGAGCGTGTGGGCGATCCGGGACGCCAACGCCGAGCAGCTGCGCACCATCGACACCTTCCTCGACATGGGCCGAGCCACCGACGTCCACGACCTGGTCGAGCGGCAGGACCGGCAGGGCGGGATGCCGTGGGTGAACACGACGGCCGCCGACCGCAGCGGCGAGGTCGTCTACGCCGACCACTCGGTGGTCCCGAACGTCCCGGACGAGATGGCCCAGCAGTGCCTCACCGTCAGCGGACGGGTGCTGTACGAGCTGGTGGGCCTGCCGGGCCTCGACGGCAGCCGCGCGGGCGGCGAGTGCGCCTGGCGCACGGACGAGGACTCGGTCCGCCCCGGTGTCTTCGGGCCGGGCAACCTCCCGGAGCTCTTCACCCGGGACTGGGCGGGCAACGCCAACGACTCCCACTGGACCCCCCACGACACCGAGCGGCTGGAGGGCTTCGCGCGGATCATCGGCTGCGAGGCCTGCGAGCGCACCATGCGCACCCGGATGGTCTACCGCTACGTCACCGACCGGATCCGTGGCGAGGACGGGCGCCCGGTCTCACCCCGCGTGCTGCGCGGCTGGGAGCACCGCAACCGGCTGATGGCGGCGGAGGTGATGCGTGAGGGCGGCGCCCTCGACCAGGCCTGCGACGAGTCCGCAGAGCCGGAGGCCTGTGCGGTCCTCGAGGCGTGGGACGGCCGGTCGGAGAAGGACTCGGTCGGCACCCACCTGTTCGAGGCGTTCGTGGCGCGGCTGCCGGAGCAGGGCGTGTGGCTGACCCCGTTCTCCGCCGAGGACCCGCTGCACACCCCCCGCGACCTCAACCCGGACCACCCCCAGGTCCGGCAGGCGATGACGAAGGCGATCGACGCGGTGCGCGACTCGGGGGTCGGCTTCGACACCCGGTGGGGTCGGCTCCAGGTGGCGGGCGACCGGGGCGCCCCGCGGGTCGGGCTCGGCGGCGGGACCGGCGACGCGGTGGGCAACGCCAACGCGCTCGCGTCCCGGTGGCCTCGCGCCCATCGCGACCGCTACCGGCCGATCACCTACGGCTCCTCCCACGTCCAGGCCGTCAGCTTCCGCGACCGGGGCCGGGTCGACGCCCGCACGATCCTCACCTACGGCCAGGCCGAGGACCCTCGCTCACCATGGGCGAGCGACCAGACCCGGCTCTTCTCCCGGGAAGCGTGGGTGCGGTTCCCGTGGACCGACGCGCAGGTCCGCCGCGACCTGCTGCGACGCTACGTCGTCTCCGGCGGCTGACGGGGCAGCGGCCGGAGCCGCCCCACCCCAGGGTGGCGAAGGCCGCCGTCACCTCGCTACGGTGCGGGAGCCGGTCCTCGGGGATCGGTGCCGTCGCGGGGGAGTGCGACCAGGCTCGTGGGCCGATCGTCCGCTGGAGCCGTCAGGGTGCTCGTCGCCCCGACTCCCCGGCGCGAACGAGACCGCCCGACCCCTGGTCTGGACCACTGGTCACGAGTGAGCGACGCGCGGGACACTGACCAACGGACAACCCGAAGAGGGAGGCCATGGACACCCTGTTCATCGGCGGCACCTGGCGTGCCGCACAGGACTCGGGAACCAGAACCATCACCTGTCCCGCCGACGGCCACGACGTCGTCACGGTGGCAGAGGCGACCGCCGCGGACGCGCACGACGCGGTCACCGCGGCCCGGACCGCCTTCGACGACGGTCCCTGGCCGCGGACGCCGGCCCCGGAGCGGGCCGCGCTGCTGCGTCGGCTCGCCGACCGGCTCGAGGCCGACCGAGACGAGGTAGCCCGGCTGGAGTCGCTCGACACCGGCAAACGGTTCGTGGAGTCGCAGATCGATGTCGACGACATCGTCAGCGTCTTCCGGCACTTCGCCGACATCGCGACCGCCGAGGCAGGGCGGGTCGTCGACACGGGCAACCCCGACGTCGCCAGCCGGGTCGTCCACGAGCCGGTCGGGGTGTGCGCCCTGATCACGCCGTGGAACTACCCGCTGCTGCAGACCTCGTGGAAGGTGGCGCCGTGCCTCGCGGCCGGCAACAGCTTCGTGCTGAAGCCCAGCGAGCTCACGCCCAGCACGGCGATGTGGCTGATGCGCGCACTGCGCGACGTCGGGCTGCCCGACGGGGTGGCCAACCTGGTCCTCGGAGCCGGCGCCACCGCCGGCGCCCCGCTCGTCGAGGACCCACGGGTCGACCTGGTGTCCTTCACCGGGGGGCTCGAGACCGGCAAGCGGATCATGGCCGACGCGGCCGCCACCGTGAAGCGGGTCGCGCTCGAGCTCGGCGGCAAGAACCCGAACGTGGTCTTCGCCGACGCCGACCTCCCGGCCGCGATCGACAACGCCCTGACCGCGGTCTTCCTCGACTCCGGCCAGGTCTGCTCGGCCGGTGCCCGGTTGATCGTCGAGGCCAGCATCCACGACCAGGTCGTCGACCAGCTCGTCGCCCGGGCGCGCGACATCCGGCTCGGCGGGCCGTTCGACGATGCGGCGGAGACCGGTCCGCTGATCAGCGAGGCGCACCGCGCCAAGGTCGAGCAGTACGTGGCGGACGCCCTCGAGGACGGCGCCGAGCTGCGCTGCGGCGGCGGACGCCCCTCCGGCGATGAGTTCGCCGGAGGCTGGTTCTACGAGCCCACCATCCTCGACCACTGCGCGACCGACATGCGCTGCGTGCGCGAGGAGTCCTTCGGGCCGGTGCTGACCGTGGAGACCTTCGAGGGCGCGACGCGCGAGGAGGCCGAGCAGGCCGCGATCAGCCTCGCCAACGACACCATCTACGGCCTCGCCGGCGCGGTGTGGAGCGAGAACGCCGGTCGCGCCGAGCGGGTCGCCTCGCGGCTGCGCCACGGCACGATCTGGATCAACGACTACCACCCCTACGTGGCCGGGGCGGAGTGGGGCGGCTTCAAGCAGTCCGGCAACGGCCGCGAGCTCGGACAGGTCGGACTGGAGGAGTACCGCGAGACCAAGCACGTCTGGCACAACACCCGGCCGGCGCCCGCCGGTTGGTTCGCCGACCGGACCGGAGGGGCGCAGTGAAGCACTACGACTACGTGATCGTCGGTGGCGGCTCGGCGGGGTCCGCCCTCGGCAACCGGCTCTCCTCGGACCCCTCGTCGACCGTGCTGGTGCTCGAGGCGGGCCGCAACGACAGCATCCTCGACCCGTTCATCCACATGCCGGCCGCGCTGCCGTACCCGATCGGGAACCGGCTCTACGACTGGAAGTACGAGTCCGACCCCGAGCCCCACATGGGTGGACGCCGCGTCTTCCACGCCCGCGGCAAGCTGCTCGGCGGCTCCAGCTCGATCAACGGCATGATCTTCCAGCGCGGCAACCCGATGGACTACGAACGCTGGGCCGGCGAGCAGGGCATGGAGAACTGGGACTATGCCCACTGCCTGCCCTACTTCAAGCGGATGGAGACCTGCCTGGCCGGGGCGGACAGCTGGCGCGGCGGCTCCGGACCGCTCGTGCTCGAGCGCGGGCCGGCGACCTCGCCGCTCTTCGGCGCCTTCTTCGAAGCGGTGCAGCAGGCGGGCTACGCCCTCACCGACGACGTCAACGGCTACCGGCAGGAGGGGTTCGCGAAGTTCGACCGCAACGTGCACCGGGGCCGCCGGCTGTCGGCTGCGCGGGCCTACCTCCACCCCGTGATGAACCGCAAGAACCTCGACGTCGAGACCCTCGCGTTCGTGACGGGCATCCGGATGGAGGGGAACCGGGCGACCGGTGTCGACTACACCCGCGGCGGCAAGCTGCACCGTTCCGTCAGCGCCGGGGAGGTGGTCCTCTGCGGCGGTGCCTTCAACAGCCCGCAGCTGCTCCAGCTCGCCGGCATCGGCAACCCCGAGCACCTGCGTGCCGCGGGCGTCACCCCCACGGTGGAGGTGCCCGGTGTGGGGGAGAACCTCCAGGACCACCTCGAGGTCTACATCCAGCACTCCTCGAAGCAGCCGGTGTCGATCGCGCCGTGGCTGGCCCACCACCACAAGCCGCGGATCGGGGCCCAGTGGCTCTTCGGTCGCTCAGGAGTCGGTGCCTCCAACCACTTCGAGGCGGGCGGCTTCATCCGCTCCAACGACGAGGTGGAGTGGCCCAACGAGATGTTCCACTTCCTCCCGATCGCGATCCGCTACGACGGCAGCAAGCCCGCGGAGTCGGACTACGGCGTGCACGGCTACCAGGTGCACATCGGTCCGATGTTCGCCGACACCCGCGGCCACGTGCGGATCCGGTCGACCGACCCCCGCGAGCACCCCTCGATCCTCTTCAACTACCTCTCGACCGAGAACGACCGGCAGGAGTGGATCGAGATGGTCCGCGCCGCCCGCAACATCCTGGAGCAGCCGGCCTTCTCCGCGTTCAGCGGCGGGGAGATCTCGCCCGGACCCGACGTCGAGTCCGACCAGGAGATCCTCGACTGGGTGGCCCGGGACGCCGAGACCGCGCTCCACCCCTCCTGCACGGCCAAGCTGGGGACCGACGACGCCGCGGTGGTCGACCCGGCCACGATGCGGGTGCACGGCACCCAGGGGCTGCGCGTCGTCGACGCCTCGGTGTTCCCGTTCGTCACCAACGGCAACATCTACGCACCCGTGATGATGGTCGCCGAGAAGGCGGCCGACCTGATCGCCGGCAACACGCCGCTGCCCGCGGAGGAGGTCCCGTGGTACCGGCACGGGACCGGCCAGCCGCCGTACCCGCCGGGGGACCCGCGCAACGACGCCTGGGACACCCGCCACGAGCTGCCGAGCGCCGCCGGCGCCCGGCCCGCGCACCGGACAGAGGAGAGCGCATGAGCACCGACATCCGCGCGGGTGACGCCGCGCTCGGCGAGCCGGAAGGACCCGCCTCCGAAGGCCGGTGGGGCGGGCCGCCGGCTCGCTGGCGAGTGTTCCTGCCCTCGGTCCTCGGCATCCTGGCCCTCGCCCTGTGGGCGATCGTCGCCCCGACCAACGCGGAGAGCACGATCGCCTCGGTGGTCGAGCAGGTCACGAAGGGCTTCGGCTGGTTCTACGTCCTGCTCGCGACGGCGATCCTGCTGTTCGTGCTCTACCTCGGCATCTCCCGCTACGGCAACATCCGGCTCGGGCCCGACCACTCGCGCCCGGAGTTCTCCACCTTCGCGTGGGCCTCGATGCTGTTCGCCGCCGGGATCGGCACCGACGTGATGTTCTTCAGCGTCGTCGAGCCCGTGACGCAGTACGTCGCGCCGCCCACCGGCGAGGCGGAGACCGTCGAGGCCGCCCGGGAGGCGACCGTGTGGACGCTGTTCCACTACGGCATCACGGGCTGGGCGATGTACGCCCTGATGGGCCTGGCCCTCGCCTACTTCGCCTACCGCCAGCACCTCCCGCTCGCGGTCCGCTCGGCGCTCCACCCGATCTTCGGCAAGCGGATCGACGGTCCGCTCGGGGACGCCGTCGACACCGCGGCCGTGCTCGGCACCGTCTTCGGGGTCGCGACCAGCCTCGGCATCGGGGTGGTCTTCCTCAACATCGGCCTCAACGTGCTGTTCGGGGTGGGGATCGGCACGGGGACCCAGATCGCGCTGGCCGCCCTCGCGGTGACGATGGCCGCGATCTCGGCGACGACCGGCGTCGACAAGGGGATCCGGATCCTCTCCCAGCTCAACGTGATCCTGGCGCTCGTGCTGGCCGCGTGGATCCTGGTGACCGGCAAGACGACGTTCCTGCTCAACGCGGTCGTGATGAACGTCGGCGACTTCGTCCGCACCTTCCCGGCCAAGACGACCGAGACCTTCGCCTTCGTCGGCAACGAGACGTGGATGTCGCTGTGGACGCTGTTCTTCTGGGCGTGGTGGATCGCCTGGGCTTCGTTCGTCGGCATGTTCCTGGCCCGGATCTCGCGGGGCCGCACCATCCGCCAGTTCGTCGCCGGGACGATGATCATCCCGTTCAGCTACATCGTGATGTGGATCTCGATCTTCGGCAACGCCGCCATCGACCGCGTCCGCGGCGGTGACGCGGACTTCGCGGCCGTGGCCCAGCAGTACGACGGGGCGGGCTTCTTCTCGCTGCTCCAGGACTACCCGGCCGCCGATCTGGTGATGGCGGTCGCGTTCTTCGTCGGCCTGCTGTTCTACGTGACCTCGGCCGACTCCGGCGCGCTCGTGATGGGCAACCTGAGCTCGAGGCTGCGCTCGGTCCAGGACGACGCGGCGCCGTGGATGCGGATCGTGTGGGCGGCGGTGACCGGTCTGCTGACCATCGCGATGCTCGCCGTCGGCGGCATCCTGGCCCTGCAGTACGCGACGATCATCTTCGCCGTGCCGTTCGCGGTCGTGCTGGTCCTGGTGATGTGGGGCCTGCTCAAGGCGCTGCGGGTCGAGGGTCGTCGTGTCGACTCCGGGGAGCACCACCTGCCGGGCATGCTCTCGGCCCGCTCGTCCCGTGAGGGTCGCGAGGCCTGGCGGGACCGGCTGGCACGGGCGGTGAACTTCGTCGACGTCGACGCCGCTGCCCGCCACCTCGAGTCGGTCGTGGCGCCGGCCCTGGTCGCGGTGGCGACGGAGATCAGCAGCCGGGGGTTGGAGGCCACCGCCACCAGCGGCGAGGGGTTCTCCGAGCTCCGCACCGCCGACGCCGTGCACCCGTTCGTGTACCGGGTGCAGCTGACCGAGCACCCCGTCCCGACCTACGGCGGGCGGATGGTCGGTGACCGGGACCGCTACGCCCGGCTCGAGGTGCACCTCGACGGTGGCGGGCAGGACTACGACGTCATGGGCCTCACCGAGAACCAGGTGATCCACGACTGCCTCGACCAGTACGAGCAGCACCTGGAGTTCCTGCGGCTCGGCTGAGCGCTAGCGCCGTACCACCCTGGCGAGGCGGACCCTGACCTTGACGTTGGCGCAGTCGCCGACGACACGGCGCAGGGTCTGCTTCTCGCTGCGGTCGACCCGCAGCTGCCACCGGGTCTTCACCGCCACCCACTCCCGTACGTAGCGGCAGTGGCCGGCCTGCCTCGGCGGCAGCCACTCGGCGGGGTCGCGGTCGGACTTGGAGCGGTTCGACGACGCCGTGACGGCCGTCAGGCTGCGGCGGTCGCCGAGGTCGTTGGCGAACCGCTTCCGCGTGGCCTTGGTCCAGCCCCGGGCGCCCGATCGCCAGGCGTCGGCCAACGGGACGAGGTGGTCGATGTCGAGGTCGGAGGAGTCCGAGACGTCCTCCCCGTCGTACCAGGAGAACCACTGGCCGCCGGAGAGGTCGCACCCGCTGCCGACCGCGGGGTCCTCGACCGCCTCCGCGACCAGCACCTCGTCGCGGGTGTCGCACCCGTCGCCGTCGGCGTCGATCCAGTGCACGAACTTGTCGCGGTCGTAGCCGCGCGATCGCTCGGGACCGACGTCGAGCTGGCGGGTCATCCGGACCAGCCGCTTCGTGACCGCGCCGTCCTCGGCGGCGGCGCTCGCGGGAGCGGCGACCACCGCGAAGCCGGTGGCGACCAGCAGCGAGGTCAGCAGGAGGGCGAGCAGCCGTGAGGGGGTCACGCCCGACAGCGTAGGTCGGGACGCCGACAGCTCGGGAGGGCTTCGCTCACGCGAGTTCAGCGGTGGAGCCACCAGGCGAGACGGGCAGTCATGAAGGGCAGTGCCAGGTAGGTCATGATCGGAGTCATCACGAGGGTGCTGACCAGCACCCGCAGCACCACGTGGAGGTCGGCGGCGACCATCCCGAACAGCACGGTCGTGAGCAGGCTGAGCGGGAAGAACGTCGACCAGATGACGGTCGCCTGCTTCCAGCGCGGCGGCGCCGGCCGACCGCCGGTCTCCTCGACGTGGGCCTCGGTGGGCTCGTCGAACCAGCCCTCGATCCCCGTCCGTCGCTCGACCCGGTGCTCGATCACCCCGAGGTCCTGCGCGGCTCCCAGCCACCAGGCGCGCTGCGAGGAGGACTCCCACCTCGCGAGCGCGTCGTGGTCCGCGAAGCGGTAGAGCATGTGCCACTCGCGCGAGGCCGGCCCGGACTGCACCCAGCCCGCGCCGAGGAACCCGGGGAACTCCCCGGCCAGGGCGGCACCGGCGCGCACCCACGCCGTCATCTCGGCCGCCTTGTCGGGGTCGAGGTGACGGGTGATGGAGACGGTGACGGGGGAGGACATGCTCCCAGCGTCCCGGCGCGAGCCCGGGCGGGGCAAACCGGTGGCCACGGGGGCCGGGTCAGCGCGGGCGGAGCAGCTGCGGTCCGTCCGGCGACGTCACGACCTGGTGAGCGACGTCGGTGAGGCGGCTCTGCGTGGCGCGGGCGTGGGTCCGCAGCAGCTCGAAGGCCTGGTCCACGGAGATCCCGAAGGCCCGCGCCACTGCCCCCTTGGCCTGCTCGACGGTGATCCGGCTGTTGAGGGCCAGCTGGAGCTGCTCGGTGAGGAGCTCGGCCCGGGCGATGGCCTGCTCCTGGATCAGCGAGATGGTGGCCATGTCCGCCAGCGCCTGGAGCACGCGCAGCTCGCGCGGGGCGAACTCCTCGCTGGTGGTGTGGAAGACGTTGAGCCCGCCGATCACCCGGTCGCGCAGCCGCATCGGGAACGCGTAGACGGCCGCCATGCCCAGCTCGAGGGCTCGCGGGGCGAAGACCGGCCAGCGATCGGCGGCGGCGGCGAGGTCGGGGACCAGGACGCGGGTGCCGGTCCGGTAGGCGTCCAGGCACGGACCCTCGGCGTTCTGGATCTGGAACAGCTCGAGCAGGTGGGCGCTCTCGCTCGAGGCCCCCACGTGGTGCATGTTCTTGTCCCGGCCGCTGATCAGCACCCCGGCGGCGACGGCGCTGCTGACCCTCGTGGCGTGGTGGGCGACGGAGTGCAGGAACTCGATCAGGTCGAACTCCGCCACCAGGGTGTCGGCGACCTCCACGAAGAGGTCGGCGAGCTCATCGGCCTCGATGGGCAAGGCAACCGCCTCCTCTCGGGTCGCTCACAGGTCCTCCGTCTCCGCACCGGGGAGCCTAGCCCCCGCGATGATGGCACGCGCCAGATCGAGCAGGGGGAGTCCGTCGCGGAAGGCCTGGGCGCGCATCCGCAGCAGCGCCTCGCGCAGGTCGACCCGGAGGTCGACCATGATCATGCCCTGCGCCTGATGGACCTCCGCGCGGTGGTCGAGCAGCGGCGCCCACGTCGTCGGAGGGGTCCCCGAAGGACCGTGGAGGACGACCTCGGTGGCGAGGTCGGCGAAGGCGAGCGCGACGGCGGTCTCGTGCTCGTCCAAGGAGCGAGGCTGGAAGCCGTACAGGTCCAGGACACCGAGCGCCACGCCGCCGACCTGCAGCGGGAGGCTGAGCACGGCATGCACGCCGAGGTCGGCTGCCGCCTGGGTGAACCCGGGCCACCGGGCGTTCTGCTCGCCCAGCACGCCCGCGAGCACCGGGCGCCGCAGGGTGAAGGCGTCGATCGTGGGCCCCTCCCCGGCGGTGAAGGCGAGGTCGGCCAGCCGTGCCGCCGCGGGGGAGGAGGAGGCGGCGACGCCGGAGACGCCGTCCTCGAGGAGCACGTGGACGGTGCAGCCGTCGACGGTGAGGGCGGCCGCGGCCGCACGGCACAGGGCCGCGAGCGTGTCGGGGCCGAGTGCGGCGTGTTCCGCGCTGCTGGCCTCCTGGGTCAGTCGTCGCACCAGCTCCGCCGGGACAGGAGCAGGCTCTTGCGCCGACAAGACACTCCTCTCGGACGTGTCTGTCGAGGGTTGACGAGCCGACCCGACACGAGGTGGTGGCCAGGTGGCCACGCTACTCTCTCTTCCCCCTGTGGCTGGGGTGCCCTAGGTTGTGCTCACCCACCGCGTCCCGGACCCCGACGCCTTGAGCTCGTGAGGTCGATCATGGACGCGTCCGGCGGTTGCTGCCACAACCCGGGTCGTGCCGTGTTCGCCTCGCGTGTCACCGTCCGCGGGCTGCCCGGAGGCCGCCTGTCGCGACGAGGGGAGCTCGGCAGCCGGGGTAGGCCGGGCGGGGGGCCGGTCTGCGGTGCCCCGGCTGTCGAGTTGTCCGGGGTCGTCCTGGGGTAGGTGGAGCAGGGTGGCCAGAACGTGGCACCCGTGAAATGCGCACGACCCCGGATCGGAGACCGATCCGGGGTCGTGCACCTCGTGGTACGCCATCAGGGACTCGAACCCCGAACCCGCTGATTAAGAGTCAGCTGCTCTGCCAATTGAGCTAATGGCGCGTGTGGTGAAGCGACCGCAACTTTACACCGGGGCGCCGATGGCAAGAAATCGGGGCAGAGGCGTGCCGATGGCCCCGCCGTGGTGCGGCGGGGTCAGGGGCGGGGTTGTTGTCGGGTGCCGGTGTGGTCACGGAGGTAGGTGAGTCCGTGGGGTGAGGACCAGAGGTACTCGCCGGGCGCGGTCATCTGGTAGGTCCAGCCGCCGTGGGTCTTGAGGCGGTGGTGGAAGGTGCACAGGGCGGCGAGGTTCCCGGCGGTGGTCTGCGCGGCGGGGCTGTCGGGGTGGTCGGGGTCGTAGGGCTGGATGTGGTCGAGCTGGCAGGACCGGGCGGGGCGGGAGCACCAGGGGAAGACACAGGTCCGGTCGCGTTCGATGACCAGCTCGCGCAGCACGGTGCTGGGGGTGTAGCCGGGGTGGGGGAGCTGGGCGGCGAGGTCGAGCACCGGCCGGATCGTCACCGCGGTGTGGGAGGTCGCACACCAGCTCTTGACCTGCTCGAGCAGCACCTGTTGCTGCCCGGCCTCCAGGGTCGCGAGCCGGTCGAAGGAGATCTCTCCAGCGTTCTCACGGTCGCCGGTGACGGCGGCGGAGAGGTGGACGTGCAGCACCACCTGCCGTGCCGCCGGCGGTTTCGAGGCTCGCTCCGCTCGCACCTCAACCCCCGGTTGCCGTGCTGCCGGGGTTCTGGCCGCCGGGTGCTGCCGGGGGTTGAGGTGTGAAGGCCGCCTGGCGGCCTGAGCCTCGAAACCGCCGGTCCCTCCTCCCGGGGTGGTGAGGTCGAGGGTGGTCTGGGTGCGGGCGAGGTCGGCCAGGGCCATCGCCCGTCGCACGTCGAGGGATTCCTGACAGCCGTGCTGGGCGAGCTGGTGGGCGCGGGCGGCGAGCGCGGTCTCGAGGTCGCGGGCGTCGGCGGGGTCGAGCTCCCCGCGGAGCAGGGCGTTGCCGCCGTAGGGGGTGATCGGGTCCTCGATCTGCACGTACCGGGTGTCGGCCTGGCTCGGGTCGTCGGTGTCGTCAGGTCCGTCGGGGTCGGGGGTGGTGAACCGGCGTAGCGCTTCGGCGATGACGCGGTCGAGCTGGGCGGTGGTCAGGGTGGGCGGCATAGGGGGTGACCATCCGGTCCACGAACCCGGCACCGGCGACGGTGAGGTCGGCGTGGATGGTGGCCTCGGCGACGCGGCGGGCCCGCCACGCCTGGACCCGGCCGGTCTGGACGGCCGCCCACAGTTGGGGGAGGCGGTGGCGCAGCTCCAGGGCGTGCCCGACCAGCCGTTTCCCGGCCAGGGTCGACATCCCGAGGGCGGCGGCGAGCTCGGGGATGCAGAACTCCGCGACCAGCGGACATCCCGGGCCGGCGATCCGCTCCTCCTGCTCGCCCCCGCGGGGTGCGGGGAAGGTGGCGGCGTCGTGGATCGACTCCGGCGGGTGCAGGTCCGCCCACTCGCCCGCGGTGACCAGCAGCTGGGCCTCGGCCGCATCGGCGGCCGCTCGGTGGGTGACCGCCGTCGCCAGCACCGCCGCGGCCGACCCGGCCGGGGTGGTGGGAGAAGCAGTCACGGTGTCGAACATGTGTTCGATTCTAGAGGGACCCACCGACAACCCGAGGCCACCCGGACCGTGGTGGAGGGGCGGCGGTTTCGAGGCTCGTCGCTGGCGCTCCTCACACCTCAACCACCGGCGCCCCCGTCGTACGACCGGCGGGACGGTGGCGGTGGTTTCGAGGCCGTCCTGGCGCTCCTCAACCTCAACCACCGGCGCCCGTCGACGCGGGACGGCGGTTTCGAGGCTCGTCCGCTAGGCTCGCTCCGCTCGCACCTCAACCACCGGCGCCCCTCCCGGGGCTCCCGTCGTACCGGGGCCGTCCGGGGGTTGAGGTGTGAAGGCCGCCTGGCGGCCTGAGCCTCGAAACCGCCGGCAGCCCCACCGAGACGGCGGTTTCGAGGCTCGCTCCGCTCGCACCTCAACCACCGGAGAGGCTCGCTCCGCTCGCACCTCAACCACCGGAGAGGCTCGCTCCGCTCGCACCTCAATCACCGAGGCTCGCTCCGCTCGCACCTCAACCACCGGCGCCCCTCCTGGGGGCTCTCGTCGTACCGGGGCCGTTCCGGGGGTTGAGGTGTGAAGGCCGCCTGGCGGCCTGAGCCTCGAAACCGCCGGCAGCCCCACCGAGACGGCGGTTTCGAGGCTCGCTCCGCTCGCACCTCAACCACCGGGGCGCCGCGCAGGCTAGCGCGACTCGAGCACCGCCTGGGCGGCGTTGTGGCCGCCGAGGCCGGACACGGCGCCGCCGCGGCGGGCGCCCGAGCCGCAGACCATCACCGAGCTCGTGTCGGTCTGCACGCCCCAGCGCTGGGCGGGGGTCTCGAGCCGGGCCCGGTTGCTCGCCCACGGCCACTCGAGGTCGCCGTGGAAGATGTGGCCACCCGGCATCGCGAGGTCGGCCTCGACGTCCTGCGGGGCCTTCGCCTCCAGGCACGGCCGACCCTCGGCGTCGGTGGCGATGCAGGACCGGATCGGTTCCGCGAGGTGCTCGTCGAGGGCGGCGAGTGCGCGGTCGACGGCCTCCGCCTTGCTGGCCTCCTTGTCCTGCGCGAAGAGCGAGGCAGGGGTGTGCACGCCGAAGTAGGTGAGCGTGTGGGTGCCCTCGGGGGCGTCGCCGAGGATCGAGGGATCGGTCAGTGAGTGGCAGTAGATCTCGCCGGGCATCACCGTCGGGATCCGGCCGGCCGCGGCGTCGGCGTAGGCCTGTTCCAGCTGGGAGTAGTCCTCGGCGAGGTGCATGGTGCCCGCGAAGGCGATCGCGGGGTCCAGACCCGACTTCAGCTCGGGGAGCCGATCGAGCAGCAGGTTGATCTTGAGCTGCGACCCCTCGGGCTTGCTCTCCGGGTCCTCGCCCTCGCCCATCAGGATCCGCAGCACCCAGGGTGCGACGTTGGCCAGGACGTGCCGGCTGGTGACGGTGTGGTCGCCGCTGCCGTCGCTCCAGGTGACCTCCGCGGAGTCCTCGCCGGCGTCGATCCTGGAGACCCCGGCCGAGGTGATGATCTCGGCTCCGGCCGCGACGGCAGCCTTGGCGAGCGCGCCGGTCACCGCGCCCATGCCGCCCACGGGCACGCGCCACTCGCCCGTGCCGTTGCCGATCAGGTGGTAGAGGAAGCAGCGGTTCTGGATCAGGGAGGTGTCGTGGAGCGAGGCGAAGGTGCCGATGAGCGCGTCGGTGCCGACCACGCCCCGGACGGTGTCGTCGGTGAAGCGGCGCTCGATCACCTCACCGATCGGCCGGGCCACGAGGTCCTCCCACGCCTGGGGGTCGACGGCCTCGCGGATCGCCCGTTCGGTGGGAAGCGGGTCCAGCAGCGTCGGCGCGACCTGTTCGGCGAAGTCGCCGACCTCGGCGTAGAAGGCGCGCCAGGCGTCGTACTCGTCGTCCCCGCCGGTCAGGGCGCGGAAGGACGAGGCCGTCGCGGCCGCCTCCGGGCGCTCGATGAGGAGGCCGGCGTGCTGGCCGCCCCGCACCGTCGGGGTGTACGACGCGGTCGTCCGCGACGCGAGCCGGATGTCGAGCCCCAGCTCGTCGACGAGCTGCTGCGGCATCAGCGACACCAGGTAGGAGTAGCGCGAGAGTCGCGCCGGGTGACCGGGGAACGCCACCGCCGAGACGGCGGCCCCACCGGTGTGGGCGAGGCGCTCCAGCACCAGCACCTTGAGGCCGGCCCTGGCCAGGTAGGTGGCGGCAACCAGTCCATTGTGCCCTCCACCGACCACGGTCACGTCATACGCTGTCTGCTGCGAAGTCACCGCACCAACCTAGCCCGTGCCGAACCCCCCAGGAGGACAGGTGGTCGAGTCCGACCGCGCGCGCGTCGCCGTGCTGCTGCTCGCTGCCCTCGGCGTGGGCTGGCTGGCGGTCCTCAGCCGGCCCGACGGTGTGCTCGGCTCGGAGATGTGGCCGGCCGGGTTGACGATCGCGGCGCTGCTCACGCTCCGCGACCGGTACGCCGCAGCCGGCGCCGGCGCGGTCGCACTGACCGGTGTCGCGAGCTTCTGGCTGGGTGGGCGCCCGCTCGACTTCTCCCTGGTCGGCGGCCTCGCCGTGCTGGCCGGCTCGGCGGTGGCGGCGGCGGTCCTCACCGGTCGCGGTACCCGGCCCGCCCGGTTGCTCGACGAGGCGGACCTGAGCCGACTGGTGCTCGCCGTGGCCCTCGGCGGCCTCGTCGCCGGCTCGTTCGCGGGGACGGGTGCCTGGTTGCTCACCGACAGCCGACCGTTGCTCACGGCGCTCGGCACGATGGCGGGCCACATGTCCTCGGCGCTCGTGCTGCTGCCGCTGCTGCTCCCGACCGGTGACCACCCGGGCCAGGCGGCCGCCTCCGAGCGGGTCGTGCAGTGGCTCGCGGTCCTGGGCGTCGCGGTCGCGATCTTCGTGCCCCACGACTTCCCTAGCCTGCTGTTCCTGCTGATCCCGATGCTGGCATGGACGGCGTTGCGCAGCTCGTTGCGCGAGACCCAGCTCCAGCTGGTGGCCGTGGCGGTCGTGGCGACGCTGATGACCGCGTTCGGCTTCGGGCCGCTGGCCGAGGTCGAGGGACGCTACGCCCTGCCGCAGCTGGTGTTCGGCATCGTGCTGCAGACCTTCATCCTCGCCTGCGCCCTGGTCGCGCTCCCGCTGGCCATGGCGGTCGGCCAGCAGGTCGCCGCGATCGCGCGGGCCGAGCGGGAGAGCGACCTGCTGCGGCGGGTGATCGACAGTGCCCACGTCGCGATCATCGGCACGGACGCCGAGGGGCGGATCAACCTCTTCAACCCCGGGGCGCAACGGATCCTCGGCTACCGGCCCGCGGAGGTCCTCGGCCGGCAGACGCGGATGTTCCACTCCGCGAGCGCCATCCGTGCGAAGGCGGCCGAGCTCAGGGTGGCCGACGACTACGAGGTGGTCGCCCTGGAGCTGGCCAGGCCCGAGCACGCCGGGACCCAGATGGGCTTCCTACGCAAGGACGGCACCGAGCGCGCCCACGTGATGACGCTGAGCCCCGTGCGTGACGCCCGGGGGTGCTGGGTGGGCTTCGTGTGCACCTCCGCCGACGTCGCCGAGGAGGTCGCGGCCCGTCAGACGCTGCTCGACGCCCTCGACACCGAGCGGCGCGCCGTGCTGCGGCTGCAGGAGGTCGACGAGGCCAAGGACACCTTCGTGTCGTCGATCAGCCACGAGCTGCGCACCCCGATCACCAGCATCGTGGGCTACCTGGAGATGCTGCTGGAGGGTGGCTTCGGCGATCTTGCCGACGAGCAGACGCAGGCCGTGCGCCGTATCGACACCAACAGCCGTCGGCTGCTGACCCTGATCGACGAGCTGCTGACGCTCTCGCGCGTCGAGGAGCGCCAGGCCGCCGCGGCCGTGCAGCTCGACCTGCGCAGCGTGGCCCGCACGGCCTACGACGTGGTGGAACCGTCGTGGGCGCACCGCGACCTCCGTGCGGAGCTGGAGCTCCCGCTCGACCCGGTGTCCGTCCACGGCAGCGACGAGATGCTCGAGCGGGTCGTGGTGAACCTGCTCGGCAACGCCGTGAAGTTCACCCCGGACGGGGGATCGGTCTCGGTCGTCGTCGCGGTGGACGGCGCGGAGGCGGTGCTCACCGTGCGCGACACGGGGATCGGCATCCCCGCCGAGGAGCAGCAGCACCTGTTCACGCGGTTCTTCCGCTCCAGCCTCGCGCGGCACCACGCGATCCAGGGCAGCGGGCTCGGCCTCTCGATCGCCCGCGCGGTGGTCGAGGAGCACGGCGGCCGGATGTCGGTGACCAGCGCGCCGGCGGAGGGCACGGTGGTCGAGGTGCGCTTCCCCCTCGCGGGTAGCGGGAATATTGATAGTTCAACTACAGTTGTCGCTGGTGATGCCTGAGGAGGTGGCCCGATGCCAGCCGTGACCGTGGACGACCTGACCCTGCTGGAGCGCCTGCCCGCGCCCGGACTCGGCGACAGGCCGCGGCCGGTCTGGCAGGTGAGCACGGCCCCGCAGGGCTACGAGGGGGAGGGGTTCCCCGTCCGCCGGGCCTTCGCCGGGATCGACCTGCGTCACCTCGACCCGTTCATCATGATGGACCAGATGGGCGAGGTGGAGTACGCCCCGGGCGAGCCCAAGGGCACGCCCTGGCACCCCCACCGCGGCTTCGAGACCGTCACCTACATCATCGACGGCGTCTTCGACCACCGTGACTCCCACGGCGGGGGCGGCTCGATCACCAACGGCGACACCCAGTGGATGACGGCCGGCTCCGGGCTGCTCCACATCGAGACGCCGCCGGAGTGGTTGGTGCAGTCCGGTGGTCTCTTCCACGGCCTGCAGCTCTGGGTGAACCTGCCCCGCGACGCCAAGATGAGCCAGCCCCGCTACCAGGACATCGGCTCGGGCCAGGTGCGACTGCTGACCACCCCCGACGCCGGGGCCCTGGTCCGGGTCATCGCCGGCTCCGTCGCCGGATACGCCGGCCCGGGGTCCACCCACACCGACATGACCCTGCTGCACGCCACCGTGGAGCCCGGCGCGCAGCTCGAGCTGCCGTGGGACGTCGACCACAACGCGCTGGTCTACGTGCTGAACGGCGACGGGACCGTCGGCCTGGACCGGCAGCCGATCCGCACCGGGCAGGCGGCCGTGCTCGGCGCCGGCGACTACGTCACGCTCGCGGCCGCCGGTCGGCAGGAGAGCCGCTCGCCACGGCTGGACGTCGTCGTGCTCGGCGGTCGCCCGATCCGGGAGCCGCTCGCGTGGGCCGGCCCGTTCGTCATGAACACCAAGGACGAGGTGCTGACCGCCTACGAGGACTTCCAGCACGGCCGGTTCGGGCACGTCCCCGCCTGAGTCGGCGCCGGGGGTCCGATCCGTGGGATCGTGGCCTCAGGGAGGTGAGGCCCATGGGAGCGGAGATCAGCGTCCTGGTCGTCGACGACCACGAGCTGCTGGCCGAGAGCGTGGCCCGGGTGCTCGACCTCCAGGAGGACCTCACCGTCGTCGGGATCGCCACCGACCTCCGTCAGGCGCTGCGGCTGATGAGGGCGGGGAGGCCCGACGTCGTGCTGCTCGACGCCGCGCTGGGGCCCGAGGACGGCATCGCCGCGATCCCGAGCCTGCTGACCGCCCACGACGGCGCGAAGATCGTGGTGCTGACCGGGTTGCCGAGCGACCACGTGCTGCTGGCGGCCGTCGAGGCGGGCGTGGCCGGCTTCCTGACCAAGTCCGGCGGGCTGCCCGACGTGCTCGCCGCGGTGCGCCAGGCGGCGGCCGGTGAGTCGGTGATCTCCTCGGCCCTGCTGGGCCGGCTGCTGCCGCTCATGACGCGGCGGAGCACCGGGTCCGACGACGAGCTGAGCGCCCGCGAGCGGGAGGTGGTCCGGCTGGTGGCGGAGGGCTTGAGCAACGCCCAGATCGCCGAGCGGCTCTCGCTGAGCACCCACACGGTGCGCAACCACGTCTCCTCGCTCTCCCGGAAGCTCGGGGCGCACTCCAAGCTCGAGGTGCTCTCGATCGCGCTCCGCGAGGGACTGATCGAGCCCCGCTGAGCCCGGGTCAGGCAGCGGGGAGGGTGAACTCGAAGACCGTGCCGGCGCCGTCCTCGCGCGGCAGCGCGCAGATCGACCCGCCGTGGCGGATCACCACGCGCTGCACGATGGAGAGGCCCAACCCGGTGCCCTCGTACCCGCGGTGGGCACGCTGGAACTCGGCGAACACGGTGTCGTGCGCGCCCTCGGGGATGCCGATCCCGTTGTCGGTGACCCGCACCGTGACCCAGCCGGGGCGCTCGGTGGTGGCGCTGACACGCACGTCCGGCTCGACGCCCGGGGCGACGTACTTCAAGGCATTGCCGACGAGGTTGTCGAGGACCTGCCCGATCAGCAGCTGGTCGGCCCTCACCGGCGGCAGGTCCGTCCAGTGCACCTGGCCCTCCACGGCCCGGCTCTCGACGATCCGTCCGAGCACCTGGTCCAGGCGGACGCGCGTGAGGTCGAGGGTGCGGTCGCGGCTGGAGGCGTGCTCGAGCAGACCCTCGATCAGCTCGTGAAGACGCTCGGCCGACCGGCCCAACCTCGCGGAGAGGTCGCGCAGCGAGTCCAGGTCCGGCGTCTCGGTGTCGAGCTGGTAGCCGAGCAGGGCGTTCCACCCGACGATCGCGGCCAGCGGGTTGTGCAGGTCGTGGGCGACGGTGCCGGCGAAGGCCTGCAGCTCCTCCTCCCGCGCCTTCTCGGCCGTCACGTCGTGGAAGACCATCACGACCCGGCTGCGGTCGTGCGGGAAGGTCGGGGGCAGGTGGTTGGCCGAGACCCGGACCCGCGCCGTGGAGCCGTCGACGCGCCGTAGCAGGTAGTCCTCGTCGTGCACCGGCTCGCCGGCCAGGGCACGGAGCGAGGGTCGCTGGTCGTCGGGGAGGGGGTCGCCGTTGGGCAGGAAGACCGAGGGGGTGAGCTGGTCGGCGTGCTCGAGCGAGGTGATCCCCAGCAGCCGGGCCGTGGCCGGGTTGCGCAGCTCGATCGAGCCCGTCGCCCCGACGACGACCAGTCCCTCGTGCATGGCGTCGACGATCGAGCGCAGCAGCACCGCCTGGCGACCCGACTCCTGGTTGGTCTCGGCCAGGCGCTCGACCAGCGCGTCGTGCTCGTCGCGCGCGAAGGCGATGAACAGGCCCAGCATCGCGGCCAGCGTCACCAGGGCCTGTACCAGCAGCGCCTCGAGCTCGGGGCCGGTCGCCAGCAGGAACGGGCCGTGCCCGGCCAGGGTCGCCGCCACGGCCACGACGGATCCTGCCACCGTGTGCCAGGTCGTGAGCACGGTGCTGAAGCGCTTGGCGACCCAGACCGTGGGTGCCAGGAGGAGGAACGTCAGCGGGAGCTGGGCGCTGAACACCAGCCAGTAGCAGAGGACGGAGAACGTCGCGAGCGCCAGCGCCTCGTTCCGAGCGGACGCGACCTCGCGGAGCCGGGCGGTGCCGTGGAAGCGGAGCTCGAGGGCGGTCATGTAGATCGCCGCCCCCACGACGAAGGTGCCCGCGAGGACGCGGCCCCACCACAGCAGCGGCGCCCACAGCGTCACGGGTACGTCGAGCACGAGCACGAAGCCGACGTAGCCGACGGTGGTCCCGACCAGGGTGGCCGTCAGCGTCGTCCACACCATCACCACGAGGTCGCGCACGGGCCCGGGCGGCTGCTGGCCGCCGCAGCCCCACAGGTGGGGTGCGAACCTCCGCATCAGCGTGACCTGGAGCACCGCCATGGTGGTGTTCGACAGCACGAACACCCCGACCAGCGGCCAGGGTGCCCCCGTGGCGGCGTTGAAGACGACGGTGGCCACGACCAGGACGAGGACGTCCAGGCTCAGCAGTCGGGCCCCGCGCAGCAGCAGCCACAGCACCGCCACTCCCGCCGCCGGCCACACCAGCGCCGCGGACTGCCCGTCCGGGGCGGTGAGTCGACCCAGGAAGCCGGCGAGGCTGAAGGCGAGACCGCCCACGAGGGCCCCGGCCGGCCCTGCGTTCCACGACCCGGGGGTGGCCGCGAGCGGGGGCGGCGTCGCCTGGACAGGCGGGGGCAGGGGCGGCGCAGCGGTCGTGGCGGGCATGGGTCCTCCGAGGGGCCGGGGCTTCCCCCTCGGGGAGGGTGCCCTACTCCACGGTAGGGAGGCGGCGACGGGAAGTAAAACGCTTGCGTGGCAAATGAGGCCGATGCACTAGGGCGGGTTGTCGGGATGCGCCGACCTGCTCCCGGGCGTCCGCCACCTGAGGAGGGGGTTGACACGAGGGGGAGACCACCGTCACGGTGTAACCGGTTTCAGAAACCGGTTACACGAGACCGGTCCGAGCCTCGACGCGAGGGAGGAGCAGCCGTGGCCCCGAGCACGATCCGCGACGTCGCCCGGCATGCCGGGGTCTCGATCGCGACCGTCTCGCGGGCGATGCGTGACGCCACGAGCGTCCGTGCCGACACCCGCGAGCGGGTGATGGCGGCGGCCCGCGAGCTCGAGTACACCCCCAGCCAGCTCGGCCGCCAGCTCGCCGAGCGGCGCTACGCCGCCAACGGCATCGTCTTCCCCCACCTCTCCGGTCCCTACTACGCCGAGGTGGTGCTCGGCTACGAGAACGTCGCGGCCGAGCTGCGCCGCTCGGTGCTGATCCTCTCGACCCACGGACGGGAGGACGCCGACTCCGCCGTCCGCGACATGGCCGGTCGCTGCGACGGGCTCGTGGTGCTCGGCCGGACGGTCAGCGACGAGGTGATCCAGCAGCTCGCCGTCCGCGGCACCCGGATCGTGCTGGTCGCCCGGCCTCCGGTGGGCGACCTCGAGTCCGTGAACGCCGAGAACGCCGGGAGCGCTGCGGCCCTCGCCCAGCACCTGCTCGCCGGTGGCGCACGGCGGATCGGCTTCGTCGGTGACCCGACGACCTCCCCGGACGTGGCCGAGCGGTGGGAGAGCCTCCGTGCCACCGCGACCGCCGCCGGCGCGCGGGTCGACCTCGTCGACTGCGACGACCTCAGCGAGGCGGGCGGCGTCCGGGTGGCCCGCGAGCTGCTCGACGGCGGCGGGGAGCTGCCCGACGCGCTCGCCTGCGCCAACGACGAGCTCGCCCTCGGGCTGCTGCTCCATCTCCGCGATGCCGGGGTCGAGGTCCCCGGACGGGTCCAGGTCACCGGCTGGGACGACGTGATGGCGTCCCGCTACGCGGGTCTGACGACCGTCCGTCAGCCGATGCGCGAGCTGGGCGCCACCGCGGCCCGGCTGCTCGACGACCTGATCACCGGCACCCGCAGCGCCCCCCGCCACGCGCACCTCCCCACCGAGCTCGTCGTCCGCCGCACGACCCGCGGCGCACCCTGAGCAGCACCCCCCCGAACAGCACCCCCCGCGAAGCAACCCCCGAGAAAGGTCACCCCCATGAGATCCACCCACCGACGCCGTACCGCCGGGCTCGCCACCCTGGCCGTGGCAAGCCTGGTCCTCACCGCCTGCGGGCGCTCCGACTCCGGGGCCGGGGGAGAGGCCCAGAGCGACGAGGTCTCCTCCGGCGAGGCCGAGGGCACCATCGAGGTCTGGGCGATGGGGACCGAGGGCGAGGTCCTCGACGACTTCTCGGCCGCCTTCGAGGAGGCCAACCCCGACGCGCAGGTCGAGGTGACCGCCGTCCCCTGGGAGTCCGCCCACGACAAGCTCGCGGGTGCCATCGCCAGCGGTGAGACCCCCGACGTCAGCCTGATCGGCACGACCTGGATGGGCGAGTTCGCCCAAGCGGGCGGCCTGATGCCGACGCCGGAGAACCTCGTCGACGAGGACGACTTCTTCCCGGGCGCCTGGCAGTCCACCGAGGTGGGCGGCACCTCCTACGGCGTCCCCTGGTACGTCGAGACCCGGGTCCTGTACTACCGCACCGACCTGGCGGAGAAGGCCGGGTGGGACGAGGCCCCGCAGACCTGGGACGAGCTCAAGAGCTTCGCCCGGGACCTCGAGGGCAAGGCCGGCGCCGAGTACGGCCTCAACCTCCAGCCCGGCCAGACCGGGTCGTGGCAGACGATGCTGCCCTTCGCGTGGTCCAACGGCGCGACGCTGACCGACGAGGAGGGCGCCGAGTACACCCTCGACAGCCCCGAGATGGCCGAGGCGCTGGACTACTACACCTCCTACTTCGACGAGGGCCTGAGCCCGACCCGGCTGCTCGACCCGGGCGAGCTCGAGAGCGGCTTCGCCAAGGGCTCGTACGCCGCGTTCGTGTCCGGCCCGTGGCACGCGGGGCTGGTCGAGGACGCCGGCGTGGAGCCGGACCAGTACTCCGTGGCGACCATCCCCGGCCCCGACGGTGAGCAGGGCAGCTCGTTCGTCGGCGGTGGCGACCTGGCCGTGTTCAACGACTCCGACAACGCCGACTCGGCCTGGAAGTACGTCCAGTGGCTGAGCGAGCCGGAGACGCAGCAGGCCTTCTACGACGAGGTCGGCGACCTCCCGGCCGTGCAGTCGGCCTGGGACAGCGGTGAGCTGGCCGAGGACGAGCAGCTGCAGGTGTTCGGCACGCAGCTCGAGACCGCGATGTCGCCGCCGGCCGTGCCGACCTGGGAGCAGGTCGCCGGCGCGATCGACTCCATCACCGAGCAGGCCTCCAAGACCGACCTGCCCGCCGACGAGGCCGTCGCGGAGATGCAGTCGAAGGCCTCCTCCATCGGCACCGGGCTCTGACGGAGCATCCGGTGACCACCCAGACCACGACGCCCGGGCAGCAGCCGGGTGCGTCCGCTCCCTCGCGGAGCAGGCACGTGGACCCCACGCGGCGGCAGCAGGCTGTCGCCGCGTGGGTGCTGGCCCTGCCGTTCATGGCGCTGTTCCTGGTGTTCACCGCCGGGCCGGTGCTCGCGAGCCTGGGCATGAGCTTCACGGACATGCGTAGCACCGACGTCCGCACCCCGCTGGGGGTGGAGTTCGTCGGGCTGGAGAACTACACCGAGCTGATCGCGGACCCGCTGTTCCGCAAGGTCACGCTCAACACCCTGCTCTACCTGCTGCTGGGCGTGCCGGCGACGATGGCGGTCGCCCTGGCGGTCGCGGTCGGGCTGAACCGGATCCAGCGGCTCAAGGGCTTCTTCCGGGTCTCGTTCTACCTGCCCGTCGTCACCAGCATCGTCGCGGTGTCGGTGGTGTGGAAGTTCCTGCTGCGGCAGGAGGGCGGCCTGGTCAACACCGTGCTCGGCTGGGTCGGCATCGCCGGCCCCGCCTGGCTCGACAGCACCACGCTGGCCCTCCCGACGCTGGTCGTGATGGCCGTGTGGCGCAACTTCGGGACGCTGATGGTGATCTTCCTGGCGGCGTTGCAGACCGTCCCGCGCGAGCTGCTGGAGGCCGCCGAGACCGATGGCGCCTCCGGCTGGTCGCGGTTCCGCCACATCACCCTCCCGATGCTGCGGCCGACGCTGCTGTTCGGTGCGGTGATCACCTCGATCGGCTACCTCCAGTTCTTCGAGGAGGCGTTCGTGATGACCAAGGGCGGCCCGCTCGACGCCACCCGGTCGATCACCTTCTTCACCTTCGACCAGTGGGGCTACGGCAACTACGGCTACGCCAGCGCCGCGGCTTACCTGCTGTTCCTCGCCATCGTGCTGCTCACCTGGCTGCAGTTCCGCCTGCTCCGGGAGAAGGACTGACATGAGCCAGACTCCCGTGCCCCCGGCACCCTCCACACCCCCGGTAGCCACGGCGCGCGTGGCCCCGCCGACCCGGCCCGCCGACGTCGACCACGGCCCGGCCCCGAAGTCGCGCGACGGCAACCTCCGCACGCCCGGCTGGCTGTACGGCGTGATGACCGCCGGCCTGGTGCTCGTCGTGATCCCGTTCGTGTGGATGGTGGTCTCCTCGTTCAAGCCCGGGGCCGAGGTGATGGCCGTGCCGCCGACCTGGTGGCCCGAGAGCGTGACGACGGAGAACTACTCGACGCTGTTCACGCGGCTGGACTTCCCGACCTACTTCATCAACTCGTCGATCGTCGCGGGCTGCGTGGCGCTCGGCAACGTGGTCTTCTGCTCGATGCTCGGCTACGCCCTGGCGAAGCTGGACTTCCCCGGCAAGCGGATGGTCTTCGGTCTCGTCCTCGGCACCCTGATGGTGCCCGGTGTCGTCACGTTCATCCCGCTCTTCGTGCTGACGACGAACATCGGGCTCGCCAACTCGCTGCCCGGCATGATCCTGCCGTTCCTGGCCGGCCCGTTCGGCGTCTTCCTGATGCGGCAGTTCATCCTGACCATCCCCGACGAGCTGATCCAGGCGGCCCGGGTCGACGGGGCGAGCGAGCTGCGGATCTTCTCCTCGGTGGTGCTGCCGCTGTGCGGCCCGGCCGTGGCGACGCTCGCCGTGCTGACCTTCCTCACCTCGTGGAACAACTTCCTGTGGCCCCTGGTGATCGCGACGTCGGAGGACAAGTACACCCTCCCGGTCGCGCTCGCCCTCTACTCCGTCGGTCAGAACGCCACCCAGTACGGCCTGCTCCTGGCCGGATCGGTCGTGGTCGTGCTGCCGGTGCTGGCCGTGTTCCTGGTGCTCCAGCGCCAGATCATGCAGGGCATCGCGATGACCGGCATCAAGTGACCCCCACCCAGCGCACTCTCTCGGAAAGGTCCCTCATGCGCATCCGACCCCCCGTCGTCGCGGCCCTCGCCGCGGCCAGCCTGTCCCTCACCGGCCTGCCCGGCATGCTCCCCGCCGGCGCGGCCCCCCCGACCACCTCCTCCCCGGCGACCTCCCCCGCAGCTGCCGGGGAGGAGGTGAACCACCGCCTGCTGAAGCGCTACGCCGCGGACACCTGGCGCTCCTTCGAGGCGATGACCGTGCCCCGCACGGGCCTGCCCGCCGACAACATCGGCGGCAGCCTCAAGCCGAGGACCCGCAGCAGCTTCACCTCGCCGACCAACATCGGCGCCTACCTGTGGAGCACCGTGGCTGCCCGCGACACCGGCCTGATCGGTGCCCGTGAGGCGCGGCGACGGATGGCGCGGACGATCCGGACCGTCGGCCAGCTCGAGACGCACGAGCCCAGCGGTCAGTTCTACAACTGGTACGACCCCCAGACGCTGGAGAAGCTCACCACCTGGCCCGAGACCGGCGACCCGGTGCAGCCCTTCATGTCCAGCGTCGACAACGGCTGGCTCGCCACCGGGCTGCTGCTCGCCGCACGCGCCGAGCCGCGGCTGGCGGAGCGGGCCGACGGGATCCGCGAGCAGATGGACTTCGGCTGCTACTACAACGAGGCCGAGGGCCAGGGCGGCCAGATCCGCGGCGGCTTCTGGGACGAGGACTTCGGCGACGCCGCCCGGGTCGAGGGCGACTACTGCGGCATGGGCCAGGACGTCTGGTACACCGGCCACCACTACGGAGCGTTCAACACCGAGCCGCGGATGGCCTCCTACCTCGGCATCGCCGCGGGCCAGATCCCGCAGAAGCACTACTTCGGCACCTTCCGGACCTTCCCGGGGGACACCTGCGACTGGTCCTGGACCGAGGCCCCGCCGAGCGGTGAGTGGCGCACGTACGAGGGCGTCGACGTCTACGAGGGCGCCCTCGACTACCGGGGCATGAAGGTGGTCCCCACCTGGGGCGGCTCGATGTTCGAGGCGCTGATGGTGCCGCTGTTCGTGCCCGAGGAGCGATGGGGCAAGCGGTCGTGGGGTGTCAACCACCCGCTCTACGTGCAGGGCCAGATCGAGCACGGTCTGGAGGAGGCCGGCTACGGCTTCTGGGGCTTCTCGCCCTCGAACGACCCGGCCGGCGGCTACCGCGAGTACGGCGTGGATGCGCTGGGCCTCGACGGTGCCGGCTACACCTCCGACCAGGAGCGCACCGACTGGGACCAGCCCTGGGAGGAGTGCGGCCGTGAGGGCGAGCCCGCCCCGACCGCCGCCGACTACGGCGACGGCGTGGTGACGCCGCACGCGTCGTTCCTCGCGCTGCGCTACGCCCCGGCCGCGGCGATGGCCAACCTCGCCGGGCTCCGCTCCCAGTTCGACGCCTACGGCCCCGGTGGCTTCTACGACGCCGTGGCGGTCGAGAGCGGCCAGGTGAGCAAGCGCTACCTCTCGCTCGACCAGGGCATGGTCATGGCCGCCCTCGGCAACGCGCTGGCCGGTGACGACATGCGTGGCTACGTCGTCCCGGGCGGGCTGACCCGGAAGGTCAAGCCGTTGATGTCGCAGGAGGTCTTCGGCGCCGCACCGCGCTGATCCCGACCATGAGGCGTCCCCCCACATCCCACAGCCACACCCGAACCGCCCGACCGAAGGAGAGCACGTGAGCATCGACGCCCGCACCGACTGGGAGAACCGGATCGGCCTGCGCAGCGGCGCCTGGGAGGGGGACTTCAGCGGTGACGCGCCGCAGCTCGACCCGCCCACCGGTCTCACCGCGACCGCCGGCGCCGCCCAGGTGACCCTGACCTGGGACGCCGTGCCCGGCGCGATCGGCTACCAGCTGCACGTCGCGGACTCCGCCGACGGCACGTTCGTCCCGCTGGACCACCACGGCCGCGACGTCACCTCGGTGCCGCACCCGCCGTACGCCGACACGACCGGCACCCCCGGCACCGAGCGGTGGTACGCCGTGACGGCGCTCTCCGACGTGCACGTCGAGGGCCCGCTGTCCGCAGCCGTCCCGGCGGCGCCCACCGACGGCGCGGCCGGTGCGGTCACGGTGTCGGTCGACGCGGGCTCCGACCTCGGGGAGCTGCCGCGGCCGTGGCGGCCGATGATCGGCAGCGAGCACCTCTCGCACGCCCTGTCGACCGACGAGACGGGTGGCCGGGTCGTGGGCGAGGAGCTCACGTCCGCGCTGCGCGCGGCGCACGGGGAGCTCGGCGTCTCCCACGTCCGTGCCCACGGCATCCTCTGTGACGACCTGGCCGTCTACCGCGAGCCGGACGGCCCCGACGGCGACCCCGTCCACGACTTCTCGGGCGTGGACCGGGTCTACGACCACCTGCGCTCGCTGGGGATGTACCCCGTGGTCGAGCTCTCGTTCATGCCTCACGACCTGGCCAGCGACCCGTCCAAGACCGTCTTCGACTACGACGCGATCGTCTCGCCGCCGAAGGACTGGCAGCGCTGGTACGACCTGATCCGCGACCTCGTCGCCCACCTGGTGGAGCGCTACGGCGACGAGGTCGTCGAGCAGTGGTCCTTCGAGGTGTGGAACGAGGCCAACCTGGAGGTGTTCTGGTCGGGCACCCCGGCGGAGTACCTGAAGCTGTACGACGTCACCGCGGCCGCCGTCCGTGACGTCGACGAGCGGCTGCTCGTGGGCGGCCCGTCCTCGGCCGCCGCCGGCTGGTGCGAGGAGCTGCTCGGCCACGCCGACCGGACCGGCTCGCCGGTCGACTTCCTCACCACCCACACCTACGGCGCACCCCCGCTGGACTTCCGGCCGATGCTGGAGCGCCACGGCCAGGCGGGGACGCCGATCTGGTGGACCGAGTGGGGCGTCACGCCGACCCACTTCAACGAGGTCAGCGACGCGGTCTTCTCGGGGATGTTCCTGGCCCGCGGGATGCTCTCCTCGATGGGCCGGATCGAGGCGCTGTCCTACTGGGTCGTCTCCGACCACTTCGAGGAGCTCGGCCGCCCGCCGGAGCTGCTGCACGGTGGCTTCGGCCTGCGGACCGTGGGTGAGCTGCGCAAGCCGCGGTGGTGGGCCCTCGCGATGCTGGAGCGGCTGGGTGAGCGGCGGCTGCCGGTGTCCTACGAGGGTGACGGCGCCGGGTCGCTCGTCGAGGCCGTGGCCGGGTCCGAGGGTGGTACCCACACCGTCGCGCTGTGGAACCTGACCCTCGACCAGTCCAAGGCCACGGGCGACGCGGCCCTGGCGCGCGAGGTGACCGTCGAGGTGAGCGGGCTGGCCCCCGGTGCGCCGTACACCCTGACGCACGAGCGGGTCGACGAGGACCACTCCAACATCGCGCGGGTCTGGCGCGGGCTGCGCGAGCAGGGCCAGGCGTGGCCGAGCGAGGAGCAGTGGCGGACGCTGCGGGAGGCCGACCGGCTCGAGGAGCTGGAGCCCGCGGCGCGCGTCACGGCCGACGAGTCCGGCACGGTCCGGGTGACGGCCACGCTGCCGATGCCCTCGATGAGCCTGCTGACGCTCGCTCCCTGAGCGGGACCGCACACGCAACAAGGCCCCGGCTGCTGCCGGGGCCTTGTTGGCCGTCTGGGGTGAGTAACGGGACTTGAACCCGCGACATCCGCCACCACAAGGCGGCGCTCTACCAGCTGAGCTATACCCACCAGGAGGTCGCCCGGCGCTGCCGAGGACCGGGGAAGAGTGTAGCCGCAGCGGCGGCGCGTTGCCGCATCGGGAGGGTGTCCCTCAGGAGGTGGCGGGACCCAGGCCGGTGAGCGAGCCGCCGTGACGTGCGGCGATCGCACGGGCGGTGTCGGTGTCGGGGCCCGGGGAGGCGACGAAGACCGCCTCGCGGTAGTAGCGCAGCTCCTCGATGCTCTCCTGGATGTCGGCGAGGGCGCGGTGGTTCCCGAGCTTGGCGGGGGACTGGTAGTAGGCCCGGGGGAACCACCGGCGCGAGAGCTCCTTGATCGAGGAGACGTCGACGATCCGGTAGTGGAGGAAGGTCTCGAGGTCCTGCATGTCGCGGCTGATGAACCCGCGGTCGGTGGCGACCGAGTTGCCCGCGAGCGGCGGCCGGCCCTGCGCGTCGCAGTGCTCCTTGAGGTGGTCGAGCACCTGCTCCTCGGCCTCGGCGAGCGTGATCCCGGACTCCAGCTCCTCGAGCAGGCCGGACTTCTCGTGCATCGCGCGGACGAAGTCGCCCATCTGCTCCAGCGCCTCGGCGGGGGGCTTGATGATCAGGTCGACGCCCTCGCCGAGCACGTTGAGGTCGAAGTCGGTCACCAGCGCGGCCACCTCGATGAGGGCGTCGGTCTCCAGGCTGAGACCCGTCATCTCGCAGTCGATCCACACCAGTCGCTCGTTCACGAGGGGCACCCTACGCGTACGCACCGCCCCGCAGGTCCCCTCAGGTTCTGCTCAGGGAGGTCAGCAACTCCTCAGGGGCGTTTCCTATCGTCGCGGTCGTGAGGGACTGGGTGGGTCTCGTCGCTCGGGTCGTCACCGGGGGCGTGTGGATCGTGGCCGGGGCGCTGAAGCTGCCGGACCCTGCCGGCAGCGTGCGCGCGGTACGTGCCTACGACCTGCTGCCGGAGGCCGTGGTGCCGACCGTGGGCCACCTGCTCCCGGTCGTCGAGGTCGTCGTCGGGGTGCTGCTCGTGCTCGGGCTGCTGACCCGCCCGGCCGCCGCGGTGTCCGCACTGCTCTTCGTCGCCTTCGTGGTCGGCATCGCCACCGCGTGGGCCCGCGGCCTCAGCATCGACTGCGGCTGCTTCGGGGGCGGGGGCTTCGACGCCGACGCCCGCGAGAAGTACCCGTGGGAGATCGCCCGCGACCTCGGGCTGCTGGCGCTGTCGCTGTGGCTGGTCGTCCGGCCGGCGTCCCGCCTCTCCCTCGACCACAGACTGTTCGGACCACCAGGAGGAAGCAATGGGCAAGAAGGCCGCTAGGGGCAGCCGCACGGAGCGTGCGGCGGCCGTGCTCGAGCAGCAGCGCCGGGAGGAGCACCGGCGCCGGCGTACGACGGTGGCGGTGGTCGTCGGGACGCTCGTCGTCGTCCTGGGCCTGGGCTACCTGGTGTCCACGATGCTCGACTCCTCGGGCGAGTCCGGTGCCACGCCCGCGGGTGTCGACGGGTTCGGCGTGGTCGTCGGCCAGGACGACGCGCCGACCACGCTCACCTTCTACGAGGACCCGCAGTGCCCGATCTGCCGCGACTTCGAGGAGCAGATCGGCGACGACGTGGCTCAGGCGGTCGAGGACGGTGACGTCAAGGTCGAGTACCGCGTGGTCTCCTTCCTCGACGCCGCCTCGCCGAACCAGTGGTCCTCGCGCGCCGCCAACGCGCTGATGGTCGTGCAGGACCTCGCGGGTCCCGAGGCCTTCGCCGCGATGCACGAGCTGCTGTTCGAGAACCAGCCGGCGGAGGGGACCGAGGGACCCTCCGACGACCAGCTGGTGGCGTGGGCCGTCGAGGCCGGTGCCCCCGAGGCTGCCGCCCGGGAGGGCATCGAGTCGGGGCAGTTCGACCAGTTCGTGGTCAACGCCACCGACCAGATGTCCAAGGACGGGGTCAACGGGACGCCCACCGTGGCCGTCGACGGGGAGCTGGTCGAGGGGACCCCGGCCGACTCCGTGGCCGCGGTCCAGGAGGCCGTCTCCTGACGTTTGGGTGATCGCTCACCCCCGCTGCCAGACTCGCGGGGGTGAGCATCACCGACTTCATCGCCGGCCTCCCCAAGGCAGAGCTGCACGTCCACCACGTCGGCTCGGTCTCCCCGCGCATCGTCTCCGAGCTGGCCGAGCGCCACCCGGGCGTGGTCCCGTCCGACCCTGACGCGCTGCGTGAGTTCTTCGCCTTCCGCGACTTCGCCCACTTCGTCGAGGTCTACCTCGCGGTCGTCGACCTGGTGCAGACCCCGGAGGACGTCCGGATGATCACCTACGAGGTCGCCCGTGAGATGGCCGACCAGCAGCTGCGGTACGCCGAGCTGACGTGCACGCCGTACACCTCGGTGATCCGTGGCATCCCGATCGAGGCCTACACGGAGGCGATCGAGGACGCCCGGGTCGCGGCCGAGCGCGACTTCGGCCTGGTGCTGCAGTGGATCTACGACATCCCCGGCGAGTCCGGCATGCCCGCCGCCGACGCCACCCTCGACTACGCGCTCCACCACGCGCCCGACGCCCTGGTCGGCTTCGGCCTCGGCGGCCCGGAGATCGGGGTGCCGCGCCCGCAGTTCCAGCCGCACTTCGACGCGGCCCGCGCGAGCGGCCTGCGCAGCGTCCCGCACGCGGGGGAGACCACGGGACCGGAGACGGTGTGGGACGCGGTGCGGCTGCTGGGGGCCGAGCGGATCGGGCACGGCACGAGCGCCGCCCTGGACCCCGAGCTGCTGGCGCTCCTGGCGCGCCGCGGCATCACGCTCGAGGTGTGTCCCACCTCCAACATCGCCACCCGCGCGGTGGAGACGCTCGCGGAGCACCCGCTGCGCACCTTCGTGGAGGCCGGGGTACCGGTGACGATCAACTCCGACGACCCGCCGATGTTCGGCACCACCCTGAACCAGGAGTACGCGGTGGCCGCGGAGCTGCTCGACCTCGACGAGTCCGGGGTCGCGGGGCTGGCACACGCCGCGGTGGCGGCGTCGTACGCCTCGGAGGACCTGCGGCGCGACCTGCACGAGGAGATCGAGCGCTACACGGCCGGGAGTGCGTGAGGCCCCGGGCGCTCATACTGCCCGGGGCCACCCCGATCCTGACCTCGCGCGGGTCCCGGACCGCGGATATCCGCGGCGTGTCGGCGCCGCCGACCGAAATGTGGCGTAATTTCTGACCATGTCCCCCGTGCGCGTCGCGATCGTCAACGACTACGAGATCGTGGTCGCCGGCGTCGCCGGGCTGCTGGCCCCGTTCGAGGACCGGTTGCAGGTGATCGAGCTCGCGGCCAACACCGGGGTCGTCAGTGACGTGGACGTCGTCCTCTACGACACCTTCGGCCAGCCGCAGGGAGACGGCATCGACCTCGACCGGCTCGTCGCGGACAGCGGCGCCCGGGTCGCGGTGTTCACCTGGAACCTCGACGCCGACCTCGTCGACCGGGCGCTCGCGCGCGGCGCCTGCGGCTACCTCTCCAAGGGGCTGACGGGGGAGGAGATCGCGAAGGCGGTCGAGGCCATCGACGCGGGGCAGGTCGTGACGATGCCCGCACCCGTCGTGGACGAGGCTGACACCACCTCCGGTGCCTGGCCGGGCAGGGAGCACGGGTTGACCCAGCGCGAGGCCGAGGTGGTCGCCCTGATCACCCAGGGCTTCTCCAACCAGGAGATCGCCGACCAGGCCTACATCTCCATCAACTCGGTGAAGACCTACGTCCGGACGGCCTACCGCAAGATGGGGGTCACCCGGCGTTCGCAGGCCGTCGCGTGGGGGATGCACCACGGCCTCGAGCCGGACCGGGGCCGGCTGATCACCGGGGCCTGAGCCCGCCCAGGCAGGGCCCGGGCGAGGGTTCACCCCGAAGGGTGACGGTGGGGTGCCCTACCTTCCCCTCTGTGTCTGTTGTGCGCACCGCCGTGGTCGACGACCACGAGATCGACGTCGCCGGGGTCTCCACGGTGCTCGGTCGCTTCTCCTCGCGGGTCCGGCTGGTCACGGCCGACGACCCCGACGTCGACGTGCTGCTCTACGGCGTGCGCGAGCACCGTCCCGGGCACGACGAGCACCTCCACGGGCTGCTGCGGTCGACCGCCGCCACCGTCATCGTGCTGGGCTGGAGCCCCGACGCGCCGCAGGTGGCATGGGCGCTCTCCTGCGGAGCCCACGGCCAGCTCTCCAAGACCATGAGCGGCCTGGAGATCGTCACCGGCCTGGAGCGGATCAACCAGGACCGCGACGACCGGCGGCGACTGCTGCCCCACGACGGCGAGTGCCACCCGGCGCTGCGCACCGTCGGGCTCACGCGCCGCGAGCTGGAGGTGCTCGACCTGATCACGCAGGGGTTCACCAACCAGGAGATCGCCGACGCCTCCTACCTCTCCATCAACTCGGTGAAGACCTACGTGAGGACGGCGTACCGAAAGATCGGGGTGACCCGCCGCTCCCAGGCGGTCGCGTGGGGGCTGCGGGCCGGCTTCTCCGCCCCGCGCCCCCGGCTGGAGCCGGTCGGCGACTGAGTGACCGTCCTCCCGGGTGTGGCAGCGGCTTGGTCGGCGCCCCTAGCGTGGCTCGCATGACGAGCAACGAGAGCACACCGGTCAGGACGAGGCCCGCGAGGCCGCCCAGCACGTCGCCGACTCCGCGGAGTCCTGGGAGCACGGGGCCGAGGCGTCCGAGGTGCGCGAGCACCTCGACGAGGGGCTCGACGAGGCCGGGGTCGAGGTCCCCGAGAGCGAGAAGCAGAAGCTGGTCGAGCAGGTCCGCGACGACGAGGGGACGCCGGTCGTCGAGGAGGCGACGCCCGAGCAGCGCTGAGCCCTAGTCGGGCAGCAGCACGGCCCGCCCGACGGCGAGCAGCTCGCGCCGAAGGTCGTCGTCGGGGACGTCGGCCAGGTCGGGGTCCATCCCGGCGTGGGCCAGGCCCGACCCGACCACGGACGCGGCGACCCGCCGCGCCAGGCTGCCGTCGGAGCCGACGAGCACGGTCGACATCCGCTCGGTGAGGTCGGCGAGCTCGGGGTGGGACTGCACGATCCGACCGACCTCGGGGTCCAGCAGCAGCGCGGCGATCGCCTCCCGGTGGGCGATCATCAGCTCGACCAGGCCGACCAGCGCCCGGTCGGTGGCGGCGGCCTCGTCGGGCTCCGCCTCGGCCTCCTCGAGGAAGGCGCGCAGGTCGGAGAAGGTGTCCTCGACGACCGCGAGCACGATGTCCTCCTTGGACCGGAACTGGTAGTACACCGCGGCCTTGGTCACGCCCAGCCCGTCCGCGATGTCCTGCAGCGAGGTGCCCGCGACACCGCGCCGGGCGAACAGCTCCAGGGCCGTCACGACGACCCGCGCACGGCCCTGCCCGCGGGGGGCGCTGGGTCGGGCCACGGGGTCCTCCTCGGCGGGGCGTCGGGGTCTGCTGGGCGGTGCGGCGGCTGGTGGACGGTAGCAGCGAACCTAGCCGATCGGCTTGGTACTCGCCTAGCCGATCGGTTAACTTCGTGGGTGTCCCCGCCCGCTCGTCCCCAGGAGTCGTCATGGCCTCCCTGCTCCACCGGCTCGGCCGCTTCGCGTTCCGCCGCCGCGGTCTCGTCCTGCTGGTGTGGCTGCTGCTGCTCGGTGGGCTCGGCGCCGGCCTCGCGGCCGTCGGTTCGGCCCCCACGGCGAGCATCACCATCCCCGGCACCGAGTCGCAGCGGGCGCTGACCGCGCTGGCCGAGGAGTTCCCGCAGGCCAGCGGTGCCTCCGGGACCGTGGCGGTCCGTGCACCCGAGGGCGAGGTGCTGACCGACCCGGACAACCAGGCGGTGGTGCTGGGCCTGGTCCAGGAGGCCAACCAGCTGCCCGGGGTGGTCGGCGCGCCGAGCCCCTACGACACCGGGTCGATCAGCCCGGACGGTCGCTACGCGCTGCTGACGGTCCAGTTCGAGGAGACGGCGGATCTGCTGACCGAGGAGGAGCGCGCGGCGTACGAGGAGCTCGGCGCGGACGCGCCCACCGGGTGGGCGGTCGCCGCCGGCGGCGAGCCGCTGATGACCGAGCCCGAGATCGGGTCCACCGAGGCGATCGGCGTCGCCGTGGCGCTGCTCGTGCTCGTGCTCACCTTCGGTTCGCTGGTCGCGGCGGGCATGACGATGGTCAACGCCCTGGTCGGCGTCGGGACCGGAATGCTCGGCGTGCTGCTGCTCGGGCACGTCTTCGACTTCACCAGCGTGACGCCCGTGCTGGCGCTGATGCTCGGCCTCGCGGTCGGCATCGACTACTCGCTGTTCATCACCTCGCGCTACCGGCACGACCTCGCCCTCGGGCGCAGCCGAGAGGACGCCGCCGGCCACGCGGTCGGGACGGCGGGCTCGGCGGTCGTCTTCGCCGGGCTCACCGTGATCATCGCGCTCGCGGGGCTCTCGGTGGTCGGCATCCCGTTCCTGACGGCGATGGGCCTGGCCGCCGCCGGCACCGTCGCGGTCGCCGTGCTGGTGGCGATCACGCTGCTGCCGGCCTTCCTCGGCTTCGCCGGCGACCGGGTCCGCTCCCGCGCCCAGCGTGCCGCGGCGGCCGCGGGGGAGGTCGACCAGGAGGACGACGAGCGCAACCGCGGCTTCGGGTGGGGCCGGCTGATGGTGCGGGCGAGGGTGCCCGTGATCGTGGCCGCCGTGGCCGGGCTGCTCACGTTGAGCATCCCGACCGCCGACATGCAGCTCGCCCTCCCCGACGACGGCACGGCCGCGTCCGGGACGAGCAAGCGGGCGGCGTACGACCTGGTGGCGGAGGGATTCGGCGAGGGCTTCAACGGGCGGCTGGTCATGGTCGTGCGCGGTGACGACCCGGAGCTGGTGCAGCAGGCGTCCCAGCAGGCCGCCGGCGTGGTCGCGGAGGTCGAGGGCGTGCTCGCCGTCGCTCCCGGTCAGGCCAGCGCGGACGGGCTGACGTCGCTGGTGGCGGTGATCCCGGCCGGCGGGCCGAGCGAGGAGGCGACCGCCGACCTGGTGCGCGACCTGCGGGAGGAGCTCGCGGGGACCGCCCAGGCCACGGGCGCCGACCTCGCGCTCACCGGCCAGACCGCGGTCGGTGTGGACGTCTCGGACAAGCTGGCCGATGCGCTGCCGGTCTACCTGGTGGTCGTCGTGGGGCTGAGCTTCCTGCTGCTGATGCTGGTCTTCCGGTCCGTGCTGGTGCCGCTGAAGGCCACGCTCGGCTTCCTGCTGACGGTCGGGGCCACCTTCGGTGCGACGGTGGCGGTGTTCCAGTGGGGCTGGCTGGTCGAGCTGGTCGGCCTCGACACCGGCGGCCCGCTGGTGAGCTTCCTGCCGATCCTGCTGATCGGCATCCTGTTCGGGCTGGCCATGGACTACGAGGTGTTCCTGGTCTCGCGGATGCGGGAGGACTTCGTCCACGGCGTGCCGGCCCGGCAGGCAGTCGTCTCCGGCGTCGGCCACGGCTCGCGGGTCGTGGTCGCGGCCGCGCTGATCATGATCTCGGTGTTCTCCGGCTTCATGCTCGTCGAGGACCCGATCATCAAGTCGATGGGCTTCGCGCTCGCGTTCGGCGTCCTGGTCGACGCGTTCGTCGTCCGGCTCTCGCTGGTGCCGGCGGTGATGTCGTTCCTCGGCGACCGGGCCTGGTGGCTGCCGCGCTGGCTGGACCGCGCGCTGCCCGACGTCGACCTCGAGGGCTCCCGGCTGGGGTGAGGGATCCCGCCGGACCTCGGGAATGTCCGGCGGGACCGTCCTGGGCGTGGTGGAAACGACCACCCCTGCGCGGGACGCCCCGGTGATGACGCGAGGCCTCACCCGGGCACCTCCGGGCGGCGACCCGGAGGCCCGGGGAGCCCTCGTCTCCCCGGCACCTCCACGCTAGACACGGGATGCCGGGAAATGCCACCTCCACGGGCCGAGATGGCGCCGACGTACTAGACCGCGGCTGGGCGCCCCCGACAGGACTCGAACCTGTGACCCGCGGATTAGAAGGCCGCCGCTCTATCCAGCTGAGCTACGGGGGCAGAGGGTCGCCTTTCAGTCGACAGAACCCTCGGTACAACATCGAGTGGTTCAGCCGGCCAGGTTCGGCCACCCGCAGGGGATTATGCCCGTTGGCCGCACGGACGGCGCGGTGGTGTCCCACCGTTGCCCGGGTGCCTGCTCCCGCTGCGCGCGCTCCCTGGGCGAACGTGCCTGTGAGCAGGCACGGGGCGACCTAGGAGTCGCAACCGGTGCCGTCACCGTCGGCGTCGAGTTGGTAGGGGTCGTCTCCGAGGACCGTCACCGGACCACCCACGTCGTCACAGTTGAGGTCCGCGACGATCGGCAGGCACGGAGAGTAGCCCGGGTGGCATCCGCCACCCTGCGGTGCGGGGGCGGGCTACGCACACGTGAACTGCGGCATCTTTCTGTCTGCCTAGATGTAGAGCCCCTCGCGAGGGTGGTAACCGTACCCGTCGCGTGAGTCATCACGTGCGATGGCGAACCCGGACCTGATCTGGTTCAGACTCGCGTCAATGTCTCCGACATCGATGTAGCGGAGACGCGCGTTCACCCTCTTCACTCCACCCCCCATTGGGGTAGTTGGCGCACTCTTCAGTCGTGGCCGTACTCGCGGAGCATCCCGCCCCACGAGCACGCGGATGCTCCGGCCCCGACTCCGACCAGCCCCCAAAACGTTGTCGCTGTGCCTCCGGAGAGGACGATCGAGGGGACGGCGAGGCCAGCAGCAGACCAGCAGACCAGGCCCGTGATCTCGTTCTTGGAGAGCTGGTTGTTGATCTTGGGGGCCGGGGTGTCGCAGGTCCACTGCGCCAGTGACGGCGACCCGGACATCGCCCGGTACCCGCAGCTGTCGGTGGCGGTGAACCTACGCCACAGGTACGCCTTCGTGACCGTCGCCCGAGCGTTCGAGGGAACCCTGCCAGCAGCATCCGCCGCCTTGTAGGCCCGGTGCAGCTTGCGCTTGATCTTCTTCTTCACGCCAGGCTTGTAGTGGACGTTCGCCTTCTGGCGGTCCACCCGCCCACGCTTGAACCTCTTGACACCCTGCCGCTTGCTCTTGACGGTGCTACTCGAACAGGACTCCCCGCACGAGGGGACCACCCGGGCAGAGGCGGTGGCGCTCGACGACGGAGCGGCCTGAGCCCTGTCGATGAGCGCACCCACCAGCAGACCGACCAGGATCGCCAGCACGACGAAGCCAACGCCCCATGGCCACGCGGTCCTCCGCACCATCTGGCCGAGGCTCTCGCGGTCGTCGTTCTCGGCCATCTTGCGATTCCTTCTCATGCGTTGCTGCTCGTTCATTTGTTTCCCCCGTGCCCGGAGAAACGTGACGACCCCCAACGGGGGTTGCGGGGCCATTGTGGCCCACCGACCGCCGAGCGACTCAGACCGGGACGGCGGTGACGACCAGGTTCTCCTGGTAGCCGCCCTGCTCGGGGAGGTAGGGGCCGGTGCAGGTCACCAGCCGCAGCCGTTCGGGCCCGCTGCGGGTGAAGACGGTCGCGGGCAGCGCCTCGCGCTCGAAGGACTGGATGCTGTCCACCTGGAAGCGGCGCCAGCGTCCGGAGGCGAGCCGGACCTCGACGGTGTCGCCGGGCCGGAGCTCGGCGAGGCGGGCGAGCGGGCCGACGCCGTACGTCGCGGAGTCGACGTGGCCGGCCAGGACGGCGGACCCGGCGCCCGAGCCCGGCGCGGGTCCGAAGCGGTACCAGCCGAGCCGGCCCGGGTCGCGGGGGAGGCGCATCTGCCCGTCGGCCCCGACCCCGCGGGGGCCCACGGCGGCCGAGAGACCGATGTCGGGCGCACGCAGCGCGACCGGTCGTGGCGAGGTGCGGTCAGCGTCCGGCAGCGCCGCGGACGACCGAGCCACCCGACGCCGCGGCTGGGAAGCCGTGGTGTCGCGGGGCCCGACGTCGACGACCACCGCTGCCGGACCGCGGACCTCGGCCACTGGTCGAGGTGCGCGGTCCGGCGCGGTGGTGAGGGTGACGAGGCTGAGCAGGAGACCCCCGACTGCGGCGGTGAGGACCATGCCCCACGCCCACCTGCCCAGCCTCGTCATCACAGTTCCTCAGCGTCGAGCGGCGGCCGGCAGCAGCTGCCGGGCCGCAGCCGCGACCAGTGCCAGGGAGACCAGACCCAGGGCCCAGGCCCACGTCGGGGTGCCGCCGACGAGCGCGGCCTCTCCGGTCTCGCCACCGGGCACACCGGACGGCGAGGAGTGCAGGCCGTCGATGGTCTGGACGGCGAGGTCCAGGTTGCCCTCCTCGGCGGAGCCCCACGCGTAGACGATCGTGGCGGTGCCCTCGGCGAGGTCCAGGTCGGCGGGGCCGAGCACCGCGTCGTTCTCACCCGCGAGGGTGACGTCGGCGGAGTAGGTGCCGGCCGGGACGTCGCCCGACTCCTCGTTCGGGTTCGTCAGGCCTGCGAAGAGCACGTCACCGTCGGCGCGGACGTCGACCGCGGGTGCAGCGGCGGTGTGGCGCACCACGAGGCGGGCCTCGCCGGCGGCCGTGGCCGAGACGTCGTTGACGAACGGGGTGAGCACCGGGTCGCCGTTGGCCTTGAGATGGGCGACCACGGTGGCGTTGGCACCGGCCGGCACCTCGACCCCGTTGGCCTCGATGGCCGGGTCGGTGTTGTCCGGGTTGTCGCCGTCGGCGTACACCGCGAGGTCGTAGGTCCCGGCGGGCAGGGTCAGCGGATCGGTCAGCGTGCCCGGCTCGAAGTCCGGGATCAGCTCCTCACCGTTGGCGTAGACGTCCACGGTCAGACCGGGGACCGCGTGGAGCACCGACACCGTCGCCTCTCCACCGGACTGGGCGGAGGACGGGGCGGCGGGCATCAGGGCAAGGGCCGCGACCGAGGTGGCCGCAACTGCAGCGAGGGTTCGCTTCATCGTGCTTCCTTTCGTGCGGAGGTGATGCAGGTCATTCGGACCGCGGCCGCCGGAGGATTGGTATATCTGAACAATTTATTGAACAACGTGTTCAGGAAGGCCTCCGGAAGCTTCGCCGACGGTCGTGCCACCATGCCGCCATGACTCCCCGCCGCAGTCCGATGACCGCCCTGCTCCTCGGGGTCGCGACGGCCCTGGTGCTGGTGCGGGTCGTGGCGACCAGCGTCGCCCGGTTGGTGCGGGCGCCCGGCGACCTGGTCGTCCGGCCGGAGCTGGCCGTGCCCACCCTGCTGCTCGCGCTGGTGGGGGTGGCGTTCGTGGTGCGCGCCCTTCCGGCGATCGCCGACGCCGTCGGCGCGCTCGACCAGCCCTCGGCCGTGCGTCGCTTCGCCCAGGTGCTGCCGGTCTACGCCGTGGTCGCGGTCGGGTACCTCGGCTACGGCTACGCGCTGGGGTACGCCGTGCCGTGGACCGCACCGCTCGTGATCGCCGGGTCGGTCCTGCTGGGTGTGGCCGGGCTGGTCGCGGCAGCCACCGGCCCGGCGTCGTCCACCACGTCGACGACCTGACTTCTACAGACGGTTACCGGAGGGGGATCCCGACCTCCTCGGCAATGACCTCGACCATTCTGGTGAGCCTGGCCGTGCGATCAGGCATGGAGTGCCGATAGTGCGCGATGGTCAGCAGGCCGGGCCCGACGAACGCCCATGCTCGAGCGCGTAGCCACGTCGCCTCGTCAGCACCGGACTCCGTGACGAGGACCTCGCGTGCCGACGTGTCGAGCATGCTCCAGGCGTAGAGGAGGTCGACGGAACGGTCGCCGATGCCCATGCCGCCGAAGTCCACGACGCCGACGAGGTCGCCGTACGGGGACGTGAGCAGGTTCTCGATCGACAGGTCGGTGTGGACCCAGCAGGGCGGCCCGGACGCGGGCGGGACAGTGCGGATCCTCCGCCATGCTTCCGCCACCTGACCTGGGTCGAAGAGGTCCTCCAGGTCGTGGGCTGCGCTGTCGGCCCAGCCGTCGATCACGTCGGTCACCGGCTCACCGGCCCGGTACCCCCACCGTTCCGATCCGGGAGCCAGCCCGAAGGTGTCCACCTGGTGCAGGCAACGCATGAACCCGCCCAGGGTGAGCGCCAGGCGAGCCTGTTCCGGCGGAGCCAGCTCCCCCGGGGTCTCGCCCGGAACCCAGGTCACGACCGTCCAGGGCCGCGGGAACCGGACGGACGGCTCTGCGAGGAACCGAACCCGAGGCACCGGGACAGCAAGATGGGGTGCGAGTCGGGGAAGGAACTGTGCCTCGGTCAGGAGGTCAGCGGTGTACGAGTCCGAGCGGGGGAGGCGGACGGCGTGCTCCTCGCCGACGCGGAAGACCCAGTTGCTGCTGCCGGAGGCCCCGCTGGGTCGCACGTCGTGTCCCGCCAGGTCCGGGAACTGCTCGTGCAGGAGCTGCTCGACCAGAGATGCATCCGGGATCACGTCACCTCTCGCGTGCTGCACGCCGAACATCGTCGGCGACGCGGGCGCTCCACTCAATCGAATATGACTCCGCGGTCGTGCCGCGCCTGGTGCGCCCACCACACGGCAGGCCCGGTGGCACACTCGGGGGATGAGCCTGGTTCCGGCCGACTTCCGTCCCCCCACGCCCCTCGAGACGGGTAGGTTCCGGCTCGCCCTGCTCGGACCGGAGCACCATGCGTCGGACTACCAGGCGTGGACGCAGAGCATGGACTTCATCCGCAGCCTGCCGGGATGGGCGGAGTCGAGCTGGCCAGCACCCATGACGATCGAGGAGAACCTCGGGGACTGTGTCTCTCACCTCGAGCGGTCGACCTCCGGCAGCGACTTCGCCTACACGGTGCTGTTGCCCGACCGGGACGAGGTGATCGGCTGTGTCTACCTCACACCCACCCGGCCGGCACGCGCCGGCGCGGTCCACGTGCGGTCGTGGGTCACCGCCGAGCACGCCGTTCTCGACGAACCTCTGTACGAGGCCGTGACCAGGTGGCTCGCCGAGGACTGGCCATGGTCAGAGGTGGAGTACGCGCCGCGTCGACAGGCGATGCCGGATCGGTGATCCCAGCTCTTCACCAGGGGTGATCGGCCGCTGGCTCGGATACCGTCGCCGTCATGGCGACCCAGGACCCCGGCCCCACGACGATCAGGCCGCTGGCTCCGGACACGTGGGACCTCTTCGCAGCACTGGTGGAGCGGCACCAGGGCATCTTCGGCGGGTGCTGGTGCGTCAAGTTCCATGCCGAGCGCGCCGACCACGTCCCCGGGTACGACGGCAATCGGGCGTTCAAGGAGCGGCTGGTCGGCGAGGGGGTGGCGCACGCGGCACTGGTCGTCCGTGACGGCGAGGACGGGGAGGAGGCGATCGCCTGGGCGGAGTTCGGAACCCCGGCCGAGCTGCCCGACATCCACCACAGCAAGCAGTACCTCGAGGAGCAGGACCTCGAGCCCGACTACCGGATCACCTGCATCTTCGTCGACAGGCGGTTCCGCCAGCACGGGCTCGTGACCGTGGCCCTGCACGGGGCGCTCGGCCTGATCGCGCAAGCGGGCGGCGGCGTCGTCGAGGGCTATCCCCACATCCCGGGGGAGCGACGGCTGTCCTCGTCGTTCCTCTACAACGGCACGAGGGCCGTCTACGAGCGCGCCGGCTTCGACTTCATCCGACCCAAGGGTCTGAAGAACACGGTGATGCGCCGGACCGTCGCCCCGACGCGATAGCGCCGCCGGCAGCACGGGGACGGTGGAGAACGCTGGCATTCGAACAGGTGTTCGAGTAGAATGTGGGCATGACTCGACGCTCGCGATCCCGACTCCGCACCGGTCACCCCGACCGCGATGCTGGCGCTGGTGCGGTCGACGCGTGCGGCGGCGATCGCGGCGGAGGCCGAGCTGCTCCGGCTCGCGGCCGAGTGGGCCGACGCCCACCCCGACCTCGACCACGACCCCGAGGACCCCGACGTCGAGCCGGGCATCCCGGGTTGGCGCTGGTCGGCGTCGGCCCCGTTCGCGGCCGCCCTGGGGCGGTCGACCGCGGCGGGCGAGGCGCTGATCAGGGACGCGCTGGTGCTGCGCCACCGGCTCCCGTCGGTCTGGTCCCAGGTGGTCCGCGGCGGGCTCGAGACCTGGCGCGCGCGGCGGATCGCGCAGGCGGTCCTCGGTGCGCCCGACGACGTCTGCGACCACCTCGACCGCGAGCTCGCCGCCGTCGCCGCCACGGTGGGCGCGGTGACCCTGGAGCGGCTGCTCGACGAGGCGATGCTCCGGCTCCACCCCGAGGAGCGCGAGCTGGCGCAGTTCACCGCTCTCGACCAGCGCCACGCCACGCTCCACGCCGGCTCCATCAACCACACCGGCGTGGCCGACATGACGCTGCGCGGCGACTGGAAGGACCTCCACGACTTCGACCTGGCGCTCTCGCGGGTGGCAGCCGCGCTCGGCGCCCTCGACGAGCAGCACGGCGACTACGTCGAGTCCCTCGACGTCCGGCGTGCCCGTGCCGTCGGGGTGCTCGCCGACCCGGCCGGCGCCGCTGCACTGCTGGCGGGGGAGCCGTCCCGGCCCGGCAAGCGCGCGACCCTGGTCGTGCACGTCTCGCAGGAGGCGGTCACCGGCTCCGAGCCGGTCGCACGCTGCGAGACGCTGGGGCGCGCGGTGCTCGTCCAGCAGGTCCGGGACTGGTGCGGACGCACCGACACCCACCTCACGGTGCAGCCGGTCATCGACCTCGCCGACCACGCCCACTGCGAGGCCTACGAGGTGCGTGACCGGCTCCGGAGCCGCGCCGACCTGCTCAACCCGTGCTGCGTCTTCCCGTGGTGCACCCGACCGGCGCGCGGCTGCGACCACGACCACGGCGTCCCCTTCGACCAGGGCGGGGCGACCTGCGACTGCAACCTCGCTCCGCTGTGCCGCCGCCACCACCGGCTCAAGACTCACGCCGGGTGGCGCTACACCACCCTCGAGGTCGGGACCTACCTCTGGTCCGACCCCCACGGGCAGCAGTTCCTGCGCGACCTCTCCGGCACCCGCGACGTGACGCCACCCGACCGACCGGTCGACCGGGGCTCGGGCTGCCACGAGGGCCCGCCGCCGGACGTGCCTCAGCGGCGCAGGAGACCCATCCACTCCTCGACGTCGGAGGACGTGCGGGGGAGCGAGGCCGAGAGGTTCCGATAGCCGTCGCCGGTCACGAGGATGTCGTCCTCGATCCGGATGCCGATGCCCCGCAGCTCCTCGGGCACCAGCAGGTCGTCCTCCTGGAAGTACAGCCCCGGCTCGACCGTGAGCACCATGCCCTCGGTCAGCGTGCCGTCCCGGTAGGAGGAGTCGGCGGCCTTGCCGCAGTCGTGCACGTCCAGGCCGAGCATGTGGCTGGTGCCGTGGAGGGTCCAGCGCGCGTAGACCTTGGAGTCGGGGTCGAGCGACTCCTCCGCGGAGACCGGGAGCAGCCCCAGGTCGTCCAGGCCGTGGGCCAGCACCCGCATCGCGGCGTCGTGGGCGGCGAGGAACGGGACGCCGGGACGAACCGCCTCGATGCCGGCCTCCTGGGCGGCGTACACCAGGTCGTAGAGCTCGCGCTGGAGCGAGGTGAAGGTGCCGTCGACCGGCAGCGTGCGGGTCACGTCGGCGGTGTAGAGGTTGCGGCCCTCCACGCCCATGTCGAGCAGCACCAGGGTGCCGGGCTCGATCGGACCGGTGTTGTCGATCCAGTGCAGCGTGGTGGCGTGGCTGCCCCCGCCGACGATCGAGTCGTAGCCGATGTCGTTGCCCATCGCGCGGGCCCGGCGGAAGAACGTGCCCTCGATCCAGCGCTCCCCGAACTCCAGGACGCGGCTCCAGTCCGCGACCGAGTCCGTGAAGCCGAGCGCGGTGATGTCGCACGCCTCCTGCAGCTCCCCGACCTCCCACTCGTCCTTGACCAGGCGCATCTCCGAGGCCACCCGGCCCAGGTCGTCGTCGGTCGTGACGTCGCGGGTCTTGCGCGCCTCGTCGGGGGAGTCGAAGGACGGGAGGTCGTTGATGTGCTTGACCTCGATGCCGAGGGAGTCGGAGATCTCCGTCATCGACGGGCGCCGGCCGGCCCACAGCTCGCCGTACTGCCGGTCGCGGAAGAACTCGTCGGTGTCGCGGTCCGAGCGCGGTCGCGCGTAGAGCACGTGCCGGTCGTCCTCGATCACCAGCACAGCGTCGCTGGTCTGGTTGCCCGTGAAGTAGGTGTGGGCGGTGTCGGGGCGGAACCGGTAGTCGGTGTCGTTGGAGCGCACCTTGAAGGTCCCGGCCGGCAGCACCAGCCGGTCGCCGGGGAACGCCTCCGCCAGCGCCGTACGCCGACGCGCGGCGTGCTCGGCGACGGGGTGGCGGGGCAGGTCGAGCTCGCGCTCGCCCCAACCCTTCCGCATGAACTCGGCCCACGCGGCGGGCACCTTCGGGTCGTGGGACTCGGTCTGGGGCTCGCCCTGGTTCTCCGTCTCGCTCACGCGCGCCACTGTACGCCGCGCGAAGGCGGCGCTCACGTCGAGGACACGTAGGCTGCACCCGTGCCGGGAGCCCTGCGAGACAACGTCGCCTTCACCGTCGTGGTGACGGTGCTCGTCGGTCTCGGCGCGGTCCCGATGCTGTTCGTGATCGCCGCCTCCGGCGCCCCCTCCTCGATGCTGCTCGCCACCGTCCTGGCCGCCGTCCCCGTGGGTCCGCTCGTCGCCTGCTACCTGTGGCTGGACCGCTACGAGCCCGAGCCGAAGCTGCTGCTCGCGCTCGGCCTGCTCTGGGGCGGGTGCGTCGCGACGGCCGCCGCGCTGCTGCTCCAGGGCATCGGTGGACTGGTCGTCGGCTTCAGCAACCAGGCCTCGCTCGCCGTCGTCGCCCCCGTCACCGAGGAGCTCGCCAAGGGCCTGTTCCTGGTGCTGCTGCTGTGGTGGCGACGCCACGAGCTCGACGGCATCCTCGACGGCATCGTCTACGCCGGCATGGTCGGGATCGGCTTCGCCTTCGTGGAGAACATCCTCTACCTCGCCGCGGCCTACAACGGCACCACCGGCATGGGGCCGGGCGGCACCACCGAGCTCACCGGGGTCTTCGTGCTCCGGTGCCTGATCAGTCCCTTCGCCCACCCCCTCTTCACGACCTTCATCGGGATCGGCGTCGGCATCGCCGTCGTCGCCCGCAGCGGCCTGACCCGGTTCCTCGCCCCGCTCGTGGGGTACCTGCTGGCCGTGGCCGCCCACGGGCTCTGGAACGCCTCGACCCTGTACGGCCTCCAGGGCTTCGCCGGCGTCTACCTCGCGGTGATGGCCCCGGCGTTCCTCGGCCTGGTCGCCCTCGCCGTCTGGGCCCGCCGCTCGGAGCGGCAGATGCTCACCGCGTCGCTGCTCGACGCGGCGCGGCGCGGGCTGGTGCCGGAGACCGACATCGGCTGGCTCGTCGACCTCGGGGCACGGCGTGCCAGCCGGCGCCACGCCCGCGAGCACGGCGGCGAGCCCGCCCACCGCGCGATGCGGGACTACCAGCAGGCGGCCATCGAGCTCGGCTTCCTGCACCACCGCTTCCTCCGCGGCACCGCGCCCCCCGACTTCGCCGCCCGGGGCCAGGCCTACGTCGCCCGGATCGCAGCCGCTCGCCCCTATGTCTCCTTCCCCGGACAGGTGGTACCGACCCGATGACCCACCACGGCACCCGTGGGCCTGCTGGCCAGTTCACCGGTCAGATGGCGACCGCGCTCGCCCAGCTCCACGACACGCTCACGGAGCTGCGGCTGCCGCTCGCCATGCCCGGGGCGCCAGAGCAGCGGCAGGCCGCCACCGAGCTGGTCGACCAGCTCGAGGACTACGTGATCCCGCGCGTCCTCAGCGCCGACGCCCCGCTGCTCGCCGTCGTCGGCGGCTCGACCGGCGCCGGCAAGTCCACGCTGGTCAACTCCTTGATCGGCGTCCGCGTCACCGAGCCGGGGGTGCTGCGACCGACGACACGCTCGCCCGTCCTGGTCCACCACCCCGACGACGCCGAGTGGTTCCGCCGCCCCGAGCTGCTGCCCGACCTCGAGAGGGTCGACCGCGCCACGACCGACCCCGGCGCGCTGCAGCTGGTCGCCAGTGAGGCGCTGCCCCCCGGGCTGGCCGTGCTGGACGCCCCCGACATCGACTCCGTCGAGGAGGCCAACCGCACCCTCGCCGCCCAGCTGCTGGCCGCCGCAGACCTGTGGCTGTTCGTCACCTCCGCCGCCCGCTACGCCGACCAGGTGCCGTGGGACTTCCTGCGGACCGCCGCCGAGCGCTCCGCGGCCGTCGCGATCGTGCTGGACCGCACCCCCGACGACGCCGTCCAGACCGTCGCCACCCACCTGGCCCGGATGCTGGCCAGCCGCGGCCTCAAGGACTCCCCGCTGTTCACCGTGACCGAGGGCCCCGTCAGCGAGGACGGCCTGCTGCCGGGGGACTCGGTGGCCGAGATCAAGTCCTGGCTCACAGCGCTCGCCTCGGACGCCGAGGCGCGGGGCCTGGTCGTGCGCCAGACGCTCGTGGGCGCGATCCGGACCCTCACCCGCCGTACGCACGGGGTGGCGGACGCCGCCGCCGAGCAGGCCGCCGCCGTGACCCGGTTGCGTGAGGACGCCGATGCCGCCTACGCCGAGGCGGTGGCGAAGGTCCACGAGGCCAGCGCCGACGGCACCCTGCTCCGGGGCGAGGTGCTGGCGCGGTGGCAGGAGTTCGTCGGCACCGGCGAGCTGCTGCGCTCGCTGGAGAACCGGGTCGGCTGGCTGCGCGACCGGATGGTCAACGCGATCAAGGGCAAGCCGCAGCAGGCCGAGCGGGTCACCCACGCGGTCGAGTCGGGCCTGGAGACGCTGCTCCTCGAGCACGCCGAGACCGCGGCGGAGCGGGCCGAGGCCTCCTGGCGCAGCCTCGCCCCCGGCCAGGAGCTGCTCGCCGACGCCGGCGAGGACCTCGGCCGCGCGTCACGGGCGTTCCGACGTCGAGCCGAGCGCGCGGTCCGCGACTGGCAGCAGGACGTGCTCGAGATGGTCCGCACCGAGGGCGCCTCCAAGCGCGGGACCGCCCGCTTCCTGGCCTACGGCGTCAACGGTCTCGGCGTCGCCCTGATGGTGGTCGTGTTCGCCCACACCGGTGGCGTGCTCGTGGGCGCCGAGGCCGGCGTCGCCGGCGGCACCGCGGTCCTCGGGCAGAAGCTGCTCGAGGCCGTCTTCGGCGACCAGGCGGTCCGCACCCTGGCCCAGCGCGCCCGCGAGGACCTGCAGCGCCGCACGGAGGATCTGTTCGCCCTCGAGCGCCGCCGCTACACCGACCTGCTCGACTCGCTGCGGATCGACGCCTCGGCCCCCGACCGGCTGCGCAAGGCGGCCCGCCGCGTCGACGACCTGCGGTTCGCCGCCGGCGAGGCGGTCGCAGGGGCGACCGACCACAGCCCCGGACCGGCAGCCGAATAGGGTGGGACCACACCTGAACCGCTGTTGCCGAGGGAGACCATGACGTCCTTGCTGGAGGAGGCCAAGCGCCTGGTCACCCGGAGCCCCGACATCGGTGGTCGGCTCTCGGGCCTCGAGGAGGCGGTCACCGCGGCTCGGGGCCGCCTCGACGACGCCCTGGTCGACGAGACGGCCGACCTCGTGGAGCGGGCAGCCGCCCGGCTGCGGCTCTCCGCGGACCACACGGTCGTGGCGATCGCGGGAGCCACGGGGTCCGGCAAGTCCTCGACCTTCAACTCGCTCGTCGGGCTCGACCTCGCCGCCACCGGCGTCCGGCGACCCACGACGTCGTGGGCCACCGCGTGCGTGTGGGGGAGCGACGGCGCCGACGAGCTGCTGGAGTGGCTCGGCATCGCCCAGCGCCACCGCACGGTCCGTGACTCGATGCTCGACTCGGGCCGTCAGCAGGACCGCCAGCTCGAGGGGGTCGTGCTGCTCGACCTCCCCGACCACGACTCCACCGAGGTCTCCCACCACCTCGAGGTCGACCGCCTGGTCCGGCTGGCCGACATGCTGGTGTGGGTGCTCGACCCCCAGAAGTACGCCGACGCGGCGGTCCACGACCGCTACCTCGCGCCCCTGGCCACCCACCAGGAGGTGATGGTGGTCGTGCTCAACCACCTCGACAGCGTGCCGGAGGGACAGCGCGAGCCGATGCTCGCCGACGTCCGCCGGCTGCTCGACAACGACGGCCTCACCAAGGTCCCGGTCTTCGGCGTCAGCGCCAAGCACAGGATCGGCGTCACCGAGCTCCGGGCGGAGATCGCGGACCGGGTGGCGGCGAAGAAGACCACACGCGCCCGGATGATGGCCGACCTCAAGGTCGCGGCCGAGCGGCTCGACGAGGCCACCGGCCGCGCCACGGTGCGGCGGGTGCCCCCAGACCGGATCGCCGCGCTCGAGGACGCGTTCGCCGAGGCGGCCGGCGTCCCGACCGTCGTGCAGGCGGTCGAGGACTCCACCCGGATCCGCGCCCGGCGCGCCACCGGCTGGCCGGTCACCTCGTGGCTGGGCCGGCTCAGGCCCGACCCCCTCAAGCGGCTCCACCTCGACCTCGGAGCGGCGGGCAAGCAGCTGGCCGGCACGGCCCGCACCTCGGTAGCCGCGCCGACGTCGGTGCAGCGGGCGCGGGTCGACACCGAGGTCCGTGCCCTGGTCGACGAGGTCACCGAGGGTCTCGGCAGGCCGTGGGCCAGCGCCGTACGCCGCGCCTCGACCGCACGCATGGGTGACCTCCACGACCGGCTCGACCGCGCGCTCGGCGGCACCGACCTCGGGGTCGCCCGGATCCCGGTGTGGGCCGGCCTGGTGCGCGTCCTCCAGTGGCTGCTGCTCCTGGCCGGGCTGGGTGGTGCGGTCTGGCTGACCTCGCTCGCGGTGATGGCCTGGCTGCAGGCCCCGGCGCCCGAGACCCCGTCGGTGCTGGGGGTGCCGCTGCCGACGCTGCTGTTCCTCGGTGGGGTGGGCCTGGGCGTGCTGCTGGCCCTGGGCTGCCGGCTGCTGGTCGGGATGACCGCACGCTCCCGTGCCCGGCGGGCCGACCAGCGGTTGCGCTCGGCGATCCACGAGGTCTGCGAGGACCTGGTCACGACCCCGGTGCAGGCCGAGCTGGACGCCCACCGCGAGGTCCGCGCGGGCCTCGACCGCGCCCTGACGTAGTCCTTCAAGACCAGCGGCGGGCCGGAGGCCGAGCGCCGTCCGGCACCGTCGGGGGAGGAGCCGGCGGCCTGGGCCTGCCGCAGTTCGGGTGAGGGGCGCCGCCGCCGGTAGGCTCAGGGATCATGGCTGACTACGTCTTCACACTGCGCAACGTGCGCAAGGCCCACGGTGACAAGGTCGTCCTCGACGACGTCACGCTCTCCTTCCTCCACGGCGCCAAGATCGGCGTCGTCGGCCCCAACGGCACCGGCAAGTCCTCGCTGCTGAAGATCATGGCGGGGCTCGACCACGCCAACAACGGCGACGCGATCCTCGACCCGGGCGCCACCGTCGGGATGCTCCAGCAGGAGCCCCCGCTGAGCGAGGGCCGGACGGTGCAGGAGAACGTCGAGGAGGCCGTCAGCGAGCTCAAGGGCAAGATGGCCCGGCTCGACGAGCTCTACCTGATGATGGGCGACCCCGACGCCGACCAGGACAAGGTCGCGACCGAGGCGGGCGACCTGCAGAGCGAGCTCGACGCGGCCAACGTCTGGGACCTCGACAGTCGGCTCGAGCAGGCGATGGACGCGCTGCGCTGCCCGCCGCCCGAGGTGCTGGTCGACAACCTCTCCGGTGGCGAGCGCCGCCGCGTCGCGCTGTGCAAGCTGCTGCTCCAGCAGCCCGACCTGCTGCTCCTCGACGAGCCCACCAACCACCTCGACGCCGAGTCCGTGCAGTGGCTCGAGGGCCACCTGGCCAACTACCCCGGCGCGGTGCTGGCCGTGACCCACGACCGGTACTTCCTCGACAACGTCGCCCAGTGGATCCTCGAGCTCGACCGCGGCAAGACCCACCCCTACGAGGGCAACTACACCACCTACCTGGAGACCAAGAAGGAGCGGCTCAAGGTCGAGGGCCTCAAGGACGCCAAGCGCGCCAAGATGCTCGAGAAGGAGCTGGAGTGGGTCCGCTCCAACGCCAAGGCGCGGCAGACCAAGAGCCGCTCGCGCCTCGCCCGCTACGAGGAGATGGCGGCCGAGGCCGACCGGATGCGCAAGATCGACACCTCCGAGATCAACATCCCGGCCGGCCCACGGCTCGGTGACGTCGTGCTCGAGGCCGACGACCTCACGAAGGGTTTCGACGACCGCGTCCTCATCGAGGACCTCTCGTTCAAGCTCCCCCGCGCCGGCATCGTCGGCGTGATCGGCCCCAACGGTGTCGGCAAGACGACCCTGTTCCGGATGATCACCGGCGGCGAGGAGCCGGACGCCGGCTCGCTCAAGGTCGGCAAGACGGTCAAGATCTCCTACGTCGACCAGAGCCGGGGCGGCATCGACCCGGACAAGAACGTCTGGGAGGTCGTCTCCGACGGCCTGGACTTCATCAAGGTCGCCAACTTCGAGATGAACTCGCGTGCCTACGTGGCGTCGTTCGGCTTCAAGGGCCCGGACCAGCAGAAGAAGGCGGGCGTGCTCTCCGGTGGTGAGCGCAACCGGCTGAACCTGGCCCTCACCTTGAAGATGGGCGGCAACATGCTGCTCCTCGACGAGCCCACCAACGACCTGGACGTGGAGACCCTGTCCTCCCTGGAGGACGCGATCCTCGACTTCCCCGGCTGCGCCGTGGTCACCTCCCACGACCGGTGGTTCCTCGACCGCGTCGCGACCCACATCCTGGCCTGGGAGGGCGACGGCGAGGACGACGCCCGGTGGTTCTGGTTCGAGGGCAACTTCGCGGCCTACGAGGAGAACAAGATCGAGCGGCTCGGCCCCGAGGCGGCGCGACCCCACCGGGTCACCCACCGCCGGCTGACGCGCGACTGACCGCGGGCCGCCGGGCGACCACCGATCACCGCATCTCCATCTCCGGATGTGCGGCGATCAGGTGGTCGGCGACCGCGTTCATGACGCGCCCCATCGCCGCGAGGTCCTCGGGGCTGACGAGGTCGACCAGGTTCTCCCGGACCCCGTGCACGTGGGTGGGGGCGACGTTCTGCAGCAGCAGCCAGCCACGGTCGGTCATCGCGCAGACCACGCCGCGACCGTCCTCGGGTGACTTGATCCGCTCGACGAGCAGCGACTTCTCGAGGCGGGCCACGGTGTGGGTGACCCGGCTGCGGCTGTGGGCGAGGGAGTCGGCGAGCTGCGCCATCCGCATCCGCCGGCCCTCGCTCTCGGAGAGCCGGACCAGGATCTCGTACTCGGTGAGCGAGACCCCGTGCCGGCGGCTCAGGTCCTCGTCGAGCCGGTCGAAGAGCAGCGTCGTGCCCATGATCAGCGCGCGCCAGTCCCGTTGCTGGGACGGGTCGAGCCAGCGAACTCCCGCGTCGTCCATGCCGGAGACCCTAGCGATTCACAGCCGCTCGAGGATGAGCGCCATGCCCTGTCCGCCACCCACGCACATCGTGATCAGCCCGGTCGACTTGTCGTGCCACTCCAGGCTGTTGAGCATCGTGTTCTGCAGCCGGGCGCCGGTCATGCCGAAGGGGTGGCCGACGGCGATGGCTCCGCCGTTGACGTTGAGACGGTCCAGGTCGATGCCGAGGTCCTGGTAGGAGGGCACCACCTGCGCTGCGAACGCTTCGTTGATCTCGACCAGGTCGATGTCGCCGATGCTCATGCCCGCGTGCGCGAGGGCACGCCTGCTGGCCTCGACCGGGCCGAGGCCCATGACCTCGGGGGAGAGCGCGCTGACGCCGGTGGCGACGATGCGGGCGAGCGGGGTGACCCCGAGCTCGGCGGCCCGGGTGTCGGACATGACCACCACCGCCGCGGCGCCGTCGTTGAGCGCACAGCAGTTGGCCGCGGTGACCACGCCGTCGGGGCGGAAGACCGGCTGCAGCCCGGCGGCCGCCTCGAGGGTGACACCGGCACGCGGGCCGTCGTCGGCGGTGACCACGGTGCCGTCGGGCGTGGTGACCGGGGTGATCTCGCGGGCCCAGAAACCGTCAGCGATCGCCTTCTCGGCCAGGTTCTGGGAGCGGACCCCGAACTCGTCGAGCTCCCGGCGGGTCAGGCCGCGTTCCTTCGCGACGTTCTCAGCGGTCTGGCCCATCGCGATGTAGATGTCGGGGACGGCGCCGTCCTCCCGCGGATCGTGCCAGTCCTGGCCACCCTGGGCCTGCTCCTTGGTCCGCGCGACCGCGTCGGCGAACAGCGGGTTCTGGGTCTCGGGCCAGTGGTCCGAGGTGCCCTTGGCGAACCGGGACACGGTCTCGACGCCTGCGGAGACGAAGACGTCGCCCTCACCGGCCTTGATGGCGTGGAAGGCCATCCGGGTGGTCTGCACGGAGGAGGCGCAGTAGCGGGTGATCGTGGCGCCCGGGACGTCGTCCATCCCGTTGATCACGTTGACCACGCGCCCCATGTTGAAGCCCGACTCCCCGCCCGGGAGCCCGCAGCCGAGGTACAGGTCGTCGACCGTGTGCGGGTCCAGGGCCGGGACCTTGTCCAACGCCGTCCGGACGATGGTCGCGGCCAGGTCGTCGGGCCGCATCTCCTTCAGCGAGCCCTTGTTGGCGCGGCCGATGGGGGAGCGGGCGGCGGACACGATGACGGCCTCGGGCATGACGACTCCGATCTGGGGGTTGGTTACTGCCCGGTCACCCTAGCCCGCCGGGTGCAGCGGCCACGGGGTGAGTACGACGACAGTGGCGCGGATGCTCGACGGGGCGGATCGTGGCGGCATGGACGCCCGGTTCGAGGTCTTCGGCACCAGCCACCTGCTGATGCTCGCCCTGTTCGTGGTCGTCCTCCCCGTCGTGGTCGTGGCGGGGCGCCGCGTCCGGGGGACGGACGCCGAGGAGCGCACGCGCCGGGTGTTCGCCGTCGCGATCGTGGCGGTCGCTGGACCTCTCCAGGTGCTGCAGCTGCTCCCCGGCGACTGGGACTTCGACACCTCGCTGCCCCTGCAGCTGTGTGACCTGGCGTGGCTGGTGGCGGTGTGGGCGCTGTGGACCCGGAGACCGTGGGCGTGTGCGCTGACCTACTACTGGGGGCTGACCCTGACCACCCAGGCGATGCTCACCCCCGCCCTCGTGCAGGTCTTCCCACACCCGCGCTTCATCGGCTTCTGGGCGATGCACCTGCTCGTCGTGTGGGCGGCGGTCTTCCTGACGGCGGGCCTGGGTGTGAGGCTGACCTGGCGCCTGTACGGCCTGACCGTCGCGGTCACCGCCGGGTGGGTGGTCGTGGTGATGACCTTCAACGCCGGCTTCGACACCAACTACGGCTACCTCAACGGCAAGCCGGGCACCGGCTCCGCCCTCGACCTGCTGGGGCCGTGGCCGTGGTACGTCGTCACCGAGATCGCGGTCGTGGCCGTCGCCTGGGCCCTGATCACGTTGCCGTGGACGAGGGAGCGCGACCCGCAGTCAGTCACTCGTGAGTGACGCGCCCTCACGCACATGCCGTCCTCGCCCTCGAACATGGCTGGCTGGCCTGGACTTAGGCGGCGCACGCCCTGCTCCACGCCGCTGAAGTGCGCCCAGCAACCGCCCGGCGTTTCCGCAGAGTCAAGGACGCCCCACCCGCGACCTACATCGGTGACCGTCGGGGTCCTCAGAAGGTTTCTCTTCCCAGCCAGCGTCCGCGCTGACCTATACACGCTCCGCGGCATGAGCGTGCGTGATGCTGGGTCTCAGGGGGCCTCAAGATCGATGCGCGTCTCGGTGCAGCGGTAGCCGGCGCGGCGGAAGGCCGCAGCCATGGGCGCGTTGGCAGCATCCGTGGTCGCGGTGATGCGAGGGCTGCCGTGCTCGGCGTGGAAGCGGGTGATGAACCCGAGGATCTCGTCGACGTACCCCCGACCTCGGTGCTCAGGGAGCACAGCGAGGTATCCGACGTTACGGTTTGTCGGGGTCGCTGACGGGATGGCGAGGCCGACGACGGTGCGGTCAGTCGTGGCGACCGTGTGCCACCAGGAGCGCTCCCCGGGGCAGGCTCGGTAATAGTCAATCTCGGCACGGGCCAACTCGTCGGGGCTGCTGGACTCCAGCTCGCGGCGGGTCATGACGTCCAGCGAGCCCTCCGCAGCGGCGGCGAACAGTCGTACGAAGGTTTCCTCGTCGGCTGACGCGAACACGAGCGAGCCGAGTTCGGGCGGCAACGGTCGATCCGCGTCCCACTGGAACTGGAGTCGCTCGTTGACCCGCGTCAGGCCCGCCGCACCGGCGGCGCGAGTCTTCAGGTCCACCTCGGCGACGACGGTCGCATGGTCGCGCCAGTCGTTCGGCAGTCGCATCGTGTGCGGCAGCGGGACGGCCACCCCTCGACCCGACAGGGCCTGGTGTCCCGTATCGAGAAGAGCCTTGGCCAGGCTGCCGCAGCCGGGCACGTGCGCATCGACGTCCCATACGTCCAACGCGATCGGCACGGCCGTGTCCCGGCCCCACCACATTGCTCGCCCGATGACCGCGCCAGACTCGTCGATCGCCAGGACGGACCACTCGGGCCGGATACGGCCCGCCTCGATCTCTGCTACTACCTCGCTGGCTGAGTGGCCGGTCGCGGCAGGGACACTC
>CAWCGW010000008.1:0-27315 GCA_963795215.1 uncultured Actinomycetota bacterium
TCAGTTGTATTTGCGGGGTGTTTCGGGGCCGCGATGCGTCCACAGTCGCCGTTCCGCCACCGCCGTCCACACCCTGGCGGTCCTCTCCCCGCCGCTGTCGGCAGCGCCCGCAAGGCTCGGCCGCGGAGGTGACGCGATGAGACAGCACGACGAAGGGATGACCGCCGCCGTCAACGAGGTGCGGCTGCAAGGACGGGTCTCGGGGGCGCCCGAGGAGCGGGTGCTGCCGAGTGGGGACCGGCTCTGGGTCTTCCGGGTGGTGGTGCCCAGGGAGGCTCCCCGGGGGCGACAACGCGTCGACACGGTCGACTGCGCGGCGTGGACGCCCCGGGTGCGGCGCAGCGTGTCGGCCTGGCGCGACGGCGACGTGGTGCAGCTGAGCGGCTCGCTGCGACGGCGGTTCTACCGCGCGGGCGGCGCGACCGCGTCCCGGGTGGAGGTGGAGACGCTGCGGGCCCGGCTCATCCGTCGAGCAGCGAGCGCATGAGGACGCCGATGCTGGGCTTCGGCTGGAACGAGGTCGCCTTCTCCGGCAGCAGCCGGTGGTCGCAGACGATCCGGTCCACCAGGTCGAAGTCCGGCGCCGGCATCAGCACCGCGAGGCGTCGACCGACGGCCACCTGCTCGAGCGCGTCCTCCACGGTGTGGTGGAACGCCGCGGTGCGTCGGCGTCCCGGCAGCCGGGGGAGCAGGTCGTCGTGCAGGACCTCCACCGCCGCGCGGTCCCCTCCCACCCGGAGCTCGAGACGAGCCCAGGCCTCGCCGTCGGTCACGACCAGGGTGGTGGGACCCAGCGCGGCCAGCGCGTCCTCGCGGGTGCCGGGCTCGAGCTCGGCCAGTCCGTCGGCGGCTCGCGCCAGGTCCGCGAGCGACACGTGTGGCAGGGTGCGGTGGATGGCGCCCAGGAACAGGGGCGTGTCGTCCTGGTCGACCAGCATGGCCAGGCCGTGGTCGGCGCTGGTGCCGGGTCGTTGCTGGCGCAGGCGCAGGTAGGCCGCATAGCGGTGGTGGCCGTCGGCGATGAGCGGACGACACGTCCGGAGGTGCTCGTCGAGCTCGGCCAGCCGGTCGGGGTCATGCACGGCCCACACCCGGTTGTGGCGGCCGGCCCGGTCGACGTAGTCGCGCAGTGGCTCGGTGGCCATCACGTGGTGGACCAGGGCACGCACCCGCGCCGGACCGCGGTGCACGAGCAGGATCGGCGCCGGGTTGAGCTCCATCTCGCCCATCCGGGCGGCGAGCTCTGCTGCCTGGGCGTCATGGACGCCCTCGTGCGGGAGCACCACCTGCTCGGCCGGGGTGGCGGCCGAGTGCGCGACGTCGAGACCACCCACCAGGCCACGCACCGTGAGCCCGCCGGAGGTGTACTCGTGCAGGTAGACCGCCGGGTCGGCGTCGCGGGTCAGGTGGCCCTGGCGCTCCCAGCGGCGCAGCCGCGCCGGCACGTCGCGGTAGGGGCGGGTGAAGGCCCGGGCCGACGCCGGATCCCCGACCCGCTGTGCCGAGAGGGCGAGCCCGCGGAAGGGCGCGAGCCGGAACGGTGCGGCTGCTGCGTCGACAGAGGGCGGGGATCCCGCGGCGCCGACGTGCATCCGGTCATCGTAGGCTGCGGTGCCACACAGGCATCGGGGAGGTGAGCGTGCTCGGATCCGCAGGACGGACGCTGGCGGAGTGCTACGACCTCGCCATGCTCGATCTGGACGGCGTCGTCTACATCGGCGACGCCGCGGTGCCGGGCGCCTCCGACCACCTGCAGCGGGTCCGGTCCTGCGGGTTGCACGTCGCGTTCATCACCAACAACGCCTCACGGCCCCCGCAGGCGGTGGCCGACAAGCTGACCCTCCTCGGCGTGCCGGCCCAACGCGACGACGTGGTGACCTCCGCCCAGGCAGCGGCCGCGGTGCTCGCGGAGCGCTTCCCCGAGGGCACCCCCATCGCGGTCCTGGGTGCCGCGGGCCTGCGCTCGGCGGTCGCCGAGGCGGGACTGGTCGCGACCGGGATCGCGGATCCCACGGTCGCCGCGGTCGTCAGCGGCTACGGACCCGACGTGCCGTGGCACGAGGTGATGCGGACCGCCGTCCGGGTCCGTGCCGGACTGCCGTGGGTGGCGAGCAACACCGACCTGACGCTGCCGACCGACGACGGTCCCGCACCGGGTCACGGCGTGATGGTCGAGATGATCTCCCGGTTCTCCGGGGTCACGCCCACCGTGGCGGGGAAGCCCCGGCGGCCGCTGCTGGACGAGACGATTCGACGGGTCGGTGGCGACCGTCCGCTGATGGTCGGGGACCGCCTCGACACCGACATCGAGGGCGGACACGCGGCTGGCGTGGACACGCTGCTCGTGCTCACCGGCGTCACCGGGCTCGAGGACCTGGTCGCCGCCCGGCCCGAGCAGCGACCCACCTACCTGGCGCCCGACCTCGCCGGCCTGCTCGAGAGCCATCCCGAGGCCGAGCAGGTCTCGGGGGCCTGGGGCGTGGCTGGCTGGACCGCCTCCGTGGTGGACGGCAGCCTGCGGGTGAGCGGCGCAGGATCACCCGGGGACTGGTGGCGGGCGGCGGCGGCCGCGGCGTGGGCGCACCTCGACGACGCCGGAGCCGCCGTGGACACGGCGGGAGTCGTGCCGCCTGCGCCGGCCCGGGCGGGGTAGCCTGCCGCCATGACCGAGGCAGCGTTCGAGCCGGAGCCCGAGCCCGGGACCGGCACCGATCCCCTGCGCACCGGCGTCGAGGACGTCGATGCCGTGCTGGCGACGGTCGAGGACCTCGACGGCGCCGACGTGGCGCAGCACCCCGCGGTCTTCGAGCGGGCGCACGAGCAGCTGCGCCGGGCGCTCGACGGCTCGGCCTGACCGGGCCGGGCCGGTCGTGCCACCTCGTCGACTCCGGCTGGATGCCGAGCTCGTCCGCCGTGGTCTGGCCCGCTCCCGCGAGCACGCCAGCGAGCTGATCGCCGCGGGCAGGGTGACCGTGGCCGGCGGGCGGGCCACCAAGCCTGCGACCGGGGTGACGACCGATGTCGCCCTCGTCGTCCGGCCGGACCCCGAGCGGCCCGACTACGTCTCACGCGGCGGGCACAAGCTGGCGGGTGCCCTCGCGGCGTTCGGCGCCGAGGGGCTGGTGGTGGCCGGGCGACGGTGCCTCGACGCGGGCGCCTCGACCGGCGGCTTCACCGACGTGCTGCTGCGGGCGGGAGCCAGCGAGGTGGTGGCCGTCGACGTCGGGTACGGCCAGCTCGCGTGGTCGCTGCAGAGCGACGAGCGGGTCGTGGTCCACGACCGCACCAACATCCGTGACCTGTCCCTCGACCTCGTGGGGCGGCCCGTCGACCTGGTCGTCGGGGACCTCTCCTTCATCTCCCTCACCCTCGTGCTGGACGCCCTGGTGGCGGTGACGGCACCGGACGGCGACCTCGCGCTGATGGTCAAGCCCCAGTTCGAGGTCGGCAAGGACCGGGTCGGCAAGGGCGGCGTCGTCCGCGACCCCGGGCTGTGGGTCGAGGCGGTGCGCACCGTCGCCGACGCCGCCGACGCCCGTGGCTGGGGCAGCCGGATGGTCACCCCCTCCCCGCTGCCGGGGCCCTCCGGGAACGTCGAGTTCTTCCTGTGGCTGCGGCGAGGTCCCGGTGCGCTGAGCGCCGAGGAGCTCGACGCCGTCGTCCGGGCCGGCGTGGGCTCGCCGTCGGCGGCGGGTGAGAAGGTGGACCCGTGACGGAGACCGGCCCCCCGCGGCGTGTGCTGCTGCTCGCCCATACCGGGCGCAGCGAGGCACGCGAGGTGGCGCGCGCCTTCGTCGAGTCGCTGAGCGGGCACGGCGTCGTCGTCCGGCTGCTCGCCGAGGAGGCGGCGGACCTCGCGATCGATCCCGAGGAGCCCGGGCTGCGGATCGAGGTCGTCGAGGGCGAGACCGACGCCGACGCCGGGTGCGAGCTCGCGGTCGTCATCGGCGGCGACGGCTCGATCCTGCGGGCCGCGGAGATCACCCACCCCGGCGGCACCCCCGTGCTCGGGGTCAACCTCGGCCACGTCGGGTTCCTCGCCGAGGCCGAGGTCGACGCGGTGGACACCACGATCCAGGCGATCGTCGACCGCCGCTACGCCACCGAGGACCGGCTCACCCTCGACGTGACGGTCCACCAGGACGGCGAGGTCGTGTGGCGCTCCTTCGCCCTCAACGAGGCCAGCGTCGAGAAGGCCGCCCGCGAGCGGATGCTGGAGGTCGTGCTCGAGATCGACGACCGTCCGCTGTCGCGCTGGGGCTGCGACGGCGTCGTGTGTGCGACGCCCACGGGCTCCACCGCCTACAGCTTCAGCGCCGGCGGACCGGTCGTGTGGCCCGGTGTCGAGGCCGTGACCGTCGTCCCGCTGAGCGCCCACGCGCTGTTCGCCCGCCCCTTGGTCGTCGCCCCGACCTCGGTGGTGGCGGTCGAGGTGCTCACCCGCAGCGACGGCGCCGGCGTGCTGTGGTGCGACGGCCGGCGCACCGTCGAGCTGCCACCGGGCGCCCGGATCGAGGTCCGCAGCGGCACCCGGCCGGTGCGACTGGTCCGGCTCCACGAGGCGCCCTTCACCGACCGGCTCGTGGCCAAGTTCGACCTGCCCGTCGAGGGCTGGCGCGGCGCCGGGGAACGACGCCGACGCAACGGAGGCGCCGGTGCTTGAGGAGATCCGGATCGGCTCGCTCGGCGTCATCGACTCCTCGGTGCTCGAGCTGGGCCCGGGCCTCACCGTGATCACGGGTGAGACCGGCGCCGGCAAGACCATGATCGTCACCGCCCTCGGCCTGCTGCTGGGTGGCCGGGCAGACAGCGGCGCCGTCCGCACCGGGTCGAGGACCGCGCGCGTCGAGGGGACCGTCGTCGTCGACGGCGTGCCCGGGCTCGCCGGCGCCGTCGACGAGGCCGGCGGGGAGGTCGAGGACGGTCGCGTCGTGCTGGCCAGGACGGTGGCCGCCGAGGGGCGCTCCCGGGCGTTCGTCGGGGGTGCCGGGGTGCCCGTCAGCCGGCTCGCCGAGGTCGCCTCGCCGCTGGTGGCGGTCCACGGCCAGTCCGACCAGCACCGGCTGCTGCAGCCGCGGGCGCAGCGCGCAGCGCTCGACAGCTTCGGCGGCGATGCCGTGCAGGCTCCGCTCGCGCACTACCGCCGGCTCCACACCGAGCTGCTGGCCACCGAGCGCGAGCTCGACGACGTCACCACCCATGCCCGCGACCGGGCCCGCGAGGCCGACCTGCTGCGCTTCGGCGTCGGCGAGGTCGAGGCCGTCGCCCCGGCCCCCGGCGAGGACGCCGACCTCGCCGCCGAGGAGGCCCGTCTCGGACACGCCGACACGCTGCGGCTCGCGGCCGAGACGGCCCGCACCGCACTCTCGGGCGACGGTGACAGCCCCGATGCCCTGGGCGCCGTCGCGGCGGCGCGCACCGCCCTGGAGGGGGTCCGTGACCACGACCCCGAGGCCGCCGAGCTGGCCGACCGGGTCGCCGAGCTCAGCTACCTGCTGGCCGACCTCGGCGCCGACGTGTCGTCCTACGCCTCCTCCGTCGAGACCGATCCCGCACGCCTGGCCGCGGTGTCCGAGCGCCGGGCGGCGCTGACCGCCCTGACCCGGAAGTACGGCGAGACCATCGACGAGGTGCTGGCGTGGCAGGAGCGCTCCGCGATGCGGCTGCTCGAGCTCGACGGCACCGACGAGCGGATCGAGGCGTTGCAGGCCGAACGGGACCGCCTCCGCGCCGAGCTGGGCACCGTGGCGGCCACGCTGTCCGCCGCCCGCGCCGAGGCGGCCGGACGGCTGGCGGACTCCGTCACCGTCGAGCTCACCGACCTCGCCATGCCCCACGCCAGGATCGAGGTGGTCGTGACCGACCGGGGCCGCTTCGGTTCCTCGGGCCGCGACGACGTCGAGCTGCGGCTCGCCGCCAACGTCGGCGCCGACGCGCGCCCGCTCCACAAGGGCGCCTCCGGAGGCGAGCTGTCGCGCGTGATGCTGGCGCTCGAGGTCACGCTCGCCGGCACCGGGACCGTTCCGACCTTCGTCTTCGACGAGGTCGACGCCGGAGTCGGGGGAGCCGCGGCCGTCGAGGTCGGACGCCGGCTCGCCCGGCTCGCTCGCAACGCGCAGGTCCTGGTGGTGACCCACCTGCCCCAGGTGGCGGCCTACGCCGACCGGCACGTCGTGGTGGCCAAGACCGACGACGGGACCGTCACCAGCTCGGGCCTCACCGTGCTCGACGACGACGCCCGCGAGCGCGAGCTGTCGCGGATGATGGCCGGCCTGACCGAGTCCGACAACGCCCTGGCGCACGCCCGGGAGCTGCTCGAGACCGCGCTCCCCGCCCGCGCCGGGCGCTGACGCGCGAGCCTCAGGGCGCTGACGCGCGGGCCGTTGGGCGCCGACGCGCGGTCCGTTGGGCGCTGACGCGCGGGCCGCCGGGCGCTGACGCGCCGAGGTCACCCAGATGTCGCCCGCGGCCGGGGGCGACTGAAATCATGGGGCGGTGCCCGTCCGCAACAGATCCTCCGTCGGCCTGCCCGGCCTCACCGGGACCGCGCGCATCGAGCGTCGTACCCGCCTGCTGCTGCCCCGGCTCAAGCCCGGCGACATCGCCGTGATCGACCAGCTCGACCTCGACCGCACCTCCGCGCAGGCGCTGGTGGACGCCCGGGTGGCTGCGGTGCTGAACCTCTCGCCCTTCCTCTCCGGCCGCTACCCGGCGCTCGGACCCACGATCCTGGCCGAGGCCGGCATCGTCCTCCTCGACCGGCTCGAGGGCGTGGAGCGGATCCGGGACGGCGCGACCGTCCGGGTCCACGACGAGATCGTCTACGTCGACGGCGACCCCGTCGCCCTGGGCCGCGAGGTCCACCCGGCGCTGCTCGAGGCCGAGATGGGGGAGGCCCGCAGCGGGCTGGGCGCCCAGCTCCAGTCCTTCACGCACAACACCGCCGAGCTGCTGCGCCGCGAGGAGCCGCTGCTGATCCACGGCGAGGGCCTGCCCCGGCTCGGCACCACGATCGCCGGTCGCCCCGTCGTGGTGGTCGTCGGCGACCACGACCACCGGGCCCGGCTGAAGTCACTGCGCGCGTTCCTCAAGGAGCGACGGCCCGTGCTGATCGGCGTGGACGGCGGCGCCGACGCGCTGCGCCGGGCCGGCCACCGGCCCCACGTCGTGGTCGTCGGGGCCGGTCCGGACGACGCCGACCTGCCCTCCGCCGCCGCACTGCGCGCCGCCCACGACGTGGTGGTCCGGGTCGACCGCGGCGACCGCCGTCCCGTGGAGCACCTCGAACGGCTCGGAGTCCGCGCCCACCGCGTCGAGACGACCATGGCCAGCGAGGACGTCGCCCTGCTGCTCGCCGATGCCGCGCAGGCCTCCGTCGTCGTGGGCGTCGGCACCCACGCGACGCTCGAGGACTTCCTGGACCGTCAGCGCTCCGGGCTCGCGAGCACCTACCTGACGCGGCTCCGCGCAGGCCAGCGGCTCGTGGACGCCTCCGCCGTGCCCACGCTCTACTCCGGTCGGCTCCGGCCCCGGCACCTGCTGCTGACCCTGCTCGTCGGCGTGCTGGCGCTCGCCCTGGCCGTGGCCACCACCCCCGTCGGGCAGGAGTGGGCCGCCGCCCTGGTGGACTGGGTGCGCACCACGCTGGCCGACCAGGGGTGGCTGCCGTGACCGCCGTACGCCGCCACCTCGCCGGCGCCGTCGCCCTGGTGCTGGCCCTCGCGGTCGGCGTCGCCCTCGGGGCCGGGCCGCTGAGCCACGAGCGGCTGCTCCCCACCACGGCGGAGCCGGCCCGCGCCCCCGCCGCCGAGGCCGCGGGGCCGAGCGCGGACGACGTGGCGGCCGAGGCCGCCGCCGCACTGCTCGGACGCCGGCTGGAGGGCCGCACCGTCGCGATCGTCTCCACCCCCGGTGTCGACGACCGCGTCCTCGACGCCCTCGCCGCGGACATCGAGGCCGCGAAGGGCTCGGTGACCGCGCGGTGGACCGCGGGTCGCTCGCTCGTGGACGCCTCGGAGAAGACCCTGGTCGACACCCTCGGCAGCCAGCTGCTGGAGCAGCTCGACGGCCGAGGGGCCGAGGCCGACGCCTCCTCCTACGAACGGATGGGGCAGCTCGTCGGGTCGGCGGTCTCCTCGCGGCTCGAGCAGGGGACCGTGGCCGGTGAGGACACCCTCACCATCCGGCAGTCGCTGGACGCCGCCAGCCTGCTGCGCGCCGACGCCGACCAGCCCCGGCGGGCCCCGCTGGTGCTGGTGGTGCTCGGCGGCGACCTCGACGACCACGTCGCCGAGGGACTGGTCACGGGGCTGGCGTCCCGGGCGTCCGGGCTGGTGGTGGCGGGGCCGCAGGCCTCCGGCGACCTCGCGGTGCTGGCGGAGACGGGGACCCTCACCACGGTCGACGGGGTGGGGGAGGCCCTCGGCCAGGTCGCCGCAGTGCTCGCCCTCGCCGGGGTCGAGGAGGAGCCCGGTGGGTCCTACGGTGCGTCGGGTTCCGACGCACACCTCCCCCTCGGGTAGGCTAGAACTCCGTGAAGCAAGCGACGCCGGTCAAGCACGTGTTCGTCACCGGAGGCGTCGCCTCCTCTCTCGGCAAGGGGCTCACCGCCTCCAGCCTGGGAAGCCTGCTGAAGGCGCGCGGCCTGCGCGTGACGATGCAGAAGCTGGATCCCTACCTCAACGTGGATCCCGGGACGATGAACCCGTTCCAGCACGGCGAGGTCTTCGTGACCAACGACGGCGCCGAGACCGACCTGGACATCGGTCACTACGAGCGGTTCCTCGACACCGACCTCGGGCAGATCGCCAACGTGACCACCGGGCAGGTCTACTCCGCGGTGATCGCCAAGGAGCGCCGCGGCGACTACCTCGGCGACACGGTCCAGGTGATCCCGCACATCACCAACGAGATCAAGGACCGGATCCTCGCGATGGGCGTTCCCGCCGACGGCGAGCAGCGGGTCGACGTCGTGATCACCGAGATCGGCGGCACCGTCGGTGACATCGAGTCGCTGCCCTTCCTCGAGGCCGCCCGGCAGACCCGGCACGAGATCGGCCGGGACAACTGCTTCTTCATCCACGTCTCGCTGGTGCCCTTCATCGGCCCCTCCGGTGAGCTCAAGACCAAGCCCACCCAGCACTCCGTGGCTGCGCTGCGCTCGATCGGCATCCAGCCCGACGCCGTTGTCTGCCGGGCCGACCGCGAGCTGCCCACCAGCATCAAGCGCAAGATCTCGCTGATGTGCGACGTCGACGAGGAGGCCGTGGTCACCGCGGCCGACGCCCCCTCGATCTACGACATCCCGAAGGTGCTGCACCGCGAGGGCCTGGACGCCTATCTCGTCCGGCGGCTCGACCTGCCCTTCCGCGACGTGGACTGGACGTTGTGGGACGACCTGCTGCGGCGCGTCCACCACCCCAACGAGGAGGTGACGGTCGCGCTGGTCGGCAAGTACATCGACCTCCCCGACGCCTACCTCTCCGTGGCCGAGGCGCTGCGCGCGGGCGGGTTCGCGCACGAGGCGAAGGTCAACCTGCGCTGGATCCCCTCCGACGAGTGCGACACCCCCGCCGGTGCCGCCCGCCACCTCCACGACGTCGACGCCATGTGCGTGCCCGGGGGCTTCGGGGTGCGTGGGATCGAGGGCAAGCTCGGCGCGCTCGAGTACGCCCGCACCCACGGGATCCCGACCCTCGGCCTGTGCCTGGGCCTGCAGTGCATGGTCATCGAGTTCGCGCGCAACGTGGCCGGGCTCGAGAAGGCCGGCTCCACCGAGTTCGACGCCGACAGCCCCGAGCCCGTGATCGCCACGATGGAGGAGCAGAAGTCCTTCGTCGAGGGCGCCGGCGACCTGGGCGGCACGATGCGGCTCGGCCTCTACCCCGCGCAGCTGGCCGCCGGCAGCGTCGTGCGCGAGGCGTACGGCGAGGCGACCGTGCAGGAGCGGCACCGTCACCGCTACGAGGTGAACAACGCCTACCGCGACCAGCTCGCCGAGGCCGGCCTGGTGTTCAGCGGCACGAACCCCGGACTGGGACTGGTGGAGTTCGTGGAGCTGCCGCGCGAGGTCCACCCCTACTACGTCGCCACGCAGGCGCACCCCGAGCTCCGGTCACGGCCCACCCGACCGCACCCGCTCTTCTCCGGCCTGGTCGGCGCCGCCATCGAGCGGCAGAAGGCCGAGCGCTTCCCGCTCGACGAGAGCGGGCTGCGCCGGACCTTCGCCGACGAGGACTGATCAGCCGGGGTGTGCGGCCCGGGCGCGGATCATCCGCGCCAGGGTGTCGGCCCCGCTGAGCAGCTGGTTGCGGACCGTGGGGTCGGTGCCGGGGACCCGGGCGAGCTCGACGGCCCGCTCGGCGAAGCCGGCGTCGGCCACCAGCGGGAACATGCCGCGCACCAGCGAGAGCATCGACAGCAGGCCACCGCGGACCGCCTTCATCTCCTCGAGGTAGCGGTCGGCCCAGGGGGCCAGCAGCTCGGCCTGCCCGGGGCGCCAGAAGGCGCGCGCGACCGCGTAGGTCGGGGAGCCCGCCTGCACGCTGTGCTGGACGAACAGCTCGTCCCACACCTCGGCCTTGGCGGCCTCCTCGGGGCGCGCGGCCGTGACGGCCACGGCGCGGGCGGCCCGGTCGGGGTCCGGGTCCCGGGCCAGCAGGTCACGGACGGCCGCCTCGTCGTGCTGGCCGCGCTCGGCGCGACGCACGGCGACCCGCCACGCGAGGTCGACGTCGTCGGCGGCCGCCGTGGCGAGGACGTCGTCGTGCTCCTGGGTCGTCGCCGTGGAGGCCAGCACGTGGAGCGCGCCACGGCGCAGCTCCTCCTCGCCGGCGAGCACGAGCGCCGCGTCGGCGACCCGGGTGCGGGCGGCGTCGACGTGCGCGGCGGGGGTCCACAGCTCGGCGGCGTCGCGGGCCTGCACCAGGAACGGCTCGATCAGGGCGGGGTTCTTCTCCGCGGCGATCACCCCGAGCACGCAGTCGAGCATCTCGGCGGCCGACATGTCGCCCTTGCGCATCAGGTCCAGGGAGGTCGCGACGGCGACCGCGCGCGCGGTCGCGTCGGGCAGCCCGCCACCGGAGCGGAGCAGCCGTCGTACGTCGTCGTCGCCGCCCACGGCCACGAACGTCAGGTCGGTGTCGTTGGCGAGGTGGAGCGCTCCGGCGGGCAGCCCCGTGACGGGCGTGCGCCGGCCGCTGGTCTCGACGGGGGTGCGGGCCAGCAGCGTCCCGTCCTCGCCGTAGGAGCCGACGTCGAGCCGGTGCGGGCGCGGCTCGGCGTCGTCGGGGGAGTCGACCACGACGGTGTCGCCCTCGATCCGGACGGTGTCGGTGCCGGCGCGGTCGAGCCAGTCGACCGTCCACCGGTCGAGGTCGCGGCCCGAGGCCTGCGCCACGGCCGAGACCAGGTCGGCCAGCCGGGTGTTGCCCCAGGCGTGGGTCGCGAAGTAGGCCTGCAGGCCACGGGTGAAGGCGTCCTCGCCCACGAACGACCGCAGCTGGTGGAGGACCGACTGCCCCTTGGCGTAGGTGATGGCGTCGAAGTTGGCGAGGGCCGCCTCGACGTCGTGGACCTCGCTGCGGATCGGGTGGGTGGCCGGACCCATGTCGGTGCGGTAGGCGTCGAGCTTGCGCCCCACGAGGAACTCGGCCCACGCGTCGGTGAACTCGGTGGCCTCCGCGGCGGCCCAGGTCGAGGCCCAGGAGGCGAACGCCTCGTTGAGCCACAGGTCGTCCCACCAGCGCATGGTGACCAGGTCGCCGAACCACATGTGCGCCATCTCGTGCAGCAGCGTGATCGCGGTCTGCGAGCGCTGGGCGTGGGTCGGCGGGTTGCGGAACAGGTAGCCGTCACCCCACGTGACGCAGCCCCAGTTCTCCATCGCACCCCCCATGTTGGGCACGAAGACCTGGTCGTAGTGGGCCTCGGGGAACGGCATCCCGAACCGGTCGCCGAAGAAGGCGAGGCCCTCCCCGGTGAGGTCGAGCAGCCAGGCGGCGTCGCGGTCGAGCGAGCCGCGCAGCGACTGGCGGCAGTAGAGCCCCAGGTCGTGGTCGCCGCGGGTCTCGCGCACCTCGTGGAACGGGCCGGCGTTGAGGACCACGACGTACGTCGAGAGCGGGGGCGTGTCCGGGAAGGTCCAGGTGCGGGCGCCGCCGTCGGGGTCGCCGACCGACTCGGGACGCATGTTGGAGAGCACGGTCCAGCCCTCGGGGGCCCGGGCGGTGAAGCGGTGCGGTGCCTTGAGGTCCGGCTGGTCGAAGCAGGCCCAGAGCCGGCGGGCGTCGTCGCACTCCAGCGAGGTCCAGACGTAGACCTCGTCGTCGGTGGGGTCGACGGTGCGGAGGATGCCGGCCGAGCTGGTCACGTCGGTCTGCCGCAGCCGCACCACGAGGGTGTTGTCGGCGGCGAGGTCGGGCAGGGGCAACCGGCCTCCCGTGGCCGTCGCAGCGTCCAGCGGCGTGCCGTTGAGCGTCGCCGAGAGGATCTCGCCCACGGCGTCGACGAACGTGGCGGAGCCGGGCTGGCTGCAGCTGAAGCGGACCGTCGAGGTCGCCTCCCAGGTCTCGCCGTCGAGCAGGCCGGTCAGGTCGGCGTCGATGTCGTAACGGGTCACGGCCAGCAGCGCGGCGCGCTGCTCGGCCTCCGGTCGGGTCAGGCTGGCGACGGTCATGGCGTCACCGTAGCGTCACCTCCATGGAGAAGCGGACGCTCGAGGACGTCGAGGAACACTGGCCCGTCGAGGACTCGGAGGACCTGCACCGCGACGGGTGGGTGGTCGCGCTGCGGGCCGACCAGGTGCGGGCACCCGGCGGCGGGGGAGCGTCCTTCCGGCGGCTGGTCCTCGAGCACCCGGGGGCGGTCGTGGTGCTCGCGCTCGACGACGAGGAGCGGGTCTGCTGCCTGCGGCAGTACCGCCACCCGGCCGGTCGCCGGTTCGTCGAGCTGCCGGCCGGGCTGCTCGACCAGGGTGACGAGGAGCCGGTGTCGGTCGCCCGCCGCGAGCTGGTCGAGGAGGTCGGGCTCCGGGCGGGGTCGTGGAGCCACCTGACCACGACGTACTCCTCACCCGGGATCAGCGAGGAGCGGATGCACTTCTTCGTCGCCCGCGACCTCGCCACGGCCGACCGGGGGGACTTCGAGCCCGAGCACGAGGAGGCCGACATGAGCGTCGAGTGGGTGCCGTTCGCCGACCTGCACGACGCCGTGCTGGACGGCCGGGTGCAGGACGCCCCGGTGGCGCTCGCGGTGCTGTTCGCGGCCGCGCGCGGGGTGGCCGGGTCCAGCCTCCCCGCGGCCGGCGCCGGAGGGTAGTGTCAGCGCCGCCCCACGTGGTGTGAGGGCGGGCACATCGAGTGAGGAGCATCCCCGTGAAGATCGGCGTCCCCCAGGAAGTCAAGAACCACGAGTACCGGGTGGCGCTGACCCCGGTGGGAACCCACGAGCTGACCCAGCACGGCCACCAGGTCTTCGTGCAGCGGGGCGCGGGTGAGGGCTCGCAGATCCCCGACGAGGAGTACGAGGCCGCGGGCGCCACGATCCTCGACGACGCCGACGAGGTCTGGGGCCAGGCCGAGACGGTGCTGAAGGTCAAGGAGCCGGTGGCCGAGGAGTACCACCGGCTGCGCAAGGACCTGACGCTGTTCACCTACCTCCACCTCGCGGCCGACAAGCCGCTGACCGAGCGGCTGATCGAGGCCGGCACCACCGCGATCGCCTACGAGACCGTGCAGCTGCCCTCGGGCGGGCTGCCGCTGCTCTACCCGATGTCGGAGGTCGCCGGCTGCCTGGCGCCGCAGGTCGGTGCCCACTCGCTGATGAAGGCCCAGGGCGGCCGGGGTGTCCTGATGGGCGGCGTGGGTGGCGTGGCCAACGCCAAGGTCGTGATCATCGGCGCCGGGGTCTCGGGCCAGAACGCCGCGAACATCGCGTTGGGGATGGGGGCCGACGTCACCCTGCTCGACACCGACCTCGACAAGCTGCGGATGTCGTTCTGGCGCTACAACAACCGGGTCCACGGCCTGGCCAGCTCCAAGCTCGCGATCGAGCAGCAGGTGACCGAGGCCGACATGGTGATCGGCGCGGTGCTGATCCCGGGTGCTGCTGCCCCCAAGCTCGTGAGCAACGAGCTGGTCTCGCGGATGAAGCCCGGCTCGGTGCTGGTCGACATCGCGGTCGACCAGGGCGGCTGCTTCGAGGACACCCACGCCACGACGCACGCCGACCCGACCTACGAGGTCCACAACTCGGTGTTCTACTGCGTCGCCAACATGCCGGGCGCGGTGCCCAACACCTCCACCTACGCGCTGACGAACGCGACGCTGCCCTACACGGTCGCGCTGGCCGACAAGGGGTGGCAGCAGGCCTGCCGCGACGACCGCAGCCTGGCGCTCGGCCTGAACACCCACCGTGGCCGGCTGACCAACGCACCGGTGGGGGCGGCTGTCGGCATCGACGCGGTGTCGCTGGACGAGGCCCTTGCCTGACCGTCCGGAGCTGGTGCGTGCCCAGCGCACCTACCTCGACCACCTGGCCGTCGAGCGCGGCCTGGCGACCAACACCCTCACGTCGTACCGGCGTGACCTGCGGCGCTACCTCGAGCACCTCACCGTGCGAGGGGTGGCGTCGCTGGACGACGTCACCGAGGCGACGGTCACCGGCTTCCTGGTCGCGCTCCGCGAGGGGGAGGGCGAGCACCCGCCGCTCTCGGCCACCTCCGCGGCGCGGACCGTCGTCGCCGTCCGCGGGTTCCACAGGTTCTGCCTGGCGGACGGGCTCGCGTCCCACGACCCCGCCGTCGCGGTGAAGCCCCCGAGCGCCGCCAAGCGGCTGCCGAAGGCGTTGCCGCTGGCCGACGTCGAGGCGATCCTCGAGGCCGCCGGGGCCGCGGGCACCACCCTCGCGCTGCGGGACCGGGCGCTGCTCGAGGTGCTCTACGGCACCGGGGCCCGGATCTCCGAGGCCACCGGGCTCGCGGTCGACGACGTCGACCTCGTCGACCGGACCGTGCTGCTGCGCGGCAAGGGCGGCAAGGAACGGCTCGTCCCCTTCGGCACGTACGCCGCGGACGCGATCGACGCCTACCTGATCCGGTCCCGTCCGGAGCTGGTGTCGGCGACGACGCCGGGCGGTGCGCTGTTCCTGAACTCCCGGGGCGGCCGGCTGTCCCGGCAGAGCGCCTGGGCGGTGCTGACCCGCGCGGCGGAGCGCGCCGGCGTGACCCGCGACGTCTCGCCCCACACCCTGCGGCACTCCTTCGCCACCCACCTGCTCGACGGCGGGGCCGACGTGCGGGTGGTCCAGGAGCTGCTCGGCCACGCGTCGGTGACCACCACGCAGGTCTACACCCTGGTCACGGTCGACAACCTGCGCGAGGTCTTCGCCACCGCGCACCCCCGGGCCCGCGGATGACCCCCGACCACGGCACCGGCCCTGACATCGACCAGGTCTACGAGCAGGTCGTCGCCCGCGCCGCCGACCGCGGGGTGGAGCTCTACCCCCACCAGGACGAGGCCGTCATCGAGCTGCTGGCCGGCAGCAACGTCGTGCTCGCGACGCCCACCGGCTCGGGCAAGTCGCTGGTCGCCGAGGCGGCCCACTCCGCGGCGATGGCCACCGACCGCGTCAGCTTCTACACCGCCCCCATCAAGGCACTGGTGAGCGAGAAGTTCTTCGCCCTCTGCGAGGTGTTCGGCGCCGACGACGTCGGGCTGCTGACCGGTGACGCGGCCGTCAACCCCGACGCCCCGATCATCTGCTGCACCGCCGAGGTGCTGGCCAACATCGCGCTGCGCGAGGGCCGACTCGCCGACGTCGGTCTGGTCGTGATGGACGAGTTCCACTTCTACGGCGAGCCGGACCGCGGCTGGGCCTGGCAGGTGCCGCTGCTGGAGCTGCCGCAGGCACAGTTCCTGCTCATGTCGGCGACCCTCGGGGACGTCACCGCCCTCGCCGAGGACCTCAGCCGCCGCAACGGCCGGGAGACGGTGGTCGTCGACGACGCGCAGCGCCCGGTGCCGCTGAGCTTCACCTGGGCCACGGACCCGCTCGAGGACACCCTCGAGGAGCTCGTGACGACCAGGCAGGCGCCGGTCTACGTCGTCCACTTCACGCAGGCGGCCGCGGTCGAGCACGCCACGTCGCTGCTGCGCGGCTCGACCTCGCGCTTCGGCGTACCGGTGGACCGGGAGGCGATCGCCGCCCGGACCGGCACCGTCCGGTTCGGCGCCGGCTTCGGCAAGACGCTGCAGAAGCTGCTGCGCGCGGGCATCGGCGTCCACCACGCCGGGATGCTCCCGAAGTACCGACGGGTCGTCGAGCAGCTGGCGCAGGCGGGACTGCTGACGGTGATCTGCGGCACCGACACGCTCGGGGTCGGGATCAACGTGCCGATCCGGACCGTGCTGTTCACCGGACTCGCCAAGTTCGACGGCAACCGGCAGCGGGTGCTGCGCGTGCGTGAGTTCCGCCAGATCGCCGGACGGGCGGGGCGCCCGGGCTTCGACACCTCCGGCTACGTCGTCGTGCAGGCGCCCGAGCACGTGATCGACAACGAGAAGGCCAAGAAGAAGGCCGCCGCGAGCAGCAACAAGAAGTCCAAGGCCCAGCTGCGCAAGCCGCCTCCCGGGACCGTCGTGTGGACCGAGCAGACCTTCGACAAGCTGGTCTCCGGCGACCCCGAGCCGCTGACCTCGCGGATGAAGGTCGACAACGCGATGCTGATCAACGTCGTGACCCGCGAGGAGGACGCCTTCGCGGTGATGCGGCGGCTGCTCACCGACAACCACGAGGAGCGCCGCCAGCAGCTGCGACTGGTCCGTCGGGCACTGCGGCTGGCCCGGTCGCTGCTGCGCTCGGGCACCCTGACCCGGCTCGAGGAGCCCGACGAGCACGGCCGGCGCCACGTGCTCACCGTCGACCTGCCGCCCGACTTCGCCCTGAACCAGCCGCTGGCGCACTTCGCGCTCGCGGCGCTCGACGTCCTCGACCCCGAGCAGGACAGCTACACCCTCGACGTGGTCTCGGTGGTGGAGGCCGTGCTCGAGGGCCCCCGCCAGGTGCTCTTCGCGCAGCAGCACGCCGCTCGGGGCGAGGCGATCGCCGAGCTCAAGGCCGACGGTGTCGAGTACGACGAGCGGATGGCGATCATCGAGGAGATCACCTGGCCGCAGCCGCTCGCCGAGTGGCTGGAGCCGCTCTTCGAGACCTACCGCGAGACCCACGGCTGGCTGCCGCCCGACGCGCTCCAGCCCAAGTCGGTGCTGCGGGAGATGTGGGAGCAGGGGATGGGTTTCACCGACGTGGTGGCCCGTTACCAGCTGGCCCGCTCCGAGGGACTGGTGCTGCGCTACCTCACGGACGCCTACCGGACGCTGCGCCAGACCGTGCCCGAGCGGGTGCGGACCCCCGAGCTCGACGACCTGGTCGAGTGGCTGGGGGAGACGATCCGGCAGACCGACTCCTCGCTGCTGGACGAGTGGGAGGCGCTGCAGGACCCGGCCCACGTCCGGCCCGACGTCTCCCACCACGAGCCGCCCCCGCCGCCGCGGCCGATCTCGAAGCAGGAGCGCGCCTTCACGGTCATGATCCGCAACGCGCTGTTCGCACGGGTCCAGCACGTCGCGCGCGACGACCTGGACGCGCTGGTCCGGCTCGAGCGGGAGGCGGCCGACCGGGTCGAGCCGCCGCGCGAGGTGGTGATGGGCCGCTCGGCGTGGGACACCGCCCTGGAGGAGTACTTCACCGAGCACGACACGGTGGGCACCGCCGGCGAGGCCCGCGGACCGTCGTACCTCCACCTCGGGGCGGAGGAGCCGGGCGAGCCGGTCGGCGCTCCCGAGGGCACGACCGCCCGGGTCCGGCGGGTGGCCCAGACCCTCGCCGATCCCGCCGACCACCGCGACTGGGTGATCGAGGCCGTGGTCGACTGCGACGCCTCCGACGAGGCCGGCGAGCTGGTGCTGGCGAGCGCAGCGATGCGGCGACTGACCTGAGCCCGGCGGAACTGGCGGCGCCGCGTCCGGCGCGTCGGTTGAGACCGGTGCACGCCCCGGTCTAGCGTCGGCAACGCTCGGCAATGTCGCCGAGTCGACAATTCAAGATCCTCTGACAGGAGCGACTGATGAGCGGAGAAGGGTCCTTTTCGGGACTGTTCGGCAACCGGGGCGGCACCGCTGCCTCGCAGATGCCACCGCTGGTCCGGCCGCCCGTTCCGAACGATCGCACCCCGACCGACCCTTCCCCCGGAGCAGACGAGCACGTGAGCCAGCCCATTCCCTTCGAACGTCCCGTCGAGCCCGAGCCCGAGCCCGTGGTGCTCGGCCCCACGGGCCGACCGATGCCCCACCTGCCCGAGCCCCGGCCGGTGACCGAGCACGGTCCCGCGCGGGTGATCTCGATGTGCAACCAGAAGGGCGGCGTGGGCAAGACGACGACCACGATCAACCTCGGCGCCTCGCTCGCCGAGTACGGCCGCAAGGTGCTGCTGGTCGACTTCGACCCGCAGGGCTCGCTGTCGGTCGGGCTGGGGCTCAACCCCCACGAGATGGACCTCACCATCTACAACCTGCTGATGGAGCGCGACATCACGCTCGAGGAGGTCGTCGTCCCCTCCGGCGTGCCGGGGATGGACCTGCTGCCCTCCAACATCGACCTCTCCGCCGCCGAGGTGCAGCTGGTGCACGAGGTGGCGCGTGAGCAGACCCTGGCGCGCGTCCTCGCCCCGGCGATGGCCCACTACGACGTCATCCTGATCGACTGCCAGCCCTCGCTCGGACTGCTGACCGTCAACGCCCTCACCGCCTCCGACGGCGTGATCGTGCCGCTGGAGTGCGAGTACTTCGCCCTGCGCGGGGTCGCGCTGCTGAAGACCACGATCGACAAGGTGCGCGAGCGGCTGAACCCGAAGCTGGAGATCGACGGCGTCCTCGGGACGATGTTCGACGGTCGCACGCTCCACAGCCGCGAGGTCATGGAGCGGCTGGTGCAGGCCTGGGGCGACAAGGTCTTCCACACCGTCATCCGGCGCACCATCAAGTTCTCCGACTCCACGGTCGCCGGCGAGCCGATCACCAGCTATGCGAGCTCCTCGACCGGCGCCGCGTCCTACCGCGACCTCGCCAAGGAGGTGTCGGCCCGGTGCCTCGACGGGTGAGCCTTCCCACCGCCGACGACCTGTTCCGCGCCACCGAGGAGCAGCAGGCCGACGGCGCCGCCAGCAAGGGCAGGGTCCGCGCCGTCCCGGACACGCCGGAGCAACCCGCGGCCGACGACCCCGGCGCCGACGCCACCCGCCGGCCCAGCGGGCGGGTGCGACACGACGAGAAGATGACCGTCTACGTCACCTCCGACGAGCTCTTCGACCTCGAGCACACCCGGCTGGCGCTGCGCCGCCAGCACGGCCTCGCGGTCGATCGCGGCCGGCTGGTGCGCGAGGCGGTCGCGATGGTGCTGGCCGACTTCGAGGAGCAGGGGGAGACCAGCGCGCTGGTCCGCCGGCTCCGCGAGGCATGATCGGGGCGTGACCGACGTGATCGACCCGCCGGCGCCCGTCGACGCGCCGGCGGGCGACGGGCCCCCCGCCGCCTTCGAGGTCCGTCTCGACAACTTCGAGGGCCCCTTCGACCTGCTGCTGAGCCTGATCAGCAAGCACAAGCTCGACATCACCGAGGTCGCGCTGTCGAAGGTCACCGACGAGTTCATCGCCCACGTCAAGGTGATCGGCAAGGCCTGGGACCTCGAGCAGACCACCTCGTTCCTGCTGGTCGCGGCCACCCTGCTGGACCTCAAGGCCGCCCGGCTGCTGCCGCAGGGCGACGTCGAGGACGAGGAGGACCTCGCGCTGCTCGAGGCCCGCGACCTGCTCTTCGCGCGGCTCATGCAGTACAAGGCGTTCAAGCAGGTCGCCGGGGTCTTCGAGGCCCGGCTGAGCGCGGAGTCGCGCCGCCACCCCCGGGCCGTCGGCCTCGAGGAGCGGTACGCCGGGCTGCTGCCCGAGGTGCTGATCGGGATCGGCCTGGAGCAGTTCGCGGCGCTGGCGGCGCGGGCCCTGGAGCCCAAGCCGGAGGAGGTGCTGAGCCTCCACCACATCCACGCCCCGGCGGTCTCGGTGCGCGAGCAGGCGGCCCTGGTGGTCGACCGGCTGCGGCGTACCGGCACGATGACCTTCCGGTCCCTGTGCGGCGACTCCCCGGACACGCTGACCACGGTGGCCCGGTTCCTGTCGCTGCTGGAGCTCTTCCGCGAGGGCGCGGTGGGCTTCGACCAGGTCTCGCCCCTCGGCGAGCTGACGGTCCGCTGGACCGGCGGCGAGGAGCAGGCCGAGGAGTTCGAGATCGACGAGTTCGAGGGGGCACCCGAGGCGGCCGGGGCCGACCCCCCACCCGAGCAGGAGGAGGACCAGCGGATGGACGAGCGGACGGAGCAGACCGATGACTGACCACTCGGTCGACACCCTCGACGTGGCGGTCGCCGAGCTGCGGCCGGCGCTCGAGGCGCTGCTGATGGTCGCCGACCAGCCGCTCGACGTCCCCACGCTCGCCTCGGCCACCGGCCACCCGGTGCCCGACGTCGACCGGGCGCTGGCCGCGCTGGCGGCCGAGTACGCCGAGCAGGGCCGCGGCTTCGAGCTGCGCAACGTCGCCGGTGGCTGGCGCTACTACACCCGCGAGGAGTTCGCGCCGGTCGTGGAGGCGTTCGTCCTCGACGGCCAGCAGGCCCGGCTCACCCAGGCGGCGCTGGAGACCCTGGCCGTGGTCGCCTACAAGCAGCCGGTCTCGCGCGCCCGGGTCTCGGCGATCCGCGGGGTCAACGTCGACGGCGTGATGCGCACGCTGATCACCCGCGGGCTGGTCGAGGAGGCCGGGCGCGACGGCGAGCACGGCGCGACGCTCTACCGCACCAGCGGGTACTTCCTGGAGCGGATCGGGGTCACCAGCCTCGACGAGCTGCCGGAGATCGCTCCCTACCTCCCGGACATGGACGACTTCGAGGACGAGCTGTCCGAGGCGGTCGCCTCCGCGCCGGCCGCGCCGGCCGGCGACGCGGCTCCGGCCCCGGAGCCTCCCGCCGACGAGCAGCCGACCCCATGAGCGGCCTCCCGCTCGACGACGAGGGCCTGATCCGGCTGCAGAAGCTGCTGGCGCAGTCCGGGGTCGCCTCGCGCCGCAAGTGCGAGGAGCTGATGCTCGGTGGCGAGGTGGAGGTCGACGGGGACGTCGTCACCCGGCTCGGCACCAAGGTCGACCCGCACACCGCGGTGATCCGGGTCTCCGGGCGCCGGCTGCCGCCGGTCTCGCCGCACGTCTACCTGGTGCTCAACAAGCCCCGGGGCGTGGTGTCGACGATGTCTGACCCGGAGGGACGGCGCACGCTGTCCGACGTGGTCGCCGACCGTCCCGAGCGCCTCTTCCACGTCGGCCGGCTCGACACCGACACCTCCGGGCTGCTGCTGCTCACCAACGACGGCGACTTCGCCAACCGGGTGGCGCACCCCTCCTTCGAGGTCGACAAGACCTACGTCGCCGAGGTCGACGGCGAGGTCAGCCGGGCCACGCGGCAGCGGCTGCTCGACGGCGTCACCCTCGAGGACGGGCCGGTCGCGGTGTCCGCGGCCACGGTGGTCACCGTCGGTGCCGGCAAGTCGATCGTCGAGCTGGTGATCCACGAGGGTCGCAACCGGATCGTGCGCCGGCTGCTCGACCACGTCGGCCACCCCGTGCGACGGCTCACGCGCACGGCCATCGGTCCGGTCGTCCTGGGGCAGCTGCCCGTGGGCGACCTGCGGGAGCTGACCAACGACGAGCTCGGCGCGCTGCTCGACCGCGCGGAGATGTGACCGGCTCCGAGGACGAGGAGCGCTGGCTCGTCGTGGACGGGCGCCGGTGGCGCCGGGAGGACCCGGCGCTGCCGGAGGACGTCGCGGAGCGGCTGCGGTCGCACCTGGGGCGCGGACGCAGCGGCACCCGCACCGCCCGCCGTGCCGGGGACGAGCCGGCCGAGCAGGCGGCCCGCCGGCGTACGGACCTGGCAAAGCACGGCCTCGGCGAGCGCGGGACCCCGTGGTGGGAGCAGACGCGGGCCGAGCGCCGGGACCGGTGGCAGCGGGCGCTGGCCGAGCTGGACGCCCTCGACGAGGGCTGAGCGGCGCACGGTCCGACGACCCGGCGGGACTAGGGTTTCCCCGTCAGCGGGAACCGGCGAGAGGAGACACCGTGGCCGTGCGGGCCGTACGAGGCGCCACCCAGCTCGAGCGCGACGACCGCGAGCACATGCTCGACCGGGTCGCGGAGATGGTGCTGGACGTGATGCGTGCCAACGGCCTGGGGGTCGACGACTTCATCTCGGTGATCTTCACCGCCACCTCCGACCTGGTCTCGGAGTTCCCCGCCTACGCGGCCCGGCAGCTCGGCTTCGGCGACGTGCCGCTGCTGTGTGCCAAGGAGCTGGAGATCGCGGGCTCGATGCCCCGGGTGGTGCGGATGATGGCCCACGTGGAGACCGACCTGCCGCGGGCCGACCTGACCCACTGCTACCTCCACGGCGCGGCGGCGCTGCGCAAGGACCTGACGCGGACCCGCGAGGTCCCCGACCGTGGCTGAGGGACACCCGGGGGAGCTCGCCGGTCCGGTCGAGATCGTCGGCGCCGGGCTGCTGGGCACCTCGATCGGCTTGGCGCTGCGCCGGGCGGGGATCGAGACCCTGCTCAGCGACGTGTCCGAGGAGCACCTGCGCACCGCCTCGGGCCTCGGGGCCGGGCGCGTGCGATCCGCGGGTGACCGGCCGCGGCTCGTGGTCGTCGCGGTGCCACCGGACCATCTCGCCGATGCGATCCTCGACGCCCTGCGGCGTACCGACGCGGTCGTGACCGACGTGGGCAGCATCAAGTCCGCGCCCGAGCGGGCGGTGTCGGCGGCGGCGGGGGACCTGGTCGACCGCTACGTCGGCGGGCACCCGATGGCCGGCAGCGAGCGCTCCGGCCCGCTGGCCGCCAACGCGGCGCTCTTCGACGGCCGGCCGTGGGCGGTGACGCCCCACGTCGGGGCACGCCCGGAGGCGGTGGCGGTGGTCGAGGAGCTGGCCCGGGTCTGTGGCGCGGTGCCGGTCTCGATGAGCCCGGACGAGCACGACCGCGCGGTGGCGCGCACCTCCCACCTGCCCCACCTGCTGGCGGTGCTCGTCGCAGGACGGCTGGCCCACGCGCCGGAGTCGCACCTGGCGCTCTCCGGGCAGGGGGTCCGCGACGTCACCCGGGTCGCCGGGGGGGACCCCGGGCTGTGGCAGCAGATCGTCACCCTCAACGCCGAGGCGCTGCACGGGCTGCTGGCCGAGGTCCGCGAGGAGCTCGACGTGCTGCAGCGTGCCGTGACGACGGGGGACCGGAGCGTGCTCGGGGACCTGCTCGCGCGCGGGGTCGCCGGCACCCGGGCGATCCCCGGCAAGCACGGTGGCCCGGCCACCGAGACGCGGTCGGTCTTCGTCTCGGTCCCCGACCACCCCGGCGAGCTGGCACGGCTCTTCGCGGACGCGGGGGCCTCCGGGGTCAACATCGAGGACGTGCACATCGACCACGACCCCGGCCGACCGGTCGGTCTCGTGGAGCTGGTCGTCGAGGCGGCCCGGGCCGAGCACCTGCTGGGTTCTCTCGAGTCACGGGACTGGGTCACGCACCGGTAGGCTTCCCCGGTGCCTGAGACCCCCACCCCCCGCTCGCGACTCGTCGTCGCCGTCGACGGCACCTCCGGGTCGGGCAAGTCCAGCACCTCCCGCGGCGTGGCCGACCGGCTGGGACTGCGCTACCTCGACACCGGCGCCCAGTTCCGCGCGATGACCTGGTGGCTGCTCCACGAGGGTGTCGACGTCCACGACCCGGCCGCGGTCGCGGCGTGCTGCGCCGACCCCGACATCGTCTCCGGGACCGACCCGCGCGACCCCACCATCCACGTCGACGGCACCGACGTCGGCCTCGCGATCCGCAGCGTCGAGGTCAACGCCGCGGTGTCCCCGGTCAGCGCCGTCCCCGAGGTCCGCGCGAGGCTGCTCGCGCTGCAGCGCGCGGCGATCGGCGACGGCGGCATCGTCGTCGAGGGCCGCGACATCGGCTCCGTGGTCTGGCCGCAGGCGCAGGTCAAGGTCTACCTCTCCGCCGACCCGGCGGCGCGGGCCGAGCGACGGGCCGCCGAGACCGGGTCGATCGACCTCACGGGCACCCAGGAGTCGCTGCTGGCCCGCGACCGGATCGACTCCGGGCGGGCGACCGCGCCGCTGACGATGGCCGACGGTGCGGTGCACGTCGACACCACGGCGTACACCCTCGAGGAGGTCGTCGCCCGGTTGGTGGCGCTCGCCGAGGCGGTCGAGGAGCAGGTGTGAGCCACCACGAGCCACCCAGCAGCGCCGCGATGCCCCACCCGCCGCGGGCGATGCTGACCGGGCTCCGTCCCGCCGCCAGGCGCTACCTGCGCCGCCGCTGGGACGTCCGGGTCCACGGCGCGGACCGCCTCCCGCGGCTCGGGCCGGTGGTGCTCGCCGCCAACCACATCGGCGTCCTGGACGGGCCGCTGCTGGCGGTCTTCGCGCCACGGCCGGTGCACGCCCTGACCAAGCACGAGATGTTCCGCGGCCGCCTCGGTCAGGTCCTGCACCGCAGCGGGCAGATCCCGGTCGACCGGTACGCCGCCGACCCGCGCGCCGTCCGCACCGCGCTGCGGGTGCTGCGCGAGGACGGCGTGGTCGGAGTCTTCCCCGAGGGCACGAGAGGGGACGGTGAGCTGCACCGGTTCCACCACGGCGCCGCGTACCTCGCCCTGGTCAGCGGCGCCCCGGTGGTGCCCGCGATCTTCCTGGGCAGCCGTGAGCCGGGCGGCGGGATCAGCTCCACGCCGGCTCGGGGAACCCGGATCGACCTGGTGCTCGGGCAGCCGGTGCTGGTCGGGGCCGCGCCGTGGCCACGCCGGGCGGGAATGGTCCGGGAGACGTCGATGCTGCTCCGGGAGCGGCTGCTGGAGACACTGGAGGAAGCGCGCCGGGCCACCGGCCGCGAGCTGCCCGGCCCCCTGCCGGCAGGACAAGCCGAGGACGACCCCGCGACCGGGCTCGTCGACGAAGGACCCAGGTGAGCATGAGCGACCACACGACCGACCCCACCGACGCCGAGACCGTCGACGGGCCGCTGCCCGTGCTGGCCGTCGTCGGCCGCCCCAACGTCGGCAAGTCGACGCTGGTCAACCGGATCATCGGTCGCCGCGAGGCGGTCGTCGAGGACGTCCCGGGGGTGACCCGCGACCGCGTGTCGTACGACGCGAGCTGGGCCGGGCGCGCCTTCACGGTCGTCGACACCGGCGGCTGGGACCCCGACGCCCGGGGTCTCGCCGAGCGGATCGCCGGCCAGGCCGAGATCGCGGTCTCGCTGGCCGACGCGGTGCTCTTCGTCGTCGACGCCACGGTCGGGATCACCGACGCCGACGAGGCGGTGGTGAAGATCCTCCGCGCCTCCAAGAAGCCGGTGGTGCTCGCCGCCAACAAGGTCGACGACACCCGCACCGAGGCCGAGGCCTACGGGCTGTGGAACCTCGGGCTGGGGGAGCCGTGGCCGGTCTCGGCGCTGCACGGCCGCGGCTCGGGCGACATGCTCGACGCCGTCCTGGCGGCGCTGCCGGAGCCGCCGCCCGACCGCGACCCCGAGCTCGGTGGCCCGCGCCGGATCGCGATCGTCGGGAAGCCGAACGTCGGCAAGTCCTCGCTGCTCAACCGGCTCGCCGGCTCCGAACGGGTGGTCGTCGACAACGTCGCCGGCACCACCGTCGACCCGGTTGACGAGCTGGTCGAGCTCGGCGGTCGGGTCTGGCGCTTCATCGACACCGCCGGCATCCGCAAGCGGGTCAAGGAGGCCTCCGGGCACGAGTACTACGCCTCGCTGCGCACGGCCACGGCGATCGACCGCGCCGAGGTGGCGGTGCTGGTCCTGGACGCCGAGCTCTCGATCTCCGAGCAGGACGTACGGATCCTGCAGACCGTCCGCGAGGCCGGGCGCGCCCTGGTGATCGCCTTCAACAAGTGGGACCTCGTCGACGAGGAGCGCCGCCACTACCTCGAGCGCGAGATCGAGCGGGAGCTGGTGCAGGTGCGCTGGGCGCCGCGGATCAACGTCACCGCCCGCACCGGCTGGCACGTCGACCGGCTGGTCCCGGCGCTGGACAAGGCGCTCGCGGGCTGGGAGACCCGGATCACGACCGGCGCACTGAACTCCTTCCTGGGCCGCCTGGTCGCCGAGCACCCCCACCCGGTCCGCAGCGGCAAGCAGCCCAAGGTGCTCTTCGGCACCCAGGCCAGCACCGCCCCACCGACGTTCGTGCTCTTCACCAGCGGCAAGCTCGACGCCTCCTACGAGCGCTTCATCGAGCGGCGGCTGCGCGAGGAGTTCGGCTTCGCGGGGACCCCGATCGTGCTGCAGCAGCGGCCCCGCGAGAAGAGGAGGCGCTCGTGAGCGCACCGGAGTCCGACCCCCGCGGACGCCCGATGGGCGCCCACTGGGAGCAGGTGTACGCCGAGAAGCCGCGCGACCAGGTCTCCTGGTACGAGGAGAGGCCGACGACCTCCTCGGAGCTGGTGCTCTCCGGTGGCGTGCCGCGTTCGGTGATCGACGTCGGCGCCGGCGCCTCGATGCTGCCGGACGTGCTGCTCGAGGCGGGCGTCGAGCAGGTCACGCTGCTCGACCTGTCGATGAGCGCGCTGGCCCTCACGGCGGTCCGGCTGGAGGCGCAGGGGCAGCGGGCGACCACCATCGTGGCCGACGTGCTGAGCCACGACTTCGAGGAGCAGTACGACGTGTGGCACGACCGGGCGGTGTTCCACTTCCTGGTCGAGGCCGGCCAGCGGGCGGCGTACGCCTCGCAGCTGCGGGTGGCGCTGCGCCCCGGCGGCCTGGCGGTCCTCGGCACCTTCGCCGAGGACGGCCCGGAGCAGTGCTCCGGACTGCCCGTCGCCCGCTACGACGCCGCGTCACTGGCGGGCGAGCTGGGGGAGGGGTTCACCCTGGTGGAGTCCCGCCGGGCGGAGCACCACACCCCGTGGGACGCCGTTCAGCCGTTCACCTGGGTCGTGCTGCGGCGCGACTGACCCGCGCCCGGTCGCGCTGGAGTCCCGATTGCCGGGGCCGCGCGGCGCTGTTGTAGGGTTTCGACCGCTCGACCGGCGATCCCGGGAGAGCACTTCGGGCTGTGGCGCAGCTTGGTAGCGCACTTGACTGGGGGTCAAGGGGTCGCAGGTTCAAATCCTGTCAGCCCGACCGAAGAAACCGCCTCTGACCTGCGGAAA